>CAUQIC010000001.1:0-474942 GCA_963518055.1 uncultured Chryseobacterium sp.
CATTTTCAATTCTCCACTTTCAATTTTCAATTATTTTACTCCTAGCTCCTATTTTCTGCAGGTTAAAGTTTTCAATTTTTTAAAGATCGAATTAATTTTATTTCACTTTGATATGTTAACTATCATGGTGTCAATCGTATTTCTATTGTTTCTAATTATTTTTTACTAGTATATTATTAAATACTGTTAAAATATTATATTTGTCTTAAACCATCGTGTATAAATATGAATAAATTAATAGTTAAGATTGGACTTCTCCCATCTTTATTTTTTGGTGTCAATGGATTGTATGGACAAAATACAGATTCTACAAAGGCAGCAAAAATTGATGAAGTTGTTGTAACGGCTTACGGAGTTAAAAAAGAAAAAAAGACCTTGGGATATTCTTTTCAGGATGTAAAAGGTCAAGCGCTTGTTGATGCAAAAGAAACAAACGTAACAAATGCTTTAGTTGGGAAAGTTGCTGGAATGCAGGTGATCAAAGGGGGCTTTGGTCCGGCATCCTCGTCAAGGATCAATTTAAGAGGTTTTAACTCTCTTAAAGGAGATAATCAACCTCTTATTGTTGTAGACGGGGTTCCGTTGAGTAATGGCATGGGAGTAAAGGCGAAACAGAATAATGGTTATTTTAATAATGACTTTTGGAATCCTGACTTAGACATGGGAAATGGGCTTAATGATATCAATGCAGAAGATATTGAAAGTATTTCGGTTCTTAAAGGCGGTGCTGCTTCTGCATTGTACGGTTCCAGAGGAGGAAATGGCGTTATTTTGATTACTACTAAGACAGGTAAGAAAAGAGGGGGGATAGGCATTACTTATTCTACCAATTTGGGTTTTGAAACTCTTTTTATGAAGCCCGATATGCAAAAAAGTTTTGGTTTGGGCCTCAATGGTATTGCTAATCCTGCTAATAGTGATAATACCAGTTCATGGGGCCCTGCATTAGAGGGCTCAAAACGTTATGATAATCTGAGTAATTTTTTCAGAACAGGGATTAACACTCAACATACTTTGAATTTTCAGGAGAATTTAGGAGAAGGAACAAGTTTATATACTTCTGCTACTTATCTTAATGATAACAGTCAGATTCCTAACTCAAAATTTGAGAGATTCAACTTTATGGCTAAAATGAATTCAACTTTTGGTGCTCAAAAAAGATGGACCTCAGAAGTAAAGGTCCAATATATTAGCAGTAAAGCAAAGAACAGGCCTTCAGGAGGAAGAGGAGATGGGAATTATTATTCTAATATTCTCCTTATGCCACAGAATGTTGATATTCGCGATTATCGAGAGGGGCAGACTCAGAATAATGTAAAATCGAATTGGATTAGTCCGAATGGGATCAACCCTTATTGGTCTGCTTATAATAGTCTTAATGCTGATAAGAAAGATCGTATTTTATTAAATGGGTATCTTAAATATCAATTCAATGATTGGCTAAGTGCAGATGTAAGATTAGGTACTGATTTTTATGCTTTGAATGCCGATGCAAAAGTTTGGACAGGGTCTTCTCGTAGAAATGCTTATGCTACCAGCGAAGAAAAGTTTTATGAAAATAATTACATCGCAAGCTTAACAGCGAAACAGGATAATTTATTTGGAAAATGGGGTGGCTCAGTCTCTGTATATGGACAAATGATGGAAACGAGGACCAAAGCGCTATATTTTAGTACCCAGAATCTGATTGTTCCAAATGTATTTAGTGTAAATAATACAAGTGATCTTGCTGCTATTGCCAATAATGAAATTGATTTTTGGAAGAAGATCAATTCCGTTTTTGCTGCAGTGGAAATTAATTATGATGGGTACTGGTTTATCAATGCCACAATGAGGAATGACTGGTCTTCAACATTACATATAGAGAACAGGTCTTATTCTTATCCTTCTGTAAGTACCTCTTTGGTTTTAACTGAAATGTTGAATAAGCTGAATGGAACGACTTCCAAAGTATTAACTTTTGCAAAGATTCGTGCCGCTTATGCAGTAACAGGAAACTCCTTAGACCCCTACGAATTGTATAATACATATAAACTGGCTGCAGATCCTACCGGACATGCTATTTTAGGAAGAGGAAAAACTCTATACGATCCCTATTTACAGGCTGAAAAATTAAATACTTTTGAAATAGGAGCGGATTTAAAGTTATTCAACAGGTTTTCTGTGGATGTCAGCTATTTCAATAATAATGCAACAAAACAACTGATTAATTTACCGATGAATCCACTTTCCGGATATGAATCGAAAAAAATTAATGCCGGAAAAATTAATAATAGTGGAATAGAAGTTGTTGTAAACACTGACATTTTTAAAAAGGAGAATTTTAATTGGAATGTAAGTGCCAATTTTTCAAAACTGAAAAGTGAAGTAAAAGAACTTAATGGTTCTATTTCTAAATATCCTTTAGGTGGTTATGACAATGTTACTTTTTTTGCAGAAGTAGGTAAGCCTTACGGTGCTATTTACGGGACAAAATTTTTAAGAGTGGAAGATCCCAACAGTCCTAATTTTGGAAAACTTATTGTGGGAGAGAACGGGTTGCCCCAGGCGACACCTGATCAGTATTATTTGGGAGATCAGACCCCAAGAGTCCTATTTGGACTTACAAATAGTTTCAGTTATAAGAATATCGGCCTTTCTTTCCAGATTGATGGGCGTATAGGCGGGAAGTTTTATTCAAGTACCCAATCGGCTTTGCAAAAAGTAGGACTTGCGGCAGATACAGCTCCGGGAGGAAGACGTGATAATTTTGTACTTGATGCAGTAGTACAACAAAATGGTGGTGGATATGCTTCCAATACAAAGGAAATAACCCAACAGGATTATTGGGCTGCAGTAACAGTAGGTAATCTTGGAATCACAGAACAGAATATTTATGACGCTACCAATATCAGATTAAGAAATATTCAGCTGTCCTACAGCTTCCCTAAAAGGTTATTTCAAAAATTTGCCCTTCAGAGTGCTAAAGTTTCTTTTACCGCTAATAATGTGTGGATGTTATATAGTAAGGCGAAAGGTATTGATCCGGAGTCGGTATTTGCAATCAATTCTAATGCGGTTGGATTTGAAAACCTTTCTTTTCCTACAACGAGATCTTATTTATTTTCTATTACACTAGGCTTTTAACATCAATAATAAAATCATGAAAAAATATATTTTATCTCTCATTGCACTGACTGCATTTTGTACATCGTGTAATGATTTTGAAGACATTAATAACGACCCGTTTTCAGTAGATATTAACAAGGCTGAACCGGAATATTTTCTTAATAATTCAATCCTGGGAGCCCAACAGGATCCTAATATTGCAGAACGTGTTTTTGTTTTGTACTGGAAGACTGCAGGAAGACAACATCTGTCGACCGGCATTGCTGGTGGCTCTTATGATGATTCCTGGACCGTTGAATATTGGAAAGGAATTTCAGAATGGCTTAATAATGCAAATGCAGCGATTGAAATTGCCAATGAAAAAAAAGCAATAGGGCAAGGAAAACCTTATTATGATAATCTTATTCAGGTTTCCAGAATCTGGAGAGCCTATCTGATGAGCGAATTTTCTGATAACTTCGGACCACAGCCTATTCAGGCATTTAAGGGAACCAATCCCAGCTTTAATTCAGAAAAAGAAGTTTACTATTTCGTTTTGGATGAATTGAAGGATGCTGTAGCCAAGATGAATACCAATCAAGCTACGCCAGATAATCCTAATGCATATGATATGGCATATGCATTTAACTGGGGGAAATGGGTGAAATACGCAAATTCCATGAGAATGAGAATTGCTATGAGAATTGCTGAAGTAGACCCTGCAAAAGCAAAAGCCGAATTTGAAGCTGCAGCCAATTCTAATATGGTAATCAGTACAAGTGACGATAATTTTAAAGTGAAAGAAGATACGGGATGGAACCCGTTATCGGGAGTCATGTCCAGAGAATGGAATTCCCAGATTTTATCAGCCACTTTGAATAATATGTATATTGGTCTGGGAGGAATCAATTCTACGGATCAATTACCGGCAGCCCAGCATGCAGCAGTGAAAACTTCTGATTATGTAGGTATAAAATATGATCAGCAATTCACAACAATGACCAATGACCCCACTGCAGGATATTGGCTGGATGGGCTTCCAAACAAAATCGACCCAAGGGCTTACAAAACATTCTATATTCCCGGAGATCTTACCAGTCCGATTTACTCATTATATCCCACCTATACCAATCAGGCAACAACAAATTACGGCGATCTGACTTTTGCAGATAATTCTAAAATAACAGTTAATGCCGTAAATACCTGGAATGCTTTTACCATCGGAAATTGGGGCGTAAAAGGGCAAAGGAATGCATTGCGGAATGTAGTTGGATGTATGCCTGCTTTGGGTAAACAATACAGAGAAGGAAAGAACTCAAGAATATTTTTTGCCAGTTGGGAAACCTACTTCCTTATGGCTGAAGCGGCTTTAAAAGGCTGGGCAATTCCAATGAGTGATGAAGCAGCCTATAATAAAGGAATTCAGGATAGCTTTGCCTATAACGGGGTTTCACAATTCTATGGTCAATATGTTGTTTCAACGGATTACAACAGAGACGGAACTTCCGTTGCTTACAGCCATATTGCAGAACCGGGAGCAAGCCATACCATGAAATATAAAGATCCTTCTACTGGGAATATGGTGTCGGTTGATATCAAATATCCGGTGAATACTATTTACAAGAATGGCTCTGTTAAAAATGATAAACTAACAAAGATTATTACTCAGAAATATCTGGCTAATACACCGTGGCTTCCACTAGAAGCATGGAATGATCAGAGAAGATTGGGATTGCCGTTCTTTGAAAATCCGGCAATAGAAGCACCTTTGGTTAATTTACCCAATTTAAATTCTGGGAACTATATGACCAATTCTATTCAGAACTTTCCACAAAGGTTGAGATACCCGAGTACATTCAGAAATACAGATCAGGCGGGATATGATAAAGCAGTTCAACTGTTAGGAGGACAAGATGTAGTATTAACTCCTCTTTGGTGGGCAAAACATTAATAGCAAAAACTAAGTATAATAAATCCTTTTCAAATTTTGAAAAGGATTTTATTATTTATAAGATCTACGATATCGTTAAGATTTCATTGTAAAGATTCTTCCTTAGAAACGACTTCAATCAATTGGAAGCTACTGTGAAAACAACTCTTGTGCTATAGGCCGCAGCAGGGATCGTGACTGAAACCCCGGATAGTTGCAATTGCAGATTAATATTTGAAAAATTAACGCTATTGCCCAGACCTAAAAGCCCACTAAATGTTATCGTAATAAATGTAACATCTGTTCCTTGTGGTATGACTGTATAGGTAGTTCCTCCATTGATAGTCGCTGTACAGGCAATACAAACACCGTTGATGGTAGTAGTCCCACCTGTTCTTTTTGCAGAAAGGACTAAGGAATTATTCCAGAGCGTAGGAACGTGGTGCATAGTAATTTTTGCTCCTGCGCTAGAAAGAAGATTTAAAAAAGATCCTGGCAATGTACCTGACATGGTTATGGGGCTACTTGGACTAATATTATCATAAGTACCTGTATAATTGTTTCCTGCTTCAGTAATAGCGGGCACAGTAGCTGTCCAGTTTCCGGAAAGACTTACGGTCTGAGCAGACAAACAGTTGCTGAATACTACAAGAATAATATACAGGTATCCTTTTAAGAAAGTTTTTGTGAGAAAGCGGCTGTTCGTTTTCATGATGTATATTTATTCTGTGATGGTATAGACGATAGTAAGTGTAGTGTTGGTTTGAGCTGATAAATTGGCATATGTACCGGGGACCAGGGAGATGGTAAGAAGATGGCCATTATTTGTGCCGTTTCCTGTATATGCACCTCCAATACCGCTTATGATAGTAGTAGCTGTGGTCGTAAGAGTGATTTGTCCCGCTGTAGTTCCTAACGTTCCTCCCCCTGCTCCCGAAGCAGCAGCTGCCTGTATTCTGATATTTACTCCGGGAATAACCTGGTTAACTGCTGCCGTTATTCTTCTGGAGAGCCCTCCGGATGCAATTGCAGAAGTATAATTAACCCATTTAGAAGTGTTGGGAGTAGGATTGACGAGAGCATTTCCTGCTTCTGTAGGGGCTGTAAAGTTTAAGGTTATATTTCCTGCCGGCTCTATATCCATTAAAGTGACAACGGGTAAAGTTACATTTACATTCGTCTGTGAATATAATACACCAGACAAAATGAAGGTTGCTAATAGTATGGATCGTGTCAGCATCATTTCTTATTTTTTATTTCATTATATCCTACTTTTAAGGACTCCTGTTGATATTTGATTTCTATCTGTTGTTTGACAATGTGAATGGTTAATTTTTTTGTTTCTGAAGGTTTTAAAGTAAATTGAAACTTATCTGTAGAGATTTTATAGCGTTTATCAAGTCCATTTCGGTAAAGCTTTACCGTCCAGTCTCCGGGTCTGAGATAAGTAAAATCAAAGTCTTCCCCTATAAAACAAATTTTACGATAAGTCTGATCGTTGCTTATTGCTTCCACAATAATGCTTTCTTTTTTCTTTCTCCCCTTTGCCTCTTGTGATGGTTCTACGTCCGTAGTACTTTTATCTTCTGTCCTGACAAATTGAATATATCCCTGTACGTTAGCAGCAGGTGTTAATCCGAAATTAAAGGTGTTTTCTTTATTTATAAGAGGTAAGGCCGCGGGAAAAGCGACCGTTGGAATGTCATTGATTTCAGTAGTAGACCGGTCTATTTCTAGGAAATAATTTCCGGGAATTACATTTTTAAACATATAGTTTCCATCTTTGTCTGTAACAGATAAATAACTTCCAAGCATTAGCCTTATGCCCTCTGTTCTTTTAATCCCGAGATTACTGACATTGCCGGATAATGAGATATATTCCGCTGTTTTCTGTACAGGAATATTGGGACGCCATGTATAGCGTAATGAAAATATAAAATCTTTATCTCCTATTTGACCTCGTTGCAAAGAATATCTTCCTGAAAGGTCAAGCTCATTTCCCGGAAATAATTGCTGATGAAACAGAAGTTCAAATAGATTTCTGTCTTTAAAATAATCTTCAGGGATATAATTATTCTGATAGAAAAGGCTCATACTTGTTTTGTCAGAAAAACGGCTGAAAATCCTTGCACCGTAATACAATTGTTTTTGATTCAGCAATTGATATCTTGAAGTGCTTCCATAGCTTCCAAAAATGTTAAATGTTGTCCTGAATTTTTCAAATGATACATTCGCTGAATATAAACTTGAATTTCCGTTAAATCCTGTAAGATAATTATCTGTCTTTCCAAACTGCCCTTCAAGATTGATCTGAAATATTCCGATTTGTTGATTTATACTGACTCTGAAAAAACGCTCATAGTAATCAAATTGTTTAGGCTCCAAACGATCCTGATACTTCTGATATCCATTATTAAGCATAATAAATCCGTTGGATAAATACTTGTACTGAACGCCGTATTGAAAATACTTTCTGTAAGGAGCCGCCAGAAATAAAGTATCTCTCTGAAAATTCTGTGCATCCTGCATATAATTGGCAAAAACACTGATCTTTTCAGTTATTCTATACTGGATATTTCCACTGAACGTACTGGTGTTGGTAAAATATCCTGCAAATTGGGGGCTTGCTTTCATGTACATGATATTCCCGCTGAGCCTTGTAAAATTGACCTCAGCTTGCGCCATATAAGCTGTTCCTTCTTTTTTTTCTGTTGTACTGTAGGAAAATTCTCCGGAAAGGTTAATATTTCTTGATATTTTAAACTTTCCTTTAGCATAAGGAAGATGTGCTTCAGAATCTAATCTTAAATTTCCAAAGCCGGATTCTTCCTTTCTAGGCATTTTGTAAAGATATCCTACGGAAATTTCCGACTCCTTGCGGATTTTAAAAGCTGAATAAAAATTAAACTCATCTTTAATATCCCTGAAAAAACGGGGACGGTTATAAAATCCACCCAGACTTATTTTATTAAATTCATATCGGATCTCTGCCCCACGGCCATATCTTGCAAACTCAGTCAGATAGGAAGATGAATAGGTTTTGTCTCCCAAATGAACAAAAAAATGATCCCGCTTGTAATTCACGAAATATTCTTCATATTGAGTAAAGGTATTAAACTCTACAGGATTATGGGTTACTGCATGAAACTCAATAAGATTTTTGTTCTCTTTATCGAGGCTTCCTTTACCATAGATTTCTCCTTGAAAACCATCATGATAGACTCCCATATTTTGCATTCCGACAAATGATAAAGAAGCAGCAATAGGAAGCCTGTGATAAATATCTGTGTTTTGCGGTTTTACTGATATAACCTGGGTGCTTACGTATACATTTTGATTTTCTTTAGGATGACCCGCAGAGTATACCGAAAGATTTAGGTTTTGAAATTCATTTTGTCCGAGCTCAGCATTTGTGACCTTGTGGACTGTTATAATTTGGGATTCATTTGGGCCTAAAGTGATAGATGCGTCATGGTCAACGATAGCATTTTTACTTTCAAGTATTAAGTTTTCGGTGATATTTCCATTATTTTTTAAAAGAAAAGAAGGGCGGATAATTTCTCCTGCTCTAATAAACTCTGGGGAATTCAGAACAGTAAGAGAAATCCTTCTGTTTCCCAGAATGTTTATCTGTGATGTTTTGATGAATGATATTCCGGTATTTTTGTCTGTTCCTTTCAATGTGACAACATAGGTCCCTTGAGTGGCTTCTGCCGCAATGCGAAAAGGAACAGGATAAGCCGATGCTTGATGAGCATCTATCTTAAATTCTCCTTTTGCCAGAATCGGAATGATATTCGGGTTTGAAGTCGTTACTGAAATGTCATATGTCTTATTTTCATCCGAATTGTTTTCCAGTGCAAAGGAAATAGAAGTAGACGTTCCCGGCATTAAACTATCTTTTTTGCCGGCTATATGCTGGGAAAAAATAAATACCGGAGATAGGAGGAGGATTATATATATAGTCCAGGTTTTAATCATTTTTTATTTCTAATTCCACATTCAGTGCAAACGCATTTTCATCTTCATCAGTGGTTATGATTACAGCTTTGTATTGGCCGGGTGGTATTTTGCTGATATCAATATCAAATGTTTTGGATGTCTGAGGCAACAGGCCCATGGCCATACCGGAAAAATTTCCAATTTTTTCACCTGTTTTACGAGTGTAAATTTCAATGGAGGCTGTAGGCCTACAGTACAGATTACCTTGATTGGCGATAGCAATTTTTACCACTTGTTTCTGTTCCTGCTTTTCTACTTTTACTCCTTCAAACTTGAGGTCAGGTTTGGCCTTTTCAGTATTATAATCAGTAATTACCTGAATGGCATAGCGAATGACAGAAGTGATTTTTACTCCGGGTTTATCATTGCTGGGTTTAATATCTTCCACAGGCTCTACCATGATTACACTCCAGTAGCTGCCGGCATCTATAGATGTGTCAGGTATTGTGATTTCATACAGTATTTCTGTCTTTTCTTTCCCTTTCAGGGTTACAAGATTAGTATTGAGTTTAATCCAGTCCCCGTTGGTTCTGCTATTGGTATGAAGAGCTGTATAATTTGTAGTTCCGTTAGCATTGTAAGTGAAATCCTGTAAGAATATTTTTACGCTTTGTGGATCAGCACTAGTATTTTCAATGGCAATTTTTCCTTTATAAACTTTTCCGTTTTCTACTTTATAGGAATGCGTAAGACCATTGAGCACCACGATACCGGCATGTAAAAAACAAAACTGCAAAATCAGGGAGATCAAAATAAGGACACGCTTTATCATAATCATGTAAAGTTTAATTAAATTAGGGTAATAAAAACCCGGAAGAAACTGATATACAATTTCTTCTCGTTTGGTTTTTAAAGGGGAATTTCTTCTAGTTAGTTATCTGATATTGTGTAGGTAACAGTAGCTACTGTCGTTGCTGTTGCCTGTAAGTCAGCATAAGCCGCTACACCGCCGGGACCACTTCCCGCTGCAAGCGCATAGGTAAGATTATGCCCGTTATTTGCTCCGTTCCCGGTGTAAGCACTTCCAATTCCTGAAATGATGGTCTGATCAGCTGCACTTAATGTTAAAAGCCCTGCAGATGTTCCTAGAGTACCTGCTCCTGAACCTGTAGCAGCCGCCGCAGTTACATGAATATCTACCCCCGGAATGAGAGCATTCACTTTTACAGTAACATTACGGGTTGGATCGGCAACGGATTTGATGGAAGAATAATTCAGCCAAAGGGTAGTATTGGCAGCACTCGCTATAAGAGGATTTCCAGCTTCAGTAGGGGCGGTAAACCCTAAAGTGATATTCTTTGTAGCAGAAGGCTCAATGTCTACCAGAGCAACTTCCGGAATAGAAATTGTGATCGTGTGGTTGTCTGTATTGGTATCTTGTGCGCTTAGATTCCCGGATACAGCAACTGCAAATAATGACAATGCAATCGTTAAATTTAATTTTTTCATGATGCTGAGAATTAGTTAAGTGAATATAATAAAATTCAGAATACTATGAAAAAAATATATTGTTTTTTTTATATTGTTAAATATAGCGCTTTTATATTCGAATATTATTGTCAAATAATAATGCTTGTTTATGCGGTGTAAAAAGGAAATCCTGCACAAAATGTACAGGATTTTTCTATGATTGATAAAGAAAATTTTTATGCCCAATGAGGGTCAGAAACAGAGATTTTTCCGGTCTCAACTCTCCCCGCAAAATGCCAGATATTGTCATCGGTTGTAATTTTCAGATCATACCAACCTTTATTTTTGTCAAGATTGATAGATATTTTTTCTTGCTTTACTGTCTTTTTACTCTTTTCATAAAGATCTTCCAGAGTAATTGCTTTTTTATTTTTATTGTTTTTAAAAATCAATTCAATCTGATTTTTTGAAGGAGTATTATGCAATATAACTTCCAATTCCGGGCTGTCGTTTCCTTTGAACTTTCTGAAAAAGCCATTAGGTCCAAAAACTTCATAGTCATACGCTCCGGAATTGATATCATGTGATAATTCCTGCTTTGCATAGAGGGCATAAGAAAAATGATAGGTATTCGTATTCAACTTGTTTTTATCATAAACCAGTAAAGGAACACCATTATCTTTTAAGTTGGCCATTCTGATTTTACCATTCTCCATATTAACATGGAAATGATAAGGCAGAGGATTAGATGGCTTTGTACCTCTTTCCTGAATGTCAAGAAGTTGATTATTCAGCTCATTTTCTGAATACCATTTAAGATTCGGGACAGGTTTATTTTTAGCCGCATTAATGGTTTTAGCAAAATCTTTTTGATTCAGGTAATCCATTTGCGGAGCCTTTACATTTGGGGAATTGAAGGCAGATGTAAAATCTCCGCAAATAGCTCTTCTCCAATCGCTGATATTTTCTACATGAACATCTTTATTAAATTTCTTCATGATAAATTTCTCCAGAAATTGCAATACTGAAGTATGGTCAGACACTTCTGAATTTACAAAGCCGCCTTTGGTCCAGGGGGATGCGATGATCATAGGAACTCTGTAGCCCAGTCCTACCGTTCCTTCAATTTTTTCATGACTTTGTAATGAAGGATCAGACATATATTGTTGAGATTGATCAACATATTCAGCGCCTTCTTTTCCGTTCATATCTACCGGCTGACTTGGGTTCATGGGTGGTGCAAATGGAAGTACGTGGTCAAAATACCCGTCATTTTCATCGTAATTGATGATAAAGATCGTTTTTTTCCACATTTCAGGATCTTTGGTAAGAATGTTCAACACCTCGGAAATATACCATGCCCCATACCATGGTGAGCCCGGATGATCCGAAAAATGCTCAGGTGCTACCAACCAGGAAACCAATGGAAGTTTTTTCTCTTCCACATCTTTTCTGAATTGAAATAAAACGTCACTTTGAGGAACAACCAGTCTCTCTCCGTTCTCATCTTTTCCAATTTCAAGATTCCAGTAATCCGGATCTTTAGAATTGGTAGTAAAAGCTTTTTCGTGAAGGTTTTTCTCTGTTTGTGTGAGTTTTGAATAATTATCCGGATGATATTTTACCTGATCTTCCTGCAGTTCAGAAATCATCGCTTCAAGCTTTTCTTTTCGGCCAGGGTTTTTGGTAATTTCCTGCTTCAGATAGGCAATGATATTTGGAATATTCTGATGATATCCTTTTGAGAATTTGACATTATATTTTGAAAACCACTCAATCGGGTTGTCTGTAAAATTGCTTAACCATGCTTCCTGCTCTCCGGACATTCCTTTCGGAAGGCTGATTTCATTCTGATAAATACGCCATGATACGTTCTGTTCTTCTAAAATTTCAGGGAAACTTTTCCATCTTGCCTGGCGGGCTTTATCATAATCAATATTATCATTATAAACATTAGCCTTTACCTTTCCATTCTGTTGTTCTCTTAATGTTCCTGACCAATGGAAGAGCCTGTTGGGGGTCGTTCCTGTCAGTGAAGAGCAGAAATATTGATCAAAGATAGTAAAGGCATCTGCCAGCTGATAATAAAAGGGAAGATCTTCGCGATTATAATAACCTAAGGTAAGGGGAATATTTTTATAATCTTTATTTCCGGAAGCTTTTGCCTGAAGCCATTGATCAAATTTCCCCTTATTTAAAGCTTTTTGCTGATTATCCCATGAATGAGGAAGTGAGCTCATCCATGTGGACTTTGTATTTCTTAAATCCAGTCGGGCAGGAGAGGCGTATTTTCCGCTATCATCCTTTTGAAAGAAAACGGAATGACCATCCTGCTTTACAAATGCTCTTTTATCCAAAAAGCCTCTGACGCCTTTAAGAGTCCCAAATGCATGGTCAAATGAACGGTTTTCCTGCATCAGAATCACAACATGCTCTGCATCATAAAAAGTAGATAATGCAGCCGGCTCAATAGCTAAAGCTTTTAAAATAGACGGATGGAGAACACTTGAAGTTCCTAATCCGGCTAATAAAAGGCTTGATTTTTCTAAAAATTCTCTTCTGTTCATGTTCAATCGTAATAAGAAAGAAACCGCAAGTTAATAGGATTTTCCTGCGATTTCTTTGTTTTTATATAAAAATAATCAGATTTTACTGTAACCACCAAGGTTTGGAGTTAATATTGTCATTTCCTCCGTATTGAGCTGTAAGGGCAGCTTTTAAATTATTGCTGTTATAATTATATTCTGACTGGGGATATCTGAATCTGAATGGAGCAGGAACACCTGCTTTCAATGGATAATTAGGATAGCCTGTTCTTAAATAATCATAGTATGACGTCCATTGTGACTGGTGAAACATGGTCATATATTTTTGCGTCATTATTTTCTCAAGCTGACCCTGTAAAGAAGCAGAATTGTCATACATCACCAAAGGAGTTGCCAAATATTGATTCACATCAAATCCTGCAAAATATTGTCCCGGATTTTTAACATAGGTCTGATAGAAAGTGAAACTTGCCTTAACAGCATTGTCATAATGCGTTTTGGCAGACCCTGAAATCCAGCCTCTGGCTGCAGCTTCTGCTAAAATAAACTCAAGCTCCGAATAGCTTAGTACTGAAGAAGGTTCATTAGTAGGATCTTTGTAGAAACGATCATTTACCTTAGAGATATTTTTTGCAGTAATTAATGCCGCATTATCAGAATAAGGAGAAGTTGGGTTCCCTCCGTTGTATCCGCTGAAATCGGTAATTGCTTTTCCGGCTTCTTTAGCCCCTGTAGTCTGAGCAGCAAACGTGAATAGCCTCGGATCCTTACGGTCTTTAAACATGTTAATGAAGTAATCGGCCATATATAAACTTGATCCGTATCCACTGTTGTTAAACATTGTATATCGGCTGTCTGCTGCATCAGCAAATTTAAGTTCTCCGTTGTCGGAAATGGAGGTCATTAACGGCTGGCTGCCTGCAATAGAGGCAAATTCCGTGGCGATCGTATAATTTCCTACCGTAGTCTTTCTGGATAAAGTAATTAAAACTTTCAAACGGAATGAATTAATCAGCTTTTTCCATTTTGACGCATCTCCATTGAAAATAATATCACCTTCAATTTTATCGTTGGTATTAATAAGATCATTCGCTTCTTTTAATTCTGATAAAATTCCGGACATGATAGCGTCCTGACTGTCATACTTAGGTTGTGTGATTCCGGACTCTCCTTTAGCAGCCTCTGAATAGGGAGCACTACCTACTTTTAAGCTGATATTGAAAAAGTTATAAGCTCTGAGGAATTTTCCAATAGCTACATAGTTTTTGTTATTTCTTTTCTCAGCCTCCTGCATCATTTTTACCGTATTAAGAAGTTCTCTCGTGTAGACTTCAAAAGAGGCATCATTCCATTTCATATACTGATATTTATTTTCTCCGTCAGTACCGATCATCATTCTTGAAGCATACATATTGTCTCCATCCACCTGGAATGTGTATTTTGAAACGTATGTTAACAGGTATTTAGGATCAACACTTGCCTGGTCATTAGGGTTTTCATTGATTTTGTCTAGATTGGATTCACATGAAGTCAGTGCCAGAACACCTGCTGTGAATACTGCGGTAATGATTCCTTTTGCTTTGAATATATTATTTTTCATTATAATGTCGACTTTAAATTAAAACTTAAGATTAAATCCTATTCCGAACCATCTGCTTGAAGGATCCTGGATGTCGTTGGCAACATCACCGGTTCTTCCTGATCTGATCTGGAAATCCGGGTCAGAGTAAAGGTTCTTAGATTTTTTCCACATCGCAAGGTTATATGCAGAAATATTAGCAGTGAAGCTCTTGACCATCCCTTTCGGGTTCAACAAATAGGAGAAATCATACTCTAATACTACAGACCTTAACTTGATGAAAGTTCTGTCAAACACATTCGCAAATTCTTCACTTTCACTCTGCGTTACCCTTGCCTGATACGGGTAATTCTGTGCCCAATCCTGGAAGCTTATTGCTTTGGTATGTGGAGTATATTGTCCTGTAGCAGCATTATAATTCACCCCATCAGGTACAAAATAGTACGTTCCCGGATTAGCATATTCTTGATCTCTGTAGGCAACAGAATTTGGATGCTTTCCTCCCCACCACATTTTTTCAACTACCTGAGATCTCATAACACCACCGATACTTCCGTCGATTCCGATGTTTAATGTTAATTTTCTGTATTTGAATGAGTTGTTGATCCCAAATGTCCAGTCAGGGTTAAAATGACCTAAGTTCGTTTGAGTATTTGCTCTTGTCGGCATTCCTGAATTGGCATCCAGTATAACTTTTCCATCCGGTGATTTTTGCCATTCGTAGTCATAATAGCTGTCCATTCTTTCTCCCAGTTTAATATTGTTATAGTTGGGCATATTATCATAAATGGAAGTCAGCTTTTGTTCATAGGTACTCCAGTTGATTAAGGCTTTCCACGTGAAATCGGAAGTTTTTACAGGAACCAGTCCAAGAGAAATTTCAAATCCTTTTGTCGTATACTCGTTGCCATTTACATATTGAGAAACAAAACCGGATGACTCAGCACTTGGAAACTGCAAGATGTTATTATAATCTAAAGTTCTAAAATACGTGGCATCTAAAGTAATTCTGTTGTTTAAGAATCCAGCACTTAATCCTAGTTCGTAAGATTTAGTCTGTTCAGGTTTTAATGTATTTTCTACGTTAAGGATTGTAGGGTAGTAATAAGTTGGATTACCGTTAAAAGTAACTCCTTTATTGTTTAGGTAATAGTTTCTGATAGAATAAGGCTGAAAATCATAAGCTACTTTTGCCCATGATGCTGAAACCTTTAACATATTAATAGCCTCAGGCATTTTTACCAGATTAGAAATTACAGCACTGATGGATGCGGAAGGGTAAAAGTAAGATCTGTTGGCTTTTGGAAGAGTAGAAGACCAGTCATTACGCCCTGAGAAATTGATGAAAAATGCATTGTATAGCCCGATGTCAATCGTTGAATAGGCACTATAAATTAATTTTTCCTTCAGATAACTATAGTATTTTAAAGCTCCAATAGAATTATTTAGCTCATAGAGTTCAGGAGTTTTAAGACCATCTGTGGAAACATTGTTGATATTATTTTTGTAATAAAATGCAGAACCTCCGGCATTGATGGCAAAGTCAAAATTCTCAGATATTTTTTTCTTATAAGTCGCTAATACATCATAGTTGAGGTTCCATGTTTTTGAATCATTAGAAATATAACCACCACTTCTAGGAGCGCTGTAATTGAAATAAGAATAAGGACTGAATATTTCCTGTTTATTATGGTTTTCAACAATAGAGATCTTCCCTTTTACGGAGAAATCTTGTGTTGCTTTATACTCTAAACCGGTCTGAGCATTGATAATATTGGTTCTGTTCTGATTCTTATAATACTCTGCTCCGAACCATGGGTTATTGTACCATGCATAGTTCCAGTTGGCTTGTTGTCTTCCTTCCTGGCCGGGAACCCACATATGATTTTTAAGATCTTTTCCATTGACATCACCTCCCATCCATATCAGGATGGTATACATATGCCCGCTTGGGTTGTAATCGTAGTTGGGAACATTAGGGGTGAAAGACTGGTTAAAATTGAATTTGGTATCAAATACGAATTTATCTCCAAAATGGTTTTCAGAAGAGAAATTGACCCCATATTTCTGTAAATACGAATTAGGGACTCTGTCATCATAATTCATGAAGTTTCCAGAAAGTCTGTAGACATCTTTATTATTTCGGTAGCTGATTGCAAAATTATTGTTATTGATAACTGCCGGTTTAAGGAACGTACTTAAATTATCATGATATTTCCAGTCGATAGGAACCCTTTCATATCTCGATTTGTCATTATACTGAGTTCCTGTTACAGCTCCATACCATGGGATTACCTGACCTGTTGTTTTATCTCTTATCGGGCTGTTCCATTGGGCGATCTGTAACCCGGGAGTAAACTTAGGGCCCCAGATCATGTCTCCGTCATTCACACCTCCGTCAGCTCCGTCCCAGAATTCATACTTTCCGTGAGATCCGTTTCCGTATTCAGTCTGAGTCTTTGGAAGATTGGTGAATCCTCCGGTAATCATTGTATTTTGAGAGAACTCTACAGAGAAGCCTTTCTTTTTAGCACTTTTTGTGGTGATCAAAATAGCTCCGTATCTTCCTCTTGAACCGTATAGTGCAGAAGCAGTTGCTCCTTTCAGTACGTTGATGTTTTCAATATTGTTCGGATCAAGATTTTGGAAAACTTCTTTTTCTACAATTACCCCGTCAATGACAAAAACCAAATTTGAATTTCCTCTCAATGTAAATTGGGGAGCCTGCTGCATTCCTGTTGGATTCGAAACATTCAGACCAGCGACCTGTCCTGAAAATAAGTTTCCTATACTCGGAGTTGTAATGGTTTCAAATTGTTTAGTACCGACTTCTTGGGTAGAATATCCGATTTTCTCTTTCTTTTTAGCAATACCTAAGGCTGTAATTACGACTCCCTCAATTTGCTTTTCATTTGTTTTTTTTAAGACCACCGAATACTGTTTTTTTGAAGAAACCTCCACCGTATAAACAGAAAATTCAGGGGAAATGAATTCAAGAATGTCTTTTGGGTTCGCAGAAATAGTGAAATTACCATTTTCATCTGTAGTTGCTTTCTTACCTGTATTTTTGTCGGTGATGTTTACACCGGAAACACTTGAACCGTTTTCGGACTTTACATTTCCGGAAATATTAATTTCCTGAGCGGTAAAATAAAGGGGTAGCAAAAAAACGGCAAAAGTAGCTAAAGTTCTCTTCATTTTTTTGAAGGCAAATTTAGCGGGACATTGTTACCAGTATTTTAAGGACATATTAAAATAAAAATACAATTTTAATATTTTTTAATAGAAATTCTTAACAAAATTGTAAAATGAAAATACCTTTTATGTACACGTTTTTCTTTTATTATATAGGATGGAAGTCGGAATGGTTTGAGCTATGGAAACAACTGAAATTTATTGATCCATTTATTGTTAGAACCTACTCAGGATTCCCCAGTGTATCTTAATATCGTTGAATTTAAAAGGATTTCCAAATTCGTTACCATTTGACAGCTGGAAACTCATCAATCCGATAGGAATAAAGAAGTTGAAGCCGAGCCCCACACTATAGAGCTTGGGTTTTACATTCAGGGATTTATTATTGAGCTGGCCGTATTGCCCGAAGAGGTCAAAGAAGGCTTGATTTCCGATGAGGTAACGGTATTCTAAGCTGCCGTAATAATAGAAATCGGCGGCAAGGGAGTTCTCATTAAACCCCCGCATGGAATTCCAGCCTCCAAAACGGTATAATTCGTTGGCAGAAAACTCAATTTTAGAATCCATCATCGCTCCTTCGCCCTTTATATTGAGAAAGTGGTTCCCTGAAATATGATAATTGTGTTCCCCGAAAAAGTAAAACTGGTTTTGCGTTGATTTGATATCTCCTTTGGTATACGTGGTTGCTAAAAAGTCATATCCTACATTAATTTTTGTTTTATACATGAAAAGATCAATATCCGTAGGTTCGGTCATTTGATACCAGATCCCGATTCCTCTTTTATTATAATCTTTTCCTGCAGCATACAATGTATCTATAATCGTGGAAGTCTCCAGGGTAGCCCTGATTCCTATTTTATTTCGGTTATTGATGTGATAATAAAATGCAGGTAGGAATTTTACATTGGCAAAGGTAGAATCCTGTCTGTAGATATTCACCTTTGCATTCATCCCCACATTAGATTTAAAAAGATAAGGAATATCTACCTGCAGGTCAAAGGTTTGTCCTCTGTCCGGGTTTCTCTGCCAGTATAAGCTTATCGCTTCAAAACCGTTGAACATGTTTCTGAAATTGACATTCATCGTACCATTTAAGGTAAACTTATCTTTTTTATCATTTCCGAAACCAATAACTCCGTCAAAGGTATTGGTCTTCTTCTTTTCCAGAAATAGGTAAATATTAGTGGAATCCTTGGTAAATAATGTTTGTGGCTGCCGTTCCAGGGTCAGAAAAGGATGGCTCTGGAAGTTTTTGTTGATAGCCAGTAGGTTCTTATCATCATAATTCTTCCCCTTGAATTCTTTTTCCAGATTTTTAATAAATCTTCTGGGAACTTTTTCATATCCTTTTACCACAAATCCGTTGATCGTTCTTTTATCATTTTTATTGATATCAAGTTCTACGATAGGATAACCATTTTTCTGGCCTTTGAATTTAGACTTAATTCTGCTGAAAGAATATCCCTCATCAATATAACTTTTATTGATGCTTTTTTTGGTTGAGTCTAAATTTTTGGTGAAAAAATCTTTCTGAATCTTCAGTTTTTGAACAATAGAGTCGGAAAGATTGACATAAGTTTCATTGAAGTTTTTTCCTTTATCGTAAAAAATTTCTGTGCTATCCCCTTTTACCTTTACCTCTTTTAATTGAGTAAAAAAGTAATTATTTTGAGCTAAAGAATCTAAAAATTTTACTGCAGAAGTAGAATCTTTTACTTTTTTTCTAATTTTGGTTTCCGTATCTGTTAGCCAATACTGCTTTTTCTGCGCTTGTACAAAAACGCAGAAAAAAACAAAAAATATTTTCAGAAATAACTTCAATGCTAATTTTATTTAAATCATTAAGAATTAAGTTGCATTCTGATTAATCATTTTTGAGCTTATAAGCGAAACTTTTCTTAATCATTTTTCACTCCTTACGATCTCTTAATGTTTTAAATACAGTTAATAATTTTTTAAATAACTGAAACTAGTCCAGTTTATTATATTTCTTCATTAAATTTTCATAAACTCCCTGTGGAAGAATCCATTTTAAAGGAACTCCGATTTTCTGTCCGAATTTACCAAAATAATAATGTGCTTTCCATTTATTTTTTGATAAAAGCTTTTCAATATATGCTGCGACCTCAACAGGATCAGTTCCATCATCCACATGCGAGTTCATTAAAGAATATACTTTATTGAAAACGTTTTTATAAGGTTCAGAAGCCTGAGTAATCACTCTGTTTTCTGCGATATTTGTTCTAATATCTCCCAGATGAAGCGAACATACATCAATATTCCAAGGATATACTTCATACCTCATCGCCTCAGTTACTTTATCCAAAGCTGATTTAGAAGCGGAATAAAATCCACGGAAAGGCAACCCCATTTCACTCCCGATACTGGAAATATTGATGATTTTTCCAAATTTATGTTCACGCATTTTCGGAAGAACAGCACTCATCATTTGGACAGGACCTGCCAGATTCAGACTAAAAAGTTTTAAAATATCTTCTTTAGTAGAGTCTTCAACGGCGCCTACCATTCCCATTCCGGCATTGTTGATCAAAATATCTATTCTGGTTTCTGTCTGTAAAATCTCTGCGATTGCATTTTGTACGGCAGTATTGTCAGTAACGTCTGTCGGGATAGATTTAAAATATTGGCTTTCTGTATGCTTTCTGCTCAGACCATATACTTTATGCCCTTTTTTACCAAAATATTCGGCCAGTACAAATCCGATTCCTGATGAAGTTCCTGTAATGATAATGGTCATTTAATCTGTATGATTTTTAATTTCAGCAAATGTAAAAAAAGAAAAATGAACTCTGTAATTTATTATATCTGAAAATGATCCAATAATAGAGTACCTTCATTGATAAACTTAAAATAAAGTTAACACAAAAGAAAATGCGGGATAAAAATGGAATGAGTACTTTATTTGTTTATGTTGCTGAAATACAGTGTTTTATTTTTAAGATGTGGTAAGTGGTGTCTTAATAAAGCTAAAATTTCTTAATAAAAACATAAGAAAATCTTAATGAGCTGCAGGGAGTAGCTGATCTAATTTTGCATCTAATTAAAAAGGATGTCATGAATGTATTTAAAGTCCCAGTCTCAGTAACTTATCTGACGGGCAGGGTATTACTTATTGGTGCAATATCAGCTTCACCGATGTTCCTCTCCCAAAAAAAAGACAGTATAAAAGAAAAATCCATCGATGAGGTTGTCGTTGTAGGATACGGAACACAGAAGAAAAGTAAAGTGTCCGGTGCTGTTGCAGAGGCCTCGTTGGATAAGCTTAGTTCAAGATCTTTATCCGGTGTAGGAGAAGTACTTCAAGGGAAAGCTGCCGGAGTAACAGTTGTGAACGAAGGTGGAGATCCAAATGGCTCGCCTAAAGTGAATATTCGTGGTTTAGGCGGAGTGAACGGAGAAACCCCTCTTTATGTAGTAGATGGAGTTGTATTTAACGGAACACCTGCTATTAACCCTAATGATATTCAGGATATTTCTGTACTTAAAGATGCTTCTGCAGCTATTTACGGAGCGAGGTCTTCCGGTGGGGTTATTCTTATTACTACAAAAAGAGGTAAAAAAGGAACTTTAACGGTAGATTTCGATGTTAAATACGGGATTAACCAGGCATGGAGGTTAAAGGAATCGCTAAATGCAGCAGAATTTCAGGATGTAATGCGTCAGGCTTATGAAAATGCAGGAAAGCTAAACAGTCTTCCACTGGCATTTAATGCTGATAAATATTCTGATGGAGGAATTACCAGAACGGATTGGATGAAGGAAATCTTCCGTACAGGAACTATTCAGGAATATAATGTAAACCTTAACGGAGGAAGCGAAAAATCCAGATTTTTTGTAGGGATGAACCACAGGAATCTTGAGGGTATCTTATTAAACACTCAGGCAAAAAGATATAATTTCAGAGTAAATTCTGAGCATAAAGTAAAAGACTGGTTTACGTTCGGAGAGAATATGTATTATAATTACTCCGAAGGCAATACCGCAAATACAAAGAACGGATATACAGGAGCTCTGGTTGCTGCGATGTATTATCCACCCAATGTTTCCGTATATACACCGACAGGAGCTTTTTCCGGGTTACCGATTGATGTGGCAGGAGGTTATGGAGATATGATCAACCCTGTTGCTTATCTTAAAAGGATCAGTATTCAAAATCCCACGCATGAAATTTTGATCAATCCTTATATCGAAATTAACGTAGCTAAAGATT
This sequence comes from uncultured Chryseobacterium sp., assembly GCA_963518055.1. Lineage (GTDB taxonomy): Bacteria > Bacteroidota > Bacteroidia > Flavobacteriales > Weeksellaceae > Chryseobacterium. The sequence goes on from CAUQIC010000001.1 coordinate 21,981, forward strand.
TGAAGTTCCGTTCTAACTTTTCTCAGACATTTAAGCTCGGAAATAGTAAAGAATTCACTTCAAGAGTATTGGAAGTAGGAAAAATATTTGATACCAATAGCCTGGAGTACCAGTCAAACAATGTATCCACATCTCTTGCCGAGCAGCTCCTTACGTATAAATTTACGGTCGGTAAACATAACTTCGATGCACTGGCAGGTTTTACTTTTCAGAAAACAATTGAAGACGGATTCAGGGCGAAAGCTTTTGACTTTAGAAGTGAGGCAGAAGCCTTCAGATATCTTCAGAATGCTGCGGATACCAATAAAGAAGTATATAGTTACAAGTATAAGCAGGCTCTGACATCATACCTGGCAAGAGTTAACTATGATTATGCAGGGAAATATATTGTCAGTTTATTGGGAAGAAGAGATGGGACCTCTTTGGTTGCTAAGCAAAACCAGTTTGCGAATTACTATTCTATTTCTGGAGGATGGGTAGTTTCCAAAGAAAATTTTATGAATGATATTTCATGGCTTTCTAACTTAAAATTAAGAGGTAGTTATGGAATTTTAGGAAATCTTGGTGGAGTATCTTATCAGGCAGTAAATCCGTTGATGACCCGTGATAATAATATTATTTTCGGACAGGACCCATCACAGAATATTGCTTATTACTCTACGACAAAAGGTAATCAGAATTTAAAATGGGGCAAATCGGAACAAACCAACTTTGGGGTGGACGCTTCCTTCCTGCACAACAGCCTTTCCTTGCAATTTGATTATTTTGTTAAGAATTCAACAGATCAGATATTCAATGTTAACCTTTCAAGTACCGAAACCTATATAGACCGATATGTGAATGCCGGACTGTTTCAGGATAAAGGATTTGAACTGGGAATCAATTATAACAGTAAAAGTAAAGGTGATTTTACCTATTCAATAGGGGCTACATTTAGTCAACTAAAAAATACGGTTAAACAATTGGCAGGTGTAGATGAGATCTTTGTCAATAGCAATAATGTGAGAGGCGTTTTGAAACCTACCCGTATAAAAGTAGGAGAATCTCTTTATTCGTACTATGGATATAAGACTGATGGGATTTTCCAGACTCAGGCAGATATTGACAATTATAAAGATGCCAACGGTAACCTTATTCAGCCTAATGCGAAACCGGGAGATATTAAATTCCTGAAAAAAGATGGAAATACCGGACCATTAAATAACAATGACTTTGTTAATCTTGGAAATCCATATCCAAAATTCTCTTATGGCTTATCCTACAATATGACATGGAAGAACTTTGATTTAAATCTTTTCTTCCAGGGAGTTTATGGAAACAAGATATTCAACGGACTGAAATTTATTTCATTAAATCCGGGAGGGACAGGGCAGAACTATAATATGGATAGGGATATTCTGAATGCCTGGACACCTCAGAATACCAACACCAATATTCCAAGGCTGGTGCAAGGGGATCCAAGTGGTAATTATTCTAAAGTATCAGATTTTTATGTGGAAGACGGGTCTTATCTGAGATTAAAAAACCTTACTGTGGGATATTCTTTGCCAAGAGAACTTTACAAGAAACTTGATGTGAATAAAATCAGAGTATATGTGACAAGCAATAACCTGTTTACTATTACCAAATATACAGGCTTTGATCCTGAAGTGGGTATGGAGACCTATGGAGTAGATACCGGAAGATATCCTCAGGCTCGTTCATTTATTTTTGGACTGGAAGTAGGGTTTTAAACTAATATAAATTTTAAAAGTAAAAACATGAAAGTTTTCAATACAATACTACTAATAACAGGATTATCCGTTTCATTGCTTTCTTGTACCAATGAATTGGATATACAGCCGGAAGGAACGCCAACAGAAGCGAGTTTCTGGAAGACCGAAAATGATCTGATTACGGGTGCTAACGCAATGTATAAGCCGCTTTCCGACAGTGAGTTTTACGGTAGAGGCTTTTTCTGGTTCATCAATGCCAGTGATGATATGGTAACAGGAAGATCAAAGAGTGAAGCGGATAATGTGAAGAATTTTAGCAGCAATTATATCGCTGCAGGAGATCTTGAAACACAATGGAATAAACGATATACAGTGATTGGTGTTGCCAATCGTGTGATCCGTAAGGTAAATGATATTCAGGCTTCTCAGACTGTTAAAAACAAATATCTTGGTGAAGCTTTGTTTATGAGCAGCAGGATGTACTTCGAGTTGGCTTACAGTTATGGAAATGAAAAAGCCGGGGTTCCTATCATTGACCGTACTAAAGAACCGGACGGCCCGGCTCCTCGGGCTGCCAATGTGATGGAAAACTACAATTACATTGTCAATGATCTTAAAAAAGCAGCAGAGTTATTGCCGAGCCAGGCAGAACTTCCTGCTAAAGATTACGGCAGACCTCATAAAGCTGCGGCATGGGCACTTCTGGCAAAAGTATATTTATTTATGAAAGACTGGCAGAATGCTGCTTTTTGGGCAAATGAAGTCATGACCAAAGGAAACAGAAATCTGTTGAACAATTATGCAGACGTCTTCAAAGCTGAAAATAATTACAGCTCAGAATATATCTGGTCAGTTCCAAGTACTCCTAAATTTAATTCAGTAGGAAGTATCCTTCCCGGAGTTATGCTTGAGAACAAAGGTTGGGGAGAATATAACGGATGGGGATATTTTCAGCCTACTAAAGAATTATATGACGAATATGAAGCCGGGGATCTTAGAAGAAGTGCAACCGTTTTAAAACTTGGAGATAAATTCACGTTTAACGGGACAGAAAGAACATATGCTTCTTCCAACTCACTGACAGGATATCAGTTCAATAAGTATATGGATGCTTTCAAATATCCATTGAGTAGTGGCCACGTAAGTGCCAACGGAGATTATCCTTGTACAGACCTTGCCGTTCCGATTATGCGTTATGCTGAGGTAATTCTTATCAAAGCGGAAGCCTTATTAATGTCAGGAGGAAATGCAGATCAGGAAATTAATATGATCAGAACCCGCGCGGGTCTAGCATCAAAAACAGGATGTACAATGGCTGATCTGAAACATGAAAGACGTTGCGAGCTGGCAGGTGAATGGGCAGATCGTCACAGAGATCTTGTGCGTTGGGGAGATGCTCAGGCAACATATGCAAAACCTCTGCATGGCATTACAGGGCAAGTTGTTTGGGCAGCAAGAAACTTTAATCCTGCTGTACATAATGTTTGGGCTGTACCACAAGCTGAAATTGTCAACAGCTATGGGGTTATTAAACAAAATGAAGGTTGGTAAAATCTTAAACTAATATATTATTTACTATATCATTGCAGATCTTCTGTGATGATATAGTTTTTTCACAGGGAGTATGAAATGTCTGCACATTTTTGAAGTATAAAGTCATAAAGCACATGCATTCCATCCGACCTATACAAGCAATAAAAATATACGAATGAAACTATCAAAAATATTGGCTGTATTGGCTTTAGCTACGTTTGCTAAAAATCAGGCACAGAATTATTTGAACTACAGTGTAGGAAATGCACATTCTCACAATGATTATATGCAGGAGATTCCTTTCTGGCAGGCATATTATGCTAATTTTGGATCTATTGAAGCGGATGTTTTTCTTGTAAAAGGCAAACTTTGGGTAGCTCATACGGAAAAAGAACTTTCACCGGAGAGAACATTGGAAAGCCTTTATCTGGATAATATCTCAAAGCAGATTAAATTGAATAAAGGGACTATTTACCCGGATGCTGCTAAAAAACTTCAACTGCTTATTGATATCAAACAGGAGTACAAAACAAGCTTGGCTGCTTTGGTTGCTACTTTAAAAAAATATCCTGAGATAACCGGAAATGCCGGAATAAAAATAGTAATTACGGGAGGAAGACCTCAGCCTGCTGATTTTAAAAACTATCCAAGCTATCTTTATTTTGATGGAGATCTGGATAAGAATTATACCCAGGATCAGTTGAAAAGAATTGGAATGTTCAGTGCTGATTTACCGGCATTGGTAAAATGGAACGGAAAAGGAATTCCAAGAGATGAAGAAACAGGGAAGATAAAAGCAGCTGTTGAAAAAGCACATACCCAACAAAAGCCAATGCGTTTTTATGGGGCCCCTGATTTTCCTAATGCATGGGTTAATCTTATGGATGTAGGGGTAGACTATATCAACACGGATCATATTCCGGATCTTAAAAAGTTCATGAATACTATTCCGAAGAATTTCTTTAAAAATAATAAAGAGTATACCACTTATACCCCGACTTATAAAACGGATGGAATCAGTAAAAAAGTAAAAAATGTAATCCTGCTGATTCCGGATGGTACTTCTCTGCCACAATATTATGCCGCTTTTACAGCAAATAAAGGAAAGCTGAATGTTTTCAACATGAAAGCAACCGGGTTATCCAAAACGAACTCATCAAATGCTTATATTACAGATTCCGCACCGGGATCTACGGCATTTGCAACCGGAGTAAAGACTAAAAATACATTTGTAGGAGTAGATAATGCAGGGAAAGCTTTGGCGCAAATTCCGGATATTATCGCAGCTAAAGGAATGGTTTCAGGCTTGATTTCTACCGGAGATGTTACCGACGCCACTCCTGCAGATTTTTATGCACATTCCGACAACAGGAACAGTTCAGAACCTATTATGAAAGACTTTGCTACTTCTAAAACAAAGATTCTGATCGGCGGTCCTACAAGTGGATTGACTGCAGACACAGAACAAAAGCTGAAAGAAGCAAAAATAGAAATCTATCATGACCTGAAATCTGTAGGAAAAATAAATAATCGTACGTTGGTGGTTGACCCGTTAGCATCACAAAGAATAACCAATGGAAGAGGAAACTGGCTGGCTGATGCTTTTGACCTTAGTCTGAATGATTTGAAAGCCAACAAAAAAGGGTTCTTTATGATGATTGAAGCCTCTCAGACAGATGGGGGAGGACATAGTAATAACATTGAACAACTGATAACTGAATTATTAGATTTTGATTATGTAGTGGGAAAAGCAATGAAATTTGCCGACGAAAATAAAGAGACATTAGTTGTTGTTTTGGGGGATCATGAAACGGGAGGTTTAACACTACTTGACGGGAGTCTTAAAGAAGGCTGGGTATTTGGGAACTTCAGTACGAATGATCATACTTCAATTCCATCAAGTGTTTTCGCCTATGGGCCCAACTCTAAAGAATTTACAGGATTATTTGAAAACACAGAAATCTTTAATAAAATACTTGCAGCGTACGGGATCGAGAAATAATGCCTGCTTAAACTTATCACTATGTATAAAAAAATGTAGCCCTTCAATTGAAGAGCTACATTTTATTTTATTAAGCCACAAAAGAAATTTAGATTGTGGATAAGATGATTTGTTTTTAAAAATTAGTCTTCACAATCAGCTCAGATAATTCTGCATTTACAAAATCGATAGGCATTACTCCAAAAGACCCTTTTGTATTATTCTGAAAGAAGGTTTTAAGTCTGGGGTTGATATTATTGGAAACAGTAGGAATGCTTGGGATTCCAAAGATCCCCGGCTTGTAACCACTGGTAAAGTTGATGAAAAGTTTAGTATTGGTATCATTTTTAGCATCATTAAGCAGATTGGAAATCCCCGTCCATTTGTCATCATTATTGGTTACTTTATAATAATCCTGAACTTTTAATGCTGCTCCCGGGTTATTGATTTCAAATGTTGTATTATCTGCCCATGAAGTAGCATTGATTCCCTTCGCAGACCCAGCAGAAAATCTTCTTAATAATTTAATTTTTCCTCTTACATTTCCTAATGTCGGAATTGTGGTTCCCAGATCCCATTTGGACGAATTCTTCTGAACGTAAGAATCAAAAGTCTGTTCAAAACTTCTGGTTGTATTAGACGCATCGTATTCTTCCTTTACAGACATGATAATCGTTTCTGTTGGATGGCTGTTTAAAAAAGCATAACATGCATTCAGTACATCATCAAAATTTAAATTCTGATAGATTGCTCCGTGATGAATAGTAAAGGCATTATCAATATGTCTGCAACGGATATCCAGAAAACGTACCCCCGCATTTAACTGTTCAGCAATGCTAAGGTCTTGTGTTTTTGCAGTACCCGATATGACAGGGGCATCTACACGCGCTCCTGAATCATGCGTTCCCGGAATTGAGATTTTTGAAAGGGAGATATTATCCTGCAGACCGGACATCCAGCTGTTCATTTCAATAGGTAGTAAGGCTGCTTTGTTACTTATCTTAGCAGAAGAAAGAGCCGTTTCGTTAGAATCCCTTTCCATAATACTGTCACTTGAACATGAAAAAAATAAACTTGCGGTAGCAATACCAAGAGTGATGGACGTTAAACGCCTCATGTGTGATTTGAACATAGTTTTTTTATATTTTTATTGTAAGCTAAAAATAAGAATATATCAAATCAAGAGGAGTTAACTTAATTTTAATAGATAATTAAGTTGTTGAAAATTACGGCCTGGAGTGAGAAAATTCTGAAAATTACAAAAGCGCGGATAAGAAAAGGAGAACGGTGATTGGATTCTTCATTTTACGGGAGTATTTTAAATGCAGTAACTTGAAGCAAGGTTGTCGACCTATCTTCAAATTACCACATTTTCAATTTTTTTAATTAATTTGTCACCAAACTGGCAAGATCTTTCCAAAACATCGGATATGATTTTTCAACAACATCTTCATCCTCAATGCTAAGCTCTTTGATCAGACAGAAAGGAGCAGAGCTCATAGCCATTCTATGATCCTGATATGTCTTTATGGAAATGTTATCTTGTGGTTCTCCGAAACTGATAGATTTAATCGTTAAATCAGTGATTTCGGTTTCGGCACCCAGCTTTTTCAACTCATTATATAAAGCCAAAAGTCTGTCGGTTTCTTTAACCCTAAGAGTTCCTAATCCCGAAATTTCAAAAGGAATTTTTAGAGCTGCTGCCGTTACACAAAGTGTTTGCGCAATGTCCGGGCAGTTGTTCATATCCAGAATAATCTTGTCCGGGAATGAGAAATTTTGTTGAGGTTCCAAAGTGATTTTATGCTCTTCTTCCGAGAAAGTCGTTGTAATTCCGAAGAAGTCTTCATAAATTTTTGCAATTGCAGAATCTCCTTGTGTTGATTTTTTATAAAAGCTTTTAAGATGGATTGTTTCTCTTCCTAAAGCACCTATTGAGTAGAAATACGAAGCAGAGCTCCAGTCACTTTCCACTTCATAGTGTACTGCTCCAGACTGCCCAGCATCATTGAACGGTTCAACTTTAATACTATTTCCTTCAAAACTGCTTTTGATTCCAAATTTGGTTAAAATATCAAGTGTCATTTCAATATAAGACCTTGAGGTAACCTCGCCTACAAGATGAATTTCCAATCCGTTTTCAAGCTTTCCGGCAATAAGAAGAAGAGACGTGATAAACTGGCTTGAAATATTGGCAGGGACATTCACTGAGGCTTGGGTAATCTTTCTTCCGGTAATTTTTAAAGGGGGAAAACCTTCATTCTCCAGATATTCGATCTCTACTCCAAGATCCTGTAAAGCACTTACCAAATTCTTAATAGGTCTTTCTTTCATCCTTCCGGAACCTGTAAGTACTGTTGTTTTTCCCTCCTGAATAGAATAATAAGAGGTAAGAAAACGCATGGCAGTTCCTGCATGATGGATATCTACAACATCCGTATTTTGAGATAATGCTTTTTTTAGCAATTGTGTATCCTGAGAATTGGATAAATTCCCGATTTTTATATTGCTAAATAAACTTTCCAGAATCAACAAACGATTCGAAATACTCTTCGAACCGCTGATCTGTATCGTTTTATTTCCGATTAATTTTGATTTTTCTAGCTTCATTATTTCTTCAGATTTCAGAACATGGAGACCTTATTGCTTTAAATAGGGTCTCCAGACTCTTATTTTAATTTTTCATTATTCTGATGGCGATCCTTATCGCGATCAGTTTTTATTTTCATTTTTTTGTCAAAAGCTTCCTGCAGATTAACTCCGGTTTGATTGGCTAAACATAATGTTACAAAAAGAACATCTGCCAGTTCCTCTCCTAAGTCTTTGCTTTTATCACTTTCTTTTTCACTCTGCTCACCATATCTTCTGGCAATGATTCTGGCTACTTCGCCAACTTCTTCTGTCAGCATTGCCATATTGGTGAGTTCATTAAAATATCTTACGCCGATGGTTTTGATCCATTCATCGACCTGTTGTTGCAGTTGTGTAATTTCCATTATTGATAAGCTCCAAGAGTAGGGTTAGTAGTTCTGGATACATTTACAATATCAAGAGGCACACTCCCTGCTACCGTTACATTTCCTTTTCCTCTTGCCGGAGACGTTGATTTTACCCTTAAGTTCATTTTGGCCATAAAATAATTGACAAACTGCGGATCCTCATTTTTGATACTTTGTACCACATTAAGGCTGTTGTCAAAAGTAAAGCCCGATTCAGATTTCCCGGAGTATTTGATAAGACAGTTTTGAAGCAAGAACTCAAACTGCTGCCCGGAAGTAGGTTCAACATGCACAGAATTATCTCTGTCAGAATAAACGATACTGTTTCTTATGCTAAGTTGCTGTAAAGCGCCTTGTTCTATTTGTCCTGCATCGTTTTTCCATTCGTTTGTTGCAAAGATTCCGTCTCTGTCAAACTGACTCATTGATCTTGAATAGTTGGCAATCGTAGCGTGAGTATATGTATGATTACCTCCTCTAAATATTCCGATGCATGCTAATCCACAGTTATTCATTACTAAATTATTAGCTTTAACAGTAGAACCTACTGCATAAATTCCATAATCAAAGAAGGTGTGGATAAATGAATTGGTAATAGTGGCTGTGGTTTGCTTCATCTCAAGCCCTTTTGTTCCTCCGAAAAGCCTTGCATGGTTCATATTAAGGATAGAGTTTGCCTCCATTTTGATAGAATTCCAGTTTTTAGGAACCGTATCATATTTGGTGTCATTTCTATCTCCGCGAATGACAACCTGTTGGTCCATTGTTCCGTTGATGTTTAAAACACCTCCCGAAGAAACTTTCATTCCACTGTTTTTGTGGAAATATATTTTCGTTCCCGGGTCTACATCTAATGTTACATTGGGGTTCACCGTGAGGTTTCCATAGATAATTTTTGCTTTATTATTATTCCAGGTGGTAGAACTGGTAATAAGATTAGGATTGGTAGGTGTTTGAATAAAGAACTCAGCATCTTGAACTACTGAAAATAATGTGACGTGCTGATCTCCTGCAGAGCTGTTGAAGACAACTCTATCTTCAGCAATTGCTTCAGGTCCGGTAGCTTGCGGTGCTATTTCAACAAAAATATAAAGACTGTCCTTCTTTCTTAAAGGAACATCCCTAAAATCATACCCCGGTTTTCCATCTACATTAATTCTATAGAGCGATCCCGCCCCTTTCTCAAGACTGATTCTTGGGATAAGAACATCTTTATCTTCATTATTATATACTTTTACAGCATAGGTTTCTGAACGTACCTGATGATATACCGTGTCACAGAACACTGTATCACTAGAAAATCTTAATTGTTGTGAGGGTGCATCAAAGGTAATATCATCCTTATTACATGATACCGTTACAAGAAGTATCCAGAAACAAAAAGCCAGTAATAGTTTGAATTTCATCGAAATTAAAGTTTAAGTAGGTTCCAAATTTAACGAAAATACTTTGAATTTCTTATCATTAAAAAAATATTGGATTCAGTATTTGGATTTTAGAAAAAATGTTGTACTTTTGCAACCTAAAATTACGCAGAGAAATATCCATTACTATTTCGAAAGCAAACTTTAATTTTTTTAAAAATTGTATTATGAAAAACGGAATTCACCCAGAAAATTATAGACTTGTTGTTTTCAAAGATATGAGTAACGACGAGGTGTTTCTTTGCAAGTCTACTGCAGAAACAAAAGACACTATCGAGTACGAAGGACAAGAGTATCCTCTAATCAAAATGGAAATCTCTTCAACTTCTCACCCTTTCTACACAGGTAAAGTTAAGTTAGTTGACACAGCTGGTAGAGTTGATAAGTTCATGAACAAATACAAAAAATTCGCTAAGTAATTTTTTTGTAGCTTAAAATATAGAAGTCTTCCAATTTTTGGAAGACTTTTTTATTTTAATTATCCCATAGAGACGGAAGTGGGTTTCAAATAAAATGAATACTTCTATCGGTTCTATCCAAAGTGTAGAAAGTTTCAAGGAGAGCTCAACTGTTCTCTTGTCTTTTAATCATTTCTGCGTATTCTAAATTCTCATATGTTTTTGTATTTTTGTGTTAGATAGAAACCAAGACCTAATAGTTTGTTTAAAGACACAAGACTTAGGTTTTCGACTTCTAGCTGATAATCTCTAACTTCAAAAAAATGCAAATAGTATTTTCAGACGCACAATATTGGGAAGATTTCCTTCCGCTTACTTTTACCCGCCCTGTTGCTGTCATGCGATGTGGAATTCTTACATTTTCTGAACGATGGCAGAAAATTCTGGAAAATACGGAGGTTTCTTATTTTACAGAAATGTATCTTCAGGATAAATTTACAATTCCCGAAGAAAAAGAAAGCCTTTTCGTGGTTCCTAACTTCCTGCCTACAGAATCTGTTATTCAGCAGATTAAAGATCTTAAACAAGGAGAAGCGTTGGTGTATGAAGATGAACTGGTCGCGGCGAAGATTAATATGAAAGGATTTTCTTTACATCAGATTGAGAAAATGACTGATATTAAAGAAGAATTGGTTTTCTTCAAAAAACCGGCTGACCTGTTTACTTATAACCATCATGCAATTGATTTTGACTTTGATTTGCTTACCAAAGGAAGAACTTCTCAGGACTTATCTTCCACGAATGGTTTCTTAGGGGATAAAAAAGATCTGTTTATAGAAGAAGGTGCCTCCATTGAATTTTCAACGATCAATACAAAAACGGGTAAAATCTATATTGGTAAAAATACAGAGATAATGGAAGGTTGCCATCTTCGGGGGCCTATAGCTTTGTGTGACGACTCTAAGTTTAATCTAGGGGCTAAAATTTATGGAGCTACTACGGTAGGGCCTCATTGTAAAGTAGGTGGAGAAGTTAATAATATAATCATCTTCGGCTATTCCAGTAAAGGGCATGACGGTTTTATAGGGAATTCGGTTATTGGTGAGTGGTGCAATTTCGGAGCAGACAGTAACTCTTCCAATATGAAAAATAATTATGGCCATGTAAAATTCTGGAATTACAGAACCAAAGCATTTGAAGATACAGGACTACAGTTTGCAGGCCTTATTATGGGAGATCATTCCAAAACAGCTATTAATACTCAATTAAATACGGGAACAGTAGTAGGAGTTGCTTCCAATATTTTCAAGCCAGGTTTTCCACCTAACCTTGTGGAAAATTTTTCGTGGGGCGGATTGAAAGATGATGAAAGATTCAGATTAGATAAAGTATATGAGGTCGCAGAAAGAGCAATGGCCAGAAGAAAAGTGCCTTTAACAGGCCAAGACAAGGCTATTCTGAAACATATTTTTGATACCTATTAATGGGATTGTAAAAAAACTTCAAGAAAATTGAAGTTTTTTTTATTTTTGATGTAATAGATTTGAAACGGCAGTTGTCTTACCTATAAGAAACAAAACTCATGACCCAAGAAACTTTTAAGAATACGGTGTTTATTCTCAAAGACGAGATGTATCGTTTTGCGAAAAGGTTCGTCATGAGTAGTGATGAAGCGGAAGATGTTGTGCAGGATCTGATGATGAAGTTCTGGCAGAAAAGAGATGAACTGGAGCGGTTTGGGAATTTTAAATCCTATGCTTTAAAATCTGTCAGGAACGAATGTCTCAACCGGTTAAAACATCATGATGTGAAGATAGGTTTTGCAGATATGCAGCTTCACCGATCAGAGCTTTACAGTATGGAAGTGGATAACCTTAAAGAACATATTGTAGGATTTATCAATCAGCTCCCGGAAAAGCAGAAGATGGTTATCCATTTGAAAGATGTCGAAGAGTATGAAGTTTCCGAAATTTCCGAAATGCTGGAAATGGAGGAAAATGCAGTAAGGGTTAACCTTATGCGGGCGAGACAAAAAGTAAAAGAACAAATCTCACAACTGATGAGCTATGAAAAAAGATCAATTACAAGATAAATACGATGAAATCTTCCAGAATATAAAGGAAGAAAAAATGGATTGGAACTTTGAAGATTTTCTTCAGAAGGCAGAAGGTAAGGAATCTGAAAAAGATGCTTCTCCTGTTATACCATTAGAAGAAAAAAGAAATCCTTCTTTCCCTAAATGGTTCTGGATGGCTGCCAGTATATTGCTTCTTTTCAGTGTTGGTTTTTTCTTTTATAATAATGATTCGGTAACAGGAACCAAGGATGCGGGAAAACTGGTGAAAGATGAAGTGTTGAGACAGAAGTCAGATTTTATCGAAGAAAATAATGATCATCAGGCTCAGGTAGCCGTAAATCATTCAGATTCTATTTCAGGAGTAAAAAAAGATTCCATTTTTCAGGATAATCATGTGGCTGAAAAAGATGTATTAGATGAGATTCTTCCTAAAAGGGGAAGGCTTAAAAAAGAGAGAAAGCCAAGATATGTAAACAATTCCTCTTTTATAAATAAAGCTTCAAAAGATTCCACAGGGTATGAAAATTCTTATGTCATTGTGAATGGCAAAAGAATCGACAATGTAGAAGAAGCAATCAATGTGACTAAGTATTCATTCCAGATATTTGCAAATAACGTTAGTGAAAAATTGGTACAACCAAAAGTGGTAGACGATGATTATTAGACTAATCGATACAAATCCGATCAAACAATAACCATCAACTTAAAAAATAAAATTGACTCATGAAAAAACTATTCATAATATTCGCACTTGCTTTTTCCTATTTCTTTAATGTATATGGGCAAAAAGATAAATTCGACCAGCTTTTCGAAAAATATCAGGAAGTGGAAGGTGTAACTTCTATTAAGATTGCTAAACCGATGTTTGGTATGTTAAGCAGTTTGAATATTGATGATTCACAACTGGACCAGATCAAACCGTTGTTGTCCAAGATCAATGGATTGAAAATACTGATCACAGAGAATCCTGAAAAAACAAATACATCTGATGGGCGCAGGGTTCAGAGCAATCTGTCTCAATTGAGTAAAGATATTTCTTCTTACTTGAAAAATCTGAATTACAGTGAAATAATGTCTGTAAACAATTCCGGGGCGAAGATAAAATTCCTTTCCGGAGAGGCTAAAAATGGTATTTTGGATGATCTGTTATTAAGTATTGATGGTGGAAGTGGAGAAAGTATTTTTGTAATGCTGGATGGGAAGCTTTCCATGGATGACGTCAGCAAAATTATCAGTTCAAGTGAAACTAAAAAAAATCCTATCAACAATACAAGAAGTAATATTACCTCAGAAAATAACCCTTCATATCTGAATGGTGAAGCTAGAAATGTTGGGAGCTTTTCAGGAATTCAGGTGAGTACGGGAGTGAATGTAGTCTTCAAACAGGAGAGCCCGACCAGTGTAAAAGTGATTGCAGATTCTGATAAATTACAATATATCATTACGAAAGTAGAAAATGGAATATTGAGAATTTATATTGATAATAAAGGGGTAAAGAATTTAAGATTTAAAAACTTAAGCGTGAATGTCTCTTCTCCAAAAATGAGCAGTATTGATGCTTCGTCAGGCTCCAACTTTACAGTGGTGAATTCTATTCAGGAAAACAGCATGAGGATTGATGTATCGTCGGGTGCGAATGTGACAGGTGACTTTAAAGTTTCAGGTGTAGCGGATATTTCGGCTTCCTCCGGAGCAAATCTCAGAGCAGGAATTACGGCAGAAAATATATCGATAAAAAGCTCAAGCGGTTCCAATACAAGTTTGAATGGGAAAGCCAGTTCCGGTTCAATTGATATCAGCAGTGGTGCTGTCTGTAAAGCAGATGATTTAAAGTTCAGTTATCTTGAAACTGAGGCAACCTCCGGAGGAAATCTTTCCGTAAATGTTTCGGATAAATTAAAAGTAAGAGCGTCTTCAGGAGGTTTGGTAAGATACAGAGGAAGACCGGAAATCGATTCAAATATCGGCAAAAATTCAGGAGGGGCATTAAGACCGATTGACTAAAAAAACTTACCATGAAAACTTTAAAAAACATTTTTCTTTATATTCTGATCATAGGCTTCTTGCAATCATGCATTGTCTCAAGAAAACCCAATATGGATTTTTTCTCTAACTCAGAATATGATTTCAAAGGAGCAAAATTTACAAGTTTTAATGTTCCTTTACTTCTGGCTAAACCTTATATTAAAAAGGCTTTAAAAGAAGATGGGGAAAGTGAGGAACTTATTAATCTGGTAAAGAAAATTTCCAAAATAAAAATTCTCACCGTAGAAAATGGAAGTAAAGAAATGCTTAATGATTATGCTAAGTATTTAAATAACAACCATTATGAAGATTGGGCGTCCTTAAAACATAATGGTGAAAATGTGAATATACGGGTGAAACAAGATGGAGAGGCTATTAAAAATATGCTAATAATCGTAAATTCAAGCAAAGAATTAGTATTTGTAGATGTGAAAGGAAGCTTTACAGCAAATGATATTTCAAAAATGATCAATTCTGTTTCTGATAAATAGCCTTTGGTCAATTAAAAAAATACAGAAAACTTAGATGAAGAGGGAAATCCGGTTAAGTAATCGCCGATTATTTTATTAATGATAAATAACCCTTTACAAGTAGTTTTATATAACTAAATTTATTTTGTACAGTGACCGTTCTTGAAAAAGAGCGGTTTTTTTGATTTAACTTATTGATTATTAATTTTTATGTAAACTATTGAAAAGGATTTTCATATGTCGTCAAAATAACCTAATTTTGCAAAGAAAGTAAAGATGTCTATTCATAACAAAATTGTAGAGACAGCCATCACTTTCGATGACGTTCTTCTAGTCCCTTCTTATTCAGAAGTTTTACCTAATCAGGTATCATTAAAATCAAGACTTACCGACAAAATTACGCTGAATGTTCCGATAGTTTCTGCTGCGATGGACACCGTTACTGAAGGTGATCTGGCAATTGCTTTAGCAAGAGTCGGAGGTTTAGGTTTCATTCACAAAAACATGACAATCGCTGAGCAGGCTGCTCAGGTAAACAGAGTAAAACGTTCCGAAAACGGAATGATTTCTGATCCGGTAACCCTTTCTAAAGATCATACTTTAGGAGAGGCAAAGGAAATGATGTCAAAATACAAAATTTCAGGTTTACCCGTGGTAGATGCTGATAATGTTTTAATTGGAATCATTACCAACAGAGATGTGAAATACCAGGAAAACCTTGGTATGAAAGTAGAAGAGATCATGACAAAAGAAAACCTGATCACTTCGGATAAAGATACCAATCTTGAAAAAGCTAAAGAAATTCTACTTAAAAATAGAGTAGAGAAACTGCCAATTGTAGATAAGGATAATAAGCTTGTAGGATTAATTACCATTAAAGATATTGATAATCAATTGGAGTATCCTAACGCTAACAAAGACCAAAACGGACGCCTTATTGTAGGTGCAGGAGTTGGAGTTGGAGAAGATACTTTAGACAGAATCGAAGCTTTGGTAAAGGCAGGTGTTGATATCATAGCTATTGACTCTGCTCATGGTCACTCTAAAGGAGTATTAGATAAAATCTCTGAAATCAGAAAAACATATCCGAATTTAGATATCGTAGGAGGAAACATTGTAACTGCTGAAGCGGCAAAAGATCTTATTGCAGCCGGAGCAAACGTTCTTAAAGTAGGGGTAGGGCCTGGCTCTATTTGTACCACGAGAGTAGTTGCAGGAGTGGGTGTTCCTCAGTTATCCGCTATTTACAATGTGTACGAGTATGCTAAGTCTCAAAATGTAACGGTAATTGCTGACGGAGGAATCAAGCTTTCAGGTGATATTGTAAAAGCCATTGCAAGTGGTGCGGGAGCAGTAATGTTAGGATCCCTTTTGGCTGGGACAGATGAGGCTCCGGGAGAGGAAATTATTTTCCAGGGAAGAAAATTCAAATCTTACCAGGGAATGGGAAGTCTTTCTGCAATGAAAAGAGGTGGTAAAGAAAGATATTTCCAAAGTGAAGCCAAAAAATTCGTTCCGGAAGGAATTGAAGGAAGGGTACCTCATAAAGGAAAGTTGGAAGATGTTATTTTCCAATTAACAGGAGGTTTAAGAGCTGGTATGGGATACTGTGGGGCCAAAGATGTTGAGGCTTTACAGAATGATTCTAAACTGGTTATGATTACAGGGAGCGGATTGAAAGAATCTCACCCACATGATGTAATTATTACACAGGAAGCTCCGAATTATTCTTTATAAATAAATATCGAATTAAAATACAAAAGCCACACAAATCTGTGTGGCTTTTGTATTTTATTAGATATCATGTCATCTTTTCTTGAGAATATATTGCGGTATATTGTTAAGTGTTGTCAAAAATGAATGTGAATCCATATTGCATTGACTATTAGTTTTTTTGAATGTTTGTTGTTTTCGATTTTTAACTAAAAATAGGATTTTTGTTAATTGTTTGTTTTAGTTTTTTTAATTTTATATTAATATAATATTTTTTGTTTTGTAACAAAAAAAAGATTTTATCGACTAACTGGTGAAATATTTAATGTTTAATTGTATTTTTTGAATAAAAAATAAACATAATTAGTGTTAATATTCGATAAGATTGTAAATTTAAAAACTTTTAAAAAATTAATAAAATGAAGAAAACTTTCCTTTATGGAGCAGCGCTATTTTCGCTTTCGCTGACAGCACAGCAGCAACAACACCAATCAAGAATATGTGGGTTTGATGAAACCTTGAAAGCGCAGGATAGAGAGAATCCAGGATTAAGACAGGTTTTTGATAAAGTACTCAGAAAAATTCAAGCTGAAAAGAAAGCAAATCCTCATTCTGTTACAGGTAAGACCGTAAACGGAGTGTATGAAATTCCGGTGGTAGTACACGTCATTGAAGGAAACAATGCTTCTTATACAAGAACAGATGCTCAGATTCAGACCTGGTTAGATAATGCCAATAAGATGTATGCGGGAACATATCCTTGGCCGGCATCTGGTACACCTCCTGATTTCGGAACTTCAGCTGTTTTCCCAATTAAACTTGTTTTAGCAAAAAGAGATCCTAACTGTAATGCAACGACCGGTATCGTAAGATACAACGGAACGTCTCTTGCTGGATATTCAACTTCAGGAATGGCTTACCAAACAGGAAATGGGGCTACAAGAGCCGCTATCAAAGGTTTGGCTCCTCACTGGTCAGAAGCGTCATATTTTAATATTTACGTAATTACTACTTTTGACGGAAGTACTACTCCAAATGCAGGGCTTATGGGATTCGCAGCATTCCCAAACAGTACTGATGCAGGATACGAATCTTTTATGAAAACAGGGGTTGTAACGAATGCACACGATACAACATTTGCCCATGAATTTGGGCACGCAATGGGATTATATCATACTTTTGAAGGAGGTAGATATGATGCTGTTCCGGGAGATAACGATTACTGTCCGCCTACTACAGGAGTTTGCGCAGATGATGACGATGAAGTGTGTGATACTGAAAGAGCGGGAAGTGCCTATACATTCTGGCCGGTTATCCCTTCCAATTCTACCATTAACCCTTGTACTAATGCAAACTATCAGGGAGTGCAGTATAATATGATGAATTATACCAATACTGTTGCTCAGAAGTTCACAGCAGGACAAGGTGACAGAATTAATGATTTCTTTATGTTGATCAGAAGCAGCTTAACCACTTCTAAAGGTGCTACCGCTCTTCCTGCAACGCCGGTTTCAACTACTCCTATTGCTGCTACATGTAATCCAACAGGGGTTGCTAATCCTAGTACCGGAAGTGCATTTCTTGCAGGACCTACTTCTGTAAAATTAGGTGAAATCAACAATTCATCTGCAGCAACATGGCCGGGTGCACCTGCATTCTATGTAGATTACACAACGAAAGCATGTCTTGCTAATTCTTATACGCCATTAGTAGTAGGCCAGCAGCAGACTGTTGAGGTTGGATTCTTAAAAGCAACCAATTTGGATCAGTCAATAAGAGTATGGATTGACTATAATAATAATGGTGCTTTCGAAGCTAGTGAATTAGTAGCGTCAGGAAATAACGTGCCAGCTGGGGCGGGTGGTTATGGAACATTCACAGCAAACTTTACTCCTCCGGCAACTGCAGTACAGGATACTCCACTTCGTATGAGAGTTTCAGCGGATATGGGAGGTGCAAATGCAGCTTGTGGACAGTTAGCATACGGACAGATAGAAGATTACTCTGTAAGATTGGTACAAAATCTGGGAACATCAGAAGTGAAGGCTGATAAAGATGATTTGGTAATCTATCCTAACCCTGTTGCAACAGGTGATAAAGTATTCATCAAAGCTAAAAATGCTAAAAATTTAAAAGTTTCTATCTCTGATATGGCAGGTAGATTAGTAGCAAGCCCATCTGTAACAGAAGAAGGAAGCGGAATATTCAAAATAAACCAAAGTTTAGAAAAAGGAGTTTATATGATTCAGGTTTCTAACGGAAAAGACAGCAAGACTTCTAAATTGATCATTAAGTAATTTTGATCTCTATATAAAATACGAATGCCTCCATAAAAAGGAGGCATTTTTTATGCTTTTTTCATTAAAAAAGCTTCCGGAAATTCCGAAAGCTTATGGTAAGCTAATCTCATGTAGCTTATTTTTTTATGAATTTAAATTCCTTATGCTGAAAATCTTTTGTGATAACTTTCAGTACGTACATTCCTGATGCGAGTTGTGAAACATCAACTTTAGAATTAAATGTTTCCGACAGAAGGAGCTGTCCATCGGAGGCATAGATCTGAACCGTCTGCCCGTTGTCAATACCTGAAATGGTGATCATAGTAGAAACCGGGTTAGGGAAAACCTGAATTTTACTTTTACTGACCTCTGAAGTACTTAATGTAGGTCCCTGTACATCACCCGTCATTGTGGAATTGCTGATGCTAAGATTTCCTCCACATTGTCCTGCGGTTACCGTTGTGTTTTCAACCCATGAACCCACATTATTACCCGGCGGAATTGAAAATGTATTATTACCTGTAGAGTTGTAGTAGATCAAATAGGGGGTGGTAAATGTCCCGTTCCCTTCATCAGCAAGAAATTCCCATCTTGTTAAAGTATTATTCCATTGAATTTTAAATTCACATGTTCCCAGGCCGCCACAAGGTTGGCCATCAATAGGGGTTGTTATATAGATATTCTTGTTGTTCCCGTCAATGCCTGTTTTGTTAAAAACAAAATTCTGATTATCGAATAAATTATGACACCCATTAAAAGTGATCGTCTGTGAGAAAGCTGAGCTTCCTAAAACCAGACATAAAAGGTAGAGTGACTTCATAACCATTTAATTTTGAGATGGAAAAACTCCGGTCAATGAAATGATGCATTTCAAAGTAATGAATGGGGGTCTGTTTTCATGAGGCTGATTTCCTCCCGTACTGCCTATCATTGTACTTTTCATAGTCGTATCTGAAGTTGCATCAGAGTATTCCTTATCTAGAAGTTTAGTGTCTGCAGGAAGACTGTTGGTAGGAATATTTTGATTTCCCTCAGTAGTAACAGCGTTTACCGTGTGGCTGTGAGCCGGCATTTGTGTTACGGTTAATGTTACACTCTCACTACCACCGGTTTGTCCCATAGTGTAAGTAGTGGGGCCTCCGGGAGCCTGGCCGTTATGAACAAGCATTCTTCCTCTCATATCAGGTAAGGCAAATGTTGTTGTCCCATTTCCTCCATAAGTAGTTCCTAACAGGGCAAAAAGAGCTTGGTTTTGCGCGATAGACATTATTTGTCCATTACATTCTGCCCAGTTTTTCGGAGCAAAAGTGTAGGGTACAAATGCGATTTGTCCTAAAAATGGTTCTGTTGCCTGAGCTTTTAAGGCAAGAGAAAATGTACCGCTCAAAAGCAGTGTACATGCAAAAAGTAAATTTTTCATGATGGAAAGTTTTAGTTACTTAAAATTATGAAATATTCACATATAATAATTAATAAAAACAAAAACCTTTTAGATTTAACTAAAAGGTTGTGTTTTATTAATTGATATTTTGTTTTTGATAGATTTTTTCTCTAATCATTGAGTAGGTTATGGTAATTACTGATATGGAGATAGCCTTCTTCTTTAATGCTTACCTTTAATTGATGTTGTATTGCTAATTCGTATATTTCTTTAGGCTGTAAATTTCCTTTTTCACTAAGCTCTTTACTCAGGTTTTTTAATAAATCAAGATGAAGAATAAGATCTTCTCTGGTTTTTCTTACAAGTTCCTGCATTAGATTTTCTACTTTTTCATCTGTGATATGTTGTTGCATTCGATGTGGATAGTCTTCAAGGTTGTATGTAGCCTGATAAGCTTCTTCAAAACCATACTTTCGAATATAGTCTATAGTGAGAGAGGTGGCCTGCTCACGATCATGACTTCTTCCAATACTGGCATTCTTATCACCAAAAATAATTTCTTCGGCAATTCCTCCCGCAAGATAAATTTTAACCCTGTCTAAAATACTTTCTTTAGTATCATGTATCTGATGGGGGAAAGTAAAGCCTGCTGCATAACTGCTCGCTACTTTGCTTTTGAGTTGTAATGGAACAAAACCTGTATACAGCATATATGAAACCGCATGGCCAGATTCATGGACACTGATGTTAGCAACCGCATCCTGTAGGTTTGATTGCCTTATTTTGTCAATTTTTCCCAGATAAGGAATTTCAATGATACGGCTGCCTACTTTTCCGATGATAATCTTTTGTACATCCGAATAGTTTATTTCTATAGACTGATCTTCATGAATGATAGCCTCGAAAAGGAATTTGCTCAGATTTGTATCCAGAATATCGACGACACTGCTAAAAACCGGTCGAACACCCTGTACAGGAAATACTCCGTTTCTGTAAATGAGCTGATTAATATTTTTGTTTATTTTTAAACTAACCCCAAACTTTGTTTTGGTGTTGTGTTTCAGATTATTGATTTCCCTTTGGATCAGTTTTTGGAAATCCTCAGTTTTTAAGGAGAAATAAATAAGATGGATATTACCAAATCTCGCAACCTGCTCAGGCCGGAATTTTCTTGATAAGGCATTTTTAATATCTACAACGGTGATTTTTTTAGTAAAAGCATGGTAAATATTGGCATCTATATCCGCCTCACTGGTTTCCCTGGACATCTGAAAAGCTTCATCTAAATTTCCACTAATGATAATCAGCATTTTGCTGTAGTTCACGGGTTCGTAAATTTTCTTTTCTTTCTGCTTTTTACGGATCAACTTGATCATATCTTCCTCTTTCATATCAATGATGCTCATGACATCATCTTCCATGCTGAGGTATTTTTTAAGCTCTTTTGCATCCCATAAATTAAGATAAGGATTTTCCTCCTGTTTATCCTCTCCACTTAACTTACGCCTATCATTTTCTTTTTTTCGTAAAAGATAAGAGAATAGATAATGCTCAAGATCTTCACGCTCACGCTTACTTAAACGCCCGTCGCTTAAAAGTTCCCAAAAATCAGTGAACTTGGTCTGAGGAACAGGGTTTCCGTCTATATCAATGGTATTGAAACGTTGGATCTCGTCAAAAAGGACAATGCTCGGCTTTTCATCACTCAATCCGTTACTTTGGAAAATGTCAGAAACACTTTTACTCCAGGAAGTCTCATCGGTATTACTTAGCTCGATTTCAACAAAACGATTTTGAAACTCCAGAAAACGAACTATCTTTCTTACCAGGTCTGTTTTTCCTACACCGGTCATTCCCCATAAGTTGATGACGACAGGACGGGTTAAAATCTCAGGCATAAGGTACCAGATCTGGAGATATTCCATTAAGTCATCAATGATTTTGTCTATTCCGATGAATTCTTTTTTCAGGAAGGCTTTACAGTCATCCAGTTTTTTCTTTTTCCTTTTGATTTCTTCTTTATCAATAATCATGTATGAAAAATACACTATTTTTTTAAATTATCTTTAGAATTTGTCACTCATTATAATACTTATTTATCTTAGTTTTTATAGTTGTATGTAAATTCTTTAAGCACCTTTCCGTTAGCATCCACTATTTGTTTTAATCTGTTTGATAGGTCATATTGATATACTTCGGTTATTCCCGTTGGTGGGGTAATACTAGTTACACCAATAAGCGGATTATAAGTGTATGTTGTAATCTTATAGTTTGATAGAACAGAACTCTTTCTAAAATCCTTTAAAATAGTAAGAAATACAGTTTCTGAATCATTCGTATCCACTTGAGCATCATTATTAGAGGCATCAATAATAGTATTAGCTAATGATGGTGGAATGTCGGATATTTTTGCTCCTTCAATTTTTGCTATAGGATAGCTATGATTATATCCCCAAATCACTGCAGTTGAAATGCGGTCATTGGAAGTATATTGCTGGAGATTACCAAAAGAGTCATATTTGTCATAAGTGATGTCCGCAGTAGCGAATAGGTTGCCGGTTTGTATATCTGAAGATGTTTTAGATAATGGAAGAAGTAAATCTCCTGTCTGAATAGTAGGGAAGTTATTTTGATCAGGGTATTTAATCTCTGTTTTAGAAATTATTTTTGAAATACCATTAGTAGTTTTCGTTTCAGTAACAATTAAAGGAACAGAAATGATATTTGCCTCTTCCAACCTTGTGTTATGCGTTTCAGAAGCATATTCAAATTGGGTATTTTGAATGATGCCATCAGGTAAGATATTGGTCTGCTTTACGATATTATTATAATTGGGAGAAGATTCAAACAATGTCTTTGTTATTATCTCCTTTTGAGAAAGATAATCTGTGACTTCAGTTTCATATTTTTCAATTTTACCCCCAGTAAAATAATAAGGTTTGTAATACGTATAATGACCTCCTCCAGATTGAATAAGGTAAGGCGAGCTTAAGTCAGGAGTTATGATACCTATTTCCATTGCTGTATTGAAATATATCTTAGCAAGCGGAAATTTATAAAAACCATTGTTCTTCTGGTAAGCAAATGTTGGCTGGTTGGCAAATGTTAATCCTGGAAATGGACCAACAAGTGGTGTAAGATTATCATAATCCTGTGTTCCGAATCGGTACTTGTTTTTTATCTTCTTAATAAGTTTGTACATAGTATTTTGCTTTTCGAAATATTTCTTTTCTGTTAACAGCCCTCTGATCCACTGGTTATCATTCGCCCAATGAAAAGGATATTCAGCAAAATTCCAAGTGTCAGGTTGATGGGTGAACTGGTAATCTATGCGTCCTTTGCTTGTGGCCATATCACCGAAATATTCTTTAACGTAGCTGTACCCGAAATTATTAGATTCTAAAAAAGAATTATAATCACCAGATTTTACTCCCAAAGGATCTATAACAGGAATCATAGGGCCACCTGAAGTAAAACTTTTATAACCGATGATAGCTGCATATTCTTTCATCCCAAAAAGACTACCACTGTTATCATTATTTTCATTTGTATAGTCATATGTTTTTTTGAACTTTAATTCAATGCCGTCATAATATTCAATAGCTTTAATTCTTTGACCCGGACCTGCATAGCTATTTTCAGCCGTTGAAGATTTCCATGAAATATTAAGACGAAAAGATTCACTGGGATTCGTGAGAGTATCATCTATGAAGCAACCTCTGGGTTGTATTTTTATTTTGTAAGTACCCGGCGTTAGCATGAGAGTACTTGAAGTCCCTTTAAAAATTGTAGAATTGGTAGTGGAGGGGCGGCTTGGAAATAAGATTATAGGAGTGCCGTTTTTCTCAATTTTTGCCACATAATCAATGCATACTTTGGGAATGGTAGGATTTGTTAACTTATGATAGTCGAAATCAAAGGTTACCACCGAGCTTGTAAAATTACTATCTATTGTAAAATCCTGATAAAAAACTCCTTCATTACTATCGTAGGTTAGATTCTGGTTATGGTCATCATCCGTGCTCCCTACTATGATCGGTTTAGTCATCAGAAACCGTTTATCATCAAAATTGCCATTCAATTTCCCAAGAAGTTTATTAAAATTAAAATAAGGCGCCATCAGAACATTATTTTCGTAAATGAATTTTCTCAATCCACCGGTTGGAAGGTTGATAGATGTCAGGATGCCCGCTTTAGACAAAAGTTCATCTGTATCTCTGTTTTCCATACGTCCGTTAACAGCATAGAAATGATGAAATTTTCCATTGCTTTGTCCATTGTAGTATCCCCATACATCCTGTGAAGTAGAAAATCGGTTAGGCAGAACGGTATTGTTATAATTATATTTGTATTTCTCTATCAGTGTATTGTTCTTTTCTTTAATTATTTCTTTTAGAAACATCCTTTTATTTGAGCTGGTGTCTAATGATGATAATAAAGTATTAGTATTGAAATTATCTGTAAGGGAAGTGATATAATCATATTCAAAACGGTGAGATTCAATAAGGTGGTTGCTTTTATCAAGTATATTAATTCTTTCCAAAGGATAGGTAAGTCCTATGACGTCTTGCCTCTTCGTTTGAGATGGAACAAATACTAATTTCCCGTCTGGAAATTGAATAGATTCCAAAATTGGTTTTGTTTCGTTTACTTTTGAAAAAAATGTTTGTAATTCTCCAGTTCCCGGAGGATTGTCACAGGGAGCCAGACACGGCGAAATTTGCTTATCATAATCTTTTCTGAAATACGAGAGCATTTCTGTTGAATAATTATATTGTATAGTTTCTCCATACTGAGTTACAATTTTATTTAAATACCATGTATCTGTAAAAGATTCTGAAGTGCCATTTTGTTGATAATTAGTGGTTAATGAGTTTGATTGAATGAAGGACTCTTTGCTGGTTTTGCTCCTATTATCAATGGCTTCATTTTTTCCATAATAATATTTATTTCCTTTGGAATCGGTAATTATCCATGAACTGATGACTCCCTGATCGAACTTGTAGTCTATTTTAGCATCTGAAAAACTTTGTTGTACTGCTTTTTTATCAGAAGCATCCAACATAAATTTTCCTGAATAATCAGCAATGGAAAAATAAAACTGGTCAGGTGTGAAATCAACTTCTCCCGATCCTGTATTCATCTGAGAAAATACAGATAATCTTTTAGCATTATTGGTGAAAAAATCAGTATAGATGTTATTAAACAGATAGCCATATGGACCGTCATCAGGCTGTTCACGTATTTGTCTGCTGACCATTCCGCCATAAGAAAGACTCCATCCAAGGCCTACTGATGATGCAATATCTTCTACTTTTATTCCACGGGAAAAATAATCAAGTTTAATAGGGATGGTAAGTCCTCTTGTTTTAATTTCATAAACATGATAATTAATATCTACCATTCCTGTATTGAGAGATACTGGTGTTTCTGTAAAATTGAATATAGAAGATGCTTCTAAATTAGGAGGGATCACATTGGTCTGAGAATATAATGTTGTTCCGAAAACAAGCAATATACTTATTATTGTTCTTTTCATCTTAGTTATATGTTTTTTTTGAGTTGATAAGTCATATGTAATATTCTTTCCAAAAATAACCATTCATTACGACAAAATATGGCGCTTTATTAAGTGTAATAAAAAAACCTTTCAGTGAATTCTGAAAGGTTAATTACTCAATTTTTCTCCGTACTATGGTACTATGTTATCTTATTCATCCTTTTCAAGCTTGTCCTTAAAATCTTCAATGCGAAAATCAGTAAGAGCATTTCCTTTTTCAATTTTTTCTTTAGAATACAATCTAAAGTCATTTTCTGTTTTTTCAAGAAGATAATCATATGGTCCCACATGAGAAATAAGTTTAACCAGAACAGGAGATATTTCCAGACAGATAAATAGTCCCATGATAAATGTTGCTGCAAGCCCTATAATGGCCGAGTTTTTACCAAGTTCATCCAATGCCTGTAGTCTTGCGGCGAACCCATTGAACTTATCTTCAAAAGTTTCTGTCGATTTCCTTTCTGTTTCCAGATTGGTGTATACTTTAGAAATTTCTTTATCCAAATAATCAAGCCTTGGTGCAGCTTGTTTCTGATAGTTTTCAAGATCTACCTTTCGTTGTGCTTTTAATTCCTGCTTACGTTTGGCATTAGGTCCGAATCCTTCTTTTCCGCTGGTTAATCCGGATTGCTTTCCTAAAATTTCTTTTTCAAGCTCCACGGAAGCAGAATCATATGCTTTCTGATATTGAGCAATCTTTTCTGATATTTGGCTCTTCTCGGTTTCAAAAGGCCCGCTTTGTTGAAGGATTCTTCCGCTCATTTCCCCTTGAAGTTGCTTTTTATTTCTTTGTATAATGGTGTTCAACTGCTTATTAACTTCTTTTTCAAAAATTTTAAGTTCTAAAGGTTTTGAAATAATAATCCCTAAGAAAGTAGCAAGTATAAGACGTGGAATGGACATTAGAATCTGATTCCACCACGTTCCGGTTTTTTTTATGGAGGAAACAATATAACGGTCTAAATTAAAGATCATCAATCCCCAAAGGATACCAAATCCTGTAGCTGCCCATATATTATCAAATACCGTATACATGGCATAGCCTGCGGATAGAGTGGCAAACACTGCAGTAAAAAGTACAATCCCGCCAATTCCTGAAAATTTATTCCATTCACTTGGTGTTTTTCTTAGAATATGGATGTTTCCACCTGAGCATATCATGAGAAACTTTTGGAACCAGTTTATTTTATGATTCGCTTGATTTATAGTTTGTTGGTTTGTTTTCATTATCGAAAATTTATACAAAGGTAATACTAAAAATCATACCAATGTAAAAGATAGTATTATGTTTTGCCAAGTAATTGTGATTTTATGTTTGATTTGCTGTTTTACAAGAAATTGTTAAAATAATTATTAAGCTGAAAAAATGTAAAAAAAAATAATTATTTATTTGATGATCTGATCTCAAAATGATACTTTTGTTCAATTCTAATTAAAAAAAATATTAAAAATGAAGAAAATAACTACTGTTTTAAGTGTTTTGTTATTTGTTAATGCTTTTTCGCAACACCAGGAAAAATATTGTGGCTTTGACGAAGATTTAAAAAGAATAGATGCACGATTTCCTGATCTGAAGAAAAGAAGAGAAGAAGGAGAGCAAAAATTAAGAATGATGGATAAACAATCTTTTCTTAATAAAGTAGGAGGGGGTACCTCATGGAACGGATTGTATACAGGGCAAGTTTATGAAATCCCTGTAGTAGTGCACGTTATAGAATCAAATGCCTCTGCCAATAATAACTTAAAATTGTCAGATCAACAGGTTATAGACTGGATTGACAGAGCGAATAAAATGTATGCAACTACCTATGGTAATGGATTCTATGCAGAAGGTCCCGGAGTAGATGGAGGAAATGTGATTCCTTTTAAATTGGTGCTGGCAAAAAGAACACCACAATGTACTGCGACTAACGGAATTGTAAGATATAACGGAAGTACCCTTCCTTCGTATGATGCAAGTGGAGTAAGACAAGCTATGTCTGCAACAAACCCTGGTACGGGAGCCCCTGATTATTCAGTTAAAGAACTGGCGCCACACTGGCCTGAATCTTCCTATTTTAATATTTATGTTGTTATTGGATTTAACGGACAGCAACAAAGTTCCGGCGGATTGATGGGATATGCAAGATTCCCTGAAACATATGATTATTTCTATGAAAGTTTCATGAAAGTAGCCACCATTACCAATCAAAATGATACTACACTTACCCATGAACTAGGACATTCATTTGGATTATACCATACTTTTCAGGGAGGAAATTACACGGCTCAAAGTGGTACGACAAACTATTGTCCTCCTGCGCAAACCGATTGTACTATAGATAATGACAGGGTTTGTGATACGGAAGTTTCCGGTGCTGCATATTATCAGTTTCCGGCACCTTCAAACACAGCCATTAATCCTTGTACCGGAGTTAATTATCAGGGGGTTCAGTATAATATCATGAATTATTCCAATACAAACAGGAAATTTACTGCAGGGCAAAGGGATAGAGCAATTATGTTGATGATGGAATATAGAAAGAATTTGCTTAATTCTTTAGGTGGGAAAGACCCTTCTGTTGTGGTTCCATCTCCGGTTTCAGTGATCGCAGCACAATGTAACCCGACAGGAACTGTACATCCTACCAATAATAACTTTGCCATCGGACCTACAAGAGTTCAGTTTGGAGGGATTAGCAGTATGACCAATGGATATGATTCCGATGAGCCTGCTCCTAAATTTTATGAAGATTATGCTACAGCTACTTGTATAAGACCGGCATATTATACAGATATTCCAATGAACGCAAGTACAGAATTAAAAGTATATTATGAAAATGGCCTTCCGCAATCTGATAAATTTAAAACGAAAGTATGGATAGATTATAACAATAACGGAACCTTTGAAACTTCCGAATTAGTTGTAGATGATACTTCTGCAGTATTACAGTCTTCATCTGCTCAGAATGCCACCAATTATAACAAAACGGTTACAGCAAATATTACTCCGCCGGCAGGTGCCGTTACGGATACATACTTAAGAATGAGAATTGCTGTAGATGCTGCTACATATGCTGGTGCAGCTCTTCCTGATGTTACTGCCTGCTCTCAGTTACAATATGGCCAGATGGAAGATTACGCCGTAAAATTAGTGGGATCTTTAGGAACTTCAGAGGTGAAAAATAATGCTACAGAATCAAGAGTAGTTTATTTAAAATCTGAAAATAAACTTAAGCTGGGAGGAACTAGAAATGAAGTATTTGGAGACTATCAGATCTATGACCTGAGTGGTAAGCTTATCCAGAAAGGAAGTACTAGGACTAACGAAATTCAGATCAATAGAGAACTTCCTAAAGGAGCGTTTATTATTAACTATAATGATAAAAATAAAAACGAATCTAAAAAGTTCTTAAATAACTAAAAGTAAAAGCCCTTGAAAAAGGGCTTTTTTTATTTCAACCGATCCGGATTTTGTTTCAAAAAACTTTCCCATCCCGAGTAGGATTTTGTGTCCGTAATCGTTCCCGAATTAAAGTGATGACATACCGCAACCGCAAGGCCGTCAGAGGCATCCAAATACTTTGTAGGGAACTCTTTTAAATTAAGAAGATTCTGAAGCATTCCTGCTACCTGTTCTTTGCTGGCATTCCCATTTCCTGTAATCGCCATCTTTATTTTTTTTGGAGAATATTCTGTGATAGGAACATTTCTGTAAAGACTGGCAGCCATGGCAACACCCTGAGCCCTGCCTAGTTTCAACATACTTTGTACGTTTTTTCCGAAAAAAGGAGCTTCCAAAGCTACTTCATCAGGATGAAACTCGTCAATAAGAGACAACGTTCTTTCAAAAATATACTTGAGTTTAGTCTCATGGTTAGGGTACTTCTTTAATATAAGCTCATGGATGGAAACCATTTCCATTTTGCCTTTTTTAACGGAAATAATACCAAACCCCATCACCGTCGTTCCGGGATCAATTCCTAAAATTATTTTCTCTGAAATCATTGATACAAAGATAGGACTTTCTAAAATTTTAATAATCATGAAAAAAAATTCAAAGAATGGTGATTTGTGTTTAAATCTTTCTTAATTTTAAGAAAAAATGATCATGAAAAATGTACTTACCGTATTAATTGTTCCCATCTTTCTGTTGTGTAGCTTTCAGAAAGAGAATGAATTAACTCAGAATGGGCAGATTGCAGCAAAAACTGTTGTGAAAAAAAATGAACGGATTATATATCTGTTTTTTAAGGCAGATAAAGATCGATCCGGAAGTGAAAAAATTGTTCTTCAGGAAAGTAAAATTTTAGAAGGAAGGCTAAAACTGGCACCTTCTTTTGGCCGAGATGAGGCTAGAAAGGGAGACTTCGTGATTACAGTTCTGGAAGCAGGAGGAAAAGAATTATCAAAACAATTGGTTAAAGATCCTTTAAACCCTGAATTGGAAGTGTATGAGAAAGAAGGAATTTCCAGACATCAAGCTTCCCTTCTCAATGCTGAATTTAGTGTGAGGTTTTCTTATTCTGAAAATATCCGGTCGGTAAAAATTGAAAAAGTTACAGATGATGGAGTACAGTTATTATTCACTCAAAAACTATAATCATGAAAAAAATTTTATTATCCCTTCTTATAGGTAGCAATTGCTTTGGACAAGTGTTTGAAAAAGTTTCTCTCTTACAAAGCGGGCCGAATGATAAACGCATTATTATAGCTGTTCTGGGAGACGGCTTTACCAGTACACAGCAAACTTCTTTTGTTTCGTCAGCTCAATCAACGGTAGATTACCTTTTTACTAAAAGCCCTTATAAAGAATATAAAAATTATTTTAATGCCTATGGCGTTAAAGTAATCTCTGCTCAATCGGGTGTCAAGCATCCCGGTACAGCTACCGATGTAACAGAGCCTGTGATTCCGGTATCCAATCCTAATAATTATCTGGGGTCAAGTTTTGATAATGGAGTTCACAGATGTATATATAGTAGTACCACCAATAAAGTAGGGCAGGTACTGGCTGCCAATATTCCTGATTATGACATTACTTATGTTTTAGGAAATTCTACAGAATATGGAGGTTGCGGAGGAACCTATGCTTTTGCGTCTCTTAATAGTTCTGCCAGCGAAATTGTAGTCCATGAATTAGGACATTCTTTTGGAAAATTAGCTGATGAATACTGGTTTGCGGGTTCTCTGGAATCTCCAAATAAAACACAGAATTCTAATACTGCCACGGTGAAATGGAAAAACTGGGTAGGTATCAATAGTGTAGGAGTTTATCCGTATACTGAAAGTCCAAGTTGGTTCAGGCCCCATCAGAGCTGCGAGATGAGATACCTTAACCAACAATTTTGTTCTGTTTGTAAAGAAACAATTGTAGAGAAGATTCATTCTTTAGTCTCTCCGGTAGATTCTTATTCTCCTGCAAATAATACCACTGTAAATGCCAATACCAATATTACTTTTACAGTGAATGAGATCCTTCCAAATCCTAATACGTTGGTTAATTCGTGGAAACTAAACGGAGCAAGCCTTAGTGCAACGGCAAATACGATAACAATCACACCTACTCAGCTTAATAATGGAAATAATACTTTGATTTTTTCAGTCACAGATAACAGTCCGCTTTTAAAAGTAAATAACCATAGTACGCTTCATTTTACCAATATTACCTGGACGCTGAACAAGTCAGCGCTTAAGGTATCCAAAGTGGCAGCGAGAGAAAAAGGATTCAGTATTTATCCTAATCCAACTGATGGAGTATTTTATATCAGAGGAAAACAAGATTTCTCAAGAAATGTCAAAGTTGAGGTTTATGATGTCTCAGGAAAGTTGATTCCTGCAAAATCTGAATTAAAGGATTCATCAACATTATGGGTAGATATTCAGAATGTTCCGGCAGGATCTTACCTGCTGAATGTAAAAGAAGATGACCAGCCGATAATTTCACAGAAACTCATAAAAGAATAGATATCAATTAAAATCGGCTCTAAAGGCCGATTTTTTTAATTTTTCTCAAGTTTTTTCTCCGCAATGGATATCCAGCTCCCATCATGACGAAGAAGTAATATTTTGTCAACTAAGAATTTAGTTTTATAATCTGAAGATTGGTATTTTTCCCAGGCTTTTACAAAATTTTCCCATGTAAGATCCCTGTATCCTATTGTCATGTGTGGGGTGAAAGTATAAGATTTGAAATTAAATTGCTTCTTTACTCTTTGATGAAGATCAGTAAGATCGGGATTGTTTTCGGGGTGAATAAATATCACAGGATTTTTAGGTTGAGAAAAACTTCCGAACCCATTCAACTCAATTTCAAAAGGAGTCAGCTTGGTTTCTATTCTCTGAAAAGCATCAAAAATATCATTTTCCAATTCAATCTCTCTGGAGAAAGGAGGGAAAAGTGTAATGTGGGCTTCATTTTTTAAAGCTTTAGAGTTACCATAATGAATAGCCAGATCTTTTTTGAAAACCTTTACTTCCTCAATAATTTCTTGTGGTGGATAGATCGCAATGAAATATAATTTTTTCATACCCTAAAATCAATCAGCATAAAGGTACTTAATTTTTTCCCTTGAGTTGTGACAGAGTGTTCTCAATATTATCGGTAATCTTTTTTACTTCAATATGAGGTTTGAAAATAAATGCTTTTCCTTTTTCTTCATCCGCAATATTAGATAAGATAATCACCGAAGTTTTGGTTTCAGGATAATAAATATTTAAGGAGGGAGATCCTTTTACATATCCACTATGGAAGTAAGAATTCGGTTTTCCGATATTCAGCATAATTCCATAGGCATAACCCATTTTTCCGAAAATGGCATGACGTCTTTCGGCGCTTTTAGCCATAAACAGATTGAGGGTCTCCGGTTTTAAGATTTTGCCCCCGTAAAGAGCATTATTCCATGTATGAAGATCTTTGATGGTAGAAAGAACCCCTCCCGCAGGGGTACCAATATCCTTTCCCCCTAATCTTTGGGGCATATTGGGAACTTCCTGAAATTTACCGGCATTTCCAAGGTAAGCACTTGCGAAATGATTACCCCTGAATGTATCTCCTGTAAAAGAGCTTACCATTCCTGCCTTTTTAAAAAGTTCAGTTACATTATGATCATAAGATTTTCCGGATACTGTTTCAATGATTTTACCTAAAGCATTAAAACCGTCATTAGAGTAAAAAAAGTCGGAACCACTTTTAAACATTAGCTTTCCTCCCATTAAATTCAGACCTGAAGTATGATTCAAAAGTTGATGGATGGTAATATTTTCGTAGTCTTTATTTTGAAATCCCTTTAAGTATTTTGAAACCTTATCATTGACATTTAGTTTTCCCTGTTCCATCTGAAGAAGAATCAAAACAGCCGTAAATTGTTTACTTATGGAACCTATTGCAAAAATGGTATTGCTGTCGATTTTTGATTTTGTTTTAAAATTTGAATAACCGTTTTCTTTTCTGTACAGTTGTAGAGAATCTTTAAAGACCGCAACACTTCCGTTGAAATGATACTTCTTAAAAACAGAATCAATTTGTTGTTCCAGTAACGTTTTTTGGAATGAGGCAATCGTAGAATCAATGATTGCTTTTTTATCAACAGGAGCCGGAGGTGTTTCAGTTTTACATGAGAATAGGAAACAGAAAAACAGGAGGAATGCTAAATTTTTAATCACGGGGTGTTTTATTAAATAGGTTATAATTTTAAAGATAATGAAATCTTAAAAAGTCTTAAAATATACAAAATCCATGCTAGAATAGGTTTTTTCTATCATAATTAATAGGCGAGACACTTTTAAGTAGTATTTAATAATTTTGGTATAAATTAATTATCACGTAAAATCATGAAAGAACATTTACAACAGGACGCAGCACAAATTGGTCACTTACTCGATATTATAAAAAAACAAGGAACTGATTATCTGAACGCTGTAGCGGAACAACCGACATCGGTGAATACGATTCCTGTTTGGGAACAACAACAATTGCCGGAGTCCGGTTATGGAACTGAAGCAACATTAAAAATATTCAACCAAAGATTTGAGCCCATTATAGTAGGCTCATCAGGGCCTCGTTATTTGGGGTTTGTAACAGGAGGAACAACACCGGCTTCAATAGCTGGAGATTGGCTGACTACCATTTATGACCAGAATACTCAGTCTACAAAAGGGCAAGGAGATATTTCTGCCAATATAGAGCTGGAAACGATACATCTGATATTAGAACTTTTAGGACTTCCGAAAACTTTTTTAGGAGGGTTTGTGACAGGAGCTACAATGTCAAATTTTACCTGTCTGGCTGTTGCCCGTCAATGGTTAGGTAAAGAGCAAGGGAGAGATATTGCTAAAGAAGGTCTTTCAGGGTCTTTAAAGATACTTACTGCAACACCGCACTCTTCATCAATAAAGTCTCTGGCGCTTCTGGGGCTTGGGAGTAATCATATTATTAAAATTAAGACACTAAATAGTGACCGAGAAGCTGTTGATATAAAAGAGTTAGAAAACAAGATTATACAACTTGAAGGAGAACCATTTATCTTAATTTCCAGCGGAGGAACAGTAAATACCGTCGACTTTGATGATTTTGCCGAGATTAAAAAATTAAAAGAGAAATATAATTTCTGGTGGCATATTGATGCCGCTTTTGGTGGCTTTGCTGCCTGTTCAGATACTTATAAACACCTTGTGGAAGGCTGGGAATTTGCAGACAGTATTACCGTAGACTGTCACAAATGGCTGAACGTGCCCTATGAAAGTGCTGTATTCTTAATTAAAGAACAGTATAAGATTTTACAAGTGGAAACGTTTCAGAATTCAAATGCCCCTTATTTGGGTGACCCCATGGAGAACTTTGGGTATTTAAACTTTCTTCCTGAAAACTCACGAAGACTGAAAGCGCTACCTGCATGGTTTTCCATTATGGCGTATGGTAAAAAGGGATATCAAAACATCATAGAAAATAATATATCATTGGCAAAACAGCTTGGACAATGGCTTGAAAACAGTCATGATTTTAAACTGCTGGCTCCGGTGCGTCTGAATACTATTTGTTTCACTTTAAGAGATGATGAAAAGCAAGATGAGGTAGAACGATTTCTGGAAACTCTTAACAATACGGGAAAGGTTTTTATGACCCCTACTTTTTACAATCAGCGCAAAGGAATCAGGGCTGCTTTTGTCAATTGGATGACCAATGAAGATGATATCCAATTGATTGTTGAGACTATGAATGAAGTTATTACACAATTAAAGTAAAATTGTATTGCCACTAATGCATAATAAATCTATATCCTATTCGTGTATTAGTGGCAAAATATCACTTGAATTTTATTTGTGAACCAGATCACAAAACCAGAAAACATATTCTTCATCTTTATCTTGCTCGTTAGATTTTGGTTTGGGGTAAGTCCTTTTTACTGTTTCTCCAATTTCAAATGGTATTGGTTTTTTAAAAATAGGACCATCAAAGGTAAATGTATGAAATTCTCCGTTTTCTCCACAAGGGTCAACATTTTCCGGTAAATCTTTAATAAAGTCATGGTCGATAATTCGCCCTGCAAAACTTTTATCCAGATAAGCTCCATTAACACAGGTTACAATAGTTTTAAAACCAAGATCTAAAAACTCATGGATGAGGTTTGAAGTATTTTGTTTCCAGAGAGGAAATATTCCCTGCATCCCGATAACGTTGAGCTGTTCTTCTCTATATTTTCGTAAATCCTCCAGAAAAATGTCTCCAAAAATAGAAAGGGTAACTCCCTGAGCCTGTATTTCTGTCATTGCACCCCTCATTATTTTCTGATATTCTTCCATGGAAGGTTCCTTAGGAAGTTCCATTTTCACCAAAGGAATTCCTAAACTGCTCGCTTGTTGCTCGAGAAGAGATACGTGGACACCATGCATGGAAATTCTTTTAAACTCCTTATTGATACTGGTAAAGAGAGTAGCTACTTCATATTGATCCTCTTGTAATACTTTGTAAAGAGCGAGAGCGGAGTCTTTTCCGCTGCTCCAGTTAAATAGGGCTTTTTGTTTCATGTAAGCAAATTTTCATTTAAATGGCAGATTTATCATGGGAATTGTAACAATCCGGTGAATTATGCCGTCTAATCTTAATAAGAGAGGTGAAAAATCTCTTATATTTAACAAAATTAAATAAAACACATGAAAAATCTATTATTAGGGACAGCGGTCCTTTTTTTTACGGGAGTAGCGAATCCTGTATTTTCGCAAAAAGCTGAAGCTCCAAAATTCATAAGTAATACAGAGGGGGTAAAAGAATATACCCTGAATAATGGAATGAAAGTTCTTTTGATTCCAGATCCTTCACAAAGTAATATGGTCGTAAATATCATCTATAATGTAGGCTCTAAAAATGAAGGCTATGGAGAAAAAGGGATGGCCCACTTACTGGAACATATGTTATTTAAAAGCACTAAGAAATTAGGTGATATTAAAAAACAATTGTCGGATAAAGGGGGTGATGCCAATGGTACGACTTGGTATGACAGAACAAATTATTACGAAGTTTTTCCTTCAAGTGATGAGAACCTGAAATGGGCGCTTGAAATGGAAGCAGACAGAATGATCAATGCCACGATTCTTCAATCTGATCTGGATAAAGAATTTTCTGTGGTAAGAAATGAATTTGAAATCGGAGAAAACAATCCCGGATCAGTTTTAATGGAGCGTATCGTTTCAACAGCTTATCTATGGCATAACTACGGAAACAGTACCATTGGAAGTAAGGAAGATATTGAAAGAGTTAAAGCACCGACATTAAGAAAGTTCTATGAAAAGCATTATCAACCGGACAATGCAACGCTTGTCGTTGCAGGTAAATTTGATGAAAAACAGGCTTTAAACTATATTTCTCAATATTTTTCAGTAATTCCAAGACCCTCAAGACTTTTGGATCAAACCTATACTGTTGAGCCGGCTCAGGATGGAGAACGTTTTATAGAACTGAAACGCTCCGGAGATAGTAAAATTGTAGGAGCATTATATCATACTGCACCTTATGCAGACAAGGATTATGCAGCTTTGGATGCATTATCAGAGATTTTAACAGCTGATCCGTCAGGATATTTGTATAAAGCTATGATTGATTCTCATAAAGCGGCTTCTATTTATTCTTATCAACCCACTGTAAGAGATGCTGCATTTATGTATTTCGGGTTGGAAATTCCGACAGATAAAGATGTAAAAGCCGTAGAAAATGATTTCAGAGCTGAGTTGGATAAAGTAGCCACAATCAAATATACAGAACAGGACGTAGCGAGAGCAAAAGCCAAAATTTTAAAACAGATTGAGAACGTAAAAAATAATACCATCAATTATGCAATCAGTTTAACGGAAATTGTAGGGGCAGGAAATTATAAATTAGCAATGTTGTATCGCGATAATATTGAAAAATTAACATTGGCAGATATTCAAAAAGTTGCAGATAAATATTTTAAAACCAATAATAGGACTGTAGGTGTATTTGTGCCGACTAAAGATGAGGTAAGAGTTAAAAATATTGAATATTCTGATGATCAAATTGCTGCTTTGACGAAGGATTATAAAGGAAAGGCCTTAGAAAAAGAAGTAGCTCCTTTTGAAGCAAGTATTAAAAACCTTAAGGCCAATCTTTCTGAAGGAAAATTGACCAATGGAATGAAGTATGGGGTTATTAAAAAGGAAATTAAAGGAGGAAAAGTATTAGGAAGTTTCCGTTTTCCTGTAAGTAATGCTAAAGATTTGAGTGGAAAATCACAAGTAGGTTCCTTGATGGCTCAAGTCATGAAAACGGGGACTAAATCTCATACTAAAGAGCAAATTCAGGATATGTTGGATCAGTGGAAGTCTAACATTAGTTTTTCATTCCGAGGGCAAACATTATATGCTAATGTCAGTACCTATAAAGAACATTTACCAAAGTTAATGGGATTGTTGAAGGAAATTCTTACAGAATCTAATTTCCCTGAAGCAGAGTTGGCAAAAACGGTTAATGAGTACAACACATATCTAGAAGGCTCACTGAATGATCCTCAGGCTTTAGCTTTTACCGAAATTGAAAAAGTAACCCAAAACTATCCTAAAGAAAGTATTTTCTATACCCCATCCTTCAAAGAACAGATTGACGCTAATAAAACAATCAAAAGACAGGAACTTGTAGATTTTTACAATAAGATTTTAGGAAGTAATAATGGAATAGGTACTATGATTGGCGATCTGGATACTAAAACAACGTCTTCATTACTAGAAGGAACGTTTGGAAAATGGAATTCAAAATCTAATTATGAGCAGATCAAACCAGAGCTTTTTGCCACGAAAAAACAAGATAAAGATTATTTAACCCCGGATAAAGAAAATGGAGCAGCCGTTGGAAAAATCAGTTTCTCAATGGATAAAAATAGCCCTGATTATCCTGCGTTAGTTATTGCGAATGAAATGCTGGGTAGTGGAGGATTCCTGACGTCAAGAATTCCTACAAGACTTCGTGAAAAAGAAGGAATAAGCTATGGTGCAGGTTCATATATGAATGTTCCTTCAGATAATAATGTGGCTTCATGGGGATGGTATGCTTTCTTCAATCCAACTAAAAAAGATGCTGTAAACAAAGCATTAAAAGAAGAAGTAAACAAAGCGGTAAAAGAAGGATTTACTGAAGCAGAATTGAAATCGAATTTAAATTCCTGGTTAACTTCGAGAAAGACAGGATTAGGAAATGAAAATACGTTGATGGGACTTGTTAATGGTCAGCTTCAATACGGTATTCCTTTGGAAGACTATGATCAATTAGAAGCCAAAGTTTCCGCTCTGAAGGTTGGTCAGGTTAATGAGGTTCTTAGAAAGTATATCAATGAAGATAAACTGACTTCTGTTTTCGCAGGAGATTTTAATAAAAAATAGTATCAATAAACTGATATAAAGTAAAACCGCAGACAGTTCTGCGGTTTTTTTTATCATGTATTTAGTCTCTTTTGGTCTGAATTTCTTTGATTGGAATAAAGCCGCCATTGAAATAATCAATTTTCATTTCAAAAGGATATGCCGGGTTGGTCATGAATGAAACTCCAACAGATCCGTACAAAAATGAAGGAGCAATTCTTAGATTAGGAGAAGTGGGGTTTGATCTTATCTTTCCGATAAAATAATAATCATTATCTTTTTTCTCCGCCTTTGTAAACAGATCTTCTATGGAAAGATAGATGTAGAGTTCACTTTTGTATATAAGGGCATATACATTATCTTTTTTGATTTCTTTTTCTTTTCCGTCTACCGTTTCGTAAACCCTGACAATTTTTGGTGCATTGCCATAAAATTTCACATTGGTGAGCTCTTTGTCAGGTTTCTGATCCTTTAAAGATTGATAATCACTATATACTCCATCTTTTAATTCTGACGACTGGTAAAGTCTGATAGATTCTTTAGCTGTTGTATCAAAGTCTTTAATTTGTTGATCTGTATAATGATTAGCGGATTCCACCTTTTTAGAAGCGTTTGTCCTGATAAAATGAACAAGCAGCTCACTTCCTTTTTGCAGAATTTCTTTGGTAACGTCGGATTTGGCTTTATGATCAATAACACGGTCTATCTGATCCAGGAAAGAATAGGTACCATCTTCATTTTTTGAAAATAAAACCCCCTGGAAGTAGCAATAGCCATGAACAGCAATCTCAGCAAAGTATAATTGTCTAAGGTATAAAACCAAAGTTCCATTTTCAGCATTCTCATCATTGAGGCTATTTAAGACACTTTGAAACTGATCAGAAAGATCTGAGGCAGCGACCAATTTTGCAGGAGTATTTAATAGCCCTTTTTGAATACTTCCTAATGAAGTTGTATCGGTCCGGCGATCAATAAGCTTAATCGTTTTGTAATAACTTTTATCTATTTTTTCCTTGGGCAGAATAATAGAAAATGGTTCGGTTCGTTTCTGAGCCCCATAAGAGGTGTCAGACAAAGGCAGCATAAAAATAAAATTTTCTTACTTTTCTTTATTATTATCCCTTTCATGATTAATTAGTTTTGAAAATAAAAGTACGAAAAAACCTCAAAGAAATTCCTTGAGGTTTTGATTTATAAATTTTGCAGTCAGTGAAAGACTTACATATTTCTTCTATACTTACCACCCACTTCAAATAAAGCATTGGTGATTTGTCCTAAAGAACAATATTTCACGGCATCAATCATCATCTCGAATAGGTTTTGCTGGTTGATAGCTGCATGTTGAAGTTTGCTCAAAGCTTCTTCAGATTTTCCTTCATTGGCTTTCTGGAAGTTATGAAGGGCTTCAATCTGCGATTGTTTCTCTTCTTCTGTAGAACGGATAACTTCTCCGGGAAGTACCGTTGGAGAACCATCTTTTCCAAGGAAAGTATTCACCCCAATGATTGGATATTCCCCCGTATGTTTCAGCCACTCATAATGCATAGATTCTTCCTGAATCTTAGAGCGCTGGTACATTGTTTCCATAGCTCCCAATACACCTCCTCTTTCTGTAATTCTGTCGAATTCTGCATACACCGCTTCTTCTACAAGATCTGTCAGTTCTTCGATAATAAATGATCCCTGAAGTGGGTTTTCATTTTTAGCAAGACCTAATTCTTTGTTAATAATTAACTGAATCGCCATTGCTCTTCTTACCGATTGCTCAGTAGGGGTTGTAATTGCTTCATCGTAAGCATTCGTATGAAGTGAATTACAGTTATCGTAGATGGCATACAATGCCTGAAGCGTTGTTCTGATATCGTTGAAATCAATTTCCTGAGCGTGCAATGAACGTCCGGAAGTCTGGATGTGGTATTTCAACATCTGGCTTCTTTCGTCGGCACCATATTTTAACTTCATGGCTTTTGCCCATATTCTTCTTGCCACACGACCAATTACTGAATATTCAGGGTCAATACCGTTAGAGAAGAAGAAAGATAAGTTGGGAGCGAAATCATTGATGTCCATTCCTCTTGACAAATAGTACTCTACATAGGTGAATCCGTTTGCCAATGTAAATGCCAGCTGAGAAACCGGGTTGGCTCCCGCTTCAGCAATGTGATACCCGGAAATTGACACCGAGTAGAAGTTTCTTACTTTTTCCTTGATGAAATATTCCTGAACGTCACCCATTAATCTTAAAGCAAATTCAGTAGAGAAAATACAGGTGTTTTGAGCCTGATCTTCTTTTAAAATATCGGCTTGAACAGTACCACGAACGGTAGCAATCGTTTTAGCTTTTATTTCTGCATATACTTCTGCCGGAATAATTTCATCACCTGTTAATCCTAAAAGTTGTAATCCCAATCCATTGTTGGATGGAGGAAGTTCGCCGTTATATTTCGGTCTCTCTAATCCTTTATTGTCGAATTTTTCCTTAAGTTTAGCCTCCACCTTAGCCTCTAATCCATTCTCTTTAATGTATTTTTCAACATTCTGATCAATGGCGGCATTCATAAAGAAAGCCAATAGCATTGGAGCCGGACCGTTGATGGTCATAGAAACTGAAGTCAATGCGTTCACCAGATCAAATCCTGAGTATAGTTTTTTGGCGTCATCCAATGTTGCAATAGAAACTCCTGCATTTCCGATTTTACCATAGATATCCGGTGGTAAAGCAGGATCCTGACCATATAAAGTTACGGAGTCAAAGGCTGTAGATAAACGTTTTGCAGGCATTTCTGCAGAAACATAATGGAATCTTCTGTTGGTTCTTTCCGGACCTCCTTCTCCTGCAAACATCCTTGTGGGATCTTCTCCTGTCCTTTTAAACGGATAAATTCCCGCAGTATATGGGAAACTTCCCGGAAGATTTTCCTGCCCTTTCCATTTGATAAGGTCACCCCAGTCATTGTATTTAGGCAATGCAATTTTCGGAATTCTTAAATGAGATAAAGACTCTGTTGAAGTCTCAACCTTTATTTCTTTTCCTCTTACATAATAAGAATAAAATTCTGCATGAAAAGCTTTTTTAGTGTCATCCCATGTTTTTAGGAAGTCAATGTTTTCCTGTTGAAGATTTTTTTCTGCTTTTTGATATTCAGTATCTAAAACTTCATTGGAAATGATGCTTTTCACCCCTTCAATATGATACATTGTTCTTGCCAGCTCGGCTTGTTTTTCAATGTTGGCATCATATTGTTTATTGTTTTCAACGATTTCAGAAAGGTAACGCACTCTTTTTGGAGGGATGATGGTTACTTCATCTGTAATTTCCTGTTCAACAAAATTTGTAAGACCTAAATCAGCAAATTTTTCATTTACTTTTGATACTAATCTATTGTACAGTTCTGTTGTTCCGTGATCATTAAACTGTGAGGCCTTTGTAGCATATACAGGCATATCTTCCAGTGGACTTTCCCATAAAAGATGGTTTCTCTGGAATTGTTTTCTTACCGCCTGCAGGGCATCAAGAGCGCCGCGTTTGTCGGATTTGTTTAAAGCAACTAGGTCTGCATAATCTAACATGTCGATTTTTTCCAACTGTGTTGAGGCCCCATATTCAGGAGTCATTACATACATCGAAACATCGGCAAAATCAGATACCTCCGATCCGGATTGCCCAATCCCTGAAGTTTCAAGAATGATTACATCCGGATGAGCCAGTTTCAATACATTCAATGCAGAATGAATGAATGGAGAAACTGAAACGTTGTTTTCTCTTGTTGCCATTGAACGCATGTAAACCCTTGGGTCATTGATTGCATTCATACGGATTCTATCACCAAGAAGAGCTCCTCCTGTTTTCTTTTTAGAAGGGTCAATAGAGATAATAGCGATTTTTTTATCAGTATTGGAACGTAAGAAACGTCTTACCAATTCATCTGTTAAAGAAGATTTTCCGGCACCTCCCGTTCCGGTAATACCAATAATGGGAATATTTAAATCTTTTGATTGCTCATCGATGGCTTTTACCAATTCAGGTTTTTCGTCTGAAAAGTTTTCAACAGCAGAGATGATTCTGGCAATGCTTGTAGAGTTTTCAAAACTGATGGCATTCAAATCTTCCGGAGTGACATCTTTTCCTGTCGCAAAATCAGATCTCTTTACAAGATCATCAATCATTCCCTGAAGGCCAAGCTCACGACCGTCATCCGGAGAATAAATCCTGTCGATACCATAAGACATAAGATCTTTGATTTCTTCCGGAAGGATTACACCACCACCGCCGCCAAAAATCTTGATCTGCGGTGAATTTTTTTCTCTTAAAAGATCATAGATATATTTGAAATATTCATTGTGACCTCCCTGATATGAAGTTAATGCAATGGCATTGGCATCTTCCTGGATTGCTGTATTCACAACTTCCTCTGCTGATTTGTCATGTCCAAGATGGATCACTTCACATCCGGTTCCCTGGATGACACGACGCATAATATTGATCGCAGCATCATGCCCGTCAAATAATGAGGCAGCTGTTACGATTCTTACCTTGTTGGTTGGAGTATATTTTTGGGTTTCCATAAAAATTCTAGAAAGTTTCTAAGTTTTCAAATATAATAATAAAAAAAGAACCTTGTGTTTGATTTTACAATGCTGATTATCACTTTTTTGCGTAAGCTTATTTAATAAAATATTTCCAGTTTTGGTTTGAGAATTTAAAAGAGTTAAGGTTCGGTAGTTACAGAATTAAAAATGAGTGAGAGATTTCGTTTAGAAATTGACATATCCTTAATTAGTCAAATTAAAATTTCTACTTTTGCAGCATATTTTACAGACATGCAAAAAGCGTTAATATATTTTTCCTTGGGAACGGTAGTAAGCTTCCTCATTAATTATTTCTTTTTAAGCTCTCAAAACCTTGGGCTGGATATTTATTATGCTGTTGCTTTTGGCGCAGCCTGGGGACTTGCCTATTATTTAGATACCCCAAATTTTACATTACCTCAGAAATTAGGATTGTCCTTTGTCGCAATGGG
Source organism: uncultured Chryseobacterium sp. (assembly GCA_963518055.1). Lineage (GTDB taxonomy): Bacteria > Bacteroidota > Bacteroidia > Flavobacteriales > Weeksellaceae > Chryseobacterium. The sequence goes on from CAUQIC010000001.1 coordinate 65,400, forward strand.
TATTTTAGTACTTGTGGGAACTTTAATTTTTAAACTTGAACTGGCGATTCCGTCTATTCTTAAGTTTTCTACAGTTTTTGTGGCCTATTATTTATTTGCCAGCTTCAGAGGAAGCAAGTCATTAAGAAAATAAAATACAAGAGGCTGTCAAATTTGGCAGCCTCTTGTATTTTTAGTGAATCATCAGGAAACTTACCAAAGCAAGGCCAGTAACCAATATCATGAATGTAAAGAAATTGAGAGTGAATAATATAGCTCCAATAATGAAACTCACAATTCCGTGGGTGTGATAAACACGACGGTGGGCGATAAAGAAATATCCAATAATATAGATCAGGAGAGCAGAAAGTATCAAATATAAAATGGTGTTGATAAACCAAATGTCTGTTAAACTTGATAATTTTACAATCAGGAACACAAACAAGATATTGAGTAGGAGGAAAGAAAAATAATGCAGTGTGAAAACTCCATGATCAAAATACCACCATCTTTTTTTATTGTGGAAAATCCATAAAAAGAATGCAAACAATGGAAGATAAATGAAAAGAGCCTTCGGTAAATTATGAAAAGAGGTTTGCATAAGGCTCTTTGCTATTTCTGCCTTTGTAACACCTCCTTCTTTAAGTTCAAAAAACTTATGAGCTAATGGTTTTTGAATGAAATCAAGGGCTGAAGGATTTTTAGCTGCTGCCGAGTCGTATGATTTTTTTGTTTTATATCCCCCGTACTGAACATCTTTATCTATCTTCTTATCCATCTCAAACGCTTCTTCCAGATCATCAATTTTTGTAGAATCCGGTATGATAGTAAGGCTTTTAAGGGTTGCGGAATCTTCTTGAGTCAATATTGGCTTCGCTTTTATGCTGTCCACTATTTTATTCGTATTAAGAGATTTCATTTTGTCAAAAATGCTTATCTCCCCTGAGATCCCATTCTCTTTTTTGCTATTGAAATTCATATTTATTAAAGGGAAAAGAGCAAATACAAAAAAAGTAATAAAACTGACAAAAATATACAGCTTTACAGGAGGAACGAATGTTTGTCTTTTGCCTTCAAGATAAGTATTCGTAAGGGTGCCGGGTTTAAACATCAGGTTTTTTAAAGTCCCCCAAAACTGTCCGTCATAATGCGTAAAGTCTTCTAAAAAATGGGTGAAGAGGTAATAGAACGGTTGTCTGCTTTCGATATTTTCCTGTCCGCAGTGAGGGCAGAATCTTTCTTCCACCTGATGCCCACAGTTTAGGCAGGTTTTGTTTTCTCTTAGTTTTCCGTGGCTCATGGATGTATATTAGGTATAATAGCCACAAATATAAATATTTAGAGAATATAATAATGAGATTGATAAGTTTTTGAGTAAATCTTTAAAGAAAAGTTAATAAAGAAAGAGTTGAGGGAATAAACTCTTTGCTTTATCATCGGTGTTTTTAGAATCTTCTAAACGTTTTTTTCATCGCAACATCAATTTACAAGATTTATGCCAAAAGCATAAATTGTGTTAAAATCTATCGCTATACGATTGAATAGCAGTTATTCTAGATATTAAATAAAATATCTTTTTGCATTACAAAAATAATTTGTACCTTTGCACACCCTTTTAGGGGTAAATTATGTTTAATCTTTAACTAAAACGTGTGAATACATTAAGTTACAAAACTGTTTCAGCGAACAAAGCTACTGCTAATAAAGAATGGGTTGTGGTAGACGCTGAAGGACAACCGTTAGGAAGACTAGCTTCTACGGTTGCAAAGATTTTGAGAGGTAAGCACAAAACGAATTTTACACCTCACGTAGATTGTGGTGATAACGTAATCGTTTTGAATGCTGGGAAAATTACGCTTTCCGGAAACAAGTGGGCTGATAAGACTTATATCTGGCATACAGGATATCCTGGTGGACAGAAGTCTATGACTGCGGCTGAACTTCAAAAGAAAGATTCTTTAAAAGTATTAGAGAAATCTGTAAAAGGTATGTTACCTAAAAACAGATTAGGGTCTGCTATTCTTAAGAACCTTTATTTATATGAAGGAACTGAGCACAAACATGAAGCTCAACAGCCAAAAACAATTAATGTTAACGAATTTAAATAATTAATTATGTCTATAGTTCACAAAATCGGAAGAAGAAAGACTTCTGTAGCAAGAGTTTATGTAAGACCAGGTTCTGGTGTTATTACGGTAAACGGTAAAGATGCTGCAACTTATTTCTCTACAGACGTGATGGTTTACAAATTAAACCAACCGTTTATCCTTTCTGAGACTGTTGGTCAGTATGACGTTACCGTAAATGTTTTCGGTGGTGGTAATACAGGTCAGGCAGAGGCTATCAGATTAGGTATTTCTAGAGCTTTATGCGAAATCAACGCTGAGTTCAGATTAGCATTAAAGCCAGCTGGTTTACTTACAAGAGACGCAAGAATGGTGGAAAGAAAGAAGCCAGGTCAGAAAAAAGCAAGAAAGAGATTCCAATTCTCAAAACGTTAAGATTTGCTGCTGGCGAATGGCTTATGGCTATTGGCTACAGAAATTTAAATTTTATTTAAACTTAATCTCGGCGAAAAGCCCATTGCCACAAGCAAGAAGCAAACCGCCAATTGCCCGTTACGTTTAGCATCCAAACGCTTCTCCCATCTAAAGAAGTTGTTGATTGTTTAAAAGACGGAAAGTAAACTAACAAAAACAGAAAACATGGCAAAAGCAAATGTAAAAGACCTTTTAGAGGCTGGTGTACACTTCGGTCACATGACTAGAAAGTGGAATCCAAATATGGCTCCATACATTTTTATGGAGAAAAACGGTATTCACATTGTAGACTTACATAAAACAGCAGTTAAATTAGATGAGGCGTGCAGCGCTTTAGAAAAATTAACTTCTGCAGGTAAAAAAGTTCTTTTCGTAGCTACTAAGAAGCAAGCGAAAGAGGTGGTTGCAAAACACGCTTCTGAACTTAATATGCCTTATATTACAGAAAGATGGCCAGGTGGTATGTTAACGAATTTCGTTACTATCAGAAAGGCAGTAAAGAAGATGAACTCTATCGACAAAATGAAAAAAGACGGTACGTTCGAAACTTTATCTAAAAAAGAAAGATTACAAGTTGACAGACAAAGAGCTAACTTAGAGAAGAACTTAGGTTCTATCTCTGACATGGTTAGACTTCCTTCTGCTATCTTTGTAGTTGATATCTTAAGAGAGCACATCGCGGTAACTGAAGCTAAGAAATTGGGTATTCCAGTTTTCGGTATCGTTGATACAAACTCTGACCCTAGAAAAGTTGACTTCGTTATCCCAGGAAACGATGATGCTTCTAAATCTATTGATATGATCTTGAGCATTGTTTCTGATTCTATCAAAGAAGGTCAGTCTCAAAGAAAAGCTGATAAAGAAAAATCTAAGGAAGAAGGAGAAAAAGTATCTGCTGATGCTGATGCTGATTTCGATGCTGAATAATTAAAGATTTTCTTTAATATAGGAAAAACGCTGGATTTCGATCCAGCGTTTTTTTGTTATTATCACAAATAAGAACCGAAGGAATAGTGAGGTCCTCAGGTTGCAAGACCTGGCTTATTTTAAATACAGTTCCACAACATATTTCTCTAATTTCGGTATTGCAGCCTTGTGTACATAAAATAAAAAAACCACAGAATGCTGTGGTTTTTTATGTTAGTTTCTAAGTGTTATAGAATAGGAACTTGATATGTATTTTGTGGATTGATACCTGGAATTACAAAGCATACCGGATAAGCTGTAATTCTGGTTTTTAGGAACCATTGTATATCCTGTTTTTCCGGCAGCAATAGGAATTTTTTTGAAAAAATTGTTTCCGCTTACCGTTAGCACCATATTACACGAAGAATTGTTAGTCACCGAAATAGATGTTCTGGAACTGCCGGGGTCATCATCGTTAAGAAGATCATTAAGAACATCTGCTGTTTCGGGCTTATGGGTTTTTATCAGTTCATTATATTCTCTTTCCGTATTAGCTGCACTACCTGAATTATTAGAAGGATAAGGGTTTCTTACAGGATAGCTGCCATAATTAACATTACAGCTTGTAAGGATTAATGAGCTGGCCACAATAACTAATAGTTTTTTCATACCCGTTTATTTTTTTTCTTTTCTTTTTTCAAGGGTTTTTCCGGTTCAGTTTCTTTTGTAGCAGGAGGTGTTTCTGATTCCAGCTGCCCGGGATTGCCAATCGTTACAAATATACTTTTTTTTACATCTTTTTGAGAGGTATATTTAGTATCACAAACATTACTGCTTACTTTATAAGACCCTTTATTGATTATAGTAAAATTCTCGCCATGAGAAGGAACGGCAAGGTTGTAAAAATCCTTTCCTTCAATCCTGAGAATAATATTACAATCCGAATTATTCTTGAACAAAAGAATAGCTTCTTTTCTGCTAATATCTTCATTAAGCATTGCATTCAGAAGTTGTGCTGTTTTATCCTTATGTTGCGAAGAGGACTCTGTAATGAGTCGTTTAAATTCTTCCGCCTCCTCAGATCGTAACCCTTTCATGACACTTTTGGGAATGTCTGAAATGACCGGCCTCGCCTCCATAGGTTTGGAATTCTGGCCCCCTTTTGTCCATTCGGAGTTTTTTAGAGCAATAAGCTTAGGTTTCAGCACACTCTTCTTTGGATCGTCAGGGTGTGCGTTCTTCAGGTATTCTTCAATTTCCTGGATATTTGTGCTTTTTAGAATGTCTTTACTGCTTTTTTGTGCATAAGTAAAGCCTGGGATTAGAAATGTGAAGAATAGAATCGTTAAAAAATTTTTTTTCATCAATTAAGTTTATTTCATCAACTTATCCGGAATTTAATATATGTTATAGTCTTTCCTTTAGCCGAGAATAATTCTTCATAATACGTTTTGATATCTCTCAAATGTTCCGTATCAGGGTCGTATTCCGGCGCCCCATAGATGTCATGATGGGCACTAATGATTTCATAACCGGCTCCCTGTAAATAGCCTAAAGTATACCCATGTAAAAACTCTGAATCGGTTTTTAAATGAATAATACCCCCAGGTTTCAGGAACTTTTTATAACGGTTTAAAAAATCCGGATGGGTCAATCTGTGTTTTGTTCTTTTATATTTAATTTGTGGATCCGGGAATGTGATCCAAATTTCATCTACTTCATTTTCGGCAAAAAAATGATCAACAAGTTCAATTTGAGATCTTAAAAAAGCTACATTATTCATGTTGTTTTCTACAGCTTCTTTTGCCCCAAACCAGAATCTTGCTCCCTTAATGTCAATCCCGATAAAGTTTTTTTCAGGAAATGTTCTTGCAAGTCCTACAGAATACTCACCTTTACCACATCCTAATTCCAGGACAATAGGGTTTTCATTTTTAAAGAATTTTTCTCTCCATTTTCCCCTTAATTCGAAGCCTTTTAAAGCATCTTCTCTTGTTGGTTGGATTACGTTAGGTAATATCTTGTTTTCTGCGAATCTCGCTAATTTATTCTTGCCCATGAGTCATTTAAAATGACTGCAAAAATACTAAAATTTACGATAGAAATCTGACCTTTTAATAGTAAAGGTCTTGTATGGGGGTAGATATATTGTTTTATTTAATTAGAAGTTGAGCTTCCAAGTGCAACCATGATCGCTCTCTCAACCGTTTTTTGTGAAGCATATTGAGCCCCACAGACTAAGCTGGTGAAAAGGTATTGTCCTTTATCAATAACGATTGAGTTTTCTCCTTTTGCAGGAACAGCGAGCCTATATTTTGTTGTTCCCACACCCTCCATCCGTACAATGATATTACAATCTGATTGATTGCGAATGAGAATAATACATTCTTTTGCACTGGGGTCATTATTAAATAAAGAGTTGAGGATTTTTACCGTTCTGTTTTGATGTTCAACAGGAGTTACTGCCATCAGCATGTTAAACTCCTCTGCTTCAGCGTTGGGAACAGCGGCATTTGAACTTGCATTGATGACAAAAGTGTTTTGGGCAGTACTGGGAGTGTAATCAATTGTAGACTTTTTAGCCGCTAACTCAGCTTTATATTTTGCAATTTGCTTTTGTTTGATGATAGCATTCATTTCATCAAAACTAATTTTCGTTGAAGGTCTTCTTCTCAGGAGGGCCAGCATCTCCTGCATATCTTTTACTTTTTGATCTTCCGGATGAGCATCTTTGATGTATTCTTTCATCATTTCCATAACCCGTGGTTTCAAGACAGATCTTCGGGGATCATCAGGATGAGCGTCCCTCAAAAAAGCATTGATTTCATAAATGTTATTGCTTTTCAGAATTTGACTATAATCCTTTCCTCTTTTTTGGGCTGAAAGACTGAAAAACAGAACCGTACCAAGAAGTAAAAGTAATTTTTTCATTAAATTAATATAGATTAAGTTAAAGATTGGGTGCTTTTCTTAATTTGTGTTTGGTGGTTATTAGTCTTTGTTAAGATAACGAAATATTATTGTTTTTATTTTTAAACACTTAAACGTGATATAAAATTAAACATATTTTTGAATAATTAAGAAATATATCCTGTGAAAAATAAATAATCGATAGTAAAATAGTTGGGGTGAGCCTCATAGAGTATAGCTTAATTTCAGATTTTGGAACATCAAAAAATCCATGTATTTCTACACGGATTTATCTATATATCTTTAATAAGGGCCTTTTATTGGCTGATAACTTCCTGAAGATGTGAATTTCTTAATCTTCTCTGGTAGATCGGGAGGTATTTTTCAATAGGTATTTTTACTGCTTCAAAGTTTCCCGCCAATATATAAGGCTGGATATTCTCTGAAGTATACACAAATTGAAGAAAGTTATCAATAAGATTCTCAGGAATTTTAAACTTCAGGAAGTAATCTTTACCTAAGTAATTTTTGACTTGGGTAACAGAAGAATTCATCCTTTCAAAAGCCTGATAACGCTGTTTTTTCTTTCTCTCGCCGGAAAGAATGTCATAGATGCTTTCCAGGCTGAAAGTAAGTCCGCCATCTCTTAGTCCTGCAACAGGAAGCTCAGGCGGAGTACCATCTCCTTTAGGTTCAGGGAGCCCAATGACTTTTTTGATAGCCAATGCTTTATCCTCTTTCCTTAGGGAGTTTACATCATAGCGGAGATTTCCGGTAGGTTTAAATCTGCTGAGAACAATTTCCTGGATTTCGTAGTAAGCGATTTTAAGTTCCACCAGATTTTTCTGTTCCATGATCTGAGGAGTCAATTTGATATCCTTTCTTTCAGTAACAATAGAGGTGAAGCGGATTACATCTCCGGTATTTGCCGGGATATTAAAATTGCCATTGTAATCCGTAAGAACAGTCTTTTGGGTGTTCAGATTGGTAACATATACCTGGTTAAGATACAAAATCGAATTATCTCTTAGAAATACCTCTCCAGAATATATTTGAGCATTGATTTTTGCCAGAAAAACCAATAATAGTAGCGTAAACAGTTTCTTCATATAATTGGCAAAATTACATAGAAATAGAGCAATTTGTACCTAATTAGATAGGTAATAGTGGTTAAAGTTATATTAAACTTTAGCATTAAATTGTTAAGGAGTGTTATAAATTTATTTTAAACCCATTAAAGTTAATATTATCATAGGAAAAACCGGGAAAAATTGATCTTTTTTTTCGGTTTTATTTTTTTATCTGTGCTTAACCAGTAGCCAGCTCGAATATTTTATGGATACAGACGAACCATATTCTGTCCAGGTAATAAAATACCAATAAGTGGCAGTGGGTACAAATCTTCCGCCAATTCTTCCATCCCAGGTATATCTGTTTTCATGTGTTCCTCGGAAAACCTCTGCCCCATATCTGTCAAAGATCCGGAATACAAGATTATCATTAGCCATTAATGCAGAATAATCAATACCTTCATTATATCCGTCCCCGTTAGGGGTAATCGTATTGATAAGATTAATGATGGCAAATGGTTTTTTAATTTCTTCACAAGATTTTGAATCTCTTACAAAAACTGTATGTCCTCCTCTTGGTACATTATTAAAAACATTGGAACTTTGCCAAACTACTCCATCTAAAGAATATTGATAGGGAGGAGTACCACCGCTTACTCCGATCTTTACATTCGTTCCATCAATCTCAATGGAGGTAATTATAGGTGGGGTTAATTCTGTAACATTTACATACTGCTTATAAACACAACCATTTGAGGTTAATTCTACCCAATAGCTTCCTACAGGTACATTCGTTATGGAAGGAGTTGTAGCTCCCGTACTCCATAAGTATCTTTCAAATCCGGGACCTGCATCCAATGTTGTTGTTGCTTTCGGGCAGATAGCCTGATCTTTTAACAAGTCTGATTTTTTAGGAACTTTAATGGTTATTGTAACAGAACCTACAATGGGACAGACTCCATTTTTTTCAAAACGGATATAGAGGGTCTGGGTAACGCTAAGATTCAATGTTGCATTAATCGGGTTACTATTGTTTTGAGCATCAGACAAACTTCCATGAAAGGTAAATGTAACGTTCGGATCTAATGTAAACTGAGGAATGAATTGGGCTAAATTTACCGATTTTACTCCATCCAGATCATCATCGCATACACTTTCTGAGGCCGTTGATTTGAGCAATGGTATTTTTGCTCCGATACTGAATTGTAAAGGTTTAATAACAGACGCACATCCGTCAGGGGAATCTACTCTGATATAAATAGTCGTTGTTGCTGTATAGCTCCAGTTATTTGGTAGGGTATTGGTGTTTCCGGCATTGGCATCGGAAAGGTTTGCATAATATCTTACGTTGGTAAAATAAGTAGGGTTGTTAAGTACAATACCGGTTATATTAGAAAGTATAACGGTAACCGTTCCATCCAGATTATCATCACAGAAAGTACCATTGTAGTTATCCACGATAATTGCTTTGGTGAAAAGAGTAAGTGTTATTTGAGCAATGCTTTTACATCCTATTGTATTTTTCACTACAGCATATATAATAGTCCCATTAGGAGCAGTATAGGCGTTTGTATTGGTAATCAGAGCAGTAGGGTTTTCTACTTGGGCATCAGCTAGCGTAGGGTAATAGGTAATTGTGACCGGAGAATTTGTTGTTACATTCGCCGCGGTAAGATTAAAAGTACCCTGTCCATTTATATCACAAGCTTCCAATGTGGTACTCGTTACTGTAAGAGCCTGAATATTGATTGTTACAGTTACGGTCTCACAGTCCGGAAAATCTGGGTCATTCCCGCAGAAGGTATAGGTGAAGGTATCATTCCCAATAGTCCCGGGATTCGTCACCGTATAAGTAATAACTCCTGTGGCAGGATTTATAGCCGCTGTACCTAACGTGGGCGGGGTAGTGATGGTAACCGTAGCAGGAACAGGGGTTTGGGTTGAACTACTAAATGTAGGAGTTATAATTTGTGTGGTACATGTATTGTAAGAGGTGGTAGTGAGTTTTGTACAATTTAAAACTTTATATTGTTCAGTAACCAAAGGTGCACAGCTACCCATGGTCACAGAACAGGTATAATAACCGGATTGAGTTGGAGTAAAGGAAGAGCCCGTAGCCGTGGCAACAGGAATTCCGTTTCTGTACCATTGATAGGTGTCATAGATGATGGGGTCTACAGTGAGAACTAATCCCGGAGCACAACTTCCGCCAGATGCTAGAATAACCGGCTGAGTAGGAAATCCTGCGAAAAAACCTCCATATCCTACAGCATCACTTCCGGCAGTAATTCCTGCTGTAATGGCCTTATCTGAAACAACTGTTATTGTTCCGGTCACATTGGGAATTCCGTAAGTAACCCAGTTATTGGTTCCTGTCATGTTGTATGGCCCTGAAGTAGCAGGTGGAATTATTCCGTTGACGGTAACAGTAGCTCCTCTTTCAGTAATGAGATTCAGTTTGGTGGGAATGTTGAGAATTCCTCCAATATTAGCATTAGAATGAACAAAGTTCTCATTAATAAAGCCCAGTTCATTGATTTGTTTGGGAAGGTAACAGTTTAAGCTCGGAATAAAATTGAATCCACCGGTAGCAGTTTCATTTCCTGTATTGGAGTCTCCTGCTAAAATCTGATAGACATAAGCATTTTTAGATGTTTTAATATATAAATTATAATGCCCTCCTCCCTGAAGACTATATTTAGTATCGGGAATTACAAAATAGTTTCCTGCATTGATTGTAGAGACAGGGAGGAGTTCATTGTTGACATAAATTTGAGTATTGTCTTCCGTGGCGATGACGACTGCTCCTTCCATATTGGCTCCGATACTTCCATTCCCTTTTACCAGAGCAAATTCATTACCGAGCCTGTTAACGGGTACTGCCTGATCCATTAAAATGTCAGAACTTGAAGGAAAGTTTCCTGCATATTGGCCATTAAAATTTCCATTGGTAACATTAACGGGTTTATTGGAGGTAATCTTTGACCCGATAAATCCGTCGAAATTCCCTGTAATATTTCCAATCCCGTCAATGATATAGGACTGCCCTTTGCTGAGATTGAAAGTCATAGTAGGGGTAGTTGCTCCGGTAGCTCCATTTGAAAACTGAACGGTGGGTTTGTATCCGGTGATCGTAACGGTAGTGTTATCTTCTGTTGCCAGGATGCTGGTCATGAAGTTTAAAATATCATTGCTGACCGTAATGGGAGCAGAAGCTGTATAAAATGTTTTCCCGGTAGAAGGTATTCCCTTTGAAGTAATAATCTCTGCATGGTTAAAGACTGAAAACCTCAGATTGGCATAAAAGGGAAACTCGGCTTTTAAATATAAACCCTTTGTTGTGGGAGTAAATAAATCTGTCTGTTGAGTCGTAATGATGTAATCCCTTAGCACATCAAATTTTTGTGGATTTCCTTTGCTAATGTTTACTGTTCCGATCAGAACATTATTATTATAAATATTTACAGGAAAAGGAATCGTTCTATTGGTTGATAAATAAAGCTTTTGATATGGATTTGGTGCACCAGATCTGTCTACCATTGGGGCAAACCAATGCTCCCTGTCCAATTGGGCAAAAGTAGAGGTGAAAATATAAAATATAAATAAAAAAGATAGAGTTTTCTTCATTAAGTATTAGTATTTGTCACAAATTTAATAATAAAATATATTGAATGATTGAAAAGATAATAAAAAACCATGATTTTGAAATTATAGTTTTTAAAAATTTTGTCCTTACATAATCAGCCTTTGTTTTTACCGGAATCAGAATGGTTTATTTGACGGTCTTTTGTTTGGGTTTATTCATAAAGAAGCCACGATTACAAAATCGTGGCTTTTAAAAATATGATTTAATTGTTATTCTCTGTTTTTTACTAAAATCCAACCGGTATATTTTATTGGAGTTTTGTTTTTGTTGGACTCATTCCATGTAATATGATACCAATAGGTTCCGGTAACAATTTTCTTATCAAAGTGTCTTCCATCCCATTTGTAATTATTGAATTTGTTACCTGTGAATATAGTATTTCCATAGCGGTCATATATTGAGAAAGTAAGATTCTCTTTATAAGCTAGCTCACTGTAATCGATAAAGTCGTTGATATTATCTCCATTAGGAGTAATCGCATTTAAGAGATTAGGAACCGTAATTTCTACAGAAATCGGAGTACAGTTATAGGCATCCTTTACATAGAAAGTATGTTGGCCTCTGGTTAGTCCTGTAAATATATTGGAATCTTGCCAATTTCCTGTCCCGTCAACAGCATATTTATAAGGAGGTTTACCACCAACAGCTACTACAGTTGCATTGTTGTTGTTAATTTCAACAGTTTGTATAACCGGATCTTCGGCTTTTTTCACTTTTACCGTTTGTGTCAGGAAGCATCCGTTTTTACCAAGTATTACGGTGTATTCACCTACCTCTACATTTCGGATTCCTGAAGATGTAGCTCCTGTGCTCCATTGATAAGAATCATAACCAGGTCCCGCATCCAGATTTGTTCTGGCATCCATACAGATGTATTGATCTACAAGTACCGGAGATTTTTTGATAGGAAGTGGCGTAAGATCAATTTTAGCATTCGCTGTACAGCCTTCAGTTGTAGTCACTTTTACATAGACTGTTCCACCTGTTGACGGAAAGTTATCTGGAGTTGTTATTTCGTTTATTCCTGCATTAAGGTCGGCTAATGTACGGTAATATTTTTTTACGACTGCAAGGTAATCGCTCACTTTAGCCTTTGTAAGGTCAAAATAAGCATAAGGAGCAACATCATACCAGCAAGCTGTAATAGTAGCATCTTTTACAATAAAAGGGACTACGGTAAGAGTTAAAGTAACCTGCTCGCAATCGGTGAATTCAGCATTGTCTCCACAAAATTTATAAACGATTACATCCGTTCCCAGATAATTAGCATTCGGGTTGTAAGTTATTGTTCCGTTTGCGTTTATCACCGCAGTTCCTTTCGTTGGAGGGGTGATGATTTGTACCGTAGCAGCCACCGGTGTTTGAGTTGAAGCGCTGAACGTAGGAGTTATTATCTTGGTAGAACAGGCATTTAATGCTTGTGCTGTTAATTTTAAACAGGTCTGTACTTTATAGATAGGTGTTGTAATGGGAGGACAAGTGCCCATGGTTACTTTCACGGTGTAATTTCCTGATTGTGTCGGAGTATAGGTACTTGAAGTAGCTCCTGCAACAGCTGTTCCGTTGCGGAACCATTGATAGGTTTCATACCCGTCATCTAATTCCAGAACTAATCCGGGAACACATTCCCCTGTTTTTTTAGAAATAACAGGTATTGATGAGAATCCTGCAAAATATCCTCCATATCCTGCTGTGCTGTATCCTCCGTTGATACCTGCGGTTACAGCTTTTGTAGAAGTGATGGTAAGGTTACCTGTAATGCCTTCTATGGCATAAGTTACCCATTGGGTGTTTCCTGTAAGTGGATAGGGTCCCTGATCAGGAGTTGGAGGAGAGCTGTTTACCATTACAGTGGCTCCGGCCTCTGTTAATATATTAAGCTTTAGTTTGATCGGAGAGGTTATACCCGGCATTTCATTAATCTTTCCAATTTCATCAATTTTTCTCGGAAGGAAACAGTTTAATGGCGGGATATAATTGAATCCGTTCGTTGCCGCATCACTTTCAATTCCAATAAATTGATATAAATACACGTTTTTAGATGTTGAAATAAACATATTGGAATGGGTTCCTGCCCCTGTTTGGGTAGCATAACTCGTTTCATTGATTCTATACCAGCCTCCTGCATTGATTGTTTGAATCGGGGTCGTTGAACCATTTATATATATTTCCGTATTGTCTTCTGTTGCAATGATAAGCCCCCCTTCCATATTTAATGAAGGTTTGGTAGATCTTGTTTTTACCATGGCAAAAGTATTTCCAAGCCTTTCAACCGGTACCGACTGATCGAGAATCGGATCTGTTCCACTGGTTGGAGTTGAGAAATTACCATTACAGCTTCCGTTGGTAAGGGTTACAGGTTTGTCAGCAATCACTTTAGCTCCAATAAATCCTGATTGATTAGCTGCAACGGCTCCTGATCCTGCAAAAATATAAGATTCTCCTTTTTGTAGGGTAAAGGTCTGGGTATTTCCGGTAAAGGTAGAGGGAGCTCCAAAAAAGGTGATCCCGGTAGTATTCCATGAGACTGTTACACTGGTATTATTTTCAGTGGCCATGATTCCTGCCGTAAAGTTATAAAAGCTACTGGTATCCGTATTAGGACTGGCGGCAACATAGAACATTTTACCTATCCCCGCCTTTCCTTTACTGGTAATGATTTCTCCATGAATATCCTGTGCCAGTCTTAAACTGCAATAAAAAGGTTTAGCTCCCTTTAAATACAACCCCTTATTACTAACCACAAAAGCTTCTGAGGCTGTACCTGTCGAAATGAGATTATTAGGTACAGTGTACGTTTGAGGCGAGCCTTTACTGATCGTAACGGTTGCAGGAGGAACCCCATTATTATAGATTGTTACATCAAAAGGAGTTAATGAATCTGTGGAAAGGTATAGCCTGTTGGTATACCCTCCATAGCTGTCATAGTATGGAGCAATCCAGTGTTCAGTATCTCTTTGTGCAAAGACTGTATTAATTGTCAGGAAAATGAATGCTAGACTAAGTAGAAATCTTTTCATGGTTGCGGAGTTAGGATTTCTACAAAATTAAAATAAAAATTCAAATACGTTTGATAAAATGTAAATAAAGACTTCAAATTACTCTCTATTTTTAATTAAAAGCCATCCTGAATATGAAACTGGTAATTGGGTATCCGGTTCTGTCCATTTAATTACATACCAATAAGTTCCGGTGGGAAGATTTCTTCCATTTGACCTTCCGTCCCAAATATAATTTTTATCAGTAGACTTGTAAACAGATGCTCCATATCGGTCTGCTACTTCAATAGCAACATTCTGTTTTATTCTTAATTCAGAATAATTCAATACATCATTAATACCGTCTCCGTTGGGGGTGATGGTATTGATAAGATTAATAACCAAAAACTCTTTTGTTACGTGTCGGCACCCATCTGAACCTAACACATATACGGTATGAGTACCTCTTGATAGTCCTGTAAATACATTAGAGGTTTGGTAATCAAACCCATTTAATGAATATTTGTAAGGCGGGGTTCCTCCTGTTACAAAAACAGTAGCTGTAGTTCCTGCAACATCAATTTTTGTAATTGTGGGAGATTGCGCTGTGGTTACATTTACCAATTGACGATATATACATCCGTTAAATCCTAAATCAACAAAATAATTTCCTGCTACAGCAGAGATGGTTTGGGTAGTAGCCCCATTGCTCCACTTGTATGATGAGAACCCAGGTCCTGCATCCAGTAATATTTTTTCATTAGAGCAGATAATCTGATCATGTAATGTAGTAGATTTTTTAGGTGATTTTAAAGTAAGTGTTAAATTTCCTGTGCTGGGACAAGCTGTAGTGCTTTGAAACCTTATGTAGTATACACTTACAGAAGTAAGAATTTGTGAAGCCGAAATAGGATTTGTTCCTGTTTGTGCATTGGCTAATGAAGTATGGAAAGTTAATGTGACAGCCGGGTCTGTTGTGAATAAGGCTTTGTAATCATTAAGGTTGACAGGTTCTGAGCCATTCAGGTCATTATCACAGATGTCGGCTTTCGCTGTATTGGTTATTAATGTTACTGTATTTCCTATCGTGAAATTAATTTGTCCAAACGCAGGAGGGCACCCTCCGATATTGGAAGATACTCTTACGTAAACGGTAGTGTTGGCTGTAAATGTCCAGTTTGCAGGAAGAGTATTGTTGTTTCCTGCATTAGCATCTGTTTGATTTAGGTAATATTGTACTGTGAAATTGGCAGAATTATTTACAATCTGAGGAGTTACAGTATTAAAATTAACATGTACAATCCCTTCAAAATGATCGTCACAAATATTAGCATTAAAGTTACTGGTGTTAATATTTGGAGTAGGAAAGGTATTTAGGGTAATAGTCGCTATTTTAGAACATCCGTAAGCAGATGTTATGTTAACATATATTGTTCCTGAAGGACCGGAGTATGAAGCCGGATTTATGATTTGTCCGGTTAAATTAGCATTGGTGAAATATGTTTTAGTAGCGGTCGGATCAGTACTTGTATTGGCTGCAGTAAGGTTATATGTTCCGTTTCCATTTATATCAGCGCATGAAGACATTGATGTGTTGGTTGTTTGGAGTACATGGGTGTTGATCACTATTTTAAAATATTCAAATGCTGCCGGATTTCCGTTCCCTTGAATATAATAAGTGAATGTATCCGTTGTATCTGTGGTAATTCCAGCATTCGGGGTGTAGGTTATTTGACCTGTTGTAGGGTTTATAGCAACTGTTCCGTTGACA
The DNA here is from genome assembly GCA_963518055.1 of uncultured Chryseobacterium sp. GTDB lineage: Bacteria > Bacteroidota > Bacteroidia > Flavobacteriales > Weeksellaceae > Chryseobacterium. Next base: position 81,200 of record CAUQIC010000001.1, read on the forward strand.
GGCTGTACAATAATATTGGTGTTGGAAGGAACTGCAGGCTGGGTAGAATTAGTAAATACCGGGTTAATTACCTTTGTACTACATGATCCAATGTCGAAAGTGGTTGTAGTGATAGGAGGGCATGCGGTATATTCATATTCTGCGGTAAACCTGGATTCACAATTGTTTTTAGTAATATAACAAGTATAAATTCCTGTTCCGTATAAATCAGGATTAATAGATGGGGTTGTCGCCCCGGGAATTTGAACTCCGTTAAAATACCATTGATAACCGTCATGACCGGGATCTACTTCCAAGAGTACTCCATTATAACAGTCACCGGTTTTAGAAATCACTGGAATAGAAGAGAAACCGGCAAAATATCCTCCGTATCCTACTGCTCCGTTTCCAGCTGCAATTCCTGCCGTGACGGGTTTCGTGGAGGTTACGGTAACATTTCCTGTTACATTAGGCATGGAATAAGTAACCCAGTTGGGGTTTCCGTTTACAGAAGCCAATCCTGTAATATTTGTACCATTAACAGTAACTGTAGCTCCTGTTTGGGTGATGATATTAAGTTTAGTGGTATAGGTGTCTCCACCTATTTTGTTAATATATCCAATTTCATTAATTTCTTTAGGTAAAAAGCAGCTTAATGGCGGGATGAAATTCATTCCTCCTGTCTGATAAACTGTACTACCTGAAGCTCCGGCAAGAAGTTGGTAAACATAGACATTCTTATTAGAGGAAATACTCATATTGTAATTGCCATTGCCCTGGTTAATATAATTATTGCCTTCAATCAGACGATAATCTCCAGCATTAAGAGGAGCTCCTGCCAGTGGGGTTCCGTTGATAGTAAGAGTAGTACCGTTTTCAGTAGCAATGATCATCGCTTTTTCCATTCCCAATGTGTTGGGACCATTTCCTTTTACCATTACAAAGTCTTTTCCCAGCCTTTCTGTAGGAACTGCCTGATCCATGAGTATATCTACATTAGTGTCATTCTGGTTGGTATACAATCCGTTGAAGTTTCCATTTGTTACTGATACAGGTTTGTTGGCAACAAGTTTTGCTCCCAATAACCCTCTTCTATTGGCCGTTCCTCCCATATTACTATTGACATCAAGGATATACGATTTTCCCTTAGCAAGAGTGAAATTTCTGGTGGGCATTACGCTTCCATCGGCGAAAATAATGCTGGGAGTATATCCTGAGACAGTTACTGTCGTATTATCTTCTGTTGCAGTTACTCCTACAGTGGAATTGACATGGTTTTTTGGGGAAGTGGTTGGAGCTGTTCCAATAAAGAAAGTTTTTCCGACTCCTGCCATTCCTTTAGAAGTAATAATTTCCGCTTGTTGAGGAACAGAAAACCTGAAGTTGGCAAAGAACTTTTTAGATCCTTTAACATGAATCCCCATCGTATTTTGGGTAAAAAGATTATTCGGAGTGGAAGCAATCATATAATTGCTGGGAATGGCAAGCTCAACAGGGTTGTTTTTACTTACCTGCACAGTATTGAATATAATATTGTTATTAGAAACCTGGACAGCAAAAGGGGTTGTTTCGTTGGTTGATAAATATAAATAGCACTGTGGAGTTCCTTGCAGAGAACTTGCCGACATAGGGGCAAACCAATGTTCAGAATCTAATTGTGCATGAACACTTAAACAAATAAAAACGCAAATAGTGAGTAGAAATTTTTTCATTCGTTAGTATAAAGGGTCGCAAATTTAAGTATTAATAACTTTAATTTGGTATAAAAAAATCTACAAAACAGTAATTATAGTTGATTTATTTAATATTTAAAATTAACTTCATATTGGGTTCATATTCATCGAGGTGTATCACAAAAAATCCCGATGAAAATTCATCGGGATCAAATATTTTTTTGAAAGATTGATTAAGCTAAGCTTACTCTTACAAATCCTGTTACTTTTAGGTCTGCGTTTACAGATTTTACATAATCAGCAACTGAGATACTTCCGTCTTTAATGAAATCCTGGTGTACCAAAGTGTTGTCTTTGTAGAATCTCTGCATTTTACCTTTAAGGATATTATCGATAATGTTTGCAGGCTTACCTTCTTCAGTAAGTTTGTGTCTTTCGATTTCTAATTCTTTATCAATAGTTTCTTGAGAAACTCTTGTTTCGTCCAAAGCAATTGGATTCATAGCAGCAACCTGCATAGAAACAGCTTTAGCAGCTTCGTCAACTCCGTCTACTTTAGCAGAAAGAGAAGAGATTGCAGCAATTTTGTTTCCAGCGTGGATGTAAGCTCCTAAGTAATCTCCCTGGATTCTTTCGAAAGATCCGATTTCAATTTTCTCACCGATAACTCCTGTTTGCTCAATTAATTTTTCAGCAACAGTAACTCCGTGGAAATCTGTAGCTAAAAGCTCTTCTTTAGTAGCAGCGAAAATTGCCATTTCAGCGATTTCGTAAGCTAGCTCGATAAACGCTTCATTTTTAGCAACAAAGTCAGTTTCGCAATTTAGAGAGATTACAACACCTAAAGTATTGTCTTCGTTTACTCTTGCGATTACTGCACCTTCAGCAGATTCTCTGTCTGCTCTGTTAGCAGCTACTTTCTGTCCTTTCTTTCTAAGGATATCTACTGCTTTTTCGAAGTCTCCTTCAGCTTCAACTAGAGCTTTTTTGCAGTCCATCATACCTGCACCTGTTTGGTTTCTTAATTTCGCTACATCTGCAGCAACTGGTGTATAAGACATAATATCTATTATTTTTTATTTAAGATTAGTATTAATTTTTAGCTTAAATTTAGAGCAGTGCAAAGATAATGATTTTAATGATAAACTAAAAAATGACTTTTCACGTTATTAATATATTTAATACTATTTTAAAGATTTGGTTAATGAAAAAAATCTTCCTTCTTCTGTTTATGTGCATTTTTACGCTTGGTTTTTCTCAAAAAAAGAAAAAATCAAAATCTAGGGCTGTTGTAGAAAAAGAGACTCTTATTATTTATACAGAACAGGAAGCCGAATCTTCAAAAGAGGCCAGAGTAATTGCCGGCTTCTTAAAACAAAATCCCGGACATGCAAGAACAGATTTTTTTAAAAGAAGGTTGATTGACATTATTATGGCAGATAATTCTCCGGAAGCCAAACCTACCATTAAGCCGATCAGTAAGGAAAAAATTGAGAATATTGTTAAAAATAATGAGCTCAACAGCGGAAAGGTGATTGCAGCAAATAAAAAAGCTACTGCTGCTAAGACACCGGCTACAAACAATAATACATCGGCTGCCGTCAATGCTTTAAAAGAAGATGTTTTGAAAGAAGGAAGAAGTGTGAATTATGCTTCTGTAGGATCTGCAAAAAGTGCGGGAACTTCTAAATCAGAACCCAGTGAAGAAAATAAAAGAAGAGCTGCAATGCTTACCCATCTTTTTAATAATGATATTAACAAAAATGAAGCTTATGTCAATATTAAAAATAGGTCTTCCTGTAATCTGATTGTAAAAATAAGTGGCAGAAAGTATTATAATTTAAGTGTTCCTGCAAAAGGGGAAAACTTTATTTTAGTAGATAAAGGAGAATATGTGCTGACCACAATGGTTTGTGATGCAAAATATTCTTCATTGAAAAAAATTAATCAAGATATTGAGATTGCTCTCAATGTTGCCGATTAAGATAGAAGAGAACTAAAGAAAAAAGGTTAAGAAGAAATTCTTAACCTTTTATTTTTTTATCCTTTAAACTGACCCATTGCAATGAATTTATCTTGCCTTTGGGTTTCAAGCTCCTGTCCTGTAAATTTGGAAAAAGCCTTGATATTTTGTAAAATAGAATTCTTTAAGTTTAAATAAGTAGTCTCCGTATCATAATGAGCGCCACCAAGTGGTTCCTCAATAATTCCGTCGATGAACTTTTCTCTTAAAGCATCTTGTGGAGTTAGGTTTAATGCATTGGCTGCATCTTCTTTATGATCCCAGTTTCTCCATAAGATAGAAGAGCAGCTTTCCGGTGCAATTACGGTATACCATGTGTTTTCCAGCATGTATACTTTATTTCCTACACCTATTCCTAATGCTCCACCACTGGCTCCTTCTCCTATAATATAAGTGAAGATAGGAGTCTTAAGCTGAACCATTTCAAAAATATTTCTTGCAATAGCTTCTCCTTGTCCTCTTTCTTCAGCTTCTAATCCAGGATATGCTCCCGGTGTGTCTACTAAAGTTACTACAGGGATGTTGAATTTTTCAGCAAGCTTCATCAATCGTAAAGCTTTTCTGTATCCTTCCGGATTTGGCATTCCAAATCTTCTATGCTGTCTTTCTTTGGTAGTTCTTCCTTTTTGAGTCCCGATGATCATTACTTTCTGACCGTCAAGGGTTATCAATCCTCCAATCATTGCCGGATCATCAGCGAAATTTCTGTCTCCATGAAGTTCTAAGAAACTGCCTTTGTCTGCCATTCCGTTGATATAATCCAATGTATAAGGACGATCCGGATGACGGGACAGTTGTACTCTTTGCCAAGGTGTAAGATTTCCATAGATTTCTTTTTTCTTTTCTAAAATCTTATCCTCAATCTGGCTGCATGCTAATTTTACATCAACACCACTTTCTTCTCCTACTAAAGAACACGTCTGGTATTGATCCATCAATTCTTTGATAGGAAGTTCGAAACTTAAATATTCCATTTCTTGAAGTAAATTAAATCTTTCAAATGTATGAAAAATTATGTTAACCTATTTAATATTATTAATAGCATTGTTTATTCTGGAGGTACTTTCCTCTTTTCCAATGATTTCCAGAATATCCGGAACATCCGGTCCTTTCAATTCTCCAACTAAAGCTAAACGTAAAGGCATCATTACTTTACCCATTCCCAGTCCTTTATTTTCAGCGAAATCATGCATCGTTTGCTTTAATGTTTCAGCAACAAAGTCTGTAGATTCAAGTGTTGATGCTAATTCTCCTAAGATTGAAGATGTCTCATCATTCCAAGCTTTTTTGGATGCTTTCTCATCATAAGAAGTAGGAGCTTCAAAGAAAAATTTCCCATTTTCATAGATGTCTTTCGGGAAAGTAGCCCTTTCTTTCATCAGGTGAATTACTTTTAAAAGTTTGTCATCTGATGCAGCAGAAAGATCGAGATCTGTATTTTTCAGAATTTGGAGAAGTTCTTCATCACTTTTCATCTGAATATACTGATGGTTGAACCATTCTGATTTCTCTTTACTGAATCTTGCACCTGCTTTATGTACTTTATGAAGGTCAAACTCTTTAATCATATCCTCTAAAGGAAGAATTTCTTTATCATCTGCCGGAGACCAGCCTAGCAATGCAACCATATTAATGAATGCATCAGGAAGATATCCGTTTTCTCTGTATCCTTTTGAAACAGCCCCCGTTGAGGGATCTTTGAAATCTAGAGGGAATACAGGGAATCCAAATTTATCACCGTCTCTTTTGCTTAATTTTCCTGAAAGCCCTTTCTTTAAAAATTGTTTTACAGCAGCAGTCAATGAATCATCACTGTCATTCTCACCCAACATAGATTTGAATCTCGGGCTTTTTACTTCTGAAAAGAATGATTTTATGATAGGTGCCGATTCCTCGAAAGAAAATTGACTGTTTTTTGTCACAAATTCATCGGCAAAAGATTTTGTAATACTGTCGATATTATCTTTATTGATTAAAGTTGAAACATCAGGTTTTAAAATTAAAGACAGGTGAGCAAACTGAGGAGCTTCCCAACCCATTGCTTCATATAATAAAGTGTGTAAACCTAAAGAAGGCAGCCATTCTTCGCCACGGATTACATGGGAAATTTCCATTTCATGATCATCAATGATATTCGCAAAATGGTAGGTAGGCATTCCGTCATTTTTTACAAGAACCTTGTCATCCAGTGTGTTTGTGTTTACCGAAGAATGTCCACGGATGATGTCTTCAAGATTCAGAGTTCGGTCTACGGGCATTTTAAACCTTACGACATAAGGTGTCTTTTCATCCAGTAGTCTCTGTACTTCCTTTTCAGAAAGAGCAATACTGTTTCTTAAACGGTTCCTTGTTTTGTTGTCGTAAGAGAAAACTTCTCCTTTTGCTTCGAATTCTGCACGCGTAGCATCCAGTTCTTCCGGAGTGTCAAAAGCCATGTAAGCGTACTCTGTTTTTAGAATCTGCTCCGTATATCTGTCATAGATATCTCTTCTTTCAGATTGTCTGTAAGGGGCAAATTTTCCTCCTTTTTTAGGACTTTCATCAGGGATGATTCCGCACCATTCTAAAGCTTCCTCAATGTATTCTTCAGCTCCTTCTACATATCTGGCAGTATCTGTATCTTCAATTCTTAATACAAATTCACCTCCTTGATTTTTAGCAAAAAGATAGTCATATAATGCAGTTCTTACGCCTCCCAAATGTAAAGGTCCCGTAGGACTTGGAGCAAAACGTACTCTTACTTTCTCCATTTCAATTAAAATTTTGGTGCAAATTTACTTAAAATTATGCTTTTAAGCATTGATTTATGATGGAGTATTTTCTTTTTAATTCTTATGATTACGTTTAAAATACTCGAGAGAGTACAGAATTATAATCAGCGAATAATTATAAAATTTATGGTTGATCTGGTGTCGGTTAATTCTTAAATAAAAATTGTTTATGGTTTTTATAAATATATTGATGTAGGGATGAGTTATTTTATTTGATAATGGTATTGAATATTTTTTGGTTTTTATATAATTAATTCATTGTATAGTGATGGTAAATCCTTTTATTAATAGAGCTTTAACTGTTAATTAAATTCCCTATTTGATGATATATTTAAATGAAAAATTCTATATTTGCCGGGTATTTAAAAAACAATACCATGAAAAAACAAATTGTATTTTGCATTAGCAGTATGCTGATGCTCTTTATGACGTCATGTTCATCAGACGAGTTGAGCAATGACGTTACAACACCTGACAACCCGGGGAAAATTAATCGCTTATCAGCTGCAAAGTTTGCAGGAGACGGAATTTATGATGTCTTGGGACATGGGTATAATGTTACCGGTGAATTCGCAAATGCTACAGCTGCAGGATTCAAAGTAATTGATATTGATAGGTTTAAGTCTGAGCAGGGAAGTCGATTAATTAGTGAAAATACCAATTCGCAGGAATATGCCGAAGACTATGGTGAAAATGCAGAAACTTATTCTAAGATGGTTTCCACTAAAGTAGATGCAACGGCCGGTTTTCCATTATTTAAAAAAATACTTTCTGTAGGATTTAATTCTGCTGTAACCACAAACAATAAATTTGATGGAAAATATCTTTACGGAAGTTACAATTTAACTATTAAACAAAAAAGACTAAGATTCAATGCAACAACTGATATGTTAGGGGATTATATAACTCCCGAATTTGCTCAGGATCTACAAACAAAAACACCACAACAGATTGTACAGGATTATGGAACTCACGTAATGTTGGACATTTATACAGGGGCAAAACTTGATATTTTATTTCAGGCTGAAACAACAAGTCAGACCCGTGACAAGGCTGCGAGAATCGGTGTAAAAGCAGGTATGTTGGATATATTTAATGTGAATGTAACAAACGATGTCAATACATCCGAATATCACATGAATTATTCTAAAAAATTGTCTTATAAAACCAGAGGGGGAGATCCTTCGAAAGGCTTAGTTGGAGAACTGAATCTGGATCAGTCTAATCCTAAAGTTAACATTTCCAACTGGCAGAACAGTTCTAATGTAAGCAATTCTGTTTTAGTCGACTTTGGAAATAATGGACTGATTATTATTTATGATCTGGTAAAAGATCCTGCCAAAAAAGCCCAGCTTAAAGCTTATGTAGACCAATATCTGATTGATAATAAGGTTTATCTTGAATTTAAGTCAGTTCCGCTTTACAGATATTATAACGGATTGGACCACTATTATACTAAAATTGCAGGTAACTATAGTGGCTATAGTTTCGAAAAAATAGAATTTAATGCATTTTCATATAAGGTGCCTAATACTATTCCAATTTACAGATATTATAATGGGACAGATCACTATTATACAAGAGTCGCGGGATACTATCCAGGATACGTAGATGAAGGAATTGAGTTTAATGCTTTCCCTACTCAGGAGCCTAATACAGTTCCAATTTACAGATATTGGAATGGGAAGGAACATTATTATACAAGAGTTCAAGGATATTATGCTGGTTATATTTATGAAGGCATTGAGTTTTATGCTTATTAATTGAATCACATTTTTTTATAATTAACTGCCTCATCATTTGATGGGGCATTTTTTACCTCTATAAATAATTAGAATTAAAAAAAATGATTTATCACTTAGTTTTGGGTGGTTTGAACTTAATCTCTACTTTTGTATTGATAGAGACTTTATAAACTAATTGGGCGAAAAATAGTCTTTAATCTGATCATTTATTTTATTTAGAAATATGGAAAAAATCCTTCTTTTCGTTAAAACGTATAAACCTGATTTTACCCCCTGTAAAAGGTTGCTGGATTCAATAATTAAGCATAATAAAGACGGTATAAAAGTATTGATCTCTGTCAATGACGAAGATTATGATTATTTTAAAAATAATATCCCGACAGATTTTGATGTTATTAAGGATAGTGATATTATTCAGTGTGATATGTCAAAGTCAAATCCGTGGCAGTATCAGCAAATTATAAAATCGCAGCTCCATAGAATTGGAGTGACGGAAAACTATGTATGTTTAGATTCGGATTCTTACTTTATTAAAGATTTTTATATTTCTGATTTTATGCAGGGAGATGTTCCGTTCACCATTATTCATCAGCAGAAGGAATTGTTCTCATGGCTCAGTATCAACCGTAAGCATTTTAAAGATGATCCTAAACAGTATTTTGAAAATATCAGCAGAAGAGTGATGGATCAGTTAGGACGTACGGGGATATGTTATGATTATGGACCTTCACCAACCATTTGGTCAAATAAAGTATGGAAATCTTTTCAGGAAAATTATCTTGATGCCAACAATATCGATTATATAGACCTTATAAAAGAATATCCAAGCGAATTTACCTGGTATGGAGAATGGTTGCTAAAATCTAATGCAATTCCTATTTTACCTAAAGAGCCTTTATTTAAAGTGTTTCATTATAAAAAGCAGTTTCATGATTTTGTGAAGGAAGGTCATACCAGAGAAACTATTAAGGAGAATTATATGGGAATTGTATTGCAATCCAACTGGAATAGAGATTTGAAATGGTATCAGAGAAGGGTAGAGCTTTAAGAAATAATATTTTGAACTATTATATATGAAAGAGAAAGTAATTTTGGATGCTGATATCATTGCAGACTTTTATAAAGATAACAGAACAGGCATTTTCAGAGTAGCATTTGAACTTTTTAAAAGATTGGGAAGCAGCAAAGAAATAGATCTTTATTATTCTCATTTCAGTTTATTGAATCTGGAGACCACTACAAAAGAAGTTGATGATTTCTTTCAGGATAACTCAATAGAGATCAAAGGGGTAAATAAGAGACTAAGAAGACAGTTTTTGCCTCTTAGAAAAGAAAAGCTATTTAAAAAAATCTATAGAAAACTAAATATTTTTAATTTCAAGAATGTATATGATGAGAATGCCATCAAATCCTCACAGGTTTTTCATTCTTTTTATTATCCGTTGAACGACAGGGTGAAAAAGTATCCTAATCTGAAGACGATTGTGACGATTCATGATCTTATACCTGTTTTATTTCCGGAATTGCATTTTACTTCAGAATTCATTGAAAAGATTATTCAAAGTGTTGGCGATACCGGATATGTGATCTGTGTTTCTCAAAACACAAAGAATGACTTGCTTAAATATGCCCCTCATATAAGTCCTGACAGAGTGTTTGTAAGTTTATTGGCAGCCTCACCGGAGACTTTTTATGTTTGTAAAAATGTTGAAAAGTTTAATGCAATTCAGACAAAATATAAAATTCCGGAAAAATACTTCTTGTGTCTGGGTACTTTGGAACCTCGCAAAAATGTAGATCATATTATTCGTTCATTTTTAAAAATGATTAAAGAAAATAATGTGAATGATCTTAGTCTTGTGCTGGTAGGTTCTGCAGGATGGGATTACAATAAAATATTTCAGGAATACGAAAACGCAGAAGAACTAAAGGATAAAATTATTATTACCGGAAGAGTCGCTGATGATGAATTGGCAAGTCTGTATAGTAATGCACATTCTTTTTACTATATGTCTTTATATGAAGGGTTCGGTTTGCCTCCCTTAGAGGCTATGCAGTGTGGTTTGGCTACCGTTACCTCGAATACGTCCTCTTTGCCTGAGGTGGTAGGTGATGCAGGAATTACCCTGGATCCCAAGGACGAAAATGGATTGGTACAAACGATGAGGGACCTGTATTATGATGAAAATTTGAGGCAGGATTACGCACGTAAAGGATTGGAGAGATCCCAACAGTTTTCATGGGAAAAATGCGCAAACGAACATATTGAAATTTATAAAAAAGTGAGCAACAGATAAGCTTTTAATATCATAAAGAAAACCGTTTCATTATTAAAAATGAGACGGTTTTTTTTATGAAAACCCGATCCTTTAAAAAGGGAGTTAAATGCCGAATAAAGCTGCTAAATTACTATAAATGAGTCTGGAATAAAAACGTGAATTATTTTGATAATTAATAAAATTTTAATATTAATTATGGTTTTGGAATTGTATTTTGAGTACATTCGCAAAAAATTTAAACATAAATGTTAATTATTGGTGAAAATGATTGATCATCATATTGCATTTTAGCTAACGAACCTGATTGCAAATTAGAAAGGTTAGGAATAAATTTAAATGAAAAACTTCATTACTATGGGAATGGCATGGTAGGATTGAAGAGGAAAATAATTGATAATAAATTTACGCGCTAAGGATGTCAAAATATAGCAGTAAGCAAAGTATATTATTACTTATGCTTGCATTTTTTTCGTTTTCTTGCTCAAGACAGGAAGAAAGCTTATTTGCTGAAAATGTAACCCAAGTACCCAATAATAAAAAAGATTATGACGGCCCTACAGATTATCTGAAAGATATAGGAACGATTAATATTGCTGTTTTAGCTGACGGGAATTACCCGGGACAAAAGAATCCTAAATTTATTAAAGACATTAGTGCTCCTAATTTTGGGTATTGTCATCCGGATGTACAATATTTTCCCGGAGGGTTTAATGGATACAAATACTGGATGGTATTTACGCCATATAACGGCGCTGTGGGGGCGGATCCTGATTCTAAAAGATATGAAAATCCAACTGTCGTAGTCTCTAATGATGGCCTTACCTGGAGACCTCCTACCGGGGTTTCAAACCCAATTCAACGAACGCCAACGACTACCGAAAGTATTCCGGAAAATGCAAATGAACCAAGACAAGGGTTTTGGTCTGATGTAGACTGGATGTATGAAGACGGAAAGTTTTTATTATATTACAGAGGAAGCTTTATAAAAGCAAAAGCTTTAAAAGCAAGAGGAGCCAAAAGCCAGAATAATTTAAAGAAACTTACAAAGACTCCACAAAGAGCAATTGTAAGACAAACCTCTACGGATGGTGTTAAATGGACACCATTAGAAGTAGCATATACAAGCAATGCCCCTCATTCGCCTAATAATAACCATATCCTTTCCCCTAGCTTTGTCTATACAGGAAAGCAATATGTCAGCTATGAAGTTGAAAATAATATAAGCCCCAATTTTCCAGGGAATGATGCCTCATACATTATCATGAGAACTTCAGATAACGGATTGGATTTTTCGAACTTTAAAAAGAGCAAGGTGGTTAACTTTATGAATAAGCCATGGACAGACATCAACCCTGTTTACGCGCCTTGGCATATTCAGGCTTGTTATGTGGATGGATATTATTTCTTATGTATCGCTGCCGGTGATGTTAGAAAATTTACTTCTGAAGCTCTCTTCTTAGCCGTTTCTAAGGATGGAATTAATTTTAAAACATTTCCGAAAGCTATGGTAGAGCAGAATGTGTACAGATCTAGTGTCTTTCCAATGACGACCACCAATGAGGCCATCAATTTTGGTTCTGTTGTAGGGTTTAAAAACGGAGTATTTAAATACAGAGAGTTTCAATTAAACAAACAAAAATTAGACGCTTTTCTGGCGAAATAAGAAATTGAATGAATTTCGACCAGGGGAGTGCTTAGAAAATTTTAGTCTATTTTTCTCATTTTGAATATTAGGATGTTGTTGAATATCAATGTGATATTGATTAATTAAAAATTATTAATATTGCATCTTTCATTTCCGGTTAGAAACAATAGTTGTCAACACTGATATTTTTACCGGTCTGAGTAGTAAATTTTCAAAATGGGAGTCGTATTTTTGGGCATTGGATCAGATTTTGATGGATTAAGCCAAAAAAATATCACCTTAAAGATGGAATCTCTTTAATAAGCTTTGCAGGCAATTCTGTACACAGCCTAAAAGATTCCGGTTTTTTTGATTTCCCAATAAAAATGAGAATTTGGAATAGCTTTGGCTGAAGCTATCGATACAGATTACGATATTTCGGGATCAATGAATTGTTTTAAATAGAATAAAATGGTTCGTATCAAAAGAGATTAAATAATTTAGACTAAACAATAAAAACTTGAAGAAAAAGATTTTGTACTTTATGCCTGACTGTCCCACAGAAGGGAAGGCAGGTAATATCACAAGGTGCATACAGATGTTACAATTTTTGAATGATTCTTCTGAATATAATGAAGTTGATTTCTTATCTATCAGTGATTGGGGAACATGGACACCCACTTCCACAAAGGCTTTTCATGACCTGTATCCAAACATTAATCTGATCCTGACCAATAGAAAAATTGATAAGAAGAAACATCCCATAAAATCTGTTTTTTTCTACAAGATTCCCAACTTTCTGCCTAAGCTTTTGAGAGGGATTACTATTGATATCTCAAATCCCTTTTTAAACAGAAAAGTTACTAAGATTTTTAATGCAAAGAAGTATGATAAAATTATTATCAGCTATGCTTCCTGGAGCAGTTTAGTAGATGGATTAGACTACAAAAGCTATTTAATATTAGATTCTCACGATTTTATTACCGCACAATCAAGAAATAAAATCAATAGGATTGGTAAGCTTTTTCAATCAGAAATTAAAGCGATGAGAAAGTTCGATGAAATCTGGACTTTCTCAGTAGAAGAACGATATATTTTTGAACAGTTTACAGATAGCAAGATTATTCATATTCCGGTATCTTTCCCCCAAAAGGAGTGGACCCCATTGAAACAGGATTATAAATATGATGTGGTATATGTAGCCAGTAATAATCCCCATAATGTCAATAGTGTTGAGTGGTTTTTAGAAAAAGTTTTACCATACTTAGAAGATAATATTAAAATTCATATTATAGGAAAAGTTGGTAAGGAGATTAAAAAAGAATATCCGAACGTAATTATACATGGTATGGTTGATGACTTGCAGGAGTTTTATGACAATGCAAGGATGACAATCTGCCCCATGTTGAGTGGAACAGGTGTTAAAATTAAAGTCCTTGAGTCTTTAAGTAATAATTTACCTGTAGTGACCAATACCAGAGGTGTAGATGGTCTTTCACAGAAAAATGACAATGGTTGTCTAGTCACAGATGACGCCGAAGAATTTGCAAAATATATTGAAATTCTTCTGAAAAATGATGAGTTTTATGATGATTTGAGGCAAAAATCTTATGAGTTCATTAAAAATAACCATAGTCTTGAAAAAGAAAAAGTTTTCTTTAAAAACAAATTTTCTTAATTTTTCCGTTATTAGTGTATGGCAAAAATCTTAATTGATCTTGAACGTCTCAGATATCCCAACTCAGGAATTGCAAATGTATTTCGAAATCTGGCCAAAGGCTTGCAGGAGAATAATTCTAAGTTTGAAATATCTTATTTTGGGGATAAAGAACAACTTGAAAGGTTTGGATCTAAAATAAAATGTGTGTTCTGGAGTAAGACACACCGCTTTTTTGAACGTTTTAGTGGTGAGTTTGACCTCATCCATGTAAGTCATCAGCTTTCTTCGTATTTTCATAGAAACTATAAAAATACAATTAAAGTGGTGACGCTTCACGATCTCAATTTTTTACACGAAAATCTTACTGAATCCAAAAAAAGAAGAATGCTTGGGAAAGTAAGGAATAATGTGAGAAATGCCGATTATATTGTTTGTATATCAGAGTATGCAAAACAGAATTTGATTCAGAATAAAGAGCTTTTTACCTTTAATAAGCTTAAAGATATAGTCGTGATCCATAATGGAATTCATCTTCCTGAAAACAGAGAGCATCGGTTAGGGAAATATAGCTTTTTAAAAGATAAAAAGTATATTCTGAATATAGGAGTATTATTTAATAAAAAAAATCAGTTGACGCTGGTTGAAATGTTGCCTTATATTGAAGATGATCTGGTTCTTATTGCCTCTGATGAAAAGCAACCTTATGCAGATGAGGTGAGAAGCAGGATTGAAGAACTGGGGCTTAAAAACAGAGTTCATTTTCTGAAAAATCTTTCTGAAGAAGAAAAATATGCTGTTATTCAACATTCGGATGCCATGTGCCATCCTTCGATTGCAGAAGGGTTCGGAATTCCGCCTATTGAAGCAATGGCCTTTGGAAAACCTGTCTTTCTTTCAAAGTATACCAGTCTTCCGGAGATCGGAGGGGACCATGCCTTCTATTTTGATAGTTTTGAACCAAAAGAAATGGCTGATTTGTTTAAAGAGAAAATGGCTCTCTATAACACTCATAAAGAAGAAATAAGCCATGAAATAAAAAATTGGACAAAACAGTATTGTTATACCGAAATGTCCAATAATTATCTTAAATTTTATGAAAAAGTTCTTGGAAGAAACTAATTCTTATATTCCAGGAATGTTTTTTCAATAATTTTTACACAATCAAGCAATTGCTCTTCAGTAATCACCAATGGTGGTGCTAATCTGATAATATTACCATGTGTTGGTTTTGCCAGTAAACCATTCTCTTTTAGTTGTAAACAAAGGTTCCATGCTGTAGAGCTGTCAGGAGTATCGTTGATAAGAATAGCATTTAAAAGGCCTTTTCCTCTTACTTTAGTGATAAGGTCTGTTTTTACCATTAATTTTTCGATTTCAGCTCTGAAAAGCTGACCAAGTTCCTCAGCTCTTTCAGATAACTTTTCTTCAGCAACAACCTCTAAAGCAGCCACTGCTACAGCACACGCTATTGGGTTTCCTCCGAATGTAGAACCATGTTGGCCCGGCTTAATGACATTCATGATGCTATCATTTGCTAAAACTGCAGATACTGGATACATTCCTCCTGAAAGAGCTTTTCCAAGAATTAGGATATCCGGCTGTACCTCTTCGTGATGACATGCAATCAGTTTTCCTGTTCTTGCAATACCCGTTTGAACTTCATCTGCAATGAAAAGGACATTATGCTTTTTACACAGTTCAGAAGCATTTTTAAGGAAGTTTTCATCAGGAACATATACTCCGGCTTCTCCCTGAATAGGTTCTACTAAAAATGCAGCAATAGAATCTGCCTCTCTATTTAGAACTTCTTCCAGTGCAGAGATATCATTGTAAGGGATTTTGATAAACCCCGGTGTAAAAGGACCATAATTTTGGTTGGCATCAGGATCATTCGAAAAAGAGACAATCGTTGTTGTTCTTCCGTGGAAGTTATTTTCACAAACAATAATCTTTGCAGCATTTTCAGAAATTCCTTTTACTTCATAACTCCATTTTCTAGCTAATTTTACCGCAGTTTCTACAGCTTCAGCTCCGGAATTCATAGGTAAAACTTTATCAAACCCGAAAAGAGTCGTGATTTTTTGTTCATATTCTCCCAATTTAGAGTTGTAGAAAGCTCTTGAAGTTAAAGCCAGCTTTTTAGCCTGCTCTACCAATGCTTCTACGATTTTTGGGTGAGAGTGCCCTTGGTTTACCGCAGAATATGCTGAAAGAAAATCATAATACCTTTTGCCCTCTACATCCCAAACAAAAACACCTTCTCCACGATCCAGAACTACCGGAAGGGGGTGATAATTATGCGCTCCATGTTTGTCTTCAAGGTCAATAAAGTACTGTGAGTTTTTTGTTGTTTCTGCTGTTGACATATATTTTGGTTTTCACAAATTTAAGCAATATTAATGAGATCCCTGAACGAAAACATAATGAGGTAAAGTACTATAGTTGAAGGATATTTTCAGTAAGAATACTGATGAGCCAGAAAATATTTTCTTTGTTGCTCGCTAGTTTTAGGTATAATATCTTTATTGAAAGTATATTTTTGCGGGATTAATTTTTATTAAAATTAAAGAATGTGATGGGCTATCTTTAAAAAAAAACTGCCTCAAGAAGAGGCAGCTTACATTTTTATTTAAAATAATCTTAGTGATTATCATATTTTTTATCCATGACAAAATCCTCCATGAATTTTGTAGTATAGTTTCCTGCAAGATAATCTTCATTATCCATAAGTTGTCTATGGAAAGGAATTGTCGTTTTTACTCCTTCAATATAGAACTCTTCAAGAGCACGTCTCATTTTTGCGATAGCCTCCTCACGGGTTTGAGCCGTTGTGATAATCTTAGCAATCATAGAGTCGTAGTTAGAAGGGATTGTATATCCGGAATATACGTGAGTATCTACTCTGATACCGTGTCCACCAGGAATATTTAATCCTGTGATTTTTCCCGGAGACGGTCTGAAATCTGCATAAGGATCTTCTGCGTTGATTCTACATTCGATGGAATGTAATTTCGGGTAATAGTTGATTCCTGAAATAGGAGTTCCCGCAGCAAGAAGAATTTGTTCTCTGATCAGATCATAATCAATTACCTGTTCAGTAATAGGGTGCTCTACCTGGATTCTTGTATTCATTTCCATGAAATAGAAATTTCTGTGCTTGTCTACAAGGAATTCGATAGTTCCTACCCCTTCGTATCCAATGAATTCAGCAGCTTTTACAGCGGCATCACCCATTTTCTCACGAAGTTCATCCGTCATGAAAGGAGAAGGGGTTTCTTCAGTTAATTTCTGATTTCTTCTCTGTACAGAACAGTCTCTTTCAGAAAGGTGGCAAGCTTTACCATATTGGTCTCCTGCAACCTGAATTTCGATATGTCTAGGCTCTTCGATCAGTTTTTCCATATACATACCTCCATTTCCAAAAGCAGCTACAGCTTCCTGAATGGCAGATTCCCAATGCTCTTTCAGGTCTTCAGCTTTCCAAACAGCTCTCATCCCTTTACCACCACCACCGGCAGTTGCTTTGATCATGACAGGATATCCTGTTTCTTCAGCAATTTTTACGGCGTGTTCGTAAGATTCTATCAAACCGTCAGAACCAGGTACACATGGTACACCGGCAGCTTTCATGGTAGCTTTGGCATTCGCTTTGTCTCCCATTTTTTCGATTTGCTCAGGAGAAGCACCAATAAATTTGATACCGTTTTTCTCGCAAATTCTTGAGAAGTTGGCATTCTCAGATAAGAATCCATATCCCGGGTGAATAGCATCTGCATTGGTAATCTCTGCTGCTGCAATAATATTAGGGATCTTAAGATATGAGTCTTTGCTCATAGGAGGGCCAATACAAACAGCTTCATCAGCAAATCTTACGTGAAGACTATCTTTGTCAGCAGTAGAGTATACTGCTACCGTTTTGATTCCCATTTCTTTACAAGTACGTAAAATACGCATTGCAATTTCGCCACGATTGGCTATTAATATTTTTTTGAACATCTTCTTCAATTTGAAAATTAGATAATTTGAAAATTAGATAATGTTATTTTAATGTAGAATTTAATCTAACATCTAATGTCTAACATCTAACCTCTAAATTAAGATGGATCTACTAAGAATAATGGTTGGTCGTATTCTACCGGAGTAGCATCGTCAACTAAAATTTTAACAATTTTTCCGCTGATTTCAGATTCAATCTGGTTGAATAATTTCATGGCTTCAATAACACAAACTACTTTGCCAACAGAAACTTCGTCACCAACATTTGCAAATACATCTTTATCAGGAGATGGTTTTCTATAAAAAGTACCGATCATTGGTGACTTGATCGTTACATATTTGCTGTCATCAGATGCAGCTTCTGCTTTTTCAGCAGGTACAGCAACAGGAGTCGCAACAGGTGCTGGTGCAGCAGCTGCCTGAGGAGCCGTGTGGTATACTGCAGGTTGTGCATAAACAGCATCGCTTCCAGCTAATGGAGTTTTAATAGTGATTTCGAAATCTTTAGTTTTGTACTTCACCTCTGAAACTTCAGCCTTCGATACAAACTTGATAAGATTTTGTATGTCTTTAATGTCCATAAATTTGATATTTGATTTTGGGTCAAAGATACCAAAAAAACGTAAAAAACAATAAAAAACCGTCCAAATTTAACAAATTTGGACGGTTTTTGTATTAAAATGAGGTTTTTTTGAATATTCCCTCTCTTAGTTTTCTTCAGTAGTTGCTACTTCTTTTTCCAATACTACTTTACCTCTGTAGTATAATTTTCCTTCATGCCAGTGAGCTCTGTGGTAAAGGTGAAGCTCTCCTGTTGTTGCATCTTTAGCTAATTGAGGAACTACAGCTTTGTAGTGAGTTCTTCTCTTATCTCTTCTTGTCGACGACTGTCTTCTCTTTGGATGTGCCATTTTGTAATAACTTTTTTAATTGATGAGCGATGAGATTCATCATCTCATCATATTTAAATTATTTTATTTAATTATTGTCTCTTAATTTTCTTAAAGCATCCCATCTTGGGTCGCTGTCATGATCTTTCTCTTCTTCTTCCTCAATTTCTTTCGGACTGAACTGGTCAAGGATTTGCAGATCTTCGTCACTCACATTCGGTGAAATCTTTTTCATCGGAATAGATAGCATTACATTTTCATAAATCAAATGTGCTACATTGAATGCGTGATCTGAAGTAGGAATAGTAATAACATCTTCATTGCTGTCATCATATTCTTCCCCAAAATTCACAAGGATTTTAATTTCGTTTTCAATAGAATAATCGAAATCTTCGTTGGTAATATCACAAACCAACTCAACTAAACCGTGTATTTTAATCTCAAATTCTAGAAAAGTAGTGTGCTTATCAAGTAAGACATTTACTTCTATTCTGGGATTTGTAAATTCCTGCTCAGTTTCAAATAATTGAAAGAACGCTTTATCTATCTCAAACTTGAACTCGTGTTTTCCGTTTTTAAGTCCGGAAAAGCTTACGTCATAGTTTCTTAACTTGTCCATAAAATGAGTGTGCAAAAATATGCATTTTTTTTATAATAACAAATAAAATCTAAAACAAATTAAATTTAAAACCTGTTTTAAAGATTTATGCTTCAGTTTCCTCCGGAAGATCTTCATCTATTCCGTTATCTACAACCATTTTTCTAGGCTGAAGACGATTGTTCATCAGATCGTTATATTCACTTCTGTTTTTAAAAATGGTAATAGCAGTGAAAATAGCTTCTGTAAAACTTTGCTCATCAGCAATGTTTTTCCCCGCAATATCATAGGCAACTCCATGGTCTGGAGACGTTCTTATAAAAGGAAGTCCTGCAGTGTAATTCACGCCTTCCTCATAAGCCAATGTTTTAAACGGTGCTAATCCCTGATCATGATACATTGCTAAAACAGCATCAAAGGTTCTGTACTTGCTGGGTTGGAAAAAGCTATCTGCCGGGAAAGGCCCGAAAGCTAATATTCCATTGTCAGAAAGTTCTTTAATGGCCGGAGAAATAATTTCAATTTCTTCATTTCCGATCACACCACCGTCTCCGGCATGCGGATTTAATCCCAGTACGGCTATTTTAGGCTTTGGAACACAAAAATCTTCAATAAGAGTTTGGTTTAAAACTCTAATCTGTTTCTTGATTTTTTCTTTGGAAATATTTTCGGCAACCTGAGAAATTGGAATGTGATGAGTAGAAACCGCTACTTTAAGATCTTCAGTTACCAAAAACATCAAGCCTTTTTTGTTGAATTTCTCTTCAAAATAGCCGGTATGTCCGGTATGTTTGAAACCCATTTTTACCATTTCATCTTTGTTGATAGGAGCGGTTACAAGAACGTCAATATCCCCTTTCATTAAAGCTTCTGTTGCTGCTTCCAAAGAATCAATAGCCATTTTTGTTGACTCTTCCGTGGGAGCACCCAATTCTACATTGACGTTTTCTTTGGTAAGGTTCACCATGTTAAGCTTTCCTGCCTGAGCCTGTGAGGCTTCATTCACATAATTGAAATTGAGATTCAGCTTGAAAATGTTTTTTTGATAGGTAAACAACTTTCCCGAACCAAAAATTACAGGAGTGAAAAAATCTGTAATGGTTTTGTCTTTCAGAGACTTCATAATGATCTCCGGTCCGATGCCGTTGAAATCACCAATTGAAATTCCTACTCGTACTTTATGGTTTTTTGGGCTCATTTTGATTATCTTTGAAGATTATAATTTACAAATTTAGCAAAAAATAATATGTTCACAGGAATTATTGAAGCAGTTGGTGTTATTGAGAAGATTGAAGAAAAAGGAAGCAATATAGATTTTACCTTAACTTGCCCTTTTACAAACGAACTAAAAATTGATCAAAGTCTGGCGCACAACGGATGTTGCCTGACTGTTGTTGAGATTAAAGATACACACTATGTAGTCACAGCAATTAATGAAACATTAGAAAAAACCAATCTTGGAAAATGGGAATTGGGAACGGTTGTCAATCTTGAACGTTGTATGAAAATGGATGGGAGACTAGACGGGCATATCGTTCAAGGGCACGTTGATAAGACCGGAGAAGTCGTTAGTATCGAAAATAAAGACGGAAGCTATTTCATCACAATGAAATATGAAGCAGGCGGAAATTTTGTCACTGTACCTCAGGGGTCAATTACGGTAAACGGGATCAGTCTGACGGTGGCAAAAAGTGAAGATACTCAGTTTTCAGTAGCCATTATTCCTTACACATGGGAATTTACCAATATGAATCATTTGAAAGTTGGTGATAAAGTAAATTTAGAATTTGACATCATTGGTAAGTATATTGCTAGGTTAATTAAAAAGTAGGATGTCAATTAATAAGTATAAAGGATATAGCTTAAGGAACCGCGTTTTTTTTGGTTTTCTGTTGGTATGCTTTTTAAGTGTTGTTGCTACTTCGCTTGTGCCGTATTTTGTATTGAGAAATAACTCATTACAACAGAGTACTATTGATATGCAGGAGAAAACAAATGCCGTAATGAGGTATCTGGATTATGCTGTCAGTCGTACTCTTGTAAAAACAGAAGACTTACCGAAAGTTTTAGGAAATAAAATTTTTGAAATAGCGGATATCAATCAGCATGATATTATTATTTATGATTTGAAAGGAAATTATCTCCTTTCAAATAAAGATGAAAGTCTGATTGATCAGAAAGCAATTCCTGTAGAAATTATCAACAGAATTCTAGCAACAGACGCCAGAGTTGATATGACCAGGTATGATGTGGCCAAAGATGCTAAACTTACTTCCTCTTATCTTCTGTTGAAAAACAACGAACTGGAGCCGATAGGAGTGGTCTATATTCCTTTATATCATAATGAATCTGCTTATTTGGAGGTTCTTCATCAATATGTTAAATATATTCTTTTAGTCGATATATTTCTTATTTTATTCAGTATTTGGATCAGCTGGGTGACGTCAAACAGCCTGGCAAAAACCATTACCAAATTCTCTGATATGATCACTCGTATTACATTGTTTGAAAATGAAATGCGCCCTATCAGATATTATAAAAATGATGAGTTGAATGCTTTGGCTAGAGCATACAACAGAATGATTTTGCAGATCCAGGATCAAAAAGAAAGGCTTCGGTTTAAAGCATCGGAAGAAGCGTGGAGAGAAATGGCAAAGCAGGTTGCTCACGAAGTGAAAAACCCACTTACTCCCATGAAGCTTACTATCCAGAATTTTGAAAGGAAATTTGATCCGGAAGATCCAAATATCAAAGAAAGAGTAAAACAAATGAGCAAGACTATGGTGGATCAGATTGATCTGATTGCTACTGTGGCATCTGCGTTCTCTGAATTTGCTAAACTTCCTGAAAAAAATAATGAGGTCATTAATCTGAATACGGAGGTGGAAGATATTCTTCGTGTATTTAATGATGACAGTATTTTTATGCATGCGAACAAGACTAATATTATGATCAATATGGATAGAATTTATCTTTCCAGGATTATAACTAACCTTGTAACGAATGCCAAGCAGGCTGAAAGTGATGAAAGAAAACTGATCATTAATGTAGATGTAGAACAACACCAGAGAAGAGTAATTGTTTCTGTTCAGGATAACGGAATAGGAATTCCTGATAATATGTATGAAAGAATTTTTGAGCCCAATTTTACATCAAAAAACAGCGGTATGGGACTTGGCTTGTCTATGGTCAGGAAAATGATTGAAGATTACAAAGGCGAAATTTCTGTGAAGTCCGAAGTAGGGAAGGGGTCTACATTTATTATTACTTTACCTACTAATTTATAGTGAAACCTTTTAAGTTTAAAAAATTCGAAATTCAGCAATCTAAAGATGTCTTCCGTGTTGGAACAGATGGTGTTTTGCTTGGGGTGCTTTGTGATGTCAGTAAATCTTCTAACATATTAGAGGTAGGAACCGGAACCGGATTAATTTCACTGATGCTTGCACAACGTAATCCAAATGCATATTTTCTGGGGTTGGATATTAACGAGGAAGCAGTATCCCTTACGCGTGTTAATTATGAAAATTCACCCTTTCACAAAAGATTAAAAAATATACATCAGGACTTTAAAGCATTTGAAACAGAGAGTAGATTTGATCTGATAGTTTCCAATCCGCCTTATTTTGAAGAATCGGGTTCTGATAAGGATAAAATTGCAAGGCAGACTGTAGAATTGAATTTCAGACAGCTGATAACCAAGTCTGCACAGCTTTTATCTGATGACGGACTTCTTTCAATTGTTGTTCCTGTTGAGGCTGGAGAAATCTTTGTCTCGATTGCGGCAGAGAATCGATTATTTCTAGTAAGAAAGATCAATATCAAAGGAATTGAAAATTCAAAGACGAAAAGGTTAATACTGGAATTTTCATTTACTGAAAAGCAAATTGTCGAATCTGATTTTATAATAGAAAAAAGTCCGAGACAATACTCGGACCTATATCTTGAACTCACTAAAGAGTTTCATGT
This sequence comes from uncultured Chryseobacterium sp., assembly GCA_963518055.1. Classification (GTDB taxonomy): domain Bacteria; phylum Bacteroidota; class Bacteroidia; order Flavobacteriales; family Weeksellaceae; genus Chryseobacterium. The sequence goes on from CAUQIC010000001.1 coordinate 104,407, forward strand.
TTTTAAAAAAGAAATTTGAAGCCGTAAGAATCATTGAGCTTCTTAGTTTTTTACTTCTTATTCGAATAATTCTGCAGTATCCAATACAGATACTTTTCCATCCTCACATCTGATTGCTTCTCCAGGAAAATTTTGGATCATGTGATAATCGTGTGTAGCCATTACTACTGCGGCTCCATTTTCAAGGGCTACCTGCTTCAGTAAAGTCATGATTTCATTGGAAGTTTCAGGGTCAAGATTCCCTGTAGGCTCATCTGCTAAGATAAGATCAGGATGGTTAAGAAGGGCTCTTGCGATGGCAATACGTTGTTGCTCTCCTCCGGAAAGCTCGTGTGGCATCTTGTGCTTTTTGCTCTTCATGTTCACGCTTCCCAATACTTCATTGATACGATCCTCCATTTTCACTTTGTCATTCCATCCTGTTGCTTCCAAAACAAATTTCAAGTTTTTTTCAACCGTTCTGTCAGAAAGTAATTGGAAATCCTGGAATACAATTCCCAGTTTTCTTCTAAGGTTAGGAATATCAGAAGGCTTAAGTTTTGCCAGTTCAAATCCCACCACGGCTCCATGTCCTGCAGCTAAGGGAATATGTCCGTAAAGCGTTTTCAAAAGAGAGCTTTTCCCGGAACCTGTTTTTCCGATAAGATAACAGAATCTACCTTTCTTAATGTTAAGATTTACATCAGAAAGAACCGTAAAGTTTTTTTGAGCAATCTTAGCGTGTTGCAAACTTATGATGTTGTCTCCGGAGATATTTGTATGTGGCATAATTTATTTTTAAAGACAGTTTCTAACAAAATTTTTTCGAATTTTAAAAATAGAAAAAAGATGTCTATACAACCTAAATTTTAGTAAATTTTAACAACAAAAAATGCCTGAAAAGAAACTTCTCAAGCATGTTTTGTATATGATAATGTAGAATTATCTCTTAGCGCGTGCTGCACTGATCGTTAAACTTTTTCTGCCTTTAGCTCTTCTCGCAGCCAAAACTCTTCTTCCATTTGGCGTAGACATTCTTTCTCTGAAACCATGTTTGTTTCTTCTCTTTCTTTCTGATGGCTGGAATGTTCTTTTACTCATTACTATATGTTTAAATCGTAATTAATCTATTAATTTTCAGGTTGCAAAGATATAGAATTTTTTATAAGATACAAACTTTAGTTATCTTTTTTTAAAATTATTTGCTCTGTTTTTTTATAAACCCTGATGTGAAACCAAATTCTTTGTGCAAAAATAATATTTAAATGATTTATATAAAAGCTCTATCTTTGAAAACTTAAATTTTTAACGAAAAGGAACACAAGATGTTTACACCAGCAGAACTTTTAGATATCAATACATTACTTACCCCTGAAAACAAAATAGTTATTCTCACCCATTATAACCCGGATGGTGATGCTATTGGTTCAAGTTTAGGTTTGAAGCATTATCTGAAAGCAAAAGGAATCGATGCTGAAGTCATTGTTCCTAATGATTTTCCGAAATTTTTGAAATGGATGCCGGAATCCAAAAGAGTAATTATTGCCGAGTATAAAAGAAAACTTGCAGCTGATATGATTGCAGCGGCAGATGTAATTTTTTGCCTGGATTTTAATTCTCCATCAAGAATAGGATTGCTGGGAGACTGGTTGACAAGAGCGGAAGGAAAAAAAATTCTTATTGACCATCATCAGCAGCCTGAAAAATTTGATTTTGTATATTCTGATACGGTGATTCCTGCTACCTCACAGATGATCTATCACTTCATTGAAGCAATGAATGATGAAAAATTGGTGAATCAGGATATGGCAGAATGTCTGTATACAGGAATCATGACGGATACAGGAGGTTTCCGTTTTCGTTCTACAAGTGCTACAACTCACAGAATAATTGCTAATCTGATAGAAAATGGGGCCAATCCGGCTATGATTACTTCCAATACCTGGGATACCAATACGGTTTCCAGGCTTCATCTGCTTGCTTTAGTGTTAGGAAGGATTGAAGTGGTTAATGATGGAAGGGTTGCTATTTTGAGTCTTACGAGAAATGAGCTTAAAGAATTTGGCTTCCAGAAGGGAGATACTGAAGGTTTTGTGAATTATGGATTAAGTATTGCCGGGGTGAAAATGTCTGCATTCTTTATGGAAGATCTGTATGAAGATTTTGTTAAAATTTCATTCAGAAGTAAAGATGATGTAGATGTGAATCAGTTCTCCAGAAAGTATTTCAGTGGAGGAGGTCATATTAATGCGGCCGGTGGAAAATCGATGGACTCTTTAGCCGGTACTATTGACGTATTCAAGAACAGATTGAACGAAGATAATTTGTAGAAACAAACAGCAGAAGACTGAGGAGGTAAAGGTTGTATTCTATCATTGTAATTTGTTAAGTTTCTAACCCCTCAGTTCCGAAACTTTTATGATGTCCCTTAAGCTCTAATTCTTCGCAGGTATATTCATAGACTTGCAGGAACATTTCGTCCATATACTTTTTGTTGAAAAGACTGTATTTTGTCATTTTTGGTGGATCCAGAAATATATTGCAGTATTTTGCTTTAGAATACACTGATTTTGCAATGGCTAAATGGAGGATCCTGTCGAACTCTTTCATCAGGCTCATCTTCTTTAATTCATCATAGCTTATCGAATTGACGTGGGAGGCAATTAAAAAATCACACTTATCAACAATAGGTTCAATAGGGAGATTATCCAGAACCCCTCCGTCCACATATATTTTTTCACCTATTCTTACAGGGGGAAGGATAAAAGGAACGCTGGATGAAGCTAATAAAGGGGCAAAAAGTTCCCCTTCAGAAAAAAAATCAACAATGCCATGAGTCATTTCTGTGGCAGTTACATACATCGGGATTTTTAAAATATTAAAATTATCTTCAGGTAAGTAATCCTTGAAGAGTTTTACAATGAAATTGGAGCTAAAAATCCCATTTTTAGATAATTTTAAGGCAGATCTTGAGAAAAAAGAAGTTTCCCTTACAATCTCCATCATTTCATCAGGAGTTTTCCCAAAAGAATAAAAAGCACCAATGATAGAGCCGGCACTTGTTCCGGAAATGATTTGAGGCTTAAGATTATATTCTTCCAGTGCTTTCAGAACAGCGATATGTGCAATTCCACGCATTCCTCCGCCTGAAAGTGTAAGTCCGATAACCTTCGGTTCCTTTTTTTTGAATGAGAATATGCCCATAAAAAAATTTACTTTACTAATATACGCCGTTTTTAATACATCCTTATGGATGAGTATATTGAGAATCTATAGTACAACGCAAGAGAAGTTACTGCGATTCCCATAGATTTTAAAGTACAAGTTTTTTGGGAAGATTATGTAAAAGTTCGGTATTAATAATCTCAGCACAAATTCCCGGTTTTTCCCAATGTCCGTTGTGGCCACAATCTAATATATAAGATTTTATATTGGTTCTGTCGGGAAGGTTTTTGATCATGACATCTGTTTTTACGGCATTATCATGTTTGCCTGCCAATACTAAAATTTTAGCTTCCAGATTTTGCATGATATGCTTTTTATCCGTTCTTTCTACCATGCCTTTTACACAGGCAAGTGCTCCCATATTGTTTGTGGAAAGAGCCGTTTCAAGGGCGGTTTCAATTTTTCCTTCCAGGATGTCTCTTTCATTGGGATTGAATAAATTGGGAATTCCTGCTCTTGCATAATGAGCAAATGCATCTTTAATAATTCTATAGCTTTTGATACGCTGTTGCTTCTTCTCCTCATCATCCGGAAAATACGTGGAGAAAAATAAAGTTAAGCTTTTCAATGTATCGGAATATTTTTCTGCGAATGCCAATGCCGTATAACCTCCCATAGAATGTCCTAATAAATGAACTTTTTCCAAATGCAGATGATCTAATACTTTTTTTACTTCTTCTGCCATCAATTCCATGGTGTGAACTTCACTTAGGATTTCAGATTGACCGTGACCCGGAAGGTCAATTTTTAAAAGCGAAAAATCTTTAGAAAGATGATGTTCCATATCACTCCAAATTGACAGGTTTTCCATAAAACCATGAAGTAATACCAATATTTCTTTTCCGTTTCCTTTTCTTTCAAAGTTGAGCATAATTTCAAGAGTATAGAAGGTTAAATGTATCCGGCAGTTTTAGACAGCCTATAACAGTATTCTCCTTTCAAAGTTAAACAAAAAAGAGAAATGAAAAAAGCCGCCTCAAAACTGAGACGGCCTTCCTTTATTGAACTAACTCTTTATAAATTTTTGTTTCCCAAGGTTTGATATCGGTAACGCCATAACGTTCCTTCTTGGCAATGGCGATATTATCAAGCATGTCTACAAAATTTTTGTAGTTGGCTTCATCTGTCGGCTTTATGATTACTGTGAAATTTTCCGGATTTGGTGCATTTTTATAAGCTTCAGAAATGATCTTCGAAACTTTGATGCCACTAAAATCGGTTTCCTTAAGACTGCTCGTATTTAAATCTACAGCATTGCTTTGATGATAAAATACACGATTGTCTTTTCCCAGGATAAATGTAACCTGGTTTTTATCTTTAATGACTATGTCATTTATTGCTTTATGATCAGGATTTTTTGCAGGAAGTCCCAGATCCATCACGTTGGGTTTTGTAAAATTAGTTGTGAACATAAAGAATGTGATTAATAAAAATCCCAGATCTACCATTGGAGTCATATCCACCCTGATCATTTTCTTTTTTTGTCTGCCACTCTGCTTCTCTTGTGCAATTACTTCAGCCATGATTAATGTTTTTAAATGTTAAACGGTATTTGTTGAAATTATAAAAACCCGATCGTTGTTTTGAAGAATTGATACAAAGTTTGTACCTAAAATTAAAAAATGATAATAATTTATTGTTTTTGTTATTATGTTAAACTTAAATACTGTTAAAATCAATGCATTAAAAAAGCCTTATCAACTAAATGATAAGGCTTACTGTATTTTGAAATATGTTTTATTTATTTTTCTTATAATAATTAACACCGCACTCTAAGAATTTCTTGAAATCTTCTTTTGGCATATAACCGGAAACCGGGGTATTGATTACCTTTCCGTCAGGTGTTATTAAAACATAATGAGGCTGTGAGTTATTGTTGAAGTTAACCTGCTGGAATAAACTCCATCGGTCACCAATTGTTTTAACCTTTTTGATTTGCCCATCCCCAAGGTCAATTTTTGTTTTTTGATCCTCAGGAAGCTCTTCCTTGTCATCAACATATAGAGACGCTAATATCACATCATTCTGAAGGATTGGCAAGATGTCTGCTTCGCTCCAGACAAATTCTTCCATCTTTCTGCAGTTTTCGCATCCGTAACCGGTAAAGTCAATGAGAATAGGCTTATTTTCTTTTTTCGCCAATTCAATTGCTGTAAAGAAATCATGTTCCGGATGCATTCCCAGGATGCCGTCTTTTTCATCATGGAAATAGCTCACATTTAATGGAGGCAAAATTCCGCTTAATAGTTGCAGTCTTGGACGTTCGGAAGGAATTAATCCTTGGATCAGGTAGATCACGAAACCGAAGCTTAGTATTCCTAATATTTTTCTTGTAATAGAAATCTTGGGTTTTTTATCATCATGCGGAAACTTAATAAGCCCGAATAAATAGAGAGTTAACCCAATAGCGATAATGATCCAGATCGCGATGAAAAGTTCTCTTTTTAAGAAGAATGTTTTAGATACAAGGTCTGCTTTTGATAAGAATTTTAAGGCTAAAGCCAATTCTACAAATCCTAAAACCACTTTTACGGTATTCATCCATCCTCCGGATTTTGGAAGACTTTGTAATGCCTGCGGGAATAATGCCAATAGCCCAAAAACGATGGCCCATGCCAATCCGAATCCTGCTAATGCAAATGTTAATAACATGGGAACATTAGATGATCCTGTAACGGCACTTCCCAATAAACTTCCCAATATAGGTCCGGTACATGAGAATGAAACAATAACCAATGTTAATGCCATGAAGAAAATTCCTATGATCCCCCCTGCTTCTTCTGCTTTTGAAGATTTATTGGCAATTGAACTTGGTAACGTTATATCATAATATCCGAAGAAACTTCCTGCAAAGAATATGAATATAATAAAGAATGCAATATTCAGCCATACACTCGTAGATATTTCGTTAAAAATATTTCCTGCAATCCCATCAATTATATGGAAAGGAATACTTAACAGGACGAAAATAAGAAGAATGAAGAACCCATAAATAAGGGCATCTCTTTTTCCTTTTACCTTGTCTTTGTTTCCTTTAGTAAAGAACGAAACCGTTAATGGAATCATTGGGAAAACGCATGGAGTCAACAGGGCAATCAATCCTCCGATGAACCCAAGGAATAAGTAAGTCCAATAGTTTTCTTCCACTTTCACCGTAGCAGTACCACAATCTGTTAAAGGTTTTTTAAAATCAATAGTTTCAATTTTCAATTGCTTAGGGTCCAGCATTGATACTTCAGAAACGCTCATCTTGTGCTTAGTTAAGTCTTCAGTAGCTATTTCAGTTTCAGTAGCTTTTGCTGAATCTTTAACAGGGGTTGCGGTTTCATCCGTTTTAGCTTCTTCCGTTGCTCCCTTTGGCGTAACTTTTTGATTGAATTCTAAAGTATTGGGAGCCAGGCAAACCCTGTCGTCACAAGTCTGGTAGGTGATTTCAGAGGTGACATCTGCCGGTTTTGTAGGATCTTTTAATTTAAACTTTTGTTTAAAGCCCGCTGTATTAGAATAGAAGACAATCGTTCCCCCAAAAGCTTCAGAAAATTCTTCGTGCTTTTTACCTGCTTCAGTGAACTTTCCGATGAGTTCTATATTTTTACCTGAAACTTTATACTCCGTCGGAATTCCTGTATCTTCAGGAAGATCTTTAGAGTAAATATGCCATCCACTTTCCATGGTCGCATTTAAAACCGCCTCATACTGGTTATTTCCCAGATCATTGACGGTGAATTTAAACTTTACAGGATTTTTTATCTGCGCATTAATTCCGGTTGCTAAAAAGAGTAGAATTAATAAAAACCAATTTTTAAATTTCATTTTTTCGTTTCATTAAAATTTTGAGACTCCATTTTGTTCTCTCGTCATCTGTATATCTTCTGTTCTGTCTGCAAGAAATAATTTCAAGAATTAAATTGTTCCTTTCAACAGTATCTAAGTTTTTGCTTCGCTAAAATAGATAATTTTTCCTCCTTAAAAAAACTTAGAAACTTTCTTTTTTAAAGCTTGAAGCGTAAAATATTTAGTTTTTTACTACAATAACAAAATAAGCATGACTTTTTTTGTTATTTAGGTTAATTATTGATTGTGTCAATTTTGTTAATATTTTACATGATCCATCGTTTTATTTTTTTTATTACCCCATTCTACCTGATTTCCAGAATATAAAAGTATACCGGTCTATGACTGCAAAAAGAAATAATTCTCAATCAGAATGGAATAAGGTTAAATAACTTATTAACCCATAACTTTCAAAAAATCAATTTAAGTTTTTTAATATATCTTCTATTGAAGCTCTCTTTTTATAATCTGGATCAAAATGCCTCCATATAATTTCTTTACCTTCATTAAGGATAAATGTTGCAGAAACAGGAAGTCTTCCTGAGGTGTCTGATCTGCTCTGGGTAAAATCATCTTTTAATCTTGAAGTATAAAAATTCAGTGTTTCACTGTCCGGCGTGTATAAAACATCAAAAGCTTCTGCAATTTTATAATCTTCATCGTATAAAACGGTATAATCAGTTTTTGTTTTGTTAATTGTTTTTTCTATAAAATCAGGTTTTTCGGGAGATATAATGACCAGTCGTGCATTTCTTGATTGTAACTCAGGAGCCAGGTTTTGCAGTGTTTCAATATATTTGTTACAATAGGGGCACCATTGTCCTCTGATAAAAACAATAACCAGCTTTTTATTTTCTTCTGATGAAAAGAATGAATTGCCCAGGTGGTCTTTTGCGGTGAAATTATCAATCTTATCTCCAACCATTTTTCCTTTTACCTGGACTAAAGTTTTCCCTGTTTGGTCCATTTTCTTTTTCAAAACAGATGCTCCGACTTCTAAAAACTGAGTTGAATTATAATATCCGAAATCATATTGAACCAGCTTACCTCTTGAATCCAAAAATAAAAAAGAAGGATAGTTTACTACTTTAAATTCTTTTACCAGATCTATTCCTTCTTTTTCTGCATCTATGGCGATGTTCACGAAGTTTTTATTAAACATCTCTCCAATTGTAGGGTCGGTAAATGTCTTCTTTGCCATAAGCTTACAAGGACCACACCAGGTCGTGTATAAGTCAATAAAAATAAGTTTATTCTCTTTTGCTGCGATTTTTTTCGCTGTTTCTAAATCAATCTTTTGAAAATTGATACCGTTGCTTTGCGCATTAAATGAAATTCCTAATAATACAAGGAAGCTCAATACAATTTTTTTAAACATAATACTGTTGTTTTTCTATTATGTTCTCTCAAAAAGAAGAAAATCACCCACTTATTTAATTTTTCACTTTAACTCACTGAAAATCAGTGGTATTTTTTTATCTTTTATTTTTCTGATCTGCTCTACACATTTATATTTTTGGTTCTGGGCATTATGCTTACTTGTATATTGATATTTGTCCTGAATTTCCTCAATGCTTTTATTTTCAATAAAAATATCGTGGATTAAATTCTGACAATGTGAAGAAATAGACTTAATATAACCAAATAGTTTTTCCCAATAATATTTTTCATCTTCAATAGCAGATGTGATTTCCTGCTGATGCTCAATGAAATAATTTTCTGGTGATACAATGTGAAAGCTTCTGTTTTTTAATTTTTTCAGCCATAGATTTTTAGAAATTCCAATGATGTAATTTCCCAGGCAGGTTTGAACCTTAAAATCATCTGCATTGAGTTTTTCGTAAAGAATCAGCAATGAGTCCTGAAAAATGTCTTCTGCATCTTCAATATTTCCTTTATTCTTAAGTATAAATTTTTTCGTATATCCAAAATACTGCTGATATAAAATACCAAAAGCGATATTGCTGTCTTTCTTAAAATCATCTATAGCTAAAGAATTGGTTGTCCTTCTGTCCATCTTACTGTTACCTTTTTTTGAGTATTTGTTTCAGCTTGGAACCTGCGATCTTGTCTTAAAGGAATCACACCCAGGATTTGATTGTCAGAATTACACACTAGCCATATCTTTTCCTTAGTTAAAGAAGATAGCTTCATGTCTCTTAGGAATTTAGATACTTTCTTTTTTCCAATAAAATCAGATGGGTAAAAGATATCTCCTTCTTTTGGTTTCCTTAAATATAAAGGAAATTGGAGCTTTTCTGCATCAAATTCCCATTCGAAACTTTTATGATGCCCATCTGTATCTTTAATGAAGTCCTGAAGGTTAATATGGATTTGATTTTCTGAAAAGTCAAATTGATCAATCAGCAGAATTTCTGTGGAAAGTTTTGGTTTATCATTCCTGTTTATAATAATCAACTCATCCCTATTGACCAGCAATTGGAAGTCTTTTGAGAAAAAAGAACTGTTGTTTTCCGCTTTGAAAATTTTACGAATTTCTTCTTCCTGGTTAAACCCAAACTTTTTTAAAATCTCAAATTTGACAAAATCACTTTCCTGATCCAGCTTTTCTTTTGATAAGATTTTATAGCCTTTGTTAAATAAGGTCAGCTTATTTTCTATTTCCTGAATTTGTTGTTGAACAAAACCTTTGGTTTGATTGAGGTAAGATGAACTTTTTTTGAAATTTTCTAAAAAATGGTCATTTGTTTCTAATAGCTTGGGAACAATCTCATTTCTGATTTTATTTCTTAGATAATCATTTTTTTTGTTAGAAATATCCTCTCTGAATTCAATATTTTTGTTTTCGGCAAACCGGTAGATTTCTTTTTTTGAAAAATTTAATAACGGACGAAGAATATGGTTGTCGTTAGAAGGAATACCGCTCAACCCGTTAATTCCTGAAGCTTTAGAAAGATTGATAATGAATGTTTCTAATTGATCATTGAGGTGATGAGCCGTTACAAGAAAAGTTAATTTTTCTTTTTCCTGAATTTTTTCAAAAAAACGATAACGAAGTTCTCTTGCCCAAAGCTGAATAGAATTTTCCGGCTTCTGATCTTTTTCAGAAACTTCGTACAAATGAAATTTTATATGATTTTTCTCACAGAAATCCTGAACGACTTTTTGATCAAGATTTGAATCTTCACCCCGAAGTTTGTAATTGATATGGGCCACCTGAAATGAGTATTCCGTACCTTGTAGATCCTCTCTTAAATCCTTAAAAAGAGAGGCTAAAACCATAGAATCTGCCCCCCCGCTCACTGCCAGTAGAAAGGTGTGCTTTTCCGGGTTGTGAACGAGATTTTCTAATTGATTGATAAAGCTTGATTTTTTCAACATCTAGGTTGAGAATTTCTTTTATGCAAAGATAACCTATATAATTCAATTGAATTTTCCTAACTTTGATTGGTCTAAAAATGATTATTTATGAAGATTTTAAAAATTTTAGCAGTTTCTGCAATGGCGTTGGGAATGACATCTTGCGTCAGCAAAAAGCAATATGACGCTTTAAGCACAAACTATAAGCAGTGTATTGAAAATATTGGAGAGAGACAAAGAGAAATCCAGGACTTGAAATCTCAAAACTCTGCGTTGGCAGGTGAGAATAATTTACTTAAAAGTCAGCATGATGCTTTAAAATCATCACTTGATGCATGTCTTTCAAATACAGGGAAAAGTTCTGCAAATATTGATAAATTAGTTGGAGAAATCAATGCATCTAATTCTTATATCAAACAGCTGATCTCCAGTAATGCTAAAAATGATAGCTTAAACCTTGCTTTATCTAACAAGCTTAAAAGATCCTTAGATAATGTTTCAGATCAGGATGTACAAATAAAAGTATTAAAAGGAGTGGTGATGATCTCTCTTTCTGATAAAATGTTATACAAAACAGGAGATTATAACATCTTGCCTGCAGCTCAGGAAGTGTTAGGTAAAGTAGCAAAAGTGATCAATGATTATGATAAATATTCTGTATTGATCGAAGGTAATACAGATAATGCTCCTTTAAATTCTCCAAACTTACCAAGAGACAACTGGGATCTTTCTGCATTAAGAGGAACTTCAGTCGCTAAAGTGCTTCAGACTCAGTTTGGTGTAGATCCTTCAAGAATTACAGCAGGTGGGCGTTCTGAATATAACCCTAAAGCAACCAATATGAGTGTTTCTGGTAGAGCTGAAAACAGAAGAACAGAAATTATCATCATGCCTAAATTGGATGAGTTTATGAAACTGATGGATATTACTCCAAAGAAATAAAATAGACATAAAATATGCATAAAAAATCCCGAAGAATCTCTTCGGGATTTTTTTTAATCAAATTAATTCTTCTTTTTTCAAAAGAGAAATAATTCTTTGCAAAAATGAATTGGATATTTCTGTCTTTTTTCTAAGGGCAGGAGAGCTCATTTTACGCTTTGGTAAAACCCTTTTCTGATTCTCATGGTTAGTTTGTTTTTCTCCTGCAATCATTTTGTTTTCGCTTAGTGTTTTTACCCTGTTTCTTTCGCAAAATTATATCTAATACCACAAAAATACCATCCGTATTTTTACGGTATTTTGTACGGGGATTTCCCGGTTGTTAAATTATTGATTCTATAAATAATTTATTTTTAAGTGTAATTATTTGATTAATAAAAGAATGTGTATATTTAAATCTCCATAAAAGGAAATAAAAAAGAGGTATCCGAAAATCTTAAAGAGTAGGAAATTAAAACTAAATAAAATAATTATGAAAAATTCAAAAAAACTTTCAAGAGGAGAAATGAAAAATGTACAGGGTGCTGCATTAGCTTGTAACCCGATGATAATTTGTCAAAAGACCACTGAGTGCTGTCCGGGATGGGTATGTGCTTCAAAAGGAAGGTATTGTATAGCTGTATAATGATTTATTAACATCAGACAAATTTATCTAATATAAGAGGGATTAATTTCTCTCTTTTTTCGTATCTTATACTGAACAAAACCCGGGCTCGGAAAAGTTTTAAAATCCTTAAATTTGTTTAAATTAAAATTGTATGAGTTTTTTTGAAGAAAAGAATCCTGAAATGGATAGATATTTGGAAGCACATGCTTCTTCGGAATCTGAAATCCTGAAAAAACTAAGAAGGGAGACCTACCAAAAAACGACACAACCGCATATGATCTCGGGATATCAGCAAGGAAGATTGCTGACTATTATTTCCCAGATGATGCAACCCAAAAATGTTCTGGAAATAGGAACGTTTACAGGATATGCCACTTTATGTCTTGCTGCAGGTTTAGCAAAGGACGGAAAAATTACCACATTGGATGTGAATGAAGACCTTGCTTATCTGCCGAAAAAATATTTTGAAGCCAGTGAATATGCATCTCAGATTGAGTTTAAACTTCAGGATGCTAAAGAATTTTTAAAAGAAACAAATGAGTTTTTTGATCTGATTTTTATAGATGCTGATAAAGAAAATTATGCTGAGTACTTCAGATTGATTAAACCCAGAACCCAATCAGGATCTGTAATTCTGTTTGATAATGTTTTATGGTATGGAAAAGTTTTGGAAGAAAATCCAAAAATGAAATCAACACAGTCTATCCGGGAATTAAATGATTTAGCCGCAAAAGACGAAGATTTTGAAAATCTTATTTTACCTTTGCGTGATGGAGTAAACTTCCTTCGCAGGAAGTAATTAAAATAAGCAAAGATTAAAACGTTTAAAGGTTTTTTACAAATTGTAATTTTCTAATCTTTAAATTATTCAATCATTAAATGTAGAGTTAATGAATAAAGGAATTTGTATAGTTACGGTAGCGCCGGTTCGTGCAGAAAACTCTGATAAGGCAGAAATCGTTACAGAGATATTGTTTGGAGAAAGTGCAGACATTTTGGAAGTTGATAAAAACTGGACAAAAATTAAAATGCACTATGATGGTTATGAGGGATGGATGGATACTAAACAGCTGAGACCTGTGACGGATGAAGAACTTAACAGAAGAAAAGTAACTGTAGTTACGGAAGATTTTTCCTCCGTGCTCATGAATGATGGAAAAACTTTACTCTCAATAGGCTCTGAAGTAGAATTTCCGGTGGTAGCTTCAAAAAGAAGTCATGACCTACGTGAAAGCATAGCTCTCACGGCAAGAGAATTCCTTAATGTCCCGTATTTGTGGGGAGGTAAAAGTTTTTTTGCTGTAGACTGTTCGGGTTTCACACAATTGGTCTATAAAGTTCATGATATTAAGATTCCAAGGGATGCTTCACAACAGGCTGAAGTGGGAGAAGCTCTTACTTTTGTAGAGGAAACTCAACCTGGGGATTTGGCTTTCTTTGAAAATGCAGAAGGAAAGATTATTCATGTAGGAATTATGCTGGAAAATCAAAAAATTATCCATGCATCGGGAAAGGTAAGAATCGATACACTTGATTCTACAGGAATTTTCAATAAAGAACTGAATAAACATACCCATAAGCTTAGAGTGCTCAAAAGTGTACTTTAATTTAGATTAAATACCATCTGAAATGGAAAATATTTTACTCATAATTTTTGATATTTTTAATTTTGGATGGGTCATTTTTTTATGGTGGTTCACCATGAAGAATTATAATGATTTACCACAAAGAATTCCCGTTCATTTTGATCTAAGCGGTAAACCTGATCGATACGGTAGTAAGGCTTATGCTTTTCTAATGCCTATTTTAGGAATAGCCATGTATGTGTTGTTTTTGTTTATAACAAGGCATCCGGAAAATTCTAATTTTCCTGTAGAAATCACAGAACAAAATAAAGGAGCTCAGTTTTTAATTATGAAAATTGGATTGAGGTTTTTATTTTCACTCATTATGTTAACCTTTTTAAATTCGCAGGATTATATGTTCAGGTATTCCTCTGATGAGAGTGTAAAACCCAAAATTCCAATGATCATTACCATTTTAACTATTATTGGATTTGTACCCTTGATTCTTATTATTACTCATCTCTTTAAATAATACATTCCGGCTGTACACCAAAGAACTTATAACTACAAAATTGAAATAAAAAATAATCAGAATGTCTTTACTGTATACTCTATTTGTTAATCTTCTTACGCTTGGAATGAAAGTTTTTTCATTGTTTAATGATAAAACGAAAAAAGGCGTTGAAGGGAGAAATCAATCTTTACACAAAGTAAAGGCTTCATTTTCTCCAACAGATAAAGTGATTTGGATGCATGCCGCTAGTCTGGGGGAATATGAGCAGGGGCTTCCGGTATTGGAAAAGCTAAAGGTGAACTTACCTGACCATAAAATTCTGGTTACTTTCTTTTCTCCTTCAGGATACGAAAACGTAGTTAAGAAAAAACATATTGCCGACGTTATTTGTTATTTACCTTTTGATCAAAGAAGATGTATAGATGAATTTATCTCACAGTTCGATGTTAAACTATTCTTTACGGTGAAATATGATTATTGGTATAATCTTTTTGCAGCCCTTAAGGCCAGGAATGCCAAAATATATGTTATTTCTGCATTGTTTTATGAGAGACAGTCTTTTTTTACTTCTTATGGAAAATGGTTTGTAAAGCAGCTGCAGAAGAATGTCGATTGGTTTTTTCATCAGACTCAATTCTCTCTTGCTTTGGCAAAGAGTGTCGGTTTGCTAAAATCTTCTGTAACGGGAGATACAAGATTTGATAGAGTAAAACAACTCAGAGAGAGAAATAATCATGTCGATTATATTTCTGATTTTATAGGAGGTGAAAAAACAATTGTTTTTGGAAGTTCATGGCAGGGAGAAGAGAAAATAGCAGAAATGGTTTCCCGTAAAAATAATACTGTAAAGGTCATCATTGCACCTCATGACTTGAAAAGAGTAGAGCATTTGAAAAATATTTTCCCGGATGCTTTATTGTATAGTGAAATACAACACTCACAACCTTCAATTTTCAATTCACAGCTTCTGATCATAGACAGTATAGGATTGTTGTCAAAACTCTATTCTTATGCTGATGTAGCTATTGTAGGTGGTGGATTTCATGGTGCAGGACTGCACAATATTCTGGAAGCCGCTACATTTGGTGTTCCTGTTGTTTTTGGGAATCATTATAAAAAGAATCCTGAGGCGGATGAACTTATTGTGGCAAATGGAGGAAAGTCTTTTGAAGACGAATATGCAGCTGCAGAATTTGTTTTATTCCTTACTAATGAGGATAATAAAGAAGAGCTTGAGGGAATGTCTCAGAATGCAAAGAAATTCGTTGATGATAAGCCCAATTCTACAGCAATGATTCTAGAAAAAATTCTATCTTAAAAAACCCTGACTTTTTATTTCTTTTACTAGTATATCTATGTTTTCAGGAACATTTTCGCATTCAAGCCAATTGAAATCCAGACCGTTATTAATACAAAGCTTTTGAAGGTAATGGTTTTCTAAAATCTTTGTTTGGGTATCCCTCAAATATTCATCGATTTCCATCCAGTAATCTTCATCAAGTTTTTTACTTAAAATAAGTGATTTGAATATTTTATTGATGATGTAGATGTATAATTTATAAACATTGTCAAACCTCTGTCTGCTCAGATCACTGTTGTAATCTAAGATTTTATTGACTAATAAAAGATTAAGTGAAATTTCCCCAAATTTATCTGTTGTTACCTTTACATGTTCTGTGATTTCTGCACTTATTTTTCGGACAACGCTCATAAAATATTTGGCATTTCCAATATATTTTGATGCCAAAAGAACCTGTTCTTCTACATGTTCTTCCATTGCATTTCTTTTATTATCCGTAGTCTCCGGATCAATAAGTTCGAAATACAATTTTTTTGACAATAACTTATCCTTTCTCAGAAGTCTGAAAATAAGTTTGTCCTTCTCTACGCCCGAAAAAGCACTTAATGCTGCTTTAAACTCTTTTGAGTACTCCATTAGTTGAATATTTTTGAATATTTCAGGAACCCGTTTAGAGCCCAATTGGCTGTGTAGTATAGAGATTTTAATGTGGAAAATTCCATAAAATCTTTATACACAAGATATTGGTCTTTAATGATGCTCTTTTTGTTTCTGGAAACACTGTTTTCCCGCATTCTATATTTTGCCATTGTCTTATTGATGGGTATTCCTTTGGGAATTACTTTCAAAAGGTTTAGCCACATAACATGGTCTTCCCGTTTACTTTTTATGGGGAAAAGGAACTTGCCAACCCTTTTGGTATCATACATTGTTGAAACCGGTGCCAGTCTGCAGGTCCTTAACAAATTAGAGAATGTAACAATTTTATCTGCCATAAAATCTTTGAGTATAGGCTGCAATTGCTCGTCACATCTGGAATAATTACAGTAAACTAGCTCTGCATGGTGTTCCTGCATGTAATCAGTCATGGTTTCAAGATATTCAGGATACCAAAAATCGTCAGAATCAAGGAATGCAATGTATCTTCCACGGGCTCTTTCAAGACTTTTGTTTCTTGCATTTCCTGCGCCTCCGTTTTTTTCTAATACCTGTAATTTTATCCTGGGATCGTTATATTTCCTGATAATTTCTACAGTATTGTCTTTGGAAAGGTCATCAGTAATCAGCCACTCCCAATTTGTGTGGGTTTGGTTAAGAACAGACTGTATTGTTTCTTCAATGAATTCTGCAGAATTGTAACAAGGGGTAATAATGGAGACAAGGTCTTTCATTTGCGTAATAAAATATATGTAAAATTATAAAAATCTTTTTTCATAGAAATGCCACGAACTAACTCCAACCCCAATAACCACAAGCATACAAACAATACTCATTACATAGGGATTATAATCTTCAAACAATCCCAATGTCTGAAAGACTCTGATAATAGGGAAGTGAAAAATGTATATCCCATAGGTGAAGTCTCCATATTTCCCGAAATTATTCAGAAATTTAAAGGAGTAAGCAATATACAAAACAATGATGCTGATCATTATCGGAGAGAATAGCTTTATTTTAAAAAAAAGATCTATCCATACCGTCAGTATAGCGATCATGAAAAGCGTATTTTTATGTTGAATGAATTTGTCGAAATTAAAGTAAAGAAGCATCCCCCCAATAAAATAACATAATGAGCCCGGAAGCTGTCTTGAAATCGCTGCTCTTCCTGTCATTTCAAAATAATTAAGGAATATCAGGGATAGAAAATATAATACAATAAGGCTGATATTTCTGTATTTATTATTCTTGCCAAATAATAAAAATATCAAGGGAACGGCAAAATAGAAACACATCTCTATTTTAAGGGTCCATAATGCTCCGTTTACCGCTTGGTTACCGAATACTCCGGGAAGCCAGGGTGCTTTAAAGTTCATGAAAATAGAATTCCAGAAAGCATACTTATAAACCTGCACGTTGCTGAAATATTCTGAAAAAGAGAGTGTACTTACTAAACTCAATAAAATAGTGCATAGAAATACAACCAATAAATAAGCGGGAACAATTCTATTGACTCTTTTTTTTGCATAGCTTTTCAGGCTGGAAGATCTTTCATAGCTTCTTGCAATTAGAAAGCCACTTACAATGAAAAACGAGAAAACGGCGACTTCTACGGGACTGTATGTTAAGATATGAAGCTGGTCCCTTTGGCTTAATGCTCCCAAATGTCCTAAAAAGACAATGAAAGCAAGAAGAACACGTATGAAGTCAAAATTGTTTTTCGTTATATCCTGCATTTGCTATTTTTCTTACAAAAATAAGTTTTTTAATAAGATAGAAAGACTTTCGTAGGTTCAATATTTGTTAAATAAAGGTGTTTTTGTACTTTCTTACTTTTAAAAATATATAAATAAAGGATGATAAAATAATTTTTCATAAAAAATCGTTATATAAATCAAAAAAATTATAATTTTAGCGTTTGAAAAAATTAATCTATGAAGAAATTACTACTACTATTTGCCGGTGTACTATTATTTGTGGCTACCGGATGTAATAATGATAACGATAATGTTAGAGAATCTCCATTAGTAGGGCTTTGGCAACCGTTAAAAGAAGTGGTTACCACTGTAAAGACAGGTGAGCAGCCGATTTCTGATCAGATTACTTATACCGATTGTCAGAAGCAATCCAGATGGTGGTTTAGTACTGAAACAACAGGGAAAAAGATAGATGTGACAGAGCCTACTACACCAGGAGGGCTATGTAATATCCTGCCGGATAAAAATTTCACTTATACTTATGATAAAGGAGGAAAAACTGTTGTTATGAAATTTCAAGGGATCGTAGAACCGGTTACAGGAAAGGTGGTAACCCTGAATGATACCACCCTCAATCTTTCAGTAAGAGAAGAGACCCAGGATCCGGCTGTGTTTAAAACAAGAACATATACTTTCAAGAGAGTGAACCCTCAACAGTAATCAGTATATTTCAAGATATAAAACAGATCTCATCCACGGATGAGATTTTTTTGTTAAGTAGAGAATTGGAATTCATTATAATTTAAATTTCTATTTCTTTTAAAATCATTATTTTTGTGAATCTTGATTACAAGAAAAATAATTCAATAGTTAAAGTCTAACATATAACATATATATAAAGTGTTTTACGATCATCAGCAGATAGAAAAAAAGTGGCAGAAATACTGGGAGGAAAATCAAACCTATAAAACTTCCAATAACACCGATAAACCTAAGTTTTATGTACTCGATATGTTCCCGTATCCATCCGGGGCAGGACTTCACGTAGGTCACCCGCTGGGATATATTGCATCAGATATTTATGCGAGATATAAAAGACATCAGGGGTTTAACGTTCTCCACCCTGTAGGGTATGACAGCTTCGGGCTTCCTGCTGAACAATATGCAATCCAGACAGGACAACATCCGGCAATCACAACAGAACAAAATATCAACAGATACGAAGAGCAATTAAGAAAAATTGGATTCTCATTCGATTGGAGCAGAGAAGTGAGAACTTCAGATGCATCTTATTATAAATGGACACAATGGATATTCATTCAGTTGTATCATTCTTGGTATAATAAAAATACAGATAAGGCAGAAGCTATCGATACCCTGATTCAACATTTTGAGGAAAAAGGTACTGAAGGATTACATGCCAATCAAAATGATGAACTCAACTTTACAGCTGAAGAGTGGAAAAATGCTTCAGATATTGATAAAGAAGATATTCTGTTAAATTACCGTCTCGCTTACAGAGCAGAGACCACTGTAAACTGGTGTCCTGCATTAGGAACTGTTTTAGCGAACGATGAGGTAAAAGACGGAAAGTCTGAAAGAGGAGGGTTTCCTGTATTTCAGAAAAAAATGATGCAGTGGAGTATGAGAATATCTGCATACTCAGAAAGATTATTACAAGGACTGAATACATTAGACTGGCCACAACCATTGAAAGATTCGCAGGAATACTGGATCGGAAAATCACAAGGTGCCCAGGTTCAGTTCCAGGTAGAAGGATATGACGAAGTAGTTGAGGTTTTCACGACAAGACCTGATACCATTTTCGGCGCTACATTTATGGTGTTGGCTCCCGAAAATCCTTTAGTAGATACTATTACCACAGATGCTCAAAAAATAGAAGTAGATACTTATATAGAAGAAACTTCCAAGAAAACCGAAAGAGACAGAATGTCTGACGTGAAAAATGTGAGCGGTGCTTTCACTGGAAGTTATGCAATCAATGCGTTCAGTGGAGAGAAAATGCCGATCTATATTTCGGATTATGTATTGATGGGATATGGAACGGGAGCTGTAATGGCCGTTCCTGCACATGATGAGCGCGATCATAGATTTGCAAAGAAATTCAATTTAGAAATTAAAAAGGTTGTAGACACTGAAGAGGATGTTCAGGAAAAATCTTTTGATTCCAAAGATTCCGTTTGTGTGAATTCTGAATTCTTAAACGGATTACATTATAATGAAGCGAAATCAAGAATGATTTCGGAAATAGAAAACAAAGGAATAGGTCACGGAACAACTAATTACAGACAACGTGATGCCATTTTCTCAAGACAGCGTTATTGGGGAGAACCGGTTCCTATATATTATAAGGATGGAATGCCTTATACCTTGCCGACTTCTGCTTTACCGTTAGAACTTCCAGAGGTTGAAAAATATTTGCCAACAGAAGACGGAGATCCACCACTAGGAAATGCAAAAGTATTTGCATGGGATGAAGCTAATCAAAAGGTAGTTTCTACAGATTTAATAGATGATAAAACCATATTCCCATTAGAATTATCTACAATGCCGGGTTGGGCAGGAAGCTCATGGTATTTCCTTAGATATATGGATTCTCAGAATGACGGAGAATTTTGTGCAAAGAATCTTTCAGATTATTGGGGACAAGTAGATTTATACATAGGAGGTAGCGAACACGCAACCGGCCACTTATTATATTCCCGTTTCTGGAATATGTTCTTAAAAGACAGAGGTTGGATCAATCATGATGAACCTTTCCAGAAATTAATCAACCAGGGAATGATTTTGGGGATGAGTGCTTTTGTATATAGAATTGATGGTACTAATCAATATGTATCTAAAAATTTAGCAAGTGAATATCAGACTCAACAGATTCATGTTGATGTATCCTTATTAAAAGGAACCTCTGATGAGTTGGATACTGAAGCATTCAAGGCATGGAGACCGGATTATGCTGATGCAGAATTTATTTTGGAAGATGGAAAATACATCACAGATCGTGAAGTAGAAAAAATGTCCAAGTCAAAATATAATGTGGTAAACCCTGATGACATCTGTGAAGAATATGGAGCAGACGGATTAAGATTATATGAAATGTTCTTGGGACCGCTAGAACAATCCAAGCCTTGGAATACCCAAGGATTAAGTGGAGTGTATGGTTTCCTTAAAAAATTCTGGAACCTTTATTTTAATGGAGATCATTTTGAAGTTTCTGATGAAGAACCTACAAAAGCAGAATACAAAGTTTTACATACCTTAATAAAAAAGGTAGTGTATGATATTGAAAATTTCTCTTTCAATACATCTGTCTCTTCTTTTATGATTGCTGTGAATGAGCTTCAGAAATTAAAATGCAACAAACGCAATATTCTAGAGCCATTAGCCGTTATCATCTCTCCTTACGCACCTCATATCTGCGAAGAACTTTGGAGTTTGTTAGGGCATGAAACATCGATAGAATTTGAAAAGTTCCCGGTGTTGAATGAAGATTATTTAATTGAAGACGAAATTGAATATCCGGTAAGCGTAAATGGTAAAATGAAGTTCAAAATTTCGCTTTCGGCTCAATTTTCTGCTAAGGAGGTGGAAGATTTGGTGATTTCAAATGAGAAAATGCAACAGATTTTGGAAGGAAAAACCCCTAAAAAAATCATTGTAGTTCCTCACCGTATTGTGAATATCGTAATTTAAAAAAAAATTAACATTGGGAAATTAAAAAAAATGGGGGTCTAATTTTTTTGATTTTTTAACCCAAATGTTAAATTTGAAAAAAATAAATAAAATATTTGCGAATAATTATAATATCAAAATCGTATTAAATTTTCTTTATTAAAAAAAAGCAAAATGTTTAATTAAGACTCTTGCATTTTAATTAATTTTGCCTTTAATTTACACCCTGTAAAATTTTAAAACAATATAATTTAGTTAAATATGGAAATGAATGTTTCAAAAAATGATGAGCAAGTAGTTGCTAGAAAAGCAGGAGGTTTAAATCCAGCTGTTATTATTCCTATTCTATTTATTATAGGAGTATGTATTTATTTATTCGTTCTTGGGAGCCCAGGAAACTTTAAAGATGCAGATAAACTAGGAAGTGGATCTGTAGCTTTTTCAAGTATTGAAGGAAAAGACATTCACCCGGAATCGTTTTTAGGTATTATCTACAAAGGAGGGGTAATCGTACCAATTTTGATTACTTTCATGATTACAGTAATTGTTTTCTCTTTTGAAAGATATTTCGTTCTTGGTAAAGCTGCTGGAAAAGGAAACTTAGACAACTTCGTTGTACAAGTAAGAAGCTTACTAAACCAAAACAAAATTGACGAAGCTATCGAAGAGTGTGACAGACAACAAGGTTCTGTTGGTAACGTAGTAAAAGAAGGTCTTACTACTTACAAAGCACTTGCTCACGATACTACATTAAATAAAGAGCAGAAAATGGTAGCTCTTAACAAAGCTATCGAGGAAGCTACAACTCTTGAGATGCCAATGCTTGAGAAAAACATGATGATCCTTTCTACTTTAGGTACAGTTGCAACGTTAGTAGCACTACTAGGTACAGTAATCGGGATGATCAAGGCATTCTTTGCATTAGGTTCAGGAGGAGGTACTCCAGATGCTGCTGCACTATCTACAGGTATCTCTGAAGCATTGATCAACACGGCTTTAGGTATTGGTACTTCAGCAATCGCTATTATCCTTTATAACTTCTTTACTTCTAAAATTGACGGATTAACTTACAAGATCGACGAGATCTCTATGAGTATCCAACAGTCTTTCGCTGAATTCAACTAAGAATTAGCAAGAAATTTGCATTAGCAATTAAAAGAAGTTTAATTAAAAATATTTTATAATAATGGCGAGAGTCAAACCAAAAAGACATGGGGTAGTTACCGACATGACCGCAATGTGCGACGTTGCGTTCCTACTTCTTACGTTCTTTATCTTGACCACTCAGTTTAAAAAACCTGACGTGGAGCAGATCAAACCGCCATCTTCAATTTCGGAAAAATTACTTCCTGATGCTAGTTTAATGACTATCAACGCTACTCCGGATGGAAAATTCTATTTCCAACCCGTAGAAAATGCATCAGAAAGAGTTGCTCTTTTGGATAAAATGGGACAAAAGTATGGGATTACTTTTGACAACAACCAAAAAGCAGCTTTCCAGAAAGTTCAGGCAATTGGAGTTCCAATGAACCAACTTAAAGGTTATTTGGATATGTCTGGAGATGAGCAGAAAAATTATAAGAGTCCTACAGGTATTCCTATGGACAGTACAAATAAACAATTAATTGATTGGGTAAAAGAAAGTTTAAGCGTTAACCCTGACTACAAGTTAGCTATTAAAGGTGACGTTACAACTCAATATCCAAAAGTTAAAAGTCTATTTGAAGGTTTAAGAGATATTGATTTTCTTAAATTTTGGTTGATTACATCACAAGAAGGTAAACCTAACGAATAATATCGATAGAAATGGCAGAAGTACAAGTACAGGAAAAAGGCGGAAAGGGCGGCAAAGTACGTTCCAAGAAGCAGAGTACCAGAGTCGATATGACTCCGATGGTGGACTTGGGTTTTCTATTGATTACCTTCTTTATGTTCACAACTACATTCAGTAAACCGAATGTTATGGATTTAGGACTTCCGGCAAAACCAAAGCCAGATGCACCTAAACCTCCACCGACAGAAATTAAACTTTCTAACTCAATTTCTATATTATTAGGAAAAAATAATAGAGTATTTTGGCACCAACAGGATGCTAGTTCATTGAATGACCAAACTCTTAGTGAGACTACTCTTGATAGAGAAGGAATTAGAAAAGTAATTCAGCAGGCAAAATCTAGAGCTGCAGATCCAAGTAAATTTACGGTGATCATTAAGCCAACTGACGATGCTGTATATAAGAACTTTGTTGATATTCTTGACGAAATGGCAATTACAAAAAGCGAGCAATACGGTGTTACCGATGTGAAGCCTTGGGAGAAAGCTGTTTATGAAAAGAAAATAGGTGGTGCTGCTGCACCGGCTGCTACAAAGTAATTTAACCATAAAATTGTTATATCTAATCTATGGCAGATGAAAATGTATACGGTAAGAATCTTACTTTAGATGAGATCGTATTTGAAAATAGAAACAAGGAATATGGTGCCTATGATCTTAGACATCAGTATCCGAGACTTTTAACAAAGTCTTTTATTATCGGAACAGCATTATTCCTTTTGGCAGCTTTATCTCCGTTTATCTATCTTACGATCAAGAATCTTACAGCTCCGCCTAAGCAAGAAGTAAAGGCAGATCTAGTAGATATTCTAGAAGAAGATCCGATTATTGAGCAGCCTAAAGAAGAAGAACCACCTCCACCACCACCTCCACCAAAAGAAGAGGAGAAAATTGAGGTGATTCAGAACGTAGTTCCTGAGCCTGTAAAAGCTCCGAAAATTGAGACTCCACCACCGCCAATTTCTAAACAGTTGGAAACAACAACTGGTTTGAATAATCAGGAAGGGGTGAAGGCTCCGGCTTATACACCACCACCGCCACCACCATCTACAGGTACTAAAGCTAGTACTGTAGAAGTAAAAGCGAATAACCCTAACGAGATCTATAAAGATGTTGACCAGTCTGCAGAATATCCTGGAGGTATGGGAGCATTAAGAAAATTCTTAGGAGATAACTTTGATACTTCTTTGATGGAAGGAGGTGAAGGTACACTTAAAACTAAGTTGAAGTTCGTTGTAGAAAAAGACGGAACTGTTTCTAATGTTACTATTGAAGAGAAATCTCCAAATGGCGACTTTAACAGTGAAGCAATGCGTGTAGTTAAGAAACTTAAAAAGTGGACTCCTGCTAAGAGAAATGGAGAAAGCGTAAGATCTTACTATAGCGTACCATTTACTATGAACTTTGAATAATTAGACTTATTTATTCAGAATATAAATAAAAAGAGAAGCATATGCTTCTCTTTTTATTTTTTTTGGTATTTTTGTTACATGATGTTCAATTGGTTATCCCTGGTTACGGGATTGTTTTATATCGTTTTAGGAATTGTAGTGATTGTCTATAAATTCTTCTTTACCATTTTAGAGCCTGCTGTTGCGTATGCATTAGGAGTAGTCTTAATTATTTATGGTGTTTTTAGGATTTACAGAGCAATTTCAAAAATCAAAAAATCGAGAGATGAAGAATAGTTTTAGGTTTGCAGTTGTTATTGTTTTGAGCATGATGTTCATAGGCTGCAAAAAAAAAGAAGAGAAATCTCCATCTTATAATAAAGGTGATCTTACAATTTATACAGACGAATCCTTTCAAAGTGTTACCGAGGCATTAGCTGATGGTTATATGATCAACTATCCTGAAACCCACATTAAAGTGGCTACCCAAAAAGAAGATTTAGGCTTACTGGATCTGCTTAATGGAAAGGCAAAGGTGGTTGTTATGTCCAGAAATCTTAGTCCTGAGGAAGTGAAAACCTACGAAAACAGGACAGACCTGAAATTTCTTCCTGCAAAATTTGCTGCAGATGCTGTGGTATTTGTAGTCCCAAAAGATTCTCCGAAAGAAAGTATTTCTATCGAAGAAATCAACGATGGACTTTTATCGGATAAAAAAGATTTTATTTTCGACGGGACCAATTCCAGCAACCTTAATTTTGTTGCTGAAAAACTTAAAAAACAGCCTAAGGATCTTAAGTTTTCTATCATTCCCGGGAATCAAAAAATTATTGAAGAATTAGGAGCCTATCCTGATAAGATTGGAGTTATCGGTCTCAATACATTTAGCCGCCCTTATGATAAAACTTCCGAAAAACTAAGAGAGATGGTAAAGGTATTACCGGTGGTAGATAAAGGAAAAACATATGCGGCAGATTTTAAAGGCCTTAGCACTATGGAATATCCATTCACAAGAGTTCTTTATTTCCTGGCTAACGAAGGCAATTTTAATATTGCAAGCGGATTTATAAGATTCTCATGTACTCATTTGGGACAAAAAATCGTTCAAAAAGAAGGATTACAACCTTATAACCTCTATAAAAGAGAGGTTCAAATGCGTTAAAAAATATTAAATTCACAATTTACCCTTAAAAAAATGATCATTTTGGTCTGAAAATTGTGTGTAATATAACTCGATTATTTAGAAAATATAAAATGAAAGATATAATGATTATGAATGTAAAGAAGATTGCTTTTGGAGCAGCCGTGGTATTTTTTACCGGTTTTGCCACTGCACAAACACTGCAGGATGGTATCAACAGTATAGACAGTGATAAATTTGCTCAGGCAAAGACTAATTTCACTGATATGATCGCTAAAGAGCCTACCGCTGAAAACTACTTCTATTTAGGAAATACTTTTTTAAGACAAGGTGAGCCTGATTATGCGAAAGCAACTGAAAACTTCAACAAAGGTTTAGCTGCTGACGGTAAAAGCTTCGTGAATAAAATCGGTTTAGCTGCCGTTAAGTTAGGAAAAGGAGACAAAGCTGGTATCGCTGAGATTCAGAAAATTGTAACTGATTCTAAGGAGAAAGATGCTGAAGTACTTTTCAGAGCTGCTGAAGCTTTAACTTTATTTGAAAAGAACAGTTCACCTGATCTTGCTATTCAATTCTTAACTAAAGCTATTGAAAAAGCTCAGAAAAAAGGTGTTCCTGCACATTATTATTATACATTAGGGGATGCTTACAGATTAAAAAGAATGCCGGGTGAGGCGATGTCAGCTTATGATAAAGCATTATCTTCAGCAAAAAATAAAGCATCTGTTTATACAAGAATGGCCACTTTATGGATGGCAGCTCAACAATGGCAACAAGCTAAGCAAAACATTGATAAGGCTATTGGTGTAGATGCTACTTATGCACCTGCATATAAAGCATTGGCTGGTTATGACATCAGATATCAGCAAAATGCAAAAGCTACACAAGATCTTATCAACTACACGAAATATGCAGATGAAGATCCATATACTCAATTAGAAATTGCAAAACTATACTTCACAAACGAAGACTATGCAAATTCTAAAACTGTATTGGATAAAATTTTTGACAAAATCGAAGATCCTATCAAGTTCAAATTAAGAGCTTATCAGGATTATGCTGATAAAAATTATACAGGAGCTAAGCAGAATATGGATACTTTCGTTTCTCAAGCTGAGAAAACAAGAGTACAACCTGCTGACCAGGGTTTACAGGGGCTTATTGCTGCCGGATTAGCAAAGGATGAAAAAGATGCTGCTAAAAAATCAGCTTTAATGGCTGAGTCTCAGCAGAAGATTGCGATTGCAAAAGGGGCAAAAGATGAAACAATGAAGTGGGATTTAGAATTAGCAAACATCGCTGGAGGCGGAGGTGCTTCTCAGGCTGAAGCTGATAAAGGTCCTACTAACCCTGCTATCGAAGCTTTGAAAAAACAAGTTGCTGCTAATAATCAGGATTCTGATGCTTTATTTAAATTAGCAACAGCTTATCAGGATGTGAAAAACTGGAATGGAGCAATCCTGACATGGCAGAAAATGTCAGCGTTACTTCCGGATTGGGCTCCGGCTTATTATAGCCAGGGATATTCTTACCAACAGGCAGGAAATAATGATGCTGCAAAATTGGCTTATGAAAAGTTCATCAATACAGTAAAACCTGCTGATCAGGAAGCAAACAAGCAGACTCTTGCTTATGCTTACTTTGCGGTAGCTTATATGAGTAAAGATTCTGATGCAGCAAAAGCAAAAGATTATGTTGCTAAATCTTTACAGTTGGATCCTACTTATCAGGATGCTGTAAAATTAAACGCAGAGATTAATAAGTAATTTAAAATTTAAATTATAAATATTAAAACTTCCCATTCGTAATGTTTGGGAAGTTTTTATTTTAAATCCTATATTTGGCTATATGAAAATTGATATACTTGCTTTTGGAGCACATCCGGACGATGTAGAACTGGGATGTGGAGGAACTATTGCTAAAATGGTTTCTGAGGGTAAAAAATGTGTTGTTGTAGATCTTACCAGGGGAGAGCTCGGAACAAGAGGAACGGATGAAACGAGAAAAGCTGAAGCTGCAGACGCTGCTAAAATTTTAGGACTTTCTGCAAGAGAGAATCTGGGTATGAAAGATGGTTTTCTGGTCAATTCTGAAGAATACCAAATGAGGATCGTAAAAATGATTCGCAAATACCGTCCGGAAATCGTTTTGGCCAATGCAATTGATGATAGACATCCAGACCATGCAAAAGGAGCGAAATTAGTATCTGATGCGTGCTTTTTATCTGGATTAAGAAAAATTGAAACGGAAGACCAAGGACTCAATCAGGAAGTATGGAGACCAAAGCATGTTTTTCATTATATTCAATGGAAGGATATTAAACCGGAATTTGTCATTGATATCTCAGAATATCTTAACACAAAACTTGAAGCTTGCATGGCATACAAAACTCAGTTTTATGATCCAACCTCTAAAGAACCTGAAACTCCAATTACAACAAAAGACTTTTATGAGAGCTTAACATACCGGGCACAGGATTTAGGTCGACTATCAGGAGTTACTTACGCTGAGGGATTTACGTCTGAGAAGTTAATTTCTTTGAAAAATTTTGATGGAATTGTTTGGTAGTTGAGGAAATTGTCCTATATTTGCACTCAGAAAACGGTGATTGTAGCTCAGTTGGTTAGAGCGTCGGATTGTGGTTCCGAAGGTCGGGGGTTCGAGACCCCTCATTCACCCAAAGAAAGTACACTTTTTGAAAGTGTACTTTTTTATTTTATACCTATTTCAAACATAAAAAGACATTCGTTTTTCTTTTTTTCTTGGAAGATTTTTACAGCTATTCACTTATAATCTCTATGTTGGCACATAAAAAAGGTATCACCAGTTGTGAAACAGCCCGTTTTATGATATTTATTTAATAGGTTATGATTAATGATCGAGATGGTAATTAATGAACAGGAAGATATTTTTTTCAATAATTTTGCCATAAGCCATAAGCCATAAGCCATAAGCCATAAGCCATAAGCCATAAGCCATAAGCCATTTCCAGGCATAAAAAAAAGCATCTTTTTCAGATGCTTGTGTTTTTAGATATTCTTTTTTTAAACCTCGTCGTCAGAATCAATTGTGAAAGTTCTGCTTTTGAAGTCTTTGTCATGTTTTTCTGAAATTACATCCTCACCCTTTTCATTAATGATGAAATCTGTGGACTCATTAAACATCTCCTGGAAACTTTTAAAATCTTCCTTGTAAAGGTAAATTTTATGCTTCTCGAATGTAGCTTCCCCATTCTCTCCGAAATTTTTCTTACTCTCAGTGATTGTAAGATAATAATCTCCTGCTTTCGTCTCGCGCACATCAAAGAAATAAGTTCTTCTCCCTGCTTTTAACACCTTCGTGAAAATCTCATTTTCATGGCGTTCCTTGTATTCACTCATTGTTAGATATTTTTTAATCTTGTTAAGAACAAATATAAAAGAATTCTTTTAATCACAAAATTTTTTTTATGATTTATTTAACAATTGAGAATGAAACGGCTAAGCAGTTACAGAATTGGTAATTTCAGTGAGGTTGATAATTTGATCTGCTTTTTGAGCGCTAGACTCTCTGTGTGTGATAATTATGGAAGTTGCGTTGTTGATTTTTTTATCAATATTTTCAAGAATATTCTGTTCTGTTTCAGTATCTAAAGCAGACAATGAATCATCGAAAATAATGATATTCGGGTCCTTAATTAAGGCTCTGGCAATACAAATTCTTTGCTTTTGACCTCCCGAAAGCATCACCCCGCGTTCACCAACAAGTGTTTTATATTGCTCTTTAAAGTCAATAATATTTTTGTGAACATCCGCAATCTTGGCATATTCTACCACTCTTTCGTGTGAAGGATTGTCGATGGCAAAACCAATATTATTTTCAATAGAGTCAGAGAATAAATAACTTTCCTGCGGAATATACCCTATGAAGTTTCTGTAATTGTTAAGGTTGTGTTCTTTCAGGTTTTTACCGTCAATTAAGATTTCACCTTCAGTAGGATCGATCAATCTGCATAAAAGTAAAGCGATAGTAGATTTCCCGCTACCGGTTTTCCCCATAATAGCCAGGGATTCTCCTGCTTTGACAGTAAAGCTTAAATTTTCTAATGCTTTGATGCTTGTATTGGGATAAACATAAGATACGTTTCTGAATTCAATCTCTCCTTTTACAGGGTAGTTTTCAAAACTGGTATTTACAATCTCTGATTTTTTATCCATAAACTCATTGATTCTTTGCATGGAAGCTTCAGCTCTCTGATTAACAGAAGTTACCCAGCCCACCATTGAGAAAGGGAAAATCAATGTGTTGATATACATGAAGAAATCTGCAATTTTACCGATACTTAATTCTCCGGCAATATATTTTACTCCCCCAATCCAAATAACAGCAACATTTAACAAACCGATTACAAATAAAATAATGGTGAAGAAATAGGCTTCTGTTTTCGCAAGATCCAAAGCTTTGTTTTGATAGTCGGTTACTTTGATACCGTAATTTTTCCCAATATATTTTTCCCTTGCAAAAAACTTTACCACTCGGATTCCTGAAAAGCTGTCTTGAACAAATGTCGAAATAGCAGATTGGCTTTTCTGCATGATTTTCGACTTTTTATTAATAATTGAGCTCACCTTATAGATAGCATAGGATAGAATAGGAAGTGGAAGCAATGTCCATAAAGTCATAGAAGCATCCGTATTTACCATATAAATAGCGGTGATCAGAACAAGGACAATGAGATTGGCAACATACATAATACCGGGCCCAAGGTACATTCTTACAGCTACGACGTCTTCACTTAATCTGTTCATAAGGTCACCGGTCGTGGTTTGTTTATAGTCTGTAAGGGATAAATCCTGATAATGTCTGTAAATTTTATTTTTAAGCTCATACTCAATCCTTCTCGAAGCCACGATGATGGTTTGTCTCATCATAAAAGTGAAGAACCCCGTTAGAAGTGAGCAGCCTACAATAATTCCTACATAAATTAAAACCTGCCTATTAAAGCCGAGGTTTCCTCCTTTTGTAAGCTCATCAACAGACTTTCCTACAAACTGAACTTTATATATATTGAAAAAATTACTGGCAATAATAAATAATGACCCCCAAAACAATAGAATTTTATGTTTCCAAAAATAAGGGTTTAAGGTTTTTAGCGCTTTCATATAGTTTTACAAAATTACAAAAATGTCATCATATTACGAATTCCATCAATTTTAAATTTTGTATCTTTGCAGCCATAAAAAAGCTCTTTGAATGTTAGGAAGACGACAAATCCGTGAAAAAGTAGTACAAACAGTGTATTCTTACTATCAGAATCCTGTAAAGTTTGATGTTTTAGAGAAAAATATGTTCTCTGGTATAGAAAAAATCTATTATCTATACATCTATCAGCTTAATTTTTTGGTGGGTCTGAAAGACTTGGCAGAACACCAGATCGAAATCGGTAAGAATAAATATCTTAAAACCGATGCTGATATTAATCCTAACCAAAAATTCATCAACAATCAGGTATTACTTAAGCTGGAAGAAAATCCGGAAAGATTATTTTTCACAGGTCAGCATAAGCAGTTGAAATGGGATATGCATGATGATTTATTAGTGAAAACTTTCCAAAGAATCACTGCAGGAAAACGTTATCAGGATTTCATGAAAGAAGAAGGTTATTCTTTTGAAGAAGATCAGAAATTTATCGGAAAACTATTTTTAAGATATATTGCTGAGAATGAAGATTTTCATGATTATCTGGGTGATAAAGAACTTTCATGGTATGATGATATTCATATTGCCAACTCAATGGTACAGAAAACAATTGGTTTCCTTAGAGAAGATGAAGAAAGCAGAACTTTAATTAAAATGATTAAAGATGAAGAGGATAAAACTTTTGCAGGCAAATTGTTAAGAGATACCTTGAACAATTGGGAGAATAACGAGAAAAAACTTGGTGAAAGACTTGAAAACTGGGATCTGGAAAGAGTTTCCTTAATGGATAAAGTTATTTTATCGACTGCAATTGCAGAGCTTGATAATTTTGCTTTCACGCCTTCAAGAGTCATTATTAATGAGTATATTGAGATTGCAAAAGTATTTGCTACAGACCGTTCAAATATCTTCATTAATGGTATTTTAGATAAATATTGTAAAGATCAAAATAGAATATAAAATGAAAAAGACGTTATCAATTATCGCCTTATCTATCATAGGCTTTGGTTTAGTTTCATGTAAAAAAGAAAACAAAGAAGCTCAAAGTGCAGAAGCTATCACTACAGATTCTACAGCTGTCGGAGCTCCGGCAATTACAGATTCTGCAGCAGCACCAGTAGCAGGTGAAACTGCAGCACCGGCCTCTAACGAACCATCTACTTCTCTAGCTTTATCTGAAAGCAACTTCGATTTTGGAAAAATCAAAAAAGGAGATAAAGTAGAACACGTTTATGAAGTGACTAACACAGGAAAGAATCCATTAGTAATTTCTGAAGTAAAACCAGGGTGTGGATGTACTGCTCCTGACTTTACAAAAGAGCCGATTATGCCTGGTAAAAAAGGGAAAATTACTTTACACTTCGATTCTTCCAGCTTTGATGGAAACGTTCAGAAGTATGCAGATGTTTTTGCAAACGTAGAGAAATCTCCGATCAAATTAACGTTCACAGCGAACATCCAACCCTAATTTTTAGAATATGTTGACATTATTTTTGCAAGCACAGCCGGGAGGATCTTCATCCATGATGCTGATCATGATGGGTGTGATGTTTGTAGGTTTTTATTTCCTGATGATAAGACCTCAAATGAGAAAACAGAAGCAGGAAAAAAACTTTCAGGAAAATCTTAAAGTAGGAACTAGAGTAGTCCTTACTTCTGGTCTTCATGGAAGAATTGCTCAGGTTCAGGATGATGGTTTTGTAATCGAAACATTATCAGGAAAACTAAAATTCGAAAAAGCAGCGGTTTCAAGAGAAATGACAGAATCGCGTTTTGGAGATAAAGCAAAGACTGCTGATAAAAAAGAAACAGAAACTGAAGAAAAAAAATAATTCAGTTTGAAAATATTAATTAGCGGCGGGTGAACTTCGTTCACCCGCCGCTAATTTTTTATATAATGTCTCTTTCTAGCTCTATCAATCCTTAATCAATTAGCTATCTCGTGGAAATCTGGTTTCATAGTTCTGAAGTGTAGTCAGGAAGCTTAAAAGAATGTCATCAGAATTTAACAGACTGAAATATAGTTTTTGCAATCTATGGTGAGAATATTCGTGAATATAATGTTTTTAAAAAATTATCTTTGCCTTATGAATCAAGGAACAAATAAAACTATTCTCATTCTAGGAGCTAATTCTGATGTTGCAAAACAATGCATCAAGCAATATCTGGAAAAAGGTTTTTCGGTAATGGCTGCCTCCCGGAATACTAAATCACTTGAAGAGTTTATTAATACAAACAATCTGGACAAGGCTAGAATAAATGTTTTATATTTTGATGCTGCAGACTTTGATTCCCATCAGAAATTTTATACTGAACTCCCCGTAAAACCTCATATTGTAGTATATGCAGCCGGATTCTTGGTTGATAATCAAAAAGCTTTAACTGATTTTAAAGGAGCTAAACAAATGATGGAGGTCAATTATATGGGTGGTGTTTCTATTCTAAGTATTATTGCAACAGATAAAAACAACAGAAACCTTGAGAGAATCATAGGATTGTCTTCGTTATCCGGGGTAAGAGGAAGAAAAAGTAATTTTGTATATGGAAGTACAAAGGCCGCTTTTACCCAATATCTTGCAGGATTGAGGCAGGAACTTTCTCCCAGGAAAATAAATGTAAATGCTTTGATTATAGGCTATATCAGAACAAAAATCAACGAAGGCTTAGAGCTGAATGAATCTCTGATAATGGAACCGGATTATGTAGCCCGGTTTATTGTCAATGCCGGCAACTCTTTTACCATTGTTCCAAATTTTAAATGGAAAATTATTTATCATATTCTGAGAATTTTACCTGAAGGGCTGGTTGCAAAACTTCCTTAATTTTTTCATTAACTCAATTATTTTATAATAATATTTTTATTTCAGGCATTCGTTATCGATTGTTCAGAACTATAACTTCCGACACAATTAAAGTTCGGTACCTTTTTTGTAATCATATGACTCAAAATTATTTCTTTTCGTAAGACATAGTTCTGAAATGATCATTGAGTAAAGCTGAGCCATTCTGTTCTGCAATCAATCTATTTCCTCTATAAAATATTTACTTTACCTCTAAAGGGTTGAAGTTTTATTTTTTTGATATAGATTATATCTCTACTTGATTTCATTGGATACCCTTATAATCTAGGGGTTAGTAAATATTTGATATACAAACACTTAAATAGTACTATAAAAATGGACAATCTGGAATTGAACAACATTCAACAACATTGGGATACCTTAATTTCTTCAGCTATATCTTGGGCTCCGAGGATTATTACAGCAGTAATTTCTGCAGTATTGATCTATCTGATAGGATCATGGATCATAAGGATGATTAAAAAGCTTGTTGAAAAAGCTTTTAAGAAGCGTAATATGGAAGTTTCTTTACAGCTTTTCCTTTTAAATATTATTAACTGGGGACTTAATATTCTTCTATTTATCGTCGTTGTTACCCAACTTGGGGTACAAACTTCGGCATTTGTAGCAATGATTGGTGCTGCCGGTTTAGCCGTAGGTTTAGCATTACAGGGATCTTTGACTAATTTTGCCGGAGGAATTCTTATATTATTATTAAAACCCTTTAAAATAGGAGACTTTATCTCTACTAATTCCGGTGTTTCAGGAACAGTACAGGCTATCGATATCTTTCATACTAAATTAATTACTCCACAAAACCATTTGATCGTTATTCCTAATGGGGTGGTTTCAAACAATAGCATTACCAATTTTACCCAATTGGGAACGAGAAGAACAGCATTGGATATCGGCGTAGCTTACGATGCTGACCTTAGGCAGACCAAAGACCTTCTGATGGAAGTTATCAAAAACAATCAATATGCTCTTACAATACCGGCACCACAAGTAGTTGTTACTGAGCTTGGAGACAGTGCCGTTAATTTATCAATAAGAGTAAGCACTTCTGCAGAAAACTTCTGGACTATGAATGAAGAACTGATCATAAGCTGTAAAGAAGCTCTTGATAAAGCAGGTATTGGAATTCCTTTTCCACAAAGAGATGTACACATTTATAATAATTAATTATATTTTCAATAATAAGAAAAAATCCTGCATCTGTTTACAATGCGGGATTTTTTATCTGTGTATTCTTATCCTCATTACTGCTTTTGTTGCCAAATGACAATTGTTTTTATAAGCTACTTTTATATCTTTATATTTCCGAATCATGGGCAAAAATAATATGGAAGAACTTTTTAATTACATCAAAAAATTCGGGTTACTCAATGAAAGTGATCAACTTTTGATCGCTGAAGGAATTCAGGAAATTACTGTACGAAAAGGAGAAACTTTTGTAGAGGCCGGAAAACCAAGCCAAAGAATTGCATTTGTTAAAGACGGAGTCTTTCGTTCATTGTACTATAACAAACAGGGAGATGATTTTACCCGTTATTTTATCTATGAAGGTAGATTTATTGGGGATTTTCAAGGCTTTACTGAACAGTTGCCTGCCCATGAAGATATTGAAGCTATTACCAATGCAGTCCTGTTGGTTATAGATCTTAAACATTTCAAAATTTTAGAGGAGAAGATTAGTGTATGGCCTGTTCTCTTTGCAAGAATTCATGCGTTTGTGGCAGAGAATAAACTTAAAGTAGCGAGTATCATGCTCAATCAGGATGCCAAAGCGCGATATATCCATTTTCTTAATCATTATCCGGGGTTGGCCAATAGGGTTCCACAATCTATGCTGGCTTCTTATCTGGGAGTTACTCCCTCATCATTAAGTCGTATTAGGAGAACGATCAACGAGTAAAGAATAATTTTCACTTTACTATTTATACACCCAAATTATACATTTAGTAGAGACAGGCTTTCATCTGTTCTTTGCTGAAAAAGTCTATAGTAAGAATCATATATTCATAGTAAACGTTTTTGTCAATTGGCAATGGCCTTCTTTTCAAACTGTCATAGCTTTGTCCCATAAAA
This sequence comes from uncultured Chryseobacterium sp., assembly GCA_963518055.1. Classification (GTDB taxonomy): domain Bacteria; phylum Bacteroidota; class Bacteroidia; order Flavobacteriales; family Weeksellaceae; genus Chryseobacterium. The sequence continues at coordinate 140,212 of CAUQIC010000001.1, forward strand.
TTTAAAATATGGATATCGTACTAGGATTGCAATGGGGAGATGAAGGAAAAGGGAAGTTTATTGATCTTATCAGTGAAAATTATGACATTACAGCTCGTTTTAACGGAGGATCGAATGCAGGACACAGTATAGAAAGAAACGGTAAAAGAATTACTCTTAAAATGATTCCTTCAGGCATTTTTATGAAAAGAGTACAAAACGTGATCGGAACAGGAACCGTTCTGGATCCTGTAAGCTTTAAGAAAGAAATACTTAATCTTCAATTATTTGATGAAACTGTACAGCCGGAAAACAATATCATTATTTCTAAAAAAGCACATTTTGTTTTGCCAACACACAAGCTTCTCGATATTTTCATGGAGGAAAATCCTGAATATACTACCATAGGCACAACAAAGAATGGCATTGCCCAGGCTTATTCAAATAAAATTTTAAGGCAAAACCTGAGAATCGGAGATATGTTTGCTCCTGATTTTAAAAGCAGGGCCGAGCAGATTATTGTAAGAGATTATAAAATGCTTGCTGCCGGAAATATGGCTTTACCCACCTTAGAAGAAATAACAGAAGAGTTTTTCGATGCCGTAGACTTTCTGAAAAAATTTGAATGTACCGAAACTGAAATCTACCTTAATAATGCTCTTTCACAAGGTAAAAAAATATTGGCAGAAGGATCTCAGGCTGCAATGTTGGATATTGATCACGGAACGTATCCTTATGTAACGTCTTCTTCTACCACGGCAGCAGGAGCTTGTAGTGGATTAGGTATTTCTCCAAAGAAAATGGGGGAGATTTATGGAATTGCAAAAGCCTACTGTACAAGAGTAGGGAATGGAGCTTTCCCAACAGAGCTTTTTGATGAGTTGGGAGATGAAATTAGAACAAAAGGAAATGAATTTGGTTCTAATACGGGGCGGCCAAGAAGAACAGGCTGGTTAGATTTACCAGCATTAAAATATGCCGTAATGATTAATGGAGTGACTCAGCTTGTACTGACAAAAGCTGATGTTTTGAGTGGTTTGAAATCCGTAGCCATCTGTACTCATTACGAATCGGAAGACGGTACGCTTGAAACAGTTTCAGGAACACTCACTGAAAATACTAAACCCATATTGAAATGGATGAATGGATGGGATGCCGACTTTTCGAATATGAATAATCCTTCTGAATTACCAAAGGAATTGAACGAATTCTTATCATTTTTGGAAGTAGCACTGGGAATTCCTGTAGCCTTTCTTTCTACAGGTCCGGGAAGAAATGAAATGTTGAAATTAACCAGTAAATAAATATAGTACAGAAAGTGTATATTGATCTGATAAACAGAAGAGGTTAGAAAATAAGTTTTCTAACCTCTTTATTTAGGCAAAAAAGATTAGTTAATTTTTGTAAGTATAAAGCGTTGTTTTGTAGAAGGCTGAACCGTTTGATCCGTAGTGCCGATTACAATAGGAGTAAGATTGGTTGTTAAGCCATTTTTTACCTCTAATCTCAATGCGGGTGCATTCTTAGGAGCAAATCCAAAACCATTATTTCCCAGATTGAATAATAACCATTTCTGAGAATCCGTATTGGAATTGGTCCTTAATTCAACAGTTGTTCCATTCACTGTTCCGTTGTTTTTCACGGTTAATACTTTTGTAGAATCCAATATAGATTTGATGATATAATAACCATGATCAGATTTGCTGAAAGTAAATCTCTGGTTATTTCCTGTGGAAGCTGAATTCAGAACGATGCTTGTACCGTTTGTAGTGGAACTTCCGGAAATATCCAAATTTTTATCAGTCGCTAAAGATGTTGTCATAGTATAAGTTCCATTGATTGCAGAAGTGGTATTAACAGGTCCATACAAATGATTTATTCCAGCATAATCGCCGGCAGACAATCCTGTCCTTTGCTTGGTAAAAGTAGATCCATCAAGTTTGGTCATTACAGGTTGACTTGAGTCTATAGCAAAATCTGTAGACTGATACATCATGACTGATCCAAAATCAAATGCCCCATGCCCTGCATAATCATTATAAAGATTAAAATTATGACGGCTTTCTTCTTTTGCTTTGTTAACATCCACAATAATATATTGATTTCTGTCCGGACGACACTGTTCATGCATGATTCCCATAGAATGCATGACTTCGTGGGCAATAATTGCAGGAATAGTAATATTATAAATTTTAATCCCGTTAACTCTATTTTTTTGCCATCCAAGTGGAGAGCTGTTAGATGTTGTATAAGTAAAGGTGATATATTCTGTTTGATTGGTACGTTCCACAAACTGAACACTTGTTTGAGAGGAAATCATATCAAATGCTTTGTGGATATTGGTAAGGAACGTATTGTAATTCTGACTGCTCATACTTCCCTGACTGGGTAAAGTATAATATACCGTTGCATCAGGCCACGTCTTAATAAAAGAGCTTACAATCGTACTTTTTTCAACTGTTGATGTTCCAGCATTGGCTTGCGTCTTTAATTTATTAAACTGTTCGGAGCTAATAGTAATATCATCTGCAAAAAAATATTCACCATTTACTTCATTGACATACGTGTAATTTCCGTTAATGAGTAATTTGTGAACTTTTGCATTGTCAAGGTTCATCGTTGTCTGATCCGTTGAAACTGTTTGTGAATTTTCAATGTCTGACCTGCATGAATTCATTACCAAAACAAGGCATCCTGATAAGACTAATAATTTACTTTTCATATTATTTAATATTGGTTTGTTGATCAAGTTCTAAAATATGAACAGCTATATTATTATTCTATACAAAAGATGATAAGAATAATTAATTCCTAAGTTTGATGAATTTTTCATTATAATTTAGCTGTATTTTGTAAATATATCAATAAAATTTACATTTAAATATAACATAATATAATGATTATTTTGTTGTGTATTTCGCTTTAAATATGTATTTATTTTGCTAAATAGGTTGTTTTGATTTAATTTTTACTATTAAGTTTTAGATTAACTTATTTCATGAGTGTTTGATATAATGATTGAATTCTTCCTTTATATTAACCCAAAGCCTGTTCAATTATCAAATCAATATAGTGTAATGAGGTCTATAGTACTATGAACTGCAAAAATGTAAGTTCATGAATATTTATTTTTCAAAAAAATATTGTCAGTATTCAGACTATAAAGTATTGGTAAATTGAGAATTTATGTAATCTGGAATATAAAAAAAGCGGGGCAAATACCCCGCTTTAAATTTATGCTTTTAAATTCAATTGTAATTCCAGTTCATCGAGCTGTGCCTCAGCAATCGAAGCCGGTGCGTCAATCATTACATCTCGTCCTGAATTGTTCTTAGGGAACGCGATATAATCTCTGATGACTTCATTTCCGTCAAGGATCGCTACCAAACGATCAAACCCGAACGCTAAACCGCCATGTGGTGGAGCTCCGTATTTGAAAGCGTTCATAAGGAATCCAAACTGAGCTTCTGCTTCTTCTTTTGAAAATCCTAACAGGTCAAACATTTTAGATTGAAGATCTCTGTCAAAAATTCTGATAGATCCTCCTCCAATTTCATTTCCGTTAAGTACCATATCATAAGCGTTGGCTCTTGCTTTGCCAGGATCTGTTTCTAATAAGTGAATATCTTCAGGCTTTGGAGAAGTGAAAGGGTGGTGCATAGCATGGAATCTTTCAGAATCTTCATCCCATTCCAGTAGAGGGAAGTCAACAACCCAAAGTGGTGCAAATACATTTCCTTTTCTTAATCCTAAACGATTACCCAGTTCCATTCTCAATGCAGAAAGCTGAGCTCTTACTTTGTTTTCATTTCCGGAAAGAATCAACATTAAATCGCCTTCTTTAGCTCCGAATTTTTCAATGATCTTAGCCAGGTCTTCTTCGTTATAGAATTTATTTACCGATGAAGTTTTTACCCCGTCATTTTGGAATTTCGCCCAAACCATTCCTGAAGCTCCAACCTGAGGACGTTTTACCCAGTCAACAAGCTCATCGATTTGTTTTCTGGTATAGTCTGCACATCCTTCTACGTTGATTCCGACAACCAGTTCAGCTTCATCAAATATTTTAAAGTCTTTTCCTTTTACAAGCTCGTTAAGTTCAACGAATTCCATACCGAAACGGATATCCGGTTTGTCATTTCCATATTTTCTCATCGCATCAGCGAAAGTCATTCTTGGGAAATCTCCGAATTCCTGCCCTGTAATATCTTTGATAAGAGTTTTGGTCATTCCTTCAAAAACGTTCATTACGTCTTCCTGCTCTACAAAAGCCATCTCACAGTCAATCTGCGTGAATTCCGGCTGTCTGTCTGCTCTTAAATCTTCATCACGGAAGCACTTTACAATCTGGAAATATTTATCCATTCCTCCCACCATCAACAATTGTTTGAACGTTTGAGGAGATTGTGGTAGTGCATAAAACTGTCCCGGGTTCATTCTGCTTGGAACCACAAAATCTCTTGCTCCTTCCGGAGTAGATTTGATCAACACAGGCGTTTCCACTTCAATAAATCCTTCTTCAGATAAGTAATTTCTCACTTTCTGCGCCATTTTGTGACGGAAGATCAATTTATCTTTTACCGGATTTCTTCTGATATCCAGGTAACGGTATTTCATTCTTAATTCTTCACCACCGTCTGTCTCATCTTCAATAGTGAAAGGTGGAAGTTGTGAATCATTTAAAATTGTTAATTTTTCAACTAAAATTTCAATTTCTCCTGTTGAAATATTAGGGTTTTTACTCACCCTTTCAATAACTTTTCCGGTAGCCTGAATAACAAACTCACGGCCTAATTTTTTTGCTTCTTCCATCAACTGTGCAGAAGAACGGTCCTGGTCAAAAACCAGCTGGGTAATTCCGTAACGATCTCGAAGATCTACCCAAATCATAAATCCTTTATCACGGATAGTCTGTACCCATCCAGATAGTGTAACTTCTTCATTCAGATTCTTTAGAGATAGCTCTCCGTTGGTGTGTGATCGAAACATAATTATTTGTTTAAAGTTCAATGTTTAAGGTTCAGTTTCGAACCTTGAATTTTTCGTTGGCAAAGATAAGATTTTTACAGGTTTTATAAACAAAAAAACTTCCTTTCGGAAGTTGATATGTTGTATTTTATGAGTTTTTAATCTCTTGTAGCACCTCTTTCAATAAGTAATTGAGCTATTTCAACTCTTTTTGCAGTTTCTGCTATTTGAAGCGCAGTTTCGGTCTGGCATTTTTTATTGATATTGGCTTTATTGTCAAGTAAGAAGTTTACGATTGTCTTTTTCCCGCTTAAGGCACTGAAGGCAAGTGGAGTGAATGATTCATATCCAAGACTAAAACATTTATTGTAGTCTCCGGGAGCAAAATGTTTTTTAAATGTTGCTATATTATCAGTGTCAATAGCCTTCATTTTTTCCTGAGTTAACTTTTGAGCAGAAAGCATACCGGTAGATGCTAAAATTCCAAATAGAAAAATTGTAGAGGTTATTTTTTTCATAAGAATCATTTTTTTAGAATATACAAATCTAAATTAAATTTTATTATCAATTGCTAAGTTTTTCTAATAATTGGATTTGTATTTTTGGGATTATATAAATTATTGATTAGAAAATGACAAGATATATTGATTTTTTAAAAAAAGCATTTAGTGGAGAAGAGACCGATTTTACGAAAATAAATATCAGGAGTGCAGTTCTTCTTTTAGCGATTCCAATGATGTTGGAAATGGCTATGGAATCCGTATTTGCTTTAGTTGACCTTTACTTTGTAGGGCATTTGAAAGAAAGTGGTTTTGCCATCCAGACGGTAGGTCTTACAGAATCTGTACTTTCTGTGATGTATTCTATTGCTATTGGGATGAGCATGGCGGCTACGGCTCTGGTGGCAAGAAGAATTGGTGAGAAAAATCCTGAACAGGCATCTAGAAGTGCAGCACAGGTACTACTGGTGTCATTTGTTGTGACTTTTTTTCTAAGCTTACTCGGGGTGATCTATGCAGAAGAGATTTTAATTTTAATGGGGTCTAAGCCTGAGGCAGCAGCTTATGGTAAAGATTTTACAAGAATTATGATGGCCAGCAGCACTATTATTATGCTTCTATTTTTAATCAATGGGATTTTTAGAGGGGCAGGAAATGCTATGATTGCTATGAAGAGTTTGTGGATAGCCAATATAGCGAATATTATTCTTTGCCCGATCTTGATAAAAGGATTAGGACCAATTCCGGCAATGGGTCTTACAGGTGCTGCATTAGCAACAACAATAGGACGTAGTATTGGAGTTGCTTATCAATTATATCATCTTTTGGTGGCTGATACACTGATTCGTATCAGACTCACTTACTTTAAACCTCAGTTTAATTTAATTAAATCTATTATAAAGATTGCAACTCCGGGAATTTTTCAGTTTGTCATTGCTTCCTGCAGTTGGATTTTTCTTGCGGAACTGGTCGCAACAACAGGAGGCGAAAATGCTTCAGCAGGATATCAGACAGCATTAAGGTTGATGATGTTCTTCATTCTTCCGGCCTGGGGATTAAGTAATGCGGCTTCTACACTGGTAGGGCAAAATATGGGAGCCAATGAAATGCTGAGAGCAGAGCAGTCTGTTATGAAAACAGTAAAATATAATGCGATTTTTATGCTGATCGTGAGTTTAGTATTTATTTTTCTTGGAAACCTTTTGGTAAGCTTCTTTACTCAGGAAATTGAGATCAAGAATTTTGCTGAAAATGCTCTTCACATTATGAGTACAGGGTTTATTTTTTATGGAATAGGAATGGTAATGATCAATGCCTTTAATGGAGCAGGAGATACCTGGACTCCTACGTGGGTTAATCTTTTCGGATTCTGGCTTTTTCAGATTCCACTGGCATATTTTCTTTCAAAATATCTCGGGATGGGGCCTAAAGGGGTTTTTATTTCGATTCCGGCAGCAGAAACATTGATTACTATAGTTGCTTTTATCTTGTTTAAAAGAGGGAAATGGAAAACGGTTAAGGTGTAGAAAGGTCAATCATATTTTGAATGATGTTTTTTTTAATGTATCACAAAGCTCTTCAATGAGCAATCTTAAACCTATTGTTTTTATTTTTTTTATAAAACTTTAACAGCTTCATTTATTGGATTTTAAAAGCATATTGTCTAAATTCGTAAGAATAACAAAATACGTATTATTATGGGAAAAGGAGATAAGAAATCAAGAAGAGGTAAAATCAATGCCGGAAGTTATGGAAAAAGAAGACCTAGAAAAGCGTCAAAATCTTTTGCCGCTTCTGAAGAAAAATCTAAAAAGTAACAGAAATAAAAAAGACCTGAGAATGATCTCAGGCCTTTTTTTTATAACAAATTAAATTAATTATTTTCCAAAAATATTACCAAGGATACTTCCTAATCCTCCTCCTTGCTGTTGTTGGTTTCCACCTCCGCCAAGTACACTTCCTAAAATGTCGTTCAAAGGATTTCCGGAAGATTGAGACTGTCCGTTTCCTAAAACACTTCCTAAAATATCATTTAAAGGACTGGATTGTTGTGTCTGAGCTTGATTAGAAGCATTTCCAAGAATTCCACCTAAAAGATCTCCAAGCCCTCCTGCTCCAACATTACTTTGTTGTTTCTGTTGACCGATATATCCCATTACAACAGGAGCTAGCATGGCAAGAATAGGTCCTATTTTATCAATTGAAATTCCTGTGTTTTGTGACAACTGGTTTTCAACATTGCTTTTTTCTCCTCCGAAAACATGGTCAAGAATAGACCCTCCTTCAGCTTGTCTTGCTTCAATTTGTGAAGGATCATTTAAAATACTTCCGTTGTGGTCTTTATCTAATGCATTATTTAAAGATTCAGCTTCTTTGGCATCCTGAGATTTATTCCTAAGATAAGAAATAATAAGTGGGGTAGCCACTGCCAATAAGGCAATTACCTGATTTCTGCTGATTCCGAATTTGTTTTCAGCCTGTTCAGCAACCTGGTTGCTGGTGTTCCCTGTAAGTAGGTCAAGTAGACTCATTGTTTGTGTTTGTTTATCTATTAATTGAACCAAAGTTATCAAAAAATATGCCTCAGGAAATGCTTAGACTTCACAATTATTGTTAAAGTTTTTATGAGCCTCCTAGTTCTTTACAATGGGCACATTAGAACAAGCCTCTCCGAACATCAGAGATTTAACCATGGGTTTTAATTGTTCTACCAATTCTATATAGGCATTCTCAGGAATTTCTTTATCTGAGCATCCTTTTACTAAGACTCTCTTTCCTCGCATATCTTCAAAATCATAGGTCTGAATAGCATTGTGCATAAGAATGACTTCAAGATCTTCACGATTGCCAAAAACTATTTTTTTTGCTACATCTGTCAGCTTAGCTGTTAAGACAAAATAAGCCCATAAAGGGATAATGGTATCTACAGAATTGTAAATATAGATATAGGCATTTTTATATTCTTCGGTATCGATGGCTTCTACTTTTTCACGAAAGTCCTTTTCTTTAAGGATCATCTCCTGAAAGAGAAAATCTTTAAGGTCAATTCCCTTTCTTTCTCCTTTTGGAAGTAAGGTGGCGAGGTCAAAATTGATAAGGCCGCTTTCTGCAACTTTATTCCTTATTTCAAATTCTTCTGACATTTTTTATCATTATCTTTGAACAAATTTACGAATTAAGATCATATGTATTTTAATTTGTTCTCTATCCTTACTATAGACATGAAATATTACATTATTGCGGGAGAAGCTTCAGGTGATCTGCATGGAAGCAATTTGATGAAAGCCTTAAAACAAAAAGATCCCAATGCGGAATTTAGATTTTGGGGCGGAGACCTGATGAAAGCACAAGGCGGAACACTGGTGAAACATTACCGTGATCTCGCTTTTATGGGATTTTTGGAAGTCGTTATGAATCTACGAACCATTTTAAATAATATTAAATTCTGCAAAGAGGATATTCAGAACAATAGACCGGATGTTATCGTTTTGGTAGATTATCCGGGATTTAACCTTAGAATTGCCAGATTTGCCAAGGAATTAGGGATTAAAGTGGTGTATTATATTTCTCCGCAGCTTTGGGCCTGGAAAGAAGGCAGGGTTGAGATTATTAAAAAATATGTGGATGAAATGATGGTTATTCTTCCTTTTGAAGAAGATTTTTATAGAAAGCACGGCGTTCATTCTCATTTTGTAGGTCATCCCTTACTGGATGCTATTTCGGATCTTCAGGAAATCAGTAGTGAAAAATTTAAAACAGACTACGGACTGAATGAAAAAGAAATCATCGCTCTTTTACCCGGCTCCAGAAAGCAGGAGGTTGAGAAAATGCTTGAAATAATGCTTTCCGTAAGGCCCTATTTTAAAAATTATCAGTTTGTAATCGCCGGCGCTCCAAGTCTTCCCAAAGAATTTTATGAGAAATATGTAGATGATAATGTTCATTTTGTCTCCAATAAAACGTATGATCTGCTAAGATGTTCAAAAGCGGCTTTAGTTACTTCGGGAACAGCTACTTTGGAAACAGCTTTACTGAATATTCCTGAAGTGGTTTGTTACCGTGGAAGTAAAGTTTCTTATGCTATCGCCAAAAGATTAGTGAAAAATATCAATTACATTTCTCTTGTTAATCTGATTATGGATAGAGAAGTAGTGAAGGAGCTGATCCAGAATGATTTGAATACAAAAAACCTTGTAGAGGAACTCACAAAAGTTCTCGAGGGAGAAAAAAGAGAACAGGTTCTTAATGACTATGGACTTTTGAGAGAAAAGCTTGGTGGTAAAGGGGCAAGTGATCATGCAGCTGATGTCATTTTAAAAATTTAATTCGCTTCTTATTTTTATAGCAAAAAATTACGCGCTTCATTGATGTCTTTGAAGGGGTATTGCAATAAATTCAGCAATTGCAAAGGTAGATTTGATAGAGTGATCTTCCTACCTTGTTAAGGTAATTGATAGATTTTGAATAAACAGCCTCTTTTTATTCTGGCAATATGTTTCATTCTTGGAATAATTTTTCAAGATAGATTTTTGTTAGGAAAAACAGCCGTTTATATAATAGCTTTGATGAGTCCGGGAATTTTAATTCCTATATTTTTTCAATCTTACCTTTTCCATAAAATCAGACCTATTCTCTTGGGAATTTTATTTTTTGGAATAGGAATTATACTTCATTTCTATAATACTTCTTCATTCAAGCCTATAGCATTACTGAATGAAGAACAGTCTATTGTCTTCAGGATTTCGCAGAAATTAAACTCAACAGAGAGATATAGAAAATACATAGGGGAAGTACAGCTGGGAAACAAAAATTTACATTCAATTATCTATCTTCCAAAAAATAATAGAGAACTTGATTTTGTCCACTACTATAAGACCTCTGCCTATGTTTTTCAACCGAAATCTCCTCAGTATGATTTCCAGTTTGATTATGCTCAATATTTGAAACGAAGGAATATTCAATTTCAGAGTTTTCTTTCAAAGGAAATTTCATCCGTAGAAAGTAATGATGTAAGCTTTATAGATAGAATACGACAGTATAGAATGGAGGTTTTGCAAAAAATAGATCAATCTAAAATATCAGCAAAGACGAAGGAGTTTTTAAAAGGTATTATCCTGGCAGACAGAACAGAAACAGATTACAATATACAGCGAGATTTTAATAAATCCGGGTTGGTTCATTTATTGGCTATTTCAGGAACTCATATCGTAGTAATTTTTGGGATGTTTTACTTTTTGATGGTAAGACTGGTTTCTTTAAGACTAAGGCCGTATGTGATCATCTTTAGTCTTATTTTTATCTGGCTGTTTGCTGGTTTTATCGGATTTGGTAATTCTGTCATGAGAGCATGTATTATGTTGAATGTGTATTACGTGTTTATACTGCTTCAGAGAAAGCCTGATCTGCTTCATTCGTTGGCATTGTCAGTATTTATTATTTTAATTTTAGATACTCAACAGCTTTTTGATGTAGGATTTCAGCTTAGCTATTTAGCCGTTTTAGGTATTTTTTGGCTGAATCAGCCTCTTTTGAAGTATTTTCCTAAACAGGATCATTATTTAAAAAAACTGATATATAGTACGATAACGATTTCTCTGTCCGCCCAGTTGGCAACACTTCCTTTAGTTTTGTACTATTTTCACCAGTTTTCATTGATTTCAATTATTGCCAACTTTATCATTGTTCCTTTTTCGGAAATTATCATTGTGCTTTCCTTTTTAATGACCATTATTCTCAGCTTGAGTATCGATATTGGATGGATAAGTAAAGGATATGATTTTGTTATTCAAGTTTTGTTGAAGGTTATCCATTGGTTTGCTGAAATAGATATGCTGTTTTTTGAAAATATACCCATGGGTTTTGTTGAGGTTTTATCAATATTAGTGATGGTATATAGACTAAGATTTGTCATTTTAAAATTTAACTTTAAAAACTCTATGAGATTCATAATGGTGTTTTTTGTTTTTCTAATGGTAAAATCTGGATATTGCATTGGTGAAAATCGGAAAGCTGAAACATTACTGTTCAGCTTTGAAAAAAGTAAAGTGTTTTTATTGAAACAAGGGAGCAGAGTCTGTTTTTGGACTTCGGACAACGCCGATCAGAGAAAGGTTTTGCAGTTTATTGTTAAGCCGTACTGTTCTTCCAGAAGGATTGATTATTTTGATATAAAAACATTTCCCTCATCCGCTCAAAAAGTTGTTTTTATGAATGAGATTTATAACATAGAATAAAGATTTCCTTTTTTATGTTTTTCCTGCATTTATAATATGATAAATTCTTATTTAGAAAGATTACAAACTGTCTAATTGTGAGATTTCTCACTTCCCGATATTGTTAACATTTCTTAATTTTGTGGGAAATTCAAATTTAAACTTATATGGCAGGTTTAACGAGTTCTACGATAGGTAGAAAATACGCTATGGCATTATCAGCTATGTTTTTGCTGATTTTTCTTATACTGCATTTGACAACCAATTTGTTATCAGTCCTGAACAAGGATGCTTTCAACACAGCATCTGACTTTATGGGCTATAATCCTTTTGTGCAGTTCTTAATGCAGCCAATTCTTGGTTTTGCAGTAATTTTCCATTTTGCGATGGGATTTGTACTTGAAATTAAGAATAATAAAGCGCGTCCGGTAAAGTACGCAGCAAACAATGCTTCTGTGAATTCTTCATGGATGTCCAGAAATATGATTATTTCCGGTGCTGTTGTTTTGGCTTTCCTTGCGCTTCACTTATATGATTTCTGGCTACATGAAATTAATTACAAGTATGTTGAAGGATTAGCTCCTGATGCGGAACGTTTCTGGCCGGAACTTCATGAGAAGTTTGCTGATCTTTGGAGAGTGGCTTTGTATGTGATTTCTTTTGTTTTATTGGGATTACACTTAGCTCACGGGTTTCAGTCTTCGTTCCAGTCTATCGGAGCAAGACATCCAAAATATACACCGGTGATCAAAGCTTTTGGAACATGGTATTCAATACTTATTCCGGCAGGATTTATCATCGTTGCAGTTTTTCATTTTATAACTCAATAATATCGATATACTAGTATGAGTAAATTAGATTCAAGAATTCCAGCGGGTCCTCTTAAAGACAAGTGGAAAAATCATAAAGACCATATGAACCTTGTTGCACCAAACAACAGAGATAAGATTGATATTATTGTTGTAGGAACAGGTTTGGCAGGAGGTTCTGCTGCAGCTACTTTAGCTGAGCAAGGATATAATGTAAAAGCATTCTGCTACCAGGATTCTCCAAGAAGAGCTCACTCTATTGCAGCTCAAGGGGGGATCAATGCAGCTAAGAATTACCAGGGTGATGGTGACTCTACCTACAGACTATTCTATGATACCATTAAAGGTGGTGACTATAGAGCAAGAGAAGCTAACGTTTACAGATTAGCTGAGGTTTCAGCAAATATTATTGACCAGTGTGTTTCCCAAGGGGTTCCTTTTGGTAGAGATTACGGTGGCCAGTTAGATAACCGTTCATTTGGAGGGGTTCAGGTAAAAAGAACTTTCTATGCAAAAGGACAAACAGGGCAGCAGTTATTATTAGGAGCATACTCTTCAATGAGCCGTCAGATCGGTAAAGGAAGAATCAAGATGTACAACCGTCATGAAATGCTTGATCTGGTAATTGTTGATGGAAAAGCAAGAGGGATTATCGCAAGAAACCTTGTAACAGGTGAAATCGAAAGACACTCTGCTCACGCAGTAGTGATTGCATCGGGAGGTTACGGGAACGTATATTTCCTTTCTACCAATGCAATGGGATCGAATGTTTCTGCAGCTTGGAAAATTCACAAGAAAGGTGCTTACTTCGCAAATCCTTGCTACGTACAGATTCACCCGACTTGTATTCCGGTTCATGGAACTCAGCAGTCTAAATTGACGTTGATGTCTGAATCATTAAGAAACTCCGGACGAATTTGGGTTCCTAAAAAACATGAAGATTCAGTAGCGATCAGAGAAGGTAAATTAAAACCTGAAAATATCAAAGAAGAAGATAGAGATTACTATCTGGAAAGAAGATATCCTGCGTTTGGTAACCTTGTACCAAGAGACGTTGCTTCAAGAGCCGCTAAAGAAAGATGTGACGCTGGATTCGGAATCGAAAATAATGATACTCAAGAAGGTGTTTACCTTGATTTCTCTACAGAGATCATGAAAAAAGGTAAAGAATCAGCTATCGAAAAACATATTCATAATCCAACAGATCAGCAATTGTATGATTTGGGTAAAAGCTGGGTTGAAGAGAAATATGGTAACCTATTCGTAATGTACGAAAAGATTACTGCTGATGATCCTTACAAAACTCCAATGAAGATCTATCCTGCAGTTCACTACACAATGGGTGGTGTTTGGGTTGACTATAACCTTCAGTCTACAATCCCTGGATGTTTCGTAATCGGTGAAGCTAACTTCTCTGATCACGGTGCTAACAGACTTGGTGCATCTGCATTGATGCAGGGTCTTGCTGATGGATATTTTGTACTTCCTTATACGATTGCAGATTACCTTTCTGCAGATATCAGAACAGGAGAAATTCCTACAACTTCAGGAGCGTTTGATGAAGCTGAAAAAGGAATTAAAGAAAAAATTGAATTCTTCTTAAACAATAAAGGAACTCATTCTGTAGACCACTTCCATAAGCAATTAGGAAACATTATGTGGAATAAAGTAGGAATGGGAAGAACTCCTGAAGGGTTAAGAGAAGCAATCAAAGAAATTGAAGAAGTAAGAAACGACTTCTGGAAAAATGTAAAAGTACCTGGTGAAGGAGAAGGAATGAACACTGAGCTTGAAAAAGCATTCAGAGTAGCAGACTTCCTTGAATTGGGACAATTAATGGCTATCGATGCACTACACAGAAATGAATCTTGTGGTGGACATTTCCGTGAAGATCACTCCACTCCGGACGGTGAAGCGGAAAGAGACGACGTGAACTATAAATACGTCGGAGCTTGGGAATATCAGGGAGAAAATATCAACACTGAAGTGTTGCATAAAGAAGAACTGATATATGACAACATCGAGGTTAAAACTAGAAGTTACAAATAATCTCCAACCTATAAATATAAAATTATGAGTGCAAAAAAAGGCTTACATCTTACGCTGAAAATTTGGAGACAAAAAAATAATAAATCTAAAGGTCAGTTTGAGACCTATAAAATATCAGATGTATCTACAGATTCTTCATTCCTGGAGATGTTGGATATCCTGAATGAAAACTTAATTAACGAGGGAAAAGAACCTATTGCTTTCGACCATGACTGTCGTGAAGGAATCTGCGGAATGTGTTCTCTATACATCAATGGTAGAGCACACGGTCCTGACACAGGGATCACAACTTGTCAGCTTCACATGAGAATGTTCAAAGACGGTGAAACCATCGTTATCGAACCATGGAGAAGTGCTGCTTTCCCGGTGATTAAAGACTTAATGGTAGACAGAAGCGCATTCGACAGAGTAATGGCTGCAGGTGGTTTTATTTCGGTAAACACTTCAGGAAACACTTTGGATGCTAATGCAATTCCGGTTCCTAAAGAAGATGCAGACAAAGCAATGGACGCTGCTGCTTGTATCGGATGTGGAGCTTGTGTAGCTACATGTAAAAACGGTTCTGCAATGTTATTTGTTGGAGCTAAAGTTTCTCAGTATGCATTGCTTCCTCAAGGTAGAGTAGAAGCGAAGCGAAGAGTTCTGAACATGGTGAAAGCTATGGATGAAGAAGGATTCGGAAATTGTTCAAATACAGGGGCTTGCGAAGTTGAGTGTCCTAAAGGTATTTCTCTTGAGAATATCGCAAGAATGAACAGAGAATACATGGCTGCTCTTGTAGATCAAGGATAGAATTGATTCAAATATGTAAAAAATCGCTTCCAAAATGGAAGCGATTTTTTTTTTATTCCTATTTCTTGTTAAAGTTTGTTAACTTATTCATGTTCTTTAGGGATTCTTTGTTTAATAAGTATATATTTGAAGGGTAGTTGAATCGTATAGGAAAATACATTTCGAGTGATTTTTTTCAAGTGAAAAATTGAAAGATAAAGTGCTTGAAATACTCCTTGTGATCGGCTATAATAAAAATTTTAAAAAAAATAACCAGTGTGAATTAGCAAGCCCTAAAAAGCTTATTTTTGTGTAATATTAAAAATTGAAATGAAAAAATATCTTTTATTGTTTATCATCGCGGTTTTCGTGATGTCTTGTTCAAAAAAAGTAGAGGTAAAAGGGAAGATTACTGGAAGTTCTCCATTAGAAAGAATTGAATTTGTAGAAGCTTCGGGAGTAGGAACACTTCCTTTGATAAATATAGGTCTGGATAAAGATGGGAACTTTTCAGGAAGCTTTGAGGCACCTAAAGATGGAATGTATGTGATTAACTACGCCAACAGACAAAATCTTATTTACCTTGAAAAAGGACAAAATGTTAATATCTCAGGGAACGGAGCTACTTTCCCAAATGAATATGTCATTACGGGTGATGCTAAAAAGAATAATGACTTTCTTGTGGCAAGTCAGAAATTCCTGGCAACCTATGCCGGTAAAGTTAACTTAGGAGCATTAATGGCTGGCGACGAAGCTTCATTCTTAAAAGGAATGCACAAAGTAGAAGCAGATATTAATAAAAATGTTGATGAGCTTGCACAAAAGAATAATCCTAGCAAAGGTCTTTTAGAATGGAAGAAAAATGATATTAAAGTAACTATTCTTAACCTGCTTGCCAATTATGAAATGTCACATGGCCCAATGTCCGGAAATCCTTCTTATAAAGCTTCTAAGGCTTTTAAAGATTATGAAACAGCATTAGATAGCGATAAAGATGCGATGGTAAAAACAATTCCGCTTTACAGACAGTATCTATTGGTGAAAATGACTCCTGATTTCCAAAAATATGCAGAAGCTAACAGCAAAGGAAAAACAGATATTACGACTTCTGAAATGTTTGCTCAATACTTAAAAACTAAGAAAGATCTTTCTCAGACTGCTAAGGATTACCTTCTGGCATTTGTGATGGCACAGGCAGATATTCATCCTACATCACCTTCTAAAAATATCGACAAAATCAAAAAGATTATTGATACAGATATTAAAGATGCTACAATTAAAAGTGACCTGTTGAAAATGCAGGTAGCTATTACAGGACTTAAAATAGGAGATGCTGCGCCGGAAGCTCCGCTGGTAAAACAGGACGGGAAATCTTATAACCTTTCTGAAAACAAAGGGAAACCATATATGTTGTTTTTCTATGCTTCTTGGAATCCTTATATAGGTGAAGCTACAGTACCGGTTTTAAAGGAAGTTGTCAATTTTTACAAATCTAAAATGAACTTTGTATTCGTAAATGTAGATGATACAAAAGATCAGTTTGTAAAAACAAGTAATTCTTTATTAAAAGGAATTCAGGGAGTAAATGTTTACGGGGAAAAAGGAATGGAATCTGAAATTGCTAAAAAATATGGCGTATATGGATTCAAATTGCCTTGCTTTGTTATTATTGATAAAGACGGTAAAATTGCCAGCAGATCTTTTGTAAACTTAGGAGAGCAGGAATTAGTGACTATTCTTGATAAGTTGACAGGGCTTTCTGCTCCAAGAGTAGATCCGAATGCTCAACAATTACAACCTCAGATGCAGATTGATCCTTCTGCTCCACAGCCTGCAAATCCTCAACCGGCTCAAACGAAATAATAAACTTTAATATAGTTGAAAACCTTATCCTCGGATAAGGTTTTTTTTATTGTATTTTTGCAAAATGGAACTGAAAGGTTTCATGTATAGAAAAAATAGAATTTGTAGAATGAGAAAGAAGAAAAATATTACTCTTGAAAATATTAAGTTATTGACAGCCGGCGCAAAAGGAGTGGCTATCGGCAAGACAGAAGATGGTAAAACAGTACTTGTTTCAGGGGCTATTCCGGGAGATGTTGTAAATGTCAGAGTAAAAAAAGCGAAATCTAAATATTATGAAGGCGAAGCCGTAGACGTATTGGTAAAGTCTCCTTTCAGAACAGATGCTAAGTGTGTGCACTTTGGAACTTGCGGAGGTTGCAAATGGCAAAATATGAGCTATGAAAAGCAGCTTGATTTTAAACAAGAGGAAGTGTATAACAATATCAAAAGAATTGGAGGAATTGAAGGCTTTGAAACCGTTCCGATTTTAGGCTCTAAAGAACAATATTTTTATAGAAATAAAATGGAGTTTTCATTTTCTAATGCAAGATGGTTAACTCAATATGAAATAAGTTCCGAAGAAAACTTTGGAAGTAAAGATGCTTTAGGATTTCATATTCCGGGTATGTGGAGTAAAATTTTGGATCTTAAAGAATGTTTCCTTCAGGAGGATCCATCCAACGCAATAAGACTTGCTGTAAAGAAATACAGTGTTGAAAATGGATTAGACTTTTTTGATGTAAGAAATCATGAAGGGTTCTTAAGAACTTTAATGATGAGACAAAATTCTAAAGGAGAGTGGATGGTTCTTTTCCAATTGTACAGAGAGGAAAAAGAAAACAGAGAAAAACTTTTCCAGTTTTTATTAGAAAAGTTTCCTCAAATTAAGACCCTGGTATATGCTATTAATCCTAAATCTAACGATTCAATCTATGATCTAGATATTAATGTGTATTTTGGTGAAGGGTATTTGATGGAAGAAATGGATGGGTTAAAATTCAAAATAGGACCTAAATCATTCTTTCAAACCAACTATAAGCAGGCTTTAGAATTATACAGAAAAACATTAGAATTTGCAGATCTGAAAGGTGATGAAGTAGTGTATGATCTCTATACCGGAACAGGAACAATTGCGCAATATGTCGCAAGAAATGCAAAGCAGGTAATCGGAATTGAATCTGTTCAGGAAGCGATTGATGCAGCGATTGAACATGCAGAGTTGAATGGTCTTACCAACACAACCTTCTATTGTGGAGATATGAAAAATGTTTTCAACGATGAATTTATGGAAAATCATCCAAAAGCAGATGTCTTAATTACCGATCCTCCACGAGACGGAATGCATCAGAAAGTTGTTGAACAAATATTGAAATTAGCTCCGGAGAAAGTAGTCTATGTAAGTTGTAACTCCGCAACCCAAGCGAGAGACCTTGCTTTAATGAAAGACCACTATACTTTAGTGAAAATATTACCGGTAGATATGTTCCCGCAAACCCATCATGTGGAAAACATTGCTTTGTTGATAAAAAAATAAATTTATTTAAATTTGAATTTTAAATCTTAATATGAAGTATTTTAAATTTCTCATAATGACCTGCTTTCTGGGAATGCTTTGTTCCTGTGGTGGAGATGATGATATCTGTGAAAGCGGAGAAGGTACACCCAGAATGATGGTGGGCTATAAATTATTACAATCCGGCCAAAACGTGACTTTAGATTCATTATATGTTAGTGTAGATTATGGTACGGGAACTCTTGTTGATCTAGGTGTAACTGCAAATGGTACATCAAGATTAATCCCTTTGCGTGTAGATGATAGTCCTTATACGGATATTTATTTTAAAACCAGAATTAAAGGACCGCAATCAAAGGTAAGAGTCAGTTATACTACAAAATCTGCCTATGTTTCACCAGGATGTGGAATTAAAAAGAATTATGAAAATTTAAGTTCAGAATTAATAACTCCTACCCCGGTAAAAAAGCTGGAAATTGGATTAAATCAAATAGAGAATGAAAACAAGACTAATCTTTTCCTTCTTTTTTAGTATAATAGGAATACTAGGCTGGGCACAGGAAAAAAAAGAAGTGAAAAAGGAAAAAGAACATTGGAAATATCAACCCAATTTTATGGTTGGTTTTGATGCTCTTAATGCCGGGATTTCATTTTTTTCAGACAGAAAGGTATATCAGGGTTTTATTTCCTCGAAACTAAATGGGAATGTTCATGTCATTGCAGAGGCCGGTTTTGAAAAAAATATTTATCAGAAGAATGGATATGATGCTAAAGTGAACGGTCCTTTTGTTAAATTAGGAGCATTCTATATGCTGGCAAAAGATGCGGAAAATGAATTTAACGGTTTCTATGCCGGAGGAAAAGTAGGTGGATCATTTTATAACCAGGAGTATATGGCGATTCCTGTTCGTGGATTTGGAGGAAGTCATTCTTCCGTGGCTTTTCCTTCTTCATCACAATCCTCTTTTTGGCTGGAAGGAACTTTAGGAGGAAGGGTGCAGTTATTTGATTCCAATTTTTATATTGATGTCAATCTCCAACCCAGATATTTGGTGTACACTTCTAAGCAGGAAAATATTTCTCCAATGATTGTTCCGGGATTTGGGAGAAGTTCTTCTAAGTTCAATATGGGATTTGCATGGAATCTGGCTTATAAGTTTTAGAGATATTAATTATTTGCCTTTAAAATATATAGAATACAAACTTTAAGACGTCTTAGAGTTTGTATTTTTTTTAATGTATATTTATATTGTATGTGATTTTTTTAAAAATATAGTGTTATTTCGTTTATATAATTCGTAAAATAGTTATATTTGACGGAATTATTATTATGTTTTAATTTATGAAAAGATTATTTACTGCTTTACTATTTACTTTTGTAGGAGGAGCAGCGTTCGGACAATGGACGCCAACTTCCTTAAAAAAAGAAGATAGTAACAAAAGAAGTACAGGATTAAAAGTAGACGGATCTGGTGTAAGAGGTAACGGGTACTATAAATTAGACCTAGACTTACTAAGATCTCAACTGAAGAATGCACAGGAAATGGGACCTAATGCCTCTCCTGTAGTGATTTCTCTTCCTACAATAAATGGGAAGATTGAAAGATTTAATGTATATAGTTTTCCGGTAGTTGTAAAAGAGCTGGCGGATAAGTACGATCTGGGATCTTATGTTGGAGCAAGTGTTGATAATCCAACAAAATATTTAAGATTCAGTCTTGCTTCCAATGATTTTCAGTCGATGGTCATAGATGGAGGGAATTATGAATTTATTGAACCTGCTTCTACCGATAAAACGGTGTATGCCGTTCATCCTAAAACAAAAAAGAACCGTGACGCATTCTTATGTTCTACAGAAGAATCTCCTGCTTCTAAAAAAGAAATTGGTGAATTGCTGAAAAAAGGACAGTCATTTTCAAATCAGACAACGACGTTTGCTAAAAGTTCTGATAAGAAATTCAGAACGATGAGATTGGTAATTTCAGTTACCGGAGAATACACACAGTATTTTATGAACCTTGCGGGTGTTCCTGCAACTGCGACTGATGACGAGAAAAGAGTTCCTGCATTAGTTGCGATGAATGCTACTTTGACGAGAGTAAACGGTGTTTTCGAAAAAGATTTTGCATTACATCTTAATTTACAGAACTATCCAGGCGTAATCTATACAAATCCGGCTACAGATCCATATTCAGCTGCGCAGGCAGGTGCAGCGGGTGCCTGGAACCAGGAGTTACAGAATACGTTATCCAATGTAAATAACGTAGGAGATGCCAATTACGACATCGGACACTTATTCGGTAGATCCGGAGGTGGAGGGAATGCCGGATGTATTGGTTGTGTTTGTATTAATCCTACTGTAAATGTTCCTAAAGGGAAGGGTTCTGGATTTACTTCTCCTTCTAACGGAGTACCAAAAGGGGATACTTTTGATATTGATTATGTTGCTCATGAAATGGGGCATCAGCTGGGAGGTAACCATACTTTTTCTCATAACATTGAAGGAAGTGGGGTGAATATGGAGCCTGGTTCAGGTTCTACTATTATGGGGTATGCAGGAATTACTGGTCCTAACACGGATGTTCAGCCTAATTCTGACCCTTATTTCCATAAAGCAAGTATTGGTCAGGTGCAAGCTAACTTAATTGCTAAAACTTGTGATGTGGAAACTCCAATTACCAATAACCCACCGGTAATTACGGATTTACCGACATATAATATCCCTAAAGGGACGGCTTTTGTTTTAACAGCTTCAGCAACAGATCCTGAAAACGATCCGTTAACTTATTCCTGGGAAGAGGTTGATGATGCGGGATTTTCTATTGATAAATTTAATCTGGGAGATACTACAACAGGCGCTTCATTCAGATCTGCGGCTCCAAGTACAAACCCGGCAAGATATTTTCCAAAATTTGCATCTGTAATGAATGGCGTACTAAATAACGCTAACAATACATGGGAAGCAGTGTCAACTGTGGCAAGAAATAGTAATTTTGCTGTTACAGTAAGAGATAACAGTCCAAACATACAGCAACAACAGTCAGCTTTTAAAGTTCAGAATATTGTAGTAGGAGATAATGGTCCTTTTAGATTGGCTAACCAATATGCGGATGTCAATACTCCAACTCCAATTCAATGGATTGTAGCCAATACTAATGCTGCTCCTTATAATGTTGCTAATGTAAAGATTGATTATACTACGGATAATGGAGTAACATGGACGTTATTGTCTGCTTCAACTCCTAATGATGGAACTGAAAACTTTACTTTCCCTTCTATATTGAACGGGCAGACTATTAAAGTGAGAATTTCTTCCATTGGAAATGTATTCTACGCAGTTGGGCCTGTTACAATAGCGCCTCTTGCTGCGTGCAGTACTGCTGCACCAACTAATGTAGCAGCAACTAACTTAACGATACATACAGCGAATATTTCATGGATGTCTTATACCGGGGCAACATATAAAGTGCGCTATAGAAAGGTGGGGACAACTGTATGGACGGATGTGGATTCAACAGTTCCTTCAATCAATGTAGGTAATCTGATAGACGATACAACTTATGAAGTTCAGGTTGCATTGGTTTGTGGAGCTACAGTAGGTACTTACTCTGCCTCTGTAAACTTTACAACACCGGCGTTGCGTTATTGTTCTTCTTCGACAAGCGATACAAGCTATGAGTATATTCAAAATGTAACGGTTGCTAACATAAATAATACTTCAGCAAGCAGTACATATACAAATTATACAACAAATTCAGCACTTAATATTAACCTGATAAAAGGAACTTCTTATCCTATTTCTGTTACTTTAGGTAATGGAGGTGGCGCAGATTATGATGCTGTAGTTGCTTTTATTGACTTCAATAAGGATGGAATCTTTAGCGATTCAGAAAAAGTGTTAGATTATCCTATAACGCTAACACAGCCGTCAACAGTAGTTAATGGAAATATTGTAATTCCAGGTAATGCTGTAGAAGGACAAGCTTTAAGAATGAGAGTTGTAGGAGTGTTTGTAGGTGCCGGTACTGGTAATGTAAACGTTGGATTGTCACTACCTGCGGACTATGTATGTGGCGATAATTTCGATTACGGAGAAGTGGAAGATTATAGTGTATTCATTACAGCTAATCTTGCTACTTCTGAAACTAACCTTAAAAATGGAGGTATCCAACTCTATCCAAACCCTGCGACTGATGTTTTAAATGTAACGAAGGTTTCTGATAAGGCAACTTATAAGATTTATGGCGCTACAGGTCAGTTGGTGAACACCGGAAATATTAACAATGGAAAGATTAATGTTTCAGCTTTGGTTAAGGGTGGTTATATTATTACCATCGATGAAAAAGGACAAGAATTGTTCAAATCTAAATTTATCAAAAAATAAGATATTTGCTTATAAAGTTGAATCCCCGGAGTTTTTCGGGGATTTTTTATTTTTAATCATATGTGTAATTATTATGTGTTTTTTTTTAAAAAAACATTTTAATAAATATATTACAATGAAAAAAATGATTAGATTTGTGTAAATATTAAAATATTAGCGTATGGTATAAAATTATTCTTTTTAATGCAGTTTATCTGTAAAAGGTGATGTTTCAAGAATCTTAATTGGCATCAAAATTAGAACACTAGAATTACTTATTGTTATCATTATTAAACTTTTAAAATATGAGTGGACTTTTACTCTGTAAAATGGGCCGACCGATAAGGGGGCTCATAACATTGCTATGTATAGTCTTCGGACTGCTCGTACAGGCACAAACAGTTATAGTTGGTACGGGAACAAGTACTCAAAGATTTCCTCTTGGATCTTATTATGGCTTCGAACGATCAGCATCACTTTATACTGGTGCGGAAATCGGAACATCCGGAAGTATTCAGTCTTTGGCCTGGAAGGCTACAGCAGCGTTGAATTTAACTCTTCCGGTAAAAATTTATGTGAAATCTGTACCAAGTTCAACAACAACGATTACTTCACAAAACTGGTCCAGTACAATTGCCGGATCTGTTTTAGTATACGATGGGCCAGTCAGTAATATAACTGCTGCATGGTATACGGTAACATTGCAAACTCCTTACTATTATAACAGTGCTGATAATCTGATGGTACTTGTTGAAACCAACTTCGGAGGCGGAGGTGGTGGTGGAGGTACAACAGGAGCTGCTCTCACTTATTCGACAGCAACTTCGAAGCATATGTATTATCAAAAAGATAATTCAGCGCCTACAGATACAGATTTGGGTACTGTTACTTCCAACAGACCAAATATTCAAATAACCCTTGGGCCTGGTCCTGCCTGTTTACCGACAGGAGCATTAAGCTTAGGAGCAGTAACAGCAACAAGTGCAGTATTAAACTGGACCCCTCCTTCACCAGCGCCTGCAGGAGGATATGAAATTTATTACAGTACTACAAATACACCTCCTACAGCTGCAACAACACCTTCACAAACTGTGGCAAGTGGTTCAACGGCGACGCTTTCTCCATTGACCCCGAATGTAACATATTATGTGTGGGTGAGAGCTAAATGTAGTGGAACATCACAAAGTACATGGTCAGGTCCTGTTAGTTTTGTTACACCTCCTACATGTCCACCTATGCCTACCACGGGATCATTATCCCTGGGTACCATCACGCAGACAAGTGCAGTATTAAACTGGACTGCTTTTTCTTACGTGCCGGCACAAGGATATGATGTGTATTATAGTACATCAAATACTCCTCCAACAGGAGCTACGGTACCATCGCTAAATGTTCCTTCAGGAACGACCGCAACACTTTCTCCATTGACTCCGAATACTACTTATTATGCATGGGTAAGAGCGAGATGTAGCGCAACAGACCAAAGTTCGTGGAAAGGACCAATTTCTTTCTATACAGGGTATTGTGTACCAACAGGAGGTAGCTCATCAACCAGCTATTATCTGAATAATGTTACTACAACAGGTGGTATTTCGAATGTAAACTATACTGCCAATTCATACGCAGCGTATGTGAATAGTGCGACTCCTGTAATTTCAGCAATTCCTACTACTTCCGTAACGATGAATCTTGCGACTTCCGGAAATAGTACATATTATTATTATATCTGGGTAGACTGGAATAAGGATTTTGATTTTGATGATCCGGGAGAAACAATTTTGAATACAAGTGCTGGTGGTTATTTAGCAACTGCATCAGGAGTTATTCCAATTTCTTCAACACAGGCTCCGGGAACATATAGAGTAAGAGCTGCAACTTCATATATAGGTACTCTTACCCCTTGCGGACCTTCTAACTATGGGAATTATGTTGATTTCACATTAGAAGTTATTGCATTACAGCCATGTAATGCTGCACCTCCAAGTAATATTACAGTTTCAAATGTCACTGCAAGTACTGCGGTTGTAAACTGGATTCCTGCAGTAGGTGCCACTTATGTTCTTCAATATAGAAAAGTAGGAGCTACGGTTTGGGAACCTGCTGTTAACTTAACGACTCCGCTTACTAGTAGCTATACTATCGTCAATTTAGCGGATCAGACTCAATATGAAGTTCAGATAGCAACAAAATGTAATGGAGCTACCGGTGCATTTTCACCAAGTGTAAACTTTACTACACCTGCACTTACCTACTGTACTAACGTTCCTCCTAATACTACATCAGCGGGCTATATTAATAAAGTAGTGGTTACTCCTACAAATGGACCGTTAATGGTTAGTGATTCAGGATACGATGTTTACAAAGATTATTCTGCTGATCCTACAAGATTAGTTACTTTAGTTAGAGGTACAACAGGTAATAAGATTAGTGTAAACAAATTCTGGCCGGGTAGCTCATCCAGCTTCGGTATCGGTGTGTGGATTGACTTAAACAGAAATGGGATTTTTGAAGCCAGTGAAAGAATGGTTACGGGAGCAAGTAATACGACTGCTACTGTTACCACTGCTACTGCCGGATTTGATGTTCCATTGCCTCCAAATCCTGTGACGTATTCTGGGCCTCTTGTAACTAGGATGCGTGTCGTAATGATGGATGGCACTGTTTCTTCGGCTTGTGGACCATTCGCAACATTCAATAATGGCGAAGTGGAAGATTATGCAGTGAAACTTATTGATCAGCCAGTATGTTCTACAACTCCTATAACGAGTATTACTATTTCAAATCTTACTGATATCAGTGCTACTTTCTCATGGACAGCAGCAGCCAATGCTACATATCAGTTACGATATAGAAAAGTCGGAACTACTGCTTGGACAACTATAAACCCAGTACCGGCTCCAGGTAATATATATACAGTAGATCCTGCAGCTCCTTTAACGGAACAAACGTTATATGAAGTTCAGGTTGCTACAAAATGTGGTACAGGTGCTTTCGGAGCATTCTCTGCATCAACGCAGTTTACGACACTTCCAATGCAATACTGCCAAATGGTGGGTAGTGGAGATAATGACCACATTGCCAATGTAACGGTTACTTCTGCCAACCTGGGAGTACTTCCGATGAGCAATAACTCTGTTCAGACTAATTATATCAGCTATACTACACCGGCAACTCTTATTACTTTAGATGTGAGTTCTCAAAATAATAAGATTTCAGTAGGTAAAGGATGGACCGGTTCAACAGGTAGCGATGCTGTTTCTGCTTGGATTGATTTCAATAGAAACGGACAGTTTGAAACGAATGAACGAATTCTCAATTCGGCAGCAAGTACAACGACTCCTGTTACAGCGATGTTCGATGTTCCTGCTACGGCTTATACCGGACCGTTTACTACAACAATGAGAGTGGTCTTGAAACGTACAAGTGCACCGGTTATGTGTCAAAATGCCGTTAACGGAGAAGTAGAAGATTATAGAGTAATGATCAGACCATGTAGTAATGGTACTCCAAATGCTCCTACATTTACACGTACTCATAACTCTGCTGTTATTACGTGGACAGGCACAGGAAGCAATGTAAGTTATGTAGTGAGATACAGAGTACAGGGAACTACAACCTGGACAGAAGTATTTGCTTCTACCTTATTAGGAAATATGCCTCTTACTATTAATGGATTAACTCCTGCGACGACTTATGAAGTTGAAATTGCATCGATCTGCGGGACTTCTATTGGCACAGCTACTCCTATTAAGACATTTACAACAAGATGTGATCCTACTCCTCCAACAGTAAGTATCAGTAATATTACTCCAACCACTGCGCTAGTGACGTGGGCTCCGCTTGCTGCAAGTTCTACGTATACTTTAAGATGGAGAAAGGTAGGAACTACAGGATGGCCGAATACGGAAATTCTTCTACCGGCTGCTCCGGCAAACACTTATGTTTTAGGAAGTGTTATTCCTTTAGAATCATATACTACATATGAAGTTCAGATTGCTAACATGTGTAACGGTGAAACTACATTAAATCCATATTCAAACCCTAAAGTATTTACTACAGAAAGAATATGTGAGATTCCTCCTCCAGGATTGACAATTACTCAATTATTGCCAACATCTGCAGAAGTTAAATGGGATCCGTTCCCGGGAGCAACCTATGTTCTTAGATATAGAAAAGTTGGTATTCCAAGCTGGACAGAAGTTCCGACACCGGTTAACAGCATTGTATTAAACGGTCTTATAGAACTTACAAAATATGAAATGCAAGTAGTGAATATTTGTAACGGTACTCCAGGAAACTATACACCTCCTTACTATTTTACTACACCAACTGTGATTTATTGTAAAATGAGTTCAGGAAGTGCAACAGGTGAGCATATTTCTAAAGTAACAGTTAAACCGAATGGAAAACCTACTATGGAAAATGCTTCAGGGGCATCTACTTATACAGATTACACAGGAGTTCCTAAAACATTTATTGAGTTAATACAAGGATCTACAGATAATGAGATTATCATTGAGAAAAAGTGGACAGGTAATACCTATAATGAAGGAATTGCAGTCTGGATCGATTTCAACAGAAATGGAGAATTCGATATCAATGAGAGAGTGTTTACTTCATCTCCGAATACAACATCTCCGGTATCAGGGAAGTTTAGCGTACCAATTGATGCTTTTGTAAGTATGACTGATTACAAATATGTAGTAATGAGAGTGGCGATGGAAAGAGACGGTGTTCCTGTAAGCTGTGCCAATTTTAAAAATGGTGAAGTGGAAGATTATACCGTAAGAATTTCTAAAAAAGCAGTTTCTAATCCTATCGATCAGACTGAGATCATGATCTATCCTAACCCGGTAAGCTCAGTATTGTTTGTTAAAAATATCAGCAAGAAAGCGAAGTATAAAATTTACAATGCAGCAGGGCAAGTGATTGCGGATGGTATCTTACTCAATAATCAGATCAATGTAAGCCGATTGATTAACGGTGTTTATGTGATTGATATTGATGATAATGGAAATACAGCTCAGAAGAAATTTATAAAAGAATAATAAGTAAAATTTCAAATAGAATAAGCCTCCGGAAATGGAGGCTTATTTTTTTTATAGCATAATATTTTTTTTTGGTTTATTTTTAACTTATAATTCAACATTTGTTGAATTTTTTCATGTTAATTAGTTTAATTGTTTAAATTATTAATTTATTGGATGTTTTTTTAGTGATTTGATAACGATTGTGTGTTTTTGGTTGTGTTATTTTATATAAATAATTAAATTTGTGATATTAATACAAATCTCATAGAAAAATTATGAAGAAAATATTTACTTCTTCTTTTTTCCTTTGTTTATTGGCGATAGTTCAAGCACAATGGACCCCCGCAACATTCGCTGGAAAAGAACTTGGAAATGGTCTACCAACCAAAAGCTATTATTCTTTAGATATTGCAACATTAAGGTCTCAATTAGATAAAGCGCAGGAAACGGGGAAGAATGCAAAACCTGTTACCATATCTTTGCCGACTTTGGATGGAAAGATAGAAAAGTTTGCAGTGTACAGTTTTCCTGTAATAGTTAAAGACCTTGCAGAGAAATATCAACTGGGTTCTTATGTAGGAGTGGGGGTGGATGATCCTTCAAAATACTTGAGGTTTAGTTTAGCACCTAATGATTTTCAATCCATGATTTTTAGCAAAGATGGTTATGAATTCATTGAACCTGTTAATGCCACTAAAACGATTTATGGGGTTCATCCAAAATCGAGTGGAGGCAAAGAAGGTTTTGTATGTTCTACCGAAGAAGATCATGATCATAAGCACGAAATAGAAAAGCTGTATCAACAAGGACAGTCATTTAAAAATCAACCGACGGATTTTGCGAAGTCCTCTGACCGAAAATACAGAACATTAAGACTGGCTATGTCAGTTACGGGTGAATATACTCAATTCCATGGAGGCACAGTAGCTGGAGCTGTAACCGCTATTAATGCGACACTTACCAGAGTGAATGGGATTTTCGAAAAAGATTTTGCTCTTCATTTAAATTTGCAAAATTATCCCAATGTCATCTATACAAACCCTAATACAGATCCATATTCTCCCTCCACCCAAATGAATAATTGGAATTTAGAGTTACAGCAAACACTTACAAATAACGTAGGAAATGCAAACTATGATATAGGGCATTTATTTGGTGCTTCAGGTGGTGGTGGAAATGCAGGGTGTATTGGATGCTTTTGTTTAGATCCCGGCAACCCACATCCGGATACAGGAAATGGTAAAGGATCGGCATATACTTCACCTTCAAACGGAATTCCACAGGGAGATACATTTGATATCGACTTCGTTGCTCATGAAATGGGGCATCAATTGGGGGGATATCATACTTTTACTTATCAGAATCAGGGAAATCTGGCACAAATGGAACCGGGCTCAGGATCTACCATCATGGCTTATGCGGGGGTAGCAGATGTACAAGGGGTTACTCCTCCTGCAGGAACAACTTTTAACCTGCAACAAAATAGTGATGCCTATTTCTTTAAAAAAAGTATAGACGATATTCAGGTAAAATTAGCTGAAAGGGTATGTGATATAGAAACACCTATAGCCAATAACCCTCCCGTGATAGGCCCGCTTCCAACGTATACTATACCTAAAGGGACGGCGTTTGTTTTAACAGCTTCAGCTACAGATGCTGAAAATGATCCGATGACTTATGCATGGGAAGAAGCAGATCTTATGGTAGGGCAGATCAATGCCGTAAATTTAGGAAATACAGTGGATGGACCATCATTCAGATCTTTAATGCCTACTACAAGCCCAACTCGTTATTTTCCAAGGCTGTCTTCTGTCTTGGCAGGCGTATTGAATAATTCTAATAATAATTGGGAGGCAGTATCTACGGTGGCAAGAACTTCAAAATTTGCTATTACAGTAAGAGATAATAGTCCCATAGCTAATCAGCAACAGACGCAAACCGCTGTTCAAACCATTATAGTTGGAGATAGAGGGCCTTTTAAAGTGAATGCGACAACAATTTATAATAATGCACCTACGACGGTAACATGGGATGTAGTAAATACCAACCTAACACCATATAACACAGCGAATGTAAAAATAGATTTTACAACTGATAACGGAGCAACCTGGAATGTCGTTGCAGCTTCAACTCCTAATGACGGAACCGAATCTCTGGATTTTAGTCCTTTTCCTCTTACTGTTGGAGGGACTGCAAAAATTAGAGTAAGTGCTATTAATAATGTTTTCTATGCTATAGGAAATGCTTCAATAGATACATTACCTGTCTGTACTTTAAATCCTC
This sequence comes from uncultured Chryseobacterium sp., assembly GCA_963518055.1. Lineage (GTDB taxonomy): Bacteria > Bacteroidota > Bacteroidia > Flavobacteriales > Weeksellaceae > Chryseobacterium. The sequence continues at coordinate 170,534 of CAUQIC010000001.1, forward strand.
CGGGAGGTGTTCAGGTTACTGCAACTACACAGACTACAGCAACGATTAGCTGGAATGCTTCTTTTAATGCAACATATGTTGTACAATACAGAGTAGCGGGAGCAACCGCGTGGACCACTGTTACACCGGCTCCAACAACCAATACGGTAACACTGAATGGATTGACCGCGGGAACACATTATGAAGTTCAAATAGCTAATGTATGTGCAGGGGTAACAGGTAGTTTTTCCGGAATTACCCTTTTCATGACTCCATACTGTGGCGGAACTTCAAGTAATACCAGTAACGGATATATCTCAAATGTTACCGTTGCCGCCAGTAGCTCTTATACAATGAGCAATAATTCTGTAGCTAACAATTATACAGATTATTCTGCGGATGCAACTAAATTGATCACTCTAGTCAGAGGAACTGGAAATAATAGTATTTCTGTTTCTAAATCATGGCCTGCCAATATGAGCAGTAAGGCGGTAAGTGTTTGGGTTGATTTTAATAAGAATGGTACTTTTGAAACTTCCGAAAGAATTTTAAACGGAACCAATAATACAACGACTCCTGTAACCAATACGTTCCAGGTACCGGCTACGGCATATGCCGGTCCACTTACAACACGAATGCGTGTAGTATTGAGAGATATTAATAATCCAAGTCCTTGTGGAAACTTTACTAATGGTGAAGTAGAGGATTATGCAGTGAAAATTATTGATATGCCGCCATGTACCAATGTTGCACCATCTAATATTACAGTAACTAATCTTACCCCTACATCTGCCGATATCTCATGGGCTGCGACAACAGGAGCTACCTATGTTTTGAGATGGAGAAAAGTGGGTACTGCAACATGGACTACAATAAACCCGGTATTGCCTCCGGGAAATAATTATACTATTTCAGGTTTAATCGAACAGACTCAATATGAATTTCAGGTGGCTACCAAATGTAATGGCGCTGCACAAGGAACATTTTCTGCCTTACAGCAATTTACGACCCCTGCATTGTCGTATTGCCCAATGACAGGTACGGGAACTAATGATCATATTTCCAATGTAACGATTACTTCAGTAAATCCGGCATTACCTGTAATGAGTAATAATTCTGTACAAACGAATTATATCAGTTATACTACTCCGGCTACATTGGTCACTTTGGAAATTGGCTCTGTAAATAATAAAATTTCTGTTGAAAAAGGCTGGACCGGAGCAACCGGAAATGTTGCCGTTGCCGCATGGATCGATTTTAACAGAGATGGACAATTTGATACTTCGGAAAGGATTATTAATTCTTCGGCAAGTACCACCACTCCTGTAACTAATTTATTTGCAGTTCCGGCAGGAGCCTATTCAGGGCCACTAACAACGACAATGAGGGTAGTAGTGCGACGCACAAGTTCTCCAACAATGTGTCAGAATGCTATAAATGGAGAGGTAGAAGATTATACCGTCAAATTAAAACCATGTAGTACAGTAACACCAACAGGGCTTTCGGTAAATACAATAACTCACAATTCTGCGATTGTCAATTGGACAGGAGCAGCAAATAATCTTAGCTATGTGCTCCGATACAGAGCTCAAGGGACGGCTACGTGGACCGAGGTATATGTTACAAATAGTCCTTATACCATAAATAACCTTCTTGAATCCACAACTTATGAGGTTCAGATTGCTGCAAATTGTGGAATAACACCAGGTGCATTTACCTCTGTTAAAGCATTTACTACAAGATGTGATCCAACCCCTCCGGGCATTACGGTGGGAAGTATTACTACAAATTCGGCTGTTATTACTTGGAACCCGACCGTAGTAGGTGTGTCTTATACAATGAGATGGCGGAAAGTAGGAACGGTGGGCTGGCCAAATGCCGATATTTCTTTACCTTCAGCTCCTGCTAATACTTATACCCTTGCCGGTTTAGATCCTTATACATCATATGAAGTGCAGATAGCCAGTAAATGTGCTACAGAAAACACATGGAACCCATATTCTAATCCTGCAGTATTTACTACGGAAAGGACGTGTGAACTTCCACCTCCGGGGCTGACAATTACTCAACTATTCCCTACATCGGCAGAAATCAAATGGGATCCGTTTCCGGGAGCGACATATATTCTTAGATATAGAAAAGTAGGAATTCCAAGCTGGACTAATATTTCTGTAAATGTTAATAATTATATATTAACAGGATTAATGGAATTAACCAAATATGAAATGCAGGTGGCCAATATATGTAATGGAACTCCGGGAAGTTTTACTCCTCTTTACTATTTTACAACACCAACAGTGATCTATTGTAAAATGGCTTCAGGAAGTTCTGCAGGAGAACATATTTCTAAAGTTACGGTTAAACCAACCGGTAAACTGATGATGGAGAATGCCTCTGGGGCTTCAACCTACACCGATTATTCAGGCGTTCCAAAAACAATAATAGAGCTTGTCCAGGGATCTGCAGATAATGAAATTATTATCGAGAAGAAATGGACAGGGAATACCTATAATGAGGGAATTGCAGTATGGATCGATTTCAACAGAAACGGAGAATTTGATATCGACGAAAGAGTATTTACGTCTCCTCCGAATACAACAAGTCCTGTTTCAGGAAAATTCAGTGTGCCGGTTGATGCTTTTGTCAGTATGACGGATTATAAATATGTTATTATGCGGATAGCAATGCAAAGAGACGGTGTTCCTGTGAATTGTCTTAATTTTGCCAATGGCGAGGTAGAAGATTATGCTGTAAGAATTACCAGAAAAGCGATTGCTAATCCTATTGATCAGACGGGTATTTTAATTTATCCTAATCCGGTAAGTTCAATACTGTATGTGAAAAATATCAGCAAAAAAGCTAAGTATAAAATTTACAATGCAGTAGGACAGATTATTGGCAATGGTATTTTGTTGAATAATCAGATTAATGTGAGTAAACTCATCAATGGAGTATATGTGATAGATATTGATGATAATGGAAATACTGCACAAAAGAAATTTATTAAAGAATAATAATTAATCACTAATAATAAAACAAGCCCTCTGAAAAGAGGGCTTGTTTTTTATATAATAGTAGTCTTATTCAATACTGAAAACTACCTTTTCTGTTTGTTCTTTCAATTCTTCCAGGTTAGTATTGTTATAGATAATACAATCTGCCATTTTGATCTTATCTTTTTCCGGCATTTGCTTTTCCATAACAGACTCAACTTCACGATAAGTTTTACTATCCCTATCCATTACTCTTTTGATTCTGATATTATCTTCTGCTGTAACTAAAAGAGATTTGTAACATTGTCTGTTAAGCTTTAATTCAAACAATAATGCAGTTTCTTTAAAAACTAGATATTTGGTTTGTCGCTTAATCCAGTTTTCAAAATCAATACGTACTGCCGGGTGAATGATTTCATTCAGTTGCTGCAAGAGGTCTCTGTTATTAAAAACCTTATCAGCAACAAATTTTCTGTCGTATAATCCATTCTTGTCATATGACTCTTCGCCCAGTAATTCTTTGATCTTTATTTTCAGATCTTCATTGTCATTCACAATGGTTTTTGCTCTGTCATCAGAATAATAAACAGGAAACCCAAATTCTTCAATAAATCGGGCAACTGTAGTCTTTCCTGAACCAATGCCTCCTGTTAATCCAATGATCTTGGGCGCTGGTTCCGGTTCTGGTTGTTGTGTTTCAGAATGTAATTCTTCCATAATTAAAAATTAATATCCAAAAACATCATTAAAACTAAAGGTCTGATCAAGCCTTACTCCTTTTTCCGTCATCTTAAGACTTGCCAGTTCGTTGTGAGCATCATGCTCAAAGAATAGTAAATATTCATTATCTACACATTGCTTTAGGAATTTACCTTTTTCTTCCATTGTTAAAAGAGGCCTTGTATCATATCCCATTACATAGACCGGGTTGATATGTCCTGCTGTAGGAATAAGATCTGCCGCAAAAACAACGGTTTTCTCCTGATACTGAATAACAGGAAGCATTTGCTTTTCGGTATGGCCATCCACAAAAATAACATCCATTTTCAAATCAGGTGCAAATCCATAATTACCTGTAGTAGGAAGAGGTAAAAAGTTGAGTTGACCGCTTTCCTGCATGGGAAGAATATTCTCTTTAAGGAAGCTGGCTTTCTCTCTTGCATTAGGTTCTGTTGCCCATTGCCAATGATTTTCGTTGGTCCAGAAGTGCGCATTTTTAAAAGCGGGTCTGTATCCTGTTTTATCATCATTCCATTCAATAGCTCCCCCACAGTGATCAAAATGAAGGTGAGTAAGGAATACATCAGTAATATCTTCTTTTACAAAACCATATTTCTTTAAATTCTTATCAAGATTATCATCCCCCCAAAGAGAGTAGTGGCCAAAGAATTTATCGTCTTGTTTGTTGCCAAGACCGCAATCTACAAGGATCAGTTTTTTGCCGTCTTCAATAAGTAGGGAACGGGTTCCCAATTCGATTAGGTTTTTTTCGTCTGCCGGGTTAGTTTTTTCCCACAGACTCTTTGGGACGACTCCGAACATAGCACCGCCGTCCAGTTTAAATTTTCCACATTGTATTGGATATAGCTTCATATATATTTTGATTATTTCTTTATTGATTTCATTTTCTCAGCAATTTTTCTAGCCTGATCATCTGATTGTTCAAGCTGTGAAATGATATTCTGAAAATCGTTTTCTTTCCTGTTTTGAGAAAGCTTTTGTTTGATAAATATTTCTGTAGGAATGACCTTAATTCCAAAAGCTCCTTTCATTTCTTTTTCAACAAATTCCTTTCCCATATCTTTTACCATCATTGGGCATTGTTGAAACTTTTCGTATTTCGAAGTTAATTTTTCTAAATGGATATAAAGTTCCTCATTATTCATCAGTTCTACCTTTCCATAGATCTGTACCGCTTCATAGTTCCAAGTAGAAACGTTAATATGATCATACCAACTACTGGAAATATAAGTATGTGCTCCTAAAAAATCGCAAAGGACTTCGTCTCCGTTTTTCAGGATTTTAGCCTGAGGATTAGCTTTTGAAACATGAGTTTCAATATAAATATTTTCCGGATCAGTTTCGTTCAACATCATCATGGAATGAGTTGCACGAATTTTATCAACAGAAGAAATTAACAAAGCGAAAGAATTTTCTTTGATAATTTCTCTCATTACATTTATATCTTCACTCTTATATAATTTGGGTACAAACATCAGTTTTGAATATTAGTTTAAAATAGCAAGGTCTTACATCAGAAAAGCTCGCCCGGCCCTTTGGGTCTGGCAATATTTAAATGCTGATACGCCTTTTCTGTAACCTCTCTTCCCCTTGGTGTTCTGATAATAAATCCTTCCTGAATCAAAAACGGTTCATAGACTTCTTCTAAAGTTTCAGGGTTTTCCCCAATAGATGTAGCCAGGGCAGAAATACCTACAGGCTTTCCTCTGAAATTTTCAATCATGACACGCATAATTTTATTATCCATTTCATCAAGACCAAATTCATCTACATTAAGAGAATTCAACGCATATTTTGTAATATTAATTTCAATTTCACCATTTCCTTTAATCTCGGCAAAATCACGTACCCTTCTCAGTAAAGCATTGGCAATCCTTGGGGTACCACGACTTCTTCTTGCAACTTCGATCGCTGCATCTTCATAGATAACAACCCCTAGAACCCTTGCACTCCTTTGAATGATCATGGATAAAAGCTCAATAGAATAATATTCCAGTCTGCTTTGGATTCCAAATCTGGCAAGCATCGGCTTGGTAAGCATACCGCTTCTGGTTGTTGCTCCTACCAGCGTAAAAGGATTCAGACCGATCTGTACACTTCTTGCATTAGGACCTGTTTCCAGCATAATGTCGATTTTATAATCTTCCATGGCTGAATACAAATATTCTTCTACGACAGGAGAAAGTCTATGAATCTCATCAATGAAAAGAACATCATTTTCTTCCAGATTCGTTAACAATCCGGCAAGGCTTCCGGGCTTATCCAATACAGGCCCTGAAGTGATTTTACAATTTACCCCAAGTTCATTGGCAATGATATTGGCTAAAGTTGTTTTTCCAAGTCCGGGAGGGCCATGTAATAACACATGATCTAGCGCTCCGGCCCGCCTTTTGGCTGCGGAAACAAAAACTTCAAGGTTTTCCAGCGTTTTTCTCTGTCCCGCAAAATCTTTAAAACTTTGGGGACGAATTTGCTCTTCCTGCATCAGCTCCTCGCGTGAGTAGTTTTCCTTATCTGGGTGTAAAAAATCTGGCATTAATTCATTTCATTTACCTCAAAGATAGGAAATTTAGGCTAAGATTGAAGGGAGGATTAAGAAAAGGTTAAATTAAGACAGAGGTTTGGGCAAAGGCTGAGGTTTCAGTTCAGGAAAGATTGATATAAGGACGGGAAATATGGATCTGGCTGAGGTATAAATTGATATATTTTAAGTATTTTTGAGAGGAAAATTAAAGCTTGAACTGTAATCTCTTCGGAATAATAAAACTGAATATTTACTGCAAGCATCTGAAATATCAGAAATTGTTAAAAACAGAATATCTTCTAACCTTTAGCCTAAATTATGAAATTAATAGGACCATTTAAGCAGGTAATAACACTTGCCCATTTACCATTAAGAGGAAAACTTACCGATGAACAGCTGGAAATCATTGTTGACGGAGGAATTATTGTAGATAATGGTGCCATTCAGAAAATCGGAAATTTTGAAGTATTAAAGACTGAAAGCCCATCCATAGAAATCGAACAGGTAGAAGGAGAGCAGATTGTGCTTCCTGCTTTTGTAGACTCACATACCCATATTTGTTTCGGTGGAAACCGTGCCAATGATTTTGCGATGCGTAATGCAGGGAAAACTTATCTGGAAATCGCTGAAAGTGGCGGTGGAATCTGGAGTTCTGTACAGCATACAAGAAGTGCTTCAGAAGAAGAACTTTTGAAGACTTTATTAGAACGAATTAATTTCCTGATCGACCTTGGAATTACAACCATCGAAGTAAAGAGCGGCTATGGACTGGATGTAGAAAATGAACTTAAGATGTTAAGGATTATTAAAAAGGCACAGCAGGAAACAAAAGCAACCTTAGTTCCAACCTGTCTTTCTGCTCATTTGAAACCAAGAGATTTTGAAGGAACTAATCCTGAGTATTTAGAATATATTCTTGCCGAAATTTTACCAAAAGTAAAAGAAGGAAACCTTGCGAATCGTGTTGATATCTTTATTGAAAAATCAGCTTTTCAGCCGGAGGAAAGTAAAAATTTCTTACTTAAAACTAAAAATTTAGGTTTTGAAATTACCGTACATGCAGATCAGTTTACTCCAGGAAGTTCAAGAATTGCCGTAGAGGTAGGAGCAAAATCTGCAGACCACCTGGAAGCCACTATTGATGAAGATATCGAATTTTTAGCACAATCAGATACTGTTGCAACGGCTTTACCGGGAGCGAGTTTAGGCTTAGGTGAAAAATTTACCCCTGCAAGAAAATTACTGGATGCAGGAGCTATTGTGGCAATTGCCAGTGATTGGAATCCGGGATCTGCTCCCATGGGGAATTTAATTACTCAGGCCTCTATTCTTGCAACTTTTCAAAAGCTAACAACTGCTGAGGTGCTGGCAGGAATGACTTTCCGCGCTGCCTTTGCTCTTAATCTTGAAGATAGAGGAACGTTGGAAGTAGGAAAGAAAGCTGATTTCGTTACTTTTAAAACCAATAATTTCCAAAATGTACTTTATAGTCAGGGAAGCTTAAAAGCCGAACATGTCTATATTGACGGAAATCTTTTTAATTAACATACAGTACACTATGGAGGAAAGACAATTTATACAAAAATTTGACTACGAAGATTTCTGGGACTGGTTTTTAGCAAGGGAAAAAGAATTCTACGCCGTTGTTGAAAAAGGGGGACAAGAAGCTATTGAAAACAATTTTTTTGATGTAATTGCTCCCAAACTTAATCAGATAAAAGATGGTTTTTATTTTTTAACCGGAATGTCTGATAACTCCACAGCAGAATTAATTATTACTGTAGATGGAGAGCTCACCAATATTGCCTTTGCCGAAGAAATTATTGAGGCGGCTCCCAAGATCAGTCACTGGAAATTTACCGCTTTGAAACCGGCGATGGATATACAAAAAGTCATTGTCAATATGGGTGACTATCAATTTTCAAAAGATAATATATCTTTCTATTCTAATGAGCTGGAAGACTATCAGGATGAGATTGATCTTGTTTTTGTGTATCATGGTAATGCTGAAAATAAAGAAGCTGTCACGACAGGAGTTTGTATTTTTTTAGATAATTTTTTAGGAGAGTTAAACTTTGCTACGCAAATAGATACCTTTAGAGTTATAGGGCTGGACGAGGTAAAAAAAGAGCTTGTTCCCATTGAAAAATTAAAAGACTTTCTGCTATGGAGAGAAAGAGAATTTGCAGAAAAATATAAAAGTGTAAAGAGGGCAGATGAAGAAGATGAGTTTTCTATCCTTAGAGCTGATCTGGAAAATGGAAAACCCTTAATTGCCTGTATGAATATGCGCTTACTGGAGTATGATGCTAAAGCTTCCTACCCATGGGTTTCGGTACTTAAATTTCAGTATAATGGAGATCAGAATGATGGGCTTCCTGAAAAAGAAGATTTTGAAACATTAAGTGATATTGAAGATCAGGCGATTGAAGAATTAAAAGAATATGGATATTTGTATGTAGGGCGGGAAAGTGCCGATAATATAAAAGAAAGTTATTTTGTAGGGAAGGATTTCAGGAAAATTTCTAAAACCTTTAATACCATAAAACAAAATAATCCCGAGTATAAAATCACAGTCAGAATCTTTAAAGATAAATACTGGCAGTATTTTAAATATTATGCCGGTAAGTAAAGGATTTTGTATAAAAGACAACTAATACTGAAAATGAAAATTAAAATAGAAGATATTAAAGAAAAATATCTCTCTCTTGGGGTCTCTGAAAAAAACTTTGGATATGCATGGAATGCCGTAAGATCAGGTACAAAAAGGGATTTTATTGTAAAAAATCTGACTTCCGATGTGAGGAAATTAGAGGCAGATCTGGCTAACAACATGCTTGATGAAATGTTTAAAACGAATGGAGGTGAATTCAAATATGAAAATAGAGGGGGATATTGGTATTCCATTTTATATTTAATAGTCATTGTGGCATTGGGATGCATTATTTTCTTTGTCAATAATGAAAACATAAGTTTGCAATTTAAATTATCATCTGTTTTATTGGTATTTATTATTTTACTTTTCAGAACATTTATACCTGCCATAAAGGGGAAATTCAGGGAATAATTTAAATAACCTTTGATAAATAGGTGATCTATCAGCAGTTCTTTCTGCAAGCAAAATTAGAGTTATAATAAAGGGGGCAAAGGGCAGTTTGAGAGTATCATCATGTCCTTTGCCTTTTTCGTTTTTTATTTTAGATTTCTTATATTGTTCTCCGATTGCCGTTGATTTTTTCAAAATAGCGATTTTCAATAGTTCTTAAGTGCACCGAAGACGCAGAAAACCTGGATATTTTCTAAGTTCTCAGTACTTTTATTACAACTATACACTAGACCAGGAAGACTTGTCAATACTATAAATACGAAAATAAAAATGATGAATTTTCAAAATGTTAGATCTACTTTTAACAAAGGGGTCACTATTCCGAGTTTAATCTTTATTATAGGTACTTGTTTTCTTTCCGCATTGTATCCAAAGCAGACAGAGAGTGTACTGAATGAGATTAAACAATTCATATTTGTTAATTTAAATTGGGTTTACGTTTGGTCAGTGACGCTTTTTGTTATCTTTTTAGTTTACCTTCTCTTTAGCAAATATGCAAATATAAAACTGGGGGCTAATGATAGTAAACCTGAGTATTCATTCTTCTCATGGATTTCTATGTTGTTTGCAGCCGGGATGGGGATTGGATTGATCTATTTTAGTGTGGCAGAACCTATGCAGCACTATTCTTCGGAAGTGTTTTCTGATAATCATTATGTAAGTAGAGCCAAACAGGCACAGCTGTATACCTTTTTTCACTGGGGAATTCATGCCTGGGCAATCTATGGAGTAGTAGGGCTTTCTTTATCCTATTTTGCTTATCGGTACAGATTACCACTTTCATTACGAAGCTGTTTTTATCCATTGTTAAAAAATAAAATTAACGGAAAATGGGGAAATGCCATTGATGTGTTTGCTCTTTGTTGTACTTTTTTTGGAATTACGACAACCTTAGGATTTGGTGTTGTACAGATCAGTTCAGGATTGAATATTCTTCACATAACTCCTGAAAATAGTTTTATGTATCAGGTAATCATTGTTGTTTGTCTGATTTCTCTTTCTGTTATTTCTGCAATTTCAGGGGTTGGAAAAGGAGTGAAGATATTAAGCAATATTAATGTTGTAAGCGTTATCATACTCTTATTGTTTGTATTGGCTTTAGGTCCTACGGTGTATTTGATTGGAAGTTTTACTGAAGGCTTGGGAAATTATATTAATAACTTTTTCAATCTTACATTCAATACCCATGTGTATGAAAAGAACGCATTGCCATGGTTTTATGACTGGACGATTTTATACTGGGCCTGGTGGATTTCGTGGTCTCCTTATGTAGGGTTATTTATTGCAAGAATCTCTAAAGGAAGAACTATCAGAGAGTTTATCCTGGCTGTTTTAATATTACCTACTTTATTCAACTTTATCTGGATGTCTGTATTTGGAAACAGTGCCATATGGTTTGATTTAAACATAGCCAATGGCCAGTTAAGTCAATTTGCAAGTGATCCCGATGCATTGATGTTTAGGTTTTTGGAGTATATGCCGTTCTCTTCTTTTACAGGTTTCTTTGTAATCCTGATTATTATTATCTTTTTTGTGACATCTGCAGATTCGGGAATATTTGTAATGAATAGTATTGCTACTAAAAACTCTACAAAATCCCCCAAGTGGCAAATTATATTCTGGGGTGTTCTACTTGCTGTTTTATCTCTTTTATTGTTAAATGCAGGTGGTTTGAAAGCCCTTCAAAGTATGACTTTGATTACGGCACTTCCTTTTTCTATCATTGTAATTCTATTTATTGTAAGTCTGATGAAAGGACTTAGCATCGATCAGAAATATTATGACAGGAACTTTTCTGTATCTACCGTTCCATGGTCCGGTGAATTTTGGAAAGAACGTTTGAAAAATATTGTTTCCTTTAAAGACACTTCTTCAGTAGATCAGTTTATTCAGGTAAAAGCAAAAGAAGCCTTTACAGATTTGCAGGCAGAATTTGCCACTAATGGTATTGATGCCAAAATCAATCATTATGAAAATCCTGCCAGGATAGAAATAGAAATTCATCAGGGAGTTGTTAATAACTTTATTTATGGAATTAAAAACCAGATAAAAACAGTTTCTGAATATGTAATTAATGAAGAAAATCTTCCCGATCTGGAAGACAATAAAACCCATTATCCAAGATCTTATTTTGGAGACGGCAGAGAAGGGTATGATGTACAGTATTTTACTAAAAATGAGTTGATTTCAGATGTGTTAAAACATTATGAACGATTTCTCGAAATCATCTCTGAAGAAAGAAATGAAATGTTTATAAGTCGTAATGCGAACCAGAATAAAGACTAATGGAGTTGTATTGTTCTTATTATGAGTTTTTTATATAATGTATGAAAGGCTCTTTTATATATAAACAATATTAGCTAGCTTTACTGGATATAATGATGTGACTCAAATTGAATTTTTAAAGAATTATGTTTCAAAATATTTGGCAGGGTAGATGGGATGGAGAAGAGCTTCTCTTCCACAGACTATTTCAGAGAGTAAAAGAAGAACACAATTACGACAATATTTCAACGAATGATTTCGTTTTACATGGCTTTGCTGTGGACGAAGGAGTAAGAAGAAACAAAGGACGTCAAGGGGCTAAAGAGGCACCGGACGTGATTAGAAAAAATATGTCTAATTTTCCCGTAGTTCTTCCTGACTTCTCATTGCTTGATTTTGGAAATATCACCTGTGAAGACGGAAATCTGGAAAACTCTCAGAATAGCCTTGCAAAAAATGTATCCAAAGTCCTTTTAAAAGGCGGGAAATCATTGGTCTTGAGTGGAGGACACGAAGTGACTTATGCTCATTATCTGGGCGTAAAAACAGCCTTCCCTGAACAGAAAATAGGAATCATCAATATTGATGCTCACTTTGATAACAGGCAGCCGGAAAAAGGAGTAGGTCCCAGTTCAGGAACCGGATTCTGGCAAATTGCGCAGGAAGGACCTATCAACTCTTTACATATTGGAATTCAAAGAAATTCAAATACATTAAAACTCTTTGATACTGCTCATCAGTATGGAATGAAATATATTCTTGCAGACGAATTGTTTTTTGAGAACCTTTCATCCATCTATCAGCGTATCGATGAGCTTTTAGAGAATGTCGATTTTGCCTATCTTACCATTTGTATGGATGTTTTTAATGCATCTATTGCTCCGGGGGTTTCTGCTTCCGCATATAATGGTATCTTTGCAGACGCAACCTTTATGCATTTTTACAGACATATTTTAAAGAATGAAAAACTGGTTGCACTGGATGTAGCTGAAGTTAACCCCTCTTTTGATATTCAGGAGAGAACGGCGAGGCTGGCAGCATGTCTGGTGAATGAATGGCTAATGATTTAAGGTAAAACTATATTCTTCCGATAGAGAAAATCACTATTTTATTTACCCTTAAGGAACGGAATTTGCTGATTTTATCCGTGCTTTTTCAAAAAAGCGCTCATAAATTCATTAGCTGAATTTAAAAACAGAAATTATATTATGGAACAATTAATTGAAAGCAAGCTTGTTAAAGCAGATATAGCGTTTTCAGTGTGGAGAAAAGTGCCGTTTGAGGAAAGGCAGAAGTTAATTGCAAAAGCAGCAGAAATTTTAAAAAATAATTCTGAAAAATTCGGGACAATCATTACTACGGAAATGAATAAACCCATTTCAGAATCTATTGCTGAGGTTGAAAAGTGTGCTTTAATGATGAATTATTATGCGGATGCAGAAAATATTTTAAAACCTGAGAAGGTTGATTCTGAGTTTGCTTATTCTGAAGTTCATTATGTTCCAAAAGGAGTTATTTTAGGAGTAATGCCCTGGAACTTCCCTTTCTGGCAGGTATTAAGATTTGCTGTTCCTGCGATTTTGGCCGGAAATACCGTCGTATTAAAACACGCTTCAATTTGCTTCGGAAGTGGAAATGCCATAGAAGAAGTTCTTTTGGAAGCTGGTTTTCTGGAAGGTATTTTTCAGAATCTTGAAGTTGGGCATAAAGCGGTGAAGGAAATTCTTGAACATGATGCTATAAAAGGAGTAAGTTTAACAGGTAGTGGAAAAGCAGGTGGAGAAGTAGCTTCAATAGCTGGTTTAAATATCAAAAAATCTCTCCTTGAATTAGGAGGAAGTGATGCTTTTATCATTTTTGATGATGCAGATCTTGAAGAAGCAGCAAAAGCTGGGGCAAAATCAAGGCTTCAAAACTGTGGACAAACCTGTACAGCAGCGAAAAGATTTATTCTTGATGAAAAGATCGAAGACCAATTTCTCCCTATATTCATTGAGGAGTATAAAAAATATGAACTTGGAGACCCTTTAAACAAGGAAACTAAACTAGCAGGAATGGCAAGACCAGATCTTGCTGATGAATTGGAAGCTCAATTTAACAGAGCGTTGGAAAATGGAGCGGAAATCATTATTCCTTTAGAAAGAATCTCAGAAAATGAATTTAAACCAGGCTTAATTCGTGTTCAGGAGGGCAATCCCATTTTAAAAGAAGAACTATTTGGGCCTCTTGGGATGGTCATGATCGTCAAAAATGAGGAAGAGGCTTTAAGGGTAGCCAATGATATTCCTTTTGGACTTTCCAATTCTGTATGGACGAAAAAAACAGATCTTCAAGTATTCTTTATTGAAAACCTTGAATCCGGAACCGTAAATATCAACAGAATGACCAGTTCTGACCCGCGTTTTCCATTTGGTGGGAGCAAGGCTTCAGGATATGGAACCGAGCTTTCTTTACTGGCTTTAAAAGAGTTCGTAACGGCAAAGACTATTGTAGGTAACTAGAATCTATATGAATGCCATTCCTAGCAAACAGGGAATGATAGCTCGAGATATAAATAATAAAAAAGCTCCCGGAAATTAATTTCCGGGAGCTTTTTGTATGTTTTCACAAAAAGTAACTTTGCTTATTGCTTATTGCTTATTGCTTATACTGTTGTTAATCTCAACGTATTGGTCTTACCTCCTTCATATGAAGGAGTTGCATTGATGTTGATGACGAAGTCACCAGTTTCGATATACCCATAATTGTGCGTTAACATATTCACCTGGATGATCGTTTCATCAGTAGACTTCTTCATGTCATAATAGTAAGCGTGAACTCCCCAAAGAAGATTCAGCATAGTAATCACTCTTTTATTTCCACTGTAAACAATAATCTGAGAATTTGGTCTGTGAGCCGCAAGTTGGAAAGCGGTATATCCTGAATGAGTCAACGTAACAATCGCAGATACATTTGTTGTTTTTGCAATTCTTACTGCTGCAAGACATACCCTGTTCGTAATGAATCTCTCATCGATGCAGTTGTAATCTTTTTCAATGGGCTCATTTTTATGTTGATAGAAATGAGTAGTCTCGATATTCTTCACAATTTTAGCCATGTTTTCCACAACCTGTACAGGATATCTACCTACAGAGGTTTCTCCTGAAAGCATTACTGCATCAGCACCATCCAATACAGAGTTGGCAACATCATTTACTTCCGCTCTGGTTGGCGTTAAGCTGTTGATCATCGTTTCCATCATCTGAGTAGCGATGATAACCGGCTTAGAGTAGAATCTTGCCTTCTCTACCAGGTTTTTCTGAATAGCAGGAACTTCTTCCATTGGAACTTCTACACCCAGGTCACCACGGGCAACCATTAGTCCGTCACATTCTACTAAAATTTCTTCAATATTTTTAACCCCTTCAGGCTTTTCAATTTTCGCGATAATCGGTGTCTTGAATTTGCCGTTCGGATGCTTTGCAATTAATTCTTTTAAATCAATGATATCCTGAGCATGGCGTACGAAAGAAAGAGCCATCCAATCTACTTCCATATCAAGCATGAAATTAGCATCCTGTACATCTTTTTCCGTCAATGCAGGAAGTGATACCTGTGTATTAGGTAGATTTACTCCTTTCTTAGAACTTAGAGGTCCCCCTTGGATCGTTTTTGCCTTTACAGTATCCTTTTCGTTGGTTTCAGTAACCTCCAATACAAGCTTACCATCATCAATAAGGATTCTTTCCCCAACTTTTACATCCTGAGGAAACTGTTGATAGGTCATGTATACCTTGGTAGAGTCTCCTTCCATCTTTTCATTGGTGAAAGTAAGAATATCTCCAGGATTCAGGTAAGAACCTTCTTTTACGACACCTACTCTTAGTTTCGGCCCCTGAAGATCTCCCAGAATACCCACTGAATAACCATACTCGCTGTTGAGCTCTCTAATTATTTCAATATTTTTTCGAACTAAGTCGTAATCTGCATGTGAAAAATTTATTCTGAAAATATCAACACCCGCTTTCATTAGATCTAACATTACCTCCTTCGATGACGAAGCAGGTCCTAGTGTTGCGATAATTTTTGTCTTCTTTAAATACTTATTCATAATACTGGATAATTTGATAAAGTTCCTCATCAGAACTCAGTGTATAATCTTGAATTGGAAAAACAAGATTTTCAGGGAGCAAAATTACGGAAAAATCAGGAAACTGTTCCGATGTATGCAGAATATATTCTACATCTGCCTGATTATTTAATAAAAACTTAATGTTTTCTTCTCCTGTAAAGAGCTCGGTTTGAACTTTTTTTTGCTTACTTTCTGAACATCTGTTTGAAATAAAAGTAAAACAGGTCTTTGAAAACTTGTGGTAGGCTTCAAATCTTGGAAAAAAATAATCATAATAGTCCCCATGGAAAACAAGATCTTTTTTTCTTGAAAAACTGAGGTTGTTACTTTGATTTATTTTGTAAAAAAACTCATGAGCGGGTACATCTTTTGCTAATCTTACCAATCCTATGGCAATATCTTCAAATTCTATATCATCAAGATCATAAAGTTTTTGAATTTCCAAGTATGTTTTCTTTTTTATTTAAAATATAAAACGCCCTTTGTGCTGCCTTTTCCTCTGCTTTTTTCTTAGAAGTTTCTGTTGCGTTGGCAATTTTCTCATCTCCCAGCCATACATGGCATCTGAATACTACAGATTTATTGACCTGTATCTCTTCACAGGTTTCATATTTTATATTGACTTTCTTCTTCTGGCTCCATTCAAGCAGGAGTCCTTTATAGCTGACAATTTTATTCTCAAGCTTATTGATTTCTGAAGGCGTCAACAATTTTTCCAAAATGATCTTTTTACAAGTATCATAATGGAAGTCCAGATAAACGGCACCAATTAAGGCTTCAAATAAGTTTCCGGAGATATTTTCACCCAAAGCTGAAGAACTGTTTTGCTTTAGCAAAAGGCTGGTAAGTTTGAGATCTTCTCCTAATTTATTAAGGTTTTTCCTATTAACAATCTTAGATTTCATCTGTGTCAGATATCCTTCGTTAGCCTGAGGATAAGTCTGGAACAAATGACAAGAAATAATTGTACCCAAAACAGAATCTCCTAAAAATTCAAGTCTTTCATAATTGCTGTCTTGATTTTTAGAAGAATTTTTTAAAGAAAAGGCCTCGCGGTAAAGAGCTATATTTTGAACCTCTGTACCGAGCACTCTATTAAGTTCAGTACTGAGAAAATAATCTCTTTCCGTTAGCTGTCTTTTTCTTTTTTTGAGAAGGAATTTAGAAAAGTATTTCTGTAACTCCATTCATTGAATTTAGATTTTCTTAAATAGAACGCAAGCATTATGCCCGCCAAATCCGAAAGTATTGCTCATGGCTACTTTTACATCTTTCTTCACAGCATTGTTAAACGTAAAGTTAAGTCTGCTGTCAATATTTTCATCATCAGTAAAATGGTTGATGGTAGGAGGAACAGTACCATGAATAATAGTTCCTAACGCAGCGATAGCTTCAATAACTCCTGCCGCCCCTAAAAGGTGACCAGTCATTGATTTTGTAGAATTAATCTGAATGTCATAAGCGTGCTCGCCTAATAATCTTGAGATTGCATTGGATTCAGCGATGTCTCCTAATGGAGTAGAGGTACCATGCATGTTGATATGATCTACTTCATCAGCAGTTAAACCTGCATCGTCCAGACAGCTTTTCATTACCAGATAAGCGCCAAGTCCTTCAGGATGTGGAGCGGTCATGTGATGTGCATCAGCACTTAAACCTCCTCCTAATAATTCTGCATATATTGTAGCACCACGTTTTACCGCGTGCTCATATTCTTCAAGAATGATCGTTCCGGCACCTTCACCCAACACAAATCCATCTCTGTCTTTGTCAAAAGGTCTTGAAGCTGTTTTTGGATCATCATTTCTTGTAGAAAGTGCCATCATTGCATTAAATCCACCGACACCACTTGCTGTAACGGCTGCTTCAGAGCCTCCGCATACAATCACGTCTGCTTTTCCTAATTGGATCAGCATTTTGGAATCAATTATCGCATTTGCTGAAGAAGCACAAGCAGATACAGTAGTATAATTTGGCCCATGAAAACCGTACTCAATAGAGATATGCCCAGGAGTGATATCCGCAATCATTTTTGGGATAAAGAATGGATTAAATCTAGGAATTTCCGTATTTGCCCATCCTAACACTTCAGTTTCAAAAGTCTCTAAGCCTCCAATTCCAGAACCCCAAATTACACCGACTCTGTTTTTATCCACATTGTCTTCCATAATTCTAGAATGTGCTACTGCTTCTCTAGCAGCAACAAGTCCTAATTGGGTATTTCGGTCCATTTTTTTAGACTCTTTCTTATCGAAATGCTGTAATGGATCGAAATTTTTGACTTCGCAAGCGAACTTCGTTTTAAAGTTTGTGGCATCAAAAAGAGTAATCGGAGCGGCACCGCTCTCACCTTTTACAAGATTTTCCCAGTATTCTTTTGCATTATTTCCAATCGGTGTTATTGCTCCAAAACCGGTTACAACTACTCTTTTTAATTCCATAAACTTTGTTTAATTTCTTTTTTGTTGAAGAATATTATTTATTTACTACTTCTTCGATGTAAGCGATAGCGTGTCCTACAGTAGTAATTTTTTCAGCTTGATCATCAGGGATTTGAATATTAAATTCTTTTTCAAATTCCATGATTAACTCAACTGTATCTAGTGAATCAGCTCCTAAATCGTTAGTGAAGCTAGCTTCAGGAGTTACTTCTGTTTCTTCAACGTCAAGCTTATCAGCGATGATAGCTTTTACTCTTGATGCAATGTCTGACATAGTAAATTATTTTTTTAATTGTTAGATGGTGCAAATATATAAAATTCTTTACGATAAAACATTTTTTTAGTCTTTTTTGTGGACAGGAGGTCTTCATTTTAGCTCTTATTACTTTAGTGTTTTAGTTTTCAGTATGTTATATTTTACTCTTCGGAAAGAATATGAAAACGATCCTTACAAAGCATAAAAGAGAACTTAGAATTAGATCTTCTAAATTCCCTTCCAGTGTCTGCAAGATTCTATAAGTAAGATGAATAAAAAGCTAATTGATGGGTGATTTTTTAAATTCTAATGGTTTCATTCCTGTCTGTTTTTTAAAAAGCCTGGTAAAATAGGATGGGTTCTCAAATCCTAATTCATAAGCAATTTCAGATATTCCTTTTTCTCCTATGCGAAGCATATTTTTAGCCTCTGAAATCAAAGAGATATGTATAAGTTCCAGAGCAGTCTTGCCAGTTTCCTGTTTTAGGAGATCACTCAGATAGCGGGGAGAAATTGATAGTTTTTCAGCTAGCTCAGCTACAGATGGAAGTCCATTCTTCTTTAAGCTCTCATTATACAAGTACTGCTTTAGCACCTCATTGAACTTTGATGCTGTTTTTCCCACAGACTGGCTGCGTTCTATAAACTGCCTTTTATAGAAACGTTGTGCATATTTTAAAATAGAAGAAATGTGGCTTAAAATAATTTCCCGGCTAAACTCATCAGGGTTATTTCTGTATTCATTTTCTATTGTATCCCGGAGTTCTAAAATAAGCTGTTCTTCTTTAGGCGAAAGATGCAGTGCCTCCTTGGTTTCATATTCAAAATATCCATATTTTTCGATGGCGGAATGCAATTCATGACCATTCAAATAATCTTCATGGATCAGAAGCATGAAACCGTCTTCCTCAAATTCAAGATCCTTCATTTCAATAATTTGCCGTGGTTTTGTAAAAAAGAGACATCCATTGTCATGATCATAAGGAGTTCTTCCGTACATGAAAATTCCAGACCTTATTTTTTTGAAAGCAATCATGTAAAAATCTGTTGTAAACTCCCTGTTACCAAGAGTGCATCCCGAAAGACAGCCCACAACACTGAAAAAAGGACTTTCAGGTGCTTCCCAGGAACTTTCTGAGTGTAATTGGGTCAGGGTTTTATAATGTTTCATCTGAATATATTGTTCTAATTTACATCAAATAATCATGACGATTGTGAAAGTGATTTGATTTTTTATGTTGGTTGATTAAAAGCCATGTGCTTTAATACTTACCTCTTTCCAATCGTCCACTTCTTTCAGGCGGGTATGATAAAATTCATGAATAGCATGATAAGCTATTTTTCCTAATAATAATCTCGAAGGGGGATTATTACTGTCTATAATATTAAGTATGGGTTCTACAGTTGCTTCCGGATTACCCCAGATTTCAGCAGAAGCGCCGGTTTTAGCAAAAGATTCCCGTACAGCATTGTAATCTGAAATAGAATCTGTTGTCTGAACAGCAGATGCGCCTGACCAATCTGTAGCATACCCGTTAGGTTCAATAAGGGTTGTTTTAATTCCTAAATGGGCTACTTCAGTTCCTAACGTTTCTATTAGCCCTTCTACTGCAAATTTAGAAGCGTTATACAAACCGAGAAGAGGTAGTGTTGTCAAGCCTAAAAAACTCGAAATTTGAATAATATGTCCACTTTTGTGCTTTCTCATTCCCGGAAGCACAGCCTGTGTTACCCAAAGAGAACCGAATAAATTAGTTTCAATCTGCTCTCTGGCTTGCTGTTCCGATGTCTCTTCTATTGTACCAAAAAGCCCATAGCCAGCATTGTTGATTAAAACATCGATCTGCCCGAAATGATCTTCAATAGTTTTAACTGTGCCAAATACTTCTTCACGCTTATTGACATCCAATGGTAAAATAAGGACCTGATCTCCATATTCTGCTTTAAGATCGTTCAGTGCTGAAATGTTTCTGGCTGTAGCCGCTACTTTATCCCCTTTTTTTAATAGTGCTTCAGTCCATAACCTTCCAAAGCCTTTTGATGCACCTGTAATGAAAATTGTTTTACTCATAATGGTATTTTTAAATTATTTAATAGACCAAAGGTATAGACATAGCTTGGGAGAGAATAGTACATTTCAGCTGAAAAACAGCATAAAAGTAGGAATTATATAATGAGATGATTTTTCTGCATCTGGATATTGTGAAATTGATACATTAGCTTTTTTGAATTAACAAATTGTATCTTTTTGAAAACATGTTTTTTTTGAGCTTTTTAGCAAAGTTTAATTGAGCTTTATAACAAAGTGATATCATGACGATTATTGGAACTTTGTCTTGTTAAATTAAAACAAACAGATATGAAAAGTATAGACAAAGCTTATATTAATGGCGAATTTACCGAATTGAGCGGAACAGACACTTTTGACCTTATTAACCCTTCAAATCATCAGAAAATTGGTGAGGTAGTGCTGGGAAATGAAATGGATACCCAAAAAGGAATTGCTGCCGCAAAAGAAGCTTTTAGAACCTTCTCAAAAACAACAATAGAAGAACGGATTGTTATTCTTAAAAATTTAAAGAAAGCAGTCGAAAACCGGGAAAAAGATCTCGTTGAGACCATGATTTTGGAATATGGCGGCACAAGGCAGTTTTGTACCATGAGTTTTCAGAATATGGTGAGTGGTTTTGATCATATGATAGAGACATTACATCATTTTGAATTTACCAGAAAGGCAGGAAACACTCAGGTGCAGATGACTTCGGTTGGCGTAGTGGGGATTATTACTCCATGGAATTCAAGTAATAGTTTTATCTGTAACAAATTCGCGACTGCTGTTGCGGCGGGTTGTACAGTAGTTGTCAAACCAAGTGAAATGAGTGCGTTGCAAACGCAGGTAATTATGGAATGTTTTCATAGTGCAGGACTTCCAAAAGGTATTTTTAATGTGGTAAACGGTTTGGGAAATGTAGTTGGGTCAGAGATTGTCAACAGTCCGGATATTGCCAAAATATCATTTACAGGCTCTACACAAACCGGAAAGATGATTGCAAAAGGAGCGGTAGATTCTATGAAACGGGTGACGCTGGAGCTGGGCGGGAAATCTCCCAATATTATCCTCGATGATGCTGATCTAACAAAGGTTATTCCCCAGGCTGTATTCGGAGCATATATGAATAGTGGTCAGGCCTGCATTGCTCCAACCCGTTTATTGGTTCCCCATTCAAAACTGGAGGAGATCAATGCAATTGCAAAAGCTGCAGCACAACAGGTGAGAGTAGGTAATCCTGAAGAGGAAGAGACGAATGTGGGGCCTATGGTTTCTGAAAAACAATATGAACGTGTCCAAAGTTATATTAAGATTGGAATAGAAGAAGGAGCAGAACTTTTGGTAGGAGGAACAGGGAAGCCTGAAGGATTGGAAAATGGAAATTTTACTAAAGCTACTATATTTACCAATGTTCATAACGATATGAGAATCGCGCAGGAGGAAATTTTTGGCCCTGTTTTATCGATTATACCTTATGAAAATGAAGAGGAAGCTATTGAAATAGCCAATGATACCACCTATGGTTTAGCAGCTTATATCTCTTCCGGAGATGAGAAACGGGCATTGCATGTAGCTTCACAGATAGATGCTGGAAGGGTTTGTATCAATGGTTTTAAACATGATCCTTTAGCTCCTTTTGGTGGATTTAAGCAGTCGGGAATAGGAAGAGAATTTGGTGTGTACGGCTTGGAGGAATACCTGGAGCCCAAATCCATTTTAGTATAGAAATAATTAAAAACAAACACTATCTTTAACAATCAGGCCAACCTTTCCTGGGCTGATTTATTTAAAAACATCAGAAATGTCTGAAAATCTGGATTACATCAATTATTCATGCTACTTTACGGTTTTTCGTGAAGGTGAACAATTTGCATCTTATAACGCTTTGTCGATGGTGATTTCTGGAGAAATGGAGCTTAATGACGGAGAGTATAGGAAAATATTCCGAAGTGGTGATGTTTATATGGTAAGAAAAAACCAGCTTTTAAAGTTTTTGAAAAAGCCGGGAGAAGAAAAAGAATTTAAATCTCTATCCATCAGGTTTGATGAAGGATTGTTAAAACAAATGAGTGCTGAAGAGCAGTATGCGCTGCCGGAAAAAGTAAAAACACCTGCTTTTATTGAGTTATCTGAGGTTTCCCATTTGAAATACTTTATGGAATCTCTATTACAATATCGGGATCTTTTGGAGAATAAGTCGCCCGAACTGGCTCTCTTGAAACAGAGGGAAGCTTTACTGCTTTTATTCAGGTATGATCAGTCGTTAAAAAATATTTTATATGATATTTCTGATCCTTATAAGATCAATCTTGAGGAGTTTATGATGAAGAATTATCATTTTAATGTGAAGCTTGATCGCTTTGCTTATCTTACGGGAAGGAGTCTTGCAACTTTTAAAAGAGATTTTGAAAAAATATTCGGAACAGCACCCGGAAAATGGTTGCTTCAAAAAAGATTACAAGAGGCCCGGTACCTTTTAGAAAAAGGGAAAAGAGTATCAGATATATACCTCGACCTGGGGTTTGAAGATCTTTCTCACTTTTCATTTGCCTTTAAGAAACAATTTGGTCTGTCACCGAGCAAGCTTTTGTTATGATAAAGTGTATTTAAAAAATAAAAAAAAGAGAATCTAAATTTTTAGATTCTCTTTTTTGTGGAGTTGGAGGGATACGCCACAAGCTAAAAGTGTCTTGTATTATCATGTTTTAAGCCATATAATATGATAAATCCAGCCAAATTTTTTACTCTTTTTTTACTCTTTTTACTCAAGTGTTCATATTAATATTTTCCTTATTATTAAGGTTTCACAGGTGCATTAACCAGCATCGGCTCATCTCCAGTAATTAGCCAGATTGCTGAAATTCCAAATTTAACCACTAATACATTTAAATAGTTAAGGTTAATACTTCTATGAGGTTCTTTAATTACTTTTTCTAAATTTCTAGATTCCCAACCTTGTAAGTCACAAAATGTTTTAAATCCGTGTAAATTTTCTTTTGCGATAATATAATATATAGCAACAAAAAATCTCCTTACAATAGGATAATCATCAGATATTTCTGCTACTGCTAATTCTCTTTTAGTTGTTTTTTTTATATATGCCATTTATTTGTTGTTATAATAATTTACCAATCATTTTTAGTTTCATGATTCTTACTCATGTGTTCTTTAAGATCTTGAATAAGTAAATTTGCTTTTATTTCAGTTTTATCTTTAATATCGTTCCAGGGACCCTTTCTTAGAAATACGTCTTTAGATTTATCGGGCATTTCGTCAGTGGTTAACAGTCCATAGTTAATCGAACTATTACGTCTACAATCAGTTCCTTCATGTACTAAGGAGTGAATAACGTATTTATATCTGCCATCTTTTGGATATATATTAATTTTAAAATTTACATAGCCTATTGTACATAAAGCACCAACATAAATTTTTTTTGTGTAATATCTAAATTTACCTCCTCCAGTGATTTCTCCCAATTTCTTGTCATCAATTGTAAATTTTTCGCCTTCATCTTTTAAATTTTTTGCTATCCAAGTTCTAGCTCGGTTAAATAATTCTTCTTTTGTTGTGGTTGAATCAACTTTCACAACGTCTTCATATTTTAGCTCTTGAGCTTGAAAAAATGAACTAAAAACCAATAGTAAAAACAACAATATTTGTTTCATTTGATAGTGAGCTTTAATTAAAATTCTTTAGAATCAATTTGTGAAATTCTAATTTCGCGTTTTTCTTTTCGAATACCATACATAACAAATTAGATATGTAACAAAATGTCTATTTCATGATAAATTTTGTTTTATAGATAGATCTAACTTTAATTCCATTAATTAAAGCTGGTGACCATTTAGTAGGAATTGATTTCATTGTTTTGATTGCCTCATTGTTAAATTCAATATTTAGACCTTCTGCCTTAACGTCAGAAATGGAACCATCTTTTTCAATAATAAATGATAATTCAGTTTTGGCACCAGAAACATCAGTAATAAACTCTGAAGTATTTAATTTTTCCACAAATAACTTTCTTAATGAGCCATAACCTCCAGGAAATTCAGCGCTTTGTTCTACTTCAGAAAAAATTGTATTGTCATCTTTAGAAGCCATAGGAGAATTTGTTTTAAAATTTAATTCTTTTTTGTAACCCTTATTTAATGCTATTATTAAGTTTTCATAAGCGCTATATCCAATATACATTTGGTCACTATATTTAACGGTCCTGTAAGTTCCATCCATATATTGTATTTTTATTGTAGATATTTTTATTTCTTTAACTATATCAGTCATCCATACATAATCAAAAGTCCATTTTCCAACACTTTTAGACTCTATAGGACCGATTGCTTTTAGAGTTTTGTAATAACCTACATTTGTCTTAACAAGATCGCCAACAGGGTTGCTACCTGCTACAGTAAACCAAATATATTTTATTGTTTTAGTAGATGGATTAAAAATAAAGAAGTTTGCTCCAGTGGCATATCCATCATCCGTAGAATTATAATTTATTAATCCTATTCCATGTTTTTTTGTATCATAAAATGGTTTATAAGTCTCTATAATCTCCTCATCTATAGTATCAGTTTTGAGTTTTGCAACAGGCGGAGTTAATGCAATAGATTTAGGTTCGGGAATAGATTGTGAAAAAAGAATATTTGATATTAAAAGAAATAGGATTTTTTTCATATATCTATTTTTTACAAATGTAGGCCAACATTAAAAAATAATTGTTTCATTGTTTTAATTAACAAATATAACTAAAAAATAGATTTTGATAAATTACGGGAAGCCGTAACGTTAATTGTTTAATATCATTATAAAAAACCTTAATGTTAATAATTATTTCATCATTGTATGAATAAATATTATATATTAGCAAAATGAATATAAGAAATCAATTGAGTTACTAGTCTATTTAATTAGTATTTTTACTGACAATAAAAAAAATGTCAAAATGAAAAAACTATTTTTATTATTAGTTACCTCAGCTGTATTATTTCATTCATGTTCAAGTGAAAGAGAAGAAGAAATAAATTCAACTAAACCTGAACATGAATCCATGAAAACAAAACTTAATTTAAAAAACATTGGTATAGACTCAAAAGTAGAAGGATCTGTTAGAGATAGCATTAATTCTAGTATCCCGCTTTCGATACCTCCAGCAAAATTTGAACAAGATGAATCAGAAATCATTCCTCCAGGAGATGTTAAGCCTCCAAAAGGAAACTAAATTAAAATATTCGACTGTATCAACACTTGGAAGTGTCTTAGTTTTGATATCATCAACATTTCCTTTTATAAATAACATAATAGCAGTTTTTTATCCAAATATTAATACAGATTGGGTACCTGCTGCAAATAACAATATGGCAGCAGTATTGTGGTCTTTAGCAATTTGTTTCCAATCTTCAATAATTGTTCTAACAAAAGATATGGAGCCATACTTGTTGTGTTATGTGCCTGTACTGTTTTCTTCTTTGTATTCCTCAGCTTTTTACTTTTTACCACTTTTAAATTATACTCCTAATGAAGATATTTGGTTTTTTGGAGCAATTGTAGCGATAATCATATTAATGATTGCGACAATGTATTACACTAAGTTATATGTAAAGTCTTTAAAAATGCGTGAAAATCGTATTAAAAGATCTTTAGAAGAAGTTGTAAAAGATTATTAATTGCAGAATTATAATATGAAGAAAGACATTGACATGATTGAATCATTAATCAACAGAAATGAGTATTTCTATAATATTAATATGATTCAAAAAAAAGAGTATTTAATTAATAACTTTTTTTTAATTGAAAAGCTTGAAGATATTATTACTAGGAGTCAGAGAGAAAAGATTTCGGAATTTTTAGCTGATGAATTTAGTTTACCTAAATTTAATTTAAGTCTATTAATTTTAAAAGCAGTACCAAATTAGGTTACTGCTTTTTTATTTGTACATTTTCTTCAATGTTTTCAGCTTCAATTATTTCTTTAGGCTTTATATCGAAGTGATTTATTATACTTCTCAAGTATGTTTTATCTATTAAACTTGATCCTCTAATAGATTCAGAAATATTATCTAACTTTTCTAATATTTCTTCTCTTAAGTTTTCTATGACTGACTCTGCTGGTATTTCAGTAGAATCATCTTTTAATTTTATGTAATTGATCTCTTTTGATTCTAATTTTAATAAATAATCTGTTTCAAGAAAAATGTGAAGCAGTTTCGCAATTGGCATTGGAATGTTTTCCCCTTTTTCATAACTAATTATACTTCTTCTATCAACACCCACTAACTCAGCAAGTTCTTGTTGAGTCAATTTAGCATTCTTACGTAATTCTTTTAACTTTTTATCATTCATTTTCAGGTGGTTACAGTGAAATGTGAAAAATATTCACAAAAATTATTGTATGTGAAATAATTTCACATTACATTTGTCATAAGAAACATTGTGACAAAGATATACAAAAATTTAAAGTATTGATATGTGACTTTCCCTGAAATTGAAAAAAAATAATTGTTATGGATTTGCAAATACAAATACGTCCCGAAGTCAAAAAGTCTTTGATGACACATACCAGCGAATTAGATGTAGCTGATGTAAGTCGGGAAACTGGACTTGGATATCATACAGTAAGAAGATTAAGGTTGTGTGAATTAGAGATTAATAACGCAGAACGTGCAAATGCGGTGAAGCAGTTAGCTGAGAAAGCACTTACTAATAGTGAAAATTCTAAAGATGGAATCTCGAATGATCAAACTCTGCTTGAAGAAACTATAAAAACATTAACAAACAAAAATAATAATCATGAAAAACCCAGTGAAAACATTTAACAACTGTAAAGTTCTTCATAAGAGTCAGGATGCTATAGGCAGCATGTTTTTAAAAACTGTACAAGAATGTACATCACAGGAAACAGCAAACGAACTTTTATTAGCTGCTTATATGTTAAAGTTGAAAAACTATTTTGAGATTGAAGATGAATTTAACAAGAAATTTCCAATTCAATTCCTATAAAAATGAGCTTAGAACTTGATTTTAAAATAGCAAAAGATTATCTGGCAAGGCTTCCGGTAGAAAAAAGAAAAGAATTAACCGGAACACTTGGGCAAGAAGTAACTAAATCGGAAAAAATCAAAATCCGGAAGTTTTGTTCAGATTACATAAAGAATAAAATAAAATCAGGAAAAATATAAAACCGCCTGTTGGCGCAGACGGTTCCTGAGTAATTCTAATCACGCAAATAACTAGAAATTTATGACAAAAGTACCATTTATTTCTCCACTTCAGCAAATACAGCTTCAAAAGCTCGTAGCTGAAATTGATACTGAAGAGAAAAAGTATTGTGAAGCAGAAGTAACAATATGTGATGATGAAAAGATTAGTCTTGATCTTTCTCTTGAAATCATCATCGATTACCATCCTCATATTGGGAGATCAGCAAAGAAAACTAAGGTTCATTACCTAGGAGGCTATGATAGCCGAGAGAATGAAGAACTTGATTTAACTGAAAAAGAAATCAAGTATATAGAAAAATTTCTCTCAGAGAACTTAACCATAAATATTTAATACATGCTAATATTCAATTGGTTTATAGATCAGCTAATTCACTTTAAAAACTATTTACTCAAATATCAATAATATGGAAAACAATAAATTCAAAATAGGTCAAACAATATATGAAGTAGGAGTAAATGTACTTACCCAACTTCCAGAAATCCAGGAACATGTTATCCTTTGTATTGGATCTAAATCAATATACGCTTCAGGTAAAGATGTACATTTTCATAATAATAGTGAATCAACATTTTTCTTCTCATTTATGGATGTTTTTAATCCTGAAGAATTGATGAAAGCTTATGCTCATGTAGTATGGACGGATGATAGAGAAAAAGCAGAACAGTACTGTTCAAAAATGCTTGAGATAGTTCAATATAAGAATAACCTTAAAAAAGCAGGATAATGTCTATCTACAAAAAACTACACCAGATACAAAAAAGTATTAAGGGCTTAGGAAAAGATAGTAAGTCATTTCAATATGGTTACGTTTCTGGAGCAAAAGTACTAGAATTTGTACGTCCTCAGATGGATGAATTAGGGTTGATTTTGAAACAAGAAATACTTTCAATTGAAAATTCAAGACAAGATTATTCTACAACTGGTAAAAGATGGGAAGAAGTTGATGGAAAGAACAAACAAGTTGAATTTGAAAAAGCAAAATCTGAGATCCTTTCTAAAGTAATGATGAAGTTTACTTGGATTGATATTGAAACAGGAGAAAAGGATGAGAATGAATTTGGAGCTAATGGTCAGAATGATTGGGAAAAAGGATTAGGCTCAGCTCTAACGTATGCAGAAAGATACTTCC
The DNA here is from genome assembly GCA_963518055.1 of uncultured Chryseobacterium sp. Taxonomy (GTDB): domain Bacteria; phylum Bacteroidota; class Bacteroidia; order Flavobacteriales; family Weeksellaceae; genus Chryseobacterium. The sequence goes on from CAUQIC010000001.1 coordinate 199,353, forward strand.
TTTTAAAGTACTTCCATATTCCAACGGATGAAGATGATATTGATAATGATTTGAGGAAAAAAATTGATGATGAGAAGAAGCCTGAAGTAAAAGAGGCTCCGCAGCCGCCAAAGCAAAATCCACAGCCTACAATAAAACTTCTAAAAGTTGATTCTAAAGCCTGGAATGCTTTAAAAGAAAGAACTTCTAAAGGTGAAACGATTACCAAGGAAGAATTAAAGCACTTCTTCGATATCAAAGAAGTTGAAAAAGATCTTGAAACCTTAAACATATTTTAATTATGAGTTTAACATCACAATTATTCGAGCAGTCTCAGCAAGAGTTTATTAACAGATGCCAAGAGGTTGAAGATGGAAATGTTTCACCACTTGAAGCAGCTGTAAATTTCAAAGAAGAAATGGATTTTCTTAATCAATTAGCTGAAGAAAGAAAGGCGTGGTTAAATGAAAATGTAGATAGTATCACTGATGAGGCTGCTGCTTACGGTAAGGATGGTTTTAGAGGATTTATTTTTTCTAAAATGTATAAAGAAACCCCTTCATTTAAACATATTCCAACTTGGTTAACACTAGAAAATCAGAAAAAAGCTTTAGAACAAAAATTAAAGTTAGCCTGGAAAATGGTTCAGAATGGTGGGTTAAATGTTGATGAAAACGGAGAAGAAATTCCATTACCTATTGTTAATACAACCACCTATATAAAAGGTGAAAAGGTAAGAAAATGAAAGTCATCGAGATTGACACCAGAATTTCAGAAGGTCAATTCAGAATTAATAAAGACCTCATCAGAAACGCAATAAAGCAATTTGAAGGTAAGGATATCAAAATTGTATTCAAAAGGAATTATAAGAAAAGGAGCAACAATGAAAACGCTTTTTACTGGGGTGTTTGGATTCCTATCCTTCAAAGGGCAATACTTGAAACCTGGGGCGAAATAAGAGACGCCAATGATGTTCACGAAATAATTAAGCTTAACTGTAATTACGAAGAAAAAATTAATGAGGACACTGGTTCTTTTATCCGGGTTCCCAAATCGTCTACTGAGCTTAATACATATGAGTGGGAGTTTGAATTTAAACAGAAGATTCGGCAGTTTGCATTAGAGTTTTTCAATGTGACGCTCCCGGAGCCCAACGAACAATTAAAAATTGATCTATGAAAGTCGGTGATCAAATGGTCCTGAATAAGGATGCAAAATTTGGGAAAAGCTTCTGGGCCCCAAAAGGTGAAAAAGTAACAGTAATAAGTATTAGTGGAAACGCTGTAACCTGTGAAAAATATAACGGTTCTCGATTCCCTTGTAACATTAAAGACTTAGAATAAAAATCATGGAAAAACATTTTGAATTAACACAAGAATATAAGATAAATTTTTTAGGTATCAAGCTTTTCAGAATTAAAGCTACTAAAAAATCAAAATATGTAAATGAGGGAGATTTAGGTGGATGGGTTGAAAAAGAAGAGTGCCTGTCCGGTAATGCTTGGGTGTACGGTGATGCTGAGGTGTACGGTAATGCTTGGGTGTACGGTGATGCTGAGGTGTACGGTAATGCTAGGGTGTACGGTAATGCTAGGGTGTACGGTAATGCTAGGGTGTACGGTGATGCTAGGGTGTACGGTAATGCTTGGGTGTACGGTGATGCTGAGGTGTACGGTAATGCTAGGGTGTACGGTAATGCTAGGGTGTACGGTAATGCTAGGGTGTACGGTGATGCTAGGGTGTACGGTAATGCTGAGACAAAATCAAACAATGATTATTGCTGTTTCCAAAACTTCGGATCTGCCAATAGAACTACAACTTTCTTTAAAGAAAAAGATAATAAAATAAAAGTTAGCTGTGGGTGCTTTTCTGGCACCATTGAAGAGTTTGAGAAAGAGGTAAGGAAAACACATGGAGAGGGAAGGAATGCTAAGGAATACATTTCAATCATTGAGGTAGTAAAAATAAAATTTGGATTGTAATCATGAAAAAAGATCAATTAAAAACCAACATAGAAAAAGCTGCTGAAGCTCACGCAAAAGAAACTCTGGGAGAAAAGCAGGAAAGCGAATTTAAAACAGCATCTAAAGCCGTTAAAGATGACTTCAAAACGGGTGCTATTTGGATGTACAACTTCTTAAAATACAATACAAATCATGGGTAAAGTAATCGAAATCAATTCTGATCAATTAGAAAAATTAGCTGCAATGTCTGAATTTCAAGGTGATGAAAAGCAAATCGAAATTAAATCAGCAGCTTTAAAAGATATGTCTTGTACATATACCTATGAGCTATTACATGGACTTACTAAAGGTGATCAACTTACACATAAAGGAATGCACATTGTTCATGATGATATGTTTGAAGCTTTTAAGCAGCTTGATGTTTTCTTAGCCCATATTGATGGAGTTTTTCACTGGGCGAATAACCAAACTCATATTGACGATTTAGAAGAACATGAGGATCTTGATAAGTTCAATGTTTCTTCCTTTAAAATTACAGGTACTGACGAAAACAAATCAGTTATTCTTTCCGGAAGCAAAGAATCAAGTATCGGAACAATTACGTTCAGTACACCTAAAGTTAAGATAGGTGATAATGGTACATATCTTTACGTACAAGAGCTTAAAGACAGACTGGATGTGGTTATTGAGCAAGTAGAAGCTTACATGAACGGAAAGACAGCTCCACAATATGAACAGCTATCTATGGACTTTGACGTTCCTGAAAATGATGAAGACTTTGAAAACGCAAAAGTAGAGTAGTATGGCAGTAGCAGAAATCGTAAAAGAAAATGCTCCAAACCTGTTTACTATCGACAAACCAAAGTTCACCTTAAGACCTTATCAAAAAGAAGCCGTTGATGCTGGAGTTTCATTTTTCAAGAGTGACACAAAAAAAAATTCAATTCTTATTCTACCAACCGGAGCAGGTAAGTCTGTTGTTATTGCAAATATACTTGCTCCCCTAAAGGGGAAAACTATCATTCTGCAACCATCAAAAGAAATTCTTGAACAAAACTTTGCAAAGTACATCAGTAGCGGATACAGAGCATCAATATATTCAGCCTCTGCCGGACAAAAGAAAGTTGATACAATTACTTTCTGCACAATTGGAAGTATTATTAATAAGAAACATTTATTCCAAGGGCTTGAGCATATTGTTATTGATGAATGTCACTCGGTAAATGCAAGAGAGGGGATGTATAAAGAGTTTATAGAAGCTTTTCCAAATGCTAAGCTCCTCGGATTAACAGCGACACCATACAGACTTTATAACACTATGGAGGGAGCGCAACTTAAATTTCTTACAAGGACACGTCCAAAGATATTTGATGAGGTTTTGTATTATGTTCAAAATTCTGAGCTTTTTGATAATGGTTATTTGGCAAAACTGGAATATTTTGTTTTCAATGTTGTAGATAGATCAATGCTTCAGTTAAATAGTACTGGAAGTGATTTCACAGAGCAATCATTACGTAGATACTATAAAACTATTGATATGCCATCAAAGATTGTAGAATATTCCATACGATTATTAGCCAAAAGAAGGAACCTTTTGATTTTCTGCTCTCTGATTGAAGAAGCTGAGATTGTATCAAAAAGAATTCCAGGATCTGTTGTTCTTACGGGATCTACAAGGAAAGAAGACCGAGAAAAGATTCTTACTCAATTTAAATCCGGAAAGATTCGATGTGTAGTAAATGTGGGGGTTCTAACCACTGGTTTTGATTATCCGGAACTTGAATGTGTTCTTATCGCCCGAAGTACCATGTCATTGGCTTTATACTATCAAATAGTAGGTAGAGCTATGAGAATTTCACCAAAAAAAGAAAATGCCTGGATAGTTGACCTTGGAGGAAACATCAACTTTTTCGGCAAAATAGAAACAATGAAAATTGAGCAAACGCCGAACGGATTATTTTTTATATCCAACAATGGCCGCCAACTTACGAATGTACCATTTCAAAAGTAAATGAAAATGAATAGAGATAGTTTTATTTTTTATGGAAGCTGGGTGGAAGCTATTAAGGATTTGCCTAATGATATAAGGTTAGAGATTTACGAAGGCATAATTGAGTATGCTATGACGGGTAATCTCCCAGACTTTAAACCAATGGCAAAGATAGCTTTCAATTTCATAAAAAATGATTTAGACAGAAACTCTGATAAATATAATGATAAAATCAAGTCAAAGTCTGAATCCGGCAGGTTAGGCAATCTTAAGAGGTACAATACGGACTTGTATCACCTTGTAAAGGATAAAAAATTAGGATTGGAACAAGCTGAAGAACTCGCAAAATCTCGCAAACGCGAGAGTAGCGACTCGCAAAACTCGCAAACAATCGCAAACGTCGCTGTATATGATGATGTAGATGTAGATGTAGATGTAGATGTAGATGTTAATATAGAATTACCTAAAGGTAATTGTCCTGTTCCTGTTTTTTCAGTAGTTCCTCTGGATAGAACTGAGGAACAAACGGAAGAGGAAGGCCCTAAACTACAGATAACCGATAAAATCGATTTTGATAAACTTCTGAAAACGATAAACAAAGAGACAGGAAGGCACTTTCAAGTGATAAACGACAAAGTAAAGAAAAGTTTTAGGGCAAGAATTAAATCCGGATACACGAAGGAGACAATCCTCAAATCGATCAGAAATGCAGCTAAAAGCGAATATCACCAAGGAAACAATTGTCAGTACCTCACACCAGAATTCTTCTCAAGAGCGGATATGCTAGACAAGTGGGGGAATGACACCTCATCAGGAAAAACACCTGAATTGGTAAACAATAAAATTGAACAACAAAATATTCCGGGACCATGGCATTCGTAGACTTGTTAGGGCAGACGCAGAGAAAAATGCGTCATATTCGAGAGAACGGAGAATTAATTCCTATTCATTTTGGATTTCATACCTGGAATCAGTTTGACAAAGGTAAGTACCTGATGGGGTCAAGGAAATGTACATTGTTACTAGGGGGAGAACCTAACCATGGAAAGTCCCAAGTAACAAAGGAACTTGTAATGCAATTAGTTGAAAAACATAATCACAAAGTTGCTCTTTTTTGTACTGAGGATGGGGATGTCGAAAAATTATTTTCAATTTATTGCCACATGTATCAGGGAAAACCATATACCAAAGTTCGTCCGGACGGAAGTGTTAACCCTTATGCGATGACAGATACTGAAGCAGATGAGTCAGAACACTTTTTATTGGATAAAATCTACATTTTCAAGCAAAATCGTAAAGAAACGAGTTATCAGACCCTAGACAATATCTACAAACAACTTGAAAAGGCAGAATTGCATTATGGGATTAAGTTTGACACTCTTGTGGTTGATCCAATCTACGATGTTGATGACTTTGAACCTAAAGCAGACGAGGTATTGAGGTGCTTAAACCGGATTAACCTAGAAGCAGAAGAGAACAACCGGTTTGATATTATTGTTAACCACGTTGCAGAGACTCATAAAACCTTTGATCCTAAAACTGGTAAGCGTAAAAAGCATCTAGCATTAGCTGATGAATTTTATGGGGGTAAGAATAATAACAGAAAAGCGATGCTGCAGATTCTTGTTCATCGTCCGGAACCAAATGTTGACGAAAATGGAAGATGGCTGGAAGGACATGAAAATGATACTGCAGTAGTAAGACCAAACCAGACGAATATTCATATTCTCAAGGTAAAACCGGAAGGGATAGCAAAGTGGGGGGTGTATGATATCTACTTCGATTTCAAAAGCCGAAGGTATTACGAGGACTATATCGAAAATGACACAACAAAATTTGCTTTCGCCAGCTGTACGAAGTTCTACGATAGAAGTCCATTAGGAACTGTAAACATTAATCAATTCAGATTCACACCAGAAGAAGCATTTGGAAATGAAACAAGAACAACACAACCAATCGCACAATCCACTTACACCGGAGACGATGACTATGATTTCCCATTTTAAAGGTTGGTTAGCCCAGTGGGATGGAAATATTGTAACACAGGATGATGTTGAGACAAAAGTAATAGTCACTGAGAAGCTAATGAACGCTTTTTCTGGAATAGAAGATCTTTTGCATAAAAGTGACCAAAAAGCAATGATAAAGGCTAGAGGTAATTTTTCACCTGGTACAAATGAGGCCAATGAAAAGGAAGTATTGGCCATGTTTGAAAATCAAAAAAAGTCATGGTACAAAGGTCTTAAAACTATCAGCAGAGATATGACTTACATTAAATCAATCTTAGAAAATATCTATGAAATTAAAAACCGAAGAAGTAGAGAATGTTTCCAACTACGAGCTGAGAACTCAAAGCTCAGAGCCGAAATTGAACAGCTTAGACAAAGCAGAGGCAATGGGAGCCTTTAAAAGCCTCTACCAACAGAATAGAGAAAATAAATCACGAACATATTTAAAACCCGCACTTAATGAAAATCGCTCTAAAAATATTGGGTATACCCCAGCCTAAGCAATCAGTAAGATCAAGAGTTGCAAAGACAAAGACAGGAAAAACATTTGTTCGACACTATCAGACTAATGATATCAAACGAAATGAAAGAAACCTTGCTTTTGATGTGAAATCACAGCTGCCTGTTGGGTTTGTGCCATCATCAAAAGCCTTGCATGTTTCTAAACTGCTTTATGTTTTTCCACCACAAAAAGGATGGAGCCAAAGAAAGATGAAGCAACTCGAAGCAGGAGAGGTATTTTACCGAGATGTTAAGCCGGACCTTACAGATAATCTCAACAAGCCATTATTTGATGCTTTGCAGGGAATTGTTTACATAAATGACTCACAGGTTGTTAAAATGTCGAATGTGTCAAAGATCTACGGAACAGTCCCAAGAATTGAAATAGAATTTGAAGAATTATAATCATGGAAAATAACACAAAATTTAATTTTTACCAGTTCTTACTGGACAATGGATACGAAAAAGAAGTAATCCGAGAAAGATCAGGAAAAACATTCGCTACTGTTTACCAGAAAGAAATTACTGAAAAAACATGGAATGCCCTTACAGTACACCAAGATAGACGTTTTACAGCCTCTTCTATCTCCGGAAGCCTAGAGTTTAAAGAGCAAATACAACCAACTTGCATTGAAGAAGCGAGAGTAATTTTAGGAGTAATTGAAAAAAAAGAATAAAATTACATACAATGTATGTAAATATGAAAAATATTTCTTATATTTGTGATGTTAAGTCAACGTAATGAGTGACAAGAATAGCGTTCTTAAAAAAGTTAATGAAATAGTCTCTTCCAAGTTCGGGATCACTCCCAATGAGCTTACATCAAAATGTAGAAAACAAAATTATGTTTTCGCAAGAATGGTTTTAGCTTGTGTATGCAATAAGAAGTACAGAATTAGACAGAAGGATATTGCAGAATACTTAAAGGTTAAACAGCCAATGATTAGCCAGTATCTGTCTTGCGCAGTTTTTGAATTAAAAACCAATGATTTCTTTAGGCAAAAGTTTGATGAGGTAAATATTAGAATAAAACGTACCGAGGAAATAAAGTACGAAAAGGAAGAGAGAGATAAGATAATTTTAAAATAAAAGCACTTACGAAAGGGAGCATTATTTTTCTTCAATTAATCGTTTTCAAAGGCATTCCCAATCAGCGTAGAAGATCATAAGTGCTTTTATTTTTGTTTAAGGCAAACTTTTTTTCATATAAATATTTGGTGCTCCGGTCCTATCCGCCATATGTAAGGACCGGTTTTTAGACTTGATAGCTCAGATGGTAGAGCGGTAGACTGAAGATCTGCGCGTCGGAGGTTCGAATCCTTCTCGGGTCGCAAAAATTTTTAGAAGGACTGAAGTAAGAGCGACCTTACGACTTTACTAAGAAAACAGATTGATCAACTGGATTGTGCACGATTAGATTTGTAAAGATGGAAAAAGCAAAGCCACGGTATAAAAGCCGTGGAAACGGGTGGCTCCGGTAGGAAGAGAAATAATAATCTTTATAGGTTCGAATCCTTACCACCCACAGGAATATATGACATTGTCCTGCATTATTATTTGGTTGAATTATGACAGCCGGGAAAGTACCGGCAACTGACATCTTCGTCTAATTGGTTAGGACAGCATTCTTTCAAGATGCTAATACGGGTTCGAATCCCGTAGATGTTACGATTCTCATGTTTAATTTGAGTTTTCATGGTTATTAGTTTTTAGCCCGGCTAGCAAAATGCTGGTCGGGCTTTTTAGTAATCAAGAATTTAAAATACGTACGTAATGTTTGTTGAAGTCTATCATAACCCTTGTGCCTCAACTCGAAGGCTGGGAAAAACACAGAGAGATTGCCTCCGCAGGCTTCGTAAAAATTGAAGCGGATAAATTTCTCACGAGCGAGTATCAATGCGAGAGTTTGATTTCTAACACATAATTACAAAATGGAAATAACAAAAGAGTTTTTAGAAGAAAGAGGGTTTGTACTAGATAACCAGGAGAATATCATCATTAACTACATAAAGAAGGTTAATGACTTAAATGATTTGGTTATTACAATTTCGCCCCTTGTAGAGTTTTTCGTGTGGGTAAAACATGAAGACTTTGAAGATCCCAATATGGATGGTATTAAAGTCCATATTGATACTCATGACTTTGATTTAGCTGAAAAAATAGCACATTCTATTTGTGGTGTTGAAATATAAATTTAAAATCTATTAACCTATGAATAAAGAATATTACATCTGCTCTGAAAGAGTAATTGAATTACTAAAGCCGTCTGAATTTTCTAAGCCAATAATTACATATCCGGATTGTGAGTACTTGAAGGACATAGTTTATGTTGCAGTTTTAGATTTTGCAGAAGTTGAAAGAGTTTATAACTCCTTTGAAGAAGATAGTGAGGATCAATCTAAATTTTGGGCACAGCAAATTGTACCAGGTCAAATGCGAGTAGATAGCATTAAGATGAAAGACTTTAAAAAATCATGTCCATGGTCTGTCATTGAAGAAAGACTTGATTTAACTAAAATGAACAATAGAGCTATGACTATTTGTAATCTAGCTGATAGAGAACGATTGAATCCGATCGAATTTTGGAATAAAATAGCGTAATGCAGAAACCCACAAATAAAACCTCAACAGCAAAGAAACCAGCCACTCCGAATAAAAGAGCGGCTAAAACCGTTAAACCACTTCCAGAAAAACCAGACACAACACCAGGAAACACAAAATTTGGAAACCAATTCTGGAAGATGAGGTCAAAGCATGGGCGTGATAAGCTATTTGCAACGCCAGAGGAATTGTGGATTGCTGCATGTGAGTACTTCCAATGGGTAGAAGATAATCCATTACATGAAACGAAATTGTTCCAACATCAAGGAGTGGTGGTAAAAGAAGTAGTTCCTATTATGCGTGCTATGACGTTAGGACAGCTTTGTTTCTATCTTAATTGCAACGAAGCATACTTCCGACAATTCAAAGCTAGATTGACCGATAAAGATGACGGTTTTTCTACGGTCATAGCCGATATTGAGAACGTAATCTATACACAGAAGTTCCAAGGAGCCTCAGGAAACCTGCTAAACGCAAATATAATCTCCCGTGACCTTGGTCTTGCCGATAAGAAGGAAGTAAACGCCTCAGTGTCGTTCTTGGACTATTTGATGCAAAGCTCAGACGATGAACCCGAAACAGAATAACAACATGAGAAAAGATTTTAAAGCCCGTTGTCAGCTTATTGTTGATCGGTTAAAGAAGTCTCCGGCAACTTATGATGAAATAGCTAATTACTTGCTAAAAACTAACGAATTTGAAAGAGTTGGTATGCGTAGCTATTCAATTAGGACATTACAGAGGGATATTAAGGAAATAGAAAGTATTTTAGGTATTGTTATTAAAAACAGAATGAGAATCCCGGTTTACTTTATTGTTGAAGATCCTTACAAATAGAAAACTTCTTTAAAAATCAAAAATAATTATGCAATCATACGACTTAAACATTATTTCAACCGCTAATTGGAGCGAAGAAGATTTTGGCAACCCTGATTCACTATTGAGTAGAATAAGATTGAGTTCTGTTCAAACCTTTGGGCGTATTGTGACAGAAGAGGAAGTTCTTTCACTAAGAGCTGGGCAAATTATCAATGAGTCTGCATCATTCGATTGGGCTGATGTAAAAATACCACCATCGGAGCAAATGCTTGCTGAGGTCAAAAGAACCGTTACCTATTATGAAACTTTAGGAAAATCAAGAAGATGGATATGCAGGTACATTAAAAGAAAGTTCAATATAACAGAATACTAAATTTCAAAATCATGGAAAACATTTTAAAACAAATACAGGAACTGTGTAATGGAGTCGAATATTCCAGACATGTACCGGATGAGGCTGAGAAACTAGCTAATGAAAATGGCATAGTTATCATCGTTGGTGGGTCAGATGACCTGATGTATTGTTATGGTGCGGATTGCTATTTGACAAGAGCCTGCGAACATGGTGTTGGTTGGGATGGTGAAGATTTGACAGTTTATTTACACGATGATGATTTACAACATGAAGCCTTTCAAATAGGGTTAAAAATATGGTGGGAGGGTGAATGTAATGGGGATAAAAAAGAGAATTATTCAGTTGATGAAAGTGGGGCATTTACCTATTCTGTCAATCCGGAAATTGAGCATTTAGAATTCAAGGTGTGCGAAGAAGAAAATGACTTCTCAGATATTTATTGTACCGGAATCATTATTAAACTTCCTGATAATTTTATTCCGGCATAAATGTCTAAGATAGATCTTCATCAAAAAGCTTTGAACAAATTTGAGGAGTGGAGAGCTCCGGGTGGTTGGAACAAATTTGCTTATGACGTGCTTATGGCCCGGATGGACAGAGAGCAACAAGAAATACTTGATTCAGTTCAAATGAACCCTAGAACTTCTGTAATGTCTGGGACTTCTAGAGGAAAAGATTTTCTATCTGCCGTCGCTGCAATGTGTTTCATGTACTTGACCCCTAAATGGTCCAAAGGAAACCTCATCCATAACACCAAGGTTGCAATGACAGCTCCCACAGGCCGACAGGTAGAGAACATCATGCAGCCGGAGATCTCCCGACTTTATAATAACGCTTTAAGCCAAGGAATACAACTTCCAGGGCGCCTTGTTGGTAACGATATCCGTACCGATTGGGACGAATGGTTTTTAACCGGGTTTAAAGCAGACGATAACATGACAGAAGCTTGGACAGGTTTCCACGCAGTTAATACCATGTTTGTTGTCACTGAGGCTACCGGTATTTCAGAGTCAACCTTCAATGCGATTGAAGGTAACCTACAAGGAAACTCCCGGATGCTGATCGTATTCAACCCCAACGTATCAACAGGTTATGCAGCTGAATCACAAAGAGAGGAAAGATGGAAGTGTTTTAGCTTGAATTCTCTAAACGCTGTCAATGTTGTTGAAAAGAAAATGATAATCCCTGGACAGGTTGATTATGACTGGATAAAAGATAAGTTGACCGCATGGTGCACCATTATTTCAGAGAATGATGTACTTGTTGAAGAAGATGACTTCCAGTTTGAGGGCATATGGTACCGTCCAAATGATCTTTGTCGGGCTAAAATACTTGGGAAATTTCCAAAAGTATCGGAAGATGCGCTAATACCTCAACAATGGGTAGAAGAAGCAAATAAACGATGGTTAGAGTATCAGAAACAATCTGTAAAGCCCCACAATAAAAATCATAACCTGATATTAGGATCTGATATTGCCGGTATGGGGCGTGACAACACCGTTGATTGTCACCGTTATGGTAATTATGTTGAAAAGTTCGATACAAAACACTCAGCAGGGAAAGCTAATCATATGGAAGAAGCTGGAAAAATAGCAAATCTCCTACGATCAAACCCGAAAGCGGTAGCTTCAATCGATACAATAGGGGAGGGCGCCGGTGTTTATTCCCGTTTAGTAGAACTCAATCTGGAAGACCGTGTTATTTCCTGTAAGTATTCAGCAAAGCCGGAATTTGAAGGTTATGAACTTAAAGACAGCACTGAGCAGTATTCGTTCGTAAACATGCGTGCATATGTGTTCTGGTGCGTTAGAGAGTGGCTTGACCCAAAAAACGAACATAATGCTATGCTACCACCTTCAGCAGCATTCATGAAGGAAGCAACAGCAATAAAGTACTTTTTCCAATCGAATGGGAAAATATTAATCGAAAAGAAAGAAGAAATAAAGAAACGAATCAAACGCTCTACGGATGAATTTGACGCATTAGCGAACACTTTCCATCCTTATGAGCCCCCGTTAAGTTCAGGGGCTTTAGAAGGCGTCCTTTGGTAATAAAATACAACTATGAACATAGCCGAAATCACACTAAAAACAACGCCTGAAGAACAAATCAACGTTCTAATGGTTGACCGTACGGATAAACCGAAACTTGAGGACCTTAAAAAAGCTTGGAAGGTTTCTGAACACCGTACTATTACAGATAAGACATTTCTACCTAACAAGGAGATCAAGAATGCTGAAGGGAAAGTTTTAAAAACGAAGGAAGTAAATCGTATTGCGATGCCAGTCCAAAAATACATTGTGAATAGTGCAGTTTCTTTTGGGTTTGGAAATCCTGTAACTATTCAGAGCAACGCTGAGGTTGGATCTCAAGAAGAGATCGTTGAAAAGGCTATCGAAAAAATACTTCTTCAGAATAAAGCTGACATTAAGAACAGACAAGCAGCAAGAGAACTATACAGGTCTACTGAAATAGCTGAGTATTGGTACTATCAGAAGTCAGAACCGCATGAAGATTATGGCTTCCCATGTAACTTCCGTATTAAATTAAAGCTATTCGTCCCTTGGAAAAATGACACGCTGTATCCAATGTTTAATGAATATGATGATATGGTTGCATTTTCCCGAGGGTTTTCACTACTTAATGCTGAAAAAAAGGCTATTGAGTACTTTGAAACATTCACCGATACCGAAGTAGTTCGTTTCATGAAAGGCGAAAACGGGTGGGAAATAGTTCCAATGGAAGATATAGGCAAAAATGTAATCGAAAAGATTCCGGTTGTGTATGCTTCTCAGGAAGAGACAGAATACGAAGATGTGAAGTATGATATTGAACGTTTAGAGTTGCTTCTTTCACGCCATGCCGAAATTAACGACTACCACGCAGCACCGACTACGTTTATCAGAGGGAAAGTGACTGGGTTACCGCAAGCCGGTGAATCTAATAAAGCTATTCAAGGGGGGCCTGAATCAGATATGAAAGTCCTATCATGGGACGCTGCTCCGGAGTCTGTGAAACTTGAAATCGAAACAAGGTTAGAAAATATCCATAAATTCACTAAAACACCTGATCTGTTCCGTCAGGTCAAAGGATTGAATCAAGTGTCCGGAATTATGCTTAAAATGCTATTCATGGACGCACACTTGAAGGTACAAGAGAAAGCGGAAATATGGGAAGAGTATTTCACTCGCAGATATAACATTTTGAAAGCCTATGTCGGCAAGCTACTTAACACCTCCCTTCTGGACGCTTCCAACAGGTTAGAACTGGAGCCGGTTATCAAACCGTACATGATCCAGGACACGAAAGAGTGGGTAGAAACACTGATGACAGCTAATGGTAATCAGCCATTGATATCACAACAACTTTCTGCCGAATTATCAGCACTCGCGCCTGCAGAAGATTGGCTTGTTCTTCAGGCGCAACAAGAAGCAGCTAAGACTGAAAGTGTTTTCGCTAACCCAACAGGATTATAATGATCAGTTTTGAAATTAAAGTCTCCATATACAAAACCGATATCCATGTGATAATTGGAGGTACAACTGCTCAAAGACGTAAAGAGATGAGGTTAAAAGGATATACAGAAATTTACACCGAGCAATTACTTGAGAGAATAAAGAATCATGATGCAACAGCAGTAGAGCACAACTCCGGTGATCTGACTTTATTTTTCAATGAATCTCCCAAGAAAGATAATTTTTGGTTGTCTATTCTTACACATGAGACACTTCATGCTGCTTGTTTCATCCTCAGGAAGGTTGGAGTACCACTTAGTGAAGAATCAGAAGAAGCTTATGCTTATCTGCAGCAGATGATATTTGAGGAAATACTTGATAATTTAGACAATGGCTAACCTACACGATGATAATTTTGACGCTAAACATTTTAAAAAGGTAGAGTACAACGTTCGTAAGATAGAAAATATGTACAACAATCTACTTGATGAAATTATGCGTGATTTTTCCCTTGGAATGATCGACAAAACGAAAATGTTCAAGTTTTCTGACTATCCATCATTAAAAAAGAAGGTTGATAAACTAATGGAGCAGTTTACTAAAAATCTTACTGCCGCCTTGTTTACCCAGGTAGAAGACAGTTGGAAAAATGGGGAGGAAAAGCTAAACCGTTTAGCAAAGAAAGTGGGAGATAGACTAGGCACACCTCCGGAGATCATGAAAGAGTATCTGCAACCTAACAAAGCAGCTCTAAAAAAATTCAGAGAGAGAGTAGATGAAGGAATGGACCTTTCGAAGAGAGTATGGAATCTCAATAAAGAATACAAGGCTAACCTTGAATTGGCGCTTGATGTTGGTATCAGCACTGGTACCTCAGCACAAAAAATGATGTATGTAGTTAATCAATATCTGAACGAACCTCAGCTTATTTATGGGCATGAAGTCAATAGCAGGGGGATGCGGGCAATGACTAAAATTCCTGCAAATTACAATCCGGGAAGGGGAATTTATCGATCTCCATTGAAAAATGCATACCGTCTTACCAGAACCGAAAATAATATTGCATATCATCAAGCCACATTTGAAAAATACCAGCAATTTGATTTCGTTCGTGGATATCTTGTAAAATTATCTAATAATCCTAAACACTGTCCTTTATGTGAAGCGATGGCGGGAGAGTATCCAAAGGATTTGAAGTTCTTCGGATGGCACCCACAATGCCGGTGCACTACTGTGCCTCTACTGAAGACTTGGGAGGAAATGGAAAGAGATAATGATCTAATTTGGCAGGGAAAAGAACCAGGTCCAGCAGCTAATGAAGTAACAGAAATTCCTCAGAAGTTTCAAGACTGGATAATCAACAACAGAGAACAGATTCACAGGGCTAAAAACAAGCCTTATTTCATAAAGTTTAATATGGACATAGTTGGAAGTTTATTGTAGAAAATGGGTTTTAAGTATTACAAAGGATGATTGGGAGCAAACTACATTTATTTTATTTATGAACGTATCTTTCGGAAATAAATTAATATAATGAATATAAAAATTAATGGTATAACATACCAAATGAAAGTAAAAAGAGTAAAAGGATTATTAAAACTCTTTTTTAAGACAGATCAAGAAGTTTACAATGTTTTGGGGTTTGATTTCCCGCATTGTGGCTGCAATAACAGACAACATCTATTAAACTCATGGAAGAGGTTTAAAAAATTTCTGATCAAAGGTCACTATTCAGGAGTGAAATTACTTCCTGAAGATTAACATGAAAACAGCCCCTCATTTGGGGCTTTATTTTTGTCTTATTTCAAATTTAACTCTTTTCCGTTAAGTGAGTAGAAAAGGTTTTGGATTTGGTGAATGTACTGGATATGATCTATCGGAAAGCATTGAGAAGACATTGCATAATCATAGCCACATAGATAAATTTCTGCTTCATTTGATTTTAAGTCTACTTGTATACTTCTATAATCCCCATCTTTCCATTCGTACGTGGTTGAGTCTTTCATTTGCTCGAAACCAAACTTCAGCAGCCATTCTTCGGTCAAGGTAATGGGAGAATATTTGTAATCTGTATTATTATTCAGAATATGCTGCAACACTTCAATTGTTACTTTTGTTTCATAATTTTTCCAACCTAAAAACTGTCCATCCTTGATATTCTGCCCCTTCGAGTAAATAATACTTCCTAAAAGTAATTCTTTTGCTTCCATTATTTATGTTTTCCGATTAATTGCTCTTTTTTAATAACGCAATATTTAGTTCTATATTCATCGCCTATTTTTAAAGCATTCTGATATATAGTCTGTTGTGCTACACCTATACGTTGAGGTGTAAACATGTCGAAAATAGCCGATATTGAACTAAAGTAATAGTCAGCTCTATCATTTATTTTTTCGTGAAATTTAACGTGGTAAATGGGCTTAATCTTCATTAAGATTTTAAATTTTATTTCTTTGGCATTGTAATACGCTTCATATTTAGGCTATTGAAAATGAAAATCTTCTTTTCCTTGGCCATTCTTTCGAGAAATGCATTTCTTTCTTCAATTGAAAGGTTTAGAATATGATCAAAGGATCCGGCGTTTACTCCATTTGCTCCTCCGTCTTTCTCGTATTGTTCTTTAACGATTTCAATTATCAGCCTTTCTATTTCTTCCTGGTTTTCCATTCGTTAAAATTAAACAAAACGTCTATCAATATCAAGCCCCAAGTAAAAGAAATCTATAGGATTTAGTGTTTTTCCTTCTACAGGTGTAAATTCGATGCTTGCTATCCTACCCATTCGCTTAATTTTAATTTTGTAAAGCTTTCTAAGGCCCTTACCCGAACTATTGTGCTTTAAAGCCCAAATTATGGATAGGAAATACTCCTGGCTTACTTCTTCCTGCAAGATGTCCGACAACGTGTATCCGCTCTCTATTTTGGGGTAAAAACCACTTTGTGTTAAGCAATTGCCATTCAAGTCTATAACCCCCAATGTTGGCAAAGGCTTGGAGAATTGCCCAAAAGTCTGCGCCAGAGTTTGAGGAGAATGCTCCTTTAACATTTTCCCAGATAAACACAGATGGTCTGAGCTCAGTAACCAATCGAATTGCTTCGAGGATAAGAACACTTCTTTTACCGTCCATCCCTTCTCGTTTTCCAGCAAGGCTGAAATCTTGGCAAGGCGATCCGAAAGTGATAATGTCAATTCCTGTAAAGTCTCCTCCGGAAATATCTGTAACTGAACCGATGTATTTTGCATTTGGAAAATTGTATTTGTAGTTTGCTATTGCATGTTTGTCTATTTCGGAGAAGTAATGTTCTTCAATTTTATATCCAGCTTCAATGAATCCTTTTGTAAACCCTCCAATGCCAGAAAAAAGCTCAATTAATTTCATTGTATTTTCTTTAAAGGTTGTTGTTTGATGCATGCTGCTAACGTGGTAAACGTTAATACGCCTACAAAAAATATTTTTTTCATTGTAAAAATTTGTTTTTGATTTTTCCCAGAAAGTACGGTCTGTAAATGCGTGTTATTTGTGAACTTTTATTTTAGTTCAGTAGCAGATTTAATTAAATCATCCAATTCCGCAAAGTCAATTTCATCGAAAAACGGATTGTCTTGCTCTATTTCCCAAATCTTTTCTGCTGTTTTAGAGATTTCTGTTAGCATCTTTAGCATTTCAGGAGCTTTGGTCATTAATAAACCATTAGCTAACGTTACTTCTTCTGAAAACGTTGCGGGAAGAACCGCGATATGTGTTTGAAAATAATCATCTGCGAAAATGATGTTGTTATCAATTTTCCAGTTTTCTTTTGTTCCTTTGAATTCCATAATATTTTTGATTTTAATTGGTTAGTAAGATTCTTTTAGAGCGTGATACTGATTGTTAAATTTAACTTCTAGGTTTCTTAGCTCTAAATCTTCTTTATCACTAAGACCTAATAACTTTTCTTGGTCTTTTAAAACCATAATACGGTCATGAATTTTCCATAATTCATTTTTCTTCTCTTGATCTGATATTTTATTTTTCATTTTTTAAGTTTTAATTTTTTATAAAAAACAAGCGGCGATCCACCACCGCCCGGCTGCCAAATTTTAAAGATTAATTAGGATCCTCTCCGTCAGCTACTCTAATTAGATTCTCAGCCTCTTCTGCAATTCTTTTAATGTCCTCTAATGTCACAGCCCCTTGCGTATCTAACCAAAAGTATTCTTTAGTTCTTTTTCCTCCTTTTGGACCCAATCGGTTGAATTCAATTTTGATTGGTATCTTTCTACTCTTGTCTACAGATCTAAATTCTGTGTTAGTTTTTGCGGTAATATTCATTGTTGTAAATTTTATTAGTTTGTTTTAATCCAACGCTTTAGGCAATATCCTTGTTCGTAATTTTTGACAATGTGAGTTTGATATTTTTCGCTTTTAGTAGTAGTGAGATAGTATTCAGATTTTGAGTCGTTAGAAATAAATATGTAATAGTATCGTACGTTTGATTCTCCTGATCCAAAGCATAGTATTTTCACATTTTGATTATCTGTCCCCGGAACCAAGTGTTTGATTTCATTCTCGCAGATTTCTGAAATTTCAGGTGAGGCTGGTTGTAATTTTTCACCACCTTCAGTCACAATGCCTTTTTCAAAATTCACTTCAATCAGATACTTCGGGTCTTTTACTTCATTTTCTCTTTCTATTGAACATGATGTGTAGACTGTAGTAAGGTGTATGATAATTATCAATTTTTTCATTGTTCTCATTTTTATTTGTAATTACTTATAATATCACATATTGAAATATGATCATTAAATTATTTAAGTAATTGATATAATATATAAAACAATTACTTAATGGAGCAAATATAAATAAAAAAATACATACAATGAATGTAAATTTAAATATTTTTGATAAAAAATTTATGATTAACCCAACTGTAAAAAAGTTTTTCCTTAAGAATGGGCTTTCTGCAAAGGCTTTACAGGCATTATCAGATTCTGTTATGGGTTCTCTTGAAGAAAATGCAACAGAAGAAGAAATTACTGATAAGTGTAAACTATTTGAACCTTTAGCTAAGACTTTCCAGTCTGAGGCTGATTCTAGAGTTCAGGCAGCTTTAAAAAAGAAAGAACAAGAAGAAGTGGAAGAAGAGGAAGAAGGGGCTGAAATTACAGAACCTAAGCCGGGTAAAACAACTAAAAAAGTGACAACAGATCCATTACTAGCTGCAATTGAAACTTTGACTAGAACGGTTCAAGGAATGCAGACTGAACAAGTTGTAAAGACTAACAATCAAAAAGTAATTGAAGGCTTGAAAGAGCTTAAAATGACTGAAAAAGAGATTGAGTCTGTAATGTACGGTAGAAGCTTTGAAAAGGAAGAAGATATCGAAGAATTTGTCACAAAACAAGGTGAGTACTACTCTGAAATTACACAGGGAAGGGCAGAAGCTACTGCCGGGGACGGCTACAAGCCTGTTACTTCTGTTGGGAATCAAACACAAGCTCAAAAAACAGCTGATATGGAGTCATTCAATAAGGCTTTCTAGAGCTTTAATCACTTAACAAAAACAAAATGGGATATTTAGAGCCAACTTCAACACAGGGATCAAGAACGATTCCTATTTTCCAGAAAGTACTGGAAATGGCTAGAGGTGGTTTTTCTCTCGATGCTACCGGTTTAACTGTAGGGGATACGATTCCAGCAGGAACACCGATGGTATTCGATGAAGCTACCAGAAAAGCTAAAAAAGCTGCTTTAACAGGAACAGCACCAAATGAAACTTCTGATGCAAAAGGACTTTTGTATATAGATGTTAAGATTGAAGCTAATGCACCTGTAGATATTGTCCTTATAGGGACTGTATACGCTAGAAGAGTGATACCAACTATTAATGCAGCTCACAAAAAGGCGTTGCCATTAATCATATTCTCTGAATCTCGATAATCCTTAATACTTAAAAAATGGCAAAAGAAACAACCGTTTTCGGTAGTGTAGCAGACGCTGACACACTACAAATGATGATTGATACGAGATTAGAGAAATTCAATACTCCTTGGTATACTCAGTATTTTGATTTCGCACTTCCGCAAATCTCTTTAACATATAGCTCTGTCCTAGGTAATTCAGTTATTACTCCAGCTGCATCTTTCGTTACACGTGATGGGGAGACACCATTGAGAAGCCGTGAGACACTAGAGGCAATGAGTGGTAAAATTCCACCAATCAAGGTTATGAGAGATCTTGATGAAGAACAGTACAGAAATTACAAGGTTCTTCAGGAAATGAAGGGGATTAAAGACCAGGAGAAAAAGAATCAAGCCTTAAAGCTTATTTGGGATGACATGAAATATGTTACCGAAGCTGTAGATAAAAGACTTGATTTAACAGTAGCACAAGCAATATCAACAGGTAAAATTGCAATCACAGCAGATAATAACCCCGATGGTATTGTTGTAGCTGATATAGACTTAAAAATGCCATCTGAAAACAAGGTAAATGCTTCAGATAATTGGAATGATCCAACCACTTCAAAACCATTGACAGATATTATCAACTTGGTGAATGAAGCTTCAGATAGAGGATTGACTTTCTCAAAAATACTTATCGATGGTAGGACTTTACTTCAGTTCATGAAGTCTAAAGAGATAAAAGAGACTGTAGGAACTTTCTTCGGTCTTTCAGCTGCTGCAAGAAATTCTCAAACAGCTCCAATTACAACAGATCGTATTAACGAATATATGACTGCTGCAAAGCTTCCTGTTTTCGAAGTAACCGATATCAGAGTGCCAGTTGAAAAAGATGGTACACCATCTATTATCAGACCTTTTGAAGAAAGCAATCTGGTATTTATTCCTGATGGAAAATTAGGAGAGATTAAAAATGCACTTGCAATGGAAGAAATGGAGCCTGTTAAAAACGTGATCTACGCTAAAAAAGGTAGAACATTGATTTCTAAGTGGAACCAAAATGAACCTTTCAAAGAGTGGACAAAAGCAGAACTAAATGCCTTCCCGGTAGTGAATACTATCAAGTATATCTACTTGCTGTCAACTACTAAAGCATTCTAGTATATGGCAATAGTAACAAATAAGGATTATTTCAAGAGTAAATTGAATCGTTTGTCTATCACTATGAGTGATGCAGATCTTGACATTTTCTTTGCATCAAAGCAGATTAATGAATCAGGGACTCTTAATAAATCGGACGAAATGGATATCGCTTTTACCGAAATAGTCCTTGAGTTACTTGCAAAGCCTGATATTTCAGAGGATAGCTATTCAATTAAGTGGGATAGAAAGGCTTTGGAAAGATGGTATTCTATTGAATGTAGCAGATTGGGAATTCCTGATATATTGAAGAATTCAGATTTAGAAGTCAAAGACATAAGTTTCTTAGCATAATGCTGTATCCGTATGACCTTTTTGTATTAAAAGTAGTAGGTGGCGGTGTCGACCCGGTTACTGGATTTCCTACTGAACCCTCCGAAGAATGGATTTTTCATTCAAAATGCCGAGATGAAATAGTAACGCAACAAAATATAGTTCGCCTGGAAAGTGGTGATGTTGCCAATTATTCTTCAAAAGTATTAATGCCCTTAGGTACTCCGATAATAGACGCAAATACTTTAATTGAAGTAAGAAATGGTAATATTTTGCAAACAAAAGGGAAAGTATTAAGATTTGTTCAAAGACAACTACACTGTAGGTTATGGGTATAGAGCCGAGATTTAACATGAATCAGATTAATTCTTATCTGCAAGAAAGGGTTAATACTCTAGATGAGCTTATGATTCGGAACCTAAATTATCTGGGAATGGAATGTGTGACACTTGCAAAGAATCTGGATACATACACTGATAGGACCGCTAATCTACGAAACTCTATAGGATACATAGTTGTAAAGCATGGAAATGTTATCGACTCAATGTTTGAAGCTAAAGAACGAGGATCAGCTTTTAATTCTGATGATCCGGCAGGAGAGAAAGTGGGTGAAAACTTAGCTAGAAGTTTGGCTAAAGATTTTGGAAATGGATACGCCGTAATTGTTGTTGCAGGTATGGAGTACGCTAGTTATGTTGAAGATATTCACCATTTAGATGTTTTAAAGCCAGCTGAGGTAATAGCTAGAACAAGAATATATCAGATCGCAAAAAGTATTGTTAATTCAATGAGACGAGCACAATGATAACAACATTTGAATTAAAATCCATCGCTTTTAATATTGTCAAAAACAGCACAATAAAAAGCATAATTAATGGAGAGGTTTGTATTGATCAACGCCCATTTAATTCAACGAAAAATGATGTTGTTATAGGTTCTCTGTCTGTTGCAACTGATCCGCTTCACTCTTCTGTTGTTTTAGTCAATATTTACGCCCAGGATATCCAGTCAGGAACAAGTTATCTGCCTAATCTCGCACTTCTAAATAATGCAACTAAGCTTTTGATGCCTCTTTTTGATGAGATATACCTGGAAGATAAAAAAACATATCTCGAGATCGAATATCAACGAGATTACAAAGTAGATGGAAAAAATGAGTGGGTTTCCGTCATTCGATTACAAACACGAACAATAAATTAAAATAAATGGCATTTACATTTGGTATAAAAAGTCTTCTGTCCGGTAATATTGCTGCGGATGGAGGAATGGGTACTGCTTTAACAGAGCACGATGAAACCCTTAAAGGGACTGCGGTCCTTGAAACAACAGACGAAACAATCAACTGGATTGAAACTGAGGAAAAAGGAAAGAGAATAGCTATCGGACAAAACGATGCAGAAACCACTTTAACCTTTGAAATCGCTAATCCTTCGTTGGAAACACAAGCTTATTATTCTGGTGGGACAGTTAAAACAGCTGGAACACCACCTAAGAAAAGCTATTCTCCACCTATGGTGAAAGAAGTTATTGAAAAATCATTCACTGTTGAAACAAAAGCCGGATATGATATTGATATCGTGAACGGAAAAGTTTTAGCAACTCCACTTGGAGGTACAATAGGTACTGAAAATGTCCTTACAATGAAAGTTGTTGTCACTGTTCAAGCACCTACTAAAGCAGGCGTTGAAGCGATGACTTACAGAGAGAAATAATACTTTTTCTAACATTCATATACTTGAAACCACCTGCTGTTGTGGGTGGTTTTTATCTACAAAATGGAAAGCACAGAAGATCTTTTTGACGAATTCGTCAGCCAAAATATTTCCAAAGAAGAAGCTGAAAAAAACGAAGCAGATTTGCTTATTGAAAAAGGCTTTGTCTTCGAGATTGGAAAAAGAAAATTTCAAATAAAACCTCTTGTTTTTGGGACAATCACACATGCTAATAAACATGCTGTTGATCTCAAAATAAATCTTACATCTGAGGACAACGCTTCTGTATTTAATGAAGTTGGAAAAAACATAGCCCCATTAATGAAGTTTATCGCTGTGTGTATCCTTCATAAGCGTTGGAAAATTCTACTATTTACTCATTTACTTGCATGGTATCTCAAATGGAAATTAAACCCTGAGAAAGCTCTTAAAATATCAATGGTCATACTTCAGATGTATGATATCAAAAATTTTATCACCTCTATCAGAATGATCGGACAACTGACAATAACAAGTCCAAAAAGTCCAACGGAGACGACTCTGGTAGATGGGAATCAACAGGTCTCCAATCTATCTATGGAACCTTAGGGTTTGCTATGAAAACTTTGAAAATTCCTTACAAAGCATTGATGTGGAGTATTCCATGGCCAATAGTGCTTAGAATGCTTTATGACCTGCCAAATCAGAAATACATTGAAAAAGATACAGATAACAGTGGTAATTCTAATGATGAGGTGAAAGAGCTTACACCTCAAACTTCCAATGACTTCAAAAAATATCTCGATAAAATAAATCAGCAAACAAAATAATGACACAAGGAGCCCTACACTTTGACGCTTTACTATCAGTAAATAATTTCGATCAAGGAATTGCCAGGATTAAAAGTGGGATTCGCGAAGCTTCTGGTGTAGCTGTAAAAGAGGCCCAAGTGATGGATTCCGCATTTAAGAATCTTGGAACTGCAATTGGGGGTTATTTTACAGCGCAGTCTTTATTTTCCTTCACTAAAGAATTAATAAATGTAAGAGGAGAGTTTCAAAAAACTGAAATAGCTTTCTCAACAATGCTTGGAAGTGCTTCTCAAGCTAAAACATTGATGGGGCAAATGGTTACTCTTGCTGAAAAAACTCCATTCTCGCTCAATGATGTGTCTTCAGGTGCAAAACAATTACTCGCTTTTCAAGTTCCAGCGAATCAAGTAGTAGAAACGCTAACTAGGCTTGGAAATATTGCATCTGGACTTGGAGTACCACTGGAAAGAATAAACTTGATTTATGGTCAGGTGAAAGCTAAAAATAAACTGATGGGTCAGGAACTTCTTCAGTTTACAGAAGCGGGTATTCCTATGATTGCAGAACTTGCAAAAAAATTCGGAAAAACTGAGTCTGAAATTACAGATATGGTGTCCGCTGGTAAAGTTGGTTTCAAAGATGTTCAAGATGTCCTTTTTGCTATGACAAATGAAGGAGGAATGTTCTTCCAATTAATGGAGAAACAATCAGCTTCATTATCTGGTAAGGTTGCTAATTTGGGTGATGCTTGGGATCAAATGCTTAATAAAATAGGGGCTAGCAGTGAAGGTGTCTTATATGGAGCTATTGAAGGAGCTACATATTTGGTTGATAATTATCAGGAGGTTGCACAAACACTTTTAGAGCTTATTGCAGCATATGGCCTTTACAAGGCCGCTGTTATTGCGACAAGTGTAATATCTGCCAGCTATAATAAAACAATTCTCTCAGAGATTGCATTGCTTGGAATATCTGAAAAGATGAAATTAGGACGTGCAATGGTCACTCAAAGACAAGCAGAAGCAACAGCGAGAGACGCAGCAGCTGAATTAGCAAGTACAAGAGCCAAATATTCAGCGTTGCAAGTTGAGGTTTCAAGCTTAGCAGTAAAAAAACAATCAGCAATTCAATCTGGGATTAACGCTTCTGCAAAAGCACAAGAAGCAAGAGTTCAATTACAGCTTGCAAGAATGGAATTAACAGCTATTCAAGCGACTGGAAGCGCTAGACAAATCGAACTTGCTCAAAAGAGAGTTGAGTCAGCTCAAAATAATGTTATTGCTACTCAGGAAACAGCAGCAATTGCCCGTAAAAGAGCATTGGCAGCTGCTACAGAGTTTAATACTGCAAAACAACAATTAGAAAATACAGCGCAGGCAGTAGGTACAGCAGAGAAAACTGCTGCTATAGCAACAGAAACTGCACAAGTAGCAGCAAAAAATGCTAATTCAATAGCAACAACCAGATTAACATTCCTTCAAAATTTACAAACATTAGCTACTCAAGCAGGGACTAAAGCTCAAGCATTTTTAAATGCAACAATTCTTGCAAATCCATATGCTACAGCTGCTGTATTGTTAGCAGCATTAACCTATGCAATCTATAAACACGCTAATGCTTTGACTGCACTTCAGGAAATTCAAAAGAAATTTAAAGAAGAGCTATCACAAACTAATACCGGCGTTAATGAGCAGGTTTCTAAAATAAACGCACTTATTTCAACAATCAAACAGCAATCTACTTCATATGAACAAGCTAAAAAATTGTTGGAGCAAATTAATAAACTAACTAATAGCAGGATAGAAGGACTTACTGTTGAGGCTATCCGTACAGGTCAAGCGGATGCCGCAATTAAAAAATATACTGAAACACTTTATAAGCAAGCTGAAGCTATGCTTAAAGTTCAAGAAATAGCTAAACTAGAAGAGGAATTAAAGAAACTTAATGAAGATCTTTCTACTGTTACTTTTGGAGAGAAATTCAATGCTACCTTTAATATTTTTGATGATAATTATTATAGAAAAGGATGGCAAGGTGCCAAGGAAGAACGTAAAAAGGCAATACAACAAACCATATCTGATTACAAAAAAGATGTTGAAAAAGCTATAAAGGACGGTTTAGATCTATCTTCAGGGACTATTGAAGTAGAACCACCAAAAGTGAAGTTGGGAATACTTGAGGGGTTAAATGAAGAATTAAAGGCTGCTAATGAAAGAATAGAAAAAGCTACATCTGATGGGGAAATAAAAAAATGGATTTCAATCAGAGATAAGATTCAATCTAAAATAGATTCTTATGGAGTCAAAAAAAAGAAACCCAAAGAAGAAAAACAGTTAGCCGAAATATTTCCATTTGGAACTCCAAAACAAATCCAACAACAAATTCAGCTTCTGGATGATGCCATGACTTTGGTAGAAAAAGGAATGGTAAAAATCAGGAAATTAAATAAGTATGGAAATGATAAGGATAAAAAAGGAAATCCATATCTGACAGGAGAAATTATCAGTTTAGAAGAAGCTGGTAGAAGGAGAGATCAGTTGGAAGAAAAATACAATTCTCTTGCCTATAAAAATTTTCAGGAAAGAACAAATGAAGCAGAAAGACAGTGGAATAATTATTACCAAATGGTAGAGTTTTATGGAAAGAAATCTGCCGATTCTCAATATAAAAACTTATTTGGCGGTGTCCAGTCATATATGGAATTTCTTGGAAAACAGCTTGTGGAATTAGAATCAAAAAGGGATAAAGGTATTCTTACGGAACAAGAAAAAAAGGATATCATTTTTATTCAAGAAAAAATGAGAGATCTGTCTGGGGTAGAGACACCATTGGAGAATTTTAAAAGATCTGTTCAAGAATCTCTAAAAAGTATGCCATCTCTCGTAGACCAGATGGACTATATCAATACTGCTATTGAAAAAAATAGAATGAGTTCCCAAAGTAATTCTCCTGAGTTTTTCGGTAAAAATAAATTTCTTGAGGAACAAAAAAGAAATGTCCTTCAACAACAAAAAGATACTTACGATGCTTTTATTCAGGAGCAACAAAAATTTGAAGACAAAAAGATAGCTATACAAAATAAATATGAAGATTTCCGAAAGAGAATTGGTGAAGATCAAAGTATTAATGATAAAGATAGATTAACACTTTTAGATAAAACATATAAAAATGAAGCCAAAGAAATAGCCAATGCATCTTTGGAAAATCTACAGAAAAATGAACTGTGGATAAGGGCTTTCGAAGATCTCGGAAAAGTAGGACCTAAAACTCTTCAGCGTTTAAAAAAATCTCTTCGAGAAATTATTGAGACCAATAAAAATTTAAGCGCTACTGATCTAAAAGTTATTCAGGATCAGATTATTAAAATAGATGACGTCATCACTTCGAGAGACCCATTTGCTTCTATTACTATTGCTATTCAAAAGTATAGAGATGAAAAAAAGAAACTTGCTGATGCTGAAAAAAAATTTGGAAAAAATAGTAAAGAATACGATGAACAATTAGATAGTACCCGTAGCGCCCTAACAAATATTTTTACAAGCGCGCAAGATGCTGCAAATGGAGTAATTGAATTTACTTCTCAGTTAGCAGGAGCTTTAGGATTATTATCCGAAGAGTCTCAGGAAGCATTGAAAAACGCACAACAACTATTTGATGGAATTATAAATGCAGTAACTGGATATCTTTCGCAGAACTACGCAAAGATGATTGGAGGAATTGTACAAATGATCACCTCAATTACAAAAGCTATGAATGGTGACATTGATAGGGAAAATACTATACGTCAATGGGGAAGAGAAATTGAAAAGCTTAAATCCTTGTACGAGCAGTTAAATAAAGAAATTGAAAAGACTGCTGGAGAATCTCAACTTAAAATGCAGCGTGATTTAATTTCTAATCTTAAGCAACAGCAAGAATATTTAGTTAAGATGCGAAGGACTGAAAATGAAAAGAAAGGTTCAGATTCTGATAAAATAGCATCCTACACTCAACAAATAGAAGACATTAACAATCGGATTAGTGAAATAACTGACAATTTTAAAAATACTATCACAACATCAGATTTTAAGGATCTTTCTCAAAAAATTGCTGAGGCACTTTCTACAGCTTTTGCTCAAGGTGAAGATGCTGCAAGGTCATTTGATAAAGTAGTTGATGACGTGATGAAAAATGCAGTTCAAAATGCCCTTAGGATTAAGATTTTAGAGCCAGTTGCAAAAGATATGGTTGATCAAATATATCAATCAATGGGCTTTGGTCAAGGAGACACCTCCATTCTAGAAAAAGATTTGATAACCGCTCAAGATAAATTGAAATCACTTAATGATCTTATAAATAACTCAAGCCCATTAAATTATGAAGCTATTCAGGCAAGGTTTGAAATTGAAAAGGTTGAAAAATTAATTAGTTCACTTAAGCAGCAAATTGCCAATTCTGATATAGCCGGAAGTTTCGATGGTCTTACTAAGGAAGAAAGAGATAATATCAAATCCATGGGTGAGGATGCTATGAAGAAATACATGGAGGCTCTAAAGCAATATCAGGATCTCTTCGGTCAATCTGCCGAAAATGCCCAAGGCCTAAAAGGAGATATCAAAGGTATCACAGAGAAGACAGCTGGAGCACTAGAGGGGCAAATTAATGCAATGAGAATTAACGTTGCAGAAGGTTTAAAAATCCATAAAGCTAACCAAGCAATATTCACGAACCAATTGCAAGTTCAAAGTCAAATTGAAAAAAATACAAGGCCTATCGAGGCAATGTATAAAGAAATTAAAGAACTGAATTCTAAAATCAAAAATCAATTAGCCGGAATATGAGACTTAAAGAAGTATACAAACAAGCTGTTGGAACTAATCTTTGTAAAGAATGGCAAATGAAGATGAAAGCTGATTTATCCTTAGAAAATCTTTGCAGAATGTATTTCGATGGTGATGATTGGTCAATGGAGAATAATTTTCCTTCACTTGATATTCTACGGGAATTCAAAGGAAAGTCAGAAAGACATGGCCTATATACTGATTTTAGTGGGAAAAATACAAATAAACAGAATTTAGCCTATTTCGGTTCTTCAGAGGTATTACTAGGGTATAACATGTTTCATGTCGGAAAAGTGATTTTAAGACATGAAACGAAGGCAAAAATCATAGCAAAAGATCACTCTATTGTAATAGTAAATCTTTTGGATAATGCAGAATTAGAAATTGAGTGTTATGACAAAGCATCCGTTCTGGTTTTCTGTTATGAAAATCAAAATGTGAAGAGTATTGGAAATGTAAAAGTGCAAACATCAACATTTAAAAAATGAATGAAGTAGAGTATTCTGTGAACGGACATTTCTTCAAGGACTTCAATGTCTTTGTATCGGATTCTCCAGGTATTACTGATGGGCTTGAAAGAAAATCAGTTCAGACATATGACTGGGCAGAATATCATGGCTCCTCTATGGATCTGAGAAAACCAAAATATAAAGAACGAAAGTTTACATTGAAATGTTTTATAGATGCTGAGAATTGGGAAAATCTCTTTGTAATATTTAAAGACTTTATCAGAGAACAGTTTTCAAAGCCTGGAACTCAAAGGCTTCATATTAAACCATTTGATGAAGAAATGCTTCCTTATGAAGTTTATGTTCAGGATGATATAAAATTGGAAAAGAAGTTCAGACAGGGGCGAATGGTTGGAACTTTTGATCTTGTACTTATAGAACCTAATCCAATAAAGCGAGTTCTTAAAACTACTCTTGATACTTTCAAGTTAGCATATGAGATAGATTCAGAAACAGAAATTTTCTTCGGTGACGGGACTAAGCAAACTGGAAGAGGAAATGTCAGCCTTACCAAAGACTATTCCGCTCCTTCTTATGAGAACTCAGGTGTTTCTCTAGTAACGGTAAGCGGTGTTAATTCTCTGTTTTATGAGGTGTATTCCGTGCCTTCAAAATCTACAGCTTTACAATTTTCTGTAGAAGTAACCCTGACCACTCCAAAGAATGTAATTCTTTATGTAATAGGCAGAAAGAAAGACAATACATATGAAGCAGTTGCAATAAGTAGTATTAACAATGCTGTAACCGGAAAAAATACAATCTCCATTGTGCAGTCACTTAACATGAATGATTACGGGAAATTTATCTACAAAGTCCTTGATTCAAACGGCTTCGAAATTCCTGATATCATATTTAGTAATCCAAGAATTGAAACAGCAGAAGTAATTGGTGATTGGCAAGACATGCTAGGAAAAGAAAAAATAATAATAATTGCAGGTAATATTGAAGATATGAAGAACCTTCAGACACCGGCAGAAGTAATTTGGAATAAAATTTAAAAAATGGCAGTAAATAATATTAATGCACAACAAGTAACTATTAACGTTTCAGATGCTATTTTACCTGAAAACAACGCAACAATTGATAAGGGCTCTCTTGTTGGTAATGCTGTATCTAAAGAACAATTAGATACAAAATTAACTTCGTTTAAGGATGAAATTCAAGGGATGGTTAGTACAAACTTTAAAGGAACGCTCAAGCCAACTGATACAGCGCCAACAGAAGATGGTACATATCGTCCAGAATTATCTTCTGATGATGATAAAACAATGAGTCCTACTGATTGGGGAACAAAGTATCCTAATGCTGGAAATCTTCGTGCTAAAAAGGGTTATGATACATACTTCTACAAAAAGGGAGCAAATTGGACAAAAACTGAAACTCAGTTACAAGGAGGTAAATCAGCATATCAAATCTGGTTAGATCAAGGTAATACCGGCTCAGAACAAGACTTCCTGAATTCATTTAATGGATTCTCACAGTCTAAATTTGATCAAGAAGCTAAAAAGTATATTAAGTACGAACTCATTTCAAAAGATTTATCAAGCACAAGCATGCCTAATATTATCAATGCTGGGGACGGAAATTCCATTTTCACAACTGTTTTGTCTAGTGATAAAAAGATTACCAAATTAAAAATTAAAGTGGCAACGTCAGGATTGGCTAAGTTTACAGCAAAACGAGGATCTTCGCTAATTGTGATTGCTGCAAATGTTGGAGTAGGGCCTGGTTGGAATGATATACTTGTTAACTTTGACGGACTACAAGGAGATTTTATTGGATACAGCACTAAAGATTCAACAGCAAATCTTTATTTCGGCGATAATACCGGAGGAACATACTATGATATTAACGGCGGTTCACATGATGGAAATATTGCTGTAGAAGTATATGAAGCAAAGTCAACGGTCAATTCTTTTGAAGATCTGGCAAAAGCTAATTTGTCTGGAGGTGATGCAGAGACATTTGGTGTAAGCGTATTTAATGCCGTCTCTAAAGTTTCACGCCCAAATCTAAGAAATTTAGATTATGGTGTGGTGTCAGCTTTCAATTTACCTACCGGCGCAGATGTAATGGGAAATAATAGATTAAATATTTCTGCCGGTAGTGTAGCAGGTAATTTCCCATATAATAGTTATGCATGGTCTTTCGGCTTTATAGTCAATATGCCTAACATGTACACAACCACTAAGAATATTGCTACCTTTAATTTAGGATCCTATTCGCTAAATATTGTTGCAGGAGGGGCGGGTATAGCATGTACCATTGGCTCACAATCAAATGGAATTTCATACAATTATGGAAACAAAAAGCTTAAAATTGAAGTAATTGCAGATGCTAGATTCCTAAATGTAATTGTCGATGGCCAAAGAATTGGATTTCTTAATGTTGGTCAAAAAGCATCACAATTTAATTTTGTCCTGAATACATTGGACAACAAGTCCTATGAAAATATTGCTTTTTGGAATCGTGATATTTCTATAGAACGAGCCATACAGTGGGGGCTTGATACTAACCCTTTTGTTCTTCAAGGAATACAAGACAAGCTGTTTCCATCAGTAGGATATCAGATAAGTGATCACTTATTAAAAGACAACCAATATTTTGACATACCGGCTGAACAATCAATTTTAAAATTTAAAGGTAAATATTTTCTGTACTATACCGTTGCTAAATCAACTCCTACAGCTTTCTTAGACGGAGGTGTAGGAGTAGCCATTTCTAATCGCCCTGATGGCGGATTTATGCCATATACCGGAGATGCTGTCATTGGAGGAAATAGGGGAAAAGCAGGAGTAAATAGAGCTATGGCATCCTGGGCGGCCGTTGTCGGCGATAGCGTATATATTTTCGCAGCAATGGATTATACAGTGACAGGAGCTGGCGGTAAAATATTTAAATCTTCTAATGGATTAGATTTTACATTAGTCGGAAATTTTATTCCGACTGGAATTCCATACCTGGCAAACATTTCAATTTTTCCAGAAAAACAGTCTAATGGCTATTATTACGGTGTAGTTGAAGGAAAGCCCGGTGCTTCTTGGGCATCATATTTAGTACGTTCCCAAAATTTCGAATCTGGTTGGGAAGTTGTTCAGACTCTTCCATCATTGGCCGTGAATGCTAATGGTATGTACGGCGGTCCAGAATTAACTAGATCAGCAAATAACGACAGATGGATGCTATTTTATCATTCAGCATATGAACTTAATGGCAATGCTCCTACTGCAATATTTTATGCCGAATCCGCGGAATTGGAGCCAAAGAATTGGATTAAGAAGGGAAAAGTGCTTGACATTAACGATGAACTGGAATATTATTCAGCATATAATGTTGACCAGGTAGCAACACCTCAGATTTTTGAGGAAAACGGCAAAACTTACTTGTCAATAGTTTATGCGCAAAACGAACCTACACTACATTGTCAGATAAGAGTTTTTAAACTTGACATGACAAAAGAGGAGCTTGTGGGCATGGTTCCTCTGGAATATGATAAAAATCCGATGAATATTTCTTTGGGTAGCAAGTTCTCAAACTCTTCGACAAGCAAATCAAAACCTGACTTGCCTTTATTTACTAAAGTCATCGCGTCTGGAACTTCCATCACAAATGGTGTCGGTTCTGATGGTGGATCAGGAATAGACGCTTCAAAGGCATGGCGAACTATTCTACAAAATACTCTAACTAATGTAAACGGCAGAGCAATAACAGTCGTAAACGGTGGAGTAAATGGGCAAAGTACTTCCGGAATGAAAACTAACCTACCTTCTTTGCTTTCTGGCAATACTGGCCAAGTTGTAATACTTGAAGGTGCTATAAATGATGCCCAAACAGCCGGAGTAGGAATTCCAGTAAGTGCAACAATCGCGAACTTAAGTTCAATGATTGACACAGTCATTGCTTCCGGAAATATTCCTGTATTAACAACGCCTATGCCTATTAATTTAGAAGTTACAGAAGTTGCAGCAGCTTACACTAATCAAAAGAGAAGTGATTTAGCTTTTGCGGTTAGAACGCTGGCAAAGAATAAGAATGTAAGATTGATTGACCTTGATAAACTTGCGAATAATGACACTACCTTGTTGGTTGATGGTCTACATCCTAATCCAAAAGGACATCTTTATATGGCTAATGCTATCAGCACAGAATTAGTATAATGAATAATATAACACTTTACAGAAATGGATCTCCCTTGTTCAATTTAATTGAAAGGGGGAAACGTTCTGTTGAGTCAGCTACACTCAACAGAGTTCTTTTATCGGATGATTCTGTGACACTAAAAATGAATTCCAGAGAAAAGCTAGACATTCTGATTAACGACTATTTTGTGCTGTTTGATTCTGTATATCGTATCAATTCCCTGCCATCATTGACCAAAAACGGAGAGAATAACTATGAGTACAATATAGTTGCTCAGGGTTTAATGTTTGACTTGATGAGGTGTAAGTTTTTCAATGCAGATGCAACTGGTTTTGGTCCGGATCTAGAATTTCCTTTGATTGGAAATATAGAGGTATTCTTATTAGCTCTGAAAAACAATATGAAACGGTTTGCTCCTAACTGGGAAATTGGCTCATTCGTAAACGATGATACAAAATCTTTGACTTTCAGTGATGATACTTGTCTTTCTGCCTTACAGAAGATTTGCTCTAAAGAAAACGGCTTCAATACTGATTTTTGGGTTAAATACGAAAATGGTAAGTACGTGATTCACATTGGAGACTATGGAAAGAAAGTGCCAATTAGATTTGAGTACGGAAAAGGCAAGGGGCTTTATTCGTTGTCTCGTAATAATGTAGATGAAAACGACATCGTTAATAGGCTTTATGTTTTTGGTGGGACAAACAATATCCCAAATGAATATAGAAATTTCAGTAAACGTTTAAAACTGCCGAATGCTGATTATCTTGAAGATGCTGGATCCATTGCTGCCTTTGGTCTTAAAGAAGGCTCAATCACATTTGACGAGATTTACCCAAACAGAAAGGGGAAGATTACATCTTTAGGTGACACTAAATTTAGGTTTTCAGACTCCACCATGGATTTTGATCTTAATGAGAAAAAAGCTGATGGTGTAACCACAAAGTACCTTATTGCTGGTACATCTGCGAAAGTCCATTTCAATACCGGCAATCTAGCGGGTTACGAATTTGAAATAAAGAAAGGAGGATATAATCATGCCACAAAGACCTTTGAAATAATTCCTTTCAAAAACGATCAAGGCCAAAGCTTCCCGGATGAAATATCTTCTGCATTTCAACTTGCAGTAGGCGATGAATATGTTATTCTGGATATTGTTATGCCTAAGACTTACATTGATAAAGCTGAAAATGAGTTATTGCAAAAGGGATTAGAGCAATTTGAACTCAACAAGAACGCAAAGATCTCATACGACTTAAGTGTTGACCCTGTGTATATGGAAAAGATAGGGGCTGGTAAGTTTGATATAGGCGATTTTATTCAGTTGTATGATGAGGTATTTTGCATTGATAAAGTCTTACGAGTAAATCAAATTACAACGGATTTCATTCAATCAGGAGATTACAATCCATACAGAACGAAAATTGTAATTGCTGATGCATATGAGATTGCCTACAGCTCACAAGTAAAGCTTGATATTAAAGAAATAAAGAACGTTTTATCTATTACCAACCTTGGAAAGATCAACTATTCAAAATTAGGTACAAAAACTACTGAAGAGCTAAAAAACCTTGTATTTGATACTGACGATTATTTTGATCCAGGGAATATCCGCCCAAATTCAATTGAAACTAACATGATTTCAGTCGGTGCCCGTAGTCAACAGATCAGCTGCAGTGTTGTCTTCTATGTAATGTTTGAAAACGACAAAAACAAAGTCAAAATAAATCCGGGAATCATCTATTCTCAAACTTTTGATAAGCAATGGAATATCTCGGAGAACGTAGAAACTATTCCAGACGATCAATTTAGATATGTTTATGGGAAATGTTCAAAAACAAACCAATCTGGATCTATAGTTTTCAGCCAGGAACAAATCAAATTCGATTCTGATGCAAATGATTATTACTTCTTAATTGGTGTTCTTCACTCTGTAGTTGATAATGTTCGTGTTCTTTCTATTACTGTTGGAACAACAACCATAAATGGAGGGCTGATCAGAACTGGTATTATTTCATCTCTGGACGGACAAATGACAATAAATCTGGACACTCAAGAAATAAAAGGTAAAATAAAATTTACAGATGGGTCAGACGGATTCACATCCATTGATAATGGTCTTTTGATGTCCCAAGTGATAGAAGTCGGAAATGAAACAGAGAGAAATGCCTTTATCTCTTCTGTAACTGATGCGGGGCCTGAAAGTGTTCGTTTTGGAGCCGGCGCAGACTATGCTCATAAAAATAATGCAGTATTTAAAGTTCTTCAAAATGGTAAGATGATTGCTGAAAATGCTGAGATAAAAGGAAAGATTGATGCTGAATCTGGAACAATCGGCGGTGTCAACGGATGGAAGATAACATCATCAACGTTGACAAGCACTAATGGCAAAATTCAATTTGGGACTTTTGACAGTAATAGTAAATTGATTTCTGGTATTTCAATTAGTGAAAATAATTTCCCTGCATCCCCTACACTTAAGAACAGATTCCATATCAATAGTGATAGAAGTGAAGGTAATATTACAAATGCAGCCGCTATTATTTCAGCTTCAGGCAAAAATGTAGATAATACAGCTTTGATTTTAAGCGCTACAGGTGCCACAGGAGTAAATAATGCCTTAGAGATAAATGATGGATATATATTTCTGAACAATGTTGGGGGCAACGGGTTTAAAGGATTTCAAATATATGTTTCCTCTCTAGGGGGAGCCTTAGGCGAAGGGTTTACAGGAACTAAAACAATTGACGGTACTCTCTGTCATTTTCAGCATGGACTGCTAATCGGATAATAAACTATTAATAATGAAAGAATTTATATCTAATAAAACAAAAATAATCATCTAAATCTATGATACTAGAATTTTTAAAAGAAGATTACAGCGCAATAATTATGAAATTAATTGTTGTTGGCATTTTATGGAGCGCAGTTTTAATTGCAATGATAATTGATTTTTACTTTGGGATAAGAAAGGCAAAACAGATTGGTGAAATGCGGACTTCGGAAGGTTACAAAAGAAGTGTTGCGAAGTTTAACCATTATTTTGGAATGCTACTTTATGCATTCATTTTTGACGCGATAGTGCCAATAACTTATTTTTTTGAATTTCCTATATCTGCAGTTCCAATTGTGTCACTTCTAGCAGCAGTTGTACTAGTATTTACAGAAGCAAAGTCAGTCCAGGAAAAAGCAGAAAATAAGCTTAGAAGAAAAACTAATGCATCAATGCTCCAGGTTCTTGAAATTCTCGAAAAACGCGAAGATGTTCTTCATGATTTATTATCAAATTACAAAAAGCAAAATGAAAATGAAAATGAGAATAACAATATTAATAATGATAGCGATACTCCTGATGGGGTGCAGAAGTAAGAAAGTTATTACATCTGTAAATACAGAAAGAGAGATTACTCAGGAATCAGCTATTAAAAAGACTGGAAGTGAAGTTGAGAAAGAAGAAGATAAGCAGCAATCAAAAAGGATTGAGATTTTAGAACAAAAAAAAGAAATCCAAGCAGATTTTGAGTTGAAAGGAAAAGCCGAGGGAGGTAAGCCCATTGAAATTTACAATATTCAAAACGGTGATACCCTGCAGGCTATTAAAGTTAATGGAAATGCAGAAGTTCATATACGAAGTAAGGCTTCAAAGGTTGATCATGTAAAAAAGGAAAATGTCTCAGAATCGTTAATTGGGAAATTTAAAGAATTCTCTGAAAATATTGTTTCAGAAAACAATATTAAAAAAAGAGTTCAGGATGTAAAACAGAAAACCAAAGAGATTAAAACTACGGGTTTTCAAGCTGGATTATGGATTGTCCTGGTCGTTTTAGGAGCAGTCGGAATCGTAATATTTGGAATTTATAAATACTTAAAAAGAAAGAAATGACAGCACTAGAACTTTCAAAAAAATATAAGACGCTTTTGGATAGCAAAGGAATAAATACTCCTTTAAGATTAGCCCACTTTTTCGCTCAATTAGCTCATGAGAGTAATAACTTCACCCGGCTCCGAGAAATTGGAAATGATGCATATTTTACAAAATATGAAGGACGTAAAAATTTAGGAAATACTCAAAAAGGTGATGGGTTGAAATATAAAGGGCGTGGATTTATCCAGATCACCGGAAGATATAATTACAGTATTTTATCTAAAGAAATCGGTATTGACTATCTAAATAACCCAAGCTGGCTAGAAAGAGAACCGGACGGAATGCTTTCAGCATTATGGTTTTGGAACAGAAATAGGCTTAACAAATATGCGGATTTGGATGATATTGACTCCGTATCTGATCTTATTAATAAAGGAAAATTGACTGAAGATTATGGAGATGCCAACGGATTCACTGATCGAAATAATAAACTGAAGTACTACAAGACCGTTTTTAAATAAAAATTCCCCACTCTTAGGTGGGGATTGTTTTATATTTACACCAAAGCCCCGCGATTGCAGGGCTTGATTTTATTTTGTTTAAATTACGTTCGTATTAAGAGAATGGTTAGATACCATCGTACTCTTGTTTTAATGCATTTGTTGTCATAACTTTTTCTTTTTTGATATAGTTTTTCATGTTGTTTGCTTTACAAATATAGTACTTTTTTGGTACATTGTTATAACTTTTCGTCATTTAACCATTTTTTAGCTAATGTTTCAAAACTTACCCATGATTTAGGTGCCTCTTCTTGGCGGTAGGCAATATAGTGTTTCAACCTAATATAATATCTACCAAATAATTTACAAAATAACCTTTTTACGATTTCATTATCAAGATCACCTGCTAGAACCATTGCTGATATACTCTCAAAATAATTTAAAGAAATTGCTAATGCTTGTCTATACTTTCTATTATCTGGATCGTCTATAAATTTTACAAATTCTTTAATATTTTGATTTTCTAGCTTATCTTTCTGTTCAATCAATAATCTTCTAAGATCTTCATTAATTTCCATCATTACTGGCCTTCTAAAGTCAGAGCAAATTTCATGTGTGTATTTGGTTTTACTTTGCTTGTTGCTTGCTTCCTGAGTTTTTATTTGATTCTCAAGATTGTGTATATGGTAAATTAAAGTTAAAAATGCAAGCATAGCTAAAGTTACCTTTGTGGTGGAATCAAGCGATGCAGAAGGAGTCCACCCGGCTATATATCTGAAAGCAAAGAATACGGAACAAAATGTTAGTGCTAAGCAAATAATTATCAACCACACCAATCTTATGTGGTATCTTTTGTTAAATAAGGTATTCATTTAAATAATGGTTATTTTATTTTTTTTTGCGAAAATAATATTTATTAATGACAATTCAATTATAGGTATCAAAAGTAATTAAAAACTCTCTCTCATTTTTACGGTTTCCCGTAGTATTATTACTACAGTAATTCCATGTACCACATCACTGGGTAGTGAATATTTTATTTGTATATTTACATGTTCGATTTATTTAATATTTCGGATTATAAGTATTCCACCTCCTATGCCCTTGGGAGGTTT
The DNA here is from genome assembly GCA_963518055.1 of uncultured Chryseobacterium sp. Lineage (GTDB taxonomy): Bacteria > Bacteroidota > Bacteroidia > Flavobacteriales > Weeksellaceae > Chryseobacterium. Next base: position 237,833 of record CAUQIC010000001.1, read on the forward strand.
TTTTATAAAATATACCACAAAACGTTTGATTTCCTTAAACAGTGATCTTGTTGGCATGCGCATTGTTTATTACCAGACAAGTTTTTAAGAGAAACCTTGTTTAACACCACATCACTTTTTTATAACTATTTAACATCTTACCTCCTTTTTGGAGGTTTTTGTATCTTTAATTATTCAGTTTGTTCGAATTATCTGAATACTTAATCTATGTTACCTCTCAATTATGAGAGGTTTTTTTTTGTGGATAACTTTTTGATACGTCAAGTTCTGTCGTATCAAGGGTTTTGCTTTGTCTCATGAAAATTTAACATAATATTGGTAAATTTTGGTTCAAAATGTACATAACTTTGCGATATGAAAACGATCGGAAATTTAGAGTTATATACTTTGGAAAGTGTTGAACCTATAGTGTTGACGGCTCTAGAAGAGCGTTTACATGCGGGTGGTTATGGCGCTTTCCCTAGTGCTGCTCTTGATTTCCCGGATGAATCGATTGATTTTTTGAAGCTTTTGGTTAAAGATCCGATTACGACTTTTCCGGGTAGGGTCTCCGGGGACTCTTTGAAGGATATAGGAATACTTAATGAAGATTGGTGTTTGATCCAGAAGGGAATTGAAGCCCGACCAAATGATTTGGTAGCAGCTATAATCGATAATCAATTTTTCATTAAGCGATTTAGACCAAAGTACGGCAAAGGTAATCAGCTTAAAGAACTGAAGCTCGAATCGGCCAACGTTGAATTTTCAGATTTTGACATAACAGACGAAACGGAATTCTTTCTCTGGGGTGTCATAACATGGACATTTAAGAACTGGAGAAAATTATGATAGCACTTATTGACGGTAACAATTTTTATGCATCGTGCGAAAGAATATTTAATTACGAATGGCGGGGCCGTCCGGTGGTAGTTCTGTCTAATAATGACGGATGTGCAATTGCCAGGAGTAATGAAGCTAAAGCATTGGGAATCCCAATGGGAGAGCCGTACTTTAAAGTAAAACATTTCGAGAAAAGTCACGGTCTTGTTGTCTGTTCTGCAAACTTCGTTTTATACGGAGATATAAGCAATAGAGTAGTACAGATCACCCGTAGATATTGCAATGATATTGAAGTATATAGTATAGATGAGTCATTTTTATTTCTGGATGGGTATTCAAATCAGTATGACAAAATGGTAAATCTCCGGAGAGATGTTCTTCAGGGGCTTGATCTTCCAACAAGCATTGGTATTGCACCATCTAAAACTCTAGCGAAGGTTGCCAACAAGATAGCCAAGAAGTTTCCGGATAAGACAGAATCCGTCTATATGATTGATTCGTGGAAGAAAATAGAGGCCGCTTTAAAATGGTTTCCACTTGAAGATATTTGGGGAATCGGCCGTAGGTATCATGAACGCTTAAAAAATGAAGGCGCCCATACCGCGTGGGATTTTACACGGTTTCCGGATGATTTTCTGAGGAAGGAAATGGGGATTTTGGGAGTTAGAATGAAAAAAGAACTCCTGGGCGACCCTCAATACACTATGTCGGTACCGGAACCTAAAAAGAATATTTCCACTACAAGAACATTCGACACTGGGCACGCCGAATATGATTATGTACATGAAAGAGTCTCAACCTTTGCATCTGAATGTGCAAGAAAACTCCGGGAACAAAATTCCTGCTGTCGTCATGTAACCGTTTTTATTATGACGGACCGATTTAAACAGAATCAAGTTCAATATTCTGACTCATTCACGGTCACACTTCCGAACCCAAGTAATTCAAGTATTGAAATTTCAAAATACGCTAAAAAGGCCTTGGATAAAATATTTATTCATGGTCCAAAATATAGAAGAGCAGGAGTTATTACTGGCACATTTGTTCCCGAAACGGAAAGAATGACAAGTATGTTTGATCAAGATTTCCATGAAAAACATAAGCCTATCATGAATGCCATGGATTTAATGAACAACCGCCTGGGAAAACAAAAAATAAAACTTGCTTCACAAGATGTGCAAAAGACGTGGAAAATGGATCAAAAACACCTTTCGCCGAGATATTCAACAAGCTTTGAAGATTCAATAATTTTACATGCATGAATTTTTAATTAGGAATTTGTACGCTTTTTGTATCTTTTCAATTAAAAATATTAATCATGTGCTATAACTTCAATAACAAGGCGGTTGACCTTAAAAAGGCGGTGTCGGATTTTAATGCGGAGGAAATAGAGCCAAATTATGAACTCAAAGGGAGTATAAACGCTTTTGCGAAACCTGTAAAGCCGGAAATTCCTGCAATTGTAAATCATAACGGAATTGTTCTGATGAATACATATTGGGGAACTATCCAAAATCCAGATCAAGTTACAAAAGGTAAAAACCTTCAAACAGAAAATACATATACATACTATAAAAAAATTAAAGATAATCGGTGCCTTATTCCTGTTTCATCCTATTATGAGTCTAAAGAAATATTCCGTCCTGGAAAAAGAGACCCAAATAAAAAGATAAGAGACACACAAAAACATGAATTGTTCTGGAAGGATAAAGCGCAATTTTACATTGCTGCATTTTTTGATGTATATGAAGACGGATCTTTAGGATTTGGATTAATAACAACCTTACCGAACTCAGTGCAATCACAAATCCATCACCGAATGATTGTAACTTTGGACGTAAAAATGGGTAATGATTTTCTCAACTTAGCTCCTATTGAGGAATTTCAATATCCAAACTATTCACCTAATTTACAGTTTGAGATTCTTGAGCCAGAGAAAACACAAGACAATGATCAATCAACACTGTTTGGATAATGGAAGATTCAAAACACATATTTCAACTGCTTGGAAATTACATTGAGGAAGATCCAGACGATTTGGAAAACTTCTATGATGACGCGATGAATCTTATCCGTGGAGCGGCAGCAGATAAAAACATTTCGTTTGATGGATACTTTCGGGAACGGTGGGAAATCTCCGCTGATACTATATTCGAATTTGATGAGGATTATTTTGAAGATCCAGATCGAAGAGATCTCTATGTATTTCTATCAGTTTTGGTGGATGATGAAATATTCGATTATTTAGATTACGTATGGCATCATGTATTTCACCAAGAATTAACCAAAGAAATTATTGAATTAAAAATAAAAGAACTAATAGAAAAAGGCGTCAGATTTTAGACGCCTTTTTTATTATTCAAATGTTCCGTAATTATCACGTTGTTTTTCCTGAACAATCTCACTATATCGAGTTGCATATATTTTAGTCATTTCTATTTTTGAGTGTCTGTTTACCTCCTTAACCTCTTCAATACTCCAACCCCTCGATAGCTTGTCATTATTATTTTTCTTTTTTAGCGAGTACATATCGGAATCTATATTCATGCCTATTTTAACTTCCTTCCTCCATAAATTGTTTCCCGCATTTTTAGAAATTGGGAATGGAGAAGGTTTAAAAATTTTATTACGGTCCCTTGATCTTTGTAATTCTATTCCAAATAAAAAATTTTCAGGATTTGATAAATCTAATTTTTGTAGATCAACTTTAAGATCATCAGGAATTAAAACAATAGCGTCTTTATCATTCTTCGTAATTTCTCCAGGAAGCTTAAAATACCACTTTTCTTGATCAATCATTCCAACTTTTAAAAGTCGTATTTCCTTCGGTCTTAAATCTAAATGATAAAGCACTTTAAGTTTTGTAATAAATTGAGGACAAATTTTGTGGAAATGTTTGATTATTTTGGTTTGTTCTTCAGGTGTAAGTAATTTCTTTTCAGGTGCAATATAATCTTTTTCAGAAAGCCCTTTTACCTTACTTTCTTTAATAATAAACTTATCAACAAGAATTGTATTAAAGGATTTACACAGGTTTAAATGCTTATTGAAATATACATTAGTACAATTTCTTAGTTCACACATTTTTTCAATTATCATATTAAAATGATACTGGTCCAGTTCTGAAAAAAGATTTTTATTCCAATTTAGATTCTCAACTGATTTAAGAAAGAACTTTTTATGAGTCTTATAGTCGCTTTTAGTTTTGTCTTCACGTTTAGAATCAGATAAAAATTTATAAGCTTTTTCGTAAGCCTCTATAATCGTCAAATCATTTTTGTAAGGTTGAGGAAGAGGTTTAGCTTTGTTTTTAACTTTTATAGGAGTCCAACCATTTTTAAGCTCAAGTTCTAAGGTCTTTTTGAAACTCTCACAAATTAATTCCCTTTTAAAAAGATCCGGTTCTGTGTTTATCCCTTTGTAGGTCTTATGAACAATCTTTTGGGCAGAATTGTCATAAATGTAAACATACCATCTTTCTTCAGGGTTAGATGGTATGTAAATTTTAACTTCAAAATTTTTCATATATCACAAATTTTTGGTTTGCGAACACTTGGGCAAGAGTGAAAAATTTTACTCTTTTTTACTCATTTTCAATACTTTTAAAATATTAAGTATTGAAAATGAGCTACTTAAGAGGTGTAGTGGAGTTGGAGGGATTCGAACCCTCGTCCAAACAAGCAATACATAAGATTTCTACATGCTTATTCTACTATTGGTTTTCGACTGAAAGCAGAGAGCAGACACCCAACTTCCAGCTTATCTTTTAAAATTTTCGAGTTTCAGCCAAAGCATCTGAAACCTTATTCCCGCATTCCTATATCTCAGGATCAAACGCCGCAGAACAGAGCATTTGTGAGATATCTTGCTTCCTTACTATCTTCAGGAAAACGCTTGATCTACTATACTTCGATATTAAGCTGCAAGAGCGAACTCTTCGTTGCCAGTTAAAGTTGTGTAGCAAGGGATTAAAGAGATCGCGCTACGGTTCTCTGCATGCTTACTTACCCATTGATCTTGCTGTCGAAACCAGTCAACCCCATGAATAAAGTGACTGCAAAGGTAATGCTTTTTGTTTACATTTCATTAATATCGGTAGTTTTAATAAATATGAACGATGAAATAGGAAGAAATTATCTCCTTCATATAGGTTGTTGAGTAATTGTGGATAAATTATTATTTAATGGTAATGGCTTTTAATACTGGGTTTTTGATTAGATAAGATTAGGTTGTGAGATTGTTTGTGGTAATAAATTTTGCGTTCTGAGAAAAAATGTCTAGTTTTGCAATCCAAAATGAGATGTAAAATATGTTAATAATACCAGTAAAAGATGGTGAATCCATCGACAGAGCTTTAAAGAAATACAAGAGAAAATTTGATAAAACAGGTACAGTTCGTCAGTTAAGATCTAGACAAGCGTTTATCAAGCCTTCTGTAACTTTGAGACAATCTAGGTTAAAAGCTGCTTATAAGCAAAGAGCACTTAGCAAGGAAGAACAGGCTTAAGATTTTTTCTTAAATCACATATTAATTCACTTCTTAAATTCTTATATTTGAGAAGTGAATTTTTATTTTTATACCTAAAGCCATGCTGAATAAATTTTTAGAATATTTACAATTCGAAAAGAGGTATTCTCCCCATACCATTACAAGCTACAAAAAAGACCTTGATGACTTTTCCCGTTTCTACCTCAAGACAGAATCATCAGAAGATATTTCCAACACTGATAAAAAAGTAATCCGAAATTTTATTGTTGAATTAAGTGAAAATGATATTTCTAAAAGAAGTATCAACAGAAAATTATCTTCGCTCAGAAGTTTTTTTCTTTTTCTTCTTAAAATAGAGGAGATTAAGATTTCTCCTATGGAAGGAGTTTCTTCTCTGAAGTTTTATCCTGAGAAACAGATTCCTATGTCTAAAGAAGAAATGGCGGATCTTAATGACAGGATCTTTGATCAGGTACACGATGTGCTTGAGAAATGTATCATGGAGGTCTTGTATCAAACCGGTATGAGGAAAGCTGAACTTTGTGGCCTGATATTTGAGAATATTGATTTAAATGAAAATGAATTAAGAGTCATTGGAAAAGGGAATAAAGAAAGGGTAATTCCTATTTCCAATGACCTGTCTGAACTTCTTAGAAGTTATCTGGAAATAAGAAATCCACAGGCAGAATATAAATCATATTTCTTTGTCAATAAGAAAGGGAAAAAACTCCAGGAAAAATTTGTTTATGTGGTAGTTAATAAGTACCTTAGTCTTGTAACAACAAAGGAAAAAAGAAGTCCTCATATCCTTCGTCATAGCTTTGCTACTCACGTTTTGGATAATGGGGCGGAGATCTCCAAAGTAAAAAAAATATTAGGGCATTCCAGTCTTGCCAGTACTCAAGTCTATACGAATGCTAATATTGAACAATTGAAAAAAGTGTTTAATCAGGCTCACCCTCGAGCGTCTAAAAAAGAAGAATTATGAAGATTTCAATTCAGTCAATTGGTTTAACACCACACGAACCACTAGAGTCACACATTGACAAAAAAGTTAGTAAATTAGATACCTTCTATGACAAAATTCAGGAGTGTAAGGTATTTTTAAAAGTAGAAAATAATGCTGATAGGGTTAATAAAACAGCGGAGATTATTTTAGCTGTTCCGGGAGACGATATCGTAGTAAAGAAGACATCTGCAAGTTTTGAAGAAAGTTTGGACCTTTGTGTTGATACAGCTAAAAAGCTACTAATCAAGAAAAAAGAAATGGCTTAGAAAAAAAAGTTAAAAAAAGTTTATAAAATATTTGAGAATTCAAAAAATCCGTTCTATATTTGCACTCGCAAAAAAGGAACAGCGATCTTTTGAATTCTTTTTTAATTTGCCTCCATAGCTCAGTTGGCCAGAGCACGTGATTTGTAATCTCGGGGTCGTGGGTTCGAATCCCTCTGGAGGCTCATTTTAATATAAAATATCTGGGGAGATTCCAGAGTGGCTAAATGGGACTGACTGTAACTCAGTTGCTTCGGCTTCGTAGGTTCGAATCCTGCTCTCCCCACATTTTATATTAGAAAAAAAACTTGCAGGATTAAATTAATTTTCTTAGTTTTGCACAGCGTTTACCAATGGTTTTGGAAACAAAATTGCGGAAGTAGCTCAGTTGGTAGAGCGTCAGCCTTCCAAGCTGAATGTCGCGGGTTCGACCCCCGTCTTCCGCTCAAAAAAATCATAGTTTTAAAGTGATTTTTTTTAACACTGAAACGTGTAGAGTAGAGTTTCTCTATCACTTTCAGTCAATTATTAAAATGCCTCCATAGCTCAGTTGGCCAGAGCACGTGATTTGTAATCTCGGGGTCGTGGGTTCGAATCCCTCTGGAGGCTCATTTTAATATAAAATATCTGGGGAGATTCCAGAGTGGCTAAATGGGACTGACTGTAACTCAGTTGCTTCGGCTTCGTAGGTTCGAATCCTGCTCTCCCCACATTTTATATTAGAAAAAAAACTTGCAGGATTAAATTAATTTTCTTAGTTTTGCACAGCGTTTACCAATGGTTTTGGAAACAAAATTGCGGAAGTAGCTCAGTTGGTAGAGCGTCAGCCTTCCAAGCTGAATGTCGCGGGTTCGACCCCCGTCTTCCGCTCAAAAAAAATCATGCTTTTAGTGTGATTTTTTTAGTTAATGCCGACTTAGCTCAGCGGTAGAGTGCTTCCTTGGTAAGGAAGAGGTCACGGGTTCAAGTCCCGTAGTTGGCTCTCGAATTTCCCGAATTTCTTTCGGGATTTTTTTATGCCTAAATTTTTATAATAAAATAGAAACAGATTGATCTCAAAAGGCTGGGCCAAAACAAAAGCTAGAGATATGAAATCAAATAATGAATTCATGTATGTACTTTTTAAGGCAGAGAGATTTAATAAAAAAGTATAATCTGTATTCTCTCGCTTTACATAGACTAAGTTTTAAAGATTTTAACTTCACCTTTAGATTTATAATCATAAAAATTTTCGTTACATTCGTGTAAAATAAAATTTTGATGAATATTCTTTTATTAGAAGATGATCTCATTCTTTCTGCAGAGCTTTGCAGATTTTTAGAATCTAATAGTTTTACCTGTGATAAAATTTATGACGGTGAAACTTTTCTTCGCCAGATTAAAAATAATACTTACGACTTATATTTACTAGACATTAATGTTCCCAAAGTAAATGGGCTTGATGTTTGCCAAACCATCCGTTCTTTTGATAAGAATACACCTATCATCATTATTTCTGCTTATGGAGATATTTCAGATAAAAAAGATGCCTTTAACAGGCTTGCTGATGATTATCTTGTAAAGCCTTTTCAATTTGAAGAATTGCTTTTAAGAATAAATTCTCTACTGAGAAGAAAAGCTCCTTCCGATAGTTCGGATCAGGATATTATTAGAATAGATGATTTGATTATAAATAAGACAGAACAAAAGGTGTATCGTGGTGGGAACGAAATTACACTTACCCTAAAAGAGTTCCAGTTATTGGTTTACCTCGCAGAAGCACAAGGAAGAACGGTTTCCAAACAACAGATCACAGAACATGTATGGGAACATAACTTTAATACCAATACCAATACCGTAGAAGTTTATATCAACTTTTTAAGAAAGAAGATCGATAAAGATTTTAAAATAAAACTCATCCATACCCGTTCTGGTTTTGGATATTATTTAAGCCCCTTATAAATGTCTTTAAAGAGAAAGATAGCATTAACGATCAGCATCGCTTTTTCATTGCTTTTTGCAATGGTAATGGCTGTTATTTATTTATCTTTTAATGATTTCAGAAGGGATGAATTTAAAGAACGATTCAGACAGAGATTAGAGTTTACTACTCATTTCATTTCAAAGTCCAAAGATTTTGAAGAAGAAGCTCCTATTTTTTTTAATGAAAATTCAGATAATATTCTTTTGAATGAAAAGATTTTAATTTTTAACCAAAATAAAGAATTAGTCTACAGTACAATTAAAGATAGGAATGTTACCTGGGACAGCGCTATGCTTAAGGAATTGGATAGAAAGAAGATTATCTACACAGAAAAAACCGTCCCGGAGATTTATGCCGCTTTGAGGAATATTAATGGCGAGAATTATTATATCCTTACAAGTGCTCTTGATACCAATGGTAAATCAAAACTGGGATATCTTAAATATCTCTTGATTACAGCCTATGCAATGAGTACCCTCCTTATTGGTTTTTTCAGTTATTATTTTGTTGAAAAATTTCTGCATCCGCTTGAAGACCTGAATAAGGAAATTTCTGAAGTTACTGCTCACAAACTAACGAAGCAGATTCCGGTTCAAAATTCTAATGATGAAATCAGTATTCTGGCTAAATCGTTTAATACAATGATTGCAAGACTGAATGACGTTTTTCAGTCACAGAAAGATTTTACAGCTAGTGCTTCACATGAGATCAGGACTCCTATTACCAGAATGGCTTTTCAACTCGAAAACCTGATTAAATTCGAAGAGCATTCACCCAAAACACTTTCTTCTCTACAGCAAATTCAGCGGGATGTTTATCAGCTTTCTGATTTAACCAATTCATTGTTGCTTCTTACTAAATTTGATAAAGAAAATATACAGACAATTTATGAGGAAGTAAGAATTGATGAAGTTATTTTTGAAGCCTTTGAGGGAGTAGAAAAAAGTTATCCAAGCCTTAAACTGGATTTTTTGATTACTGAAGAGACTTCTGAAAATGCTTTATTAATTATAAACGGAATTCAATCACTCCTGGTAATTGTTTTTATTAATCTTTTCAAAAATGCAGCGATCTACTCAGATAGTTCAGAGGTAAAGGTTTTAATAACCGAAACCAATGATCACCTCACTGTAGAAGTGATTTCTCATGGAGAGACCATTTCTGAAGGTGAGCAAGCTAAATTATTTGAGGCTTTTACCAGAGGAAATAATACCCAAAATATAACAGGGTCTGGCTTGGGACTTAGGATTGTTAAACGTATTTTGGAATATCACATGGCTGAAATTATCTATTCTTCTCCAGCTGAACATATCAATAAATTCACTACCATTTTTAAAAAATAACGCTAACAATATTCTTTTTTGTAAAACATTATTAAGGATTTTGTTAAACTATAGATTGAATTTTAATGTAAAATTCAATCTATAGAGAAAAATTTTAATTTTTTAGACCTTGAGATATCATGTAAAACGTCCTGTTTAAGGAGATTTTAATTTTTTTTTAAGGCTCCTTTAAGTTTCTTTTAATCACATCAAAGCAATTTTGTATTTTAAAAAGAAAAATAATGAACAGAATTGCAGTGCTGTGTCTTGCCATTTCCTCATTTGCGGCGGCACAACAGCAAATGTCTCTTTTGGAATGTGAAGAAGCCTTTCAGAAGAACAACCTCCAACTCCTTGCTGCGCAGTATAATATCAGTGAAGCAGAAGCTGATATTATTCAGGCAAAAATATGGGATCTCCCTAACTTGTCTGTTGAACTGAATGCTATTGACCCTCAGAATAATAAAATATTTCATATAGGAAGTACTGGGGCGAAAGAATTCGGTATCGATCAGCTGTTGGTATTAGGAGGTAAAAGAAAAAATGAAGTGGCTTTTGCTAAATCCAATAAAGAGATTGCAGAATTGCAGTTCAAAGGGCTTGTTATCGATTTAAGAGCACAACTGAGAAATACTTTTTACAGCATTATTTTTGATGAAAAAAAACAGGAGAATATCGATCTCCAGCTTAAATATATTACCGATCTGCTCAATGCCTATGAAAACCAGAACAAAAAAGGAAATGTATCTCTGAAAGACGTCGTAAGGCTTCAATCATTGGTTATAGGATTACAAAGCGATAAAACGGAGATCTCCAATAATATTATTCAGGAAAAGCAAACCTTGAAATTGCTTACCGGTAGCCAGGCAGATGTGGTACCTATAATCTCTGAAGAGGAACTGGAGGTACTATTCAACAGACAACCTTTGACAAACCTGCAGGAGTTACAGCAAAAAGCACTGGAAAACAATACAAACTATCTTACTTTCATTAAAATAACAGAGAGCAGCCAGCTCAATCTGAAATGGCAAAAATCTCTCAATATACCGGATCTGACTGTAGGTGCCCGTTATACTCAACGAGGCGCGGCCTTCGATAATCAGGTTGCAGTGTCTTTCGGAATACCAATCCCGTTATGGAAAAAGAACAAAGGGAATGAGATGAAAGCAGAATACCAGATAGAAGAAAGTAAAAAAGATGAAGAAAGACAAAAAGAAGAACTTCTATCTCAGGTCAATGCCAGCTATAAAATATGGGATAACCAATACCAGCAGTATTACACTTTACAACCTCATGACTTTAAGAATATGGATCTGGTGTTTGATGGGATTGTAACCAACTTCCGAAGAGGAAATGTTAGTCTTATCGAATTCACAGACTTTATGGAGAGCTACAAACAAAGCGTTCTGCATATTTACGATATGAAAAAGCAGATTATGCTTTCCGCCGAGCAACTTAATCAACTAGTACAAACGAAAATCTTCTATTAAAACAATGAAAAAATATATTATCCCCGTATTGATAGGCCTGTCATTAGTGGCTTGTTCCAAAAAACAGGAAGAAAAGACAAATCAGGCTAAAAAAGGCTTCGAGCTTAGCAATACCATGTTGAAGTCCATTTCTCTAGCTAAAGTTGAAAAAAAGAATATTGAGAATGAGTATAGCTTTTATGGAAAGATTTCAGCAGATAAGAACAGCTATATAGATGTTTATCCATTGGTAGGAGGAAACGTGATGAGTGTAAATGTAGAATTGGGTGACTATGTGAAAAAAGGCCAGGTTCTGGCAACGATCAGAAGTACGGAGCTTGCAGAAATCCAGAAAGATGTAAGCGATGCAAAAACAGACATGGTAGTTGCTAAAAATAATTTGCGTGTTTCCAAGGAATTATATGAAGGGAAATTAAATACAGAAAGAGATGTACTGGAAGCTAAAAGCCAGTTGCAAAAAGCACAGGACCAATTGCAGAGAGCAACAGCAGTAAGTACAGTCTATAATGTAAAGACAGGGAATATATACAGTGTTGTTGCTCCAATTAGCGGGTATATCGTTCAGAAAAGTATCAACAAGGATATGCAGCTGAGAAGTGACCGAAGTGAGAATATTTTTGATGTAGCCAATACTACCAATGTATGGGGAATCATGAATGTTAATGAATCTGATATTGATAAAATAAGTCTTGGGATGAGAGCTCAGGTTTCTACACTTTCTTACCCTGATAAGGTTTTTGACGGAAGAATTGACAAAATATTTAAAATTATTGATCCGCAAACTAATGCCATGCAGGCAAGAGTGGTTCTTAACAACGCCAACGGATTACTGATTCCTGACAGTAAAGCAACGATAAAAGTTTTCAATTCAGAAAACGATACGATGCTGACTGTTCCATCTAAAGCAGTGATATTTGATGATAATAAAAGCTTCGTAGTTGTTTTTAAATCAAGAACTGATGTAAAAATCAGAGAAGTTAAAGTATTGAAGCAGGTAGGAGATATTACATATATCGCAGATGGTCTCAAAGAAGGTGAAGAAGTAATTACCAATAACCAGTTGCTGATATACCGTTCTTTGAATAGCTGAGAATTGTAGTGATTTAAAATAATTTCTTTCAACGACTTTTTTAGGTCATCAATTGATCAATCATGAATAAATTTATTAAAAATATAATTGCTTTCTCATTAAAAAATAAAGCATTTACTTTTATCTGGGTGGCTATTTTAGCAATATCAGGTTTTATAAGTTTCAAAAATATGCCGATTGAAGCTTTTCCGGATGTAACCAATACCCAGATAGTCATTATTACCCAATGGAATGGACGTAGTGCAGAAGAAGTAGAACGTTTTGTCACCACACCCATCGAATTGGCAATGAGCCCGGTTCAGAAAAAAACAAGTGTGAGAAGCACCACGATGTTTGGGCTTTCAATTGTTAAAATTCTTTTTGATGATGGGGTGGATGATACTTTTGCCAGAAATCAGGTTAATAACCAATTAAGAACCATTAGCCTTCCTGATGGAGTGGATCCGGAAGTACAGCCGCCCTACGGGCCAACCGGAGAGATTTTCAGATATACCCTGGAAAGTAAAACAAAAGATTCCCGTAAACTGCTCACTCTACAGACCTGGGTTATCGACCGTGCTCTAAGAGGAGTGCCCGGAGTGGCAGATATTAATGTTTTCGGAGGGCAGGATAAAGTATTTGAATTAAGTATTGATCCCCGAGCCTTAGATAAATACAACCTGACACCACTCCAAGTGTATGATGCTGTAACGAAAAGTAACCTGAATGTAGGAGGCGATGTTATTGAAAAAAATGGACAAGCTTATGTAGTAAGGGGGATTGGTCTGGTAAAATCAATTACTGACATTGGAAACATAACGATTCAGAATGACAGCGGAAACCCTGTTTTGGTGAAGAATGTAGCGGAAGTCCATGAAAGTTCTATGCCTAGGGTAGGACAAGCTGCATTGAATAATCACGACGATACGGTAGAAGGAATTGTCGTGATGAGAAAAGGAGAGAATCCAAGAGAAGTTTTGGTAGGGGTAAAAGCAAAAATTAAAGAGCTTAACGAAAAAATCCTTCCGAAAGATGTAAAAATGGTGACTTTCTATGACCGTGATAACCTGATGGATTTTACAACAAAAACCGTAATGCATAACCTTATTGAAGGTATCATATTGGTAACGGTAATTGTTTTAATCTTCATGGCAGACTGGAGAACAACGGTGATTGTTTCCATCATTATTCCTCTATCCTTGCTATTTGCATTTTTGTGCTTAAAATTAGCAGGAATGAGCGCAAACTTACTGTCATTAGGTGCTGTTGACTTCGGGATTATCATTGACGGAGCCGTCGTCATGGTGGAAGGCCTCTTTGTAATGCTGGATCATAAAGCTCATAAATATGGGATGGAGAAGTTTAATAAGCTGGCAAAAGGAGGATGGATCAAGCAGACAGGAACAGGTTTGGGGAAAGCCATTTTCTTTTCAAAATTAATTATTATTACCTCTTTGATTCCTATCTTTTCTTTTCAGAAAGTAGAAGGGAAAATGTTCTCTCCTTTAGCGTTTACATTAGGGTTTGCATTAATAGGGGCTTTGATATTTACATTAACTCTTGTTCCCGTACTTTCTCACATTCTTTTAAATAAGAACGTGAAAGAGAAAAATAATCCGTTTGTCAATTTCTGGGATAGAATTGTGCTGAAAGGTTTTAATATGACCTTCAAACATAAAAAGACGAGTATGATCGTTGCGATTTCATTCCTTGCAGTGACCTTATTTTCGGGTAAATTTTTAGGAACAGAGTTCTTGCCTCAATTAAATGAAGGTTCTTTATGGATCACAGCAGAGATGCCGATGAGTTCATCTTTAAAAGAATCTTTGAAAACAGCGGATCTTTTAAAGAAAGACATTATGAGTTTTTCTGAAGTGACTGATGTGCTGGCTCAAACAGGTAGAAGTAACGATGGGACGGATCCTAACGGATTTGGATTTGTACAGTTTGCGGTTAGCCTTAAACCCAGAGAAGAGTGGAAACGTAAAATCACTTATGATGAATTGATTAACGAAATCGATAAAAAGCTTCGAAGTTACCAAGGGATAACGTTCAACTATTCTCAGCCTATTTCAGATAACGTAGCGGAAGCAGTAGCAGGTTTTAAAGCTGAAAATGGGATTAAAATTTATGGGGACAATTTAGAAACCCTTGACAAGTTAGCTCATGAAGTTCTAACAAAGATTAAAGATGTAGACGGGGTAAAAGATCCGGGAATTATCAAAAATATTGGTCAACCCGAGGTCAGTGTAGTATTAGATAGAGATAAAATGGCCGCTTACGGAGTAATGCCGGCAGATGCACAAGCGGTACTGGAAATGGCTTTCGGAGGAAAAACGGCTTCTGAAATGTTTGATGGTGAAAGGAAATTCCCGATTCGTCTTCGTTACTCTCAGGAATACAGAACCGACGAAAATGATATTGCTTCTCTGATGGTGCCTACACAAGACGGGGCTAAAATTCCACTAAAAGAGATCAGTAATATTGTTAAAGATAATGGAGCCGCATTTATTTATAGAGATAACATTAAAAGATATATCGGAGTGAAATTTTCAATCCGGGACAGAGATTTGGGAGGAACGATTGCTGATGCGCAGAAAAAGGTAGCAGAAATTGACCTTCCGGATGGTTACTCTGTAGGCTGGACGGGGCAGTTTGAAAACCAGCAACGAGCCTCACACAGATTGGCACAGGTAGTACCGGTAAGTATTCTGATGATCTTTTTCTTATTGTTTATCCTGTTTGGGAATATAAAAGATTCGCTCCTTGTATTGGCCAATGTACCTTTTGCATTGATTGGTGGAATTATCGCCCTGCACGTCACAGGAATCAATTTTGGTATTTCTGCAGGGGTAGGGATGATTGCTCTTCTCGGAATCTGTATTCAGAATGGGGTAATTCTTATTACAGAATTTCATCAGAATGTAACCAATGGCTTAGATATTGACACGGCCATATTAAATGGAGTGAAATCAAGAACCAGGCCGGTGATCATGACAGCGCTTATGGCTTCGATAGGGTTAATGCCTGCCGCTTTATCTACCGGAATTGGCTCTGAATCCCAAAAGCCATTAGCTATTGTAATTATCGGAGGGCTTATTACAGCAACGATTCTTACCTTACTTATTTTCCCGATTATATTCTGGATTTTCAACAGAACTAAAAAGGGACAAATCTAATTTATCTTTCATTTATATCAGTAAGAAGCGCGGAAAACTTTGTTTTCCGCGCTTCTCGATTATTGAAATAAAATAGGATGAGTTTAAAATTTAAAATCCTAATCCCACTGCAAAGGCTTTTACAGTATTCGGGTAATCAGAAACCGAAGTTGCAGCTCCTGTTGTTGTATTAACAGAATAAATTTTTGTAGAAGTACCTGCTGATGCCATTAAATAAGCTTTTTGGCTCATGCTTCCAATATCAAAACCATTGGCATTGGTAATGTTGATTCCTAAAGAACCTATCTCAACTAAAGTTCCATTATTAGGTGGGTTTTGCTGATATAATTTATCCGTATTGTGATCGATAACAAACAGAGTAGTAGAAGTGGCTCCTGAAAAATTGTTGGTATAGGCAGCAGCACTTATCATTGGGCTTCCCGGATTTAATACAAGATCTACTGCGGCAATTGTTCCATCATTAGGATTAAGCCGGAGATTTTGTCCTGTATTACTCACAACCCTTATTCTGTCAACAGTCGGGTTAAAGTCAAATCCGAAATCAGTTCCGGAAAGTAAGATTGAAAAAGGAGAAGCTCCCACAGCAATAGCCGCACCCGTACCTAAATTAATCGTATAAATTCTACTTGAGCTTCCTAAAGCATACAATTGTCCGTTAGCAGGACGGAAATCTATTCCCAGAATATTTTCAGCATTTTGTAATCCTGTTACAGTCTTGGAAACAGGCATCGGACTATTTGGATTGAAAATTTGAAGATTATTTGAATTATCAATAGCATACGCTACCGGTTCTGTAGGAATGGCAATATCAATAACTGACTGTTGAAGAGAGCCTATTGAGGTTGCCTTACCATTATTCAGATCCAGAACGTGTAACTTATCATTGAATGCTAAGAGAGCAGTACTGTTATCATATTTGATGTCAAAAGCGGTCTGTCCGGAGAATGTAGTTCCAAGACTGCCCACCTCTACTAAAGTTCCATTGTTGGGAGGATCTTGTTTGTATAATTTTCCTAAAGCCGGATCAATATCATATAAAACAGTTGTGGATGCACCTGCTTTACTGTTCGTATATGCTAATCCGGTTATTGAAGGATTTCCTGTTCCGTTAATATTGATGTCAGTAGCGGCAACAGCTCCTGTTTCTGGATGTAAACGCAGATTTTGGCCGGTATTACTCACTAAACGGATCCTATCAACAGTTGGATTGAAGTCAATAGAAGCAACTGTTCCTGATATGGAAGGAGTAAATGATGTTGAACCCACCGCTCTTGCTGAAGCATTGGAGGTATTGATAATATACAATTTGCTTGCATTGGATAATGCATATAATTCTCCTGTGGCGGGTCTGAAATCTATGCTTAACAATTTTTCTCCTGAGGTAACGCCTGTTACAGTCGTTTTCGAAGTGAAAGTTTTAGGGCTATTGGAATTAAAATAGACAAGCTCATTCATTGCGGTTATTCCATATACCATAAGATCCGGACCCTGGAGCATGTTTTCTGACATCTTAGTTTCATCTGAATTATCACATGAAAACAGTGTTGCAATTGCTATCAAAGCCCAATACATGTGTAATAGTTTTCTCATAATATTAATTTTGATTGTTGTTTTTATGTATGTACGAGAAAAAGATAAAAATGGATGTATAAATAGGATTGTCAGATTTTTTTTCCTCTATATCGTATTCATAATTAGTGAGATAGTTTATATTTTTAATAAAACATTTCTAAGGATTTTTTTCAATCCGGAAAAATGTGTAAATTTGCAGTCTCAATACGTTGAAATATAAGGTTTGTCCTTCACTGGATGCTAATATTGAAAGTTTTTTTAATAAAAAGTTTTTGGTATTTAAAAATTCATTATATTTGCACACCGAAAATTTGAAAAACAATAAATAAATAATTTTAAATCATGGCAAAGGAAACGTTTAATCGTAACAAACCACACTTGAACATTGGTACTATTGGTCACGTTGACCATGGTAAAACTACTCTTACAGCTGCTATTTCTGCTGTATTAGCTAGCAAAGGTCTTGCTGAGAAAAAAGACTTCTCTGCAATTGACTCTGCTCCAGAAGAAAAAGAAAGAGGTATTACTATCAATACTGCTCACATCGAATACGAAACTGAAAAAAGACACTATGCTCACGTTGACTGTCCAGGTCACGCCGACTATGTTAAGAACATGGTAACTGGTGCTGCTCAAATGGATGGAGCTATCGTAGTATGTGCTGCAACTGATGGTCCAATGCCTCAGACTAGAGAACATATCCTACTTTGCCGTCAGGTAAACGTACCAAGAATCGTTGTTTTCATGAACAAAGTTGACATGGTAGATGATCCAGAGTTATTAGAGCTTGTTGAAATGGAGCTTAGAGACTTATTATCTACTTACGAATTTGACGGAGATAACTCTCCAGTGATTCAAGGTTCTGCATTAGGAGCTCTTACTGCAGCTACTGCATCTCCTGCTAACACAGAAGATAAGTGGTTCAAGAGCGTTGAAGAATTGATGGATGCTGTTGATACTTGGATCGAGCAACCACCAAGAGATACTGAAAAGCCATTCTTGATGCCAATTGAAGACGTATTCTCTATTACAGGTAGAGGTACTGTAGCAACTGGTAGAATCGAGGCTGGTGTTATCAACACTGGTGATCCAGTTGATATCGTTGGTATGGGTGATGAGAAATTAACTTCTACTATTACAGGAGTTGAGATGTTCAGAAAGATCCTAGATAGAGGTGAAGCTGGAGATAACGTAGGTCTATTGTTGAGAGGTATTGAAAAAACTGACATCAAGAGAGGTATGGTTATCGCTAAGAAAGATTCAGTGAAGCCACACAAAAAATTCAAAGCTTCTGTTTATATCCTTTCTAAAGAAGAAGGTGGACGTCACACTCCATTCCACAACAAATACCGTCCTCAGTTCTACGTAAGAACTACTGACGTTACAGGTGAAATCTTCTTACCAGAAGGTGTAGAAATGGTAATGCCAGGAGATAACTTAGAGATCACTGTAGAATTGTTACAGCCAATCGCTCTTAACGTAGGTCTTAGATTTGCGATCAGAGAAGGAGGTAGAACAGTTGGTTCAGGTCAGGTTACTGAAATCTTAGACTAATCATCTTAAAATAAATAAAGCTTCCGAAAGGAAACTCTCGGAAGCTTTTATTAATTACGGGCATCGTCCAATGGTAGGATACCGGTCTCCAAAACCGTTGATCAGGGTTCGAATCCTTGTGCCCGTGCAAATATAAATTATGAGTTCATTTGTCGATTTTTTAAAAGGTTCTTATAACGAATTCAGACATAAAGTTGAATGGCCAAAATGGGCTGACCTGCAGTCTTCTACAATTGTAGTGACTATTGCGACAGTGATTCTGGCTTTATTTACTTTTGGAGTTGATGAATTATTTTCAAAATCCATCAGCAACATCATAGGAATGCTAATCAACTTGTTCAACTAATTAAAAGTATTTTCCCATAATGAGCGAATTGAAATGGTATGTGCTGAAAGCAATCAGCGGACAGGAAAATAAAGTGAAAAACTATATTGAGACAGAAATCAAGCGTTTAGGGTTTGAGCAGTACGTTACTCAAGTGGTTATTCCTATGGAAAAGGTTATCCAAATTAGAAACGGTAAAAAAGTTCCTAAAGAGAAGCCTTACTATCCTGGATACTTGATGATCGAAGCAGACTTGATGGGAGAAATTCCTCATGCCATCAAAAATATCCCTGGAGTTATATCTTTCTTGAGTTTAACAAAAGGAGGAGATCCTGTTCCGATGAGAAAGTCTGAAGTGAACAGAATGTTGGGAAGAATGGATGAACTTTCAGAATTTGCAAGTGATGTTGAGATACCATACATTGTAGGTGAAAACGTTAAAGTAATCGATGGTCCTTTCAATGGATTCAATGGTACAGTTGAGAAAATTCTTGAAGATAAAAAGAAAATTGAAGTTTCTGTATTAATCTTCGGTAGAAAGACTCCAATGGAGCTTAGCTATATGCAAGTAGAAAAAGTATAATAATTACTTATATATAAATCAAAAGACTGCAATTTGCAGTCTTTTTTTATGTCTTATAATTGGAATATAATATTTTCTTCCTGAATTATTGTTGAAAGATCTGTTTATTTAGAATACTATTTTTTAATTATAAACAATACTACTTATTCATACTGCCAAACACATGTTTAAATCGTAAAAGTTTTCTTTATCTTTTGATTGAGTTTTTTTAAGTTGGATAATTACGGACTATTTTAATCCAGATATAAAATCTTTGTTTAATGCTTTTATGAGGCACTTTGATTTAATATGAATTTCACCGTTTTGGGATAATCCTTGTCTTGGCTTTTCTATAAACAGTTTCCATTACTTATTTCACTTTTTTATGGCATACTTATTGTAACGTATCAATCCTGTAATCAAAAAAACTTTATATTTTTCATATTCAATACACTGCTTTTAGTAGTGTTGAATCTTTATGTTTTTAACGTAAAAATCCAATATGAAAAATTAATAGTAGATACTTAAAAACACAAACTTTATATAAACACATAACCTCATGACAAAGATTATTTCGATAGTCCTTTTACTGGCTACAGTAGGGGCTAACGCACAGGTTGGTATAAATACAACAAAACCTGAAAAGGAGTTGACTGTTAATGGTACCATGAAGACATCCGGAATAGTGTTAAAAACACCTATGGAAAAACTGGGAGCTAGTGAAAATTATACATTTATCATCAAATCTCCTGCGCCTGAAAATAAGATTACAGCTTATAATGATTCCTTTGTTCCCAATTCACCGGCACCTATTAATCTCGTTCAGTTTAAGATTACTTGTGATCCTTCAGATAAAGATTGGGTAAATCAATTTGATACGAAGATCAATTCTAATAAATTTCTTGTAGTTATTTCTTCCTTTGGTTTTACTCAGTCAACCAGAACGTATACCTCAGATTGGGTAACGCCGGTTCCTCAGATCTTTGCATATTCTGCAGGTGGAACCTGGAAATTGAAAGCAGATTACCAGGGATTTTCACCTGATGCGTCCCTTCCTACAGGGGTATGGACACTCAATTTGTTAGTGTTTGACAGGTCTTATGCTAAAGATTTTAATTCAACTCAGGATCTTAAAGCTTCAACAACCGGTGCAGCTGCGGCTCCCTTAATCCAATAAAAAAACAAATACTATATGAAAAAAATTATTGCAATCTTCTTGATAGCTTTTGCTTCTTTGAGCATTAAAGCCCAGGTTGGAATTAATACGACTAGTCCTAAAGGTACTTTGGATGTAGTGGGAGAAACATTGGTGGAGTCATACCTTATTGATACGGAAAATTCAAAAGCAGGGGGTAATTACCTTCTTCTTACCCGTTCGAAAGATACTTCTCCTGTAGGTAAAGTAAAATTATTAGATATTTCACTTCGTAATGTTGCGCCTGTTAATATTTATAATGTAATTCTGAAAAATGTTAAACAGGATGAAGTTGTTAATTTAAATACCGGTCTAGAGACAAGTAAATATGTAGTTGCTATTACCGGAGCTGTGTTTACTGCGGCGGTATCAGCTGCTGATACATCAACAAGTCCCAAATCTTATGGTTCATATTCTACAGAAATCACTCAGATCGCAAGTGGAGGAAAAAATTATCACGCAATCAATCTGAGCTTTAAAGGAGCTGGTACGGTTTCATCACAAAACGGTACATGGACACTTACATTGAATGTTTTTGAAAGATCATTAGTAAAAGACTGGGGAACATTTAATGGATCTGTTTCAGCATCGGCTTCGCCGAGTTATTCAGGAGTTTCAACCAATACGCCTCTAGGGCTTCAATAAAAAAACATATGAAAAGAAAAATTTATATCATAATGATCATGAGTCTGGGGGTATTTTTGAATGCTCAGAAAGGAAAAGTAGGGATTAATACCTCTACTCCCGTTGAGACACTTGACGTTAACGGAAAAACATATATGAACTCTCTGTATCTTAGAAATCCGGGTGAACCAACCATGACAGGTGGGAGCTTTCTTGCGACTTCTCAAAATGCAATTCAATTATATGATCCTACGTTGGAAAGCAGTGGATTATTTAATTATCTGAAGCTATCCCTTACCGGTGTATCAGGGCTTGGAATTACAGATTATGATACAAAGATAGATGCAAACAATTTTTTGGTAGTTCTCCATAATTATTCTTTCAAACTTAATGACGGGACTACGAATGTTATGTTGGATTATGGAGATAATGGAGTGAATGATAATAAGCAAGGATCTCCCGATGTTGTAGCGTTCAAGAGTAATGGAACCTGGCATATCAGAGCAAGGTTTTCGGATAGCAGAGTTGTTGCTACAAATACTAGTCCTCCGTCCAGGGCTTATAATAACTTTACGGTTGATCTTTATTTGATGGCTTATAAGAGATTGATTACAAAACAAAATATCAGCGACGTTAATGCTGATTTGGGAGGGACTGACGGTTCTACACAGACTATTACTAAACCATCAGGTTTTTAATATAAATTAACACTGTACTTAACACAAGGAAACCAGACTTTTAAGTCTGGTTTTTTTTAAAAAAGATATTCGATTAAAATTACACACTTAAAGGTGTGTAATTTTTCACTTACGGCATATTGCTTGGCTTCGATTGTTGAAAATTTTTATTAATTATATCAATTTTGAACTGTATTCATCACTCGGATTATTTGTTTCATAACTAAGTTGTCGCGTTTTTTGTTATAAATAATTCCGAAAGGGAATCATCTTTATTTGATAGAATATTTATTTCTCCCATGATCATTATAATTTCAGCGGCTCCCATTATAAGATCAAAATAAACTATAGTGGCAAGAACAACTTTTTTGGAAAAAAATATTTAAACTTTTTAAAAATCAGCAATTTCCGTTTGCTATTTCAAAAATATTTTATACTTTTGCAGTCCAAAAAGTAGGTTTATTGTTATGTGAGTGCATAACCTGCTGAATAATAAATGCTTCCAAACTCATTAATTATTCAAATTTAAAAAACAAACAATGGCTAAGAAAGTCTTTAAAATGGTAAAGCTTCAGGTGAAAGGTGGCGCAGCTAACCCTTCTCCACCAGTAGGTCCAGCTTTGGGTTCTGCAGGTGTGAACATCATGGAGTTTTGTAAGCAATTTAACGGAAGAACCCAAGATAAGCCAGGGCAAGTTTTACCTGTAGTAATTACAGTATACGAAGACAAATCTTTTGAATTCGTTATTAAAACTCCACCTGCAGCGATCCAGTTAATGGATGCAGCTAAGATCAAAGGAGGTTCCGGTGAACCCAATAGAAACAAAGTAGGTTCTGTATCTTGGGATCAAGTGAAGAAAATCGCTGAAGATAAGATGACAGACCTTAACTGCTTTACAATGGATTCTGCAGTTTCTATGGTTGCAGGTACTGCTAGATCTATGGGATTAAGAGTAACAGGAACTAAACCAACTTTTAACGCTTAAAACCTAAAGAAATGGCAAAATTAACAAAAAAGCAAAAGGAAGCTTTAAGCAAAGTAGAAAAAGGAAGAATCTATAACCTTGAAGAAGGTTCAGCTCTTGTAAAAGAAGTGAACACTACAAAGTTTGATGCTTCAGTAGATATCGCTGTAAGATTAGGTGTAGACCCAAGAAAAGCAAACCAAATGGTAAGAGGTGTTGTATCTCTTCCTCACGGTACTGGTAAAGATGTTAAAGTATTAGCTCTTGTAACTCCAGATAAAGAAGCAGAAGCTAAAGCTGCTGGTGCTGACTATGTAGGTTTAGACGAATATTTACAAAAAATCAAAGATGGTTGGACAGACGTTGACGTTATCGTTACGATGCCAGCTGTAATGGGTAAATTAGGTCCATTAGGTAGAGTATTAGGTCCAAGAGGTTTAATGCCTAACCCTAAATCAGGAACTGTAACAATGGAAATTGGTAAAGCAGTAGCTGAAGTGAAAGCAGGTAAAATTGATTTCAAAGTAGACAAGTATGGTATCATCCACGCTGGTATTGGTAAAGTATCTTTCGATGCTGCTAAGATCAAAGAAAATGCGCAGGAATTGATCTCTACATTGATCAAAATGAAGCCAACTGCTGCTAAAGGAACTTATGTAAAAAGCATCTATTTGTCTTCTACAATGAGCCCTGGTATTGCAATTGATACTAAATCTGTTAACTAATATAAATCCTTAAGACAATGACAAAAGACCAAAAAGTTGTAGCAATACAAGAGATCAAAGACTTGCTTCAGGATGCAAAAGTAGTATACGTAGCAGATCTAGACGGATTGAACGCTGCTAAGTCTTCAGAATTCAGAAGACAGGCTTTCAAACAAAATATCAAAGTAAAAGTTGTAAAAAATACACTTTTACAAAAAGCAATGGAGCAAATTGAAGGAGTAGATTACTCTGAAATGTTCCAAACTTTCAAAGGAAACTCTGCATTAATGATTTCTGAGACTGCAAACGGTCCAGCAAAATTAATCCAAGGGTTCAGAAAGAAAGAAGATAAGCCGGCTTTAAAGTCTGCTTTTGTTCAAGAAGCTTTCTATGTTGGAGACGAAAACTTATCTACACTTGCTAACATCAAGTCTAGAGAAGAAATGATCGGAGAAATCATCGGATTACTTCAATCTCCAATTCAAAGAGTTGTTTCTGCTCTTCAAAACAAACCTGAAACTGTAGAAGCTAAAGCTGAAGAAGCTGCTCCTGCTGTAGAAGAAACCGCTGCTGAAGCTCCTGAAGCTGCTGCAGAAAGCACTGAAGAAACAAGTGCTGAATAATTATACTCAAAAAATTAAATAAATAATCAACAAAAACATTACAACAATGTCAGATTTAAAAAATTTAGCTGAAACGCTAGTAAACCTAACTGTAAAAGACGTAAACGAATTAGCTACTATCCTTAAGGATGAGTACGGAATTGAGCCAGCTGCTGCTGCTGTAGTTGTTGCTGCAGGTGGTGGTGAAGCTGCTGAAGAAAAGACTGAATTCGACGTAATTCTTAAGTCTGCAGGTGCATCTAAATTAGCTATCGTTAAATTAGTAAAAGATTTAACTGGTGCTGGTCTTAAAGAAGCTAAAGATATCGTAGACGGAGCTCCTGCTGCTATTAAGCAAGGTATCTCTAAAGACGAAGCTGAAGCTCTTAAGAAGCAATTAGAAGAAGCTGGTGCTGAAGTAGAATTGAAATAATTTCAATTTACCATACATTAAAGCCTGAGTTTTACTCAGGCTTTTTTTATGCTTTATTTTTTAGAAATCAGAAAAGTAATTTTGTGTTCAATCAATTTTCTAAAAAGCTTTATAGAATCTTAAGAAGTAATTTTAAGAAATCTTATAATGAAATGCCCATGAATATATTTTATATCATTGACTTATAAAGATTAAAATTTGTTATTGTGGATAACTTTTCGTATCTTTGCTCCTCTTTTGGCGCTAAAAATTGTTTGTAAATTTATAAAATACTGAAAATCAACTCTTTCATTGTGTAAAACATGGAAGGGATTTCTCGTTTATAGATATTGCGGTAATTCTGCCTCAAAAGTAATAAAAATATTTTGCATTACGCTGTGAAAAGATATACCAGTGTTGCAGTTAGGAATCAGACAGTAAGAATAAAGAACAAAGAATAAAGACTATTTCTGATAGCGCCAAATATCTCCATGTCTTTTCTCTTTTCTCTTTTCTCTTTTTCTCTTCCTGATATTTTTTAATGAATCAAAATATTTTTTAACCCTTTCTTAAAAGTTTTATGAGTAAAACAAAATCAACAACTCAAGGAAATCCGAGAATTAATTTCTCATCAGCGAAAGGAAAAATTATTACTCCTGACTTCTTGGACATCCAAATCGAGTCTTTCAGAGAATTTTTCCAGCTTGATACACTTCCTGAAGCCAGAAAGACAGAAGCTCTTTACAAGACTTTCCAAGAGAATTTCCCAATTACGGATTCAAGAAACCAATTCGTATTAGAATTCTTAGACTATCTGGTAGATTCTCCACGTTATTCAATCGATGAGTGTGTGGAAAGAGGACTAACGTATTCAGTTCCTCTAAAAGCAAGACTTAAACTGTACTGTACTGACCCGGAACATGAAGATTTCCAAACTGTGGTTCAGGATGTATATTTAGGTCCGGTTCCTTATATGACGCCAAGTGGATCTTTCATTATCAATGGTGCAGAAAGAGTTATTGTTACACAGCTTCACCGTTCACCTGGTGTATTCTTCGGACAAACTTATCACGCTAACGGAACCAAACTTTACTATTCAAGAATTATCCCTTTCAAAGGATCTTGGATGGAATTTACAACTGATATCAACAGCGTAATGTACGCGTATATCGACCGTAAGAAAAAATTACCATTAACAACTTTATTAAGAGCTATCGGTTATGAATCTGATAAGGATATCCTTCAGATCTTCGACCTTGCTGAAGAAGTGAAAGTTTCTAAAGCTGCCCTTAAGAAAGTAGAAGGAAGAACATTGGCTGCGAGAGTATTGAACACTTGGTTCGAAGATTTCGTAGACGAAGATACTGGTGAAGTAGTTTCTATTGAAAGAAACGAAATTATCTTAGATAGAGAAACGATTCTTGAGAAAGAACACTTAGATCTTATCTTGGATGCTGGTGTGAAGTCTATCTTGATTCACAAAGAAAACAGCAATGAATTCTCTATTATCCAGAATACATTACAAAAAGACCCTACTAACTCTGAGAAAGAAGCAGTAGAGTATATTTATCGTCAGTTAAGAAACGCAGATCCACCAGATGAGGAAACAGCAAGAGGAATTATTGAAAAATTATTCTTCTCTGAGCAGAGATACTCTCTTGGTGAAGTAGGACGTTACAGATTAAACAAAAAGTTAGGTCTTAATATCCCAACAACAACTGAGGTTCTTACAAAAGAAGATATTATCGCGATCGTAAGACACTTGATCGAGCTTGTAAACTCTAAAGCGGAGGTGGATGACATCGACCACTTATCAAACAGAAGAATTAAAACTGTTGGTGAGCAATTAGCAGGACAATTCGGGGTAGGTCTTTCAAGAATTGCAAGAACAATCAAAGAAAGAATGAACGTTAGAGATAACGAAATCTTTACTCCACTTGACCTTGTAAATGCTAAGACTTTAACCTCTGTAATTAACTCGTTCTTTGGTACCAACCAGCTTTCTCAGTTCATGGACCAAACCAACCCATTATCAGAAATCACGCACAAGCGTAGACTTTCTGCACTAGGGCCTGGTGGTTTATCAAGAGAAAGAGCAGGTTTCGAGGTTCGTGACGTTCACCATACTCACTACGGAAGAATTTGTCCGATTGAAACTCCGGAAGGACCAAACATCGGTTTGATTTCATCTTTAGGTATTTATGCTAAAATCAACAGACTTGGTTTCATCGAAACTCCATATAGAAAAGTAGAAGACAGCAAGATTAATCTTAATGCTGACCCTATTTATCTTAATGCAGAAGACGAAGAAGATAAAGTAATTGCTCAGGCAAACGTTGAATTGAGCGATAATGGTGACTTCTTAACAGACAGAATTATTGCAAGATTGGATGGTGACTACCCTGTAGTTGAACCTTCTCAGGTGAACCTTATCGATGTAGCACCAAACCAGATCTCTGGTATTTCAGCTTCATTGATTCCGTTCCTGGAGCATGATGATGCGAACCGTGCATTGATGGGATCCAACATGATGCGTCAGGCCGTTCCTCTATTGAAGCCGCAGGCTCCAATCGTTGGTACAGGGCTTGAGCAACAAGTTGCAAGAGACTCAAGAATTTTGATCAATGCTGAAGGTACAGGTACTGTAGAATATGTAGATGCTGATAAGATCACGATTAAATATGAAAGAAGCGAAGACGAAGATTTAGTACAATTTGAGTCTGCTACTAAAACATACAAACTTACTAAGTTTAGAAAAACTAACCAGAGTACAACCATCACACTAAGACCAAACGTAAGAGTAGGTGATGTAGTGGAGAAAGGACAAGTACTTTGTGATGGTTATGCTACTGAAAAAGGAGAATTAGCTCTTGGTAGAAACTTAGTAGTAGCGTTCATGCCTTGGAAAGGATACAACTTCGAGGATGCAATCGTAATCAACGAAAAAGTTGTACGTGAAGACTGGTTTACTTCAATCCACGTGGATGAATATTCTCTTGAAGTTCGTGATACCAAATTAGGTATGGAAGAATTGACAGCAGATATTCCAAACGTTTCTGAAGAAGCTACTAAAGATCTTGACGAGAACGGTATGATCAGAATCGGTGCTGAAGTGAAGCCTGGAGATATCATGATTGGTAAAATTACTCCAAAAGGTGAATCAGACCCGACTCCTGAAGAAAAACTTCTTAGAGCAATCTTCGGTGATAAAGCTGGTGATGTAAAAGATGCATCATTAAAAGCTGACTCTTCATTAAGAGGAGTTGTTATCAACAAGAAATTGTTCTCTAGAAATATTAAAGACAAAAAGAAAAGAACTGAAGAAAAACTTAGACTGGAAGAGATTGAAAATACTTACAAGGCTAAGTTTGATGAGTTGAGAAACACTTTAATTGAAAAATTAAATACACTGGTAAGCGGTAAAACTTCTCAAGGGGTACAAAATGACCTTGACGAAGAAATTATCGGTAAAGGGGTAAAATTCACTCACAAATTATTGACTTCAGTTGAAGATTATGTAAATGTTAGTGGTGCAGACTGGACAGTTGACGCTGACAAGAATGAATTGATCAAACAATTGATTCACAATTACAAAATCAAATATAACGACATCCAAGGGGTTAAAAACCGTGAGAAATTTGCTATTTCAATTGGTGATGAGCTTCCGGCTGGTATCATGAAGTTGGCTAAAGTTTACATCGCTAAGAAACGTAAACTGAACGTAGGAGATAAAATGGCAGGACGTCACGGTAACAAAGGTATCGTATCAAGAATCGTTCGTGAAGAAGATATGCCATTCCTTGAAGACGGAACGCCGGTAGATATCGTATTGAATCCACTAGGGGTACCTTCTCGTATGAACATCGGTCAGATTTATGAAACAGTTCTTGGATGGGCTGGTCAGAAGCTGGGAATGAAGTTCGCTACACCAATCTTTGACGGAGCAACTCTTGATCAGATTACTGAATATACAGAGAAAGCAGGTCTTCCTAAATTTGGTCACACTCACCTTTATGATGGTGGTACCGGAGAAAGATTTACTCAGGCAGCAACAGTGGGTATCATCTATATGTTGAAACTAGGACACATGGTTGATGACAAAATGCACGCACGTTCTATTGGTCCTTACTCATTGATTACTCAACAGCCGTTAGGAGGTAAAGCTCAGTTCGGAGGTCAGAGATTCGGAGAGATGGAGGTTTGGGCACTTGAAGCATTCGGTGCATCGAATATCCTTAGAGAAATCTTGACTGTGAAGTCGGATGACGTGATTGGTAGAGCAAAAACTTATGAAGCAATTGCGAAAGGTGAATCTATGCCTGAACCAGGTATTCCGGAATCATTCAACGTATTACTTCACGAGTTACAAGGTCTTGGATTAGACGTAAGATTGGAGGAATAAATTAAATCTTTTAATTAATTAGAACAAACTTTAATTATAAATCATATTTGAAAGTATAATGTTTCAGAATGTAGGCAAAACAGAAAAATATGGATATTGGCTTTTTGCAATTCCAGCCTTGTTCTTCTTGTTGAGCCCGGCTAAATTTCCAGCTGATGACGGATTCTTTTATCCGCAGATAGCCCACAATTTTGTGAATGGATTAGGCTTTAAATTCAATGACATTTATCCTACAAATGGGTTTCATCCACTGTGGATGCTGGTATGTATCTTAGCAGATTTTATGATACCGCTTCCTAAACAGGAAATGATTTATATACTGTGGTTTACACAGGTTATATTGTTCTTTTTAAGTATAAAATATCTGCAGCCTTTATTTAAAGATGGAGGAATTGGGAAAATAGCAGGAGTTGGCTTTTTGGGGTTGGTTTTTTTCTCAATGGGAACCTTATATTTAACAGAGGCGCACCTTAATTTATTTTGTACTGCGTTACTGCTCAACTTGCTGATAAAAGGCAAAACAGTAAACGGATGGCTTCTGGGACTAGCAGCCAGTATGGTGTTTTTATCCCGGTTAGACAATGCTTTTGTCCTGATTTTTTTAGGATTATATTGTTTATCCGGTGATACAAAACCGAAGACTGAGGCCTTGATAAAAGCTGCAGGAGTAAGTATTTTGCTAGTTGGTGGATACTTACTGTACAATAAATTTGAATTCGGGAATATGGTTCCGATAAGCGGGAGAATAAAGTCAAGTTTTCCACATGCTGAAGGATCCGTTTTTGGAAATTTATGGGGGACCATTTTTCTTGTTTCAAATTTGCTGTATGCATTATTACTTTCCTTTACGAAGGTTGATTTTAGAAAATTAAAATTATACTTCGTTGCCGGGGCTATAGTACAGTTATTATATAATCTGTATTTCCAGTCACAGATCGGACAGTGGTATTTTGTAATGCAGATGCTGGCAGTTGCTTTTATGTTGAATGATATTGTAAATGTATTTTTACGAAAATTCAAAATTAAGCAACATAAAAAAGGAGTCCTTTTTCTGTTGTTGAGCTGTACGGTTTTTTTGAGCTCGATTGCTTACATAAAGGCTAAAACGAATATAAGTTTAGGCTATAATGCTGCAGGAGATAATGAAGAAATAAGTGAGGTCAAAAAAGATAAAGTACAAAGTATTGCAGAAGATCTGAAAAAAAATCTTCCGGCAGGATCAAGGGTTTTTACTTATGATATGCCAGGGAAATTAGCATTTTATTCAGATCTGCAAATCATCCCTGCGGATGGCTTGGTGGCAGATAAAAGCTTTTTTGAGAAGATGGCATCCATGCCTTTTGAAAAATACCTGGCGGAGAATAACATTCAATATGTTCTATTGCCATCAGGATTTCAGAAAAAAGGAACGATAACGTTTATAGGAATTGAAGCTGTTCATCAAAATGATACTGTTTCTTATATAGCGAGAAGCAGTTTCCTAAAGAGAAATGTTAGTAAAATACAGGTAACAGATTTCGATCTTGTTAAAACTTTTTCTAACCCTCTTAAAGTATGGCAGCCGGATTATGATAATGTTATATTGCTACAACTTAAAAAAGGACAATAGACAAATAAAGTTTGATCTTTTGATGCTTGTTAAGTATTCAAGTCAGGATAAATATTATATCCGTTTGAAACTAAGAAAAAAATATTAAAATAAAAGATTTAGAAATAAAGAATAAAACATTTTTTATGTCAAATAAAAATAAAACAAGTAGATTTAATAAAATAACCATCGGTTTAGCTTCACCGGAGTCTATTTTACAAGACTCAAGAGGGGAGGTTTTAAAACCGGAAACTATTAACTACAGAACTCACAAGCCTGAAAGAGATGGGCTATTCTGTGAGAAAATCTTTGGTCCTGTAAAGGATTACGAATGTGCTTGTGGTAAATATAAGAGAATTCGTTATAAAGGAATCGTTTGTGACCGTTGTGGAGTAGAAGTTACTGAGAAAAAAGTAAGAAGAGAGAGAATCGGGCACATTAACCTTGTCGTTCCAATTGCACATATCTGGTATTTCCGTTCATTACCAAATAAGATCGGATACCTTTTAGGAATTCCTTCTAAGAAATTAGATATGATCATCTACTACGAAAGATATGTAGTGATTCAACAAGGTATTGCTAAGAAATTAGACGGTTCCGACTTTGAAAATATGGAGTTCTTAACAGAAGAAGAGTACCTTGATATCATGGAGACTCTTCCTGTAGAGAATCAATATCTTGATGATTCTGATCCAAACAAATTCATCGCCAGAATGGGTGCTGAGGCTGTTGAAGATTTATTAAAAAGAATCGATCTTGATGCATTGTCTTTCGATTTAAGACACAAAGCTCACAATGAAGGTTCTAAGCAAAGAAGAACTGAAGCTCTGAAAAGATTGAACGTTGTAGAAGCATTAAGAGGTGCTAATACAAGAATGATCAACAGACCGGAGTGGATGATCATGCGTGTACTTCCTGTTATCCCACCAGAATTAAGACCATTAGTTCCATTGGATGGAGGGCGTTTCGCAACTTCTGACTTGAATGACCTTTATAGAAGAGTTATCATCAGAAATAACCGTTTGAAGAGATTATTGGAGATCAAAGCTCCTGAAGTAATCTTGAGAAACGAGAAGCGTATGCTTCAGGAATCAGTAGATTCATTATTTGATAATACAAGAAAATCTTCTGCAGTAAAATCTGAATCAAACAGACCATTGAAATCACTTTCTGATTCATTGAAAGGTAAGCAAGGTCGTTTCCGTCAGAACTTACTAGGGAAAAGGGTTGACTACTCTGCGCGTTCGGTAATTGTTGTAGGTCCAAACTTACAACTTCACGAATGTGGTATCCCTAAAGATATGGCAGCTGAACTTTACAAACCATTCATCATTAGAAAACTAATCGAGAGAGGAATTGTAAAAACAGTAAAATCTGCAAAGAGAATTATTGACAGAAAAGAACCAGTAGTTTATGATATCCTAGAAAATGTGATGAAAGGTCACCCGGTACTATTGAACAGGGCACCTACGCTTCACAGACTGGGTATTCAGGCTTTCCAACCTAAGATGATCGAAGGTAAGGCAATCCAACTACACCCGTTAGTAACTACGGCCTTCAATGCCGATTTCGATGGTGACCAGATGGCGGTACACTTGCCACTAGGACCGGAAGCGATCCTTGAAGCTCAGTTATTAATGTTAGGTTCTCAGAATATCTTGAACCCTGCAAACGGTTCTCCAATTACAGTACCTTCTCAGGACATGGTTCTTGGTCTTTATTTCATGACTAAAGAATTAAGCTCTACAGAAGAGATGAAGGTAAAAGGTGAAGGTCTTGCATTCTATTCTCCTGAAGAAGCGGAAATCGCTTATGCAGAAGGTAGAGTTTCATTAAATGCTAAGGTAAGATGTAGACTACCGGTTAAAGAAGACGGAGTAATCGTAACAAGATTGATCGAAACTTCTGTAGGTAGAATCTTATTCAACCAAATTGTACCTAAGCAAGTAGGATATATCAATGAACTTCTTACTAAGAAATCATTGAGAAACGTTATCGGTAAGATCCTTGCGGATACAGATTTCCCTACAACAGTGAAGTTCTTGGATGCAATGAAAGACTTAGGATATTCAAATGCATTTAAAGGAGGTCTATCGTTCTCTCTTGGAGATATTGTAGTACCTGTGGAGAAAAAGCAGATGATTGCTAGTTCAATTGAAACTGTAGACGAAATTAGAGCTAACTATAACATGGGTCTAATTACCGATACAGAACGTTATAACCAGGTAATCGACGTTTGGACAAATACCAACGCCGGATTAACTGAAATGATCATGAGCAGAATGAAAACTGACCAAGGTGGTTTCAACTCTGTATACATGATGCTTGACTCTGGGGCGAGGGGTTCTAAAGAGCAGATCCGTCAGTTATCAGGGATGAGAGGTTTGATGGCAAAACCGCAAAAAGCCGGTTCTACCGGAGCGGAGATCATCGAAAACCCGATCCTTGCAAACTTTAAGGAAGGTCTTTCGATTCTAGAGTACTTTATCTCTACCCACGGTGCTCGTAAGGGTCTTGCGGATACCGCTCTTAAGACAGCCGATGCTGGTTACTTAACGAGAAGATTGGTAGACGTTGCACAGGATGTTATCGTTACAGAAGACGACTGTGGAACTCTAAGAGGTACAGAAGTTACTGCACTTAAGAAAAATGATGAGATTGTTGAAAGAATCTCTGAAAGAATCTTAGGTAGAGTATCTCTTCATAATATTTACGATCCTGAAAGCGATGAGTTAATTGCTAGCGCAGATCAGGTGATCATTGAAGAATTAGCGAAGAAAATCGAAGAAGCAGGTTTAGAAGCTGTGGAAGTTCGTTCTCCGTTAACTTGTGAGGCTAAGAAAGGTATCTGTGCGAAATGTTACGGTAGAAACTTAGCAACTGGTAAAGTGATCCACATGGGTGAAGCGGTAGGTGTAATTGCAGCACAGTCAATTGGGGAACCAGGTACTCAGCTTACGTTGAGAACCTTCCACCAAGGGGGTACTGCAGGTAACGTATCAGAAAACCCATCCATCGTTGCAAGAAGAGATGGTATCGTTGAAATGGACGAAGTAAGAACAATTACTTCTGAAGATGAAAACGGTAATACTGCTGAAGTTGTAGTTTCTCGTTCAACAGAATTTAGATTAGTTGCTGATAATGAGTCTAGAACTCCATTAATGGTAGCTAACGTACCTTATGGATCTATATTAGCTGTAAAACCAGGTGATAAAGTGAAGAAAGGAGATACGATCTGTAGATGGGATCCGTATAACGCGGTAATCATTGCTGAAACTTCAGGTAAGGTAGAATACGAGGATATTATCCAGGGTATTTCATTCCAACTTGAAATTGACGAACAAACAGGATTCGAAGAGAAAGTAATCTCTGAATCTAGAAATAAGAAAGCCGTACCTACCTTGAAGGTGGTAGACTCTAAAGGTGTTGAGCAAAAAGCTTACAACTTACCGGTAGGAGCCCACTTAATGGTTAACGATGGTGAAAAAATTAAGGCTGGTAAAGTTTTAATCAAGATCCCAAGAAAATCTGCAAAAGCAGGGGATATCACCGGAGGTCTTCCGAGAGTTACCGAATTATTCGAAGCTAGAAACCCTTCAAACCCAGCGGTTGTTACTGAAATCGACGGGGTAGTTTCTTACGGAAAAATTAAGAGAGGTAACCGTGAATTGATCGTTGAGGCTAAAACTGGTGAAAGAAAAATTTACTTGGTAAAACTTTCTAACCAGATTCTTGTTCAGGAGAATGACTTCGTAAGAGCTGGTTCTCCACTTTCTGACGGTTCAATTACACCGGAAGATATCTTAAGAATTAAAGGTCCAACTGCCGTTCAGGAATACTTAGTAAACGAAATTCAGGAAGTTTACCGTCTACAGGGGGTAAAAATCGACGACAAGCACTTCGAAATCATCGTAAGACAGATGATGACAAAAGTATCTATCGTTGATGGAGGTGATACTCAATTCCTTGAAGGAGCTCTTGAACACAAGTATGATTTCTTGGAAGAAAACAACAGAGTATTTGGTCTTAAAGTAGTAGTTGACGCTGGTGATTCTAAGGAATTCAGACCAGGTCAGATGATTACTGCAAGAGAATTAAGAGATGAAAACTCTAAGTTGAGACGTGAAGATCAAGCTTTAGTTGATGTAAGAGAAGCTTTACCTGCTACAGCAACGCCTGTACTTCAGGGGATTACAAGAGCAGCTCTACAGACTAAGTCATTCATGTCTGCGGCATCGTTCCAGGAAACAACTAAAGTTCTTAACGAGGCAGCAGTTGCTGGTAAAGTAGATGCTCTAGGTGGTCTTAAAGAAAATGTAATTGTAGGTCACAGAATTCCTGCAGGTACAGGTCTTAAAGAGTACCAGAATGTTATCGTAGGTTCTAAGAAAGAATTCGAAGACCTTAACTAAAATTAATGATTTGAAATTTGGGATTTGAATTTATTTTTATATTTTCACAATCTCAAATTTCGAATTTTAAAAACATAATTTATAACAATGGACAACAATCAAAATCCACAAGACGGGAACATCAACATCGAATTAAACGAAATGGTAGCTGCTGGTATCTATGCTAACCTAGCTTTAGTAAACCACTCTCCATCTGAGTTTGTCGTAGACTTTATTCAGTTGATGCCAGGTGTTCAGCAGGCTAAAGTAAGATCAAGAGTTATTCTTGCTCCACTTCATGCTAAAAGAGTATTAAGCGCTCTTCAGCAGAACATCGCTAATTACGAGCAGCAGTTCGGAGAAATTAAAGAAGTTGAGCCTTTCGTATTAGGTGGAAACAACGTACAAGCGTAATATTTCTTTTACAATACAATAGAATGCCCCGGTTTTTGACCGGGGCATTTTTTATTGCCCTAATTCTAAAAATAAATGTGTTT
Source organism: uncultured Chryseobacterium sp. (assembly GCA_963518055.1). GTDB lineage: Bacteria > Bacteroidota > Bacteroidia > Flavobacteriales > Weeksellaceae > Chryseobacterium. Next base: position 273,506 of record CAUQIC010000001.1, read on the forward strand.
TTATGTAATTGTTAATTTTTTTTAATGAAATGAAAAAATATCGTACGGATATATCAATTTTATATCTTTGTTTAAGAAAAAATAGAAAATATAAAGTATGATTGATAACACGTTCGCTATAAGCAAATTTGGCTTTTTAGGTGCCGATTTTTTATCCGAACTCAAAAAGCACGCTGTCGCAATTAATATCAAGGCAAAAACCGAAATCATCAGAGAGGGGCAGAAAAATAAGTTTGTTCCTTTCTTAATAAAAGGCTCTATAAAGGTTTTTACCCTTAATGATGGAAGAGAGCTTATCTACTATTACATTAAACCAAAAGATAGCTGTCTCATGACTTTTTCGTCTATACTGACAGATTATGTTAGCAGGGTGTACGCTGTTGCAGAAGAAGATTCCGAAGCTGTTCTTATTCCAGTATCTGTAATGCATGAATGGTTGATCAAATTCCCGGAAATCAATAAATTGTTTTATCATGAGTATGATCGCAGGTTTTCAGAAGTTATGAATATGGTAAATGATGCTGTTTTCCATAGACTTGATAAGAGAGTCTTGAACTATATTAAACAGCAAATTTCCTTCACAGGGAATAACCCGATTAAGATAACTCATCGTGAAATTGCCAGTAGTTTGGGAACTTCCAGAGAAGTTGTAAGCAGAGTTTTAAAAAAAATTGAAAGTGAAGGGGAAATTATTCAGACTAAAGAAGGGATAAAGCTGCCTGTAAATGAAAGTGTTAGAATAGGCTAATTTAATTGTTTTAATAATTTATCTTTATGATTGATAAAAACAATTTATTTGGTGACTTTTATCACCTATTTTTGAATTGCTAACTTGATAAGTTTGTTATATCATAATTTAATTCAAATTGTATATGACAAAAGCTCTCTTATTTTTGTCAATAATTTCATCAGGTTTTATCTTCGCACAGGAGGACCTTTTGAAAGATATTGATACTGTCAAAACTAATACGGATACCTCACAGCCTGCTTTCAAAGCATTACAGATTGTCACCGGTCAATCGACCAAACTTGCCGCTAAGAAAGAGTGGTATATTGTTGTTGCCCATCGTTTTGGCGATGTGAGTACCGGTTTTAAAAACTTTTTCGGATTGGATAATGCTTCTACTAAATTGGGAGTCATTTATGGCATTACAGATGATGTATCCGTAAGTTTATCCCGAGAAACTAACATGAAAACTTTTGAAGGAGGGGTAAAATATAAACTGATAAAACAAAGTGAAAGTTTTCCCGTAGATATTGTTGGTTATAACGTAATAGCAGCTAACACAGATTTGGATAAAGATACCTATCCGCACCTCAGATTCAGTGACAGGCTTTCTTACCTTACACAGGCCTTAATCTCAAGAAGGTTTAGTGATAAGTTTTCTTTACAACTCACTCCTTCTTATATCCATAAAAATCTTTACGAACCCAATATTGAAGATAAAAATCAGTTTCTGGCCGGATTGGGTGGTCGTTACAAAATTTCAAAGAGAGTTTCTCTCAATGCTGAATATTTTGTGAATTTTGATAATCACAGTTTCTATAAAAATCCATTATCACTAGGGGTGGATATAGAAACGGGAGGACATGTTTTCCAGCTTTTATTTACCAATTCTCAGATCAATTCAGATATTGGATATCTTACCAATGCATCAGGAAACTGGGGAAAAGGACATATTTTCTTTGGATTTAACCTTTATCGAGTTTTTTAATATGAAAAAGTTAATATACCTCTTGATTCTATCGTCAACAACGATAATAATTGCTTGCGAAAGCAGGACCTACGAAGAAATTTCAGATAATACTCCTATAACAGCTCCTGTAAATTATACCACGGATGTAAAGCCAATTATAGATAACAGCTGTATCAGCTGTCATTCAGCAGGAAGTTTTAAGCCTTTGGCAACTTATAATCAGGTCAAAAATAATATAGATGGAATTCTGGACCGCATTCAAAGACCCAACGGAGATCCATTAAAAATGCCTAAAGGTGGTTCATTGTCAGCGACACAAATCAACATTTTTATCAAATGGAAAGCTGACGGTTTAACTGAAAATTAAAAATATTTGATATGAGAAAATTACTATCACTTAGCACTTTGCTACTTTTTGCAGGCTATGCTTCCGCACAAAAATACAGCTCTAAAACCGGTAAAGTTACATTTGAAGCTTCTGTACCCTTATTTGATGACATTTATGCACAAGACGATAATAATCTTGTTGTCTTCAATGCTGATAATGGGGAAATGGCATCGGTTTCCGTGGTTAAAAACTTTCATTTTAAAACCAAATTAATGGAAGAACACTTTAATGAAAGTTATGCAGAGACATCGAAATATCCAAAAACAACTTTCAAAGGGAAAATTACCAATTTCGATAAAACAAAGCTGACAGCGAGCCCACAAAAATATACTGTTCAAGGGACTCTGAATTTTCATGGAGTAGATAAGGCTATTTCTTCTACAGCAACAATATATACAAAAGATGGTAAAGTTTTTATGCAGGGAAATTTTACAGCCAGACCCGTAGATTATAAAGTAACAATCCCAAAAATGGTTACTAAGAAAGTAGCAGAGAATGTAAATATTGAATATAACTATGTAATGACTAAACAATGAAAAATCTGATCCTCCTATTGGGAATATTCCTAAGCTCATTATTATTTGCACAAGAGAAAACAAAATCAATATTTGACATCGCAAGAAGTGGAAGTGTTGATGAGGTAAAAGAATTGATGAAGCAGAATCCCGAAGTGATCAATCAAGTCAATGAAAATGGGTTTTCACCTCTTATTCTGGCATGTTATAGAGGGAACGTAGAGGTTGCCAAATTCCTGATTGATCATGTAAAAGATGTGAATTATAAAAGCAAAGAAGGAACAGCATTGGCAGGGCTTGCCGTAAAATATAATAGAGAATTGGCAGAGTCTCTATTGAAAAAAAATGCTGACCCCAATATTGCCGATACTACAGGATACACCCCGTTGTTCTGGGCAGTGAAATTTGGAAATAAAGAACTGGTAGAACTTCTGCTCAGATATAAAGCAGATCAATCAAAAAAAGATTCAATGGGAATGACACCTTTTGAATATGCATTACAAACCAATAATAAAGAAATCATTAACCTCCTAAAAAATTGATATGAAAAAAACTTTACTAACAATCAGTATAGCTTTGACAAATCTTGTCTGGGCTCAGTTTTCATCAGGAACGGTAAATCTACCCGCAACATCTATGACGGTAAAATTGGATACGACTCCGGCAGGAGCTACCTTGACGGTAACAGGAGATAGTAACTCTATGTTGGGAATAGGTTTTGGCGGAAATGGGGTAAATACCGGTGGGATGGCATCCGGTTCTGATGGATTTATATATAATTCATCTGCTAACCGAGATTATACATTTATTGGTATGACAACACCTACCGTGGATGCTTCTCAGGATTGGACGGAGACCTCCAATACGATCTCCGGATCTACAAGAACGATAATTGCTACAAGATCACTTTCAGGGGGATCAGGCGATTTTGCTATTCCTAATGCAGCCGGTACAATTAATATATTTTATTCCCGTAAAGGCAGTGGAACCTCTTTGGGATACCATGATGCCGGAAGGGGATATGCAATATTAACGATGGCAGCAAGTAATTTATCCACAAATGAGATGGCTGGCAGAAGTAAAAAGGCAGAGATTTATCCTAATCCCGCTAAACAAACTGTAAATCTTAAGGACTTTGATAAGATAAAAACGATCGATGTCTATGAGGCATCAGGAAGAAAAATAAAATCGATTCAGGTAAATAACGAAAATATCAGTATTGAAGACCTGAAATCAGGAAATTATTATTTTGAAATCAAATGGAAAGATGGCAATACATCTTATGAAAAACTGATTAAAGAATAACTGAACAATAATACAGCTCAATATTTTGAATACTACCTCTAACTTTTAGAGGTAGTATTGTTGTATGCAAGTGATAAATGGAATGCTTTATGGTAAAGGGACAGGAGCAATTTTCATATATTTGTGTATAAACCGAATACCTATGAAAGCGTATAATCCTTCTTAGAAAATACAGTTTACATCAATTAAAAAGATATGTTTATTAACAGAGAGGAACAAAAAGCAGTTTAGGATATTCAATCATAAAAATAAATACACCTAATGAGAAATGATTTAAAAGAGATTGCAGGCCGGTTTGCAAAATCTAGGATGCTTAATGATTTTATAGAGTATGGAGGTATGGCGGCGGCTATTGAAACGATCAACGGAAATGTGTATACAGGCATTAGCATTGATACCGCCTGTTCGATGGGTTTTTGTGCTGAACATAGTGCTGTTGCCGAAATGTTGAAGAATGGAGAGTATCATATCAAAGCTGTGGTAGCGGTAGGTAATGACGGAAATGCAGTACCGCCTTGCGGACGTTGCAGAGAATTGATGAGCCAACTGTCAAAAGAAAATCTGAGTGCCATCATAGAAGTGGAAAATGGTGTGTTTTTCACTTTAAAAGAACTTTTGCCTTACGATTGGAAAGAAAACCTGAACAGGGAATGGTAATTTTTAATCTTATAATTTTAATATAAATATCCATGGAATTCAAAACCTTAGCTAATATTACAATAGATGAGCTTTTAGCTGTATTTAATCATTCCTTTTCTGATTATGTGGTTCCTTTTCATCTCACAAAAGAAGTACTTATCTCAAAAATTAAAGCTGAAAAATTAGATCTTAATCTATCTGTAGGGGCCTTTGAAGCTGATAAATTGGTGGGTTTTATTCTTCAAGCGGAAAAAGAGGAAGACGGACAGAAAATTATTTATAATGGCGGTACCGGTGTTATCCCTGAGAGCAGAGGTAAAGGATTGGTCAGGAAAATGTATGATTTTATTCTTCCTGTACTAAAAGAAAGAAAAGCTGACGTGTTGTTGCTTGAAGTAATTGATGACAATAAAGCCGCCATAAGAGCATACGAAAATCTAGGATTTATGATTGTAAGAAGGTTGCTTTGCTTTAATGGAAATATTAGTCCGAAGATGACAGACTCTGATACTACAATAAAAAAATTGGAAAATTTTGAATGGGAAACCTTACGCTCTTTCTGGGATATTGAACCATCGTGGCAAGGATCTGTTTTTGTATTGAATCCTATGCCGGAAACTTATCAGGCTTTGGGAGCTTATTCGGGTGGAAACCTGGTAGGGTATATTATTTACAATCCTGGATCAAGAAGGGTGCTTCAGGTTGCAGTACATAAAGAGTATAGAAACCAGGGAATAGGGACCAGACTTTTTACAGCTATTGCGGATGGGAAGCCTATCGCCATTAATAATGTAGATGATACTTCTAAAGAGACTGAAGCATTTCTTGATAAAAAAATTGGCCTCCAAAACTGGTTATCCCAATTTGAAATGACACGTAATATAAAATAAATAGTAAAATTTTAATTGAAAAAGAGGTTTTAATATACTTTTAATCTATTAAACTTTTCAGGCAGCAATAGAGAATGTAACTTTGTTGAAAATTTAAAACAATGAAGCGAGGAATACATTTTTTACTGCTGCTTATTTCTTTTACAGCTTTTGCCCAACAGGTAACTTCAGACACTGCCCAGGTAGTCGTTCCGGGTCGTCAAAACAATATAGAAGCTCAATCAAAACCCTATGTGATTATGATTTCTACAGACGGTTTTCGATATGATTATGCTAAAAAATATAATGCTCAGAACCTTTTAAGGCTTTCTCAAAACGGAATACAGGCAAAGGCAATGATTCCGAGTTTTCCGAGTATTACATTTCCTAATCACTGGAGCTTGATTACAGGACTTTATCCTTCTCATCATGGTTTAATTGATAACTTTTTCTATGATTATAAGAGAAAGGAAGTATACGCGATGAGCAATAAAAAGAATGCGGAAGACGGAAGCTGGTATGGCGGAACTCCACTTTGGGGGTTAGCGGAAAAACAAGGGATGGTATCTGCTTCATTAATGTGGGTAGGTTCTGCAAGTAATGCCGGAGGGGTAAGACCTTCTTACTATTATCCTTATCATGAAAAATTTACCCCTTCAGAAAAAGTGGAGAAAGTGGTGAATTGGCTTAGACTGCCAGAAGATAAAAGACCCCACTTTATATCCCTATACTTCCCGGAGGTAGATGGAAGCGGTCATCATTATGGTCCTGATGCCAAAGAAACTGAAAATGCAGTGCATCTGATTGATCAGGCTATTGGTGATCTGGTACAAAAAGTAAATTCGTTAGGTTTGAAAAATGTCAACTTTGTTTTTGTTTCCGATCACGGGATGATACCAGTAGATGGTGGTACCCCTCTGGAAATTCCGGCTCTCCTTTTTGATAAAAACAGATTCGACTTTTATAATTCTCAAACTTTATTGAGAGTATATGTTAAAAATCCTGATGAGGTAAAATCTGTTTATAAAGAATTAAAAGCTCATAAAACAGATGACTACGAAGTATTTTTGGATAAAAGACTTCCGAAATATCTTCATTTTGCAACACGAGATGATCAATACCATAGAATAGGGCAAATTCTCTTGATTCCGAAAGCACCAAAAATATTTTTAGAAAAAGGGAAAAAGACCTCTGTAGGAAAACATGGTTACGATCCCAAAATTGTTCCCGAGATGAAAGCTACTTTTTATGCTTGGGGTCCTGAGTTTAAAAATAATCTTGTTATTGATGAGTTTTCCAATGTTAATGTTTACCCCTTGGTTGCCGAAATTTTAGGATTAAAAATCGATCAGCCTATTGACGGGAAATTGAAAGTACTGAAAGAAACGCTGCAAGATAAAAAATGATATAAAGATTGAAGCTAAAACTAAGATTCATATTCATTATAAACAGTTTCGGCGCACCTTTGGTGCGCCGAAACTGTTTATAATTTCAAAATTTTAAAATTTTGAAGAAAATTCTTTAGCAAAATCTTCCAGTGTAACATTTCCTGTCACAGGTGCTCCATAGTCAACAAAATCTTTTTGTATAATTCCTGTTCTCATTCCTTTTCCCATTTCTACATAGAGTTCAGCCATATCCTGGGGAAGTCCGCCTTGTAACATTCCATGTAAAGCATCTTCATCAGAAAACTCTACCCAAGGGAGTTCAGGCTTATTTACTGCTGTTCCCAGAACTTTGGCAAAATCAGATGCTCTTCGTACATCGCTTACAATATATTTTACTTTTTTACCGCTTTCATCTTTTACCAATTCTTTGGCTGCTGCTTTAGCAATGTCAGTAGGGTGTACCAATGGGATATTGGTGTTTGCGGGATAATTGCCACCAATGATTCCTGCATTTTGGATCAAAGGAATATCATTGAAGAAATTATTGTAGAAATATCCAGCCCTTAAAAATGTGAACGAAGTATTTTCTACATCTTTATAAATATTTTCAATCTGATGAAGCCCTTTGATAGGCCCATTTTCTACAGGAGATTCAGCACCTACACTGCTGAGCATAACCGCTCTTTTTACCTGAGCTTTTTTTAAGGCTTCAGCATAATTTTTTCCGGCGTGGATTGTATTTTCCACAATATTATCTTGGCTGATTGCAGGAGGAGTCATGACAAAAACAGCGTCGGCCCCTTCAAAAGTCTCAGTTAAAAATTGAACGTCTGTAATAGATCCTATTGCGGGTGTTGCTCCCAGGGATTCAATATCCTGTTTTCTGGCATCGCTGCTGCTTACTACTGTTATATCATGTCCTTCAGCAATTAATTGTTGTGCTAATGGCTTAGCTACATTTCCTAGTGATCCTGTGATGATAATTTTCATATATAAATTTTTTATGGTTTTTTAATAGTTATATGTAATCACTGCTTATTCATTTGTATGGATGGATTGATCAGCTGATTGTGATTTCATAGGTAAATATTTTTTTATTTCTGAGAACAAAGTTATATTTGTACTTACTTTTATGCAAGTACTTACCCTAAAGTATGTAGAATTATGACAGCAATCAAAGAAAGTTCAACCATTCAGGAGAATAAAAAAGTATTACAGGACTGTCCTGTCATGTATGTCATGGAAAGGATTGGCGGTTTCTGGAAACCTATTATTCTGTTTAACCTTTCCACAGGCGAAAAAAGATATAGTGAATTGAAAAGAGCAATTCCTGCAGTAACAGAAAAGATGCTGATTCAACATTTAAAGCAATTGGAAGCAGACGGGCTGGTGATCAGAACAGCTAAACCTGTTGTTCCTCCACATGTTACCTACAAATTGAGTGAAGCAGGAAATGAGCTTGGTCTCGTGATTGATGCTATGGCTCAATGGGCATTTCAGGATATGGAAAGAAATGATATAGAATGTGGAAGTGCCTACACTGTATAAAGAGAACTCAAATAATAGTAATAATAAGGTTTACCCGATTATTGATATATAGAAAATCTGGCACACAGAAAAAGCAGGCCCTTGCGGAGGACCTGCTTCGTTGTTAATATTTGAAAAAAGAATTATAAAGACTGCATATCAATAACAAAACGATATCTTACATCGCTTTTCAACATTCTGTCATAAGCTCCATTAATATCCTGCATCTTAATCATTTCAATTTCTGAAACAATATTATGTTCACCGCAGAAATCCAATAATTCCTGAGTTTCAGCAATACCACCGATTACAGATCCGGCTACCGATTTTCTTCCAAGAATCATCGGTACTGTATTCAGAATAGGCTCCAAACCTCCTAAATATCCTACTAGAACATGAGTTCCGTTAATATTTAAAGTAGTAACATATGGATTTACATCATGTACATAAGGAACGGTGTCTATAATGACATCAAATTTTCCTTTTACAGACTTCATTTGTTCATCATCTGTAGAAATGATAACATGATCAGCTCCTAGCTGCTTGGCATCTTCTGTTTTTCCGGGAGTTCTTGAGAATAAAGTAACTTCCGCGCCTAACCCTTTTGCCAATTTAATAGCCATGTGTCCCAACCCTCCTAAGCCTACTACTGCTACTTTAGAATCCGGACCTACATTCCAATGTCTCAAAGGAGACCATGTTGTGATTCCTGCACAAAGAAGGGGAGCTACAGCGGCTAAATCAAGGTTTTCCGGAACTTTTAAAACATGGTGAGAATCTACGACCACCTTTTGAGAATATCCTCCAAAAGTATGGCCTCCTGTATGCTTATCCTTTCCGTTATAAGTTCCTGTAAATCCATTTTCGCAATATTGTTCAAGGTCATGCTGACAGCTGTTGCAATGGCCACAAGAATCTACGATACATCCTACTCCTGCCAGATCGCCTACTTTAAATTTAGATACTTCACTTCCTACGTTTGTAATTCTACCTACGATTTCATGGCCCGGAACAGCAGGATAGATCGTTCCGCCCCAATCGTTTCTTGCAGTATGAAGATCAGAGTGACATACCCCACAATATAGAATTTCAATTTCTACATCTTTGGATGTGATCTCTCTTCGCTCAATATTCATTTCTTTCAGATCTGCTGTGGTAGACTCTGCCCCATAAGCTTTTACTGTAAATGTGCTCATTTGTTTATTTGATTTAAGTTAATAAGTTTGATTTATAAATTATTATATTCCTCATCTGTTACAGGGGTCATCCAGTTTACAATCCCCTTTTGGGTATTTGTATTAATGGCGATATGGGTAAATTCACTGTTGGCAGAGGCTCCATGCCAATGGATGACATCAGGAAGAATATTCACTACGTCTCCTGCTTGTAAGATCTGAGCAGGTTTACCCTTCTCCTGATAATATCCCGTTCCTGAGGTAACAATTAAAATCTGGCCACCTCCATGAGAATGCCAGTTATTTCTGCATCCCGGCTCAAAGATGACATTTCCGATCTGGCAATTGAGCTGGTCTTCATTGGGCTTAAGAATCTGAACCCAGGCTGTTCCTCCTGAAAAATATTCAGAAGGGGCTTTTTCTCCTTTTGGAAAAATATTTGTATTAAAAGTTTCCATAACGATACAAAATTCGAAACTTTCAAAGAAATTGAGCTTATACGGATTACCGAATTACTTACCAATTTTACAGACGCGATATCTATTCACTAAGAAATTGGTAATTTTGAATAGTAATAAAATATATTTCATGGAAAATCAAGAAGTTGAAATCTATAATACTGTTTCGGAATACAATAAAATGGCCAACCATGAAACATTGCATCCATTGGTAAGTGTGATTGATTTTTCCAAATCAGATCCAATTTACCAATACAAAAGAAAATTTGGTTTTTATACCGTTTTTTTGAAAGATGTGATGTGTGGAGACATGCTGTATGGAAAACACAGCTACGATTATCAGGAAGGGACATTGGTTTTTATTGCACCCGGACAGACCTATGGAATTTATAATAGAGACAGGCATATTCAGCCCGCAGGGTTTGCTTTAATTTTTCATCCGGATTTGCTGAAAGGGACAAATCTTGGAAAAAATATCAAAGATTATAATTTCTTTTCTTATGATGTTCATGAAGCATTACACCTTTCGGAGAAAGAAAGAGAAATTATCCTGGAATGTTTTAAAAATATAAAACACGAGCTTGAGCAGTCCATTGATAAACATAGTAAGTCATTAATTGTTAATAATATTGAATTATTTTTAAATTACTGTATGCGATTCTATGATCGTCAGTTTATTACAAGAGATCATATCAACCAGGGGGTTATCGGAAAATTTGAAAATCTTGTTGATGATTATTTAAAATCTGAAAATCCTAAAAATATTGGTTTTCCAATGGTTAATTACTTTGCTGAAAAACTCAATCTATCAGCTAATTATTTTGGGGATCTAATCAAAAAAGAATTAGGAATTTCACCGCAGGAATTTATCCACAATAAATTAATTGATGTTGCGAAAGAACAAATTTTAGAACAGAGAAAATCAATCAGTGAAATTTCTTACGATTTAGGTTTCAAATATCCACAGCATTTTACAAGGCTATTCAAAACTAAAGTTGGTATTTCTCCAAGCGAATATAAAATTCTGAACTAAAGGGTTAAGCCCGGTTATATCATTTTTAATAATGGATATTTGTGGATAAATTGTTTTCTGTTGTCAAAAAACAAAGTTAATTTTAAGGATAAGAATTTTTATTGTTTTAAAAATGACATCAAATCAGAAAGGAACTTATATTTTTAATACCCGATTCGGAAGGATTATCGCATTAAAAGAGAGTGGTGTTATTAAAGCCAAAAGTATTCGTTATGCCCGTTCAGAAAGATTCAAGAAACCTGTTCCTATAGAACCTTCAGTCTCAGATATTATTTTTCCTGATAAAATTCCGGTTTGTCCGCAAGCGTTGAGTGCTCTTGTGGAAAAAATGATTGCACCGACTCCCGTGGATGATTTTGAACCTGATGAATCCACTCAGTATCTTTCAGTGTATCGTCCCGAAAATAGTATTGAAAATGAAAAATGTCCTGTCGTAGTCTGGATCCATGGTGGCTCTCATGAGATTGGATGTGGGGATCTTCCCACTGCTGACCCTACCGAATGGGTTAAAGAACAAAATATCATTGTTGTTACAGTTTCTTATCGCCTCGGACTCTTTGGCTTTTTAGGCGGAAATGAAGAAAGGCCTGCCAATTTGGGGTTATTTGATGTGATTGAAGCTTTAAAATGGATAAAAAAATATATTACAGATTTTGGTGGTGATCCCGGAAATATTACACTTTTGGGACAATCTTCGGGGGGAGATCTTATTGCCCATTTAATGATTTCAGAAGGTGTTGAAAACTTGTTTCATCGTGTTATTATGCAGAGTGCTCCTTTGGGATTACGACATAAAAGACAGAAAATGTCTGCTGAGTTTTTAAAAAAGACTGAGATTTTAAAAAGGGAAGCTAATGTATTTATGATGATGGATGAGTATAAAAAATATGTGCCTTCTGTCATAAAATATGGTTTAAAAGCTGCCATGCCGTTTGGAATTCAGTATGGATTTCCGCCTCTATGTACGGAAGAAGAGTCTGTGGACAAATGGAAGAAAAGTACCGGAAAATATGATGTCCTGATTGGCCTCAATAACGATGAAACAGCATTTTATCTCAAAACTTCTGAAGCTTTAAATAAATATTTTGGCAAAGGTTGGGGATTGAAAATTATGGATAAAACGGTTGAAAAAACAACAGAGCTGATCTATGGAACCCCGGCGAAGAAATTTGCAGAGAACTATGCCAACGCAGGGGGGAATGTTTATCTGTTCAGAATTCATTCCAGATTGAAAGATAATCATATTGGGGCTTCTCATTGTATTGATCTTCCCTTGATTTTTGGCAATGAAGAGGCATGGAAAGGCTCAGAAATGCTAAAAAATATTCCATGGGAAGATATTCATACGAATGGTAAAAAACTAAGAGCGCTTTGGGCAGAATTTGCACGAACCGGGAAAATTTCCGATCAGTCAGAAAAACCTGAAATTTTAAGAATTCAAAAGGTAGAACGAAAACTAGAATGAGAAAAAATGCTATTATTCTTTTAGATAGCTCTTTTTTTTACGAAATAGGCATTTCGTATTGTTGTTTTTTGAATAAATTGTTATATATAATTGATTTTTATTAGTTATATTTATATATCTAAACTCTAAAATATCTAACTATGAAAACCAAAAATTTACAAAACGCCAGGAAAATAGACAGACAGGAACTTAAACACTTACAAGGAGGAATTATTATCAGAGACAGAATTTGCTGTTTTTATAACGAGCACAATTACTGTTGTGAGTGGGCTGTTGATCTATGGAACTGCAATGGTATTAGATGCTAGCAAACAGCTCAATAAAAAGTAAAAGCGTACATCATCAATAGTGTACGCTTTTACTTTTTCTAAGAAATATGTATTCGTTTTTATTCAGGAACCCATACACTGACATTTCCTGCAGGGACGGGGAAGTTTCCCCAGCCGTTTTCATCAATCATTACTGTATCTTTGAATCTTTTCAAAATGTCCTTGCACTTTTTTCCGGCGTAGCGTTTACCTATTTCCATGGGCTTATTGTAGGCTTCTTTATTACTGAGAACCACAGCGCATCCCTTATACTGTTCGTCTCCTTCACGAACCCATCCCAGGCAATTGGCATCTTCAAAATAATCCCTTTGTTCTCCATAAGCATAGTCTTTCCTCGCTTTAAGAAGCTCTTCAATACCATCTACTTTGGGCATGAATATTTCCTGATCATTTCCATCCCGGTCTTTATCTACATAATGAGTTCCATACAAATCAGGATAAAATACGCATGGGTAACCATCCTTTCTCAATAAAATCAAAGCGTATGCAATAGGCTTAAACCAAGGATCTACGGGGGCCTCAAGGTCTTGAAGAGGTTGAGTATCATGATTGGCGACAATACTCACGGAATGTAAGGGATCTGCCTGAGTAAGAGTCTCGTCAAAAATTCTGCGGAGATCATAGCTGTCTCCTTCTCTTGAAGCATTATGAAAGTTATTTTGTAATGAACTGTCAAAGAGACTCATACATCCTTCTGTTACCTCAATGTATTTTTGCAGGAGATGAAGATATCCCGGTGCCCAGTATTCACCTACAGCAAAGATATTTTTTTCTGAATTCGAACGGAGTAGGGTGAGCCATTCTTTATAGAAATCAAAAGAAATATGCTTCAAAGCATCAAGCCGGACCCCGTCAAAATCAGTCTGATCAAAATACCATTTTGCCCAGTTATTGAGCTCTTCACGCACAAAAGGATTTCTGTGTTCAATGTCATTATACATCAGATAATCATAATTACCTTTTTCATCGTCGATCATCTCTTCCCAATCATTCCCATATTCAGATTGGATTTTATAAATGTGCGAATCCATTCCTTCGGCATAATCTACCCCGCTGAAGCAGGTAAAGTTCCATTCAAAATCAGAATATTTTTTTTCTCTTCCCGGGAAGGTAAATTTGGTGTAGGATTCTATTTCTATAACATCGGAAATAATTTTTTCCCTGTTGTCCTCGTCTACTTTTACAGCTTCGAATTTTTCCAGTTCATCACCTCCGGCCTTATGTCCCAATACAATGTCTACAATGACTTCTATATTTTGCTTTTTTAAGGCTTTAATTGCCTTTATGTAGTCCTCTTTGGTGCCATACTTTGTAGAAATGGTTCCCTTTTGATCAAATTCGCCTAAATCATAAAGATCATAAGAATCATATCCAACAGAATAACCGCCATTGGTCCCTTTGTAAGCCGGAGGAAACCATACGGAAGTAATTCCTAAATGGGCTAAGTATTTTGCCTGTTTTTCGGCTTCTTTCCATAATTTTCCATCTCCTTCAGAATACCAGTGGAAAAACTGAATCATTGTAGGGTTCATATACTTGAAGATTTGGTTCGATACAAGGTAGTGAAAAAATATTACCTATTGATTTTCGAATTCTTCAAACGGGATTTTTAGTTGAACGGATACGAGTTTTTTTTCTTCCGTATTGAGATGTGAGAGAGAAAGACCCAGCAGACGTACTGCTTTATCATAAGGACGAAGTTCCCAAAGTTTCTTCCCGGTGGTAAAATACTGCTCTGGAGAAGTGAAATAGTCTTCCCGTGTAATACTTCTGGTAAAAAGAGAGAAGTCTTTATATTTAATTTTTAAAGTTAACGTTCTCCCAAGAATATTATTTTTTTGAAGCCTTTGGTGAAGCTCGTTTCCCAGGCTTTCCAGTTTTTCATTGATCTGTTGCTCATCAAAGAGATCTTCAAAAAAAGTTCGTTCTACCGCAACACTCTTCTGAATCCGATGAGGTTTTACTTCTGAAGTATGAATACCACGCACCACATTGTAATAATGAGTTCCTGATTTTCCAAAAATCCTTATTAAATCTTCCAGAGATCTTTTTTTTAAATCTTTTCCTTTGTAAATTCCTAGACTAAACATTTTGTTAGCCGTAACTTTTCCAACTCCGTAAAATTTTTCAACAGGTAATTCTTCCAGAAAGCTTTCCACTTTATCCGGATGGATCGTTTTCTGCCCATTAGGTTTATTAATATCGGAAGCTACTTTGGCTAGAAATTTATTAACGGAGATCCCTGCAGATGCTGTTAAGCCTGTTTCCTCAAATATTTTCTGGCGGATTTCTTTGGCGATCAGATTGGCAGATTCCATTCCTTTTTTATTTTCAGTAACATCCAGATAGGCTTCATCTAAAGATAAAGGCTCCACTAAATCTGTATATTCATGGAATATCTCGCGAATTTTTTTTGAAATCTCTTTATATCGGGCAAATCGGGGAGGTACAAAAATAAGATGGGGACATTTCTCTTTGGCTGTTTTGCTGGGCATGGCGGATCGTACTCCGTATTTTCTTGCTTCATAACTTGCCGCTGCTACAACACCGCGGTGCTCACCACCAACAGCAATTGCTTTCCCCTTAAGGATAGGATTATCATGCTGCTCCACGGAAGCATAAAATGCATCCATATCTACGTGAATAATTTTACGAAGCGGCAAAGAAAAATCCATATCACAAAGATATGGATTCCTTTATTTATGGTGAATTTTTTATAGAAATGAGTGCTGAATAGGATATTATTAATGTTGGTGGGTTGAATATATTTAAAATGATAAGTATTTATTTATAATATATCCATTATTGCCATCTTCCAGCCTCCTCCTTTTTAAGATTTCAATCTCATCGTAAGGAGATGAGGCTCAAAACCTGCTTTTTCATAAGCTTTGACAGCAGACTCATTTTCGGCATAGACATCAAGCCTTATTTCTGAAACCTCTCTGGACTTTGCCCAGCTCATCAATTCCTCGGTAATCACTCTGTTTAAACCCTTTCCTCGATATTCAGGCTTTACATACATAAAGCCCAGATAAGCGTACTTTTCAAATTTATAATAATATTTTTCAGCTTTTTTGATAAGAGCATATCCTGATCCTATGATTTCATTGTTCTCTTCAGCGATAATTAAAATGGCGTCCGGAGATTTGATAAAATGAGTAAGATCGTAATAATGAATCTCTCCATCAATAAATGTAGTATTGAAAGGTCTTTCTGCGGAAACAATTCCCTGTTCAAATTCTAAAAGAATCTTTAGATCCTCTTCTGTTGCTTCTCTTGTGGTCATGGTATTAAATGGTTAATATTTTTAACACGAAGTATTTTGGTGACTTTTGATTTTTATTCTCAAACACCCATGTTTTTACAGCTAAAAAATGAATAATTAATTATTTTAAAAGACTATCTATGGTCTGTTGAATTTCAGGGTCTTCCGGAGAAATAGCATAATATTTTGCAATCGCTGATTTCTGGTCAATCACCATATATCTTGGTATCCAGTTAAGATCTATATAATTGTTGAAATCGTTTTTCCATCCTGAGGCAAACCAATAGTTATCCTTGTCTTTCATATTGAATCTTACAAGACTTTTATCAAAACCTTCTTTTGATCTTTCTAGGGATAAGAATACAAAATCAATATTCGGATTATTTTTTTCTAATTCCTCTGCTTTTGGAAGTGCCTGCAGACAGTCTCTGCACCATCCTGCCCAAAAGTCAATGACCATCACCTGTCCTTTATGCTGGTCAAGGATTTGTTGGATGGTAATCGTTTTACCGTCTTCATCTTCCAGTTTTTGCTTCAGAGCTTCTTTGGAAAAGCCTGTTTTAAGAACTGCAGGTACCTTTTGTGAATAGCTTAATCCAAATATACCTACCATAAAAATTAATAATAACTTTCTCATTTTACAATTTCATTTACACAAAACTAAGCAATGCATTGCAATCTGTGATTGATTTTTTATGAATTGGGAAAAATTTATATTATTGACAATTTCTATGAAACCGGCATAGATGCTGAAATTGTATTTGAAAATGTAAATACACAAATTATTTGTTTATAATACTTTGCTTTTATAGGGATGAGATTTATTTTTTGCCACGAATTGTAATAATAAAAAGATAATTCCTGCAATTTGTGGCAATGAAAATTTTTCTATTATTTTTTGTGATTAAAAAAGATATTTCTATTGGTAGTTTTTAATCAGGCCTTTGACAACTGTAATGACATTCGGCATGGCTTTATTGGCGGCATTTAAAACTTCTTCATGAGAAACAGCAAGAGCAATGTCCGGTCCGCCAAGATCGGTAATAACGGAAATACAGAAACAGTCTATTCCCATATGTCTGGCAACAATGACTTCGGGAACGGTACTCATTCCTACCATATCACCCCCAATGGCTTTAATCATTCCGTATTCGGCAGGTGTTTCAAAAGTAGGGCCCTGTAAGGCAACGTAGACTCCCTGATGGATTTTAATATTATGATCTGTAGCCACTTTTTCGGCAATACTGATCATTTTTTTGTGGTAAGGTTCACTCATGTCCACAAAGCGTGGCCCAAGCTCGTCAATATTTTTCCCCCTAAGTGGATGTTCCGGCATCATATTGATGTGATCTTTTAAGATAACGATATCAGCAACATGATAAGCAGGATTTACCCCACCACAAGCATTCGAAAGAATAAGATTTTTTATTCCTAAAAGGTGAAACACTCTTACCGGGAAAGTGACAGTTTCCATAGAATGACCTTCATAGTAATGAAAACGGCCGCTCATCATCAGAACTTTTTTGCCTTCCAATTTTCCGTAGATTAATTTTCCACTGTGTCCGGCAACTGTAGTTTGTGGAAAATTGGGAATGTCTTTGTATTCAAACACATGGATCGGCTCTACTTCATTCTGCAGTTTCCCCAATCCGGATCCTAAAATGACCGCAAAATCGGGAGTTTCCTGAATGATATTTTTGATGAAATCTGCTGTCTCTCTAATTTTTTTTAACATAATCCAAGATGATTTTATCGAATTCTTCTTTCTTATCAATAAGAACATTGATAGGCCAGTAGTAAACGATTTCTCTAAGATAGTCAAAAGTTTTCAGACGAACATAGTCTTTCTCTGTGGTTAATATCAGCTTATATTCTCCTAATTTTTTATACTCCGCCAGGATTTTTTTAATATCATCATCGGTGAAATTGTGATGATCTCTGAATTTCAGGTGAGTTACTCTTTTTGAGAATTTTGCCAGATGTTCCAGAAGAGGCTTAGGATTGGCAATCCCGGTAATCAGAAGAATATCGTAATAGTTCAGATTATTGTCCGGCAGCATTTTGTCTTTTCCATACACATTTTCGTCATAACCGATGGATGAAAAGAATACTTTTTGGTTATAAGATGGACGGATTCTCGAAATATAATATCTTTTGGTTTCTTCTGTCAATTCGTCAGGGCATTTACTGACCATGATGATATCAGCTCTTTTTGCTCCGGCTCTTGATTCTCTGAGGTCCCCGGCGGGAAGAAGATAGTCTTTAAAGTAAGGGTCATTAAAGTCTGTCATCAAAATATTGAAACCTGCCTTAATGGCTCTGTGCTGCATAGCATCATCCAGGACAAGGACATTCAGATCCATGTCATCAATCACTTTTTTTGCACCCGGAACGCGTTCTTCAGAAACAGCAATTACAAAACGGTTTTTGAAACGTTCAAACAGCTGCATCGCTTCATCGCCCACTATTTTGTAGTTGCTCTCATAATTGGTTACTTCATAGCCTTTAGTAAGCCTTCCATAACCTCTTGAAAGAACTCCGGTTCTGTAATGTTTGGATAAATACTGGGCAAGATACATCACCATCGGTGACTTTCCACTGCCACCCACAGAGAGGTTACCGACATTAATTATCGGTGTTTTAAATTTTGTCGACTTAAAAATTCCCAGATCATACAAAGTGTTCCGGATACCCGTCACCATATGATAGCCGAGGGAAAAAGGATAAAGGTACCATCTTTTCATACGATTGCAAAAATAGGAATTTTCATAAGCATTTGGTGCAATATTCTCAAAGACTTTTCAACAAATATTTCGTTAAATTAAAGTATTTTTGTGGAGTTATTATAATACATTGAGATACTTTATTGAATTTTCTTACAACGGAAAGAATTATTTTGGCTATCAGATACAGCCGGATGTCGTTTCTGTGCAGGAAGAATTGGAAAAAGCACTTTCCACCATTTTAAGAGAAGAAATTAAAACAACCGGTGCAGGGCGAACTGATACCGGAGTTCATGCCAAAAAAATATTTGCGCATTTTGATACGGAGCAGGAGCTGAGTAATGAGCTTTCGCGAAGGCTGAATGGTTTTTTACCTCCTGATATTTCCATTAAAAGAATTTTTAAGGTAAAAGATGATTTTCATGCTCGTTTTGATGCGACCTACCGAACTTACGAATATTATATTTCTTTAGAGAAAAATCCATTCACTCAGGAATCAGCATGGCAACACTGGAAAAGGCCGCTGGATATCGAAAAAATGAATGAAGCCTGTAAGATTCTTTTTGAATATGAAGATTTTACAAGCTTTGCTAAATTAAAAACAGATAACAAAACCAACATCTGCAAAATGTATAAGGCAGAATGGGAGCAGAATGGAACGGAGTTGAAATTTACTGTTTCTGCTAACCGCTTCCTCAGGAATATGGTTCGCGCTATTGTAGGAACAATGGTAGAAATAGGTACCGGAAAATTGAACCCTGAGGATATGCGAAAGGTAATTGAAGATAAAAACCGTAACGCAGCAGGAACTTCAGCTCCCGGGCACGGATTGTATCTGGTCGATGTAGGATACGAATTTTAAAACAAAAAACAAATAATACCCATGTTATCAATTTTTATTCTTATTGGTGCTTATCGATATTATGCACAATTGGCAGAGAGATTTGGAAAAATAAAGTGGCACTATGGCATTCTAGCTATAGGTGTTTATTTAGGAACTCAAATTATTTTAGGACTTAGTTATGGGATTTATGTAGCTTCGGCAACTCCGGAATTATTAGATAGTGTAAATTATACCGGTGTTTCAGGTGTTAATGTTGTGAGCTGGATAATTTCCATTGCCGCTGTTTGGGGAATTTATCAATTTCTTGAGAAAAAATTTAAAAAAGAGATGATTCAAAAGCCTTCTGTTGAAATAGATCAAATAGGCAGACTTCCTGAAAGTCAGCAGAAATAACAAAAGAAATTCAGTTTTTAATATACTAAAGATATTCATTCTGTAAATGATAAGTATCTTTAATTTTCTATGACTATTTGCGAAACTTGTAAAGGATTGCAACTTATAAAGTCTTATTTTTGCATAGAATTTTAATTCTTTTCTTCGATTCGAGCAATGAAAAAACAAGATACCTGGGGGATTATAAAAAGGCTGTTCTTTATTGGAATGAAATTTCGTTCTTGGTTCATCCTTACTTTGGTAATTTCCATTATACTTTCAATCGTTTCTACCTACAGACCCTACCTTACCATGAAGGTGGTGGATATTGATATCACAAAAATGAAGGATAAAGCTTTAATGATGAAGCATATCTATATCCTGGTCGGGCTGGTATTTGCGGAAACTATTCTCAACTTTTTTTTAGTTTATTTTTCAAACTTCATCTCACAAAATGTCATCCGTGATATCAGAGAGAGATTATATGCCAAGCTGATTTATTTTAAAACTTCATTTTTTGATAAAACCCCCATCGGGCAGCTGGTAACCCGTGCTGTTGGGGATGTGGAAACAATAGCGACGGTGTATACAGATGGATTTCTGATGGTATTCGGAGATATTCTGAGAATTTTGTTTGTATTGATTATGATGTTCAGTACCAATGTGCATCTGAGTTATATTACGCTGGCCATTCTTCCTTTAATGGTAGTCATTACAAGGTTTTTCCAGAAAAGACTGAAAAAGGCTTTTGGAGATGAGAGAAACTGGACCTCTAATCAGAATTCTTTTGTACAGGAGAGGCTGGCGGGAATGCCTATTATTCAAGTATTCAACAGACAGGATGCCGAGTTCAAAAAATTTGATGATATTAACATTACTTTAAAAGGAGCATTATTGAGAACGGTTTTCATCTTCTCATTATTCTTTCCTGTTGTTGAGCTTATTTCCTCTTTATTTATCGGGTTTATTCTATTTTATGGTGGATATATTACAATCAGTGCCGGAGTGGTGATTGCTTTTATTCAATATATTTCCATGCTGATTCGTCCCTTAAGACAGATCGCAGACCGTTTTAATAATATTCAAAGGGGTATTGTAGGAGCGGAAAGAGTATTGGGGTTGATGGATGAAGAAAATGCAATGCCGAATACCGGAATTGTAAAAAAGGATCATTTTGACGGCAAAATTGAATTCCGGAAAGTACACTTCGCTTATGATGATAAGCAGGAAGTATTGAAAGGAATAGATTTTAAAGTGAATCCTGGGGAAACCGTAGCAATTGTAGGGGCTACAGGTGCCGGGAAATCTACCATTATCAGCTTGATTACAAGACTTTATGATATCAATTCAGGAAATATCCTGATCGATGATGTAGCGCTAAAAGATTACGAATTGTACAACCTGAGAAGTCATATCGGAGTCGTATTACAGGATGTCTTTCTTTTCCATGGAAGTATTTTTGAGAATCTTGCATTTGGAGACGATACAATCACTCTGGATAAAATAAAGGCCGGAGCTAAAGAAATTGAAGTGGATCAGTTTATTGAACAACTTCCCGGTGGTTACGATTATGTGGTGAGTGAGAGAGGTTCGTCAATTTCTTTAGGTCAGAGACAATTGTTGTCTTTCTTAAGAGCTTATTTATCTGATCCTAAGATTTTAATTTTGGATGAGGCGACATCTTCTATTGACCACGAAAGTGAAAAATTAATTCAGAAAGCCACCGAAAAAATTACGAAAAACAGAACTTCTATTATTATTGCCCACAGGCTTTCTACCATTGAGAAAGCTGATAAAATTATTGTAATGGAGCATGGCAAGATTGTAGAAGAAGGTACGCATTTGAATCTTTTAGATAGGAACGGATATTATGCAACTCTTTACAAAGCCCAGTTGCGTCATGAAGTGGAAATGGAGGAAGAGAAAGAATAGAATGAAGTATTAACAAAAAATAAAAAGAGAGCGAAAAGCTCTCTTTTTTTTGTGAATGATATTTAGAATTTTAATTTTTTGGTGATTACCTTTCCGTCTTCCATTGCTGCTGCTACGGTAATGATCATGTTTTTCTGATCAAAAGGATATTTAAATTCTGAAGATTTAATATCTGATTTTCTGATCAGCAATCTTCCTGAAGCATCATAAATATGTACTGAAGCAATCTTTGTATTACTCCTTACCGATATAGAATTTTCATCTTTAAATATGGAAGGGGAGGTTTTCAATCCTGCATTTTCTACTGCTAACAGGCTTTGAGGTTGAATGATTACGGAATAATCTTCTACTTGTCCGTATTTTGGAGTATAGCAGGCTGTTACTACTGTTCCGTTGAATTCTCCAATAACTCTCATTCTTAGAGGGGTATTGGTCACTGCATTGGATGGTGGAACAACCTGGGCTGTAGCAAATGAACCGGTGCTTACACCGCTTTGATTAAGAACCAGTTCGGTGGATTCATTAAACTGGCCATCGTTATTATAATCAATATATGCTTTTATCACGTGTGCATTGTTCGTTCCGGGAGCTACTGTAAGAGTCGTCGCTGTACCTTGTGGGATAGCGGTTTTTGAAATACCTGAACAGTATGTACCCGTAAAGTTCTCATAAAAATTATTAGCCGCTTGTTTAAAATTGTTGGAATAGTTGTTGATATTGCCAAACTTTACTGAAGTAATTCCTACATTATATCCACCAGGATTGGTTATTGAAGTAGGGGTACAGGCGTTGGTCAATGTGGAGCTATTATCAATAGTTGCTGCAGACGCTACCTGTGAGTTTATTAATGACTGTCTGTATTGTAAAAGCTGCGCGGTAGCCCTGTCAGTCTGTCCTTGAGTAAATAAATCTCTAAAGCAGTAGGTATATGCCATCACATTTCTCTCACCACCGCTGTATAACTGATTAGTACAAGGATTAATCTGTCCTGTCTGGCAGCTGTGAGGAACAGAAGAATGATACAGGCTTTTCATAGGCTCTGTGTCACAAACAAGATCTCCGTCCAAAGTACAGTCGTTATTTACGGGACAGTCTCCTGTTGTTTCATTATACCCCTGATGGGTGTGTCTTAAGCCTAAAGCATGTCCAAATTCATGGGCTAAAGTCTGAGCATTGACAGCTGAAGCACTGGTGGCCATAAAAGCATAGTCATTACTTCCTCCGGGATAATAGGCGAAACCATTCAATCCTCCGGCGCTAGACGTCAATTTTTTAACTACATAGATGTTATAATATTTTGAAGTATCCCACATTCCCATTGCAGTAATTTCGGAGGCTGCTACTGCGTTGGTGGTATTATCATTATTAACCCCTCCGCTTACATATTTAGGAAGACCGGAAGCATTGATCCTATTGATACCGTTGGTAGCATTGCAGCTGGGATCTTTGGTGGCAAAAACAAATTTGACGGGTAGGATAGAACTTGTTCCTGACATTCCACTGGTTGAGCTTCCGGCAAAAACACCATTGGTATAATTTACCCATGCAATGATATCAGCATCCGATTTATTATTGGTGGTGCCTACAGCACTTCCATCTCCTATAACATGAACTACAATAGGAATTTCATATACCTGATTATTGAGCTTAGAAGTGAGCTTTCCGCTTTTAATCATTCTGGATAATTTCAGGTTGAAAGCATCATCCTGCGCCTTCTCTTCCGGGAATCTTTCATAGTGTTTTTTCATTAATTCATCAGTTCCGCATTCCTGAAATTCTACTTTCTGTGAATGGAAATTCGAACAAAAAGCTCCCGAAATGAGCAGAAATAATAATTTTTTCATAGTATTTTTTATTTAATGGTTTAAAAAATAAAAATAAATAAAAAATACCGTAAATTAATTAAAGCTTCTTGAAACTGCAAAAAACAAAATTTTGTATGGTTTCAAAAGGAGTAATATGGTCTTCCGTAATACATTTTATCTTTTCAAAACCGGCTTCAAATTTTTCAGATAATGATTTTTCGTCATATTGTTGGATATCCAGGCCACTGCATTTTTTAGGACCATTTTTAGAAAAGGTTCCAAGGACCATGAATCCACTGATATTTTTTTCAGCAATATCAATATACTTTGAGGCTTGTTCCGGCGTGGTCAGAAAATGAAAAGCAGCTCTGTCATGCCAGATATCATACGTTTCTGTAGGATTAAACTCAGTGATGTCTGTAGCAATCCATTGTACTTGATCTGCAGCTTTTCCCAGTCTTTGTTTTGCTTTTTCCAATGCCTGTGCAGAAATATCAAGGACGGTAATATTTTTGTAGCCTTCTTCAAGTAGAAAATCAACGAGGTTGCTATCGCCACCCCCTATATCAATAATTTTCGCCTCTTTTCCTAAGCCACAGGAGTTGATGAAATCAAGAGAGGTTTGTGGTTTTTTCTGTGTCCAGCTTACCTGGTCAGGATTTTTTGTTTCATAGACGTTTTCCCAGTGTGTTTTTTGATCATTTGCCATTACGATTCTTTTAATTGATTATTGAGATCTTCAAATTTATTAATTAATCCGTCAAGTTTTATCTGTTGTTTTCTGATTGTTTTAGGGCGTATATAAAACCAGTTGAAACCTATCCATGCAAAAGTGAGGGTATATGCTAATACAGCAAAAGAAAGTTGCATTTGTGAGGTGTATTCGTACATATACAGGCAAATCCCAAGGAAGAGCATGATGAAGTATATGTTCAGCATGGTTGTATGTATGAATTTCTGCTTATGTTTTACAGAGTATAAGTTTTGCAGATATTCGCTATTGGGACGGGTGTTGTCGATCGTGTAAAAAGTCATAAACAATCTGTTGTAAGCCAAGAGAAAAACCACCATGGCGAGAATCACTAATACGATTCCTATTTTTGTACTTATCAGTTGAGGTTGGTAGCGATACCAGATGAAGGCGATACATACACAGGTCGCTATCAATAAAATATTAGCAATGATCAGCTTGCGAAGGCTTTCTTTTTTAAACTTTTTTAATCCCTTAAGAAGGTCTTCTATATTGGGTTTACTGGAGGTTTGCTGTTTCCAGATATTTTTAAAATCGATATTAGTATCCATTTTCTTTAAACTTTTGAGTGAGTTTTTCTTTGATCCTGTGAATTTTTACCCGGACGTTAGATTCTGAAAGTCCTGTAATCTGTGCTATTTCTGCCTGTTTTACCTCTTCCAATTCAAGAGAAATGATAATTCTGTCCGTTTCCGGAAGCTCCGAAATATACTGATAGAGTAGTTGTATCTGAGGTTCCATAGATTCTTGTTTTTTCTCTTCCAGATTGATGGGGAGATCTGCTTTGGAAAATCTTTTTTCCTTTTCAATCTGCCTGAGGCAATTGTTGGAGGCAATTCTGAAGATCCATGTTCCGATGCTGGATTCATTTCTGAATTTCGGAAGCTGCTGCCAGACAATGATGAATGTTTCCTGAGCGAGATCCTGGGCAAGATTGGTATCATTAAGATATCCCATACACAATCGGAATATCTTTTGCCAATAGAGTTCGTATATTTCCTCAAATACCATTATTTCGAAGATAAAAAGTTATTGAGCTGATTGAAATACCATTCTTTATCATCGTACATAATGAAGTGTAGTCCTTTTGTAGAGTATTGAAATGTAGCATTTTTAAGAAGAGCATATTGAGCTTCAATCGAGGGTTTCATAAATGCAAAATAAGATTCCAGAAGGATAAGAGAAGGACATTGTATATTTTTGATAGATTCTCTAAGGTCGGTATTATAGAAGTCGCAGTACATTTTTGCAAATGTTTTTCTGTCAGATTTCATGCTCCAGTCAACCACTGTATTTTGCATAGAAGTGTCAGCCAGAAGGCGTGGAATAGATTGGGTCTGCATTTGTCGAAATTGTTCATCGGTCATGGCTGTCAATTTATTAATGGTTGATGAGCAGTCGTTATTTTCTTTGGAGGAGAAATTAGGATTGGAAATCGCTGCCAGGCAAGGTAAAGTATCTACAATAACAATTTTACCTACCAGTTCAGGGTAGTCTGCTGCGATAGCCAATGCAAGACCTCCACCCATACTGTGTCCAATGATAACAGGCTTTTCAATTTTATTATTCTTTATATAAGCTGCAATTTCTTTTTCCCAATCTTTGAAGCTGGCATCAGCATTAGGTTTTGCTCCTGCAAATCCCGCCATGGTTAACGTGTAGCAGGTGAAATCTTTTTCAAACTTTGCAGTTGTTTCATTCCAAACATCTCCTGACGAGGCGAAACCGGGAATCAGAATTAAAGATTGCTTTCCCTTTCCGGTTTTCTTTACCTCAAACGGATATGTTTTTTCCTGACCAAATATATTACATACTGCTGCAAAAAATAACATGATGATAAGCAGGAATGTGAATTTTTTCATGATTTCTAAATTTTTAAAGGTTATTTGTCTTTTAGAGCCCAGCCTTTTAAAAATGTTACACTAAAATTTATTTTTTTTTAAAAATATTTTCCTTTCTTCAAAATTCTTTTGGTAAAAGCAACGAAAAAAGCGACTTTGTTAAGCCGCTTCATTACCATTTATAAAACCTTTGATACCCTTGGAGGTATCCCTATGATTCTTGTAATTTTACATCAGATTTGTTTACCTTGATGTGGCTTTTCGAAATTTCGGTACCGGGCAAATATTTAACAGCAATTGCCAAACGTATACCTTCCATTGGGTATTACACCCATTCATTTTCATAAGCTCCGGTCCCCATTTCTATTTTTCTTGCGGAAATTGTAAAGCTTTCTGTAAGAGGATTATCTCCTGTAGAATCAAAATTTTCTTTGTGCTTTACCAAGTAAGCCTCTGTGAATTTCAATTCTTTAAGGGTGGCATCACTATCTCTTTTAAGGAATACTACACTTCCGTCTTTCCTTTCGAATGAATTGGTCATCCACTCGAAAAGGTCAGTCGCTCCGGTTCCTTCTATGGTAACATCTATTTTACCTCCACGGGTGATTGTAGAAGGTCTTCCTGTGGCATCCGTTTCCTGGAATAAACCATAACTCACATGGAGTACGTTATAATCTTTCCCTGCGATTTTTAATTTTGTTTTAAATGACATAATTTTTTAATTTCTTTGTGTAACTGATGTTTTTTTAATTTGTTAGTGTATAATGCAAAGGGATATAAAGATTCATTATTTATCGCAACATAAATAATAGGGAGAATAGTTATTCACGATAAATGTACCTGTTATGCAATCGCTACATCCCTGGCATTACGCTTAAGTTCATTGAGGGGTTATACCCATTCATTGATATGCTTGGCATTTCCTAATTCAATTTCTTTGGCAGAAAGCACGAAAGATTCTGTTAATGGATTTTCTCCCTTAGCATCAAAATCTTCTTTATACTTTACGATATAGGCCTCTTTGAACTTCAGTTCTTTCAGTGTAGCATTGCTGTCTCTTTTGATAAACACAATGCTTCCATCTTTTCTTTCAAACGAATTGGTCATCCACTCGAAGAGGTCGGTTTCACCGGTTCCTTCTACAGTTAAATGGATTTTACCGCCTCTTGCCACGGAAGATGGTCTTCCTGTTGGATCGGTTTCCTGTAGCATTCCGAATTCTACAGCCAAAATGTTGCGCTCTTTCCCGGCAACTTTGAGTTTTGCTTTAAATGACATAATTTAAGATATTTAAGTTTAAAAAAATAATATTACCAACGATGGAATATATCCTGTTACATGCTATCATGTGTAATGTATTTTAGTCATGAACCGGATATGGAATATATTCTTCGCTCATCTGTTTTAATGAGGTAGAGTTTAGACAATGCATAAAAAACATGACTAACATCCGTTATAAAAGAATACATTGAAAATCATCCTGCTTCATGATTTTCACCATGTCCTTTGTTAACCACGGATATCTTGCCGCCCATGCTGCACTGGCAGGTACTTTTAACGGTAAGAATTTTCATATTATTAATTGTTTGTGTATGTGCTGTATCTGACCACATCGCCACTGCCGGAATACAGGGTATTTGTGTAATAGAGCACATTCCAAAACTGGAGATATTCATACCGGTCTGTTTATCATTTTCCGTAGCGATCAATTGATTAGCAGCTCTGCATAAAGCATTACTTGTCACTTTAAGAAAAGAAGACGCAGCACCCTTATCGCAAGACAGACACGCATTTTCGGTAATTATCTGCGGCATTTTGATCAAATTTATTTATTATTGGTTTCATTAAGTCTTCTTCTCTCTTCAGCCTCATTAGCTCTCTCTCTTGCTAGGTCTGCTCTTGCTTCCTCCATGTCAGCTTCTTTTTTAGCATTTTGAGCTTTACTTTCATTGATTTTATCAGAAAGCTCTTGTATCGATTCACCTGCTTCAACAAATCCCTTAGATCCTTTAATTAATTTAACGATAGCTCCCATGATTTCTCCGGCAGTTGATACGCCTTTTACTGCTTTTTCTACTCCTTCTTCCGCGGCTTTTGCTCCTTCTCCTTTACTTGCACAGCAAGGTTCAGGAGTTTTGCATTCTTTTTTGCTCTCTTTTTGACAGTTGGACATATTTATCTTACATCCTTCTATTTTCACCCCTTCTTTACCGCCTATATTAGCTTCTTTGGCCATTGCTCCAAATTTTTCTATAGAATTCAATGCAATATTTGTTGCATCAACCGTAAAATCTCCATCTATTGAAAAATTAACATCACCTGCTTTAATTTGTGATGTGTTAGTAATAAACTGCATCATATTAGTTGTGTTAATCACAGTGCCGGCACAAGCATTTAATATAGCAGAGCATCCGGCATTAAAGACCATGTTATCTCCGGCATTAAGGATCATGTTATTGGGGGCTGAAATCACGGTGTTGCCTTTCCCGTCCATTGTACAGGTATTACCACTTGGATCTTCAATATGGACACTTCCTTCTGCATCATTCATGATCAATTTGGTACCACTTCGGGTATGTATTGCTTTTATACGATTATCCGGTGTGCCATACCCGCTCATTTCTTCTCCGTTGAACATGGCTCCGATAACATATGGCCGCTCAGCATTAGCGCTGTCAAAACCTACCAGTACTTCCTCGCCAACTTCGGGAATGATATGTAGTCCTTTTCCTGCTCCGGCATAAGGCGTAACCATCCGTAGCCATGGAGTTTTCTCACCATTTTTTATCTGCCAGGGGAACTGCACGCGGACCATTCCTTGGGGGTGTTCGTTATCTGTTACTCTTGCGACCTGCTCACCGGTGTTAGGATAGGCATCTTCATTAAAATAAGGGGAAATGTATACGTCAGGGACGCCTATAAATTCGTTGTGATATTCATTTCCATTATGAAAATGAGAAATATGAATAATACGATAGGTTTCCATCGCTTTATTATTAATATCAGAAATTTCTGCCAGGCTTCCGATTCTCAGCTCCGGGTCACGGCTTTTCCCTTTTACCTGTATTAGATGTTGGCATTTTTCTTTCTTTCTTTTTACCATTTCCTCTACATCGCGGTCTACCCGTTGCT
Organism: uncultured Chryseobacterium sp.; assembly: GCA_963518055.1. GTDB lineage: Bacteria > Bacteroidota > Bacteroidia > Flavobacteriales > Weeksellaceae > Chryseobacterium. The sequence goes on from CAUQIC010000001.1 coordinate 302,959, forward strand.
GAGAAGTAGCATCAAATAACATATCAGGTTTTTTCTTATACATTCTTTTAGAAGTATTTAAAGCGACTGCCTGAATTGGATTTTCTTTATATTGCTCTATAACAGAATCTGAATCTTTCTCTTTTACCCTTGCGGAAATAGGGTCATAGGCCAGATAATTGAAATTTTGGGATTGGATCATGATATCGAATTCAACATCGATCAGGTCTACATTTTCTGCCAGTACTACAGTAGGCTGTACCTGATCACCGAAAACCATCCGCTCTCCGTCATAGTAAAAGTATTCACCATACCGAATTGCCAGTCTTTTGATAAATTGATAATCAGATTCTTTATATTGTACGGTATAAGGAATTTCATATCTGGTATTCGGGTTCTTTACCTTAATTTGAGCTTCCTGAGGATACCATGAGGTAGTTTGGGAGATAATCTGTTCTAATGTTTTATTTTCAAAACTCTGACAATCTTTACCATTCTCCAATAAAATACTGGGAGAATATCCCATAATATGTAATTTGCCATACCCTCCGCCCTCATCTCTTTTGTTTTTTATTTTAGTAATGATTCCTGAAAATGTCTGTTTTGTTTTACCAAAACGATGCAAGCTGATATTTATATTTTTCCCCAGTAGGTTTTTAGAATTTTCCATGATATATCCCTCAAAACTATCGAGAGAATCATCGGGGGTAATAATGCTAAAAGTGTCATGATCATTGGTGTGCTGAACAAATTCAACAGTATAACTATTTTTAGCCAGAAAATCTTTGCCATCTATAGTAAGGGTGCAATAAACCAAAGGACTTCTTTTATCAGCAAGAAAGTTTTTAAAGGTCTTTTTAGAAAGATACCGAGCAATATCATCAGGATGATTGATCCGGGCATTGCTCATGGCGTTAGACGCTGGAATGACGCTATTTCTTTTCATAAATACATTGTGTTTTTTTGTGTAGTAACCTAAATGTTGCTGCTGTTGAATTGCTTCAGTAAGAAATGATCTTTAAACCCGCCATTTTTTTTCATGGGTGGCTCCATTCATATCAAAGCTTCTGGCAATCAGTTTTATTTCAATCTGTAAAGGCTGCTCATTCTCGGCGTTAAAATGCTCTGTAAAAGCGATACAATACGTTTTTTCAAAGCTTAACTCCTGAAGTTTACTCATGGCATCTCTGCGGAAAAATATAATTTTCCCATCTTTAGTTTTGTTATGATCAAGCATCCAATCTAGAAGTTCAGGATTCCCTGTACTTTCGATACGAATGGAGATCTCACCTCCCTGAGGCATTCCCTGAGGTTTGCCTGTAGCATCTGTCGGCTGAGTAAAATGATAACGGCATTCCAAAACATTATAGATATTGCCGTCTAATTCTAATTTGGCTAAAAAGGACATATTTCTTGTTTTTATTTTATTTAAGAATGATCTACTCTTGGTCTAAACCTTTCTGTAGCTTTAATAAATACTTTAACCTTTTCTTTAAATGAATGAGTTGTCCATTGGAAAGGCCCTTTTTTCCACAAATCATACACGGAATATATTCTCAAGTAAATGTAAAGTATAAAAACATAAAAAGCAATATATTTATATTTTTTTAATATTTATTTAAGTTAAATTAACTAATTAAAATTAATAATAAATAAATTAAAATGATAATTATTTAATATAATAAACATTGATCCACTTGTATTAGTTGAAAAAAAAATCCATAAAGCATAAAAATGTTATTTTTTCACATTATAAAAAAAACTAATCAGCTGTATTTGTTAAGTTTACGGATTGTTTCTTCTTTTTTTTGTGGGATGAATATAAGAGTACAGGAGTACTTATATAAACTCCCGTACTCAAAAGAATTGGAGACTAAGAAATAGAAGTAAATATGAATCTACTTTTGTTCATACTCAGTATCCCATTCGTTACCATCATCTCCTTTATGACCATCCATTTTAATCAAAAAGTTTTTAGCCGGAAAATAAGGTTTCATGTGAATGTCCAGGTGAATTCTGTCTTTTTGTACTGGGTCCTGCTCAAATCTTCTGATTTCAAAATTTTCAATAAGTTTTCCGGGTCCTGTAATGGCGTCTAAAAACCGTACAATCTGATTCATAATCTCTTTACGGGTTACGGCAGTGAAATTTTCAAAAGCTCTTCTGTTGAGAAAATCCATTAAAACTTTGGTTACATAATCAAATACTCTTACTACGGAATAGGTCTGTAACCCTAAGTTATCGCCATTGAAAAGCGTTTTTCCTGAAAAAGCCATTACTTTTCCGTATTCATTCACCATAGGAATCAGGCCTAGATTTTCCAGATTGGCAATCTCACTTTTCTTCAGGTCGAATTTTACGCCATCGACTTCGTTGATTCCACCGAATTTTTTTCCGGCTGTTACCTGAGACATAAGCGTTTTGTATACTTTCCCGGCTAAGGCTGCTGAAGGAGGAATAAATAAATCATCAGCTTCATCAATTTCCTCAAAACGACCTCTTCCTACCAGCCAGTTACAGGTCATTAAAACATTTGAACGATAGGCATCTCCACCTGTGAGATAGGCTTGGTCAAACATTTCCATTACATCATCAGGCTCGTCCAGATGTTCGAAATCCGTTACCAGCATTACTTTATTTTCGTGGGCGATTTTTGCCCATTTTTCAATTACTTTATTGGAGCCAAGGTAACCGGGGATGACCATAAGACCGTAGTTGTTTTTCAAATCCAGTCGATCGTAATTATCTGTCAGCTCGGTATGAATAGTATCAATAAAACGGGTATTATCTAAATCTTTCAGCTGTTCAAGACTTGCATTGACTACTGTTACATTTTTCACCTTGTCTGACTCGGTATTTTTATAGAATAATGCAACTGTCCTGTAGTTGGATTCTAGCTCTCTGGTTATATCTACTGCTCGGGAGAGGTTTTTGGAAAGCAGGTCTTGTGCAGATTTTCTGTGATCTTCACAATGAGCTACCATATCGAGTAAAGAATTATTCTTATTGATAACATCTGCCCAAAGTTTCAATGTCTTTTTCAGGGTTTCTCTTTCTTTCTCTTTTCCTTTTTCGGTAAGGAAAATCTTTCTTCTGGCTTTTCGTTCCGGGTTTATATTCTGAACATTTTCAACGGATGTTTCCAACAAATCGAAACCTCCGAAACGAGCCAGCTTTTCTAAGGATTGTTCTACAGAGATGCTTCCTTTTCTGTGTTCTGATACAGAAGTATCAGCCTGCACTTGTGTTTGTGTTTTTTGATTATTCGACATTATTTTTTCTTATTTGTGTTATTTATTTTCGTCCAATTCTTTGATCAGCGACTGTAAAGTATCATAGAGGGCCTTTTTAGCTTCCGGATCTTCCAGTGCCGCTTTTAGAATTTTATTTGTTTTGAGCTGTTTTACAATCTTTTGATACTGATCCTTTTCGGTTTCTAATCCTGCTAAGAAGTTACTTTGGGCTGTGATTCCCTTTATTCCAAAATCTCCAAGATTTTTAAACTTCAGGTTTTCTATTTTAACGGCACCATTCGCATCTTCAAAATCAACTTTGACCTCCGGCTGATAGTGTTCAAACACTTTTTCTACTGTACTGAGCCCTTCTACCAGTTCCGGTCTTACGGGATCTTCAGCAGTCAATTTTTGCGCTACAAGCGTTCTATTCTGTGGGATTTCCACAATGGCTTCATTGGTGTCTAATGCAACTTCATTACCACCAATTCCTTTGTTTGATAACATAATATGATAATTATAATTGTTTGTTTTTAAAGATGAAATTGTATTCAATTTTATTCCTATACCTTGCTTTGAAACATTTAAAAATCTTAGTCATAAGTGGTAGAGTGAATTTTTTTATTTTTCAAATAACCGGTATGGATAGAGATTCGCAGAGGCTTTTTTAAGTTTTAATAAAAAGCTTTCACATAAATAACTCCATTCCTGCATTTGTATATCTTCTTTATTTTCCTGATTACGAATGAGAAAAATATCTATGGTACGGCTAAAACCGCCCTTCAGAGAAACTTCTTTTTTTGTTCCTTTTTTGATTTCTACTCCAACGATGGTATTTTTAAAATGATTCATTCCAAAAGCCCTGATATCGGCAATGGTCACAATTCTGCCTCTGGTAAGCAATGCACTTCGATATTCAAGAATTTTATCCTGTGGAGAAAGTTTCTTCCTACCCCCAACGGATGCCTGAAGCATTACAGCATTGGCCCCTAAAAATGTATTTCTCTTATTATCCACAGTGGTAAGAACGGTCCCGGGTTTAATATCATTTCCGTCTTCGGCTGAAGTCAGCCAATAGGAAATATCACAACTTACATTCGCTTCTTCGTTATTGGAAGAAATGATCAGATATGGATTCCCTACCTGTTCAAAATTTTTCTCACGGGCTGCCTGATGTAAAGAAGCTACATTCTGGTTGATTTCTTTCAGAACTTCTGTAGCTGCATTACCGCCTAACGCTGAAAAAGCAGCGGTTTCATCTTTAATGAGCTCTAAAAGATATTGTAGTAATTCTGAAGCATTTCGGCTATCAAAGCGGGAGACACCCCCATTTCTCAGCAACGCAGTCATTCCTTCATGCTCTGTTTCATAATTTTTAATATCCAGCCTTTTTCCGTTATTTTCATCGGAAACATAGTCCAAATCCAAAAAATGTTCATTTTGGGTTTCTACAGATATGATATTCAGTCTTCCTTTAATTCTTTTATTAAACTGATAATTTCGGATATTGATAGCAGGAACACAGTTCAGCGCAAAACGAACATTTTGTAGTATTTCAGGAACAATGGCTTCGGAGAATTTAAAACGGAGCCAAATCATTTCATTCTCTTCGGTGATCTGATGATGGGGGAAATATTCGGTGAACAATTCTTTATTCTCTGAATCTTCCTTGCAGTTAATCTTCCCTTTTAGGGTAAAAAAATAGTGATGATAATACTGATTGACTTCATTATAAATGTACTCCAGATCAGAATAGTTCTTGGTAATGATATTGTCCAGATTTAATTCTTCATTCTCTTCTTCGGTCAGAATGTATTCTTTCTCTGCACCATATACCTTTACTTGTTTCAGATAATAAAAGAATAATTCTTTCTGATAAGTATTGTTGATATCAATAAAAAATTTCAAGTCTTCCAAATCTTCTTTTCCTGAATAATGAATGCCGAGCCACAGTTCTCCGGAAGGAAGATGTTTTTGCGCTTTTGAGATCACATTATCGAAAAAAAAACTTTCTATTCGATTTAAGGTATCGCCATATGCTATGTAATTTATTTTAGCTGTTGTTAACCGGGCATTGGTAGAAGGGGTAAAGTGTATTTCTTTAACGATACTGTCAGAAGGACTGTATATATTCTGTTTTCGTATAGAAGTTTTAAAACTATTATACAGGGAAATTTCAGTATTGTTTTCCAATGGATGAATCTGAAGAAGAGTCCTCGCCGGAATCGCTCCGGAAACTTCTTCGGGAAACATGATTTCCAATACCCTTTCTATAATTCTCGCATGGGAACTTTCCAACTCAAAATCGAGCTTCTCCAATTCTGAGGCACAAGCAGAAAGCAATAAGCTGATAACAGGGTCAAAAGAAGTCTCTGTTTCCAGTTCATTATAGCCCCACATACGAGCTGCTCTCCTTATTATACGGTCTTTAATACGATCTTGTTTCATACGTTCAGTTAATATGATAATGGCCCTATAAAAAATGAATTACTGAAAGCAAAAGGACGATTGGTCTCCAATACAACCCCTTTAATACTGATGTTTACTTTCTTTTTTATTCTTTTTTTCTCACAGGTTCCCAAATTATAATCAGATATAAATACCTCAAGATCCTCCAGCTCTAATCTTTTTTCATGCCTATTGATAGCTTTTTTTAAAGCACTTATGATCAACTCTCTAAGGTGGTTGTCGCTTTTTGTCAGATCAAAATCCATCTCCCAGATTTCTGTTCCGAAAGTTTCATCAAATTTGCATTCCCCAAATGCGGTTGTCGCTAAAAGAAACAAGTTTTGGCCTATTGATATTTCTAAAGGGATCTTACTGACATCATTTTTTTTGGTCAAATCGTCAAAATTCAAAGGCAATTTATAATAGAATCCTTTCATTGTAATTGTGTGTTGATAGCTTATGGGTTCTTTATGTTGATCTTTTTCGGATTGTTCTGTTTATCTATCAACTCTTCTACATATAAATCAGTTTGTGGATGATCCCTTTATCATCATATTCAATACTCTTGGGTATTTTTTTTCTTTTGATGATTTGAAGCTCTATTTTCGGGGTGAGTTTGAGAACTTTTTCCCGATAGAGCATATCCCCTATAAAACGTCCTCCATTGCTGTTGTCTACCACTATAAAATACTGCTGTATATCTTCCGATTTCCTGAACGTATTGAGATCTCCCGCATATAATGCTATTTTCTGCCCTTCTCCACTCAATTCATACGTTATCATGCTCTGCGATAGTTTTCGATGTCTTGAGATATCAAATTTTTTAATGCTTTCATATTGGGGTTCAAAAGCAATCGTATCATACAGGAAAGTGGTTGTATCAAACCGTTTAAATCCAAAGAATGATAAAAAACTTTTTTTCGTTTCGCTTTTCACATAGCTCAACGTATCACGCGTCACCTGATAAACCTCTGTTTCTTCTGTTTTATCATCTATTACAGTTAGTTTATAGGTAGGAATTTCTATTTTTTTGTCTCCGACTTTAAGGAAGACACTTCCTGCTTCTTGATCTGATATGATAATGCTGATCGTATGTTGTCTCAATGCTGAATCGTGATGTACAATCACCTCAGCTTCTTTCTTTTCTTTCTTAAAAGAAGATAGGAAATCATCGCTCCTTAGATTCATATTAAATTCTGGCAGTGGACTCATTTGTTTTGATCTTGATTATTAATAATGTATACTTGATGGTAAATGACTGGTTGTTAGTGTTGTTTAATAGCTGCTGTATCTCTTTGGATATGGGATGCTCTTACCTCAGCTGTTTTCTTTATTTTATATCTCAATAAACAATTGATATCCTGGCGAATCTCCCGGTTTTGTGTTTCATTGATATAGAGCTCGAAATTTTTTTCATAGGTATATATTTTAATGGATGTGATTTCATTGTCTCTGAGTTTTTGCAACTCTCTTTTCTTCAACTGTCTGGCAAAAAAAGAATCACAATTGACTGGATATTCATTTTTCAATGTTACAATTTCCCCGGAGTTGAAATGAAGGTCTACGTTCTTATCTTTTTTAATACATATATTATCTTCCAGAATTCTTATATACAAATAAATTTTCTTCTTCCTTTTCCCAAATTGAAGCGTCACATAAGTGTATTTTTCATTATTCACCCGAAGCTCTAGGGGTGGAGTGCTGGCAAAGAACCGCTTGTCCAGTTTTTCTCTTGTTTGAGTAATACTGCAGCCGGAATGAGCAGATTCAATAGAGTCTGTTTTCTTTTCCTGAGCGCTTGCCCATAGGGAAAGAAATAAAAGAAATAAGGTCTTTTGCCGTTTCATAATATTCTTTATTGAGCCTGATATAACTGTCTGCACACATCCAGATCTATTCTTATTTTATCGTATTCTTCTTTCAGCTTTTTGTTGATAATGCTTAGACTGTCCATCGTTTCCTGATGTCCTGAAAGCTGTTTAATCTGCTTCTTAGCGTCTATAAGATCTTTGTAGGACATAATCGTATTGTTATACATATTCTTATTCATAAGACTATCCTTAGGAAGCTGCCTATACATATCGGCCAAAATAGAGAGCGCCAATTTTTCATTAAAAAAATCATTTTGTTTAGGAACTCCAATGGAATCTACAGCAACTTTTACTTTTTCCAACTGGAAAGAAAACTTATTTTGCACCTCCATTTCCTTTTTCATTCTGGCATTTTCTGCTCTGAGCAGCCTATTTTCCTTAAAGGGGAAATAGGTGTTAAAAAAAATAGAAATAATAAGAACCGAGACTGTTAATATGAAAAACAATACAAAAAACCAATAGGCATTTCGCCTCTGTGTTTGATTTAAAACCTCCATATATTCTATACCTTTGAATTTTGAATTTTAAATTATTTTCGGCAGCTATATGATCTATAGCTATTCATTAATCAGCTAAAAATGACCGGCTTCGCTTAGCATGGAGTACCGCATCTCGTTCATCTGTGTTTTCAGATACGAAAATACTTCCGTCTCGTTTTTTACCTATATAATCCAATCTGCTCAATATGGCATAAAGCTCTTCCAGTGTACTCATAAACTTTTTAATTTTTACAATGATTACATCCATCTGGTTATGATTATAATCGGTATTGATGGTCTCTGAAAATATACTTTCAAAATCTCCCTGACTAATATTGCACCACTCTGAAAAATAATTCAAAAGTTCTTCTTTTCCTGCTCCGGAACGGGCATCGATGAAATTTTTCACTATTCTTGCCAAAGCAACCACCGATACTAGCATTTTAGCCGGAGATTCAAAAGGATATATCCATCGGAATTTATTGATTTCAGTTCCCAAATAATCAAGTGTTTTATCTGTCATCTGTTCCATCATGAGCGCCAATCTATTGGTTTGTTTCTTGGTGTAAATTTTTTGTGCAATCTGTGTAGCGTATAATTCAATCTGCCCATAAAAACGATCAATATCAGAGTGAAGTTCCTGAAGACTTTTATGACTGGCCACACTAACACAAGGGGGAATATAATTTTCGTCAATTCTGGATTCTCCTGAGTTAACCAATATTTTTCCGATTGTAAGATATCCTGCTCCAAAGCCTCTCTTTTCATTAAGCTCCGTTTCCGGGATAAGACTTAGTGAATATTCCGGTTGGGTATAAGGATATCTGGGTGGGGTCTCTTCAGGATCTGGTTCTCCGTAAAGCGATCTTTTAAAATGATTTACAGCAATACAGGCAAGCAAAACAATATTTTCATTTTCTTTCAATTCCTTAACGGCTTCAGGATAAGGAACGGAGAGATTAAGGCTTTCTAATGTATTGTTGTCTATTTCTATTCTTGAGCCATTGGGGGTAATAGCGTGGCATTGTTCTACTTTTATTCTGAGTAACTTATGATTGTCTATAATCAGATTAATTTTAACCGGCTCCTGCACGGGCAAAAGACCATAGCTGATCATTGAAGTATGAACACCTATTGCGTCTCTTACGGAGTCACTTACAAAATCCTGAACATCTATAAAATGGGTTTTATTAATTTTCATCCCATCTATCCAGTTTACAGGAAAATGGCTTAATTTTTCTATCATTGTGAATCATTTTATTCGTTTATATTACTTTCGTCCTCTTCTTCTTTATTGTATTCAAAATCTGCTTCGGGATTGATTGTTTTTGGATCTAGCATCTGATCGGTTCTCATGCAAAAGACTACAGAATTCTCTTCAATACCATTCATATAAAGGGTAAGGTCAGGATCAATATATCGGGTAGACTGATACCATTTAGGCTGAAGGAAAAATACCCAGCTAAAGAGTCCATTTTTATCTTCAATCTGAATTTCTTCCCCCGGATGCCGCTGATTATAGTCAACAATAAAATTGTAAAATAATCTTCCGAAGTCTATTCTGGTAGGCCCTTTAGCACGATATACACTATATTTTGAGGCCTCATCATGTTTATCTATGATATAGGTAAATACCACCATATCCCTCCATTCTTCATCACTAAGCCCTATCTTATCTTTGTAGTCTTCCGGAAACTGCCAGGTAATATATATCTTGGGCGGAATACTCATAGCACGGTTGAAGGTTTCATTAAGAAAAGTGGGAATAAAGAATACAATAAAATGTCCCAGCATCAGATAAGAAAATCCGGCTCCATTAAGAAAAGTATAAATAAGCATAAAAGGCACTGAGGCATAACATACCGTAACAAGAGCAAAAAGATATTCATTCCATGACTTCAGAGAATTAAATTTGTCAAAGTAGCTTCTGTACATATAGCAATGCATGATTCCCAAAATCAGGGAGCAGATCTGATAGAAAATGAATTCATACAGACTGTTATCCGAAAAAAGTTTATTATAACCTAATAATACAATGATAGCATATAGGAAAGCCAGGATAAAAACATAGGGGTAAAATTTCGAGCGGTATTTTTGTTTAAATTCAGGGGTGTTTTGTGTAAAAATCATGGTAAGGATAATGCACACGGCAATCATCACAAGAGTAATGATCAACAATTGAGGATCCAATAAATTAATACCATATTTTTTTATCTTGTTCATATGCACGTATTATACCCTAAAACAGATACCTCTTTTTTACTATTAAGCTCAAACTTCTGCTTTTCTTTGGAAAGCAGAATAATCGTATTAATCTCTATTTCTATAGGTAAGAAGTGTTCGTAGAATAGATTTACAAATCTTTTTTTACTTCCCTCATCAATAAAATCCATGAAGGATGATTGTTCAAGGGGGCCTATTTTAATATTCAAATGTCGGGAGTAATCATCATAACGAATACCCGTTATTGAATCTATTCCCAGTCGTGTGTTTCCTAGTAAAACACTCTGATTTATATCCGTGTACTCTTGATAATCCCGGTCTCTTACTTCTACTTTCTCTTCTAATAAAATAGAAAGGATATGGGCGGCGAGGGGAATGTTTCCCACTATTTTATAAGCAAAAGGTAATAGCCGTATGAATTTGGAAATAAGGAGTGGGGGAAAGCCTTTGCTGATATTCCAAAAATTATAAAATATATCTGAAACGTTACTGCTATTAAGAGCTGATAAAAAGTTGCTCTCAAAATTTTCTGTTTCTACCCCATATCGAAAAAATTCGTTTTCAAAAGGTTGAAAAAATAACCTTGCTGATTTTTGATTTTTCTTTTGTTCATTATATTCACTGATCATATCATCTACATCTTTTTCAGGATGATCATTTTTGGGAGCATGGGAAATGCCTTCCGGAAGCGTATCGTACATACTGTCCCGGGAAAGCTTAAGACAGAGTATCTGGCTGCTGTCATTATCATCGGCTACCTGAGCATCCAATACATCAAATCTATAGGCTCGGGAGAATTGTCCTTCTTTTTGAATAACATATTGTTCTTGGTTATTATCATGTTGTATTTGTAAATCATTGATAATAACTTCTGCCCTGATATCATAATTCAGGTTTCTGATGTGCTTGGCAATGTTTTCTGGAGTCTTCATACCACTGCTATTTTTCTTTTAGCCTTCCGGCTGCTACATATCTGAGCTGAAAATATTTATCGTTAAAATCATAGATGTTAAGCCCATTAGTGGTACAGGCGAGTATACGATCATTATGTAGATAAATTCCAACATCCGAAATAGGATGAAATTTATCATATCGAAAAAACAACAGGTCTCCTTCTTGTAAAAACGCTCTACCTGTAAACAATTGAATGGATTTGGAACGAAATATTCCGCCCGCTGTTTTTGGAAAGGTTGTACCATATACTTCACTGAACAGAGCAGGAATAAAATAAGAATTATCTACTCCAACCTGTGCTTCCAACATTTGCTTTTGATAAGGAGTACCTATCCATTCATCGATATAAGAATATAATTTATAGTTTTGAATATCTTTAGGCATGAGATCCATAATGATAGAATACTTTTCCTTAATCTTTAAAATGTTATCACTGAGCTTTTCAGGGTTATCATCCACTATGGAGTATGAAGCATCGGATTCTTCTTTTTCTTTCTGAATCGTTTGGTGAAATTTTTCAGAAGAATAATTATAGGGAATTTCTTTTAAGTACTTTTTGCTATTGCACGAGGATATAGTCATACAGAATACTAAACCCAATGCATTATAAAATACATTACCCGGATCTGAAAAAATATGCTTAACAAACATCTTATTTCCTGTTATATATTATTTTAGAATTTAATTTTATGAAAAGGATGAGTTATAATTTAATCCAAACCCAATCATTTCAATGACAACCTATTTTATTCTATATCTTTCATCCATACCATCCATCTTTTAACTTTATAATGAATATTGATATTCTGAATGCAATTATTAGCATCTTTACTCAGCCTCAATGCTGTTATCTTAATTTTCTTTCCCGCCAGATATTGACAGAACTGGTCAAAAGGGATAAGTTTTCTATCATTCACTATAACCGGGATATCGAATTTACCACAGAGATAATCTTTAAAATCGTCTTTTGTTTTGATCTGAGCTGCCACTTGATTCAGTAAGAGCTGAAATTGTTCATTGGAAATTTCCGGAACTTTTTTAGCCGCTATTGCAGAATCTTTTTTAGATTTTATCTTTGGAGATACCGGTATATATTGAAGCATGTCTACTAATGGATCTTTTTGTGCAGGTCCTATAGGTAAAGAAAATGCAATATGTGGTTTTTCAAATTCGTAGGACTTAAGGTTTATTGCCTGCTTGGCTTTTATTATTTTAGGGGCTACATAAATGGTTTTTATTGCAGTATGTTCCACATCTCCATTGACAATCAGAGTGATTTTTTTTTCGCCCTCTGTTTGAAACGTATACACAGGAGATTTTCCCAAAGCATCTGTTTCGGCTGTCTCACCAAAGCTCCATTCCCAAGATTCTCCGCCTTCTTTTTCTGCATTGAACTTAACAACATCTCCCTTAAATACGACATTAGGTGCTATAATATGGGGGAGGTAACCAGTCTGCTGGCTAATACTGGTAATGGTTACCAGCTTTTCATGCTTACAGCTTCCATTGATCGTAAGTTTTACAATATACTCACCTGGTTTTTTATAGGTATGCAGTGTTCTTTGTCGGTGATCTACAGCTGTATGATCCCCAAAGTCCCATTTCCAGGACTTTGCCCCTTCTGTATGATCATAAAACTCAACGACATGATTGGGAGTATATTCATCTGCATGAATAAAATAATTTGCATTTTCACAATCAACATGCTGAAAATACTGATACAATAGAAGAAGTAGACTTATGAGTAAAATGCCTCCAAAAATCAGAAATATTCTTGAATCTACTTTGGGAAACAATTTCTTTTTCATTCTCTACTATTACTTGTGTTGCATAATATATTTTCACGAAAGTGAAATAATATTTCTATACAAAATAAGTGAAATAAAACTTCAAATGGCTTGATTTACAGATAGAAGTTAAACAGATAGCATGTAAAACAAATACTACAGAAAACTTAAAAAAGTTAAGATTGGAAATAGATAAAATTTCAAAATTCCTTATCGAAATACTGAATGATTCTCTCTGTGAAAATTAAAAGTGATGCCCATAAAGCCCTATACTGGAATCCTCATGTGCTTGAAGCGAATATATGCGTCTGAGAATTAAATTCTATAATAATGACAATACAAATCAATATCAAGTACTGATTATAAGTTTTGATGAAGATGGCAATCTGTTTTATGCTACCGAAATAGTAAAATAAAATAGTAGAAATGGACAACCTGTTTTTTTATAGGTTATCCTTTTAAGCATTTGAACGATGGTTTTTTGAACATTTATAGGAATTTGATGAAAAGTCTTTCGATTATTAGTTTACTATCTTCCCATAGAATGTACTGATATTAAAATAGAACCCCGGGATTTTATATTTATCCTTCTCAAATTCATGGTAATCACATTTTGAATGCGAGCTTTGCGAGCTGGTTTCCATTTGAAACCTACTCAAAAAAGCGTATTCATCCGTAACAGAAATAACATGAAAAGCAGTTTCGCATTTTAGACCATCACCGGATGTGAGAATGGCATTGGCCAGCCCATGAAAATTTACTGCCAGTTTTTTTGCGGTCTCATCATCTTTTGCCAGATGATATAAATAAGCAAGATAGTTCATCGCACGAAGATCCACCGGATTTTCTTCCAAAACATTTCTAAAAAGCAGAATTGCGTTTGGAATATCTTTTTCCGAAATTTTTTCCCCCCGATAATATTTAGCTACCTCTTTGGACTTCTTGCTTATTTTGTACGGGTTGTAATCTTTTTGAAACGTATACCCAAAATAAAGATGACGATATTGATTGTTTGTAAGAAGTGTATCACTGTCTTCTAATCTTTTTAAAAGCTTCGGATAATAGAATTCTGAATTTTTATCCTCAATATTTTTTTGAATTAAAGAATAATCCGGTGCTTTGAACTTCGGCTTTTGAGCCTGTAAGGTTATAAACAGACTTAAGAAGAATAATGATAAAAATGCTTTGATATTCATAGTTTCGATAAGGTTGTTGTCACTTTTTTATGGTGCTAAAAATACGAAATATGTATTTATAGAATGATATAGATTTGTAATTTGTAAAAAATATAACAAAATATTGATAAAGTGTTATTTTGTAACAATAAATTTACTAACTTTATTCGGAATTTGAGACATTACCCCCTAAGATTGAAGGGGGTGTGTGAGTAAATTGGAATTTTTAACTAAAAATCAAAAAATATAAATGAGTAGTAGTATCCACGATGAATTTAAAGTCTTTAAAGACGAATTAAGAAAGTTGAATATCGAAGTACAGAAAGTAGTAAAAGTAGGGAATGGAAGTATGGATTTTCATGAAGTTTTCTACAAATCACCGAGGTATGATGAGGTAAAAAGTGTGTATGTTCAGCGTCATAATCTGGACAATATGATTGAAAAATTTAAACAAGCCTACCATTAAAATATATCGGCGCTGCAGACATTCTGCAGCGCCGATTTTTTTATTAGATTTTTATATCCTTATCCAGAGTAGAATTCTTTTTTGTGTCTTTCATGGTTGCATATACAATCAATGAGAATAGGATACATCCAGTAATATACCAGTAAAAATATTCTTCTGAGCCTATTTTCTTGAACCAAAGGGCAATGTACTCAGCTGTTCCTCCAAAGACTGCTACGGTAATAGCATAAGGAAGGCCTACCCCGAGCGCTCTGATTTCAGAAGGGAAGAGCTCAGCCTTTACCACCGCATTGATTGATGTATAGCCACTTACAATGATTAATGCTGCCATAATTAGCAGAAACGCACCCCACATAGAGGTTGTGGTACTTAATGCTGTAAGAAGGGGTACTGTAAATAACGTTCCCAGTATTCCAAAACCAAGGAGAAGCGGGCGTCTTCCGATTTTATCAGATAAGGCACCAAATACAGGTTGCAGACAGGCAAATAAAAATAATGAAATAAACGATATTAACGTAGACTGTTCTTTGCTCAGATGAACGGTGTTGACCAGAAATTTCTGCATATAGGTCGTATAGGTATAAAATGCCAGTGTTCCTCCTAACGTAAGTCCTATAACAGTAAGGAGCGCTTTAGGGTGCTTCAGTAATTCTTTGACCGTTCCTTTTTTCTTTTCATTGACGTCTTTTTTGTTTTCAAAAGCTTCTGTTTCATGAAGATTAGCACGTAAATATAATGCTATAATGGAAAGCATGGCTCCAATGACAAAAGGAATTCTCCAGCCCCAATCTTCCAACTGGGCTTCTGTTAATAATAATTTTTGTAAAATAAGCTGAATACCCAAAGCAACAAGTTGTCCGCCAATCAGGGTCACATATTGAAAGCTCGAGTAGAAACCTCTTCTGTCTTCCGTTGCCATCTCACTGAGATACGTTGCTGAGACCCCATATTCACCCCCTACGCTCAAGCCCTGTAACAGCCTTGCAATTAAAAGCAAGATGGGAGCCAGGATTCCTATGGTTTCATAAGTGGGGGTAAGGGCAATAAGGAGAGATCCAAAAGACATGAGCAGTACTGAAAGAGTCATTGCTTTTTTTCGCCCGATTTTGTCAGCAATACTTCCAAATAACCATCCTCCGATAGGACGCATAAGGAACCCGACAGCAAAAATTCCTGCAGTATTCATCAATTGTGCATTGAGGTCGGAATCCGGGAAAAATGAGTTTGAAAAATAAATGGCAAAGGCAGCATAGGCATACCAGTCATACCATTCTACCAGATTTCCTATCGATCCGCCTACAATGGCTTTAATTCTCTGGGCAGTATTAATGGGAGTAGTATTCATATAAATAAGATATTAATTTTTTTAAAGTACAATTTGAAGTGACAGGAGAAATTCTCCTTTTCTGTCAAAAATAGTTTTTGAGGTGATATCATATAAAGGCCTGCTGCTATACTGAACAACAATTCTTGCATTTTGACCATATAAATAAAAATTGGCACCCACATCATAATAGTTCCCACTTTGGTTGAGAGCTTCCATATTTTTAAGAGCATAGTTAAAGAAGGGTTGAATTTTTAGAACTTTGCTGAATTTTGGAAGGACGAAACCTGCTTGCGTAAACCATATATTCCCTGTTCCCATCAATACTCTGTTATTTCCGGCTCCCTCCAGCGCACGTTGTCCTGTGAATGTCGGATCAGGAGTTCCCGGATTAAGAAGTCCGCTCATCCTTAGGTAATTGGGTCCGTAATTGTAATTATAATAAACAGAATAAAATGTAAGTCCCATTTCCTTGCTTTTATTTCCTAATGGTATTTCAGAATAAATATCAGCTCCGAAAGTAGTGGAAGAATGAGAATCGAAGACATTTTCTGTAGGTTGAGTTTGTGTGGCATCTTTACTCGTATAGAAACCGGCACCAATATTCAATACTTTTTTTGCGGCGAGGTTATTTCCCGGTAAAAAGGAAGTCACTGTAGTTTCTTTAGTAAAGAACTGGTAATAGGCGTATCCGGAATAAGATAGCTTCCCACTTTGGTTGTTATCCACTGCGGGGCCTCCAACTATAGGTTTTAAATTCGTTGCAAAAGGTTTATTGATACTGAACCTGTAATTAAGCCGGTCAAATTCTCCGTGAACAAATATTCCCAATTGCCTTGAAAACTGATCTGCAATTTCAATAGAAGGAAAGTTGAAAATAGGAATATCTCCTGCAAGCATTTTGGTTGTGCTGGCATTGGTAAGACGGCTTACCCCATTCCAGGAATGTAAACCTGCTCCCAGGTAAAGATTGTTTTTATTAGGTTTTCCTGTCTGGAAATTGTTTCTTGGGATGATGGCTAATTCATTATAGGCATCATGAAAAAAGAACGGTGCTTTTTTTCCGGCTCCATTATTCCCGGTCCCTGTTCCTCCACCTGAGATGAAATTCTGATTATTAATCCCCATTTGTAAGAAAATAGAGTAAAAAGGAGTCACCTGACTTTGAACGGTTAATCTCATTCTCCGGATTCCGGCATCGTAAGTTTGTTCCTGAGGAACTCCATTGACGCTGGTGCCCGGATTGTTTTCAATACTTCGGAGCCAAATCTGGCTGGAAATCCCAAATTTGATCCATTGGTCGCCTTTGGAATTGAGCTTAATTTTAAGTTCTCCAATATCCAGAGGGTTTTTCTCTAAAAGATTTTCGCCGGGATCTTTTTTACTACTGATTGTATCCTGGCTATAACTGTATTGTATTATCATTACACTGAAAATAATGAGCAGTTTTTTCATTGGTGCTTTTGTTTGCACCTAAACAATATATAAATTCTGAAGAAATTTTGAAGTTTTTAATAAATTCAAGTATTTGCTTTTATCTTTCTATTAATCAGTTGTTTGTTTTGAGAAATTGACTTTTATTATGTGGGTGTTGTTCTCAAAATGGTAAGAGATTTCTGCATTGTAAATCTCCAAAATCTTCTTCACGAGTGCTAAACCGATACCAATGGAGTTTTGATTAGGGTTTCCACGCTTAAATCTTTTAAATAATTCTTCAGTAGGAAAAGTGGGCTGATTTCCTGTATTAGAGATCTGTAAATAAGTTTCTGTGAGGACTACGGAAACTCTTCCATGGTCTATATTATGCCTTTTAGAATTATTGATGAGGTTATTGATAACAATGGTGGCTAAGTTTTTATCGAAATTAAGAAATACCTCTTCCCGGATATTTTTTGCCACACTAAGATTCTGAATTTCAAAAAGATCTTCAAAATAATGTAATCTTTCTCTAAGTAATTTTGAAAAATTGATCAGTTGTGAATCTTTTTTTTCAAAATGTTCCAGTTTAGCTAAGAGGATAAGAGATTGATTGATCGATGAAAGGCGATCCAGTTCGTCATTCATTGAAGATAACGTGACAAGCTGATTTTCCGAAAGTTCACTATCCATCAAAAGTTCTATTTTTCCTTTGATAGAAGCTAAAGGGGTTTGCAGTTCGTGAGAGGTATTTTCTGACAGCTCTTCTAATAAGTGGTAATCTTTTTTTGAGCTTTCAGACATTTTTATAAGAAACGTATTCAATGATTGAAATTCCTCTGTCTGAGTCTTCATGAGATTCATAGGACGGTTGTCTTTCAAACTGAATTTTTTGATTTCATCCATTGCATGGTAGAAGGGTTCAAGGATTTTTTTGGAAACGAGAACACTTACAATAATGGTAAGGATAATGAGGAAGACCATGATCCACGCTACCACCATGATGATACTGATCAGGAAATTGTTTTCAATAATGGTGATATAGCGTACACTTGTTACTGCATATCTTTTTTGATGAATGACAGGATAGGTAACTACTGTAATCTTGTTAATATAAGACTGAATACTTTTGTTCCAGATGTATTTTTCTTCAATTATTTTTTCCTTAGTATGTTGGGAAGTATACGGAAGAATGGAAACATGGGTTTGCCGATGGTGTGCCGTAAGATAATCATAGTTTGGGTCTTGTTTCAATTTATTGGTCACATAAGCATTCAGGCCTTCCAGCTTGAGAATGGCAGATCGCATAGTAGCCCTTTCGAAAGCGAAATAGAGAATAGCGAAGCCGGTAATAAGAACAAAAAAGACCAAAATGGTAAATGCTCTGGCAAAACGGAAGCTTAAGTTCATTTATCAATCCATTTATAACCTAATCCATAAACAGTATGAAGATAATCCTGTCCTCCTGCATCAAGAATTTTTTTACGTAAATTTTTTAGATGTTGGTAGACGAAATCTATATTATCAACACTATACGTATAATCTCCCCATAGATGGCTGGCGATAGCCTGTTTGGAAAGCATTCTGTTTTGATTGTTGATAAAATAGATAAGTAGATGCAGTTCTTTTTTAGTAAAATTGACCAATTGTCCATTGATTTTACATTCTTTAGAGTCCAGGTCTACGGTAATTTCATTGAAAATAAGAAGATGATTGGCTTCGGGCGTTTTTCTTCTTAAAACAGCTTTAATCCTTGAATGGAGCTCCGGCAGAGAAAAAGGTTTTGTAATATAATCATCTGCTCCGTCATCTAGTCCTGTCAATTTTGTATCTAATGAATTTTTTGCTGAAACAATAATGACACTTGCCTGTGGGATATCTTTTTTGATATGCCTTAGAATATCCAATCCATTACCGTCCGGAAGCATAAGGTCCAAAAGAATACAGTCGTATTCAAAAAGTTCAATTTTTTCTAAAGCCTCTTTTGTCGTAGAAGCGATTTCACAGATATAATCTTCTTTCTTAAGATAATCTATCGTATTCGCTGCAAGTTCTTTATGGTCTTCTATGATAAGGATTTTCATATCGGTATTAATCCAAAATAAGCAATTATTTGGTTTAAAGATAAAAAAAACCATTCACAAAAGAATATTTTGTGACAATTTTGAATTTTTATTACATTTTTTAAAATCTATATCCCAGGGAAAGTCCGCTTCTGAAGCCTGCCCACGGCCCGTCTACTTTTATTCTGGCGCCGTTGGCATTTGTTTCCACGGTATATTTTACAAATGGAATATCAAGATTTTCAATTTCCTTCTTCAGCTGGGCTTGCATATCCGGAGTCAGCACGTAATCGGAGGTCATACTGAAATCTCCTTTTCCGGCTCCGTAATGGGCTCCTGCAATCCAAAAATCGAGAACGAGATTCTGGCTTCTGGTAAGGAAAAACTGTACTCCAACCATCAGTCCGCCGCTGTTTCCATTGGCGCTTCCGCCTCCTTTAAGGGGGATATGGTAGGTATTGCCGTCAGGACCATTATAATCATAATAAAAGTCGAAAGTATTGGAGGAGACATCAGAATACCGGTAATAAGGAGCTATGTAAAATCCTTTTCCATAACCTTGCCCAAGGTAGAATCTTGGTTCAATGGTGAAATTGGTAGTTTTTACTCTGAGGTTTTCAAATCTCTTTTCATCCTTATCTTTCAGAAAAGCGTTAATGAATGGCACTTTGCCCTCGGGCATAGTTCCAAACCCAATATTTAATGAAAACCACTGAGTGAAAGCTCTTTCGTAAGACAGATTGATATTTCTGAATACATAGGCCGTGACATTCGTCTTGACAATATTCATCTTTTCCGCAGAAGGAGTAGGGGTCTCCTGCGCCTGGGCCTTTGAAAAAAGGACACAAATGATTAGTATAACTGCTTTTTTCATGATTTTATATGTTGTGGTGTCAAAAATACCAGCAAAAAACGGGCTGAATTTAATCTAATAAAAATAATTAATGAAAAAAATACGGTTAAATCTTCGATACTTATTGTGTTTTTTATTTAATGACCTTATGTGGTGTAACAAATATTGAAAGTAGATTGTTCTAAAAGTATAATCTATTCTGACATGAAAAAAACGATATATACTTTATTTTTTCTTTGTGGAACCTTCGTGTTTTCGCAGGAAAAAGGCAAAGATACAGTGGATGTTGCAAAGACAAAGGAAATTCAGGAAGTCATTATAAAATCACAACGTAAAAAGCAGTTTGCAGATAAGGCAGTCTATACATTTGATAAAGCAGCGTTGGAAAAGGCACGATATGCCAAAGATCTGCTTCGCACCCTTCCGGAGCTACAGTTGGATCCTGTTTCCAACTCTATTACAAGTACAAAGGGAGGAACAACCTTATTTTTGATCAATGGTATTGAAGCTACCGATCTTCAGATCCGTAGTGTAGCCCCGGCTGAGGTAGTGAAAGTAGAGTATTATGATATTCCGCCGGCACGATGGGCAACAAGAGCGGATACCGTAGTTAATATTCTTACCAAATCTACTGAAACAGGCTATGTTTTTGGAACGGATATCTCCTCTGCCCTGAATACAGGGTTTGTCAATGGCTCCGCATATGCGAGTTACACAAAAGGGAAGAATGATTTTGGACTAGAATATTCTATTAATCTTAGAGATTATAACGACAGGAGAGTTCATAGCATTTATGATTATCAGCTGGGTGGAGAACATTATCGTTCGGATGAGAATAGAAAAGATCATTTTGGATATACTTCTCAAAATATTGCGCTGCGCTATACCCGCCAGGTTCCGGATAATTATTCTTTTCAGGCCAAATTGAATATGGATATTCTCAATAGTTTCATTAAAGGGAAAGGACAAAGTCTTTTCTTCAAAGATGCTTTTTCTGAAGAACATCAAATGTTTAAAAATGGAAGTTCAGACTATGTAACCCCTACATTAGATTTATATTTTTCAAAAAATATAGGTAAAAAGAATGAACTGAGTTTAAATGTTGTGGCTAACCGATTTACCACCAATACTTCTGAATTGGCTAAAGAATGGGTTGTTTCATCAGGGCAAGCCGTTTTTGATAATGATATGAATCTTAAGGCAAAGCAGACAGGCTTTGTAGGAGAATTAGCGTATACCCATGATTTTGAAAAGGGTAAGCTTTCATCAGGGTATCGTATTTCCGGGACGTCTATTTCTAATGATCTGCAAAATTTAACAGGCCTTTCAGAATATCGTGTTAATTATCGGGAGCAGTATTTCTACTCTGAATTTGCAGGGAATATTAATAAATTTAACTATCGCATTGGAGCCGGACTGATCAATATTCATAATAAGAGTGCAGAAAATACTTTTGATGAATGGTCTTTTGTTCCTAAAGTTATTTTGGGATATCAGCTCAAAAAGAATCAAAGTCTTCGTTTTACAGGGAGTTATAAACCGAAAAGTCCATGGAGTGCAGCCCTTAGTAGTAATGTAGTGCAAATGGCTCCCAATATTATACAACGGGGAAATCCTTTTCTTGTTTCTCAGCAGACCTGGAGCAATAGCCTTATCTATTCATTTAATAATAAACATTTTGATTTTAATGCTAATTTGTTTTACAATCATACCAACCGTGCCATTAATCAATTTTATGTAATGGATGATTCCTTAGGAGGGTATGCATTGACATATGAAAACGCTCAGAGCTCTAAACAGTATGGCGCCAAGTTAACAGGATCATACAAGCCTTTCGGAAACAGTTTGCTGGTCTTAAAAGTTGTTATTGCGCCTACTTCAGAAACCGTAAAAACCAGTAATGGTTTGTTGATTAAAAATAATTATATAGGGAATAACTTCGTGCTTTCTTCAGAATATAAATCTTTCAGTCTGCAGTATGAGCTTAATATTCCTGTGTATAGTCTTAGCGGAGCCTTTCTTACTGTCAATGAAAATGAAAATCATGTATTTGTAAGCTATAAACTTAAAGATTGGACATTCTCAACAGGAATGTACTGGATCGGAATGCCTTCTGAGTATAAAACTAAAAGTTTAAAAGAAAGTTTGGTTAATTATTCCCGAAGCTCAGCAATTATCAATAATAAATCAATGTTTGTCTTTGGGTTTAGTTATGATTTCTCCAAAGGTAAAAAGACGGAAATTCAGCGAAAACTGAATAACGAAACGGCGCCTGCAGCTACTTTTTAAGGTGTAAATTATTTAATACAATAAAAGTTCCCTCAATAGTTTTGAAGGGATTTTTAATATTATTTCTTGATAAATTTCATGTGTTTTGTGGTTTCAGTATTTTTTCCGTTGACTTCAATAAAATAAGAAGCGGGTGGAAGGTCTGAAATCTGAATATTTCCCGATTTGATATCCGAGGTTTTGATTAGTTTGCCATCCAGACTGTATATTCTTGCTGTTGAATAGTTTTCTATATCACCCTTAAATCCTATGAAATCTTGTGCAGGGTTAGGATAAATATTCATATTCCCTTTCTTGATGGCATTGCTTACCGCCAAAAAAGCTTCATTTAATACCTGAGCGCTTGATGTGGATTGATTGATTCCAAAGGCAGGGACAGAAATATTTCCGTTGGTAGAGCTTAGTAGTGCATATTTGTGCCCTGCATCATAATATGAATAAGCCGTATTGGTAGCGGTTCCCAAAGGATTGGTTAAAGCAATGTCTAAAGGGGAGTAAAGGTTGAAATTCTGTGTGAATTTTACTCTGAGAACATTATTATAAGTCTTACCGGCAACAATTAAGGTTCCGTAAGCATCAGCCTGAAATGCCATAGTACCTTTGAAAAATCCATTGGCTACAGAAGAAGAAAATGATCCCTGGGCAGTATCGCTTTGAGAAGGACCATAAGTGGCAGGATAGGTAATATAAGTACCATTGTCCTGATTAAAGTTAAGCGTAGCCTGAGGATTCACAATTCCTGTGATTTCAAGTTTTGTGGAAGAGGCTTTGTAATAAATGGTTGTTGCACCATCAACCATTTTGATCGTGGACCCTGGGTAATTGCTGATTTCTGTAGCTGTTGGAGCTGAATAGGTAACTTGTGATGCGGCACCTTGCGTAAGACTCCCGTTTGAAAAGGTAACATTTGCTCCGATTGCGGAATTATCTACCGTTCCGGTTACGAGATTATTGTTTACAACATCATTGATAGTGGGATCATTAGATGCTTTTGTAAGTGTTATTTGTGCGGATAATAGAGCGGAGGTACTCAGTAAAATAAGTAAAGATGTTTTCATTGTCAATTTTTCATCAAATTTAATTAAAAAGGTGATTTAAATTAATTTTAAATTGATTATTGGTGAAAAAAAACCATCTGATTGTATCGGATGGTTATATTGTGCGTTAAATAATAAAGTTAGTTCTAATTGCTGATAATCATTTTACGGTATGCATAAATATCTTCAATGGTTACCACAGTCATTTCTCTCTCGACGGCAAAGTTCACAATTTCCGGAAGTCTTGCCATAGAACCATCTTCGTTGGTGAGTTCGCAAAGTACGGCATCATCACCAAGGTTTGCCATTTTTACAAGATCAACGCTGCCTTCTGTATGACCGCGTCTTTCAAAAACACCTCCTTCTCTGGCAATTAATGGGAAAACGTGTCCAGGACTGGCAATATGTTCTGCCACAGCATTGGGTGCTATGGCTGTTCTGATGGTTGTAACCCGGTCTTTCGCTGAAACACCTGATTCTACACCTTCTTTTGCTTCAATAGTGATGGTAAATGCAGTCTGATTTTTTGAATTATTGTTTTCCACCATCGGACGAAGATTGAGATGCTTGCTTTTTTCTTCTGAAATACATAAGCAGACAATACCGCTGCATTCGCGGATCAAAAGTGCCATGTCTTTTTCTGTAATGGTGGAAGCGGGAAAGATGATATCACCTTCGTTTTCACGGTTTTCATCATCTACTAATAGAATTCCTTTTCCCTGTTGTAATGTTGAAAGTGCTTTTTCTACACGTTCTTTGGAGGTTAGTCCGAATTGTTCTAATAATTTTTCCATGTTATTTTACTTTTAAAAGTTAAAACAGTCTTCGGTACATGGAAATGAAATACAATTCAACAAGAATCCCTAAGGAATCTCATTGATCATCTCATTTTCTTCTCCCATCCAGACTTTAACTGTCGGTTCCGGAATTTCACCAGATCAGTCCTCTCAAAAAGAAAGGAGTCGCGGACTATAACCGCCGGTAGGGAATTACACCCTGCCCCGAAGAAAACTTATACTAAGTTTTGTTGTATGTTGTTATTTAAATTTTTATTTCATTGAATACTATTTAACGCACAGGCTGCTAATTTCGGGAAGTTTTTTGAAATGGAGAAGCCTTTTTTGAACTTAATTAACATAAAAAAACCATTCCGAATCAGGAATGGCTTTTCTATTAAAGTCAGATTATTATTTTCTTAATGGCTCTATCAAGTAAGAGGTTAAATTCATCGGGTTTTTCCAACATGGGGTAATGGCCAACGCCCTCAATTGTTACATATTCGTAATTTTTTAAGTAGGTACGGTTGGCTTCAAGATTTGTTGGAGAAGCATCCGAATTAATAGCGATAACAGGTACTTGTATGTGCTCTGCTATTTTTCTAAAATCAGTTGTATATAAAGGACGGAGTAAGCTGATGACCATTTCGGGTTCATTTTGGAGAAATTCATGCTGTAGCCTTTCTTTAACGGAAGGTGGTGTTTGTTCTGCAAAAAGATATTGGGGAAGAAAATTTTCTACGGCATATTTGAAGTCATTCCGATAATGCGTGAACATTACTTCTTCTGCTTGTTCTTCCGTGAAAGATTCGTCAAGATCTTTTAAAGTATCTATGACAATAATTCCTTTTACCTTCGGTATTTTTAAAGCAGCCTCGAGAACATAGGCACCCGACATAGAATGACCTATAAGAATAATTTCTGAGGAGTCAATGGCTTCGGATACAGCTTTAATATCATCAGCATATAATGGGCTGGTCCAGTTTTTTCTTGAAGAATCAGATTTTCCGTGTCCGGCTAAATCCATCCGGATGATGTGGTATTTATCTTTGAAATATTTTTCTTGATCTGTCCACCATTCTGCATTACCAAGCCATCCGTGAACAAAGATGAGAGATGTTTTTCCGTTACCGGTTTCTTTATAATGTATTTTCTGACCGTCTGAGGAAACTGTGTATTTTTCCATGGAATTATTTTATTGAGTTTTTAGAACAACTAATGTACAAAAAGGCTTGTGAAGACAGAGGTTTTTCGTGTTGGAAAATTTAATTTATAAAACACAAAGGATCAAAAGGAGGGGATTCAAATGTTAGTTTTTTAAGAGATGAGATTTTTATTTTTGCCACGAATGGACGAATAAAAAAAGGTTTGGGCTTTCGTGGCAATTAATTTTTAAATTAGCATTTTCTAAAAGGTTTACCACTTCCAGATCTGCGATTCTTCTTTCCAGATCAATAATCTGAATTCTTCATAATGTTTCGAATCTCCTATAGTATGAGTGTCTCTTAATCCTTTTCCGAGTTTCAGCTTATGTAAAATTCCGGAATGGGCACCTACCCAAAGGGTTTGCTCGTCGTCAGAAATAGTCATTCCACTGATGGTTGACCCCAGGAAGTGTTTCCAGAGGCGGTTGCCTTTTTTATCAAAGGCTTTGATGTATCCATGGGCGTCTCCCAGAATATAATAGTCTTTTGTGGCAACGCCGGCATATACTCTTATTTCTTCATCAATAAGACTAAAGTCATCACTTTCTGTGTAGGCTTCAATATCTGCTCCAACATATTGGTCAGCATTGATTCCTATGGTAGTCCCATTGTAGAAGTGGCATGAATTGGTGATTAATTGACTGTCATCTTTTGCAAATAGACAAAAATGGGGATATGAAGATTGTGGACCGATAGCACCTAAAGTATTACCTTCCGCATCTAATATTCTATGATCATATCCCTGATCACCAACGGCGATATAGGAATTGTCATTTGACAGTGCAGCATTTTCCATATCTATTTGTGAAGTCCAGTCTTCATCATTGTCTTCGTTAATGGGATGAATTAATTTTTTTTCATCCTTAGAAATAAGATAAATCCCGTCAGAAGAGACAATAAGAATTTTACTTCCGTCATTGAATGGAGTCATTTCTGTAATGCCAACATCAGGATTTTCTTCGATTTCAAATTCATTGATGAGGTCCCCGCTCCAATCTTTATATACTGATATTTTATTGTTTTTAGCGATAGCGAAAATGTTTCCCTGTTTAGATTTTCCAATGGCCAGAATATTTTCATCAAGCTGGATGATAGTGTCGTTGTCGAGAAGGTAAGCTTGCCTTTTTTCGTAGGAAGTACCGGTCATGAAAACGATCTTTTGATTATTGATAAAATAAAGGTGCTCGATACTTTGAGATTTATCTTTCATCAAGGGAATGATGGGTGTGTGAGCGGGAGGAAAGTGTTCTCTGAATTTTTCCGTATCTCCATTTTTATTAGCTGTTTTAAGGAGGGTAAATACTTCCTTAGATAAATTTCCTCTTTTATCCTGAGGTTCCTCGCCCTTCCAGTTTTCCCAGCCATTTTTTTCTCCAAATGCAACCATTTCATTGATCTCTGTTGCATAGCGTTCTCCTTCTGAGAACCATTCCTTTTGGATTTTAGTGTCGTACATTAATGTTGTCTGTTTACGATTGATTTTATTTGAAAGAGACCCTTTTTTCGTGGTACCCGCTGATCTTTATATAACTTCCTTTAAGCAAGAGAGGATTAAGCTTACCTTCTTTTTGAGCTGTAAATTTAAAACCTATTACACTCAGTCTCCCTTCCGGTTTCGAAAATTTTTCTTTTTTTATGGAGTAATTTCCCTCTGTGCCAATTTTGAGGGTATCCGTAGGTTCTTCTATAAAAGTGTGAGTATTGTTGTTCATATCATTTTTGTTTTCAAAACTTCTGTAAATGCAGAGCGCGTTTACATCATAAAGATGAGACCAGCTTATTGAAAGGTCTTGCTGTAAGGAAGCTTCTTCAGGGGTTATGATATTATGGGGATCGCTTAATTTTAACGTTGAGATATTTCCTAAAAAATATTTTTTACCATTGCTTAATTGGATTTCTAAGGTGTACTGCTCGTTTTCGGGTTGTAATTTTTCAATACGATAATAATAATTTTTGGAATAATACAGTTGCTGCATTATTTTATAATCTGCTTTCTGTCGATTAACCCTTATTGTTATTGAATCAGTGCCAATCTTTTTACCTTTTTTATCATACAAAATAACAGAGACGGAGTTGTCTTTTTTGTCCGTTAAACTCTGATAGATATTTACTTCTGCTTTTACCTGAGAAATATCTGTAATTTTGGAAGCCACTACGGGCCCTGAGCATGAATTGATCAGAAAATGTATGGATAATGATAAAAAAATAATAAGACTATTTTTCATTATTTCAATCTGGTGTTTTCGAAAAGGGAAGGTACAAAAAAGTTATGGGTGAATATTTTTTATTTATTTTCATATTGGGGAGATAAAAATAAACACCGCTCATGGCAGTGTTTAGGATGGAGTTTTTAATTTTTTGATTTGATGTTGAAAATAACAACGCCGTACGAATTTCCGGCAGAGTCTTTTATTTCGCATTTAAAATACATCAGATCTTTTAAAAATTTTTGATGAAAAACTTCAATCATGAAGGTTGTTCCGGTAGGTATTGCTTTTGAAGCATATCCTTCCAGGCTGTCCATCTCATAAGTGCCTTGCTGATCCAGGAAATTAAGAATTTCTTTTAAAATGCTATTGGCGACAAACACAAAAGGGACGATAGGGTAATTTTCAAAATGACCTCTACACTGGTTCGGAGTGAAAGGGGGAATTGAAATGATAAATTGATGTTTATCCCCGGTTTGTATTATTTTACCTTCAGGATGTTTTTCATCATAATGTTCTATAGGAGTAGTATTAAGATAATCTTTATAAAATAGTTGGAAGGCTTCCTGGGTGATAATGTAATAGTCCATTTCGAAAGAATATAGTAATTCTCCTGTATGTATGTCTTTTAATGTAAGGTGTGATTTGCCTTTTCGTGCAGACTCCAGAAAGCTCTCGGAAGTAACCAGAACAGTTTCCGGTGTTTTGTATGATAGCTTTCTTATTCTCAGTTTTTCTCCCAGAAAATATATCTTTTCTTTTGAGGTGTCATTTAAAAGCCTGTACAAGCTGCAACTTCCCAGAGAGGCTAACATTTTTATCAGATTGGAAAATTTTTCGTTCTCGAAGTTCCATTCTGTTATTTTTGTTTCTATCTTATGCCCGTTATATACGATATTCTCGGGAATAGAGATGTAGGGTGCGGTCTCCCCGATGTAAGGGATAATGTTTTCTTTGATGTCTGTTGTCATTTGAATGAGGGATTATAAGGTTACTACATTTTTTTTTCATTGGGGGATATAATTTTTTTTCGGCTTTATGTTTTAGGGGAGAGTCTTAAAGTTATAATCGTCTGTAGAATATTTTTAATGATATTTCTTTATTTGGTGATTTTTATTAATTTGTAATTTACAAAAAATAAATCATAATTAATTATTAATGAATATTTTTGATTATGTGGTTTTGTTTCACTAAGTAGAGCTTGTGGAAAACTTATCAATATAATTTATCCACACGGAATTTAAATTCTTATTGTTTTTTAATTGTTTATATATTAATTAGTTGTGTGTAGTTGATTGTTGTTTCATGAAAGTTATCCACATTTATTTTTCTTTTGTTTGTGATGTCTGTTTTTTGAATAATCTTTATTATACGCATTTCCGGTTGTTTTATCGGATAGTTTTTTTTATTCAAAATTTATGATATTGTATGTTTTTGTGCTTTTTTGGTATGTTTTTAATAAGTGTGCATAGGTGATTATTTTAAGAGTTCTTGAAAATAAAAGCCCTGCATTATGTCGTTGCAGGGCTTTATTGGTTGTTATTTTTATTTCATTGACTTTATATTGATCATGAGAATGGCGTATGAGGTGCCTGCTTTGTCTTTTATTTCACATTTTATGTAAGTTTGGTCTTTTAGGAATTTTTGATAAAAAAACTCGGCTTCCAATTTTGTTTCAATAGGAATTGCTTTAGATAAGTGGCCTTCAATATTTTCAATTTCGCTATTGGAGCCGAAGAAGTCGAAAATTTCTTTTACAATGCAATTGATGGCAATGGCGAATGGGACTACCGGGTGGTTTTCAAAATGACCTTTGCATTGATTGGAAGTAAAGGGATGTATGGATATGGTGAATTGGTTTTCCGGTTTTGTTTGTGTTATTCTGTTTTCCGGAGGTCTTTTGTGGTAGTGGGTAATGATATCGGGTTCGAAATAATTTTTATATGCCATTTTGAATGTTTCCGGTGTCATCATATAATAGTCCATTTCAAAAGAATATAACATGTCTTCAGAAGTAATATCTTTTACTTTAAGGTAGGATTTTCCTCTTTTTTTTGATTCCAATACGCTTTCTCCTGTTATAGAAATTGATGTAGGAGTGTTTTTGAAAGATGTTTTTTTTATTTTTATCTTTTCTCCGATAAAGTATATTTTATCTTTAGTGATATTTCTCAAAATCTGGTGCAGGTTACAGCTGCTCAATGATGCTAAGCTTTTTAAAAGAGTAAGAAAGTTTTCATTTTTAAAATTATAATCCTTGAATTCTGTTTTTATTTTATTGTCTTTCAGAAGAATGTGTGCTGGTATGGACGTGTAAGGTGAAGTTTCGCTGATGTAAGGCGTGTTGTGTTCTTGAGTATTAGTTGTTGTCATTTTGAATGAGGGATTTTTGAAGGTTTGATTTGTGGATATAAAATACTGTTCACAGCGTACTTATGCTGTGAGCTCAATGGATCGTGATTTTTTTGTTTGCGTTATGGCTTTTGAATATAGGCCTGAATTTGCTCAGCTTTAATCTTGTTGCGGATTATTAAAGGATGAGTTGCTGATCATCTCATACTAAGGAGATTTTTTTTCTTTCATAAGTGTGGTTTTCATGGTTTGTATTTCATTATTTGGTGATTTATTTTATTGATGCAATTTACAAAAAATAAATCATAAATGAGTATGAATAAATATTCATAAAAATGAATTTATACCAATGGATTATGCCTTCACATGCTGCATAAAGTGTCTTGTGGGAAAGTTATCCACAAAAAATATCCACAGGAAGTATAAATTGATGATAAAATTATTTATTACAATTAATTCTTTGTATAACAATAGATTGTGTAATTGTTTTTTTGCGATTTAAAAACTTATCGATATTTTATTAACAAGAATAGTATTGATTAAAAAAAGTTATCAACAAATTGTTGTTTGAATAGAGTGTGAATTTATACTTAAAATCATGATAAAATACAGTTTTAATTGGCTTTAGATAATGGATATTTGTAAATTAAGAATTATGATATTGTATATAATTAGGGGGAATATATGTGTTTTTTATATTGTTGGTTATTGTGAAGTAATGCAAATGTCGAATTTTCAGAGTGAAGTTTTCTCAAAATTTCTCATTCCTCTCCGCTACCCGGATTTAGTTGAAATAATTTTTTTATTCCTTTTTTCTGCTGTATTTCTAATTCTGATCTTTATAAATATTCCAGAAGTTGAAATCGGTCATTGGAGCATCAGTTATCCCAATATTTCTTCCCATGGTTACGATCTGGCCTCTATGGTAGGTACTGTGAAGAATAGCATGCTGGATGTATTCATCTTTTGAGAAATCACATTGAAACCATTGAGATTCTATTTTTACATTTTTGGAAAGATCTTCCTCAGATAAGTTTTCCACATAGTCTACCAGCCTTTGTGAGTTGTTTTTTATAGCATTGAAAATACCTTCCTTGGTGTTTACTGCATTGGTCTTTTCAAAATCGAATTCGTCATTTTCAGCAATATGGCTCCACCAATATTCCTGAGACTGCCAGATATGGTGTAACGTTTTCAGAATCGTAGGAAAGCTTGAAATAGTTTCCTGATTAAGCTGTTCATCTGATTTTGTGGATAGCCAGTCGATGTATTTATTGACAACCCAGTTATTGTACTGAACGCTTTTGATGGTTAATGTTTTTAAGCTCATAATGTATTGGTTTAGTTTTAATAAATATCTAAAAATTACAATCCAAAATGTCTGTTTTTATCTTTGTTTTCCGGGTTTATCAATGCTTTATTAGAGTAAGTTGCCGCTTCAAATTCACTGATATTGACAGACAGAAAGGAGAGTTCGGGAAGTAATTGGGTGAGCCGGGTGCTTATTTTTTTTGATAAATCAGCTTTTTGTTCTGTCGATCGTCCTTCCATAATGTATCCGAAAACATGCAGAAAGTCTTTCTTACTATTTCCCAATTGATAATGTTCGTAGGGGTGTAATCTTACTTTTATATCATTAGCTGCAAATAAACCTGTTGCATCGGCAGTTTCATATACTGCATTCATGATTTTATCAGCCGTTATCTGCTGAAGAATATCTTGTGAACAGTCTATGATAAAGTGAGGCATACTAATTTTTGTTTGTTGATTTTGAGGAATATAAATGTAATGAAAAATTAAATTGATGTTAAAAAAAATAACCATTCCTCTCCAGAATGGTTATTTATATTTTGAAATTTTTAGTATTTACCACCTATTTTTGATCTCATCAACAATTTCATCCGCTTTATCTTTTGTGATCCAATCCACAATTCTTGTTTCTCCATTTGGATTGATAAGGACGATGGAATAGTTTGAATCGCTCCATGAAGCGTGATACCGAACTCCGAACTTATATTCCTCCACTGTAAAATCTTTTGCAAGAATTTGATTGATTTCTTTTTTTAAGTAGGTTTTGGGTTTTGAGAACAATTTATTTTTATACCTCACAGTCAGTAAGTCCGGTTCAATGTTGAGTATTGTTTTTCCAAAAGTATTCCATAGCCAGATATACAGGATGATAATAAAAAAGCAGGTAAACGGAAGTGCTGAAAAAATATAATGAAGGACAGAAAGAAAATAGGTTTCCTGTGCACTGACAATCGGAATGATAATTAAAATAATACCAATAGAAATCAATAAACCAATACTTGTAAGAAAGGTTATTATCCAGTTGGTTTTATTTTTTATTTCGATAGTCATTGGGTAGTGCAGACGGTTGGGTTTAATTCAGAAATATTTTTAGGGATTACGGTTCATAGATGAGCTGTACTACTCCGGATTTAAAAACATTGGTTTTGATAAGTTTTAAATTTAATCTCTCTTTCAAATCTTTAAATAAAGGTTTTCCACTGCCTAAAGCAACAGGGTGAACAGATATTCTGTATATGTCAACTAAATTATGTTGGATAAAAGTTTTGATAAGACTTGCCCCTCCATATAACCAGATGTTTTTCCCATCCTGATTTTTTATTTCTGAAACTTTTTCAATGGTATCAGAGGTGATAAAAGTGGCATTAGGATCTTCTCTGTGCTGACTTGAAAATACAAATTTATCTTTTGAGTGAACGGATTGCCATAGCTTTTGTTCTTCCGGGCCGGCGTTTTCATCAGGTTGATAATTGCCCCATGCATCGTAGCTTATCCTTCCATAGAAAATGGTGTCAATACTCGACAGAAAACCGTCAAAATCCATATCATCATCCATAATGCACCAATCAACTTCTCCATTAGGGCCTTCAATAAATCCGTCTAAAGTGATGGCTAAATCCAGTATTACCTTTCTCATTTTCCAGTTATTTTATTTTTTAGTTTTTAATTGAAACACATTTCCTTCGGGATCTGTTCCGTCACACAACCAAAAATCATAATTTTCAAATGTTTTGATTTCTCTCATCTGAATATTTTTTGACAATAGTTCGTTTCGTGCCGATTCAATATCCATATCAATTTCAAAAACGATTTTGGTGTTGTTGCCAAAGATGTGATTTGTATCCGTTTTTCCGATATACTGATCTCCGATTTTATGTAAACCGATTTTTGCACCCCCCGCATCCAGTAAAGCCCAAATGGGATCTTGTTCAATACGTTTCAGATTGAAATTTTCAACATAGAAATGGGTAAGCAGTTCAACATTTCTGACATATAGAATAAGGGTATCCAGTGTTACATTCATAAACAAAAAGTGTGTTCTCAATTATAATTTTAAAAACTTTATTTGGAAACTCCCAGATCTTTTTCGGCAGTCCAGTTATCAAATGCTATTTCTGCACCTCCAATTTCTACGATTCGGTCTTTATGTGTCATAATTCCCAACCCGTGCTCGCTGTCCCAGGAGCAGGAGAATCCATACCCAATATACGGGATGCTGTCTTTAATGACCGAAGTGACATAAAAATAAGTGGGAGATAAAAGATCAGAAAACCCCTGAATATCTTTTAAATCAGGCATGAAATTAACTTTATCTCTCTTAGAAAAATTATATTTTTTTTGAAGATCGGGATATCGTTTTAATAACTCAAGCAGCATGTTCTCTAAAATTCTCTCCTGATTTTCCTGCAGATAGATTAATCCGTTTTCCTGTCCCTGCGTGGGCTCTTCAGTATATTCATAGCCTTCATCAAAGATTTCATAAGGAAATTTATGATCATCGGTCCGGAAGAAACGCTGCCAATGGTTTAATTCCAGGTTAAGTTCGTAATATTCAACCTCATTTTCTTCGAAATCAGATATTTCTTTTGGGTTTTCAAGATATCTGTTGAAGAACTCATAGCAAAATGGAGCCTGTGAAAAAATATATTCAGGATTTTCAGCATAACTTAGATTAAAATATTCCAGTGCTTTCTCCTCATTACCACATTCAAGACAGCATTCTCCTTTGTAATAATTCGTAATATAGGAAGCGTCTTTCTGAGATGCGGAATGCAAGTCCAGCATATCCAGCCATCTCATCATATTATCAAAATCTTTCAATCCGATATACTCATTAATCATCCGACTGTTGATGATATAGGCAGCATAGATACTATACTTTTTATCATCAGCCTCTTTCCATTTCTCTTCTACAAAGTGGATGAGCTCTTCCTGAGTGATTTTGGAAGTTTTCAGCATCGATTTGTCTAAGAAGGTATCTATTTCATTAATTATTTCTTCTGCAGCTGGCATTATCTTTTATTTTGTTTGTTAAAAATAATATAATTTAACAGAAGTATCCTTAATGACCGGGTTGGAATTGAGATTTTAATGATATTTGCTTTCTATGTGGTGCTCTCGTGATATTATAAATGAATTAAAATTTATAAAAAAGTTATATAGACTATTCTTTCTGGTTTAGCTTTCCATCGCCATATAGTCTAGTTGGCCGTTTTCATCTGTGTTGATGACAACCAGGTAATCCGTAAGATCCTGGCCGATTGAATAATCGAGAATAGCAAAATTATCTTCACTGTCGGGATAAAGTCCTACTCTGATCAGTTCTAATTTTTTCAGCAGCTGCTGTTCAGGCTTACTACTTGTATCTTCAAAATTAATGAGTGTTGAAAGCTGGTCTTTATCTATTTCTTCAAGATGATGTTCTATATAAGATTTAACGGTATCACCGTCCTGATCGTGATAATCTTCTACAATATATGTTTTATTCAGTTTGTCGAAATTCTCGATATTTTCAAGAAAGCTTTTTACTTTGTCTAGTTGTAGAACATCAATATTGGGGTTCTCAAAATTCATGTCTATCTGAATTTCATTGCCTTTAAAATCTATATTAACGTCATAATATTCTTCTAAGCTCTCGGTGGAAACTTCTCCGAAAAAGGGTAATGTATATTTTGTCATAGGTGCTGTTTTTATAATTTGAAATTTTTTTAATAGTTGATGGGGTGCGGAAAATTTTCTATACCCAATCTATGAATTTATATTGTGTGAATGAATTAATCCAGTAAATTTTTCTGATGTAAGTAGTCAAAAATTAATTGATCAACCTCGGATATTTTGTCCTTATCAGAATAGGTAAGCCATTTCATTTCTTCAATTTCAGCGCTTACTTTCAATTCTCCGGAATAGGCTCCGGAATAACAGGTCATTTTTACAAGCTTACTCTCTGCATGTCCGTGTGCCTGAGCTTCAAAAGTCCCGATATAAGTAATCGTGTTCTGATCTATATCTACGCTTAATTCTTCTTTTATTTCACGGATTAAGGCTTGTTCGTCAGTTTCTCCAATCTCTCTTTTACCACCCGGAATATAATATTTGTCTTTTCCATAGCTTTTGGTGGAAAGAATAGATTTATTTTTTAGTTCTATCCAGGCAAGTTTATCAATGATATTGAGTTGTACAGGACTTTTATCCCTGGGATCATTGTTGGATTCTATTTCCATATTGTCATTTTTACTCTTCCTATTTCGATTATTAGTTATGGTATACTTAGGTGTCGCATAACAATTTCCTAATTTACACATTATGTGAATAGGAAACGGATTAAATTCCCCGCTACCCCTTATTTACATATAGGGTTTGTTAATTTCCTCTATTTTCTTGTGTACATCTTCAAGGGTAAATTTGCCGGGATCACATTCGATGGATGGAATTTCATGTTCAAATAAAAAATCATTTAAATCATCACAATTTTGTAGAATATTGAACTCTTTATTTTTTAA
Organism: uncultured Chryseobacterium sp.; assembly: GCA_963518055.1. Lineage (GTDB taxonomy): Bacteria > Bacteroidota > Bacteroidia > Flavobacteriales > Weeksellaceae > Chryseobacterium. Next base: position 338,906 of record CAUQIC010000001.1, read on the forward strand.
ATCCAGAATGATTCCTTTATTGCTACCGCTCATTAAATGGGTTCTTGAGTTCAACTCACTAAGAATTCCACTGGTCCAAATATTTCTTAGACTTTCTTCAAAATATAAAAATCTGCCGTAGTATAATACTTTACAAAATCTTGAAGACACATTGGCTTCATAGCTCTTATCTTCCGAATGGGTATATTTTCGATAGGTCTGAAAATACATTTCTCCTTTATAAGAAACGCCCAGGGGTTTTCTGAGTTTCTGATTATTCTGCTTATTGTAAAAAAATACCTTCTCCGGCAAATGAATAGAATCATGTTCTGCTGAAGATTTGAAATAAACTTCTTCCTTTGAGCTGGGGGTCTTGTTTAAAACATCTTCCAATGTCATATAAATACCTTCAGGAAAATCTCCTTTTTTAACCGATGGATATTCTTTTTTCTGTCCGGCTGCTTTACTGAAAATTAAAAGAAAGAAAGTGAAAATATACAGCTTCATAGATACCTGTTTTGAGTGGGTTTGATTAGTTTTTCAAACGTGAAAATACAAAAAAGACAGTATGAAAAAAGAGGAGAGGAAAAGGTTAATGTTTATTTAATGTGTAAAATGAAAAAGGGGATCTTGCACTCTTACTTTTGAACAACAAGAACAAAAAACCGCTCTGTAAAACAGTGCGGTTCTCTTTCATTTATTTATCCGTCATTATTTTGTCTTTCTCCTTTTGGAATTCTTCTTCAGATAATACTCCGGAATCTTTTAATTCTTTAATTTTTTTCAGTTTATCATATTTGGTTTCCAAATTCAGAAGTTGAGACTTCTCTTTGGGTGAAAATTCCTCAGGAATAATTAATTCGCCGGATCTGATGGCATTTTCCAGGTCCACTTCATAGTTTATGAGACCGCTTCCGATTTTAGCATAATACACAAAGCCGTTTCTCTTGTTTCCTCTGGTCATGATCTTTTTTACTTTGAAAGTCAGTCCTGAATTACTTCTTTTAAAAGAATTGGCCTGATTAGCCAGCCCCTGATATCCTGTGGTTGAAGTATAATTAAACATGGAAGCCGCATTGGTGCGGATAAATTTAAAATCTCCGTCATTCATAGAACCTGTTCCGATTTTTAAGTCGAGCCCTTCATATACTTTAAAACCTGTAGAGGTGGTTAAGGTGTCATTTTCAAATTTCGGAGCATCTTGAGCATAAGAGGTACCGAACATCAGAAGGCTAAATAAGAATACTAGTCTTTTCATTGTTTTATTTTTAATGATTAAAATTGATCATCAAAACTAAAACAAGTTGAGGGGGCATCCTTACGGGAATCCTTAGCGGCAGAAGATGAATGCACTATGAGTATGAAACGTCATCTTAGTAATCAACAATGATATAATCTAGTTTTTTAGTTATAAAAAAGTATCTGGCAATATAATCTTCAGAAGGAGGTTGCTCGTATTCCTTATGTAAGGCTGCGATTTCTTTTTTTGACATTCTTTTGGTGTTATTCCTAGATAATTCCGTTTTCTTATCGTTTTCCCAATTTTTAAAATATTCTTTTAATTCAGTTTTATAAGCCTCTGTTTTTTTGTATTCTTCAAATTGGTTGATTTTAAACTGTATAAATTCCTCTTTATCCAATTCTTTTTCCTTCACCATTGTATCATTGTTAATCGTAATTAATTTATAATGACCATATAGAGACGAATAACCGAAATTGGAAAATTCAACTAATTCTCCATCCGGAATAACAAGGATACCGGAATAATTGAGAACAACTTTTTTATTTTTGAAGAGTTGTTGATAGACAGAAATATAGTTTCGTTTTTCTGAATTGATATTTTGAACCTCAAGATCAGCTAAAATCAAATTATTATTTTCAATTTTAAAAGTGGCAATATATCCGCGATAGTTTCCTGTTGAAAATGGAAGAGGGATTGGCTTATTTCTGTATTTCTTAAACATCTTCAGGTGTGGACCGTAGATGGGATGATATTCAGGATTTTCCTTGAAGTATCGGTCCAAAGGATTATTGAGAAGAGGATATTCTTTATTGTTGATGATAATTATATCCGTAGCCTGTGCCGTTGCCAGAATTTTTACGATAGAAAAAGTAAATAAGAGGATGAGGATTTTGATTTTCATTCTGATGTCTATGATCATTTTTAAAATAAAGGTTCTCCATTAAGATCCGTTGTCAATACTTCGCTCATATAATCAAAAAAAGGACGCATGGCCAGTAGAGTGAGAAGAACCTCCTTTTGAAAGTTCTCAGAGAAAACTTCCTTATCGGTAAATTTTCGAATCACGACGAATTGCTTTTTTCTGATTAAATCTATCGCAGGATGATTTTTATCAAAACCCCGGGGAGCTGTTTTTACAGAATCACCTTTGAGTTCTCCAAAATATTTTACGAAGGTTTTGTCAGAGGTAATTTTTTCAATCTCTGTAGTGCTGATTTCAAATTCTTTACGGATACGAAGTAAATCCTTAGCTTCGGGTCCCCAGAATCCACCTCCTACAAAGCTGTTTCCAGGTTCCAGCTGAATGTAATAACCTCCTCTCAACATCGGTTTTGAACGGGAATATCCCACTCCAAAATTGTTTTTGTAAGGCGTTTGGTCCTTAGAAAAACGAACGTCTCTGTAAATTCTGAAAATATGGATACCCTTGAGATTATCGTGCTCCTGAAGTTCAGCATAGATCTGATTAAAAAAAACTTTATTTTCTTTTACAATCGTATCATATTCAGATTTGTGGGCGGAAAACCATTCGCGGTTATTGTTTTTATTTAATTGCTTGAGGAATTCGAATGTTTTTTTCATATTCAGATCAGGTTCTTATTTATTTTCTGATAGTAATTTTAGGGAAACTAAATAATCAGTATCAAAGTCAATGGTTCTTATTTTATCTTTTGTAAACTCTCTGCTTTTCGCCCAGTTTGCGTTCAAATCAATCCAGGTTAAGATAATTTTTTTACTCGTAAGCTTTTTTAATTTTCCGGGATAAATGGCATCATCTCTTTTCTTTGCTAAACTGAAAATTCCAAAGTTCTTATGGATGTTTTCAACGATGGAGTCAAAATTTGTAAGCGGGAGTTTATATATTTTTTTATCTACTGAGAGTCCTTTTAATTTCATCGCTTTTTCTACAAACTCAGTATCATTGTTTTTGATGATGTTTTTGACCTTATCATTTTTTATAGCAGAATATCCATCTAAAATAAAATCAACAGGATTAGATTTAATCAAAAACCAGTCTTTACTGTAGTTAATTAGAATTCCTTTTTGTGGCTCTTTATCTTCAAATTCAATAATGATAAGTTTATTTAATAATTTTTTCATGGGTGTGATTTTTTGTAAATATGATAGCAAGTTAGTTAAAAAGAAGGGAAGAGCTTAGATGGGATGCCGTTTTCTGAAAGTATTTGATCTCTTCTATGAATCTTTCATTGCCATAGGTGTGTAGATTATCCTTTCTTCAATGTTTCCTCTCTCCAAAGTCAAAAGGCTTCGGATCACTTGTTTTTTAGGGGCTTAAAGTCGGGCTGTTTTGTGAAGTCGGGTAGTGATTGGAGTGAATTTTTTCTAGATTCCCATCAAGATTATTATCTTATCACTCTAATCTGTTGCAAAATTCCTTTCTCATTTTTAAAGCTAAAAATGTAAGTTCCCTTTTCTACTTTTGATAAGTCTATATTCCTGTTGTAGTAGCCAAATCCTTTGTTGATTTGCTTTCCATCCACAGTGAAAATGGTGTATTCAAATTGATTACTGTTATTTTTATTACTGATTATAAATCCGTCTCTATGGGCATTGGTATAGACCTTTGTCTCTGTGATACGATCTTCATCGGTTGGATTGTCAGAAAGCAGACTTTCATTAATATCTGCCACCTGTGTACTTTTAATGGATGAGTTGGAAATAGAGGTTGTATTTCCACCGAGTAGGTATAATTTATTGTTATATACTTCTACTACTGAGTGCCTGCGGGGAATCATATTGGATGATAACTGATGTAATTCATTGGTTTCCGTGTCAAAATAGGCTAGAAAAGTTTGATCGTTATAATCTCCGACAATAAAAATCTTATTATCGGATACCGCTAATGAATGTCCGGATACTCCAACAGGCATTGTGTATTGATTGGTCCAAAGATGAGTGTTAAGGTCGTAGACATCTATCAGATTAGAGGATGTTCCGTTAAAACCACCAATGACATACAGCTTATTATTAACGATTTTACCTTTTGTTTCTTTGGCGGTAGGCATATCGGGTAATGACTTCCAGGTATTTGAAGCAATATCATACTCTTGAAATTTATTAGAAAATACAGTTTTTTCAGCCCCTTTTAATCCGCTTCCACCAAACACATATATTTTACCATCTTGTATTGCAGAACCAGAGTTTCCTGCATAAAAAGGATTGACGGCTCCTTTCGTGACGGTATTGGTGGCAAGATCGACTATTTCGAGATATTTATTTTTCCAGCCATTAAAAATATAAATCTTATTATTGAAAGTCTCGGAATTCGCAAATCTTTTAGGAATCAGAGTAGAATTGAGACTAGTCCAACGGTTATCGGAAATATTATATTTTTCTATATAATTGGTATCTCCTTTTTCTGTATACCCATTGCTTACATAGATGTTGTCATTCACTATTACACTTGATAATGCACCTCTGCCTACAGGCATGTCAGCGAGCTTCTGAAAAGTAAGGGTTTGCGCAGAGGCTAAGAATGAGCCCAACAATGAAAGGAGTAATAATTTTGTTTTCAATGGTGTTAGTATTTAGCGTTTGTTTTTTATGATATCAAACATAAAAAAAATAGCCGAAAAATCTTATTTTCTCTCCGAAATTTCCTGACTTTTAATGACTTGTTTTAATGAGGCAAGGTCGGAAGACTTCGTGGGCAAACGATGAATATTTTATTTCGTATAAATAATTGAGGCCGGTTTATAATTTTTAATTTGTTCTGGGGTTCCAGTAATTTTAACATTAGAATCAATATAAAGAATATTCATTTGAAGACTTAGATTCTTAGTTATATCCAAAGCTTTAATATTATTTTTACGGATATTAATTTGGATAAGATCAGGATTATTACTCAAGTCTAAATTTTCAAAATTATTGTTGTCAATAGTTAAATATTTTAATTTTTTAAAAGGCTTAAAATCAAAACTATTAATTTGATTATCCATCATATTTATTGATTCTATATTGGGGCAATTAATGATGGAAACTGTTTTTAACTCGTTTCTGCCAATGGCCAAATCTTTCAACAATGGCATATTGCTTATTTCAAATTCAACTAATTTGTTTCTTGCGCAATAAAGCTCTTTTAATTTTTTAAAATCACTAAGTTTTACCTTTGTAATCCCATTGATCGTCAATGAAAGAGATTCAAGATTCTTGAAGTATTTGATATCATCTGCATTTGTAAGATTTTGTTTCATAAGGTCAAGCTTTGAAACTAATTCAGCCTCTTCTTTTTCTATTTTCTGATTCTTATTAAGATCAATTTCAGGATGTTTTAATAAGATACTTCTCTCTAGATCTGGATTTTCAAATTGTATAGATTGAGCTAATATACATTGTATAGAAAGGATCGAGATGATTAAAATGAGTTTTTTCATTGGGTATTTTTTTATAGATATATTCTTCGCTATCCGAAGGCTTCTGACTTTTAGATAATTCATTTTATTAACGCAAAGTCGGGAGACTTTGAGGAGCAGAGTAAACTATGTATCCCAATTGATTGCGGTTATTTTTATTACGGATGATAAAACCATCTTTGGCTGCATGGCTACACCTCTTTTTCTCCAATGTCCTGTTATCATTTATTGTACTTGCAGCGAGTACACTTTCGCTGATATCTGCCACTTGTATGCTTTTAATAGCTGAACTGGTGAGAGATGTTGTACTTCCGCCGATAACGTATAGTTTATTGTTATATACTTCCGCGGCAGCGTGTCTTCTGGGAATCATATTGGATGACAGCTGATGGAATGTATGGGTGGTCGTATCAAAATAGGCCAAAAAACTTTGATTATTCACACCCCCTACAATAAAAATTTTATTACCGGATACCGCTAATGAGTGTCCGGATATACCGGAAGGCATTGTATATTGGTTGGTCCAAAGTTTTGTTTTAAGGTCGTAAATATTGATCAGGCGAGAGGGAGTACCGTTAAAACCACCAATGACATACAATTTATCATTAACAATTTTACCTTTTGTTTCTCTGGCTGTAGGCATATTGGGTAAGGGATTCCATGTATTTGAAGCAATATCATACTCTTGAAATTTATTAGAAAACACAGTGGTTTTGGCTCCGTTTAATCCGCTGCCCCCAAACACATATATTTTACCATTATAGAGGGCAGAACCTGCATTTCCTGTATACGAACGATTAACAGCTCCCTTCGTTATGGTATTGATGGTAAGGTCTACAATTTCAAGATGGCTGTTTCCCCAACCGTTAAAAATATAAATCTTATTATCATAAGTCTCCGAATTAGCGAATTTTTTGGTAAGAAGAGTAGAATTGAGGATACTCCAGCTGTTATCAGAGATATTATATTTCTCAATATACTTGGCGTCACTGCTTTTTTCCTGATACCCATTGCTCACATAGATATTATTATTCACTATTACACTGCTTATGCCACCTCTGCCCGCAGACATATCTTTGAGATTTTTAAAATGAAGAGTCTGTGAATGGGCTAAGAATGAACCCAACAGTGAAAGGAATAATAATTTTGTTTTCAAGGGTGTTAGTGCTTAATTTTTATTTAAGTTTCTTTAATTGAATAGTGTGGTTTAAAGATAGGAAAAGTTGAAGAGAATTTTTAAAAATGCTTTTAGTCAAATGAGCATGAAGTTATTTTTGTTATAAACAGAGCAGTTTTACTTAGGTTCTGCATCTCATCATGAGATGTGTCTACATCGTTATCCAAAGTCTCCTGACTTAGGATGATTTATTTTATTTTCGCAAAGTCGGAGAAATTGCTACGATTTAAATTTTGTGAGATAAATTCTTTTGTTTCTCCACCGGGGGCCAAAAAATAAGAACTTCCTTTGGCTAGTGTATACTTTTGATTTTTTTTTCAATTGCCCGCTTTTAATTCCGTATGCAAAAAGTTTATTTCCCTGAATTTTATATTTTAAATGATAAGTGATTCCATTTTCATTTTTTAAATCATAATTATGATAGTTGCCGGATAATATATCGGATATTGTCATTGAGTCATTCACAGATTCTATCTCACCTTTGTTTTTATTAAATTTTAAATAGAGGTTGTTATCCTTTTGTAGGTAAAATCCGGAAAGTTCTGTATACTGAAGATCTCCAGAGAATATATAACTAAATTCATTGCTGTTCTTTAAGTCGATCTGGGTTATAAAAAAGCCAAATTCAGCTTTATTAGATTTATAAACTCCCTGCAATTCTCTTTGGGAGGTGCAAGAAGAAAAAAGTAATAACGTTAAAATTAGTTTTAGGATTTTCCGGGTATTCATCAAGGAAAGTTGTAAATAATATAGTTTATTGTCTGAAGTCTCCTTACTTTGGATTACTTATTTTATTTGCACACATTTTTGGAATTTTGCGGAGTGGGTCTTGCCCATCCAAGCTTCTCAAATAATAGTTCTTGATATTCTTTATTCTCACCAATAATTTCTATGAGATCATCCACGTTGTCAGGGATATTACTAGCATACTTTATCTTATTTTTATATTGTAATTTATAGTGATACAGTTCGATTAAATTTGTTGTATTATTGGCTCTTTCTAAAATTGTATGGTGTAATTTGTCTGTCTCTTCATTTTCTTGTGGTTGTAACCAATACACCAAATTCAAAATTCCTATACGCCCAATGATGTCAGCTTTATTGAATGTATCAGTAAGCTTTTCGACTACGACTTTTGTTCCAAAAATTTTCAGACAGGGTCTTAAAAATATTCTGTTAAAACTAGGATCTTTATGATATATTGCCGTGATAATTAATGGTTCAAATAATTCTTTACTGAAATTATTATATAAATAGAGCAGATCAGCTACAAAGTACTTTTCCACAGCCTCAGAGCTATCCTTGAGCAGAGTTACAAGTTCTACTGTTTGTTGTTCCGATAAATTTTGATTATTTGCTTTAAATTCTGTCAAAACTTCATTATCTCTTTCATAGTCGGGAGCACAGTAGTCCCCAATGACTTTATATTTTTCGAGAGCTGTTTTAATTTCCATAGGTAATGTGTTATTATCTTAGTACTTTTTTATTTTACTGGTTTCTAGGCCGGGAAAATTTTTTGGTGCGGAGTATAATGCTTTTAAGTGATAAAAGTATTGATCATTTTTTTTACCATCCAGCTTCCATCTTTTTGTTTTTCCAGTAGGTAGCCAAAACCAATTCCAAAAACAGAATCATAATATATGGATTCTATATAGGCAAATCTATCATTGAAGTATACTGGGTTCGAAAATTCACATAGTTTTATGCGATTATTAATTTCATTTTTATCGGCGAGTTTAATATTGGGGTTTATTTTGTTATCAATTTTTAGAGAATCAAAAATGTATTGGTTTTGTTGTAATAAATGTAAAGAGTCAGATTTCCTTTCCTCGGATTTGCTATGTCTTAAATCAAGTAAATGAACAACACTTTTATTAAAAAAAGGTGGTGGTCCCGGTTCTTCCCCCAACATTTCTTTTGGGCTGGGAATATAGATTTTTAATTGCACGAGTTCAGGATTAACTAAATAAGTATTCTCTTTTGAAGCATGACGATTGGATTCGTATTTCAAAACGGCATTTACTATTTTGTTCAGTTCTACTTTTTCTGCTGTCTTATCTTTGGAACAGCTTATTATTAAAAGTAATGAAATTACAATCCAATAGTGTCTCATGTTTTTATTTCAAATAAGTTTGTTCCAGAAGTTCAATGGATTCCGTTTCAGTTAGTGGATTCTTTTTATCGGTGTTATTGGTTAAATTTAATGAGATCAGATTATTGTTTCTAACAGCATACAGTAAATATAAAGTCTGGTCTTTATGATCATTCTGAGGCATACCTTTTATAATGATTTTCCAGATGATATAATTTTTTTCTTCATTTCTTTTTACCTCAGAAACGTCTGCTTTCACTCCATTGGGTGATGACCAGTAATCATATTCCCATTTATAAAATGCATTCAGCAATTCTTTTTCTGTTAATCCTTCTTTATAGAATTCAAACTTTTCAGGTTTTCTTACTGAAATTAACAAATTTATTTTTTCGTTTTTATTGCTTAAGCGAAATTGGCCGGATTGTTTAAGTTGATCTTTATATTCCCATTTCCCGGGAACCTCAAATAACTCTCCATTGATTTGAAAAGGGGTCTTCTTTTGTGCAAAAGAAGAGGTTGAGATTAGAAAAAGTAGGAAGATAGAAAGAAGTTTAATGTTTAATTTCATTTTGAGTAAAGTTTCTTAAACGGTCGGTTATTAGTTTTTTTAAGGTGTAAAGTCTCCAGACTTTGCGGAATGGGGGACTATTTTTATTTTATTTTTTCGGGATGTTTTTTATACCATTTGTATAAAGCTAAGCTTAATAATATGGGCATAATGATTCTGTCTGTTATCAGGAAGAAAAATAAGCTAAAGATTTTGAACCCTGAAAGTATATTTGCCAGCATTAAATAAGGATATTTAATAAAAGAACTAAAAGGATCATAGCTCGGAGCAGAGTTGTCTTCACCATTAAGGAGATTTTTTAACCGATCTATATTATTCTGAGTCACAATTTTGTCTTTTTCATCAATATAATAATACTGAATGTATTCTGCTAAAAAATTGAGATTGTAAACAACAAAAATGATGGCTAATGAGGTTAGGATCAATTTGGTAAGTTTTAATTCCTTAGTTTCTGCAATGGTCTTTTTCAGCGCAAAATATATGATTAAAATATAAGAAAACATTAACCCATACCAGTAAATAGAAAATAATAAAGTATTATTTGTTGAAAAGCTTCCTAAATTGAAATAGCTATAATAAAAAGAAAGGAGCTCAACTAAAAGAAATAAAATAATGGAAAAGATGATTACATTTTTGATGTAGATTTTATTTTTCATTTGAATGTTGTGCATTGGGAGCAAGGGGTATTAGTTTACTATTATTTGCCAGTAAATTTAAATAAAAATTATATTAATTTATCTGAGAATGTATATGACCAGGATTTCAAATATACACAGATGATTTTAAATAGGGATCAACATTTCTCACCAAGTATTAATGTTGGATGCTCCAAACATGTATTTTTATATTTTTCCTTTCCTTTCAATAATAAGATATGCGGCATCCAGCATTTTAAGCAGATGAATATAGGGGTTTATCATGTTCCTTTCCGGTAGCTTATCATAGATGCACATTGAGAAATAAGCCATTCCGGAAATAAAATAATCAAATTCCTTGATGCTGTATTCTTTGAATGCTTTCTTAAACACCAACATAGGATTTTGGTATTCTTTCTCTGAAAGTAGGCCAAGAACCAACGGAGAGACCTCTTTCGACTCAGTATTGATCACCAATTTCTTTTCCTTCAGCATTATAAAGTAACCTGCACGGATGAATGAACGCATCGCCTGATGAAAATGATAAATAATGGACGGCTCTTCTTTTATCCAGCTATTTCTTTTAAGGGCATAGCTCATAATGCTGTTTAAAAGCTCTTTGGTGGCTGCCAGATCATTGAGCTGAAAAAATGTTTCCATCTGCTGTAAGCCGTAATGTTTCTTCCGGCCTTTCCCAAGCCGGGATTGAATGTCTGTTCTGTTTTTTTTCATGAGTGTGTTTTTTATGGTTGATGTATTCTTAATAATTTTTTAAACCATTAAGAGCTTTTTAAGTAATGAAGAATAGTTAAGATCATAGCTAAAGCTATGTGTTCAGCAGGCTGCTTCATCCATCTTTGATGAATCTTAACTTATCTTATTCTCTTCATTTTTCTTAATGGTTTTAATTTTTTGTTTTATTGTACGATTTTTCTGGCCGTAAAGAAAGAAGTCCTGAACAAGCCGAATAAATATGATAGAATTTGTGTTTTTCTAAAAGCCCGAAAGCCGCAATGGATTGTACACCCCATTGTACCGTATCATGATACTTTATATTGTAAAGCTGGCTTAGAAAAAGATAATTGTAGAAAACAGAACTGCATGAAAATAAAACGGCATGAGACTCTACAATATCCGACTTGAGGTACTGGTATACCGTGCAACAGATAAGAGAGCTCACGCCTAGGTCGTGAGCTTCTAGCTTATCGTCTCGTTGCTTTTAAATTACCAGTTTTCAAGTCGAGATTCTAAGCAATAGCTTCTATATTTCGTTGAAGTATCGCAAAGCTACATTTATTGCAGCTTATTGTACAAATATAATATAATTTTCGAGTTGTAGGTTAATTCAACTACATTTTTTTATTGTAAACTTTCCAAATTGCTTTGATAATGGTATTTGCAATGGATAAAATTGAGTTTCGAATATTTTTTGGTAAAAGAGTTGAAAAATTTAGAAAAAAAATGGGATTAAGCTATCGGGAGTTAGCTCAAAAATGTGATGTAGACCATAGTAATATTAGTAAGATTGAGAAGGGAGAAGTTGATTTAAGGATTTCAACAATACAAGAACTGGCTAAAGGCTTAGAAGTTCATCCTAAAGAATTATTTGATTTTAAGATAGAATAAAAACTAAGCTTCGAAGTCTTCATACTTCGAAGCTTAATTTTTAATAGATTGGTTTTATTTTATTGGAGCAAAGTATGGAGACTTTGCCAGCGGGAATATATGTTATTTTAAAATTTCCTTTAGTCATCTATTACTGGACCAAATGTATAATCATATTGAATTTTATCTATTATTACTCTATTAATACTTTCAACTTTTACTTTGTTATTTTTTAAAGGAAAGTCAAATAGTGCAATATTTGGAATAGAATCAGATTTTATTTTGCTAAAAAAAGAAGGATATATAATCCCATCAAAACCTTGTAACAAAGCATATTTTGAAATTTTACGACAGATTTCATATGCATGTTTCTCTGCTCTGAAAATAAAATGTATACTTAAAGATAGACTTTCAAATTCTATTGCATCATCATTAATGTCAGCACTTAAATCTAGTATTTTCAAATTTTGGGTTGGAACTAATTTTGCTAAATACAATTTGTCTAATAAAGTTACCCTACATTCATGTAAACAAATTTCAATATTTTCGGAGCCATATAAAATATTCAAATCAATACTGTCTAATCTTCCTTTGCCAGCATATTCTATTGGAGGACTATCATATTCCAATTCATTATCAGGATTTTTTGGATTTTTTCTAAGCCTATAAAAATAGTCTTCATTGGTGAGAATTCTGGATGGAAATTTCTGTATTATTTCGTCTAATACTTCAAATTCCTGAATAATATCCTTACTATTTATTTTTTCCAATTGTGTAATGTATCCAAGTTTAAATAGTCTAGGTGCATTATAAAAAAAGCCTATACCTAATTCTTTCTCTATAAGTTTGATATCATTGTTTAATTTAAAATTAAATTTAACTTCGGTTTTTTGAAATTGATTAAAGCTTAGTAACGATGCACCTCCAAATTCAGCCTCAAAAGCAGTTCCATTTATAAAAAACTCCCAACAAACTTCTTCTAAATCCGCTTTAGATATTTTATGCCCTTCGCTTTTCTTGCAACTTGGACAAATTATTTTATTACTTTTGCCGAATCTTTCACATGTCAACTTTAAACCTTCATCAAAAAAACATTTTGAACATAATATATAATTTTGCATATTTTATTTTGTGAATTCATTCATTTTAGATGTTGCATGCTTTATTGTACCGTCAATCCATTCATGAATGGTTATGGCTCTTCTTAAAAATAGAATTGAACAAATTACAATAACAATTAGTTCAATTGATAACTCTTTTAGACAATTTAATTGAATAGCTCTGATAAGAACAATTATAAAAAGGAATGAAGAAGCTACAAACATACCATAACACATACCTCTCAAAGCTAAATATGTGTTTAGAACATTAAAATTTTCTGGTGAAAAATGCCTAATCATAACAATTTTATCTTCTAATTTGCTTATACTTGTTTCTTTACCTTGCATTCTAGTTTTCCAAATTTTCTTAGATAAGAATTTGAATACTTTGTAAGAAATATATTGGTTTAAAAACCCTACTATATAACATAAAGATAATAAAATGACTACCTGGAATAGGGTATAACTTTTTATTGAATTAAATATGAATTCAGAAAAATTTGTTCGAGGATTTTTAATTAAATCGATACTTATCAAGATTATTGATCCAGGTAAAATGTATGTGAAAGTATCAAATAATCCTAATTTTATTTTATCCATAATAATTTATATAGTAATTATAGTTTAAAATTTATTTTATATCATTTTTTAAAAAGAGAAGCTGTTTGTCGATTTGGAATATTTATTGATCTTTTTCCAAAGTTGAAATTTCTTCTTCCAATTGCTTTATTTCAGTCCTTAGGTTTTCAATTTCAAATGGAGTGTGTTTTGATTTTTTTTCTATTTCATTTTTTTCTATTCTAATTTTAATAGATTCAAGTACATTTTCAAATCTTACTTGCTTTTTAAAAATAGTTGTACCTAAAAGAAATACTGTAAATGGGATACCTAATAAATATGTGTATTTTTCCATCTTATCCCAGCCATAGTATATTATTGAAATAATTAATGCTAGGTAAAAAGTCAATAATATGAAAAATAATAATAACCTTAATCTTTTGATTACTTTAGAAGAATATGTAGATGAGATTGATTTTACATTATTAAAAGCATAAATTATTTCTTTCTTTTCTGTAATTCTATCCTTAATATTTTGGATCAATTGTTCTTTAAAAATTATAGAATCTTTTGTTTTCTCTTTTAATTTAATTGAAATTTCGTCGAATTTTTTTGATTTCTCTTTATAATGAGCTTGATTCTCAATATAATCTTCTAAACTATCAATAGTTATAAAATCAAGAACATCATTTGCTATTTCTTGTTTAATCTCTTCAGGTTTTTTAGATTGAATCCTTAGATCTTTAATCCTGTTAATAGCTTGTTCCTTTGTTATATCTCCATTTCTAAATTTAGTTTGTAATTCATCGTATTTTTCCCCTATACTGTCGTTCAATATTTTGGAAAGTATTATTTGTGATTTTGTTAAAATATTAAATGATGAAGGAAAATCCTTTTGAGAAAATCCCTTATTTAGTTTAAACCAAAATCTATTTATTATAAAATTCAAACTTGTTGCTAAAGGAATTCTAAATCTTTCAAATACAGAGGTATTAAAAGCGGCCTTTATAGTTTTACTATTGCCTGATAATAATATATATCTTACATTTTCGAAATTCTCTTCAGTATTATTTTTTCGTAAAATAGAAATTTTATTAAAGATTTCTAATATAGACTCACTATTATCAATTTTCAAATATTTATTAATTTCCTCAACCAACTCATTGCTAATTATATTATATTCGAAATTTTCTCTTGATGTAACCTCTATATTATTTGTATATTCTTGAATGTCATTTCTATGAAGGAAAGTATACAAATCTGACTTTTTACTAATCAAATCGCTTTGTGATGTAACATTCTTTAGGATATCTACCATTGCCGTTACTCTTGGGTTCAACGTTTCATTTTTTTCTAAGATATGTTTAGCTTTTGTAAAGAATCCTTCAATTTCATTCTTTGCTTCCGGGAAATATAATAATTTGATAAGTTTTCTATCTCTGCTTTTTGTATTTATTTCTTTAGTGAAATTTAAAAAGTCGAATGCAATTTCTTTGTAAACGTCACCATTATAACCGGCTAAATGAAAAATAATTTCAGTGTCTAAAAAAATTACTAATTCTTTTCTCCAATTTCCAAAATCATTAAAGTCAGTGAATTCATTTGTGTATTTTAAACCTGAATGTAATATCACACCTTCTCTAATGACTTTTAACTTACTTATAAAGTCATTGTTATTATCGTTTTCAACTATATAAGATGATATATACTCTAGATATTCGTCTCCATTATTTTCATCTAAAAGATAGTTGCAGAAGTTATGATATAAATCTTTCTCTTCCTTTACTGATAGAGACTTATTTTTTTTCTCTTCAACGTATCTTGATAAACCCTCAAATATAGATTTATGAGAATTCTCTATTAATGTCTTTTCATCTAAAACTAATGTTGAGCTTTCTTCTAATTGATTTACAATATATGAATTTGCACTTCTTGTTAAATATGATAATTTGCTAAGTGAACTTTTAATCACGGATGATGGTACATCAAATTCGTAAGTTTGATTGAATAAAATTGAAATCTCAGATATTGTAAATGCGTTTAATCTATTTTCGATAATGAGATCATTAATAAAAGAAGCTATGATTTTCCAAATATCAGTTTCTTTATCATATAATTCTCGAAAAACAGCTAATGATGCTAGTAGGTTTTTTTCATTCATTGGTTAATAGTTCAGTTTGTTTAGATAAATTAATGAGTCATTGATTAATTAGGATTTCAATAAAGAGTAAAGATTTTAAAATTTTGTTTCACTAATTTTTCTTGATTTTTGCTAAATTAAATAAAAAGTTTATTTTGAAATGCTTTTGCGTATTTTTTTTAGCTTTGAATTGTATTTATGGGAATTTATTATGAGACGATGCGTAATTTGATCATTTTTTTTTGCTAAATTAAAATTATAATATAAGTATTGCTTACGGGAAACCGCATTCTACAAAAAAACACTTTACACAAAGCAGGGCGGTAGTGTATTAAATTTGCCTCGATCGCTGACTGTTCCTTGTATTCTACCTTGGCATAGCTGGTTCTGCGCTCTTCACTTCAGTGATAACACATTCAGTTGTAAGAAGTGTTCCAGATACAGAAGCTGCATTTTCAAGGTTTTGGTTAGAAACATATCTATTTTCCAATGAGTTTTTTTAGCTCGTTGTATTTATCAGAGTTTTCTAATTCTCTCCAAAAATATTTTTTATACTTTGTTCTATCAAATGAATCATTTTTTTGCAAATAGATCCAGATAGAATCTTTATCTGCAATGATTAATGTTTTAGCATTTAGTCTCTGCCCATAAGACCATATTTGTTTAAATGTTTCTTCTAATTCTTTATTGTTTTTTATATGAAATTTACTTTCAATTAACATCGATGCTTTTTCATAACTAGGTGTTTTATCAGTCAGAAATGCATAATCTGGATAGTTTCTTTCACCACGTCCCATACGAATGGGTAATTGACGAATCCAATCTTTTTCAGAGTATCCGATTTTTTTTAGGAATGATTCTATTAAGTTAATTTCAACCTCTCTTTCATTTTTCAACTCCTTATTTTGCTCATAGATGTAATTATATAATTGAGGTAAATTTGACGAATCATACCCTTTTTCATTGAACATTTCCTGTAGTCGTAAATAATCTTCAGAAGATAATGGATAACCATTAATTCCTTGGAGATTTTTTCTTACAAGTGGATTTTTACTAAAGTGCTTATCTGTTTTTAATTCATGAATAGTAATTGGAGGAACTTTTTGACCATTTGTAATATAGATATTACTATAATAGTGGAAAAAAGGATCAGCAATTCCATCTCTTTTTGCTCTCCAAACAGAATGAATATAACTTCGGGGTGCTAAGCAATAAACGATTAAAATATCTCCTTTTTTAGTATCAATATTTCCCTGCCAAAAAGAAGAAATATTTGAGTTTATATTATTATCTAAAAACTCGAAATCACTTCCATATTTATCACCACCTATCCACCAAACCTGTGAAGGCTCAGGTAATTCTTGCTCTTCATCAGTTTCTTGTACAAATTTAGGGGCAAAATCATTTAGAAAAGCACAAAATTCAAAATCTGTTAACTCATTATCTTTTTGGAATTTATTGAAACATCTACATAAATCTAAATAGTGTAAGAATCTTTCCTTTTTATATCTTTTTAGAGGAACCTTAGGTAGAGTAAGATGAAAAGTATCCGCTATTTTTGTTAGTAAATCATAGTTGTTTTTAAAATAGAACGGCTTGAATATTGTTGGATGTTTATAAAATAACCAAGTTGATACTATAGAAATAAAATGGGTGAAATCATCTTCTAAAAGGGGAATTTCTTTTTCTCCATCTTCAAATATTAACTCAATCCCATTATCATAGATATCTTCTAAGAATAGATTCGCTTCTTGATAATTATTTATTGATTTTAATTTTGAATTAATAGAGAAGTTATATAAATTTAAAATAAAATTGGTTGTTTCTTCTTCTGAAAACTCAATGTTAGTTATAAATTTATTTGAGATTACATCAGTATTTTTACCTTGAAATATTTTTATAATTTCTTTTGCTTCATTTGTTTGAATATAGTTATTCCAGGTGAATTTATTTAATTTCATTTTTGTGGTTAGTATTTGATCTTTATTTTCTAAATTAGGAATTATAGTACAATAATTATATAATATCTTAATTTTTTTAAACTACTTTTTTATAATTACCCTTCACTAAATTAAAATATAATGCAAATATTTTCTTATGGAAAAACGTAATTAATCCAAACAGAAAAACCGCTCTACAATAGTAGAACGGTTTATATATTAAATTTGTCTTAGCGACTCGCTACTACATCATTCCTGGCATTCCACCACCCATTGGCATAGCTGGTTCTGCGCTCTTCACTTCAGTGATTACACATTCAGTTGTTAAAAGCATTCCAGATACAGAAGCTGCGTTTTCAAGAGCAACTCTTGTTACTTTAGTTGGGTCAATGATTCCTGCTTCAAGCATGTGAACATACTCGTCAGTTTTCGCGTTGTATCCGAAGTCACCTGTTCCTTCTGCTACTTTAGCAACGATTACAGAACCTTCACCTCCTGCGTTAGCAACGATTTGTCTTAATGGCTCTTCGATAGCTCTTTTCACGATTTTGATCCCTGTATTTTCGTCAGAGTTAATTCCGCTAAGGTTGTCTAAAGCAGAGATTGCTCTTACTAAAGCAACACCACCACCTGCAACGATACCTTCTTCAACAGCTGCTCTTGTAGCGTGAAGTGCATCATCAACTCTGTCTTTTTTCTCTTTCATTTCAACTTCAGAAGCTGCTCCTACATATAATACAGCAACACCACCAGCTAACTTAGCTAATCTTTCCTGAAGTTTCTCTCTGTCGTAGTCAGAAGTTGTAGTTTCCATCTGAGCTTTGATCTGAGCTACTCTTCCTTTGATTTTCGCTTCGTCACCACCACCGTTTACAACAGTTGTGTTGTCTTTGTCGATCGTTACTTTCTCAGCAGTTCCAAGCATATCTAAAGAGATGTTTTCCATAGTGAAACCTTGTTCTTCAGAGATCACTTGTCCACCTGTAAGGATAGCAATATCTTCTAACATTGCTTTTCTTCTGTCTCCGAATCCAGGAGCTTTTACAGCAGCAATTTTAAGAGAACCTCTTAATTTGTTTACTACTAAAGTCGCTAAAGCTTCACCTTCCACTTCCTCAGAGATAATTAATAGAGACTTACCACCTTGTGCGATTGGCTCAAGAACCGGAAGTAATTCTTTCATTGAAGAAATTTTCTTCTCTACTAAAAGGATATATGGGTTTTCTAATTCAGCTAACATTTTCTCAGGGTTAGTCACGAAGTAAGGTGACTGGTATCCTCTGTCGAACTGCATACCTTCTACAACATCTACTGTTGTATCGATACCTTTAGCTTCTTCTACAGTGATTACCCCTTCTTTTCCAACTTTTCCGAAAGCTTCAGCGATCAAAGCACCGATAGTTTCGTCGTTGTTAGCAGATACGGAAGCTACTTGCTTTACCATTTCTGTAGAATCTCCAACAGTTTTAGATTGAGATTTTAGGTTTTCAACAACTACAGTTACTGCTTTGTCGATACCTCTTTTCAAATCCATTGGGTTAGCACCTGCAGCTACATTCTTAAGACCTTCTCTTACGATAGCCTGTGCTAAAACAGTAGCGGTAGTAGTACCGTCTCCTGCGATATCATTAGTTTTGGAAGCAACTTCTTTTACCATTTGCGCTCCCATATTTTCTACTCTGTCTTCAAGTTCGATTTCTTTTGCAACAGAAACACCATCCTTAGTTACGTGTGGAGCACCGAAAGATTTTTCGATGACTACATTTCTCCCTTTAGGACCTAAAGTTACTTTTACTGCATTAGCCAATGCATCAACTCCTCTCTTTAGAGCGTCTCTTGATTCAATATCGAATTTTATTTCTTTTGCCATAATTTTTTAGCTTTAGGCTATAGGCTTTAAGCAATAAGCTTTTTTACCTTTAGCAATTAATTATTATTTAATAATTTTTTTCTAAGTTGTATAAGTTTTTGTCTGGTTAAATTCAGTGTTGCATTAAGATCTGCTATCTTATCTTCAGAAGTAAAACCTAAATCACAAGAAAGTAAAAGAAGGTATTCCGTTTCATTGGTGGACCCTATACTTATTTCTAAAAATCTTGCGAATTCTTTGTCTGTGGATCTTCCACAACCTTCTGCGATATTGGTAGGAATAGAAACTGCGGCTCTTCTCATTTGTGAAGTAAGGCCAAAAAGTTCTGATTTTGGAAAATGTTCAGAAATAATATAAATTTCTTTTACCAGCTCATGGGCAATTTTCCAGGTGTCATATTTTTTGTAGTCTCTCATTGCCTACTGCTTATAGCGTAATGCCTACTGCGTCTTACCCGATGATTCCCAATAAGTCAGCTTCTCTTACAATTAAGTAATCTTTACCTTCTAACTTTAATTCAGAACCTGAATATTTTCCATAAAGAACTTTGTCACCTACCTGAACAGTTGTAGGCTCATCTTTTTTACCAGGACCTACTGCCACTACAGTACCTTCTTGCGGCTTTTCCTTAGCAGTGTCCGGGATAATAATTCCTGAAGCTGTTTTAGTTTCTGCAGCGATTGGTTCTACTAAAACTCTGTCTGCTAATGGTTTAAAGTTTACTGACATAATATGTTTATTTATTAATTATTTCTGTCTTGTAATTCTCTAAATGTATGCCATGAGACAGGGGTGGCTGAAATGGCAGACTTTTGCTCCCGAATGTGAAAATTTGGCAGAAAAATAAAAATGAAAGCCGGAAACTTTCCGGCTTTTATTTTTCTCATGAGTTGATTTTACTAAGGACAGCTTTCTCCGGGACCAGCCCAAATAATGCATCTTCCTTTGTAATCTCTTTCACAACAGTAGCGCTCTACAGCTCCACCATTGATTGCTTTTTGAGCATCTCTGCTTAATACTTTAGCATTTTTCATAGTTAATAATTTTTGGTGTGTACAAAATTCCTGAACATTTAGAGTCAATCAGGGCTTTGACATTTGGTGTAAAAGAAGTAGGTCAAATATAAAACTTTTTCCTTTATGAGTGATATATTTTTTATGTATTTTTTTTAAATAATGATTTGGTTGTCAGTTGTTAATGTTTTTTATTAAACTGGCCCCAAAAGTTGGGGATGCTGAAAAAGCTACCTTTCTGTAATTTAAATTTTACGCAAAAACATTAGGATAGGGCTCAGAGGAATGAGAGATAGAGTTTTTTTCTCTTAAGGTCAACCCCAATTGGGTTCGGGGAGAAACTTTTGGATTCGATTTTTTTTGCATAAATCGGTTGTAAACGATGCCAAAATATAAAAAAACAAAGCCGGAAACTTCCGGCTTTTTATCTAATAATCATCTGATGGTTCAATTATGGGCAGTATTGTCCCGGCCCGATCCATAATGTACATTTTCCGTTATCGTCGCGTTCACAGCAAACAAGTCTTGCAGCGGCTCCTCCACTGATCGATTTTTGAGCATCTCTGCTTAATACTTTAGCATTTTTCATAGTTAATAATTTTTGGTGTGTACAAAATTCCTGAACATTTAAAGTCAATCAGGTTTTTGACAATTGGTGTTATTTTGTTGATCAAAGATATTAATTTTTAGGTCAGAATAAAATACTGTTTGTAGATGAAGATGAAACTTTTGTATTTTGATAATCGGAGCTTTATTGAGTGATTTCTAAAAACATTTTTCGTCCTCCCATATCCATATCCTGTTTGACAATTTTTCTTGTTTCCGGATCAATATAATAGGTGGTTGTGCTGGTTTTGTTGGAAATATCATCGGTTGTTTTTACAGCCCATACCGTTTTACCTTTGTAATCGGTTTTTTTAACCTCTTCGACGTAGGCTTTTATCACCCCGTTTTTATGAGCTTTCGGATTGTAATCAAAAATGGAAATTTCAGTAGAATAATTTTCTTTTAAAGGTAAAAATCTTATCAGCATCGGATAGCTGCTGCTATCGAAATAATGGACTGCCTCCGTGTCAATAATATCTTTTTTCTGGGACTTTTTATCCAGATAATATCCGCTTACTTTATTTTTACCGGACTTAACAACCATATCCCGCATCGAATTATAGGAGGAATGATAGGCCGGTAAGAAATTAGCCGCTTTCACAATAGTAGAATCTGTCCAGCTGGCATCAGGTGCCTGCTTCATCATGACACTTGTTTTGATGAGCAGATCGGTTTTATTTAATTTCTTAAGCTCTGTTACGATACTGCCTATTTCTATTTTCTGTCCGGCATTCTCAGCATACCAAATGGCTTTCGACGTTTCGTCTTTTATCATCTTTTGATTAAGATTGACATTCTCAGGGGTAATGATTTTTTGGGAAAATAAAGATACACTGCTTAATAAGCAAAGGAGAATAAATGATTTCATAGCTTTTTTTGCAATAAGTAGTATTGACTTTCAAAAAGTTACAATCTATCCTTTGTCAATAGTACCCAATCCAAATAGGGACACATTGACAGCAAAGATTATTCTGCTTTCCTGAGTTCTGCGAGAACGGTCTGTAATGTATTAATTCCCCAGTGTTCTATATATTTCCCATCTTTTAAACGGATAATATCTATGACATCAATTTTAATTTGTTTTCCTGTGGGCTCTATACCCATAAGGGCTCCTCTATGAGTACCGATGATTGCTTTTCTTGTCGTTACTTTATCATCTTCGGCGATCTGGTCATAGATTTCTACGGTAAGATCAGGAAATGCGGGTCTTAAAATATTGAAAAAAGTATTCCACATCCCATCGCTGTCGTTAGCATTGGGTGGGGCAGTTCTGTTGATAAACTCATCGTCCATGAGTTCTTTAAAAGATTCGATATTGCATTGCTCGATGACTTCTTTGTTGAAGCGTTTTACGATTTCTTTGTTGTTTTCTAAACTGTTCATACGTCTGTTTTTTGATGTTTTTATCTAACTTGTTGTCCACCTCATTCAGGAGGATTGTTCACGATTTTTATCTACCCAATAGGCCAGCGAAACAATCAGTACAATCAAAATGATAAATGAAACAAACAGAGAGGTTATGGAAGTGGGTGGAGGACTGCATGCATTGACAATCGCAAATACTAAAAGCAGAGTAACCAATGTCCAAAATCCCCATTTTCCAATCTTATTTTTTGGTTTAGTAAAAGTAGCATAAATGTAGACACCTGTCAAGAATATTATGGTTTCAATACTCCATGTTAGGATTAAATGGTTCCATAGCCCAAGTCCAAATTTATGCTGATCAAAAGGGGAAAGAGGGAGATCTGCAACATGTACGATTACATCAAGAAACCAATGGCTTATAACACAGAGCGCAACAACAATTGCCCCCCGCCTGTCACGTTTGAATACCCCGTAAATACTCCCTGCAAGTATTCCCCAGACAATACTCATCAACAAACTGTGGGTGTAGGGGTAATAGAGAAAGTCAAAAGCATTCATTTCTGTATAACCCGGCACTATAGCTACTTTTTCGATATTGAATATAAGCATGAAGGGCCAGAGAATATCTGCAAATTGAGTAGCGATGAATAACATTCCCAGAGAAACTTTTGGAGCGGCCTTTTTTGCGGCAAAGGATAAACCGAAGTGTCCGATAAACATAATCTTTTTTTATATAAGTAATTGAATATAAAAGTCAGGATTATGAGTGACACTTTGCTTGACAAAAATCAAGAATTTATAGAGGCTTGTTTTTTTCTGATCCGACTAAAAGTTTCGGGTGTCATTCCGAGCATGGAAGCAATATACTGTAGGGGAACCAGAGTAAATAATTCTTTATTACTTTCAAAAAAATCACAATATCTTTCTTCTGCCGACATTGATAAATGCTTGAATACCCTATCTTCTAAAATAGTGAAGCATTTCAGGATAAATGCTTTTTCAAGTTCATTCCATTTCGGGATAATATGGTCAATTTTCTTATAATCACTTTTGGTAATTGTATAGATTTCGGTATCCACGAGTGCCTGAATATTCCAACGAGAAATGTCATTGAAAAAGAAGCTGGGCAAGTCGGTCCCAAAATATCCTTTTGTGGCAATCCATTGTGTGATTTCTTTGTCATCTGCTATTCTAAAAACTCTCAAAAGTCCCGACTGAATAAAAATAAATTGATCACAACGCTTTCCGGCTTCCAATAAATAATCACCCCTTTTCAAAAGAGTGGATGTGAAAAGCGAACTTATTTTATTCAGTTCATCTGGTCGGATGCCTGAAAAATATGATGTAATTTGTTGTTCAAGATCAGTCATTTTGTAGAGGAAAGGTAGATTTGCTGTTAGAAGATACGGATCCCATTTTTCTGTACAACTAAATTACAAAAATATAAAACAGAAAAGCAACCTGGCAGATCATCAATAAAATGTTGATCAGTAACCCTTTTAATTGTTGGCTTTTAAACTTTTTGAAGGCTGATTTATTTTTGAAAGAACAGCTGCAGCAACGGCAATCCCTATAAAATTGGTTACCGATCTTGCCTCATTCATAAAGCGGTCTACACTGTACAGTAATCCCAGATCTGCTACAGGTATTTTTCCAAATCTGCTCAACGTAAACATAAGGGCCAGAAAGCCGGATCCGGGCACCCCTGAAGCCGTTTTAGAAGCCAGTGAAATAATGATGAAAAGCCATAAATAATCATTCAGACTAAGGGAGATATTATAAAACTGAACCAGGAAAACGCAGGAAATAGAAAGATAGATACAGGCTCCTGCCAGATTAAAATTATATCCCAGAGGAATAACAAAACGCAGAATTTTCAGATCATATCCCTGAGATTCCATTTTTTCAAAAATCATCGGGAAAGCCGTTTTCGAAGAAGAAGTTGCCACCACGAGGATGATCTCTTCTTTAATGCTGATTAAAAAATCCCATAGATTGATTTTAAATAGGGAGGTTACTAAACCCAATACTCCAAAAATAAAAACCAGACTGGCCAGGTATACGGTGGCTACCACTTTGCTTAAAGGGAGCAGGGTATTGATGCCGTAGACCGAGATTCCGTAAGCAATATTACAGAAGATAACTATCGGAAGAAAAATATAGACGTATTTTATAAGTTTAAAAAACAGATTTTTTCCGTCATCTAAAATACGAAGAAGCTTATTTTTACCCTTGGAGAGGCCAATGGCAACGCCTGCAGAAATTGCGAGTAAAAGAAAAATTACATAATTGCTGACGTGCAGAGGATTGGTTGAATGATTTAGAAAACGTTGTGGGATTTCTTTACGAATGATGGCTATTGATATTCCTGTATCTGCACCCGGTTTTAGAAGAAGGCCAAATGCAAATCCCAATGCAATACTCACAGACGTAATAAGCAGAAAATAAAGGATCATTTGTCCCACAATTTTAAAAGCATTCTCAATACTGAAAATATAACTCACTCCATAGGTGACAGCAATGAAAATAACAGGAACGATAAGAACTTCAAGGAGCATAAAAAAATAATGACTTACCTTTCCCAGTTGCCTGCCAACCTCAGGGAAATAGTAGCCTGTTAATGCTCCACAGATAATAGCAGTGAATGCATACAGGCTAAGATTTCTCAGATATGAATCGGTAAACGTTTTTTGCTTGGTTAAAGAACTCATCACAGTTTTTTATACAATAAGAATACGAAATTAATAAATAGTTATGATAACAGATCAAACTTATTGAGTAGGAAGATGGATGTTAGCATTTAATAGGCATTATACTATTTACTTTGCTATTTTCAACCCTTAATAATTTCTGTCTTCCCCTACTCATCTTAAATAATATGAAGAACCAATGCACCAATCAACATGACGATAGATGATCCGATAGCCCATTTTAAGGTGAATTTCAAATGATCCGAAAATTCTACACCAGCCAATGATACTAATAAATAAGTAGAAGGAACCAATGGGCTTAACAGGTGTGATGCCTGGCCTACAAGACTGGCACGTCCCAAAATATCCGGAGGAATTCCCAGTTGATGTCCTGTAGCGGTAATCACCGGTAAAATCCCGAAATAATAGGCGTCGTTAGTCAGGAAAAAAGTAAGCGGAACACTGAATATAGCCGTGATGATATTCAGATATCCACCCCAGCTTTGAGGAACAATATTAATAATGCTGTTTCCCATCGCCTGCATAATGCCGGTACCATTTAGAATTCCTGTGAAAATTCCTGCCCCGAAGATCATTCCAGCCACTGATAATGCATTTCCGGCATGTTTTGAAATGATTTTCTGCTGATCTTTCAGCTTTGGATAATTGATGACGGATGCAATACAAAAAGCAATCATAAAGGCAATGCCTAAAGGGATAATGTCAAGAATCATTACACATAAAAGGACAATCGTCAGGATCAGATTGACAAGGATCAGTTTCGGACGGCGCAATGTTGGGTCGGCTTCTCCTACAATATCCTGTGAGTTGTACTTTGTATATTTTCCGTGTTTGTTGATTCTTTTTCTTTCTTTTACTCCTAAAATATAGGCCACAATAAACACCCAGATAATACCAATCACCATGACCGGAATCATAGGAACAAATATTTCAGTATGCCCTAATTTCAAAGAACTCATTACCCTTGCTGTGGGGCCTCCCCAAGGTAAAATATTCATAATTCCACCGGCCAGCATAATAATACAGGTAAGGACCAGAGGATTCATTCCCTGTTTTTTATAAAGCGGAAGCATGGCAGCCACCACAATGATATAGGTAGAAGAACCATCTCCATCCAGCGAAACTAAGGTGGTAAGAATGGCTGTACCAATGGTTGTTTTTACAGGATTATCTCCAACAGCTTTTAAAATGACATTAACGAGCGGCTCAAAAAGCCCGGTGTCAATCATTAAACTGAAATATAAGATGGCAAAAATCAACATCACCCCGGTGAGTGCAATTTCTTTGACTCCTTCTTTCATCATTTTCCCCAGATCCGGACCAAATCCGGCTACAATGGCTATAAGAACGGGTACCAGAACCAAAGCAGTAAGTGGAGTCAGTTTTTTGTTCATAATGAGAATCATAAAAATGAAAATCATTAAGAAACCAAGAAATGTAAGCATAGTTATATAATTGTTAATGAAGTTGTTATTGGTTTTTTTTTCTCCAGTCAAATGTGTTTCTAAACCCGATGTAAGCATAATTGTCGGTTCTGAAACTACCCAGCTGATTAATATAAGCGAATTCAACTGCTGAAGATTTACTCAGTTTTATTCCCAGCCCTGCCGTAATACGGTTGCTGTCGAATATATCTGTTTTGGTGGCGTTGATACGAATTTCATTTTTTAAAATACCATAATATTTTCCGAGCTTGCCAAAAGGAATTCTCATCGAAAGGAGGTATCGCAGCCTTACTTTGAATTCGTCCGGATTATTCAGGAAACGTTCTTCCACACGAAAGCGGTGATTCACTAACGTCCGGCCAATACGTCCTGTAAGCGTAACCTGTTGGAAAGGTCTCGTTTCATATCGGGTCACTTTCTCTCTTTTCGAATTATAAGAATTCAAGATCAGAAACATGGCACCGGCACCGGGTTCTACTCCGGGAGCCACTTCATATTCAAGATAGGCATTCACAAGAAATAGTCTTCCGTCTCCCGCAAGATCGAATGATCTGTATTGCGAAAGAGCTGTTAATGTAGTTTTATCGCTCAGTTTAGAATTCATAATGTATTGATACCACATATTGTAGTTATCGATACTTTGGCTTTTTACCTTAATGCTGTTGATAAGAATTAATAAAAAAGCAACAATTAATTTTATAGTAAGATTCATATAATATTTGATTAACATTGAAGTCTTTCAAATATATTTATTAGAAGAAGCGGCTCTGGAATTTTTCAATCAATGGCAGTTTTTATCAACGAACAGCATTTTGACATAAAAAGATATTATATTTGAAGGTTTTCAAAATAAGGCTTAAAACATGTTTTTAATCATTAATTTTATTATTATTTTGCTCATTATCAGGATTTTATTTAGTGGTAAAATTTTGGAGAGCCTGATGAAGTACCGTTGGAAGTTCCTATTGAGGTTTCAGCATGTTTTTTTCTTTTTTGTCTTCATTTTGATAACTTATTTTACCGAAAATTACATTCTTGATTCCTATGAACTGATTTGGAGTATTATTTTGAATGTTTTTTTTAATATTGGAATTTATTATCTGGTCTATTATTATCTGGTTCCTTATTTTTATTTATCCAATAAGTATCCTGAATTTATTTTATACGCTTTAATCTGTTTTTTGGTCTCCAGTCTTTTTAGAATTTTATGGGAGCCGGCGGTCTTTGAAATGAATTTTACCCAAGACGGATATCACGTAGGTTTTCTTTATAATGTCTATATTTCTCAGGGAATTGTGATTCTTGTAGCGTCATTTCTGGGAATTACAAAAGATAAATTTTTAATAGAACAGGACGTCATCGATCTTGGTGAAGAGAAAGAACAGCTTTATCTCGACCTGCTGAAATCTAAACTGAATCCTCATTTTTTACTGAATACACTCAATAATATCTATGCGAACAGTTTTACCTATTCTGAGAAAACACCGGATTCTATTTTGCAGCTGAGCAAGCTTTTACAATATATTATTTATGACAGCAGTAAAGAAAAAATCAGTGTTAATCAGGAATTTTCTTCCTTAAAAGCTCTTGCAGCTTTATATCAGTTAAAATATAATGATCGACTGGATATACTATTTGATATAAATGATCAGGATGAATTTGACATCGTGGAAATTCCACCTTCTGTTCTGCTTACTTTGTTTGAAAATGCTTTGAAACATTCTGCAATTGGTGAGGATCAGAACAGTTTTATAAGACTGTCCAGTACCATAGAACACTCAGAATTGTTTTTTGAAATTACCAATTCAGTGGCCGGCTATCAGACTCTTCAGGTAGAAACAGGCTATCATGGGTTGGGTAATGATGCAGTTATTCATATATTAGAAAAATTTTATCCTCAGAGGTTTGATTTTATTTCAGGACTGGAAGAAGATGGAGATTATAAAATTGTTTTAAAAATTAAGGTAAATGGCTAATTTGACTGTCGTAAATGTAGATGATGAATACCCCGCATTACAGCTGGTTAAACAATATTGCGCCCGTATAGAGGGAGTAGAGCTGCTGGCTTCATTCCAGGATCCTGAGAAAGCTCTGGAATTTCTTAAAGAAAATACGGTAGATCTCGTTGTTTTCGACATCAATATGCCCAGAATCAACGGCGTTGAACTTTTACAGCAACTTCCTTATAATCCGCTCTGTATTTTTCTTACACTGGAAGTTAAGTATGCCGTAAAGGCATTTGAATTGGATGTTGTGCATTATCTTGTAAAACCTGTCGACTTTGATACTTTTAAAAAAGCTATTCTTAAAGCAAAAGATTTTTTACATTTTAAAAACTCTGCCAATCATCAGCAGGAAGATTATATCATGTTTAAATCCAATTACGTGATGAATAAAGTTCTCTTAAAAGATATCCTTTGGATCCAGGGATTTGGAGAATATATTACCCTGATTACCCCGTTGAAAAAATATATGATCCTTGAAAGGATGTCGAATTTTGAAGAAAAATTTCAAAGTTTCGGATTTGTCAGAATTCATAAATCCTATATTGTACTGTCTACCCATATCAAATCCTACGATGCCCATAGTGTATATCTGAATGGAGGAGAGCAGCTTCCGCTTGGGAGAACCTATAAAAAACTTTTGAAGGAATATCTGGGATAATAAAACATTTTGCTGGGATTGGAGGAAAATACCCTGCTTGTTTAAAAATAAAAAAGTTCACTTCATGAAGTGAACTTTTTCAATATTCTTAATTGCAGATAATGTTAGCTTTTTCCTGCTGCCTGCATTGGATTTACTTTTCCGGTTGAGCCTCCTCTTACAGAACCTCCATCCTGTTTTTGTTTGAATAACTGGAATTTTGACACTTCAGCGTTGCCTCCTGCATGGGTCCAGAAATTATTAGATGTATCAATGTCAGCTGTTTCCCTCATCGGATCAAGTTGAATAGATTTCAGCTTTTTATCAAAGTAATATGTCTTAGAAACCTTTTGCTCATTCAATCTCCAGATTTGTGCAGATGATTTATCATATAATTTTGAACCGTCTTCAAATGTAAACTCAAGGATAATAGGCATCACAAGCCCTCCTTTGTTGACAAAATCAATCTGGTAAGCCGTTATATTTTTAAATTGATCTTTATCTTTTGCATCTAAAGGAAGAGTAGCGTCCGTTTTAAGACTATATTCTTTGTTGTTGTCTATTTTTTCCTGCCCTCTGTCGTATCGATAATAGAAATCCTGAGCTTCTTTGTCTCCGTCAACATAAAATTTAATATTCTTATCTTCTCTGTTTCTGATTTTTGAAATATCATCAAAGCTGCTTGCTAAAGGTTTTTCCACTTGATATTTCATTTCAGATGCTGCTTTAGGATTGGTTTCCAAATTAGGAGTGGCTACGGTTACTTTATCAATCGCAATATCTACAGGGTCTGTCCCATAAAACCATCCTCTCCAGAACCAGTCGAGGTCTTCTCCACTGGCGTCTTCCATGGTGCGGAAAAGATCTGCAGGTTCAGGATGCTTAAAAGCCCATCTTTTGGCATATGTTTTAAATGCTTTATCAAAAAGCTCTCTTCCCATGATGGTTTCACGAAGAATATTCAAACCTGTAGCAGGCTTTGAATAAGCATTAGGGCCATATTGAACAATATTTTCAGAGTTGCTCATGATAGGCTCCAATTGATCTTTCGGAAGTTTCATATAGTCTACAATAGTCCAGGCCGGACCTCTTTTGGAAGGGAACTTATTATCCCATTTTTCCTCCGTAAGATATTCGGTGAAGGTGTTCAGACCTTCGTCCATCCATGCCCACTGTCTTTCATCAGAATTGATGATCATTGGGAAGAAGTTATGGCCCACTTCATGAATGACTACACCAATCATTCCGTTTTTGATTCCTTCTGAATACGTTCCGTCTTTTTCAGTTCTTCCGAAATTGAAACAGATCATCGGATACTCCATTCCATTGGCAGCTTCCACAGATTGGGCTACCGGATATGGATAAGGGATCGTAAATTCTGAATATGTTTTAATGGTGTGCGCAACCGCTTTTGTGGAAAACTTTCTGTAAAGGGCATAAGATTCTTTGGGATAAAAACTCATTGCCATTACTTTATTATTATTTTCAGGAATGGTTACACGCATTCCGTCCCAAACAAATTTTCTTGAAGAAGTCCATGCAAAATCCCTTACATTATTTGCTTCAAAAGACCATGTTTTTCTTTGCTTTGAATGATTTTTCTCTGCTTTTTTAGCCTCGTCTAAAGTTACAATCTCTATAGGTTCTGCTGCTCCTTCCGCTTTTTTGTATCTAGAAAGCTGATCAGAAGTTAGCACCTGATCATAATTTTTACATTCACCTGTACCTCCTACAATGTGATCGGCAGGTACATTCATGGAAACTTTAAAATCTCCAAAAACCAGAGCAAATTCTCCTCTGCCGGTAAACTGATGGTTTTGCCAGCCATGGAAATCACTGTATACACACATTCTTGGATACCATTGAGTCATTGTGTACAAGTCATTCCCGTCTTCCGGGAAGTTTTCATAACCGCCACGGCCTCCCATTTTTATTCTGTTGGGAATATTGTAGTTCCAGTCTACTTTAAAGACAAATTTTTCACCCTTTTTTAGCGTTTTAGAGAGGTCAATGCGCATCATCGTTTTGTTGACAGTGTACTTCAGGGGATTTCCTGAAGCATCAGTTACTTTTTCAAGATTTACCCCATAGTTGTTGTCCTTTACGGGTAATTCGGTGACTTTAAGCTGCTGATCGTTGGTTGAAGGGCGGAGAATAGATGAAGATTCATATCCTGCATTCTTTATGCTAGACTGTTCATTTTCGTCCAGTTGTAGCCAGATGTAGTCCAGATCATCAGGAGAGTTGTTGTAATACGTGATGGTTTCAGAACCTTTCAGATTTCTTTTGTCTTCATCAAGATAAGCAGAGATGTTATAGTCTGCTCTATTCTGCCAATACCCATGTCCGGGAGCCCCCAAAGCGGTCCTGTAAATATTAGGCGTTGGAAGAATGCTTCCCAATTGTTCAAACTTGTTTCCGTGGTTACTTCCCGGATTATTCTGAATATTTTGTGCGGTGAAACCTGTATAGGCAAATACAGAAAGTGAAAGTATACAAACTTTTAGTTTCATAACCGAAATGATTTAATAGTTGTCAAAGATAATAATAAGTGGTTGAAATGATGAAAATATTTCACATTTACCAAGGAATTCTTTCCAATGCCATTTTTAGTGATAAAGCAAACACTCCGGAAGATACAAACAGCACCCAATCCTTTTTATTGACTTTAAAAATTTTAAGTAAAATAAATAGCAGTAGTAAAATAGCCAGCACGATCACAATTTGTCCCAATTCCAAACCAATATTGAAGCCTAATAGGGGTATGGCAATACTCTGGCTTTTAGTAATCATGACTCTTGCCGTGTTGGCAAAGCCCATTCCATGAATAAGCCCAAAGATAAGGGCAAGGTAGTAATTGGCACGCATGAGGGTCTGCTTATGATTTTTCATGATGATATTATCCAGAGAAGTCAACACGATAGTTAATGGAATTAAAAATTCAACCCATGCCGCAGGAACTCTGAAAACATCGAGAATGCTTAAAGCTAATGTGATAGAATGCCCAATCGTAAATGCGGTTACGAGAATCAGGATTTTTTTCCAGTCACTATAAGAATAAACAGCGATTAGCGCCAAAACAAATAGTTGATGGTCTAAGGCGTCTAATGAGATAATATGTTCCCAGCCAAGGTTTAAATACAATAGAAAATCCTGCATATATAGTTTTGTTTTTTATTAATATAGGTGTATGTTTGATTTTATTAATTAATATATTGTTTACTGTTTTATTTTTTACTGAATTCAATATTTATTTATTATTTTTGGTGTTAAATGTGTAATTTTATCATTGAAAAAAATATACACAATGAACTTTAAAAAATTACTTTCTACAAAAGTACACATTACGCGTGTACGTAAAAAGCATGTTCAAAATGCGATTTCTGTTTTTCTGATATTTTGTTGCTCTTTGTATTTTGGGCAGGTGCAAAAGTTGGATTCACGATTTGAAACTTTGTTAAACAACAAAGAAAATGTATCCAAAGGAATGAAAGGCAAAGACTTGGAGAATCTGGAAAAACAGCTTGACTCTCATCTTGTAGTGACGGCTAAGGGCGCGCAAACCATGTATTCCTGTATTATTTATACCAAATCTCCTGAGCGGTTAAAATCAGAAGGAATTTTGGTACAAAGTGTTCTTCCTACATTTGTCACAGCTTTAGTGAGTGTTGAAGATATTGAGAAGCTTCTTCAGCTTCCGTATGTGACTTCTATTATGGGGCCTAGTTTTGATAAGCTTCATAACGATGTAAGCAGGGCGCAATCAGGAGCATCATTACTACAAAATGGAGTGCTTAACAATACTTCCTATAATGGGAGTGGTATTTTAGTAGGGGTCTATGATACGGGAATAGATTGGAAGCATCCAGATTTTAGAAAAATAAATGACCAGACTAAAAGCAGAATCTATTCAATCTGGGATCAAACGCTGACTGCCCAAGGTTCGGAAACACCGCCAACAGGGTTTAACACCGGAGTAGAATATACCAGAACACAAATTGAAGATGAAATCGATGGAACTCCTGCAAATGTTGTTCGGGAAACAGATACAAACGGTCATGGAACCCATGTAGCTGGAACAGCAGCCGGGAATGGTGCTGCTTTCTCGGATCAAAGACATAAGGGATTTGCTACAGATGCCGATATTGTGATTGTAAAAGGTGGAAATGGAAGTTTTTCATCAAACAATACTATCGATGCATTAACTTATTTTAAAAATGTGGCCACTGCGCTTAATAGACCGATTGTCGTGAATATGAGTATTGGAGGTCAGGCTTCAGGGCATGACGGGCTTGCAGCACAGGAAGTGGCTGTTGATTCTTTTACGGCATCAGGTCCCGGAAGAGTAGTGGTGATTTCTGCAGGAAATGACTATGGTAAAAATATTCATAGGAATGTGGATATTGCTTCCAATGCTACCGGATCTTATGTATTCACTGTAGGGAGTGATACCTCTAAACCATCCGTATTCGCATTTATAATGTTTGCGAATAATAGCACTCCCGTAACAGTTAAATTAACAACTCCGGATGGACAGCAGTATACACAGAATGTTTCTACAAATACCAGTCATAGTATTCAGGGGGGAGCCTTTACAGCAACAATGTATAATTATTGGCATGTAGACAATAACAAACGCTTTGTTCAGTTAATTGTTACCAGAAATACAGGCGCTACTGCTGATTGCCAGGGGACGTATACATTGGAAATTACGAATGATGGAGCGGATCAGATTTCTACAAATGGCTGGCTTTACGATCAGGCAGTGACTACAACACTCCAGAATGGAAACAATGATTATATCGTGGGTACTCCCGGAAATGCTACGAGTGCAGTTACAGTGGCTGCATATGCAGGAAGGTCAACCTATTTGAACGGGATAACAAATTATTATTACTGGACCAACGATACGGCGGAAGGAATAGCCTCTTTTAGCTCTCAAGGTCCTAGAATAGATGGTGTTTTAAAGCCGGAGATTGCAGCTTCCGGGGAGTTTGTTATTTCTTCAATGTCTTCCAATGCTCCCATTGCTTCTAATCCTCAGGACGCAGGAAATGTCGATGGAACGTATTACAGAGTAGATTCGGGGACAAGTATGGCTTCTCCGGGAGTGGCGGGTTCAGTAGCATTGTTATTACAGGCAAATCCGAATTTAACAGCCGCAGCTGTCAAAGATAAATTGACGACGAACACAAGAAAAGATGCTGCAACAGGAAATGTGCCCAATCCGAGATGGGGTAATGGAAAATTGGATATATATAAGGCTGTTGCGAGCGAAGTAGGGTGTCCTGTTTCAGAATTTGAAAGTATCAATTACGATACCCAGTTTTACCAGCAGTCTTCAGCAGGAAACTATTATTTTGATAATTTTATTTTTGCTGTTCGCTATACGCCGACAAGGATCGGAAAATTAGGAGGGGTTAGTTTTATGACGTCTACTCCTGAAACGTCAGATGTTCCTTTTACCATTGACATCAGAAAAGTTGATGCTGCCGGAAATCCCGGTGATTTGATTGCCTCGAAAACATTTACCTCTATTAAAAATACATTCTATCGAAATGGCTGGAATTATATTAACCTTTCCGATCTGAATGTAAATATTACCACGAAAGAAGATTTTTATGTGGTGCTGGATACCCGAAACGGAAGAATGGGATTATGGAGAGAAAATACAGCAGGGAATGGACGAAGCAAATATTCTACTAACGGGACAACCTGGTCAACATCAACTGCCGGAAATTTTAGAATCAGAGCAGTGGTGTATGAAGATAAGCCTGGAGTAAAAAGGTTAGCAACGGCAAATGGGTCACAGACTTCAACAATAACGGCGGGTAAAAACTATTATATCAATAACTGTGAGCTTCTCACAAGAGTAGAAAAAGAAACGGCAAGTACCATTTCCGGAAATGTTACCTCAAAAGTATGGGTAGATGCTGCACAACCTAATTATGTTTCGAGAAGATATGAAATAAATCCTGTAACAGATGCTTTAACGGCAACCGGAAAGGTAACACTTTATTTCAATCAGGCTGATTTTGATGCTTACAACCTTACAAGCAATACAAAATTACCTACTTCCAATACTGATGATGCCAATAAAGCGAATATACTAATAGAAAAATATGCAGGAACAAGTGCCGGAAATACAGGAACGATAGCTTCTTTTGGAAGCCCTGCTACCATGGTTCCTCTGAATGCTTCTGATATTGTATGGAATGATACCTATAAATATTGGGAAATAAGTTTTCAGAATACAGGCTTTGGAGGATATTTTCTGAAAGCAAGTTCTTCATCCTCATTAGGAACAGCCGAGCGTAAGTTGAATTCAGAAGTTAACCTAACTCCGAATCCGGCGAAGGATGTTGTGAATGTTATATTGGGAAGCTATGCCAAAGCGGCGGTATCGATCTATGATGCTTCAGGGAAATTCATTAAAACAGCCAATGTTAGTAAAAATTCAGCCAAAATTGATGTCTCTGAATTGATAAAAGGCGTATACTTATTTACCATTACACTGAATGATAATACAGTTGTTACTAAAAAAGTAATTAAAGAATAGATCTTGTTATCATTGAATAATCAAAAAAGAGCAGCAGTTTTTATAACTGTTGCTTTTTTTATATTTGCTAAAAATAAAATGAATGTCAGGTAAACTTTTTTTTGGATTTCTTTTTATGCTAACTTTTGTCTTTCAGAGTTTTGCGGATAAAGAAGCTTTTCATCCTTATCATGTAGGTTCCGTAGAAATTAATTATAACTCAAAATCCAGAACTTTTGAAATGACAGGAAGATTTTTCCTTGATGATCTGGAGAATGGATTAGGTAAAAAATATGGGGGGACTTTTCATTTTAATGATGAGAAATATAAAGCTAGAATAAACGATGCTTTACAAAAATATTGCCTGGAATATTTTAAGCTAAAGGCTGATAACAAATTTTTAAAAGTAAATTACATCGGCTATGAAGAAGATCAGGAAGCGGTCAATGTTTTTCTTGAGTCTGAACCTGTAACAACTCCTAAAAAGGTAGAAGCTGCTGTAAGTTTTTTATATAATCTGTTTGATGATCAAATGAATATTGTTCATATCATTGTAAACGGGCAAAGGAATAGTGAAAAGCTAATGTATCCTAACCGTTATTTGTATAAACAGTTTTAAAGTTAATCCTGAAGAAGAGTATTGATACCCCTTACATGGGCCTGCAGTTCAGGAAAGAAATCATTGTAATATTTCTGAAGTTCATCTTTATTTTCCAGAAAAGCCTCGAAGACAGGAATATCCTTATCAAGATATTTTGCTTTATTCAGAACATTCTGGATGCTGAATTTAATTCCCCAATCCTCACGGTAATTGTATAGCCAGTCATCATGTTCCATTTTAACAAGCATTCTTTTAAAATCTTCGGGTAACCATTGTTTGTGAGCATTCAATACGCTGTATACATGAAGAGAATGAGCTTTCCATTCTGAAAGAGAGTGTAGGGAGAGGTCATTGGCAACAAAGTAATCCATGGAAACATCTACAAATGCACCGGCATAAAGTCTTACTAAAGGGGCAAATACCTTTTTTGCTTCATGAATAGCCGGATGAGAATCCGTAAAAGTATCAATGGCTCTATGTAAGGTAATGCCATCCTGAATATTTTTCGGAAAAGTAAAGCGATCTCTGTTTCGGATAAAATCTTCAAGAAATTGTCCTACGATTTGCCCGTCGGTAAAGGAAAGAAAAGAATGAGCCAGGTAATTCATAGATTAAAGATATGAATTAAAAGATTAAAAAGAACCTATTTGGAATCGATTCTAGCTTTCAGCTTTTTTACTTTAATGATTAAAAAAGTCTTTCATGAAAATCTTCAACCTTGCTTACTTCTTCAATTTTAATTCCGAATTTTCTTTTTGGGATTTTGTTGAGGTTAGAAACAAAGATTTTTTCGTATCCCAATTTTTCAGCCTCAGTAATCCTTTGTTCAACTTGGGCAACAGGACGAATTTCACCACTCAAGCCAATTTCGCCTGCAAAACAATAATGTTCAGAAATAGCAATATCTTCGTTGGACGAAAGAATAGAGGCTACTACCGCAAGGTCTAATGCCGGATCATCTGTTTTGATCCCCCCTGTAATATTCAGGAAGACATCTTTTGCTCCCAGTTGGAAACCTGCACGTTTTTCCAAAACAGCAAGAAGCATATTCAGCCTTTTGGAGTCGAATCCTGTAGAACTTCTTTGTGGAGTTCCATAAACGGCTGTACTTACCAAAGCTTGAATCTCAAGAAGCATAGGTCGGTTTCCTTCCAACGTTACAGCAACAGAATTTCCTGATAATTCCTCAAACTTTTTAGTGATCAGGATTTCAGAAGGGTTTTTAATTTCCTTGAGCCCCTGGGAAACCATTTCATAAATTCCGATCTCTGAAGTAGATCCGAAACGGTTTTTATTGGCTCTCAACAGTCTGAAAAGGTGATTTCTGTCTCCATCAAAATTTAAGACAACATCTACCATATGTTCCAATACTTTTGGTCCGGCAATCTGGCCGTCTTTCGTAATGTGGCCTACCAAAAATACAGGGATGCTATTTTCTTTGGCATATTTGATGATTTCATTAGAACACTCACGTATCTGGGAAACGGTTCCGGGAGAACTTTCGATCAATTGAGACTGAAGCGTTTGGATAGAGTCGATAATCATAAAATCGGGCTCCAGTTTCTTGGCTTCATGAAGGATTTTTTCCAGGGATGTCTCCGTAAAGAGAAAGCAATTGGGGTTTTGGATATCGGTAAGTCGGTCTGCCCTCATTTTAATTTGAGAGGCACTTTCTTCACCGGAAACATAGAAGATTTTTTTCTTCATTTTTAAGGCAAGCTGAAGCAAAAGGGTAGATTTTCCGATTCCGGGTTCGCCACCAATTAACGTGACAGATCCCAGAACAATTCCACCTCCAAGAACGCGGTTTAATTCTTCAGACGGTGTTTTTATTCTTGGTTCCTCACTGGTTTCAACTTCTACAATATTAATAACATGTTGCTTGGTCTTTGAAAAAGGAGGTGTTTTGTGTGAAGTTTTTTCAACAACTTCTTCCACTAAAGTATTCCATTGTCCACAATTTTTGCATTGCCCCATCCATTGAGAATACTGACTTCCGCAGTTTTGACAGAAATATGCTGTTTTCAGTTTTGCCATACTGCGAAGTTATAAAAAAGCATTTTTCTTTAGAAATTTAAATTCATATAATATTAACAAAATATAGAAGGAATTGCTAGGGATATCTTTCATATCTTCGCTTTATTGAATTAAATTATTAATGTAAAATATAATTACAATGAAAAAAATACTTTTGTCTTTCGTACTCGTACTATTCAGTATCGTGAGTTTTGCACAGACTAACTGGGAAATAGATCCCATGCACTCTTCTTTTAATTTCAATATTAAGCATATGGGAATTAGCTTTGTGCAGGGAAGGTTTGATAAATTTGGCGGAAAAGTAGCAACCAAAGGCACCAATTTGGATAATGCTTCATTCAATATATCAGTGGCTACTGAAACCATTAATACAGGAGTGGAGATGAGAGATAACCACCTTAAAAGTAATGACTTTTTTGCCGCAGGTCAGTATCCTGAGATGGTATTTGTAAGCAGTTCTGTGTCTAAGGATAAAAACAATTATCTTTTAAAGGGAAAGTTAACCATTAAAGATGTGACAAAAGATATCAGTATACCGGTAACATTTGGAGGAATCACGAAAAATAAAGACGGTAAAGAAGTGATGGGGCTTCAGGCGAAATTTACTATCGACCGTCTGGAGTATAATATTAACTATGACTCAAAAGGACTTGGGATTGCAAAAGATGTTGATATCGATGTATATCTTGAGTTGATCAAAAAATAAATTTCAAATCATCTTGTACTAAAAAGGTTTTCCGTGTATTGGAAAACCTTTTTAATTTTATTGTCCTCAATCGATAAAAAAAATATTGAGGTTTTATGGTTGTTTAGGAGATGTTTTATCATTTTCAAAATTTAAAAAATTGCTTTGTATTTCTTTTTCCCATAACTTTGCACAAACCTAATCTAATGAGTAAAAAGAATACAAAGTACATCTTTGTGACAGGAGGTGTAACTTCATCTTTGGGAAAAGGAATCGTGTCTGCTTCTCTGGGACTATTGCTAAAATCACGCGGTTTTAACGTAACGATCCAAAAACTTGATCCTTATATCAATATCGACCCGGGAACTTTGAATCCTTATGAGCACGGAGAGTGTTATGTGACTGAAGATGGTGCGGAGACGGATCTGGATTTAGGCCACTATGAGCGCTACCTTGATGCTCCTACATCCCAAAACAATAACGTTACTACAGGAAAAATTTACCAGACTGTAATCGAAAAAGAAAGAAAAGGAGATTTCCTTGGAAAAACAGTTCAGGTAATTCCTCATATCACGAACGAAATTAAGCGTAGAATTAAGATGCTTTCAAAGCAAAACTACGATATCATTATTACCGAAATCGGTGGAACGGTAGGAGATATTGAATCTTTACCATACATTGAAACTGTTCGTCAGTTGAAGTGGGAGCTGGGAGAAAGTAATTCTATGGTGATTCATTTGACACTATTACCTTATCTGGCTTCAAGTGGAGAATTGAAAACAAAACCATCTCAGCATTCCGTTCGTCAGTTGATGGAAAGTGGAATCATGGCGGATGTTTTAGTTTGTAGAACAGAACATAAAATTCCTAAAGATCAAAGAGCAAAACTGGCTCAGTTCTGTAACGTTGCTTTAGAAAATGTTATTGAATGTAAAGATTTGGAAACTATTTATGAGGTTCCAATGTATCTTCAAAAACAGAATTTTGATGATGTTGTATTGAAAGAACTGAATCTGAAAAGCGATAAGACAGCTGATCTTAAAGATTGGAAGAACTTCTTGAAGAAATTCCAGAACCCTAAAAAGACGGTTGAAATTGCATTGGTAGGAAAATATGTTTCATTACAAGATTCTTATATTTCTATTGCTGAAGCATTCAAGCATGCAGGAGCAGACCTTGAAACGGAAGTGAAAGTAAGATGGGTATACAGTGGAGACATTACGGAAGATAATATTAAAGATGTTCTGAAAGGGGTGAACGGTATCCTTGTTGCGCCTGGATTCGGAGATAGAGGGATTGAAGGAAAAGTTCTTACAGCAAAATATGCAAGAGAAAACAAAGTTCCTATGTTGGGAATCTGTTTGGGAATGCAGATTATGACGATTGAATTTGCAAGAAATGTTCTTGGACATACGAAAGCAAACTCAATGGAATTTGATACTGCAACTCCTGATCCGGTAATTTCACTAATGGAAGAACAGAAAAATGTAGTAGATAAAGGAGGAACAATGCGTCTTGGGGCTTGGAAATGTGCGTTGAAAAACGGTTCTAAGCTTTTTGATATCTATGGAAATAAAAATATTTCTGAAAGACACCGTCACCGTTATGAATTTAACAGTGAATATCTTCAGGAGTTTGAAAAGAATGGTTTCCTGGCTACAGGTACAAATCCTGAAACAGGTTTGGTAGAGGCTCTTGAGATGCCTGATCATCCGTTCTATGTAGGGGTACAATATCACCCGGAATATAAGAGTACGGTGGCTACACCACATCCTTTATTCAGAGCTTTCATTAAAGCTTGCGAAAAGAAATAAGGTAAATATTTATCATAAACGTCTAAACATAAACTCAGGCTGATTATTCTCAGCTTGAGTTTATTATATAGTAACGTGGTAAAGCATAGAGTTTTGATAAAAAAAGAGTATTTTTGTCAGCTCAAATTATGTACACAGCTATGTACATTCTAAATTTAAAATTTTAATATAAAATAAAATGCAACAAAACAACGGAATCGATAAGAAACAAATGATTAGTTTCGCGGTTTTATGCCTTGTTCTCTTCGGTTTTATGTTCTACTTCCAGAACAAACAGGCGAAAGAAGAGGAGTTAAAAGCTCAGCAGCAGAAAACTGAACAGGCAAAAAATCCGGTAAAACCAACTCAGGCAACCAATATCAATCCAAATGTAACTCCCAATGCTATTCAGACTGCCAGTCTTGGGAATAATGAATTGAAATTAGAGTTTTCAAGTTTAGGAGGACAGGTTTCAAAAGTAGAACTTGTAAAGTATAAAGCATACGATCATAAAACAGATAATGCAGATCAACCTCTTTATCTTATTACCAAAAACAATTCAAACTACGGATTCCAGTTTAAAGATAAAACAGGAAAAGTAATCAATACTAAAGATTTAGTTTTTACACCGACCGTAAACGGAAATGCAGTGACATTAACAGCTGATTACAATGGTGCTGTTATTCAGTTTATTTATACCCTTCTTCCAAAATATACCCTGGATTTTAAAGTAAGAACTCAGGGGCTTTCTAAAATTACCTCAGATAATAAAGCAGATTTTATCTGGGACTACAATGTAAGAAATCTTGAAAAAGGGAGAGCACAGGAACAGTCTCACTCAGAATTTTCATATGCTTTCAATAATTATAAAGATTATGATTATGATGGAAGAACAACAATGAACGAAGAAAAAGAAACGCTTAACTGGATAGGTGTTAAGCAGCAGTTTTTCTCTTCTGTTATTGAAGCTAAGAACGGGTTTACTCAAAGCAAAGGAAATCAGGAGTCTGTTGAGGAAGGAGAATTTTTGAAGAAATTCAACTATGAAGGTTTCGTTCAGATGACCGGAAGTGAATTGAATCAGGATTTCACATGGTATTTTATGCCATTAGATTTACCATTGCTTAAATCATATGATAAGAATTTTGACGAAATTTTACCATTAGGGTGGTCATTTATCGGGTGGATGAACCGTGGATTCTTTATCCCGATGTATAATTTTATTGCATCTTGGGGATTAACTGCCGGATGGGCTATTTTCTTACTGACGATTATCGTGAAGTTGATCTTATCGCCAATCATGTACAAGCAGCATAAGCTAAGTGCGATGATGAAAGTGATTCGTCCGGAAATTGATGAGGTAAATGCGAAGTTTAAAGATGCTGATCCGATGAAAAAGCAGCAGGCTACCATGGAAGTGTATCGTAAGGCGGGAGTAAATCAGATGGCGGGATGTTTGCCGGCATTGGTTCAGATTCCAATTTTCTATGCATTATTCCGTTTCTTCCCGAACTTTATTGATTTAAGAGGAAAAGGGTTCTGGTTTGCAAAAGATCTTACAGCTTATGATGATATTATTAGGTTGCCATTTAAAATTCCTTTCTTAGGAGATCACTTAAGTATTTTTGCATTGGCATGTACAGTAGTTATTTTAATCTATACAGTAATGACTTCAGGAAATATGCAGCAACCGCAGCAAGAAGGAATGCCAAATATGAAGGTATTGATGTATATCTTCCCGATTACATTCCTGTTCTTCCTGAATACTTCAGCATCTGGTCTTTCATGGTATTACTTTGTATCGAATGCAATTAACATCCTTATTATCCTAGTTATTAAATATTGGATTTTAGATGAAAAGAAGATTCATGCTCAGATACAGGCTAATAAAGAAAAGCCAAAAACGGAAGGTAAGTTCCAGAAGAGAATGAGAGAGATGATGGAAAAAGCTCAGGAGCAACAAAAGACTCAGGAGCAAGTAAAAAATAGAAAGAAATAATTTCCTATTATACCTTAAAATAAAAGAGAAGCAATTTTTATTGCTTCTCTTTTATTTTAATGCGGATGAGTTTTAGATTGGAAAATTTGTAAAGAATATTTTTACAATTGTTATGCTTAATCGTATTTCAGTCTGAATGATTGTCTGTGATGTATGGTAGGACCGTATTTTATGAGAGCTTCCTGATGCTTTTTGGTAGCATAGCCAAAATTAGTATCCCAGCCATATTCCGGAAATTCTTCGTGCAGCTCAATCATAAGTTTGTCTCTGTAGTTCTTGGCAAGGATAGATGCGGCCGCAATAGACAGTACTTTGGAATCTCCTTTAATAATGCATTGATGGGGAATAAAATTATAAGGATGGAATTTATTACCATCTACGAGGATAAGTTCGGGGGTAATCGTTAATTGATCCAACGCACGATGCATTGCATGAATACTTGCATTAAGAATATTGTGTTCATCAATGAATGAAGGGGGGAGTTCTGCAATAGCATAATTCTTAACATTGTCTTTAATATAGCTATCCAGTTCCATTCGGGTCTTAAATGTTAATTTTTTTGAATCATTGACCAGACTTTGTTTAAAATTATCATCTAAAATAACAGCTGCTGCCACTACCGGCCCACATAAGCAGCCTCTTCCTACTTCATCGCACCCTGCTTCAATATAGCTGTCTGTCCACTTTTGTAATAATTCCATGTTTGTATTTGAGAATAAGACTGTAAAATTATAAAAAACAAATTGATTATTTATTTGTTTTAAACCATTTATCAGGCCTAATAAAAATGAATATGAGCGATAAATTGAGACGTTAAATACTAATATTTTTTGCCCGTATAAGCTTTTTTTTCGTTTGCTTTTTTCTTATCAAAAAATCAATTTTTGTTAAGATTTATTTGTGAATTTCCTTATTTTTTTAGGGTATTGAGGTCTTTTGGATTTTTTTATAGTTGTCCTTCTTTTTTTTCTGTTTCCTCCCTTTTTTTTCTCTATTTGGTGATGAAAAAAAAATATATATGGACTATTGTATTTTATTAATTGTGATTTTCGATTGTGATATTTTGTGTTTAAATATCTTGTAGTCATTGTGTTATAGTCTTTTTTTCTTGAATTTAAACACTTGATTGATCTTGTTGATATTTTATAAATAAAATATCGATTAATTTTAATTGTTTTTGTTAAATATATTTGTTTTAACTTTATTTAATGATTTTTTATATCTTTTTATTATTTAATATTGAAATATTAATATTTTTTTAAGAATTTGTTTTGTGATTTTAAGAAAGTTTTACAAATTTGTACGAATACAAAATTAATTTGATATGAAGAAACTAACAACCAGTCTTCTTATTATAATGTTGACTTCTTCAGTGGCAATTGTAAATGCCCAAGAAAAAAAGAACGATACAATGAAGACAAAAGAACTCGAGGGAGTTGTAGTAACTGCACTCGGGATCAAAAGAGAGAAAAGATCTCTTGGTTATGCTACCCAGGAAGTAAAAGGGGATGCGGTTAACAAAAATCCAACAACAAACTTTTTGAATAACCTTTCCGGTAAAGTTGCCGGTCTGGAAATTAAACAGAGTACCAACTTTGGGGGTTCGGTCAATGTGGTAATGAGGGGTTTTAAATCTTTATTAGGAAATAATCAGGCTTTATTCGTTGTAGATGGAATTCCTATCCTAAATAATAATATTAACACAACTGCTCAAACTACTGGTGGAGGTGGGTATGATTATGGTAGTGCAATTTCTGATATAAACCCTAACGATATAGAGACTGTTAACGTTCTTAAGGGGGCGGCAGCAACTGCATTGTATGGTTCCAGAGCTCAAAATGGTGTTATTTTAATTACCACTAAAAAAGGTAAGAAGAATAAAGAAGGAATTGGGCTCGAGTTTTCAAGTTCTGTCACGATGTCTTCTGTAGATAGATCAACTTTTCCAAAATATCAGTCACAGTATGGACAGGGATATAGAGGTACTAGTTTTGCAGGTACTTTAGATGGTAGTCCAATTGTTGATTTCGGAAATGATGCATCATATGGATCTCCTTATGATGGATCTTTGGTTTGGCAATATGGTGCTTTTATTCCTGGTTCGCCAACAGAGGGGCAAAG
Organism: uncultured Chryseobacterium sp.; assembly: GCA_963518055.1. Classification (GTDB taxonomy): domain Bacteria; phylum Bacteroidota; class Bacteroidia; order Flavobacteriales; family Weeksellaceae; genus Chryseobacterium. The sequence continues at coordinate 383,743 of CAUQIC010000001.1, forward strand.
GACTCCTTGGCAAATGGCAAAAAATGGGCCGATTAAGTTTTTTAATGTAGGCGCAACATATGTAAATAATATAGCTCTTAGTGGAGGAGATGATAAGGCTACGTATCGTTTGAGTTATTCAAATACGGATGCTTCTGATATCATGCCGAATAGTAGCTTGATGAAGAACAATTTTAGCGGTAGTGCTTCTTATAAATTGACAGATAAATTGACGGCAAATTTCTACGCTAATTATGTTACTCAAAAAACAAAAGGTAGAAATAGTACGGGTTATAATGATAATATTATGACCAATTTTAGACAGTGGTGGCCAACTAACGTTGATATTAAAGATTTGCAATATCTGTATAGTACTTTTAAGAAGAATTATACATGGAATATAAATGCGACTGATGATCTAACACCGGCATTTTGGGATAACCCTTATTTTCAAAGGTATGAAAACTATCAAAATGATTCAAGAGATAGATTTGCAGGAAATTTCAGTTTAAACTATGATGTGACCAAAGATTTTAACTTATTGTTAAGGATGGGTACTGACGGATATACTATGATGACTGAAGATAGAAAGGCTGTTGGTTCTTATATTGGGAATACTTTTGGATTGAATACGGTTGTACAGCCTTCAGGGTATGCTCTAAGTAATTATAAATTTAATGAGACAAACTATGACCTTATCGCTACTTACAAAAAGAATGTAACTGAAGATTTTAATGTTACAGCTTTATTGGGAGGGAATGTTAATGTTCAAAAAGCTTTTTCGAATCAGCAATCAACGTCCGGAGGTTTGTATACTCCGGGAATCTACACAATAGCAAACTCAAAATCTAATCCGGTAAGACCATTGATTTCTGATGTTTCAAAATACGTTTATGGTGTTTTTGCTCAGGTTTCATTAGGATATGCTAATACTTATTATCTGGAAGGTACTATTAGGAGAGATCAATCTACAGCATTGCCTAATGTTAATGCTGTTTACTGGTATCCTTCGGTATCAGGAAGTATCGTGTTTTCCAATTTAGTTAAGGCTGATTGGTTGAATTTTGGTAAGGTACGTGGTGGATATTCTCAGGTAGGTTCAGATACTACAGCGGATCTATTGAAGAACAGGTATTTTTCACAACCTTCATACGGTGATGTACCTGTGTATGCTTATAATGCAACGCTTAGAAATTTTGATCTTAGGTCTCAAGGGCTTAAAAATATAGAAGTAGGTATTGAAACTAAAATGTTTAATAATCGTTTTGGTTTTGATATATCTTGGTTCCAAAATAAAGCATTCGATCAGATTATTGCACTTCCGGTATCATATAGTACGGGTGCTAGTGCTAGAAATCAGAATGCAGGTGAGCTTACAACAAAAGGATTTGAGGTGGCTGTTAATGTCACTCCTATTAAAACTACAGATTTTTCATGGGATCTTAACTTAAACTGGTCTAACCCTTGGACTAAAGTTACGGCATTAAGCCCGGGTATTGAAAATATTTCAATCGGTAGGCTTCAAGGAGGAGCAAGTATTAATGCTCCTTTAAATGGCGACTATGGGACAATCTGGACCTCTGATTTTGTGTATGACTCAAACGGACAAAAGATTGTTGGCCCAAATGGGGCTTATTTGGTAACAGATAAGGCGGTTTATGATCAGGGAAGTTTCCAGGCTAGATGGAGTGCCGGGTTGAATAACACAATAAATTACAAAAACCTGTCATTAAGTTTCTTAATTGATTGGAGACAAGGTGGAAAAATATATTCATTAGACCAATCTTATGGGTATGGAACGGGGCTTTACCCTGACTCAGTAGGGTTCAATGATCTAGGGAATCCAATAAGAAATACCTTAGCTAACGGAGGAGGAATAATTCAACCGGGAGTAATGGCTGATCCTAATAATCCGGGACAATATATTCCGAATACAATTAGATTGGATAAGTCTCAATCAAGCCAAGTTTTACAGACGGATCTTCCGGGAGCAGCCTATATTTATGATGCTAGTTTTGTGAAACTGAGAGAAGTTGCAATAACGTATAGATTCAATAAAAACATATTTAATTCCAAATTTATACAAGGAATGTCTATGAGTTTAATTGGAAACAACTTATGGATCATACATAAGAATCTACCTTATTCAGATCCTGAAGCAGGTTTGTCAGCAGGGAATATACAGGGGTATCAATCCGGCCCGCTGCCAACGACAAGGAATATCTCGTTTAATGTGAAAATTAATTTTTAAGAAGACATGAAAAAATATATATTAACATCTTTAGTCACGATGTTGTTCATTGGATGTCAAACAGCTGATGATGTAAACACAGACCCGCATGCTACGTATAATACTAATCCTGAAGCTTTAATTACTTATGCTCAAAAAGAATTAAGTGATTATATGACTACCCCTAGTGTTAATGAAAATAACTTTAGGCTAACGATGCAATACTGGCAAGAAACAATTTATGTAAATGAAAGTAATTATGACTTTACTAATAGGAATGTTTCTAATAACGTTTGGATTGATAATTATGTAAATGTGCTGAAGAATTTGGATCAGGCAAAAAGAATTATAAATGAGTATACTCCTACCTTACAGGAAGCTTCAACGTGGCCTGGGGTAAAGCAGAATCAATTAGCGGTTATTGATATTATGCAAGTTTATACTTATCAAGTTTTGGTTGATACTTATGGGGATGTTCCTTATAGCCAAGCTTTAGATATTGATAAATACCCATTGCCTAAATACGACAAAGCTTCCGATATTTATGCTTCACTTATAAGTAGGCTAAATGCAGATATAAGTAATTTGTCTGGAGGTTCTGATGCCTTTGGGAGTGGAGATATTTTTTATAAAGGAGATATAGGGAAATGGGAGAAATTTGCTAATTCACTATTACTTAAATTAGGGATAACTTTGGCTGATGTTAATCCTGCTCTTGCTCAGTCTACTGTTAATCAGGCGATTTCTGGAGGTGTAATGACTGCGTCAGGCGATGATTGTAAATTCCAATATTTAGATTCTTCACCTAATGAAAACCCTGTTTACCAAGAGGTTACTTCTAGAAATGATTTTATTGCTGGGAAAACATTAGTTGACTATATGAAGAATACAGGTGACTCAAGAATAAGTGTATACTATAGAGGCCCTATCAACGGTCAGTATATAGGACAGGTGATTGGGTCTCCAGGGGCTTTTGCCAGTTTTTCAAAACCTGGTACATTCACTAGAGATGCTACGACACCGGGTATTCTTTTAAGTTATACAGAAGTAGCTTTTTACTTAACTGAAGCTGCTGCCAGATGGGGAGTCGGAGGAAGTCCTAGTGCTTTATATACAACGGCAGTTACTTCTTCTTTTACTGATTGGGGGAAAACAGCGGACGCAGCTGCATATATTGCTGCTCATCCTTATGATGCTTCAAACTGGAAGAAATCAATAGGAGAACAAGCCTGGGTAGCCATGTATAATCAAGCCGTAACTTCTTGGAATTTTTATAGAAGACTTGATTATCCACAGTTAGTGGCTCCGGCTACTGCAATTCCAAACGCAGGAGGTAAAGTTCCTGTAAGACTACAATATCCACCTGCTGAAGCTACTACAAACGGTACGAATAGTGCTGCTGCAAGTGCTGCTATTGGAGGAGATAAATTAACGACGAAAATTTTCTGGGACGTTAATTAATATTTGACATTTATTTAACATTCATATTAAACCGCCTTCGGGCGGTTTTTTATGTTTAAAGGTTTTTTTAAGAGAATTTGTAGATTAATAAAATTAATATGTTATGCATAATAAAATAAATGGGTAATTGAATTTTTTTATATTTATTTATTGTATTTAACTGATATATAGGTTAGTATGGATTGTTTTCTTTGATTTTATTATAGATAGAATCGATTTTATAGATTGTTATTGTTTCTTAAAAAAAAATAATATTTATTTGTGACGTTTTTGTTAAAAATTCAGATTTTAACTTAATTTAATAATTTTTAATCTGTTTTATTTCTTGATTTTTAAACAAATGTTAATTTTTTTTAATTTTTCTTTGTGTTATTAAGAAAGTTTTACAAATTTGTGACGTACAAAATTAATTTAGATTTAGATATGAAGAAACTAACAACAGGTCTTCTTGTTTTGGTATTATCTTCCTCTATTGCTGTTGCTCATGCTCAGGAAAAGAAAGATACTCTTAAAACAAAAGAAATCGAAGGGGTAGTAGTAACTGCACTTGGGATCAAGAGAGAGAAAAAATCTTTGGGGTATGCTTCCCAGGAAATCAAAGCAGGAGCTCTTTCCGATGGAACAACCAATACAGGAAATATTGCTGCGCAATTATCAGGTAAAGTAGCCGGTCTTAATGTTACAACCAATAACAATTTTGGAGGGTCTTCCAATTTGGTAATCAGAGGGGTGAAATCACTAGCAGGTGGTAACCCACTGATTGTGATTGACGGATCACCTGTTAATAACAATAGTATACAGGCCAATTCAATTGACTATGGTAATGCATTGTCTGATATCAATCAGGAAGATATTGAATCAATCAACGTTTTAAAAGGGGCCGCGGCATCCGCACTATATGGTGAAAGAGGACTGAATGGGGTTATTGTCATCACTACTAAAAATGGAAAAGGAAAAGATGATGGATCTTGGGGAGTAACTTTCTCTTCAGCTATACAGGTTGGATTTATTGATAAATCCACTTTTCCGGAATACCAGACAAGATATGGGGCTGGATATTCTCAAAAGTTTGGAACTCAGGCACCTGACGGATTAAATTATGCAAACTTTTCTGCAGACGCATCATGGGGACCTAAGTTTGACCCTAATTTGATGGTATATCAATGGGATTCCTTCAATCCATTATCTCCTAATTATCAAAAAGCAACTCCTTGGGTAGCTGCTAAAAATGGGCCAATTAATTTTTTTGAAAACCCAGCTTCATATATCAATAGCGTAACCTTAGAAAAAGGACAGAAAGGTAAAAACATTAGTTTTACTTATGAAAATATGATGTCTGATGGGCTAATGCCTAACTCTCATCTCAATAAAAATAATTTCTCATTAAAGATTAATTATGACTTGACTCCTAAATTGCATTCTTCTTTTTATTCTACTATGACCTTGCAGGATACAAAAGGGAGAAGTATCACAGGGTATTCAAATAATGTCGCTACCGGTTTTAGACAATGGTGGCAAACCAATGTTGATGTTAATGATCTTCAAAATTTATATTTTGCAAATGTAGATCCACACGTTGCCAATGCATCCAATAACTATGGTAACGTAACCTGGAGCAGAAAGTCTGCAGCAAATGGAGCTCCAGCATATTGGAACAACCCTTATTTCCAGGCTTATCAAAATTATTCTTCAGATAAAAGATACAGAAGCTTTACTTATGGTCAGGTAACATATGATTTGTTGGATAATATCTCTGTTACTGGAAAAGTTTCTTATGATAGATCGAACCTTACAGCTGAAACTAGATTAGCTGTGGGCTCTCTGCCTCAGGCTTTTGGACAATCAAATAACTCTATTGGTTCAGGGTATGGAAGACGTGATATTCTACAGACAGAAACCAACTATGATTTAATGGTGAATTATAAATTCGACATTACGGATAATATTAACCTTTCAGGAGTTGTAGGAGGAAACATACGTAGAAATTATTATAATTCAATCTATGCTTCAACCGAGGGAGGATTAATAGTACCTGGAATCTACGCTTTGTCTAACTCTAGAAAAGCTCCACTAGCACCGGATGAAACTGAATATACAATACAAACAAACTCATGGTATGCAACAGCTTCATTCGATTTCTATAAAAAGTTCTATTTAGACGCAACATTCAGAATAGAAGAGACCTCGACGCTGCTAAAAGGTAATAATGTTTTTAATTATCCTTCAATAACAGGATCCTTAATTATGTCTGAAATTCTAGATACTAAAAGATGGATGAATTTCTGGAAAATCAGAGCGAATTATGCTCAGGTTGGAGGATCTGCTTCATCTTATCTATTATCTAATAATTATAGATCTGCAGGAATTTTATACAATCAAGGAATTTATAACTCTATCTTAAATCAGCCTTATCCAGGGTTACAACCTCAAAAAGCTAATGAATTTGAAATCGGAACTGAAGCCCATTTCTTAAGAGATAGAATCACGCTTGATGTTGCTTATTACAAAACGAGAACAACTCCTCAAATTCTAGCACCTCTACCTACTTCTGCAGCTATTGGATATACAGGTAAAATATTCAATGCAGGAAGAATTGATAACAGTGGGGTTGAAGTACAGCTAGGGTTAGTACCTATAAAGACAAAAGACTTCACTTGGAATATTGATGCTAACTGGTCTAAAAACCAAAATAAAGTGGTAGAACTATATCCAGGAATTAATAATTATCTATTGAATAGTTTCCAGGGAGGCGTTTCTTTAAATGCCAGAGTAGGTGAAGCTTGGGGGACATTAATTGGATCTGATTATACGTACTTGAACGGACAAAAAGTGATAGATCCAAACACAGGAAAATATTTACAAAATCCTAACCAGGTGATTGGAAATACGACTCCTGATTGGATTGGAGGGATTAGAAACAGCTTCAGCTATAAAGGATTCTCTCTAAGCTTCTTGATTGATATGCGTAAAGGAGGAGATGTCTTCTCAACAGATATGTATTACGGACTATCTTCAGGTCTTTATAAAGAAACTGCTATTGGAGATTACAGAGATAAACCAATTATTTTGTCTGGTGTTCTTCCTGATGGTACTCCAAACAATATCGGATTATCACCGGTTGATAATAGTGGTGCAGTAGGATATAAAACACAACCTTCAAGTGCATTTGTTTATGATGGTTCATTCATTAAGCTAAGAGAGGCAAGTATAGGGTATACCCTTCCAAAATCATTATTGGCAGGGACTAAAATCTACGATGCTAAAATCTCTATTGTAGGTAGAAACCTATGGATTATTCATAAAAATCTTCCATATGCAGATCCTGAAGCTATGGTCGGTGGCGGAGTAAACTCTTATGGATGGTCAATTGGTTCAATGCCAACAACAAGAGATCTTGGGATCAATGTCACATTTAAATTCTAAATTACTTTAAAAATGAAAAATATTATAAAAATAAGTTTGGTGTCTGCATGTATTGGGTTGGCTTTAAGTTCATGTCAAAGTGATTTAACTTCTCTTAATGACGATCCTAAACATCCTTCAGTGTTGCCGTCGGATAATTTATTAGCTACAGCTCTATACCAGTCATCATATTACATGGATAACCCTAGTGTGAATTTTAATAATTATAGATTTTTCACACAACAATGGGCGGAAACTCAATATCCGGATGAAACTCAATATAACCTGGTAACCCGTAACCAGCCCCGTAATCATTTTAACAGAATGTATGTGTACAGTATCAATAACCTGAGACAGGCAAAAACCAATCTGAAAAATGAAGTAGAGACGGATGATATTCGTGCTAATAAGTTAGCCACCTTAGAAATTGAAGAAATTTTTATCTGGGAAAATATTGTGGATACCTACGGGGATGTTCCTTATTCAGATGCTTTCAAACCTGATGAAATTTTAACTCCTAAATATGATGATGCTAAAACCATTTATCTTGATCTGATCAGAAGAATCGATGCGGTTACTGCAACCATCAAACCTGCAGCTATCGGTTATGGTGATTTAGTGTATGGAGGTAATATGACAAGATGGAAGAAATTCGCTAACTCTATTAAACTGAGATTAGGAATGAACTTGGCAGACGTCGATCCGGCATTAGCTAAAACTACCATTGAATCTGCTATTGCAAGTGGTGTTATTTCTTCTGATGATGACGCTTACAAATTTAAATATGATGGAGGTACTTTCTCCAATCCTGTATTTGATAACTTAGTGGCATCTAATAGAAATGACTTTGTACCTAGTGAGTTAACCATTAAGACAATGGGTTCTCTTTCAGATCCGAGAATGGACGTCTGGTTCACCAAAGTAGGTGGAGTTTACAAAGGAGGGGTTTTTGGAGAATTAAATGATCCTTATACGAATTTCTCTCAATTAAGTTCTTATTTTAGAAGTGCTACCACAGCTTCCAATTTATTAAGTTATGCAGAAGTTGCATTCTTAAAAGCCGAAGCGGCTGCAAGAGGATATGCAGCAGGAGGTACTGCAGTTGATCTTTACGCAGCAGCAGTGACAGAATCTATGAGAGAAAATGGAGTAAGTACTGCCAATACAGCAACCTATTTAGCGGCTAATCCATTTAATGTGGCCAACTGGAAACAGTCTATCGGTACACAAGCATGGATCGCTATGTTTAACAAAGGATTTGCAAGCTGGAACTTTACAAGACGTTTGGATTATCCAATTCTTGTAAACCCTCCAAAATCAAACTTATCCTCTGTACCTTACAGAATGCCTTATTCTGACCAGGAATATGTATTGAATGGAGCTAATGTTAAAGCTGCCGGTGATAAAATTGGGGGTGACAAAGCAACAACCAAGCTTTTCTGGGATAAAAACTAACACACATTTAACAACATTCATATTATGCCGCCTTCGGGCGGTTTTTTTATTTCCGTATATTTGTACTTCAAAATTCTGAAATAGGGTATTTCTTAAAAAATAATCTATCTCTGACCATTAAAATTGAATGTAAGAACATGAATATTAAAGATATTATAGAAGAAAAGCTTTCAGAGGTTATTTTAAATGTATATCAGTTAAAAGAGATCAAACTGGAAGTTCAGGAAAATAAAACCGAATTTGAGGGTGACTTTACCATTGTTACTTTTCCCTTGGTAAAACAATTGAAAAAAAATCCTGAAAGCATTGGGGTAGAGCTGGGTGAGGCTTTAACAACACAAACAGAAATGTTTGAAAGTTTTAATGTAGTAAAAGGATTTCTTAATGTAAAAGTTAAGAATCAATTATTTGTAGATAATTTCAGATCGGTAAGTAAAGATTTTACAACCATCGAAAAGAAGAATGCTACGGTAATGGTAGAATATTCTTCACCCAACACCAACAAACCTTTACACTTAGGACATATCAGAAATAATTTATTAGGATTTTCTGTAGCACAAATTTTAAAAGAAGCTGGGTATGATGTGATCAAAACACAGATTATCAATGATAGAGGTATTCATATCTGTAAATCGATGTTGGCCTGGGAAAAATTCGGGAATGGAGAAACTCCGGAAACGACAAATACCAAAGGTGATAAATTTGTCGGAAACTATTATGTAGAATTTGATAAAAACTATAAAAAAGAAATTGCCGATCTTGTAGAACAGGGGGCAACAGAGGAACAGGCTAAAAAAGATGCTCCGATAATTAAGGAAGCTCAGAAAATGCTTGTGGACTGGGAAAACGGAGACGATAAAGTGAGAACGCTTTGGGCTGAAATGAACTCCTGGGTATACAAAGGGTTCAATGAAACCTATAAGAGACTAGGGGTGGACTTTGACCAGGTTCAATACGAAAGCAATACCTATATTTTAGGAAAAGATCTTATTCAGGCAGGTTTGGATAAAGGAGTTCTGTACCAGAAAGAAGATGGTTCTGTTTGGTGCGATCTTACCGATGAGGGACTTGACCAAAAATTATTATTACGTTCAGACGGTACTTCAGTATATATGACTCAGGATTTGGGAACAGCGGTTGAACGTTTTAAACAAAATAATATTCAGAAGCTGATTTATACGGTAGGAAACGAACAGGATTACCATTTCCAGGTTTTATTTAAGATCTTGAAAAAGCTAGGGTATGAGTGGGCAGATCAGTTGTACCATTTGTCTTATGGAATGGTAGAGCTTCCTGAAGGAAAAATGAAATCCCGTGAAGGTACTGTAGTGGATGCAGATGACTTGATGCAGGAAATGTATGCTACAGCAAAATCGAAAGCACAAGAGCTGGGCAAGCTGGAAACACTGTCTGAAGAAGATAAAGAAGCTTCTTATGAGACCGTAGGATTAGGAGCGTTGAAGTATTTTATGTTAAAGGTAGATCCTAAGAAGAAAATGCTTTTCAACCCTGCTGAAAGTATCGATTTTAATGGAAATACAGGGCCATTTATTCAATATACGTTTGCGCGTATCCAGTCGTTACTGACAAAAGCAGACTATGTACAAAAAGAAACTGCAGATGTTGTTTTAAATCAATCTGAAAAAGAATTGATTATGCAGCTAGCTAATTTTAAAACTATTGTAGCTAAGTCAGCAGAAACGTTAAGTCCGGCTTTGGTTGCCAACTATGTATATGATCTTGTGAAAGCATATAATTCTTTCTACCAGAATAATCCAATCCTGAATCAGGATGATGAAAATGTAAAACAATTCCGTTTGAATGTTTCGGATCTTACAGCCAAGACGATCAGAAAGTCTCTGGAACTTCTGGGAATCGGAACGGTAAACAGAATGTAAAAAATAAGAAACTCCTGAGAATTCGGGAGTTTTTTTGTATTCATATATTCATAAACTCTTTGGAAGGGAGGTGTTTGGTGTTTTAGGATTATAAAAGAGAGAATACTTACTGTCTGTATTTCATCTCATAAATCCAAAACCTTACAAAGAAATGATCATTTTTTTATCTGGATCTGTTTAAGGCTGTCTGCATACAGCTTGGCAGGACTCCATCTTGCATGTTTGGACAGAATCACGGGATATCCTTTTTTATAGGTATAGACCTTCGTAAACTTGGCACCAAAAAATATCAGCATGCACGAATAGTTGATCCACATCATAATAAGAATAACGGTTCCTGCAGCTCCGAAAGTGGAAGTAGGTTTCATCTGGCTGAAATATAGGCTTAATAAGAACTTTCCTAATGTAAATAATACTGTCGTAAGAAAAGCGCCTCTCCAAACTGACTTCCAGGTGATTTGAACGTCAGGAAGAACTTTAAACATTAAGGCAAATAGAAGCATGACAAGCCCAAATCCTATTGAAAAGTTGACAAGTTCTACCAGCATATAAGTTTCAAAGCCAAAATATTGGGTAATGATTTTATTAAAAACACTGATCAGAGAAGATAATACCATTGTAATCATCAGTAAAAAACCGAGGATAAGGATCATGCCCAGTGAGTTGGCTCTGTCTAATAAAAACTTCAATAAAGCTTTCTTTGGGGCAGACTCTACATCCCAAAGTGCATTCAATGAATGCTGAAGTTGAAAGAAGAGCGTAGTAGAACCAAATACTAATGCTCCTACTCCGACAGCTTTCATGAAAATATTTTTTTTATCAATAAGGGCTCCTGCCAACATGCCTTCAATACTTTTCGCAACATCCGGTCCCATAATTCCGCTGATTTGGCTACTGATCTGCCCGCGGATAGCTTCCTCCCCAAAAAAATTTCCAAGGACCCATATAATGATGATCAATAATCCCGGGATTGAAAAAATAGCATAATAGGCAAGGCTTGCCGAATCTTTGGATGCGGAAGAACTGTTCCATTCTGTAAATGTGTCTTGTAAGACTTCCCAGAAAAATTTTATGTTTTTGATCATATTAAAAAGGATATCCGATGGCAATATTTAAAATAAGATTATCTTTTCTCCAGCTTGGATCTCCGAAATTAATTTTATCGAAAGTCCATCTGTCCCCTTTTTCATAATAAGGAACTCTTAATGGCATAGCTAAGTCAAGTCTTAAAATCAGGATAGAAAAATCAAGTCTCAGGCCAACTCCGGCGCCTACAGCAATTTCATTTAAAAAATCTTTTGAAAATTTTCCTCCGGGTCTGCTTGGATCATTATTGATTAGCCAGATATTTCCGGCATCCACAAAAACAGCAGCATTTAAAAATTTATAAAGATTAGCACGATATTCAGCATTCAGTTCCAGTTTTATATCCCCGGATTGGTCAAAATATGCCCCCTGTTCCAATGTTCTTGGATCAAAACTTCCGGGACCTAATGTTCTCGCTCGGAAAGCTCTGATACTGTTACTACCTCCTGAGAAAAACTGCTTAGAGAAAGGGATGAATTCAGAATTTCCGTAGGGATAAGCGATTCCTCCAATAAATCGTGTAGCTAAAGAAGATTTTTCGGTAAATTTATGATAGAACCTGAAATCATTTTCAATTTTTGCATACTGGCTGAAAGGAATTCCAAAGATTTCTTTTTCTTTATCTTTTCTTGCATTAGCTCCTGTAATTAACCCTGTAATATTTCCTGCAAGATCAAGCGTCCCTTTATAATAGAAAGTATTCGTTTGGGGAAGCATGGTGTTGGTGTAGGTATATGAGTAAGTAGGACCAAAAATAAGCTGCTTGGCAACCACTCTTTTCATTGCATCATTATTTTCTGATAATGTTTTATATGCATCTGTAACATTCGCAGGAGAAACTAGAGTAATATCGATAACTTTCAAGTCATGTTCTTTCCTTGCATTTTCTTTCCATACATAGCCAAATGATCCGGTAAAATTATTGAGCGTATAATATTGTGTTCTATTTTGAAATTCATATCCCAACGTAATATTGGTTCGTGGTACAAAAGCACTTGAAGAATGAAAACGGAAAGGAGCTACAATTCTCGGCATCGACAACTGTACATTTGCACCCGCTCTAAAAATATTATTGGCATTGCTAGGGCCTCCCATCTGAAAATCATAAGCTCCATATATCGAAGCTTTAAATTGTTCTGCTCCACGGAGGAAGTTTCGATGAGTCCAGTTTAGGTTCAGCTCACTACCCGCATAATTGGCAGAGTTTGTTCTTCCCAATGCCTCCAGGCGTAATGACTGTACCTCTCTTGGAGTCAATAAATAGTAAGCATCAAATTTATGATTTAAAGAATCTGATGTTACAAATTCATTCTTAACAAATTTGAAAACACCAAGACTGATAAGTCGGTTTAAGGTTAGGTTGTGATTAGAGCGGTTATAGAGATCTCCTTTTTTAAAATATAGTGCTCTGTCAAAAATTTTCGGTTTAAATTTGTGTTGCGGATCAATGACATAGATATCGTCAAAAGCATATTTGCTGAGAGAATCACTGTTCATAGGGATCTTATATTTTCCGTCTCTTACATCCTGAATATTGTAATTGGGAAATACAACAACTTTATCAATACTGAATTGTTGAGTTGCGAGATCCGGAGTGTCCTCTTTAAGTTTTACATTAAGTTCCACTTTATGATTTTTGCTTACCGTACTGTCTGCCTGTACAATAATATTATCCGGATGGAAATAATAAAAACCTCTTTCTTTTAATCTGTTGTCTATTCTCTCCCGCTCAGACTTAATGACATCAAGATCAAAAGGTTTTCCGTTTTTAAGAAGTGTTTTACCAGCTAAATTTTGAATTTCCTGGTTAACTAATGTAGAGTCTTTCTGAAATTTTACCCCGTCAATCAAATACCGGGCACCCGGCCTTAAGGTGTAGATCACTTGCGCTTTCTTATTTTTTGAAACCGTATCATAGGTTGCTTTTGCATTAAAATACCCTTTATTTTCAGAGTAATTTTCAATAATGTTTTTATTAAACTCACGGTCTACATCACCTAGTAATACAGGTTTTTCACCCATTTTATACTTAAGCCAATAATTAAAGCCTTTATCTTTTTTAGGTTCTTTTGCGATATTATAGAAATACAGCTTAGGACGCATTCCTAAAAACGTAGAATTGGGTTTTGGGGTAAGATTAGCCTCCAAAGCAGATTGGAGATCTTTTTTTTCCTTTTTTGAAATCGTATCGTTTTCGATCTTTACTTCGGCACCGGTGTACAGCATCTGACCTTCTTTCAAAAATCTTGTATTGCTGCAGGAAATCACCGTGGATGCCAGGCCGGAAACAAACAGATATTTACAATATGTATGGAATGTATTACTCATTATTTAAATTCTACCACTTGATTGTTTTGATTCTTTTTAGTTTTCTTGTCTTTAGATTTTTGGAAGATATCACGGAATTTGTCATAGTCCAGGGTAATGATAAAACCAACTCCTGTTTCTATAATCTGCCCCTGAAGAGCAACCTGATATTCATCTTTACGATAGGCGCGAAGCATATATCTCCCATCTTTCGAAAGGCTATAATCCACAGAAACATTCCCTGCAATATTGGTCATGTTTTCATTTTGACGGGCTTGTCCTTCCAATCCGAAATTACTTCCTACAGTCACTTTTAATCGGTCATTCAGTAGTTTTTTGCTGATATCGACATTAAGATCTGTTCTGGTGTTTTTTTGCCCGGTTGAATAATCGTCCGAAGAATCAAGGCCAAAATTAAGGTCAACGCCTTTGATGAGCCCCGCCGCAAGATTATTCAGCTGTTGAGAGAGTATTTTACTCACACTCTGTCTGGCCATGGTTTCTGCAGACATCCCCGCACTGCTTTCAAAAGGATTTTCTCCAATAAAACGGTTTAGAAGAAGTAATGCAAAAACCTGTTTGTTCATTTCAGATTCCTGGGTTCTAAGCTGTGCCAGTTTTGCCGTAACATCGTCAGTTATAGTTGAAGCAACTGAACTGTTTTTTTCATCTGTAGTAATATCAAAAGAGAGTTGTGGCTTCAGAAGTTCCCCTTTCATTTTTAATAAAGTATTGAAAGGTATTCTTTGTTTATACTGATTCATCTGAGAGGCAGTTTTGCCGGTCATTTGCTGCTCTAAAAGGTCAATAGGAGCCGCTTCTGTCTTATACACGGCAGTAATATCCATTTGAGCCGTAGTAGGTTCTCCGGTCCAGGTAATGGTACTTCCTTTCTGAATATCAAACTTACGCTTCAGTAAGCTTACAGAAAGATCATAGCTTCCTTTTTCAACCTGATAAACCCCCACTAATGTCATTTTTCCCGAAGGATCAATACCTCCCGTTAGCTCGGCTTCTCCCTGAAGTTTTACAAAATCTCCGTTTACTTTATCAATAATAATAGATAATTTAGCTTCTTTACTGACTTCAATATTAACATTCACATCCATCCCTTGAATACGGCTTTTGGCATTGAGGGAATCTGTTTTGATGGTTTTATTTAAAACAACCTGATCCTGATCAACAAACTCTACAATTCCATCTCTTTCCTGTAAAGAAGGATTAGACTGAGGCAGTACAAAAGTAAAGTCGGTATTGTCCGCAACACTTAATCTTCCGTCTACTTTAGGCAAATCGAGATTTCCACGGATACGAAGTCCGGCATCAATGGCTAGAACACCATACATCATGGCATCATTTGACTTTTCTGAATTCACCACCTTGAAATCTTTAGCATTAACATTCAGGTTAAAGGCAAAATCTCTATAGGTTTGTGTAAGAACCTGCCCGTCTACAACCAGGGCATTTCCGTCTTTATCATTAATCTTAAATTTATTGAATTCAATACCACGGCTGGTGAAATCAATTTCATCATTTAGCTTTCTGAAATCACTTCCTGTTTTTGCAATCTCAAGTCCTGCATCATTCATTTTGACTTTTCCCAGAATATTTGGTTTGTCTGCAGTACCCGTAATTTTTAAATTCCCTGAAAGATAACCTTCGGTATTGGTAATGGCATTCATAGAGAAGCCCTGAAGCGTTTTCATCTGAAGTTGATTAATGGCCATATTCAGATCAAATGAGCTGGAAGACGTATTGTAGTCTCCAAGGATTTTTACATTATTATTATTTCCGGAAAGAGCAATATCAGCATTTAAAAGATTCGGTGAAGAATTACCCACTTTTACTGCCAGATTTCCGACAGGACTTCCATACACAATAAGATTGGAAACATTTAAATCGGAAGTAAACGTCATCTTTTTGGTAATATCTTTAAGCTGGGCTGTTCCGTTAATCGTTCCTCTAGCTAAAACAGTATCTTTTTTAATAAGTTCCGTGATTGTTTCAATTTTAAAATCTTTCAACGAAATATTTAAAGGACTGTTTGGTGTTTGATTCTCAGACTGTAGAGAAATTTCACTTCCTCCATTGGAAAGGACGAAATTATCGGCCAGAATTCCTTTGCTGCTGATCTGAATTTTATTATTTTCAGCAACATTCCAGTCTGTGTAATTGAGTTTCAGTCCATTTGGATGTAAAGAGATCTCTGTAATGTCATTCAAAGATTTTGCATTTCCTGCAATAAGGAACTGGGTAGCATCCTTATCATCTTTTGTCGTAACATTATAATTGATGATATTATTGGCGACATCTCCACCAATATTGATTTTATTTAAAGAAATACTTGAGCTTTTTAAAGCGGCAACATCCAAATTATATTGTAATGCCTGATTTTCATTCGTAATTTTTAAACTTCCTTTTTGAATAGAGTTTTCACCGTATAGTAAACGTGGAATTTGTCCGTCAAGCTCAATCTTTTGAGTGTCGGCATCATAATTTCCTGTGATCGTAATGGTTTCAAAATCTTTAAGATCAGGAACGAATTTTCGGATGAGATCATCATTTTTAACTTTGGCATTAAGTGTAAAATGCTGTCCCGCATCAATTTTCTGTTTTTTATCCGGTTTCTGGAACTGATAATATTGATTGATGGTTTGAGTTAATGCTCCAAAGATTTGAGTGAGTTTATATTTCCCCTTTAATTCAACATCAGCGATCTGAGAATTAAAAATAACCTGTGTTGAGTCCTGGGTAGAAGAAGCTTTCAAATTGATTTCCTGTACTGGATACACTTCTTTCGTATCCGAAAATGCAAAGTCTTTCAGATTTAAATAACCATTCAGGTTGTTCGGATCTAAGCTTGTGAAATCTCCATCAATTTTTCCTGCAATAATCATCGGTTTTTCATAGAAGCCAAGCTTGTTGACATCAAGTTTGATCACTTCGCCATTTATTTTTACTGTAGGATTTTTTTCGTTGTAAACTCCTGATGCAGTAAGCTGTAAATTCGCATTCGGGTCTTTTGAATCTAAAATAACATGGTAAGCTCCTTTGTTGATTTTACCCGTTAAGTTCATATTCTGATAACGATAGCCTTTGTAAACAGCAGAGGCAACATGTCCTTTTAAATCTGCATTGGCATTTTTAAAATCAAAACTTTCTCCTTTTGCATAAATTTGAGCGGTAATAGGGCCAATATCTTTATTTTGAATGATTTTTCCAATCTGTACTCCCTGTAGATTTGCTTTCACCTCATACAATTCATGGTTTTTTCTGCGCATATCAACATTGGCGGTGACGGCTGCATTTCCAAGAGTAGAGTAGAGGTTAAGGTCTGCATTGACGAGTTTAGTTGTGCCTTTTGCATTTCCTTTTACACTAAAATGGGAAGGAAGTGAAATATTGGAAGGAATGGTATTCTTTGGAACAAGGTTAAAAATCGTTTGGGCATTGGATGAAAACTCTTCAATTCTTAGATCATAATACAATTGATCAGGATTCATTGCATTTTTAACCCTTCCGGCTGCTGAGACTCTTAATTGATCTAAGCCGGAAACTTTCAGGTCCTGGATCAAAAGGTCGTTTACACTTCCTTTTACATTCGCATTCACATTTAGAATGGCATTCGGATATTTGTTGAATGGAACGGTGCTTTTTAAGGTAGGAGCCAGATTGAGAATATCTGCAAACCCGATTTTGGAGTTTTTAATATTTGCGGAAACCTTTACTGCTCCAAGATTTGAGCTGAGTTGATCAATAGAACTGTAATTTAGAATAACCTCATCACGAATTAATGTTTTTGGAGTTTGAAGATAAAGACTCTTTAGGTAAGCTTCTTTTTCTCCATATACAAAATCAGTATTGAATTTCTGAATATCTAATCCTCTTGCCTCTTTAATTTCTGCGGAATTAACGGTTCCGGCAAAAGTATTGTTTGCCATTTTGAAACTTCTCAACTCAACATTCATTTTGGAGAAGTTCATATGGTTGAAATCCATTCCATGCTGTGTGGGAGCAATAGCAGTATTGTTGTACGTTGCCTTTACATCATTAAGAACTAGTTTTCCCAGAAGGAGGCTCATGGCTTTATTTTGTTCTGAAGCTTTTGAAACCTCAGGCTCCTTCACCTTTTTAGGATTGGCATTCTGAGCCGGAAGGTAAAGATTGGCATTGATATCTGCCCCGGACAGAAATATATTGGCAACGTTATAAGAATTGTTTTCAATATCCAATTTGTTGACCTTTGTGCTTAATTCTTTAAATAAAACTTTAGCAAATGTTTTGGTATTTTCGTCACCATAATCAATATCGAAATTCGTCAATTTGATGCCTCTTAAGCCAATATCCATTGATTGCTTTTTGTTGAGAGAATCTACTTTTTTCTCAACCTTTTTGGATACCTCTTCTACAATTCCCTGCTTCAGCTTTAGTTGTAATCCGTCCAGGTTAATATCGTTGACAGCATAGGCGTTTTTGTTGAGATCAAATTTTTTGACTCTGGTATCGAACGATTTAAAATATAGTTTAATGTCATTTTTCGATTGCTGGTCATTGAACGTGACCCCGATATCTTTTAAATTAATTTTATCAAGAGAAATAATGAAAGGTTTGGAAGGGCTTTCATCTTTATCGTTGGTTGCAAAAGCGTCAAGGATATAATCAAAATTAAACTTACCATTCGGTTTACGTACCACATTGGCACGGGCACCTTCCATATCTACTGAAGTAATATCTGCGGTAGAATTGATAAGTTTGAGCATATGTAAACCAACATCCAGTTTTTTGACTGCGAGGAGTGTGTCAACATCCTGACCTTTGAGATAAAGGTTTTCCATAACAAGGCTGTTCGGAAATCCGATGTAAACTCTTTCAAGGCTTACTTTAGTATTTATTTTTTTCTCAAGATAGACAATAAGTTTATCCTTGATGAAGTTCTGAACCGCTGGAAGTCTTAGGCTTAGGATTAAAAGGGTAAGAACAACCATTATTGAAATAAAGGTTATTACAATACGCCTTAAGAGTTTTGTTGTGTTGATTTTCAGTTTCAAATGCGAAGTGGTTTCTGACAAAGATAATAATACTAAATTATTTTCACTTTGTTGTGGTACCCTTTGCTAATGCAAAAATCCTGCCTTGGCTGCCTTATTATGGAATTTTTAGTTTAGTAGTTGTCAAGTGAATAGTTGAGTAAGACAAGCCAAGGTGCAGAATTTGTTCTTTAAAAAGCCCCCTTTTGTATCATTTTTTAATGTTGAAAAGGATAGTTAGCAAAAATGAAATTCAAATGTTAGTGTTGTTGTAAAGGGGGCTGGCATGGTTTATTATAGTAATAATTTGATTAATTATTTTCATTTTCCCATTTCACCTCTTCGCCCTGTGGAGCAGCACCGCCTTGGGCGACTGTAATAGGAGAGGTTTCCTGATTAATATGGTAAATATATGCTGCAATTTTTTCAGCATCTTTTCCGGTAATGGTTCCTTCTTTGATAAAAGGTCTCATGGTTGGGTTGTTAGGAGAGCCGTTTTCCAACATCCAGAAAACATTTTTGAATAAACTTTTTTCTTTGATGTTGATCCAGTGTGTATCGGTTAAATTTGGACCAATGCCCCCTTTTCCTCCGTCTCCGTGGCAGGTTACACAATTGGTTTTGAAAAGCTCCTGGCCTTCCGAAATATTGTCTGCACTGTATTTTGCAGTTTCCAGGTTTATTTGAGGAGCTGTTTTCTCATATTCTGCAATAGAAGCCAACATTGTTTTTGTTTCTTTGGTATATTCTGCTTCCGGATGAGCATAATCTGTAAAACTAAATGCTGTTAAATAGACGACACAGAAGATACATCCAAACCAGAATAAACCGATCCACCATTTTGGAAGAGAGTTGTCTAGCTCTGTGATCCCATCAAAACCATGGTCAATAAGAATATCTTTTTCTTCCGTAACAGATTGCTTTTTGAAGGCCGAGTTCCATAACTTTTCATAATAAGGAATACTTTTTTCTGCCAGATATTGTTTTTTTTCTTCTTCTGATAATCTGCTGAAGCTTTCATTCTCGATCATATCTCCAATAGAGTTCATAATCATCAGTAGAATGATGGCAATAAGGATCAATGCCCAGAAAAATGGGGAAGAAAAATATCCTGAATCACTGGCAAACATTTCAAAAGCCATGATTGTTAAACCTATCGTTACGGCAATATATATAGAAATGGGGGTTCTCGTTTTCATTACAATACAATTTTAATAATTACTCTAAACTTGCTGTCTGGATCTGCGTTGTTTTAATATCTGTTCCTAATCTTTGCAGGTAGGCGATCATCGCTACAATTTCTCTTTGCTCAAGCGGAACATAAGCGGATCCTTTTGACGCTTTTTCCTTTGTCATCTGATCTTTTAAGTCAGTAGCTTCGGAATAAATTCTGTCCACAATCGCTTTCGATTGGTTGTCTGCCCATTGATTGGCTGAATCAATCTGTGCCTTTGTATAGGGTACATCAAAAGAATTTTTCATCAACTTCATTTTATCTACCATTTGGGTACGATCCAGTTTATTGGTAATCAACCAGGGAAAACGCGGCATGATAGAACCTGCAGAAGTGATTCTTGGATTGTACATATGTTTGAAGTGCCATGAATCAGGGTTTCTGCCTCCTTCTCTGTGAAGATCCGGTCCTGTTCTTTTAGAACCCCATAAGAAAGGTCTGTCATAGATAAATTCCCCTGCTTTAGAATATTGCCCGTTTTTACCTTCAAATCGTAGTACTTCATCACGGAAAGGTCTAATCATTTGAGAGTGACACGAGTTACATCCTTCACGAACATATAATTCTCTTCCTTCCAATTCTAATGGTGTATAGGGTTTTACAGAAGTAATCGTAGGAACACTCTGTTTAAGAGATAGTGTAGGAACGATTTCCACAAGTCCACCAATTGCTATTGTAATGAAAGCCAATATAGAAAGGAGAGTAGGTGTTCTTTCCAACCATAAATGGACGCCTTCACCTTCTTTTCTTGCAGTGCCAATATTAGCTAATGCAGGGGCTTCTGCCGGAACTTCTTTTTGGAATGACCCTGCTTTTACCGTTTTGATTACATTGATCACCATTAAAATGGCTCCTGAAAGATAAAGGATACCTCCTAAAAATCTCATTTTAAAATAAGGGATAATCGCTGTAACGGTGTCTAGCCAGTTTTTCCACAATAGAGTCCCATCCGGGTTAAATTGTTTCCACATCAAACCTTGTGTGAATCCCGAAATATACATCGGTACGGCGTAGAAGATAATTCCTAAAGTACCTAGCCAGAAGTGCCAGTTAGCCATTTTTTTAGACCAAAGTTGTGTTCTCCACATGATTGGAACCAGATAATAGATTACCCCGAATGCCATGAAACCATTCCATCCAAGAGCTCCTAAATGTACGTGACCAATTACCCAGTCTGTATAGTGACCAATTTTATTTAAAGATTTGGTTGCTAATAAAGGACCTTCGAAAGTAGCCATCCCATAACAAGTTATTGCTACTACAAAGAATTTAAGGATTGGATTTTCTCTTACCTTATCCCAGGCTCCCCTTAAGGTAAGGAGACCATTCAGCATTCCTCCCCATGATGGGGCGATCAGCATGATGGAAAAACCTGTTCCTACGGCCTGTGCCCATGCCGGTAATGCTGTATATTGCAGGTGATGCGGCCCGGCCCAAAGATAAACGAAGATAAGTGACCAGAAGTGGATAATAGATAGTTTGTATGAGAATACCGGTCGTTGGGCCGCTTTGGGCATAAAGTAATACATAAGACCTAATACCGGGGTGGTCAATACAAATGCCACAGCATTGTGACCGTACCACCATTGTACTAATGCGTCTTTTACACCTGCATATACAGAATAAGATTTCCAGCTTGTGAAAGATAATGGAACTTCAAGATTGTTGAAGATATGAAGCATTGCTACGGCTATCCATGTAGCTACATAGAACCAGATGGCTACATATAAATGCCTTACCCTTCTTTTAGCGATCGTTCCAAACATATTGATTCCGAAGATGATCCATGAAAAAGCAATTAAGATGTCAATCGGCCATTCATGTTCAGCATATTCTTTAGAAGTATTAATTCCCATTAAGAAAGTAATCACTACACTTATAATCATGAACTGCCATGACCAGAAATGTAACCAGGATAAAGTGTCACTGTACATTCTTGTTTTTAGCAGTCTCTGCATGCTGTAATAAGCACCACAAAAGAAGGAATTACAAACGAAGGCAAAAATAACGGCACTCGTGTGAAGCATTCTGATCCTCCCGAAGCCCATTGCTCCCTGAGTATTGATCAATCCCTGAATATTACCCGAAGCTAAACTTTTAATAGTTGTGTCATCTGTACCGAATAAAAATTCAGGTAATTCAGGATAAAAAAGCATCAATGCGGCAGTAAGCCCCAGCAGAAATCCGACAAGTCCGAATGCGATAGTTGCATAGAGGAATGCTCTGACAATATTATTGTCATAATTAAATTTTTGCGTCTCCATAAATTCCAATAGTGTTTACCGAAGTGATATTTTCTCAGAAAAAGGCTTGTTTTTCGTCTTTTTTTATGTTGAAAATAAATATCATGTAACGTGTATAATGTTTTGCCAAAGGTATTTATTAACTTTGTTGAAGGCTAATAGATAATCTTCTAAAGTATACCGAAAACTACTAAAACAAAAAAGATGAAAGTATGTGGACAAAATATCAGGAAAATCCGTAGGAACAAAGATCTTACGCAAGAGTATATGGCTTTTGAAATGGGGATTTCCCAAAAAGCATATTCCGATATTGAGAATTCCAAGGTGAAGATCAATCTTGAAATACTGACTAAAATTTCAAATATTTTAGACATTAAACCTTCCGATATTTGCAGCATCTCTCACAAATGTGGTACGGATGACGGTTATGAGGACAGGTACCAAGGGCTTTTAGAATATATGAAAAAGAATAATATTGCTATTCCCAAAGAGTATTTGTAACCTTTCTTTAATTAAATTTAATAAACATATTGTAATGGCCTCCTCATCGGATTGAGAGAGGTCATTATATTTTCTGAGATGTAGAGCTAGTGTTTTCAGTAATGTGCTTGATTGTCAAAGCAATGAGAGGGAATGAATATCGGGCTATACTAAATTTAACATGATATATAAAATATTAATAAATAATTATGTAGAAATAAATTCACTTATATGTAGATAAATGTTTACAATAATTTTAATTTTCTATAATATATTTGTCATGATAATAATGCCTGTCTCATCGCATGAAGCTTTTGTCCTTTATTTTACTGTTGTTTTTTCTATCCGGCAACGGGCAAAGCTATACGATCCGATGGCATAACATGGATAATGGTCTCCCTCAAAACAGCATCAAAGATATTGTAAAAGATAAATACGGCTTCATTTGGTTGTCCATGGAAGGGCGGATTGTACGCTACGATGGAAGTAACTTTGTACAATACAAAGATTTTAAGCTTAAAAATTTGAGTTTTGGAGATTTTTATGGAAGTATTAAGAATGATAGTATTTCTGTTTTTAATAATTCTGAAAACAAAACGCTTCTTATTTCTCAAAGGCAACCTACCATTATTTCTTCTAATAAATTGCCTGTGCCTTCCGGCTCTGAAAGGAATAAAATATACAAGCAACTTGTTAAAAATAATACCACAGCCAGATATGTTTCTTTTATAGATACTTATTTTATTAAAGTAGATACAGGTACTTATTACTTTGAAAATGATGCTATTGTTTATCTTGACCAAAAAAGTAAAGAAAAGACGAAGCTCGATCTTAAATTTTCTCGAAACAGACTGAAACGATTGTTTGTACATGGAGAACATCTTTTTATTATTGATGCTGAAAATAAAAAGATTCTTCAATTATATAAGGGGAGATATTCTTATATCCAAGCACCGGCAGTTTATAACGATCCTGAAACCAAAATATATTGGCAACAGAGTACCGAACAAGTTTTCATGATCAATCATGGTAAAATATACAGAAGCCGGTTTTCGAGAGAAATATTGAACGTAAGCTATTTACTGGAATATAAAGAGATGGATAAAGAGATTTCGGGAGCCATGTTTTATGATGAGATGGCACGCAAATTATATATTGGCAGTTCCATCAATGGGCTTAAAATTCTAAGCTTATCCGATTTTTCTGTTTCCGAAAAAAAGATGCCTTATCAGGATGAGGTTTGTTATGCAGCGATTCCTTATGAAAATAATTCTGTTTTGACTCAGGAAGGAATCAGGTACTATCATAATACATCAGAAAGACTATTTCAGGCTCCCCAGTCGTATGATAAAAGATATATTTTTCAGGATGATTCCGGTAATCTTGTGTATAGAGAAAACAATTCTATTCATATAAGGTATAAAAATACGGGGTTTGCAAAATATGATTCTGTTTCTTTTAAAGGAAAAGAAATTGACGGACTGTTTAAAAGCGGAGGACTATATATGGCTTCTGTTATGAATGGAAAACATACATATTTCTATATTTTCAATCATAGCTATTCTAAAAAAGCTGATAAAGTAATTCCATTTGGGGATAATAATATAAATGCTGTTCTCCAATATAATCATGATCTTCTTTATTTTGGGGGAAGTGCCGGTATTTCAGTTTTCTCTCTTTCTCAAAATAAAATAATAAGGCATATTGGTAAAAACCTTTCTGTAAAGCAGATTATCAAAACAAAAGATGGAAATATTTGGCTGACAACCTATAACAGAGGAGTTTATTTAATAAAAAATCAAAAAGCAGTCAAAATTCCTGCTGATAAAAATGATTTTCTGGCTAATGCTCATTATTTGCTGGAAGATAAGAATTCTAATATATGGATTTCCTCAGATAATGGCTTGTTTAAGATTAATAAAAATATCCTCCTTCAATATATGGAAAACCCAACAGGAGCGATTGCTTATTATCGATATACCAAAGCCAATGGTTTTTTGAATAATGAATTCAATGGAAGTGCCAACCCCTGCGCCCATATTCTTGAAGACGGACAATTTGTATTTCCATCTATGACAGGATTTGTTTTTTTTACTCCTCAGAATGTTAAACCCTATTTTCCTAAAGCTCACGATATCTATATAGAAAGGGCACGAATAAAAGGAAAGATGGTTAATCTAAAAGACAGACTTTTTCTTTGGTGTGGGTATAAAGCAGCAGAACTTTACATCGATATTCCTTATTATTCTGATCTTGAAAACATATATCTTCAAGCAAAGCTTGGATCTGATGGAGACGGCCAATGGATTAATATCAAAAGTGATAAGACTTTTCGGCTGGCAAATATCGATCCTGGTAAATATAACGTATTGGTGAGATTTTTATCTTCTGAAAACGGAAAGTTTGTTTATAAGAGCTTTCCTGTAGAAGTAGAAGCCTATTTCTATCAGACATTAATTTTTAAAATATTATTTATTGGTATTCTGCTATTAATTTTTATTGTCATTGTACAAACCAGAACTAATTTTTTAAGATTAAAAAATAAAGTCCTAAAAAATATGATTGTTAACAAGGATAAAGAGCTTTGGGAAACAAATAATAAACTTAGAAGTGAATCCGACTATCAAAAGAAATTGGTAGAAAGTATTAGTCATGATATTACAACTCCGGTTAAATTTATTGCTCTTCTTTCACAGGAGTTATCCCAGTCTGAGGATCCCAAAACACAGAAAAAATATTTTGACAGTATACATAAAACTTCCGAGCAGTTGTACAAATTTACGTTAAGCCTCAAAGAATATACAGAACTGTACAAACAAGAAAATATTTCTGCGGAAGATTTTCTGATTTATGATTTGATTGAAACCAAGAAATTGTTATTTGAAGAAATTGCTTCTCAGAAAAATACTTTTATCTATAATTTTTGTGATCATCATTTGAAGGTCCCCTTGAATAAGAATATCCTTCTTGCTGTTTTCCATAACATCATAGATAATGCTGTGAAAAATACTTCTGATGGTGAAATTATCATTACGTCGGTCTCTACTCAATCTCATCTGGAAATTTGTATTTCCGACACAGGGAACGGAATGTCTGATGAACAGAGATTGTATTATACCGGGTTGTTTGATAAAAAAGAACATGAAAATTTAATTTTCAAAAATTATGGACTTGGGCTGCATATGGTTGTTCAGTTGATGATGAAAATAAATGGTAAAATGACTTTTCATAGCAATACTCCGAAAGGAACCAGCATTAAACTCTTCATTACAATATGATAAAAAAAATACTAATTGCAGATGACCATCATGTGGTAAGAATCGGGACAGCTATGATTCTCGAGAAAAATTTTGATGATTTTGAAATCGATTTTGCGGAAACCTATCAGGAAGTAAAACAAAAGGCAGAAGCTGAAAATTTTGATCTTATCATTCTTGATATCGAGCTTCCCGGAAGTATCCTTAAAGCAATGGTTAGAGAAATTAAAACTATAAATGAGAAAACACTGATCATGATCTTTACTTCCTATAAAGAAAGTATCGCTCTGCAATATATTGAAGAAGGAGCCAACGGCTTTTTAAATAAACAAAGCGACCCAAAAGATTTTGTAAAAGCTGTAGAAAGTATCTTGAGAGATGGCTGTTATTATACTCCGGAAGTCTTACATGAAGTCGTAAAAGGAAGTAAAAATAGAAAAGTAACAGATATTTTATCTGAAAGAGAATTTCAGGTTTTTAATCTTTTAGCCAAAGGAAATGGAAATCTTGAGATTGCCAATGTGCTGGATATTGAAGAATCAACCGTAGGCACTTATAAAAGAAGAATTTATCAAAAACTAAAAATTACCAATCTTATTGAATTACTGGATATATATAATGGCCTTCATTAAGTTTTGGATTCACTGATGTCATAAAACCACTACACTTTTGTGGAAAAATGCGTACAGGATCTGTAGGATAAATTTTCATTTTTTGCAGTATGTTCGTGCTGTAAAAGCTCCCATCAATAGCTGATGTTATTGGGAGAAAATCGATTGTTATAACTCCCTTAGATTCTAAATTCATTTTGTTATGAGAAAAAATATACCTTTCATTGCTTTATTGGCCGTTTTTATTTGTACCATCGTAAATGCTCAGGTTGGTAACGTAGGTATTAATACCCCAAACCCCGGCAGTAATCTGACGGTTAATGGTTCATTTGCTGCCACATACAAAGTAGTATATGCAAGCGGAGCAGTAGGTGCTAATGATTATTATATCGCATATAATGGGCCAACTACAGGAACTTTAACCTTGCCCGCAGCCATAAATGGAGCAGGTAATTTTGCCGGACGTACCTATCATTTTAAAAATACAGGAACTACAGATTTTTTTATAGCTCCGAATGGCTCCGAAAAAATTGATACCCAAGATGGAACGGGAGCAGGTGTTTCATTAATTACAATACCACCAGGTTATTATGCATTCCTGGTAAGCAAAGGAACGATTACCGATACCACTTGGGAGCTTGTATTGCTATCAAGCTCCAATAGCTTACCTTCCGCAGAATCAACCTATCCTTTTTCTACAATAGCTACTACGAGTAGGCAGAGTTGTAATGCGACAGCAACTCCATCTGATCCCTGGATACGAACAGCGATTAATTATCCCCAAGGAACCGTTCTTAATAAAGGAAATGTAGTAAATACATCTACAGGAGCATTTACGGCACCAAGTAATGGCTATTATGTAATTCAAGGTTCAACACAATTTGATAATGGACTTGTATCCGGGACTCCGAATTTTACATGGACTGTACTTTATTTAATAAAAAATTATGCTCCAAATAATGGAGGTATTGTATTAGTTCAATCGTATCAACCTACTGTAGCAAGAGTTTTTGGTTCAAGCATTTCATCTATGACTTATTTAATTGCAGGGGAAACAATAAGTATGGCTTCCACAGCAGGAGTAACTGGTGCAGGGGGCAAGTATGAAGTGGTCACAAGTTCAATGTTTGGATATAAAATAGCGAATTAATCTAATTCTAGTATTGCAGGATGGTTGCCCTTATTCTACCGGGGGAAAGCTGTTTTTTATAGTCATGTTGCAAAACTTAGTGAATATTGAGGTTATAGAAATGGATTCCTTTTGTTTAAGAGGGTTGAATTGTCAATTTACCTAATGAAGTATGAATTCCTCTGAAAAGTTTTTATATATTTAGCGACCGAATAATTCATTCAATGAACAACGAAAATAAAACAGGACAAAACGAGACTTTAGTTAGAGGATTAACAAACCGACATATACAATTAATTGCCCTTGGAGGTGCTATAGGAACCGGATTATTCCTGGGAATCGGACCAGCAGCAGTACTGGCAGGACCTTCAGTTATTTTGGGATATGCATTAGCCGGTATTATTGCCTTTTTTATTATGCGTCAACTTGGTGAGATGGTTGTTCAGGAACCTGTATCGGGGAGTTTTAGTCACTTTGCCTACAAATATTGGGGAAATTTTCCGGGTTTTGCTTCGGGATGGAACTATTGGATTCTCTATATTTTGGTAAGTATGGCTGAGCTTACAGCGATCGGACATTATATTCATTTCTGGTGGCCGGAAATTCCGCTCTGGGTCTCCAGTTTATTCTTTTTTGTGGTAATCAATGCTTTGAATCTTGCTTCTGTTAAAGTATATGGAGAAACAGAATTTTGGTTTTCTATTATCAAGGTAGTTGCTATTATAGCGATGATTATTTTCGGTATTTATCTGTTGATAAGTGGAACCGGAGGTGAAAAGGCTACTATTACGAATTTATGGAATGACGGAGGATTCTTTCCTAAGGGATTATTTAATAAAACAGAAAATGGATTTTCAGGATTATTTGCAGCCATGGCAATGATCATGTTCTCTTTTGGAGGATTAGAATTGATAGGGATCACCGCAGCAGAGGCAAAAAATCCTGAGAAAACGATTCCACAGGCTACCAACCAGGTAATTTACAGAATCTTGATTTTCTATGTAGGAGCTTTAGTAATCCTATTTTCATTAAGCCCATGGAGAGATATTACAGAAGGATCAAGTCCATTTGTGATGGTGTTTCAAAACCTAAACGGATTGGAATTTAGTGTTTTTGGCAAGGTTGTTCAATTTAATACCTTGATTGCGAATGTACTTAATTTAATTGTTTTAACAGCGGCTTTATCCGTGTACAACAGTAGTGTTTACAGTAATAGCAGAATGTTGTTTGGCTTGGCTCAACAAGGGAATGCTCCTAAGTTTTTAAAGAAACTGAATAAGAATTCAGTTCCTATCAATGCCATTCTTATTTCATCATGTTTTGCGGGGATTTGTATTATCATCAATAAATTAGTACCTGAGAAAGCGTTTGAATATCTGATGGCTCTGGTTGTATCAACCTTGATTATCAACTGGCTGATGATATGTTATACCCATTTGAAATTTAAAAAGTCAATTAATAAATCAGGAATTCAGTCAAAGTTTCCATCAATTTTTTATCCTATATCCAATTATATTTGTATTGCATTCTTAGTGCTGATTTTAGGATTAATGAGTATTACCGGAATGGAGATTCAAGTGATTCTAATTCCAATATGGATAGGCTTTTTATTTGCAATGTATAAATTGTATAAACCTAATTAAAATATAACATAACCTGTAAAAGGGTTGAAAGGCGAAAATCGGATTTAGATTTTCGCCTTTTTTATAGCCATAAATATTTTAAAAAAAGAAAATAATTTTCTGATTGTTATATTTGGTATCAAAATAGATTCATTCTGATTGAGTGTTTTTTAAAGATACGAAATGCAGACCAGCTTTAGTGAGATCCAGAAAATAGTTGACTATATCGAAACCCATTTCGATAGGGAAATTACGGCTCATGAAATAGAGTCTATATCCCATTATTCTTACCGGAATTTTCAACGGGTTTTCACTAAAATTTTTAAAGAGACTATTTCAGGGTTTCAAAAGAGGCTTCGCCTTGAAAATTCATATAAAAAATTAATTTATACCGATGACAAACTTTCAGAGATTGCCTGGCAGGTGGGGTATTTTAATATTCAGTCTTTTTCAAAAGCTTTCAAAAAACAATATTCTATTTCTCCGGCAGAAGCAAGAAAACAAAAGCATAAGATATTTAATACATTTATAAAAAGTGGTCATGCAGACGTAAAATTTGAAATAAAATTTAAAGATGCTATCTCAGTTTATTGTAAATTTATAAAAGCTAAGGATTATAATAATCAGGAAATTAATGCCTTGTGGGAAGAGGTAGAAAAGAAAAATGAAATACCAGCCGCCGCTTATGGAATTATTCGTGATCAACCTTTGATTACCAGTCGTATCCATTGCAGATATGGGGCTGCCATTATACAGACCGATGAGGGGAAGGATTTTTTTAAAAGAGAGATCTTTGGAAGGAAATATGTCAGATTCACTCATTATGGTCCCTATGAGAATATTTTAGAGACGTACCGTTCATTTTATCGTTTTTGGTTAGGAGAACAGCAACTTTTACTTGATAATTCAGATGTTATAGAAGAGTATGTATTTTCTGAAACAGGAGAGAGTATTACCCATATTTATTTTCCACTCTATGAATAGAATGTCCTTTTAGGACAAGATTTGCTTTTCTGAAGATCTAATTTTGCATCAGTAAATAACCATAATGATGGAATTCACTTTTTAAAATTAAGAAAACAGAAACAATGAAAAAATATATATTTATCCTGATTATATTATTCCCCTTCCATGGGATAGCTCAGATTTCCATACAGGCTTACGGCGGAAATAAAGAAACAGAAATCCTGGGGATTTATAATAAAGACTTTAAGAATAAATGGAATTATTTTGCTTCAGGAACTATTTCCTATGATTACAATACGAAAAAAATAAGCCCGGAACTCTATCAGAATATTAATTATGGAGTAGGAGAAAATTGGGGTGTTTCTGCGGGAGTTCATATCTCAGATAAAGATATTATGCCGTCTGTAGGAATGGCTTACGGAAAAGAAAGTGAAAATTTTGGTATCAGTTTTTTTCCTGCATTCACTTATTCTACAGATATGAAGGCATTTGGACTCGGGCTGTATACCTTATTAGAATATACTCCAAAAATCAACGAGAAACTTAATTTTTATAGTATGTTGATTGTAGAATCTGACTTCAGTTTTAAAGAGCATCAATCCAGCAGTCAGGTGGTCCGTTTAGGAATAGAAAATAAGAAGAAAATGCAGTTCGGAATTGGAAGTAATATTTCCCAGACCGGGAGCAGTTTTGAAACCGATGTTAATTTCGGGGTATTTATCGGAAAGAAATTTTAAATCATATGAATAAATTATTCACACTCACTTTTGTATTGAGTTTTATATTGAATATGGCACAGACATATCATTTCCCTGAAGAATCTTCACGTCATGAAGGAACCTGGCTACAATGGCCCCATCATTACCAACATGGTGAAACTTATCGTAAAAGGGTAGAACAAACATGGGTTGATATGACAAAAGCCTTACAGGCTGGAGAGAAAGTTCATATTATCGCGTATAATATTGAAGAAAAAAATAGAATAATCAGCCTTCTGGAACGAAATAAAGTTCCATTGAAGAATGTTGATTTTAAGATTTATCCTACGGATGATGTTTGGATTAGAGATAACGGGCCTATTTTCGTAAAAGACAATAAAGGAAGTATCTTAATTGAAGATTGGGGATTTAACGGCTGGGGAGAAAAGTTTGATTTTGAAAATTGCGATGAAATTCCACAGCGGATTGGAACAGACCTGGGTATAAAAGTTATTAATCTGAATGAAGAAATGGTAAATGAAGGAGGTTCAGTAGAAACTGACGGAAACGGAGTGCTTATGGCTTGTAGAAGTTCGGTAATCAGTCAGAAAAAAGGAGCAACGAGGAACGAAGGAATTACTGAGCGGGAAGCAGAAGAAATGTTTGAAAAATATTATGGGGTTTCCAAAGTGATCTGGCTGGATGGGGTAACAGGCTTGGATGTTACTGATATGCATATAGATGGTTTCATGAAGTTTGTCAACCACAATACCATGATAACAATGAAAGAAGATGACCTTCTTGAGCTCGGGCTTTCCGAAAAAGATGTAAATACACTTTATACTGCCTCTAATGTCAGTGGAAAAGAATACAAGAAAGTATATTTGCCGGCAACTAAAAATAAGGTAAAAACAGCTTACGGAAAACAACTGGATGAAAAAGGATCTTATGTTAATTACTATGTTGCTAATACAGTAGTTTTGGTTCCCAATTATGGAGATGCTAACGATACAGTTGCCAATAAGATCATCCAGGATCAATATCCTGATAGGAAGGTAATAGGAATAGATGTAAGGAACTTATATGAAAATGGAGGAATGGTACATTGCGTTACGCAGCAACAACCCGCAGGAAATTAAAGTAATAAAATAAAAAATAGTATCATTTGTTTTTAAATTTAAAGGAATCAGCCCATAGTCGGTTGATTCCTTTTTTTATAAACAAGTCTTTACGTATATTGATTCTTGTAGCACTAAGGGGTAAGTTGATGAGTATGTTTTTTTATAATTAAATTATTAGAGAGCTCTAATGTCTGAATCACTTATTTTTCCTAAATTAGGAGAAATATATATTTCAAACTCGTGTGAAAACACAAGTTTTTGAAATTTCTACGGACAAGCCGAACACCGTACACAAAGTAGGCAATACTAAAAAACACACCTATGGCCAATTTATTTCAAACTCTTACAAACACTGTTAAACATTGGTATATTCCATTAATCTTTGGAATTTTGTTTCTGATTTGCGGTTTCTATGTATTCAGTGTACCACTGGCAACCTATGTGACGTTATCTATTTTCTTTAGCGTCTCGTTTTTATTCTCAGGAATTACAGAAATATTCTTTTCTATCCAGAACAGCAAATCCCTGCAAGGGTGGGGTTGGTTTCTGGTAAGTGGATTGCTTACTACCGCAATAGGAATTTACCTGATTGCGTATCCGCAAATTTCAATGTCTATTCTTCCGTTTGTCGTGGGATTTACTTTGTTATTCCGTTCTTTTCAGTTACTGGGTTTTGCTTTTGATCTGAAAAGTATGAAGATAATGAGCTGGGGAAATGTAGCGCTGGCGAGCGTCGGAGGAATTATATTTTCTTTATTGCTTATATTTAATCCTGTATTTACCGGAATTTCTTTAGTAACGTTAACAGGCGTATCTTTTATCTTTATGGGAATTGCTTCCATTATGTTAGCTTTAGATTTAAGAAAAGTTAAAAACATCCCTGGAAAAGTTAGTCAGGAATTAAGAGATAAGATAAAATCAATACAGGATGAGATTGATGACCTGAAAAAATAAATAGTTACATTTTACAACATAAAAAGACCTCTTTTGAGGTCTTTTTGTTTTTAAGATAGCTGTCTGGTATATACAACTATTAAAAAACTAAGTAATAACGACAAGTTTTGTCGTTATACGGTGGTAAATTTGCAATATGATATCACATAATGTGATAAAATTCATATTAAATACAATTAATGTTGATTTAATGTTTGTTAAAAAACGTTAAATTTGCATTTTAAAAACTAATTTAACCAGACAATGAGAAGAATACTATTGATTGCCGTCATGGCATTTTCAACTTCAATCTTTGCCCAAAACGCACCGGGCTTAACCATCCACGATACAAGAAGTACAAATGATTTACCGGCCGCTTATAATCACGAAGTGAAGGCGGAATTTAAATTTAGAGATGTCGTAGGAGTTCCGGGAGCAGGTAACTATTCGGGGATGTTAACGATTGCTCCATGGGGAGACAATTCAGGAAATAAGCGCCACCAACTTAATTTTAATGACGGAGGAATCTTCTACAGAAATGGGCTGTCAAGCGATCCTCAATGGGGCACATGGAGTAGCCTTCTTACACAATCAAACGACGGGAGAGTAAAAATTGGATTGAATGATCCCAACACCACTTCACCAGCTTCATTAAGAGTATATAGTAATGAAAATACTCTTTTTGAAATTGCCAACTCAGTAGGGCAGTTTCAGATTGCTAAAGTAAGTTGTAATGGTTGCTACGGAGGAACTATAGGAGACACTGTTTTAAGAAATCTTGGAAATTCTCATAACATTATTATAGCACAACCTAATGATAATAACGATGGAGGGTCATTTGTAGGGTTCCAGGATGCTACACGCGGAATCTGGATTAAATTCCTTAATAATGGAATTGCCAAATTCGATGGTAAAATTCATGCTAAAGAGGTTGAGGTAAAAGCTAACGTATGGGCAGATTACGTTTTTAAAGATGACTATCAATTAAAATCTTTGGAAGAAGTAGAAAAACATATCGCAGAAAAAGGTCACCTTCCCAATGTCCCATCTGCTGATGAAGTCATAAAAAACGGAATCAACGTTGCTGAAATGAATTCAAAACTTCTTGAAAAAATAGAAGAGCTTACTCTTTATTCAATAGATCAGAATAAGCAATTAAAATCTCAATCGGAACAGCTTCAACATCTTCAGAAAGAAAATGAGAGTTTAAAGTTACAAATCGATGAAATAAAAGAAGTAAAGAAACAGATAAAAAAACTTTTAACCATAAAAAGCTAATACACTATGAAGCAAAAATTGATAGCTATAGCCATACTAGCTACATCATTTATGTTTGCACAGCAAACAACGTTTCCTGAAGTAACTATTCAAAGTTACTCTCCCACTCTATATTTAAAACGAAATGTAGACACTGGAGGCTTTACCCGTGGTATCCAGACACAAAAATTAAATGGAGAGAACGGATGGTTTTTCGGAGATTTACATGGGAGTGATTGGATTGTTTCCAAAGGGGATTACCAAGATCGAAAGCTTGTCATTAATGAAAATGGAAATGTTGGGATTAATTTTAATTCCCCATCGTCTAGATTAACTGTATATGAAGGAGGTGGAATAGGAACAAATAATTTTGAACTTAGAACCAATCACGTGAGAAACGCAGAGAGGTACTTTATGAAAAGTATCATATTCGGGACGGGTACAGAAGATGTTACTTTTTCCTTGCGACATGATGGGCAAATGTATGTCGGAGGTAATGTAGGAATAGGAACATTAGGCGCAGTATCCAAATTAGATTTAGGCAACAACTATTCTGATCCTTCAACTTTTCCTAATAAAATTACGCTATGGTCTCAAGGAGCCAATAATTACTTTGGATTTGGAGTGAGTACTGCCAGTTTGGATTATTTCTCACAGGGGCAGCATCGTTTTTTTGTTGGTTATGGTGGTTCACCCGGTACAGAAGTTTTGGTCCTAAAACCTAATGGTAACGCTGCACTTCAAGGAAAATTTGAAGCCAAAGAAATTAAAGTAACCTTATCTCCTACGGCAGATTTTGTATTTGATGAAAAATATAATCTTCCAAAACTAGAGGATGTAGAAAAACATATCAAAGAAAAAAAACATCTTCCTGAAATTGCTTCCGCAAAAGTAATGGAAAAAGAAGGAGTGAATATTGGTGAATTTCAGATTAAGCTATTACAGAAAATAGAGGAGCTTACTCTTTATTCTATTGAGCAAAACAAGAGAATAAACCAGTTGCAGGAAGAAAATGAACTCTTAAAAGATCAGTCTGAAAAGATCAATCAATTAGAAAAGAAAGTTCAGCAACTTTTATCAGTTCAAAAATAATTACCATGAAAAGAAAATTAATTTCGCTATTTTCTCTGTTCATAGGATTTCTAGGCTATTCACAAACTGAAGTTTATTTCAAATATGATGAAGCAGGAAATCAACGATATAGAGGAACTAACCCATCCGGTAAAAAGGAGCCGGATCTGATTCCAAAAGAAATTAAACTAGAAGAACAGGTACAAAAAGCTGTAGTAGCCACTAAGCAAGCTCCTGCTATGGATGAAAAAACATTCTTGAAGAATGTCAGACTCTATCCGGTTCCGGTGAATGACTATTTAACCATCGATTGGACGGAAGAAGTAGATGGCCTTATCGAATCAGTCTCCCTTTACCAGCATAGCACGGTACATTGGAAGTTCCAGCAGCAGAATTCTCCGGATCTGGGTCGAAAGATAAAGATTAACATGACCGGATATGATTGGGGGGTATATATTCTGCGATTTACCTTGAAAGATGGAAGAGTCTTTGGTAGAAATGTTACTAAAAGATAATGTTGAGAAGGAATATAGAAATTTGATGTTGAATAATGATAATTCTCATGATACTATTTCTATTGACTGAACATTATTGATCCTCTATTATTAAAAAAAACTAATACAAAATGAAATATTTTTCAGCACTAATGCTGTCTTTGTTTTCAATATGGGGTTTTTCACAGACCATATTGTACCAGACAGAAACGGTGTCCCGGACGGTTCAGGATCCACAGACAGTGGTAATGGCTCAGGGATTTCGAGCTACAGGAGAGGTTTCTAATCCTTTTGTAGCGAAAATAGGTCCGGCCACGGAGAATCCCGGTGGAGGACCTAGCAACTCAAATGCCGGCGCAAATAATCCTAGCGGAAGCATAGCGCCAGATCAACAAAATTTTCACGATACCAAAGGTAAAATTGAGGTGAATGGAGGTGGGCAATTACAATTTACCCTACCTATTGCACTCCCTCCGGGGGTGAAAACAGTAGCTCCTCAATTAAACCTTGTATACACCAGTGGTTCAGGAAATGGAATGGCTGGCTATGGCTGGACTTTAATGGGGGTTACCTCTATTTCCAGAATGGGGCGAAATATTGCCAAAGACAAAGAAGCTAAGGAGATTAAAATGGATTATTCCGATTATTATAGCTTCAATGGGCAGAGACTTGTATTAAAGTCCGGAGAATACGGTAAAGATGGGGCAGAATACGTCACAGAAAAGTATTCGAACCTTAAAATTAAATCTCTAGGTACCCGAAATGGAATTGAGGGACCCATGCTTTTTCATGTTACTTTTGAAGACGGATCTCAGGCTTGGTACGGAGATACAGTATCCAATGATCCGGCGCATGCAAGCGCAGGGAGAACAACCATGGAATATAATCTGGTAAAATGGATGGACGCCCAAGGTAATTATATTACCTATGAATATGAAAAAAATGCAACGGTACCCACCCAAACTTCAATATCAGGAGAGGTAACCAAAATTAAAAACATTAAATGGGGTGGAAATGAAAAGTTAAATAAACCTCATTTTAACGAGATTCAATTCAATTATAATGTAGATAGAATTGTAAAAGAACTTTCTTATCATCAGGGATATTATTATAATCAGGATAAGCTTTTGAATGAGATTATTGTTAAAGCTAATTCAAATGTTTTTAAAAGTTATACAATACAATATACGACTAATAACACAAGTTATCAGTTTGTAGATACTATTATTGAAAAGAATGCTAAGGGAGAATCAGCAAATCCTATCAAATTTGAGAGAAAGATTGATAATTCTACGATTAAAGGAAATGAAATCTCTAATAATTTAAATTTAGATAATAAGAATATTTCTGATTTTGATGGAGATGGAAACCTTGATTTATTATATTATCAGACAGCAAGAGATGGCTATTATGAATGTTTGGATTATGATGATTACGGGCGTTGTGATAGAGAAGGTGATTATATAGAAGGTGTTGCCGGGGGTACTTATATTACGTATAATAATTTCTTTGGAGCTCAGTCTGTAAAAGTTTCTGATCTTAATCTTACCGGGGCTTTAGCAATCAATGCTACTTTGGCTAATGATAAGATGAGACCGGTTAAATCGCTGTATACCCATAAAACAGAATCAAATCAAATTAAATTTGATAAATATGTTCTTGACAATACTCAATATGTTCTTAACCAGACTAAGATTGTTCCTTCATCATTGTATGATAAAACATATACCCAACCAAGGGAAAACCCTATGGATTGGTATTATACTGTACGATCTTATGTCCGAGAGTTCAGAGACGTAGATGCGAATGGAGATGGTCTTTCAGAAGTTCTGTTTTCTGTAGAGAGTGTGACTACAACATATCCTTATACCGGACCTGTTATAGATCCAGGAACGGGGGAAATAGGATTTCCTAATCCAGGGACTACCCAACCGGAAACATATACTCAATATGATTTTTATATCCTTAACCCGAATACCTCTACAAATGATGCCTACTGGGTAGGTTCTGGTCCAAGAGATCTTTTGAAAGAAGGAATTGCAATGGATTTTGATGGAGATGGAAAAGAGAACCTTGTAGAGGTTACAAAAAACTGGGTAAACAGTAATTTCTTTGTAGTAAATGACGAGAATAAATATGTGATGCAGACCAATTATATTGGTTTTGACGGTGAGAAAGCCGGGATGGTTTTTGGAGATTTCAACGGGGACAGTAAAATGGATTTTATGGTTCCTCAAGGTACAGATACATCCAACTGGAAATTATACATGAATCCGGGAAAAACTCTTCCTGCAGGAAGTAGTGCTCCAACATTCAGAGTTCAGGATCTGAATAACTTCTCATATTATACCAAAGATCCTAAAATTGTTGATAATACTTATCAGAGACAAGCTGCAATCTGGCATTTTGCGAAAGATTTGAATGGGGATGGTAAAAGTGATTTGGTTCGTTTTGAGTCTCAGATTTTTAAAGCACACAAATGTTGTAAAGACATCGACTCAAGAAGAGGGTTTAAGATTATGGAATCAACGGGAGTTGATGTCAACGGAAATATTAAATTTGAACCTAAGTATGAAGAAGATTTATGGGGAATGTACTCAGAGATTGGAGCTCACTGGGTTCCGATGAACGTATCACTTCGCATCAATAAGGAAGATAATATCTTTTTTGTAAAAGTAGAAAATCATTTGTATCGTTACAGTTATTATGATATTAAGAGCAGAGAAAGAATTTATGCCATTAATCAGGGAGGTATCAAAACTGAGATTCAATACAATGAAATTGATGCTAATGATGTAACAACAGCTAAGTTTTACAAGCCTACTACAATTCAAACCTATCCTTATGTTCAGATTGAGCATATGCCACAAAACTTTATTGTTACTCAACTTAGAGAGGAGGGCAGAAAGCAAGATTTCAAGTATAGAGACCTGATTGTTAATTTGCATGGTAAAGGAGTTATCGGTTATAGACAGGCTGCTAGATCAACATGGTATGCTGACGGTTTTGAAAATACAAAGATATGGTCAGGAGCAGAGATAGATCCGTTGAATGAAGGGGTGACTCTTAAAGAATGGTCTATTAAAACCAATGATGATAATAAAATATTCCCGGTTACTATTTCTGAAAACAATAATGAGCTTTTAAACTTTAAGTCGATAAGTTATCAGAAAGATGAATTATTAAATGGAAAAGTAACGGCATTAGTTCCAAAAACTACTGTTGCAAAAGAATTTTTAACGAATATAACTAATACAGGTGTAATTACTTACGGAGATTATTATTTGCCAGTAAAGACAGTTTCAACCGTGAATAATAATTATGGAGTAACGACGGCAACTATTGAATATGATCATAATCCGTCTGGTTTAGGCTCTGATTATTTTATTGGAAGATCTAAAACACAAACTGAAACAGTTCAGGCATATGGTGATACCAGAACAGCAAAAGTTGAATATACTTACGAAGGGAATTTACCAAAAACTTTGAAAACATGGAACAGAGATAATACCGGTTATATAGTAGATACTTATGATTATGACGGATTTGGTAATATCTTAAAAACAGTTACCAGCAATAGTATTGACGCATTAACTCAAACCGCAAGTGCAGCATATGATGCTAAAGGAAGGTTTGTTGTCAAGAAAACTGATAATTTGGGACTAGATACCAATATTGATTATAATGACTGGGGGCAAATAAAGCTACAGACAGATCCTCTAGGAAATATCCTTGAAAATACGTATGATGATTGGGGTAAACTTCTAAAATCTAAAACAAGTTTAGGAGGTACAACTTCTTACCAGTACATAAGAGATACTAATTCTAATATAACTCTTGTCCAGTATAACTCTGATGGGAATATTTCAAAGAAATATACCAATAAATTAGGACAGGAATATAAAAAAGTAACAAAGGGCTTTGGTCAGAATAGATATGTTGCTGTATACTCGGTATTTGATAAACTAGGAAGGAAAGTTCGTGAAACTGCGCCTTATTTTGACCAGGCTGCTGAAGAATTACCGGGTGATATTCAGTGGAATGTTAATACTTATGATGATACCGTTTATCCTACTAAGGTTACTACAACGGGCTTGGCAAAAATTAACGGACAAGGTCTTATCACTTCATTTACTGGAAAAAAAATGGAGTCTTATATTTCCGGAAATATAACTTCAATAAAAGAAGTTAACGGATATGGGAGAAATACTACTAAGACTACAGACGCATTAGGAAATGTAATTACCACGACAGATAAAGGCGGAAGTATTACTTTCTCTTACAATGCTGCGGGTGAGCAGA
Source organism: uncultured Chryseobacterium sp. (assembly GCA_963518055.1). GTDB lineage: Bacteria > Bacteroidota > Bacteroidia > Flavobacteriales > Weeksellaceae > Chryseobacterium. The sequence continues at coordinate 424,006 of CAUQIC010000001.1, forward strand.
CAAAAGCACAATATGCAGAGAATATTGTAACTACAAAATATGACAACTGGGGGCGTAAATCAGAATTTAATGATCCTTCTAATGGGTTATATAAATATGAATATAACGGATTTGGGCAGCCTAAGAAGACTGTCAGTCCTAAAGGAACCAAAGAATTTAGTTATAATAGCTTAGGACAGCTTATCACCCAAAAAGAGATTTCTACTGTAGATGGTGGCCAGGCTACAGACAAAACCATTACTTATACCTATGATAATAAAGGAAGAGTTTTATCTAAAAATGGAACCTCAAAGGGAAAATCTTATAGTTCAAATACTTCGTTTGATCAACAGGGAAGAGTATTGTCCTCTTCTGAAAGTAGTAATGACAGATACTTTATCCAGAAAGGGATTACCTATGATGATAAAGGCAGAATTATTTCTTATGAAAAAAGTTTATATTCATCAGGAGTTCTGACTAAAGTAAATGTTGAAAATGTTTACAATGCATGGAATGGCGAGTTGTATCAAATAAAAGATAAAAATTCCGGTAAAATACTTTGGGAGCTTAAAGATACTAATGCCAGAGGACAAGTTTTAAGTTCTGTATTAGGAGCTGCTATTATTGGAAATTCCTATGATGAGAATGGGTTTTTAACTAAAACAAATCACTCTTCACAGGTTAAATCCGGAATTCTGGATATAGGATACACTTTTGATGGAGTAAGAAACGAGCTGAAAAGCAGAAGAACAACCGGTGATTTTAATATTATCGAAGAATTTGATTATGATGAAAATAACAGATTGGTAAGTTGGACCGATCCTGTAACAGGAGCTAAGCCACTTAACCGAAATGTTTACGATGCCAAAGGAAGAATTCTTGAGAATGATAAGGTAGGTACCATGAAATATGGAAACTCTGCCAAGATCTATCAGCCAACAGGAATGACTTTAAATGCTGCCGGAACCCAGAATTATAATAATGATCTTATTCAAACAATTATTTATAACGAGAATAATGATCCTGTATTTATCGATGGTCAGAAAGGAGATGTAGCTTTTCAGTATGGTCTTACAAGTATGAGACAGAGAGTTACCTATGGAGGTAATTTTGATGCAGATAAAGATGGTAAATACACTAAGTTTTACAGCGAAGACGGAAGCTTTGAAGTTGTAAAAGACAATACATCCGGTAAAGAAAAACATGTTCTTTATATTGGTGGTACACCTTATGAAAGTGATATTGTTTATTTGAAAAACTATGATGAAACAAATGGTTCTTATAAATTCTTGCATAAGGATTATTTAGGAAGTATTTTAGCGATTAGTGATGAGGCAGGAAAAAAATTGGAGCAGAGACACTTTGATGCATGGGGAAATTTCACACATTTGCAGATAGGATCAGGATCAATTATCACGGATAAGAATATTATTGATAATGCTGTATTATTGTTGGAAAGAGGTTACACCAGCCATGAACATTTCGCAGAAGTGGGAATTATTCATATGAACGGTAGATTATATGATCCGTTACTAAGAAGATTCTTAAATGCAGATGAAAATATTCAGGATCCTGCCAATACACAGAGTTATAACAAATATGGATATGTAATGAATAATCCATTGATGTTTAATGACCCAAGTGGAGAATTTATTCCAATCATATTAGGGATGACTGCTTTTTGGAGTGCTGTTGTTATTGGGGCTGCAGTAGGACTTGCTGCTTATACTGTTGCCCTTGCAGTAACAGGTAACTTTGATCAATGGAACTTATTGGGAGCCTTTAAAGCCACCTTTACAGGAGCCGTATCGGGGGCTGTTACGTTTGGAATAGGAAGTTTATTCTCCGGCGCTGGAGGGTGTATTACAGCTGTATCTCAGGTGATTAAAGAAACTGTAGGACAAGTAGGTTTCGTTATGATACAAGCAGGAACTCACGCGATTGCACAAGGAATATTAAGCTCAGTACAGGGGGAAGCATTCTTGAGTTCTGCCGCAGCAGGTTTCTTGGGTAGTTTAGGAGCTTCAGCTTTTGGAGCAGTGGCACAAGGAGCAGCCAACAGTACAGTCGGAACTGTTCTTTTTGGGGCACTTTCAGGAGGTATAGGTGCTGAACTTACCGGAGGTAATTTCTGGCAGGGAGCTCTGATTGGAGGAATTGTGGCAGGATTAAACCATAAGATGCATGACTTTATTGGGCCCAAAAAGATAATTGCTGGAATTTATGGAGCCGGAGGACATGGAGCTAGTGACAATCCTGCATTAGAAGAAATTGTAGAAGGTCTTGGAGGTAGAATGTTTACCAGTTCTCTTGGAGGTGGAGATGGTGAGATTATAGATTACCTGGTAGATGGTTATAAAAAAGGTAAACAAATTGTAATCTATGGACACAGTCGTGGTGGAGCGGCAGCAGTAAGAATTTCAAATAAATTAGGAGAAATGAATATTCAGGTTACTGAAGTGAATTTATTTGATCCTGTTGGAATGTACGGAGGAGGTGATTTCGTATTTACCCATCCTAATGTCTTAAAGGTTAATAATTATTATCAAAGAAACCCGACAGATCATTTTTATTTTGCTGTTCGATTTGATTTAGCAGATAATCCATTTAAAGGGAGTCCTGTAAGTGCTAAATTTCAATGGCCTGTCATCCACCAGGTTGATTATACAGGACAATATTATAAACCAGGTAAAATTGTTAGTCACTTAAATATTATAAGAAAGGTCTATGGTAAATAAAATAATAATTTCACTACTTTTTTGTTTTCTGTTACTTAGTTGTAATAAACCTGAAAACAATCAGATTAACGTAAGTATAAAAGTCGTTGATTCTTATACTAATCAACCACGCATGAATGATCGGGTAGAAATTCTCATAGGAAAATGGGGATTTCCAACAAGGCAATATGAGCGTATAGCACAATATTCTACAGATTCCTCAGGAGTGGTAAAACTTCATCTTAGTCCGGATGAAAGATATAGTTTTATGACTTTTGGACCCAATCATGCTTTTGGTTCAGATGAATACAAAAAAGGGGAATTAAAAAATAATCAAGAAGTTATCATAAAAGTTGTTCCTCCGGACAAAAAGCAATTTAAAATTGAATAACAGATAATATTTTATTACAATTTTTTATCTGGTGATAAGCCAATAAATTAGAAATTAATCCGCCTCGTTTGAGGCGGATTTTTTAATAACCAAGGCATTTTGAGAATATAGGACATCATTTATATGAAATAAATAAGACACTAAATAGTGTTAAATTTTATATTAAGTCTCATTAACATGATTTAGATATCCTAAAAAAAGTTAATTTTGTGGCGACAAAAAAAACTAGTTTAACCATGAAAAAAACATTATTGATTGCCGGAATGGCATTTTCAACTTTCATTTTTGCCCAGAATGCGTCGGGCTTAACAATTCACGACACGAGAAATACGAATGATTTACCTGCAACTTACAATAATGAGGTTAAGGCGGAGTTTAAATCAAGAACTGCAGTAGGGGTTCCGGGAACCGGGAATCACTCTGGTATGTTAACGATTGCTCCATGGAGTGATAATTCAGGAAATAAGCGTCATCAACTTAATTTTAATGATGGTGGTATTTTCTACAGAAATGCCTTGTCAAGTGATCCTCAATGGGGAAGCTGGGGTAAACTATTACTACAATCTGGTGACGGGAAAGTAAGAATCGGCACAAATGATCCCGATACTAATTCCGCGGCTTTATTAAGGGTGTACGACCAAAATAGCGTTATGATGGAGGTGACCAACTCCTATGGAACGTTTCAGATTGCCAAATCGTCTTGTAACGGGTGTTATGGAGGCATGCCTGGTGACACGGTTTTACGAAATCTTGGAAGTTCTCATAACATTATTATAGCTCAGCCTAATGATAATAATGATGGTAACTCTTTTGTGGGATTCCAGGATGCTACACGCGGAATCTGGATTAAATTCCTTAATAATGGAATTGCCAAATTCGATGGTAAAATTCATGCTAAAGAAGTTGAGGTAAAAGCTAATGTATGGGCGGATTATGTATTTAATAAAGACTATCAGTTGAAATCTTTAGAAGAAGTAGAAAAGCATATTACAGAAAAAGGGCATCTTCCAAATATTCCATCAGCTTCCGAAGTAATTGAGAAGGGAATTAATGTGGCTGATATGGATGCAAAACTACTTGAAAAAATAGAAGAATTGACACTGTATTCTATAGATCAGAATAAGCAGTTAAAATCCCAGTCTGAGAAAATCGAAAAGCTGGAAAAACAAATTCAGCAACTTTTATCAGTTCAAAAATAATTAGCATGAAAAGAAAATTAATTTCGTTATTTTCTCTGTTCATAGGTTTTCTGGGGTATTCACAAACTGAAGTTTATTTCAAATATGATGAGGCCGGAAATCAACGATATAGAGGAACTAACGCATCCGGAAAAAAGGAACCGGATCTTATCCCAAAAGAAATTAAACTAGAGGAACAGGTACAAAAAGCTGTAGTAGCCACTAAGCAAGCTCCTGCTATGGATGAAAAGACATTTCTGAAGAATGTCAGGCTCTATCCGGTTCCGGTGAATGACTACTTAACCATCGACTGGACGGAAGAAGTAGACAGTCTTATCGAATCAGTCTCTCTTTACCAACATAGTACTGTACATTGGAAATTCCAGCAGCAGAATTCTCCTGATTTAGGTCGTAAGATAAAAATCAACATGACCGGCTATGATTGGGGAGTATATATCCTGAGATTTACATTGAAAGATGGTAGAGTCTTTGGAAGGAATGTGACCAAAAGATAAAGTTTCAATTATTATCCAAAAAACTAATACAAAAATGAAATATATTTCGTCATTGATGCTGTCTTTATGTTCAGTATTGGGTTTTTCACAGACCATACTGTATCAGGCAGAAACGGCATCCCGGACGGTGCAAGATCCACAGACCGTGGTGATGGCACAAGGGTTTCGTGCTACAGCTGATGTTTCTAACCCTTTTGTAGCAAAAATAGGTCCGGGCACCGAGAATCCGGGTGGAGGACCTATAAATTCAAATGCGGGGGCTAATAATCCGAGTGGAACATCTGCTCCTGAAGGAAAGAATTTCCATGATACTAAAGGAAACATAGACGTTGCCAGTGGGGGGCAATTGCAATTTACTTTACCTGTTGCCTTACCACCGGGGGTAAAATCTACAGCTCCACAGATCAATCTAGTTTATACCAGCGGCTCCGGAAATGGGATCGCAGGATACGGATGGAATTTATCCGGTATCACATCTATTTCAAGAGTAGGAAAGAATATTGAAAAAGATGGAGAGATTAAAGGAGTTCAATTGGACTATTCTGATTATTACAGTTTCAATGGTCAGAGATTAATTCTGAAATCTGGTGAATATGGAAAAGATGGAGCGGAATATGCTACAGAAAAATATTCTAATATCAGAATAAAGTCTGTCGGTAATAGTCAAAATATTTCGGGACCTGATTATTGGGAAATTACTTTTGAAGATGGTTCTCAGGCTATTTATGAAAAAACATTTACTAATAATTCTAACGGATTTGGAATTCCGGCACTGGAATATAATATTACGAAATGGAGGGATGTTCAAGGTAATTATATATCGTACGCATATGACTATACTATGCTTTCAGGTTTCAGAGGTGTAGATGGTGGCGTATCAAGAATTTCTTCTATTTATTGGGGAGGAAATGAAAAACTAAATAAGCCTCATTTTAATAAAATTGACTTTACTTATATAAACCGGGAGATAGCAGAACAATCTTATGTACAGGGATTGAAATATACACAAGATAAACTTTTATCAGAAATTAAGGTAAGCTCAGATGGAAGTCAATTTAAAAGATATGCTATTACTTATGTAAAAAATGGAACCAACTATCAATTCATTGATAGAATTACAGAATATAATTCAGCGGATGAAGCAGCGAACCCGGTTACTTTCACGAATGAATCAGATCCGTCAGCAACGAATATATTTAATCAAAATTCCAGATATGATGATATTTATGGAGGTGATATTATTACAGGAGATTTCAATGGTGATGGAAAACTGGATTTCTTAAAAGGAAATACAATAATGCTAGGTAGACTTGATGGTTCAGGTAATTTTGTCAACATTAGTTACACGGGAAAAGTTATATCACGAGGAAATTATCCTAAGAGTAATGGCGTGTTACAAGCAAATGATGTATTCTTTACATACGAATGGATTTTTGGACCAACTTATAAATTGAATCTAAGGGCCTATAGTTTTAATGGCTCCGGAGTTGATGAAATCATGTTAAAAGAATTTGATTTTTCTCAATTTGGACTATCGGATTTAACAGGTTATCATGGAACTCAATATGGCCCAATAGGTTATAGTCTTAGTGATTTGAAGTTTCTTGAAGGGGACTTCAACGGTGATGGGATCTCAGAGTTTATTATTACTACATTAAAAGATGTATACGAAGAAATATGGGGTCAAGATTGGAATGGATACCCTGAATTACAAGGAAATGCAAATATTGGAAGTGAGGTCTTTGAATTTTACTTAGATCCATTAGCGGGAATTTTAAAGAAAAGAGATAATCCATTAACTGATTATACTTCTAATGTCGGACAATATACTTTTATTTCATCTGCTTACTATAAGCCTATACCATTAGGTGATTTTGATGGTGACGGAAGAACAGATCTATTTGGGTTTAAAAATGGAACTAAAATTTATTCTCTAAATCCTGTTACAAAAGAATTTGATTTGAAAGTAGAATCTCCAGCACAAATTTCTGTTAAAGGAATTGCATTATTAGGAGATTTTAATGGCGATGGAAAAACAGATGTTATGTCTCCGGTAGCAGAAGATTCGTCAGACTGGAAAATGTTTATTTCTACAGGTAAAGGTATTAGAGAATACTATTATTCTAATTTATTTTTATATAAACCTAAACATCAGGGCGCACCAAGAAAAAATAGAAGTACGATAAGAACTTATTCTATATCTGATATCAATAAAGATAGTAAAAGTGATTTTCTGATCTTTGAATCTCAGGTTTGGTTCAGAGATGGTGTATTTGACTGGAATAACCCGGATTCCAGTTATGGCTTCAATTATTTGAGAAATGACGGAGTAGATACTGACGGTAAACCTATATTTGCGAATGCTTACAATATTTCTCCTGTTGAATTAAATTGGGATGGAGAAAATATTAACTATTCAATGTATGGTGAGCATTATATTCCTATAGTAGGATCTTCTCGTATAGCACAGCTGAATACTGAATTTGCTATTATTCACAAAACAAAATTGATTACCTGGAACCTGGGATCTAAAATAGATAAAGTTTCCAGAATCAATTCCATTACGCAAGGTGGCCTAAAAACAAATATTGAATATTCAAATCTATCAGATCCTGCAATATATAAATCTTCTTATGCCGTATCACCGGTTACATATCCTTATATCAATATTTCTGAAAATACAAATTATAGTGTAGTTTCCAGGCTTGTACAAGGGGAAAGAAAACAGGATTTCAGATATCGTGATTTAATTGGGCATTTGAATGGTAAAGGAATGATAGGATTTAAGCAATCCGCAAGATCCACATTCTTTGCTGCTGGATTTGAAAGTACTAAAACCTGGAACGGAACCGAAATTGATTTATTTAATGAAGGGGCTCCTTATAAGGATTGGTCTATCAGAACAGCAGATGAGTCAAAAGTATTCCCTTCTGATATTTCATTAGCTAATACTCAATTATTATCTTTTAAGCAGTATGAGTATAATGTAACTAAAATTTTAAATGGAGCAGTAGTAACAACGGTTGCGGATGCAGACAAACCTAAGATCGTTACCTCTATTAATCCGTCTGTTACAACTTCCAAGGATTTCTTAAAGGATATTAAAATAGTTCATAAGGTAGAAAGCTATAATTCTGAGTATTTGCCAACGAAATCTACAACGACCGTCAACAACGGTTTGGCAGTGTCTACATCAGAATTGGAATATTATCCTTCCAATCTTACTCCAGGGCCTGGTTATGGTATAGGGAAACCAAAAACCAAAACAGAAACAACCAAAGCGTACGGAGATACTAAAGTTGGAAAAGAAGAATATACTTATGAAAATAATCTTCTGAAATCAACAAAAACATGGGACAGAGATAATGTCGGATATGTGCAGGAAGTATATAACTATGATGGTTTTGGAAATATTACCCAAAAAACAATCAGTAATAGTGTTGATGCGCAGACAAAAACAACATTAACAGCTTATGATGAGAAGGGAAGATTTATCATCAAAAAAACTGATGATTTAGGATTGAGTAATACTACTACTTACAATAATTGGGGACAGGCTTTATCTCAAACGGATCCATTTGGCAATACATCTTTAAATACGTATGATGCTTGGGGTAAACTGATAAAGTCTAAAACCAACCTTGGAGGTACCACAACTTATCAGTATGAAAAAGACAATGCATCTAATGTCATTGTAACACAAAATGATCCGGATGGAAATGTTTCTAAAAAATATACTAATCTTTTAGGTCAGGTATATAAATCTTCTGCCAAAGCATTAGGGCAAGGGCAATTTGTTGCTAAGGATACTAAATATGATCTTCTGGGAAGAAAGATTAGTGAAAGTGAAGCTTATAATGAAGGAGGTAGTGCATGGCAGTGGAATACTATCTCATATGATGATTCGGTATTTCCTGCTAAAGTTACTATTACAGCATTTACAGGGAAAAAACAAGAAACTTCTGTTACAGGGACTACAACTACAGAAAAAGAGCTTAACGGATATCAAAGGGTTACCTCAAAAACTACTGATGCTCTAGGAAATATAGTAGCTTCAACAGATAAGGGGGGAACGGTCCAATTTTCTTATAATGCAGCAGGAGAGCAAATCCAGGCTAAGTATGGTGAAAACATAGTAGCCATTAAGTATGATACATGGGGAAGAAAATCAGAATTCAATGATCCTTCGAATGGAATCTATAAATATGAATATGATGGCTTTGGACAGCCTAAAAAAGTGATCAGTCCTAAAGGAACCAAAGAATATACCTACAATAACCTTGGACAGCTTATTTCGCAAAAAGAAGTTTCCACAACAGATGGAGGGAAGGCTACGAATAAATTGATTTCTTTCACTTATGATGATAAAGGGAGAGTTATCTCAAAATCCGGAACATCAAATGGAAAGGCTTACAGTTCAAATGCTGCTTATGATCCTCAGGGTAGGCTGGTTTCAGCATCTGAAAGCAGTAATGAAAGGTATTTTATCCAGAAGGGAATCACTTATGATGATAAAGGAAAGGTAGTTTCTTACGAAAAGCAGATGTATTCTTCCGGTACTCTTACTAAAGTACAAGTAGAAAATGTGTATAGTACTTGGAATGGAGAATTATATCAAATTAAGGACAAAACATCAGGTAAAGTTCTTTGGGAACTTAAAGAAACCAATGCAAGAGGGCAGGTGCTTAAAGCCCAATTAGGAGCTGCAGAGATTAGAAATACCTATGAAAATGACGGAACTTTAAGTCAGGTAGCACATTATTCAGCTGTTAAGCCAGGTATCTTGCAGCTTGCTTATAATTTTAATGCAATTAAAAATGAATTAGAAGCGAGAACAACTGCCGGAGATTTTAATATTACAGAATCATTTGATTATGATGATAATAATCGATTAATCAATTGGACAAATCCTGTAACCAATGTAAAACCTCAAACCAACCGAAATGTTTACGACGTTAAAGGAAGAATCTTAGAAAATGATCAGGTAGGAAAAATCAAATTTGATAACGCTGCTAAGATTTATCAACCAACGGGAATGACCCTCAATGCTGCAGGAGCTCAAAATTATAACAATGATTTAATTCAAAACATTGTTTATAATGAGAATAATGATCCTGTATTCATCGACGGAATGAAGGGAGATGTTGCTTTCCAATATGGATTGACAAGCATGAGGCAAAGAGTTACCTATGGTGGTAACTTTAATACTGAAGGAGATGGAAAATTTACCAAATTTTACAGTGAAGATGGAAGCTTTGAAGTGTTGAAAGATAATACAACCGGTAAAGAGAAACATGTACTTTATATCGGTGGGTCACCTTATGAAAGCAATATCATTTATCTTAAAAATTATGAAGAAACTTCAGGTTCTTATAAATTCTTACACAAAGATTATCTGGGAAGTATTTTAGCAATCAGTGATGAAGCAGGGAATAAACTGGAGCAGAGACATTATGATGCTTGGGGAAATTTAACTCATCTTCAGATTGGAAATGGTCCGGTGATCACAGATAAAAATACAATTGATAATACTTCATTATTAGTAGACAGAGGCTACACCAGCCATGAACATTTTGCAGAAGTTGGAATCATTCACATGAACGGAAGGCTGTATGATCCGTTATTGAGAAGGTTCTTAAACGCTGATGACTATATTCAGGATCCATATAATACGCAGAATTACAATAAGTATGGTTATGTACTGAATAATCCTTTGATGTTCAATGATCCAACAGGTGAGATTATGGGATGGGATGATGTCCTTATTGCTATAGGAGTTGCTATATTTACCTCTTTTGCTACTGATTATTATTTAAATAGACCTGTTAATATTGGAAGTATGTTCCAGTCTGTTGCAATGTCCTTAATGTCTATGGGGATCAGTAATGGTATCGGAGACATTTTTAAAGTCGGAGGTGAAGTAGCAAAGGCACTTGGAAAAGGAGGAACTATGATTGCGAGAGCAGGAGCACATGCTTTAGCTCAAGGAGCACTTTCTTATGTACAAGGCGGGAAATTTCTGAGTGGTATGCTAAGTGGAGCATTTGCAAGTTTAAGCTTGGATCTTTTAGGTTGGGCAAAAAATGGAACAGGTGAGTTTAGCGTCATCAGAAGTGATGGCTTTGCAATGTTAACAGGTGCTGTTTCAGGAGGTATTGGCTCTGCACTTACTGGTGGTAACTTTTGGGCAGGAGCAGCACAAGGATTGGTGGTGACAGTATTTAATCACCTAGCCATGCACGACCCTCCTGCTGGATTTAATGATAATTATTTTGCTGATGAATCAGGAGAATATTTCAAAATAGGTGAGTATCTTTACCAGCATAGAGTTGATGGAAAAATTGTAGATACCAAATATATCTCCGGAATTATCCTGAAAACGAAGTTTATGGTAGCGAGAGAATGGTTCTCAGCAATCAGTAAAACTGGAAATATGATTACAACAATAGGGCTTGCTCTTACAGGGACTGTCATTGGTGCAGAAATTGGAGTTCCTTTATTGGCTATTGGAAATGGTATTAGATTAGCAGGAGATATTGCATATACTTCAACGTATATTCTGGAGGGAAGATACCAAAAGTTCTTTGCACAAGGAACCGAAGTTGCAGCATCTTATCTTGCCTCTAGATTAACTGGAAATGCATTAAGTACCGCTAGTGCAGGACAAAATGTGCTTTCCTCAAAAGCGGCTCAGGCTGTTGCTGGAGAAATCAACGGGAGAATGGTAACAGATGTTGCTGCGCCAGTAATAAAGAATGAAGTAAAAGGTGAAACAAAATATAAAATAAGAACAGTATACTAATATGGGATTTATATCTTTAATAATAGGAATAGGGATGATATATTTTATGCTGAAATTTAAAAGCAATCGGATTACTGCAGGGGATTCTATGTATCAAAATGTTAATAAAGTAGGTATTTGGGCATTCGCTATTCTATTTATTATAGGAGGAATTATGATGATTATTAGAGATGTTATTCATTTTTTTAATAATGGATAAATATTTTTCTAATGTTAGTAAATAAGAAAGAATAATTAATTGAAATGGCATTCATAACATTATTGATCGGATTAGTTTTTATCTATTTTAAATTAAGCTCTAAAGAAAATGTCTTTAATGTAAGGAGAAACAATGATTCCATGTACGATAAAATGCTTTACTACAGAGGATGGATTGTTGCTGTTTTTTTAATTGTGATTTCTTTGGCAGCCATTTTTAAAGATGCTGCAGATTTATTTAAATAACAGTAATTGTAATTATTTGCTAAATAGCCATTGTAACAAGTTACAATGGCTATTTTATTTATACCTAATAAAATATAAAAAAACAAAAACCACCCTTGAAAAAGGATGGTTTGTAGACCCACAGGGATTCGAACCCCGACTGACGGTACCAAAAACCGGAGTGCTACCGTTACACTATAGGTCTGTTTATTTTGGTGATGCAAATTTAGAGAAATTTTTCTTATTTGCAAATACCTCCTTTAAAAAACTATAATTTTAAATCAAAAATAAGCTGGCTTGATGCCTAGAGAAGATAAGGTCTTCAATCCCCCTGCTCTTATTATAAAAAACAAAAACCACCCTTAAAAAGGATGGTTTGTAGACCCACAGGGATTCGAACCCCGACTGACGGTACCAAAAACCGGAGTGCTACCGTTACACTATAGGTCTGTTTTATTTTGGTGGTGCAAATTTAAAGCTTTTTTATTTATATACAAGAAGTTTTTAAATTTTTTTTTAAATTTACTGTAGATTTTATTTACGGAAAACATGCTGATAGACTTCAATAATCTCAATATTAATCAATTATCTTTCAATACTGAATTTGAAAAAAAAGTGGAATCTTTTTTAAAAGAATGGCTAGATGAGGGTACGACGGTAAAAGTACAAACTTCCGGATCTACAGGAGCTCCAAAGGTTTTTGATATTGAAAAAAAGAAAATGATCAATTCTGCGGTCATGACCTGCAACTTTTTAGGACTGCAAGAAGGAGACACAGCCCTACTTTGCTTGCCTGTAGAGTATATTTCAGGAAAAATGATGGTAGTACGTTCTATTGAAAGGAAATTAAGGCTGATTATTTCAGAACCGTCTTTATATCCTGTTGAAAATTTAGATCAAAAAATAGACTTTTGTGCAATGACTCCGCTTCAGGTTGAAAATTCATTGGATAAATTGCATCATATTAAAAATCTGATCATCGGAGGGGCTGCCGTTTCTGAGAGTTTAAAAAATAAAATTCTTGATATGAATCTTAATACATCCAATCGTATTTTTGAAACGTATGGGATGTCTGAAACACTTTCTCATATTGCTTTAAGACAGCTGATGCCAGAGCCGGAAGAATATTTTACAGCCTTTGAAAATGTTTCTGTATCTTTAGATGAAAGGGGTTGCCTCACCTTATTTGCTCCCAATGTGAACGCTGAGGTTTTGCAAACTAATGATTTAGTTGAAATAAAAAACAATAACCAGTTTAGATTTTTAGGACGAATAGACAATGTGATTAATTCCGGAGGGGCTAAAATCTTTCCCGAGGCTCTCGAAGCTTTAGTTAAAAAAGAAATCGCCAATGAATCCGTATTTGTGGGGGTAGATGATGAAAGTTTGGGACAAAAATTACTATTGGTGATTGAAGGAGATCAATCGGTGTCTTTAATGGACGAAATTTCAAAAATATCATTTGAGAAAAAATTTCATAAACCAAAAGAAATTATCTTTATCCCTGAAATTCCCAGAACTCCAAACGGAAAAATAAACAGGATTGAACTTCATCGAATCATCAATGAAAAAAAATAGTTTCCGTTTTGATCTTCAAAACCTTATATCATGAAAAACTTTTCAAAAGAACTTAGTTTTAAAACTTCCAGAAGCAGCGGAGCGGGAGGGCAGAATGTGAATAAAGTAGAAACGGCAGTTACTGTGCTTTGGAACGTTGGAGCCTCAGGATTTTTCAATGACGATGAAAAGGCTTTAATTCAAAATAAATTAAAAAACAGAATCAATGCTGATGGTTTTTTATTTATGACTGTTTCTGAAAGCAGAACGCAGTTGATGAATAAAAATAATGCCATTGAAAAAATTATGGAGATTGTTGATAAAGCACTGATCATTCCTAAAAAGAGAACCGCTACAAAACCCTCACGAGCTCAAAAACAAAAAAGATTGGATGGTAAAAAGAAGCTTTCTGATAAAAAAGAAAATAGAAGATTTAAATTTTAATTGTGTGTTCCACGGAAAGCCCTATTTTTGCCGGAAATTTTCAAGAAAATGATAAAAAAACTAATGCTATTGGGAGCTATTTCGACTTCTTTACTTTCTTTTGCCCAAAAATTTTCATTCATTCCTTCTGTAGGATACGGATGGAGAGTTGCTGAAACACCATCAGGACTTTCAAAACAAGAAAAAGATTATATCAAAGGATTAAAAAGCGGACTTCATATTGAGCTTGCTGCATATTATCACCTAAACAATATTGGACTTGGACTAAAGTTTTCAAATTACAGTGCCTCAAGCAATGGAATGTTATCAACACGTGATTTTCAGGGGAATTATTTTACTTTTCCGGTAAGTACTCGGGATAATATTACTTTCTTTGGACCTTCTATCATGTATTCCAATTATAATGAGCCTACAAAGCACAAATTGTTTCTTGATGCAGCACTAGGAGTTATTTCCTATACAACAAAAACAGCGAATGTAAAAGGAACTGGTTCTAATCTGGGATTGGACGCTGGTTTTGGGTACCAATATGCATTGTCTGAGCATCTGTTTATAGGACCCAAGTTAAGTGTGACAGCAGGAACATTAAATAAAATGAAAATTAACGGTCAAACTGTGGACCTGGGAGACAATCAAAAAGAAGGATTAACCAGAGTTTCTTTAAGTGGAGTCGTTACATTCCATTTTTAAGTCTTACATTTGTTAGAATTAAAATAGAAAATAATGACAGCAACAATCTTTTTATCGGCAGAACGCAGAGGAATGGGACTATTGCTGTCATTATTGTATTTACACACAGATTCTTTTCTGAAAAGTTCTAAGGACTTTATCAATTAAGCCCTGTCAGGATCCAAGACAGGGAATTATTCCAGACTTTTATTTATTATTTTTTGCGGTTTTCTATAGAAGGAGGCGGGTTTATGCCTGGATTCTACATTGGGTCGTTTGAGAAATACTGCATTTTTAATCTTAAAAAATTGAAAAATGTCTAATCATATTACTGTAACCACTGGAATTTACGATGCTATAAAAGATACACTCAGAAGAAAAAAAGTAAGCATTGGAGAAGAGAAAAGATTAATTGAAGAATTAAGAAAAGCGAGACAGGTACTGAGAAGGAATCTCCCTGCTGATATTGTAACCGTAAATAGGAAAGTGACCTTGAAAGATCATACTCTGGACTTTGAACACGAATATATTTTTGTACCCTCTACCAGAGAAAAGCTTAAAAAGAATAAACATTCTATCCTTTCCAATATTGCGCTGGCTGTAGTTGGATATAAAGTAGGAGATATCATCAATTGGCCTTTCAGAGAAGGTGACAGGAAAATTGAAATTGTAAAAGTAGAAACCTGGGAAGGATAGCACTTTTGCTAAATTTATATAAGTTTGAATTGCTGAAGGAAACGTAGTCTATTTTGGACTGCGTTTTCTGTTTTTTGGAAGATATAATATTCAATATTTTAGAGTCAATAAAAGAAATTCGGGTATTCATAGCAAAAAAATAACAGGGGGATTTTGGCTGAAAATATTTGATCTTCTTGCGTGTTAAAATATACGCAATGTGAATGAAGGGTTTTGCATTTTTGCACTTACCAAACAAGCCTGTGCATTAGAGAAAGCTTCTGCCTGCTTATTTAACAAATGATAAAAAAGCACTCCTCTATAAGACTTTCTTCAAGTGCTTGGGCTGCATTCCGTTTTTAAGTTTTATCTTTGCAAAAATTATAAAAATGAGCAAACCGATAACTGAATTCATAGAAAAGTATTACCTGCACTTCAACGCAGCTGCATTGGTGGATGCTTCTAAAGGATATGTTGCACATCTTAAAGATGGCGGAAAAATGATGATTACTTTGGCAGGAGCAATGTCTACTGCTGAATTAGGAAAGATTCTTGCAGAAATGATCCGTCAGGGGAAAGTAGATTTTATCTCTTGTACAGGAGCCAATCTTGAAGAGGATTTAATGAACCTTGTAGCACACTCTCACTATGAAAGAGTTCCTCATTACAGAGATTTAACTGCTCAGGATGAGTGGGATCTTTTAGAAAGAGGTCTAAACAGAGTTACAGATACTTGTATCCCTGAAGAAGAAGCTTTCAGAAGATTACAGAAACACATCGTGGAAATTTGGAAAGATGCTGAAGCTAAAGGAGAAAGATATTTCCCTCACGAATATATGTACAAAATGATCCTTTCGGGAGTATTGGAACAATATTATGAAATTCCTAGAGAAAATTCTTGGATGATCGCAGCAGCAGAAGCAAACTTACCAATAGTGGTACCGGGATGGGAAGATTCTACAATGGGTAATATTTTCGCTTCTTACTGTATCAAAGGAGAGCTTAAGGCAACGACAATGAAATCAGGTATCGAATATATGACTTACCTTGCAGACTGGTATACTAAAAATTCAGCTGGAAAAGGTGTTGGGTTCTTCCAGATTGGTGGTGGTATTGCAGGAGATTTCCCAATCTGTGTAGTACCAATGTTATATCAGGATATGGAAATGCATGACATTCCTTTCTGGTCTTACTTCTGTCAGATTTCTGACTCTACAACTTCTTATGGTTCTTATTCAGGAGCAGTTCCAAATGAGAAAATCACTTGGGGTAAATTAGATATCACTACACCGAAGTTTATCGTTGAAAGTGATGCTACCATCTGTGCACCACTAATGTTCTCTTACATCCTTGAGAATGCTTAAGAAATAAACTCTTACGAGATTAAAATAGAGCGCTTCCATTTTGGGAGCGCTTTTTTATTTTTATGCTTTTCAGATTTTTTTTTGATCTATCACAGATTTTTAAGATGATGTGAAGTAAGAAATAGTATGGATTGGAATGTTGGAAATTGCGTAGCACAATTTTTTACATGAATGATGTGGTAAGGCAAAAGGGTTTTATTTGTGATAAAATTATACACTGCTGAATATTGCCACGGACAAACGAATAAATCATATGTGTTTATTTATGCATAAAAATATTATTTGTGTATTCGTAGCCAAAATCAGTGTACTGCTTGCTGAAGATCTTTGAGCTCTTTGTGTCTTAAAAATTATACATGATGCTCATCAAAATTCTTTGCGTTTTCCAACAAATCGATGCTACCAGCATAAAAATAAAATCAATCCAAAGAATTCACCAACACAAAATAACGATAGGCCAGAATTCCCTTTTCTATTTTTGTCAGTCTGTTCGGGTCCTTATTACTCAACTTCGGAAGAACTTTTTTATTGATTACATTCAGTAAACGGAAAAATGATTTTTTCATATCTTTATCTTTTAATGAAACATCATAGAGACGATGAGAATCCAAAAATGATGCAAAAAATCAATATTCTTCTCCTAAGACTTTAAATATGGACGAAATTTTTAAACAACAGGTTTACGAAGTAGCGAGGCTTATTCCCAGGGGAAGAGTTTCTACGTATGGAGCTATTGCCAAAGCAGTAGGGTATCCTAATCATTCCCGTCATGTAGGAAAAGCCATGGGTGGTTGCCCTGAAGATGTACCTGCCCATCGCGTTATTTCTAGTTCAGGAACATTATCTGTTCCAGAATTTCAGAAGAAACTGGAAGCGGAAGGAATTACGGTGGAAAATCTAAGAATAAAAGGCTTTAAAAAGCTGTTTTGGGATCCGCTGAATGAATTATAGTTATCCGTGGAGCTTTTTCAATAAATATAAATTCGTGTATTCATGGCAAAAAAATATCACCCATACTATTGATATGAGTGATACAAATATTTTTACAGTCTAAACCCGTATTGTTATTTCTTAGCTCTTGTTGCAGGACTTTGAGAAACTTTTAATTCCTCTTTCATTCTTTCATTTTCTTCCTTTAATAAAGCAATATAGCCTTGTAGGTTCTCAATAATAGAGGCAGGAATATTACTATAATTATTCTGACTATTAATTGTACCTGCAGAAGTCCCTGAATTATCATTGAATACGGGATGGTCATTGTTGACAACAATTGCAGCTTCCTCCTCTTCATAAATTTCTTCTATTGGAACCTCTAAGAAGCGAGCAAGTTTGTACCATTCATCTTGTATAATCTTTACATCACCGTTTTCTTTTCTGCTGTAGTTGGATACATCAGTTGAGATAATATCAGCTACCTGCTGTTGCGTATAGCCTTTTTGCTTTCTTATGACGCGTAATTTTTCCTTTTGCATGACTGACATTTTATACAAAAATGGCAAAAAAGTACAATGTATACAATAGAAACCCCAAAAAATATAGAGTATCATATATGTAAACCAATATAAAAACTGAAATGGTTTATAATATAAATGATATTAAGCTAGATTATTATGAATTTTAAGGTCAAGTTGAAAGCTTTTATTCAGTATTAACCTATTTTAAAGGGTAAGGACAGTTCGACTTCGCTCAATATGAGATATTCAGCCAAGTGGAATGTTGGGGTTTACCACGAATGAACAAATGAAAAAAACTATGTACCTATGTGGGGGGGAATAGCCACATAAGGCTATCGTTTCTAATGGATATAAACTATTTATTAGTGTATTTGTGGCAATATTTAGCAGTATACAATCATATCGCAGATAAAATCTTTGTGCCTTAAAACATAAAATAATGTATGTGAGAAAATTTTCTGCCTTCCAATCTTTCTATAAAAAAAGACTGTCTCACATGAGACAGTCTTCAGTAATTTATTTTTCAAGTTGCTTATAACTTCTCTGTATAAAATCTGTAAGGTCTTTTCCTTTCAGAAGATTTTGAGATAATTTGGCAAGATCCAAAGCATATTTGATAAGGTTTTCTTTCTCTTCACTATTCTCAGTTTTCAAGATTTGATTAGAAAGCTCACTATTAGAGTTTACCACGAGGTTATACATTTCCGGGAAGCCTCCCATTCCAAACATACCGCCTCCGCCTGTTGCCTGCATCTCTTTCATTCTTCTCATGAATTCTGGCTGAGTAATGGTAAATGGAGCGTCCTGGCTGTCAAGATCTTCAAGCTGAACTGTAAATTTAGAATCCTGAATAACTTCTTCTACATTCTTTTTCAAAGATTCCTTTTCAGTTTCATTTAATTTTGAAATGACAGGTTCATCTTTTTTGATCAGATTGTTGATATGATCAGCATCTACCCTTACAAATGAGATATTCTCTTTTGAAGTTTCCAACTTCTGAATAACATGTGGAGTGATAGGAGAGTCCAGTAAAAGTACTTCATATCCTTTATCTTTTGCAGACTGAATATAGCTGTGCTGTTCATCAGCATTGGTTGCATAAAGAATTACCAGTTTGTTGTCTTTATCGGTTTGTGAAGGTTTAATTTTTTCTGTCAATTCCTCCCAAAGGAAATATTTTCCGTCTGTTGTAGGGTATAATGTAAATTTATCAGCTTTTTCAGCAAACTTTTCTTCTGTAACAATTCCATACTCAATGACTACCTTAATGTCATTCCATTTTTTCTCATAATCTTCACGGTTTTCGTTAATCAGAGAAGCCATTTTATCACCTACTTTTTTGGTGATATAAGAAGAAATCTTCTTTACAGCACCGTCTGCCTGAAGATAAGAGCGGGAAACGTTCAACGGAATGTCCGGAGAATCAATGACCCCTCTCAGAAGCATAAGGAAATCCGGAACGATACCTTTTACCTCGTCTGTTACAAATACCTGGTTTTGATATAACTGAATTTTATCCTTATCAATATTTAAGTTGTTACTTAATTTAGGGAAGAATAAGACTCCTGTAAGATTGAAAGGATAATCAACATTCAGGTGAATATGGAATAGAGGCTCCTCAAACTGCATAGGATACAGCTCGTGGTAAAACTTCATATAATCCTCATTGGTCAGATCATTTGGAGCGATAGTCCATGCCGGAGTAGGGTTGTTGATAATATTATCTACTTCTTCAGTTTCCGCAACTGCGTCCTCCGGGGCATCTTCCGGTAAAGGAAGTGTATGTGTTTTTGTTCCGAATTTAATAGGAACAGGCATGAACTTGTTATACTTCAATAATAACTCACGGATTTTCCCTTCTTCTAAAAATTCCACAGAATCTTCTGCAATGTGAAGAATAATTTCTGTACCTCTGTCAGTTTTATCTGTTGTTTCTTCTAAAGTAAATTCAGGGCTTCCATCGCAAATCCATCTTACAGCAGGCTCATCCTTGTAAGAATTGGTAAGGATTTCCACTTTTTCAGCCACCATAAAGGCAGAATAGAATCCAAGTCCAAAGTGTCCGATAATTCCAGAGTCTTTAGCTGAGTCTTTATATTTCTCCAAAAATTCTTCAGCTCCTGAAAAAGCTACCTGATTGATATATTTTTCAACCTCTTCACCTGTCATACCAATACCTTGGTCAATAATGCGTAGGGTTTTTTGTTCTTTATCAATTTTAACCTCAAGTTTTGGATTTCCATATTCCACTTTTGCTTCGCCAATACTTGTTAGATGTTTCAGCTTCAAAGTAGCGTCTGTAGCATTAGAAATCAGTTCTCTTAAGAATATTTCGTGGTCACTGTAAAGAAATTTTTTAATAAGTGGGAAAATGTTTTCCACTGATACATTAATATTTCCTTTAGTCATAATATTTTAGATTTTTAATTTCTAAATCTTTCTCAAAAAAAATACCATGAACAAGAAAGTGACAGAATGACATTTTTTTGGATTATAGAAACTTAGAATCATATGTATTTGTCAAAGAAATATCATATTTTTAATCCTTAAAAAATTTTTAAAAATGAAGATGAAATGTACAATTTTTATTCTGCTCATGATGGCTTGTAGCCTATATGGACAGAAAAAGCCTTTAGACCATTCTGTCTATGACAATTGGCAAAATATAGGTTCGAGAAAAATCTCGAATGATGGAAAATGGATCGCCTATTCTGTGGATGTACAGGAAGGAAATTCTAACCTTTTTTTATATTCAGTTAAAAATAAGACTTCCAGGAAATTTGCTAGAGGAACAAAAGTAGATTTTACGAATGATTCCAGATTTGCTGTTTTTCAGATCCGTCCGTTGTATAAAGATATAAAAGCAGTAAAAGATAAAAAGCTTAAAAAAAATAAACTGACAAAAGACAGCCTTGTAATCGTTGATGTTTTGAAGGATCAAACAGCGAAGATTCCTAATGTAAAAACATTTAAGGTTCCTGAAAAATCCGGTTCTTATGTTGCTTATCTTCTGGAAGATACAAAAGATAAATCTTCAGATAAAGAAGACAGTGACGAAAATAAAGAGGAAGATAAAAATATAAAGCCATTACAATTAGTTGTACGCAATCTTTTGGATGGAAAAAGTACAACATATGATAATGTAATCCGCTATGAGTTCAGTAAAAATGGGAAACAACTTGCGTTTGTAACCAGGAAACCGGACGAAAAGAAAGATAAAAAAGAAGGGAAAGATTCCGAAGATGAAAAGCCTGCAGATAAAAAAGATAGTGACAAATCAAAGCCCAAAAAGTATGCGCTTGAAACCGTACAAGTGGTAGACCTGCAGAAAGGAGTTGTGACTAAAATTTCCGAAATGGAAGGTGATTTTTTACAATTATCATTTGACGAAGAGGGAAGCCAATTGGCATTTGTGGGAACTTCTTCTGCACAGAATGATTTAGTAAAACTATATAATTTATATTACTTTAATTTTAAAGGGAACAAAAAAGAAGTTGTAACCAATGAAAATACCCAAATGAAAAAAAGTTGGGTCATTTCTGAAAATCGTTTACCTCTATTCAGTAAAAACGGAAAGCAGTTGTACTTTGGAGTAGGACCAAAGCCTCTGGCAAAAGATACTGCAATGATTGCGAATGACCATGCTGTGGTAGATATCTGGAACTACAGAGATGATTATTTACAAACAGTACAGCTAAAGGAGTTGAAAAATGATCTGAAAAAATCTTACGCTGCAGTAATGCAAACGGAAAAACCGGATTTCTTTAGAAATATTGATGGTGTAGATTTGGATACTTTACGAGTGGTAAATGAAGGAAATGCTGAATTTGTTTTAGGTGTTACCAGCTTGAATAACCGTATTTCTTCACAATGGGAAGGTTCATCAAAGAAGACCTATTTTGTAATCGATACTAATACAGGGGAAAGAACAGAAATTATTAAAGATCTTGACGGTTCAGTTTCTGTATCTCCGCTGGGAAAATTCGTTGTGATTTTTGATAGAGAAAAAGGAAAATGGCTGAGTTATAATGTCAAAACAAAGCAAACGCTTTCTCTCAATGGCGGATTGCCGGTTTCCTTCGTGGATGAAGAGTTTGATATGCCTGATTTTCCTGATCCTTATGGGATTGCATCCTGGACAAATAATGATGAGTCTGTTATTATCAGAGATCGTTATGATCTTTGGGAATTTTTCCTGAATGGGTCAAAAAAGCCAAGAAATGTCACAAATGGATTCGGACGTAAAAATAAAATAACATTTGATACTTACGATTTAGATAAAGATATTAAAAGCTTACACCGAAAGACCTCTATTTATTTATCAGCATTTGATAACACAACTAAAGCAAACGGAATTTTTAAAACATCTATTCAGTCAAATACTGACCCTGTAAAAATTCAAATGGAAGATGTATGGGGATATCGCAGCCTTCAAAAAGCAAAAAATGCAGAAGAATATATTGTTGTAAAAGAATCATATACAGATTCTCCAAATATTTTTACCACATCAGATTTTTCAAAACAACAAAAACTGAGCGATACCAATCCACAGCAAAGCCATTATAATTGGGGAAAAGACGAATTAGTACAGTGGGCAACACCCAAAGGAAATACCTCTACAGGAGTTTTATACAAACCGGAAGATTTCGATCCAAATAAAAAATACCCTATGATTGTCTATTTCTATGAAAAACTTTCGGATAATCTGAACCGTTATGTACCGCCAGCTCCAACACCATCAAGATTGAATATTTCTTATTTTGTAAGTAACGGATATTTGGTCTTTACACCCGATATTTCTTATACAGATGGGCTACCTGGGGAATCTGCAATGGAGTACATTAATTCCGGGGTAGAAAAATTAAAACAAAATTCATGGGTAGATGGTACTAAAATAGGAATTCAGGGACAAAGCTGGGGAGGTTATCAAGTTGCTTATCTTATTGCTCATACCAATATGTATGCAGCAGCATGGACCGGAGCTCCTGTTGTAAACATGACTTCCGCATATGGAGGAATCCGATGGGGTTCAGGAATGAACAGACAATTTCAATATGAAAAATCACAAAGCAGATTAGGAAAGAATTTATGGGAAGCACCGGATCTTTATATTAAAAATTCACCCCTTTTTACCATAGATAAAGTAAAAACTCCGGTAGCTATTATGAGTAACGATCAGGATGGTGCAGTGCCATGGTATCAGGGAATCGAAATGTTTACGGCATTGCGTCGTCTCGGAAAACCGGCATGGCTTCTTAATTATAATGGTGATGATCATAACCTTATAAAACGCCAGAATAGAAAAGATATTCAAATTCGCGAACAACAATTTTTTGATTATTACCTTAAAGGGGCTAAAGCTCCCGTCTGGATGACAAAAGGAATTCCGGCCACCCAAAAAGGAAAAGATTGGGGATTTGAGTTAACGGATGATAAACCAAACTAATAAAAACTCGGCGGAGCCTTTGGCTCCGCCGAGTTTTTGTTTTAAAGTATTCCTCAAAAAAATAGGAAGGATAAACTGACACAATGACATTTTTTTAATAGTGTAGCAATTGGTCGCTTTTATTATATTTACCGCCAATTATAATAACAATATGGGAATCTTTGATTTTTTTAAGAAAAAGAGTAGTGGACAGGAGAATAGCAGTATCCCGGCTCAGCAGTATGAAGTACCAGATGTAGAGGTAGCAGAACTGGAAATAGAAGAAACAGTAGTGGAAGATATAATACCGGAAGCTTTATCACAGCCTGCTGAGGAAGAAAAGGTAAATGAGCAGTTTGAAAAAATCAAACTTTATAGAGATTATATAGTGTATTCTATCGCTCTTCAGTTGAGAGGAGAATATACTCCTCTTTCTGCCTTTGAAAAAGAAGATGGTGAGGTAGAAGGTTTTGCCTATACAGTAGGAGAAGATGCTTATGCATTTTCGCCACAGGAAGCAATTGGCAAAATGGAAGCGAAGTTTGAAAATGAACTTCAGGAAGGTAAAATAAAGTCTTATATGATTTTATATCACTCTCAGTTTGATGATAACGGTAATCATAATCCGGCAACAATAGCAGGTGAATTTAAAGCTATTTCACTTTCTTATCATTTTAAAGATGGTAGTAAAGAAAAAACAGGGCTACCTTATATTTTCGAAAATGAGAATATTACCTTTAAAGGGTTTGCTGAATTTTCTCATGAAGAGAATAATGAGATCATGAATACCCAACTGATTGATGGTAAGAATTATTTTACCAATACAGAAGCAATTGCAGCTCCTGAAACAACTAATGAAGCGGGTATTATAGTGAGAAAATCCAATGTACATAATCTTATCCATGTATGGGGTGGAATTTTTGGTCATGAGAATTTCCAGACTAAAGATTATTCCAGTTATATGACACCTCTTACAGTTGCTGATTCATCTGGCGAAAATACGAGTAAAGCGGAATTTGAGGATATAAGATTTAAAACCGTTTTTGCAGAAGATTTCAATGCAATTATTCCTGAAGTAAAAACTGATTTTACTTTAGACTTTGAAACGAGATCTGTCAGAGAATGGGAAAATGCTCAAAATTTACATGCGATTGTAGCCGGACCTGCAAGGAATACATTCGGGGTCTGGTTTTTTGCGACAGATTATGCTGAAAACAGAAATACATATTTGACGCAACCTCATCTGAAGGTAAATCTGAGCGGAATTGTTTTCGTTCTTGAAGTTAATAATAATACTGATTTACCTGATGGCACTAAAATGAGTGAAGATTTCACTACCTATGTACCAAGCCAGGATCTTCCTAATTATGCATGCTTTGACTTTATAGCCCAACTCGTAGACTTTAAAGAGACAGAATTGCTTGAAGATGGAAGTGCTAAAGGATATATTCTGAAATTAAAATTGGTTACGAATGAGGAAATGGAAGATTTCTTCACAATTGATGCTTTTGTAAATAAAGAAAATATGAGGTTTGATACTCTAACCAAAGGAATGAAGCTTACCGGAGCTTTACAATTACAAGGTAAAATTGCAGAATAATAAAAAATAATATAGAGTAATCATAAAGAGGCTATCCGAACGGATAACCTCTTTTTTATTTTTGAATTATAATGAGGAGATAAAGCAAATGTAGAATAGAGTATAATTAAAATTAATCTTTCCGTTAAAAGATGAGCGGCTTGAATTAATTTTAAAACATTCTTTTGAAAAATAATTTGTGTATTTATAACAAAGCAAAAAAGGCAATCCTAAGACTGCCTTTTCTGTTATTTTTTTGAAAACTTATTTGTTTTTCAATTCTTCTTTGATTTTGTTTTCTAATTCCTCAGAA
This sequence comes from uncultured Chryseobacterium sp., assembly GCA_963518055.1. Taxonomy (GTDB): domain Bacteria; phylum Bacteroidota; class Bacteroidia; order Flavobacteriales; family Weeksellaceae; genus Chryseobacterium. The sequence goes on from CAUQIC010000001.1 coordinate 449,491, forward strand.
AGCTCAGGATTGTCTTTTAAAACATCTTTTACAGCGTCACGCCCCTGACCTAATTTAGATTCTTCATAGCTAAACCAAGAACCGCTTTTCTTTACAATTCCCATATCAACTGCAGTATCAAGAATTTCTCCAACTTTAGAAACTCCCTCCCCATACATGATATCAAATTCTGCTTGTTTGAAAGGTGGTGCTACTTTGTTTTTTACAATTTTTACTTTCACACGGCTTCCAATTGCTTCATCACCTTGCTTGATTGGGGCACTTGCTTTTCTGATGTCAATTCTTACAGAAGCATAGAATTTAAGAGCGTTACCACCGGTAGTTGTTTCAGGGTTTCCGAACATAACACCGATTTTTTCTCTTAGCTGGTTGATGAAAATTACAGTACATTTCGTTCTTGAAATAGTAGCTGTTAATTTTCTTAATGCCTGAGACATCAATCTTGCATGAAGCCCCATTTTAGAATCTCCCATTTCTCCTTCAATCTCTGCTTTTGGAGTAAGAGCTGCTACAGAGTCAATAACTACGATATCAATAGCTCCTGAACGGATCAGGTTATCAGCAATTTCTAAAGCTTGTTCACCATTATCAGGCTGAGAAATAATAAGGTTTTCTAAGTCGATTCCTAATTTGGCAGCATATGTTCTGTCGAAAGCATGCTCAGCATCAATGAATGCAGCAATACCTCCTGCTTTTTGAGCTTCAGCAATCGCGTGAAGAGTTAATGTTGTTTTACCTGAAGATTCAGGGCCATAGATTTCAATGATTCTTCCCTTTGGATATCCTCCTATACCTAATGCAATATCTAATCCTAAAGAACCGGAAGGAATTACTTCTATAGTATTGTCTATAGAATCATCACCTAAAGTCATTACAGTTCCCTTTCCGTATGTTTTATCTAATTTGTCAAGCACTAATGCGAGTGCTTTTTTCTTATCATCAATGTTACTCATCTCTATTAAAATAATTTCTCAAAAATACATAATTTATAGATCAAAAGCTAATATTATTTGCCTGTGAATCCTGTTTTTAAAGTTAAAAAATAATAAAACTTTATAAGTGATATCATTCATAACGAGGGAGATGCAGAATCTGGTATTGAGAACAATGGAAAAAATAAATTTAAGTTAAAAAGTTATACTTGGAAGCACTGAGTAAAGAGGCTTACGAAGTAGTATTGGACGGATAAGTGGTAATATTTATAGTCTTCACAATTTATTGATGAGTAGATCCTTAGTTTTGTTCACATCCAATAAAAAAAATGCTTATCTTAAAACATTGTTTTTTTAAGATCATAATATGGACAGAAAATTAAAACTATTCCTGATTAAATCTTTTGCTGTATTAGCTGTCATACACCTGGCTTACTTTATTTACGGATATGTAAAGTTTGAAGGTCTTCAAAAAATTAATATGTATACAGAATTTTACAGGTTCAAATTTTACGATGATGTGTCCATTTCTCACTTTTTCATATCCGGTATTTTTTTGTTTTTCTTCGTTATTCTACTCCTTAGAAATCATTCCAAAAAAAGAAATGGACTTTCAAAAAATTTGGGCATCGGTATTATGTTACTGGTAATATCATTTTTATCCCTGACTTTTTTCATCAGTTATAGTTTGGGGTTCAATGCTAAACTACGAACTGAATTGCCTGAAAAGGATCTTAATAAAGATAAAACCATGCTGAATGTTTTAAACCCTTTTCTATACAACTATACTTCCTACAGTTCGGAGAAATTGTTTAATCCTGAAAATATTTTATATCCCAGACCTTACCCTGTGGTTGAGCAAATTGATACGCTGTTTTACGATCGGAACAACAAGGATTATTATTCAACAGAGTCCATATATTACAGTATTGATACGTTAAAAATGCTGAGTGCCGATCATAAAAAAATAAACAATAAGACGAAATTGGTGCTTGATTTTCTTGGGCTTGATGAAAAGGAACTGGAGAAAAGGATCATTTCTAAAAAGGAGATAGGGGACAGTACTGAAATCATATTTAAAGGAGAAGAGGTACGCCCTAAATACGACGAAAAGATGTGCATTTTTCTCGAAAACAAAAGTTTGCTTTCTCCATTACATAAAATTCCTGAGCAAAGGCAGCAATATCAAAATTCAGTAAAAAGATACAATTTGCTTTACAAATATAGCCAGGATTCATTACTTTCTTCTTTTCAAAGGCTGGATATTCTTTTCAAAAAATATAATATAGAAACGCAGATCGTTCCAAAGGACTTGACGAAAGATATCTTTTATTACCGGGATCATCAGCAGGAACCTCTAAATGCAATTCGGAATACTTACGAAAGAAATAGCTTAAAAGATAAATTTGAAACCCTTGACCGATTGTTCTACAAGCCGAATTATCTTCACCCATCCATCATGGGAATTTTCATCATCACGGTGATGAGCGTCTGGTTTATTTTATTTTTATTATATCTGATCCGGAATTTTAGAAGCAATAAACTTTCTTCAGATGACTTTAACGAAAATAAAAACATATAACTTCCGGTTTATTGCTTTCCTGAAAGATGTACGGTTTTAATGGAAATTAGAATTTTTGGTGATATTCAGGTAGTCTTCCAACACTTTCATCTGATCTTTATTTCCTCTTTTTATTCGGGCATCCCGACTAACCAAGCGATCATAAATTTTGTTGAAAAGTATCTTTGATTTCGGGAACAGCTTTCTATTGGAAACCACAGGGATTTGTAATCTCTTACAGACTTCATCATCCAGCAGAAACCATGTACAGCAGATATGGAGATATCTGAGATTTTCCCTTTGAAATTTAAATTTCAAAATTGGATTTTCCCGCGACTCGTTCAGTAAAGAATGTGCCAGAAGAACCGAGTCTTTATCTGAGGGTGGCTGAATGGAAGTCCATAAATAAAAATATTCTGTAGCTTGTTTTTTATCATCAGGGAGGAGTTGTTCAGGAATTCCCAATAGGTAACCAACGTATTTCCATAAGTGAAAAATTCCCTGTTCTTCTTCCTTAGAAAAAGTATTTCCTAATTTTTGCAAACTATGGAGAAAAATGAGACTGAAACCAATATAGGTTGCCATCATATCCCAGGAGTTAATAGGCGCACCCCAATTCTCAGTATCCCATTCCTTATAATGCTTTTTGATAGAAAGTCTTGCATAGGAATGGATCAGACGGGTTTTAATGGCAAACTCATAGCCTTTAGCATGGATTTCCATTGCGTTGTAACGCGTAGCATTCACCCAGAAATCCAATGTTTCGGAAAGACGCTTTACAGCTCCTTTTTTTAATGCTTCAGTCACGATGAGTGGTTTGTTAAGATAAGAATAATCATACCCACCGATAAGGCAATAATCTCGTAATGAAATCAGAGAATCCAGGTTGCTTCTCATACAAAGCTCTGCACCGGAATTTAATAGGCCATAGTCTAACCATTCAGGAACATTTTGTGTTTGTGTGAATAGTTTTTTTACACTTTCAGGAACGGAATCTGTTTCAGGAATACCATTTCGGATATACCCTTCAATTTCCTTTGAAGCTTCCTGAAATTTCTTTGTAAAATAAACATCTTTTACTACCTCGTCTCCTGCTTCGTCGATGTGATAAAAGAAGGATGAAAATTTTTCAAAATCTTTAAAACTTATTTCTGCTCCGGAAAACTCAATAAGTTGTTTTCCGTTACCGTGTTCCCAAAAGTTTTTGAAATGCGGAGCATCCTTAAATCGGGGATGTATCATTGTTCGTTCCATTGTATATAAAAATACAAGTTTTACACCGAAATCATAATGAGATTTATCAGATTAAAAGGTGACGAATTATAAATACCCCCATTCAAAAGCCATTTTGATGAGTTCAGAACAGTTTTTACAGTCAGATTTTCTCAAAATATTTTTCCTGTGTGTTCGCACGGTTTCTTCCGAAATATTCAAAAGACTGGAAATTTCTCCGGCAGAAAGACCTTTGGCAATATAGGTAATAACTTCTACTTCTCTTTTTGTGAAAATTACAGGTTGAGCCTCCGAAATTTTAGTATATTGAGCCCATTGCATCTGATGAAAGTCTTCCCGTCCATTGATGCCTGAGACTAAGACGGTATATGAGTTTTGATGGGTAATATGTTCAATGTTGGTATGAATATTAATAGCTTGCATCAGTCTGCCATTTTCGTCTTTATGAGTATGTAAAGCCTGATGATGAAACAGCTCGTAATTCCCTTTTGACGTTCTCATCCGGAAGCAGTAGCTGGATTTTAATTCCTGAATATAATCAAAGCCGTTAATATCTTTCATTTTTTCTATACACATATTCTCTGCTTCTACAACAAATCCCAGGTCATCCGGATGTATTAGATCTATTATTTCTTTTAAATGAGTGGGATATTTGCTAAGTCCATGTATTTTTAAAATATTCTCATGATGGCTGCTGATGGTACTGTCTGCAAAATTGATGACATAGTAATAAAATTTCCCGGGAGTGAAGACTTCTCCTATCATGTGTTCAATAGAAGGAGCCGGTAAAATGATATCATTATTCTGAAGAATTTCAGGATAACTATTCCATACTTTGATGAGGGGATGATGTTTCTTAGCCTTACTTATAAACTTTTTGTTCATAGTTAATGTTTTCCTAAAATTAATCAAAATATGTTAAAAATCACCCTTTTGCGGTATTTTATCTGGTCAGAAAGTATTGTAATTTTAAGTAAAATTAATAACCATGGAAGCTCAGTTTTCCGTATTGGCCTAGACTCTAAATTTCTTTCTTTTTTTGTACTTAAAAAACTTTAACCTGAAAAATAAAATAATCATGAAAACAAAACTAATATTATTGTTTTTGCTTAGCTGGATAGGAGTAGCAAAGGCACAAATATACTGTCAGGAAGCAACCATGTGGTGCTGGGCAGCTTGTATTCAAAGTGCTCTTGGGCAGGCGGGGGTTAATCAAAGTCAAGCTCAGATTGTTTCCCGGCTTACAGGATGGCCACAGGATAGACCCGCACGAAGTGAGGAAGTGATTGCTATTTTATCTTCTTATAATTTTAATGCTTGGAATGTTACTTATCCGGCGACTCCGCAACAATTGTATAATACATTATTATCAGGATGGAAATTGATTGCATTTGTAAATCCTAGCGGTAATCCTTTAGTGGGACATTTTATTATGCTGCAAGGTATTTCTCCTGCTTCAGGAAGAGTTGTTATAAGCGATCCTTCTTCTTGTGCTACGTACGAACAAGATTTGCAGCAATTATACTACGCATGGAGATGGGGAAGCTCAATTGTGGTGGGAACACCATTTTCCAGATAAACAATAAGATACATACTCATCAACAAAAAAACCTTCCCATTGGGAAGGCTTTATATTATTCATTGCTGATTACTTATTATAAAGAAGCAGCGTGTACAAGCATATCTACTAACTTGTTTGAGTAACCTATTTCGTTGTCATACCAAGAAACAAGTTTTACGAAGTTAGGAGAAAGCATAATACCGGCGTCTTTATCGAAGATAGAAGTTCTCTTATCACCTACGAAGTCTTGAGATACTACTGCATCTTCAGTATATCCTAGGATCCCTTTCAATTCACCTTCAGAAGCTTCTTTGATAGCAGCACAGATCTCATCGTAAGAAGCCGCTTTTTCTAATCTTACAGTAAGGTCAACTACAGAAACGTCTACTGTAGGTACTCTGAAAGACATACCTGTTAATTTTCCGTTTAATGAAGGAATTACTTTTCCTACCGCTTTAGCAGCACCTGTAGAAGAAGGAATAATGTTATTTAGAGCAGCTCTACCTCCTCTCCAATCTTTCATTGAAGGACCATCTACCGTTTTTTGAGTTGCTGTTGTAGCGTGTACAGTAGTCATTAAACCTTCTACAATTCCAAATTTATCGTGGATAACTTTAGCTAAAGGAGCTAAACAGTTGGTTGTACAAGAAGCGTTTGATAAGATTTTGATATCGTCAGTAAGTTCTTTGTGGTTTACTCCCATTACGAACATTGGAGTATCATCTTTAGACGGAGCAGAAAGAATTACTTTCTTTGCACCTGCATTGATATGAGCCTGAGCAGAATCTTTAGATAAGAAAAGACCTGTAGATTCTACGATATAGTCAGCACCAATTTCATTCCACTTTAGGTTGTTAGGATCTTTTTCAGCAGTTACTCTGATTCTTTTTCCGTTTACCACAAGATCATTTCCTTCCACAGAAACTTCACCTGGGAAAATCCCGTGTACAGAGTCATATTTTAACATGTAAGCCATGTATTCTGCATTGATTAGGTCATTGATTCCTACAACTTCAATGTTGTCTCTTTCAGTCATTGCTCTGAAAACAAGACGTCCAATTCTACCAAAACCGTTGATACCTACTTTAATTGTTGACATAATACTTTGTTTTTATTAGATTATAAAAATAATTAGATTGCTAAAATTTTTGAAATCAGTAAAAGATCTTCATTGATTTCGTTATGCTTTTTAATGGCTTCTTCTATAGGGGTATACGTTAGATCATTAGAACGCATTCCTGCCATTACATTTGTTTGTCCTTCCATTAAGCCGGTTACGGCACCATAGCCTAATCTGCTTGCCAAAACCCGGTCTGCACAGCTTGGCGAACCTCCTCTTTGCATATGCCCTAAAATGGCTACACGAATATCATAATCAGGGAATGTTTTCTTTGTTTTTTCTGCAAGTTCATATACATTGGCTAATTTTTCGCCTTCTGCAACTACAACAATGCTTGATGCTTTTCCTGTTTTTTCAGCATTTCTGAATTTAGCGAAAAGCTCATCGATACTGTCCTTTTTCTCCGGGATTAAAATATCCAAAGCTCCTGTTGCCAGCCCACTGTTTAAAGCTATAAAACCCGCATCACGCCCCATCACTTCCACAAAGAAAACTCTATTGTGAGAAGTTGCCGTGTCACGAATTTTATCAATTGCATCCATTGCGGTATTCAAGGCCGTATCATACCCAATGGTATTATCTGTTCCAAAAATATCGTTGTCTATTGTTCCCGGTACACCGATTACTCTGATTCCGAATTCTTCATTGAAGATTTTTGCACCGGTAAATGTTCCGTCCCCACCAATACATACCAATCCGTCTATTCCAAGCTTTACACAGTTGTCATAGGCTTGTTGACGGCCATCTTTCGTTCTGAACTCAGCGGATCTGGCAGATTTTAGAATAGTTCCACCCTGGTTGATTATATTTTTTACGGAACGGGCTCCCATTTTAAGGAAATCATTATTGATAAGACCATTATAGCCTTCTCTCACTCCGTAGCAGTCGATATTATAATAATTGGCGGTTCTTACTACCGCTCTTAATGCAGCATTCATACCTGGGGAGTCTCCTCCTGAAGTAAGAACTGCAATCTTTTTTACAGCACTTTCTTTCATCTAGTAAAAAAATTACGAACACAAATTTACAAAAACAAGTTCAGATTATGGTAGTAAGTTTCCAATAGTTTTGAATATAAATAATTAAAAGCTTCTGAAATTTGTGGGTTTAAAAATATAACGTGCCGTTTTAGTTTCCTGGATATGGATATCAAGATCATACCACGGCGAAATATTTTTATTGAAAGGGTTCGACAGTAGGTGGACAGACTGTGCGGGGGTAAACCCTTCTCCCAACAGAAACAGTCTTTTGCCTTCTTTATTTTTGCATACTCCGGCTATAAATACCACATGTCCCGGACTTCCGGGAGTAATCAGAATATCTCCGGTTTTTAAATCTGAGTTTTTAACAACAGGTTTTGTCTCTTTATTTAATGAAATAGTTCCTGCATAGTTAAAGATGAGGTCAAGATAATTTCTAAAATTTTGATAAGAATCATCAAACTCTGTCGTCTTTCTGAAGTTTACGGTATTACCATTAACAAAAGCTCTTGTTCCGTTTTTATAATCATTCCAGCTCAGAAGATCCCCACTCGTAAAATGAAACTTAATATCGTCTGTTTTTTTTAGTTTGTATAAATACTCTGCTCTCAATCGGATAACCGCATCTGCACATTGCTGGAGATCTTTGTTTCCGGTATCAATATCCAAAACGGCTTCATGAAGATGTTGCGTGGAAATAGGAGAACCATCATATTTTAAGATTTGAGCTCCATAAGGTTTCAGATTAAAATTTTCAATAAAATATCCGAAAGAATCAGATTTCGCTTCCTGCCATTGATAATTTTGAGGTGGAGAAAATCTCTCTCTGACTGTATTTTTATTCTTATTAATTTGTACAGAACTTTCAGAAGTTAGATTTTGGGCTTCCTGAGAATTTTGTTTTGATTTTGTTTTGTCATGAGTACAGCCTAACAGAATCATGGCTATTACTACTCCTGAAATAATTTTTTTCATAGTCATTCGATTCGGTTACAAATATGAGATTTTTTGTGGAACGTCGAAACTAAGATTTTCTTTCCATAGATTTTTGTTGAATAGCACAAGAAACTTATGCTTATTTTTTTGCCGCTAATGCACTGATAAAATTATTCGTGTATTAGTGGCAATATTTAGACGTATACAATTTTATCACAGATAAAATCCTAGTATATTACTGAATAAAAGAACGACAAGATTCGCAATATCACTGAGAGGTAAAATCATTTTTAAACTTCCGTACTCTCCACTTCGGGAATAAGTAGTTTTCCCCAATCATTCAGCTGCCAAAGTATCTGAACTAGTTTTTCACCAAGCTCAGTCAATGTATATTCAACCCTGGGTGGAAGTTCATTAAAAGATTGTTTTGTCAGAATACCATCTTCTACCATTTCTGTCAATTGTTGATTAAGAACTCTACGGTCTACTTTTGCAATTCCTCGCAAAAACTCACTCGGGCGTTTCTTTCCTTCATTAATCTGCCAAACGATAGGAATTTTCCATTTTCCACTAATGGTATTAACGGCAACTTCCAACGGACAGATTTTATTTTCTTCAGCTCTTCCCTTTATTTCCATAAAATTGACTTTTTTATCCCTATGGGTGAAAAATATGCGTTATTGATTATGTTGAATTAGTTTCAGACTTTTGTAAATTTAATAATAAAATACCATGAAAGAAAAGCGAAAAGGAGCTCGTTCTATAAAAGATATTCCCTCAGAGATTTTAGTACGGCTGAATAAAGGTGAAATTGAAACAGCTAATCTTACAGAATGGCTGGCTGTTGACCAAAAACTTTTGTTGAAAAATGTATTGCAACATAATAATCGAACCGATTATTTGCAACCTATCCTTAAGAGGGTAGATCAGTTGACAAAACAAACGGTTAATACCGTCAATGAAACGATTGGGTTGGGAATTCTTGATCAAGTTCTTAAAAACCGGGATGAAGAATTTCTGTCGATATTATCCACACATCAGGCAGATCTTATTCGCTGTTGGGCTGCTTATACTATGGGAAGAAATAATACTTTCAAAATTGAGGAAAAATTAAAAAAGATTCAGCCTTTCGCTGCTGATACTCATTTTGGGGTGAGAGAGATCTGTTGGATGACTGTACGTCCGGATATTTCAAAGCACCTTACAAAATCTTTGTCTATTTTATTAGAATGGACAAAACACGAGAATGAAAATATCAGACGATTTGCCAGTGAATCTACTAGACCAAGAGGAGTGTGGTGTGAACATATTGGTGCATTAAAGCAAAATCCTGGATTAGGATTGGAAATTTTAGAGCCATTAAAATCAGATCCGTCAAGATATGTGCAGGATAGTGTTGGTAACTGGCTGAATGATGCCAGTAAATCCCAACCGGAATTTGTAGTGGAAATCTGTGATGAGTGGCTTAGAGAAAGCAATACAAAGGAAACCCGGTATATTGTCAAAAAAGCCTTGCGCACCCTTCGAAAATAAAAGTTAAAGATTTCCATCAGATTTATTTTTACTTCCCCACAAATAATATGATTGCGGTTTGCTTTTCTAACAGATTGATTCAATTTTTCTGAATCAAAATATCCATTTATAGACTAATGATTTGTATGATCTGCGAATAAAAAAAGTTATCCACAATATGGGATTGTAGAATAAAAACTAACTTATCTGTCATAGAAATAGCAGGTTATGGAAGCTACCTGTTAAAAGGATTTTGGGAAATAAGTCCAAAAAATTATAATGGAAAAGTTATCCACAATGTCGGAAAATGAAATGAAAACCGTCTCCTATTTTTTCGGATCAAAATATCCATTGCGAAACACATGATCTGTGTAAATGTATGTGATCTGCGATTAAAAAAGTTATCCACAATATGGGATTGTAGAATAAAAACTAACTTATCTGTCATAGAAATAGCAGGTTATGGAAGCTACCTGTTAAAAGGATTTTGGGAAATAAGTCCAAAAAATTATAATGGAAAAGTTATCCACAATGTCGGAAAATGAAATGAAAACCGTCTCCTATTTTTTCGGATCAAAATATCCATTGCGAAACACATGATCTGTGTAAATGTATGTGATCTGCGATTAAAAAAGTTATCCACAATATGGGATTGTAGAATAAAAACTAACTTATCTGTCATAGAAATAGCAGGTTATGAAAGTTGCCTGTTAAAAGGATTTTGAGAAATAATTCCAATAAATTATAATGAAAAAGTTATCCACAATGTCGGAATATGAAATGAAAACCGTCTCCTATTTTTTCGGATCAAAATATCCATTGCGAAATTCATGATCTGTGTAAATGTATGTGATCTGCGATTAAAAAAAGTTATCCACAATATGGGATTGTAGAATGAAAAATGACTTATCTGTCATTAAATTAATAGGTTATAAAACATCTCTGTTAATAGGTTTTCCAGAAATAAGTCCAATAAGTTTTAATGAAAAAGTTATCCACAATATGGAAATAGAAATTTGAATTTTCTTAGTTGAATTACCATTTCTCCGTCAGATATTTCCAATACCTCTTAGGGACATGCTGCACATGTAGCTTCAAATTTTTTCTTTCCACAATATTAGTTTTTGTAAAATACCTTTGCCAAAGTATTTGATAATTTTTTTCCTCATTATGAAACTTTGCCTGATAATCTTTAATTTCCAGTTTTTCATCCGGATAGAAAAAATCAGAGGTTTCCAGATCATAGAGAATTCCATAATTTCTTCGCAAATCATAGATCATCCATTTCTGATCCTGATAACGATCATTAAAATGTTTTTTGATTAACGGAAGAACATTGAAGTCAGGATCTATTTTTGCAAAAAATAGATCATCCTGCATTTTTTCAAAGCGAACAAAAGCAGTCATTCTGTGGCTTTCCCGGCCTACAGACTTACAGATTTTTGAAACTTTTAAAACATCAGGATCTGCAAAATTCTCCAGAATATTTACTGCAGGATGTTTGACAGATTGTTTTATAACAGATAGGATCAACTTTTCCATTTCAGAATTTTCCGATAAAAAAACTTTTAAAAGTTGATGTATACCCCGCTTTCCTATGCTTTGTTCCAGTTTGTTTAGAACTCTTTCTGACTTTTCAGGTTGGGTAATAACCTCATGAATTTCAGCAAAAATATTCTCCTGATGAAAACCTGCTTTGTTAGTGATTTCAGCATCTTTATGACGATATTCAAAAACTTCAAATACTGCGGTTAAAAGGCCGTCAAAACTTCCATCATAAATCAGCGTGGTCATAATTCTATATTTTTGATATTTCAGACGTATTACACAAAAATAACTAAAAAAGACTCTCATTAAAAATCTAATGAGAGTCCTTTTTTAGTATTACGATTCTTTTCTGTTATTCTTTGAAATATTGTATTTTTTGAGATTCGGGAAGATCGTTGAGATGGGGCATTTCACCATTACGGTATTGTTTGTACAGTTTTGAAATATCTTCAGCACTATCTGCAACAAATGGCCCGTGCTGAACCACAGAAACATCATGAGGCTGTCCTGCATACAATACAAAACGGGCTGTCTGGCCATCCGTATCAAAGGTTAGTTGGCTTTCTTCATTCGTTTCTGCTTTACTGAGCCATCCGGTCTGTCCTGTTTTTATAATTCTTCCTGAAACTGTAACAGAACCATCCAATACATAGATTAAACCATTATAATTTCCCGGAATTTCCTGAACGATATGGGCATTCTTTTCCATGTGGTAATCTATCAGGCTGAAAGGGGTATAGTCTTTGACCGGAGAAGTTACTCCATTGCTGCTGCCACTGTAAACTCTGATTTCATATTGATCATTAATGATCTTAGGGACATCTTTCAATAAGATTTTTTGAAAGAATGGCTGTGTCCACCTTTTTCCAGGAGGTAGGGTAAGCCATACCTGTAACCAGCGTGAATGCGTTTCTGTGGTAATTTCCTCTGTATGAATAATCCCTTTGCCTGCCGTCATAATTTCGAGGCTGCCGGTCTCCATATCTCTTCCGTCTCCTTTCAAAACCAATGTTAATGTTTCGATTCCTGCATGAGGGTGAGGGCCTCCTGCGGGGGGACCTCCGGGAAGATTTACATCATCATCCATGAATACTATAAAAGGATCAGAGTTTTCATAAGGAATTCCTTGCAATACATTTAATGCATTGTGTCCTTTTCCTAAAAAACCTGGTCGCCATGAACCTTGTATTATTGATTTTATTGTTCGTTGTATCATTGTAGGTGTTTTATTATACATCAAATTTCAGAAAAAAATCTCTACATTTATCATGTGTTACATAAAGGATAGTAGTTACAAAAAGGATACTTATGCATACTAAAGAAACATGTCAGAGATCGATCCGTGCCATTAAAGACACCTTGGATGTGGTAGGAGGGAAATGGAAATTGGTACTGGTTACAGTTCTGATGAGTGGCAAAAGACGCTTTGGAGAATTGTCCCGTGAGTTAGGGATTACCCCCCGTATTCTATCTAAAGAATTGCAGGAGTTGGAAATCAATGGCCTGGTCAGCAGAACAGTTCTTGATACAAAACCTGTGACTGTGGAATATGAACTTACCCCCTACAGTAAGAGTCTTCAGGAAGTCTTGAGTTCCATGGAAAAATGGGGTGAAAGTCACAGAGAAAAAACGATTAGAGAAATGCAGGAGACCAACGCTGAATACCATAAATAATATCACCCTGACGAATGTATTTACAAAGATAGGGGCTTATTTTTTTCAGATTATAATCAAAATAAACTCAGTTGCTGAGAAAATTGATTGTGGAATTTAGAGGAGCTGCCACCCACCAGCAACTGTCTGAAATTTTTATCCGTTAAATATTTTAAATAAGCATTCCCGGCATTAAAGTCAATAAAATATTTTGCTCTGTTGACGGCGGCTCCCAATTGTTTTAAATGATCCATATTCAATATCTGAAATCGTCTGGCACTGATAATCTTTTGTGCAGATTTTACTCCAATTCCGGGAATTCTTAAAATCATCCGATAATCGGCAGTCTGGATATTTACAGGAAACTGATCAAGATGTCTTAGGGCCCAACTTAACTTCGGATCTACTTCCAGATCCAGAAAAGGGATATTGGGATCTAAGATCTCTTCCGCTTTAAAACCATAAAATCTCATCAGCCAGTCCGATTGATACAACCTGTTTTCCCGAAGCATGGGAACTTCAGTAGTTAGAGAAGGGAGTCTGTTATCTTCTAAAACGGGAACATATCCGGAATAATAGATTCTTTTCAAATTGAAATTTTTATAAAAGTGATCTGCTACTTTAATAATTTGGAGGTCGTTCTCATTGGTCGCTCCCACAATCATCTGGGTAGATTGCCCAGCCGGGGCGAACTTGGGAACCTTCTTTAAAATCTTTTTTTCATCCTCATATTGTATAATTCCTTTTTGGATATATCTCATAGGATTAATCATGTCCTGCCTGTTTTTTTCAGGAGCCAATAACTTTAAACCGCTTTCTGTCGGAATTTCCAGATTTACTGAAAGCCTGTCTGCATATAATGCTGCTTCCTGCATCAAGTCATCACTAGCTCCCGGAATAGACTTTAAATGAATATATCCATTAAAGTTTTCTTCCAGACGAAGTTTTTTGGCGACCCTTACCAGTCGTTCCATTGTTGTATCTGCATTTTTGAAAATTCCGGAACTCAGAAATAATCCCTCAATATAATTTCTGCGGTAAAAATTAATACTAAGATCTACTACCTCTTCAACGGTAAAAGCTGCCCTTTTAATATCATTTGAACTTCTGGATACACAATAGGCACAATCATAAATACAATGATTGGTCAGTAGAATTTTAAGTAAAGAAACGCATCTGCCATCTTCCGTATAAGTATGACAAATTCCACTTACGGAACTATCTCCTAAAGCACCTTTTTTATTCTTCCTCGTCCCTCCGCTTGATGAGCAGGAAACATCATATTTTGCTGCATCCGCCAGGATTTCGAGTTTTTCTTTAAGGCGTTCAAAATTCATACTGGTTAATTTTTGATATAATTTGTATCTAAATTTAATTTTATTTTTGTTCAAATTTAGTTCCAAAATTGATAAATGTCAAGCTTTTTTCATAGAAGTTATCAACAAAAAAGAGTCTCAAAATCATTATATTTACGGCTCATTAAAGTTTATATCATGAAATCGCCATGATTTGCGGGCACAAATACGAATGAAAACGACGTGATTGCATATAACCTTTGAAATGAATAAAATACCTATATATGAATCATAAACCCATCGAAGGTTTTTCCAAGCTTCCAAAGCAAGGGAAAATCGACTGGCTTGTAAACGAATATCTTGAAGGAAATCAGGAATATCAAAATATATTAAAACAATATTGGAACGAAGATGCAGATCTTCAGAAACTTCATGATGAATTTTCTGAAAATACAATCTCCAATTTTTATATGCCTTATGGAATTGCTCCCAACTTTTTAATTGACGGAAAACTATTGGCTCTTCCAATGGCCGTTGAAGAAAGCTCGGTGGTAGCTGCAGCTTCCAAGGCCGCAAAATTCTGGATTGATAAAGGAGGTTTTAAAACAACCATCATCAATACTGAAAAATTAGGGCATACCCACTTTATTTTCAATGTTGAATCTCACAAATTATTACACTTCTTTAATTTTAGTTTAAAGAAAAAATTATTTGAAACAACAGATGATATCACTTCCAATATGAGAAAACGTGGTGGTGGTATTCTCAATATCAGTCTGATTGATAAAACAGCGGAAATGCCCAATTATTACCAGTTGAAAGCAAGTTTTGATACGGTAGATTCAATGGGAGCCAACTTTATCAACTCATGTCTTGAACAGTTTGGAAAAACATTGAGACAGGAAGTCGCAACCAGTGAAGATTTTACTCAGGAAGAAAAGAACTCATTACAGATTGTGATGAATATCCTTTCCAATTTTACCCCTGATTGTATCGTAAGAGCTGAGGTTTCCTGTAAAATGGAAGATTTAAAAGATGACAGTGGTATTTCTCCTGAAGAATTCGCTTCTAAATTTAAGCAGGCCGTTACCATTGCTGAAATTGAACCTTATCGTGCTACAACGCATAATAAAGGAGTGATGAATGGAGTAGATGCTGTTGTGATTGCAACAGGAAACGACTTTAGAGCAACAGAAGCCTGTGCGCATGCCTATGCTGCAAGAGATGGGCAATACAGATCATTGACACATTGTACAACAGATAACGGAATTTTTAGATTCTGGATTGATCTTCCAATCTCTGTAGGAGTTGTAGGAGGATTAACGAACCTTCATCCTTTGGTAAAATTCTCTTTAGCATTACTTGGAAAGCCCTCTGCTCAGGAATTGATGAGTATTCTGGCTGTTTCAGGGTTGGCACAAAACTTTGGCGCTCTACGTTCATTAGTAACAACAGGGATTCAGAAAGGACACATGAAAATGCACTTACTGAATATTCTGAATCAATTGGGAGCTACAGAAGAAGAGAAACAACATTTTGTGACTTACTTCAAAGATAAGACGGTGAGTCATCACGAGGTGATCAATGAGTTTAACAGAATGAGAGAAAACTAATGTTACAGATTATCCTGCCTATTGTATTTCTCCTCTTTGGATTCTTTTTGAAGAAAACGACTTCACCGGGCTTTCAAAGTTCCAAGAGATTTGCTAATATGTTTATTATACTGGGGATTTCTACTTTGGTAGCCAAATTTATTTTAATGTATTTAAAATCAAAATAGTGAAGAAAAGTGTTTTATTTTTCATGTTAGTTTCCGGGTTAAGTTTTTCACAACAGAAAAACGTGAAAATTTCGGACTTACAGCCAAAGACTGAAGAATCTACTTTTCCGGTAGTCTCCTATGCGGAAAATTCTTTGGTGGAAAATAAAATAAATACATTTTTACAGGTTAGTGAATTGGAGTATGTCCCGAATTCAGGCTCTAATCCTTTTAAACTCGTGTCTACAGGAACAACTTCTTACTCTAACTACGTTTATTTTTATAGTTGGGAAAAGTTGGGAACTCCTAAAAACATTCTAAGTATTGGGATGGATGGAGAAGCTTCAGGAGCTTATCCAGAAAATTTTTCGGTTTGGAAGAATTTTGATTTGAGAACCGGAAACTTTATCAATGTTCAGGATCTGTTTCAAGCCGGTTCAATTAAAGTAATAGAACGTTTGCTTGGACAGAAAGTAAAGAAAAGAGTTAATGATTTTATAGCAGAATTGAAATCTGTTAAAAATCCACCTGAAGAAACCGAAGATCAGATTGGTGTTTATGAAGGTTGTTCTACAGAACCATCATTGGATGACATCCAATATTTTTTTGGAAAGGATAAGCTCATATTTGTAGCCGGAAGATGTTCCAATCACGCTATGAGAGCTCTGGATGATCTTGGAAGTCATAAACTTGAATTGACCTACAAGGAACTGGAAAAATACTGGAGCCCTTATGCTAGAAATTTACTTAACGGATCTGACAAAATAGAAAAAACCAGCTTCAGGAATAAGCTGTATAAAGGAAAAATTGATGGGAAATACCCTGTTACAGTTCTTGTAACCCGTTTTTATCCTTCTGGTGATTCTTCGGGAATGGGTTCTTTTAATGCAGAATATTGGTATGACAAAAACAAAAAGCTGATTCAATGGGACGGACAGATGAAAGGAAATCATATTTCGATCACAGAAAATGACCATTATGATGATGCTACCAGTCAATGGATTCCGAGAGCTTTAGTAGAGGCAGAAATGAGTGGAAACAAAATTACCGGAACCTGGCAGGATTATAAAACAAAGAAAAATTTAAGTATAGAATTAGAAGCGTTATAAAATGAAAACAATTACCTTAGTTTTTGGAGCGGTTTACGGAATGGTATCTGTAATCCTGGGTGCATTCGGAGCACATGCTTTAAAGAAAATATTATCGGTGGAAAGACTGGAAAGTTTTGAAACGGGAGTACGTTACCAGATGTATGCAGCTTTTTTTCTGCTGATCATTGGATATATTTTAAAATTTGAAACTTCAACAGAGAAATGGACATCTATTTTAATGATTGCCGGAACACTGTTGTTCTCAGTAAGTATATATTTCCTGAGCATGCAGGATTATTTAGGAGTTAATCTTAAATTTTTAGGACCTATTACTCCGCTGGGAGGGTTGTTCATGATCCTGAGCTGGGGAATGCTGATTCTTTATTTTGCTAAAAACAGAATATAAGAATGAAAATTAACAGAAGAAGACGGCTTATAAGAACGTTTAATCTTTTAGATCAACCTATAAAGTTTAATCCGTTTGTATTCAGCCGTACTTTTTTCATGTGGGCGGTTACCGGTCTGGTAGGTGGGAGTATTGCCGGTGGATACTGGATTGTACTTGAACATTTTACTGAGTTTTTAGCTCACTTTCAAGGCTGGCAGGTGATTCCAACCATGGCTATTTGCGGTTTACTGGCAGGACTGGTGATTCATTTTATCGGAGATCCCGGAGAAATCCATCTGATTGTTAATAATATCAGATTCAATAAAGGGAAGCTGGATCCTAAAAATAATCCTTCCATGATTTTGTCATCACTTTTTTGTGTGGCATCAGGGGGAAGTTTAGGACCGGAAGCTCCCTTAGTACAGGTGACAGGATCTACAGGAACCTGGCTTGGGAAAATCTTCAGATTAAAGGGAGAAGAGCTACGTTCATTAAGTATAGCGGGTATGGCTTCGGGTTTTACTGCTCTTTTTGGAGCTCCACTGGGCGGAAGTCTTTTTTCATTAGAAATCCTACACCATAAACATGCTGTTGAGTACTATAAAGCGATTATTCCTGCATTGGTAGCAAGTTGTTTCAGTTATCTGATGTTTGCTTTAATTATCCATCTGGGAATTGGAGCAACCTGGGACCTGAAAGCATACCATTACACCGGAGTATATGATTTCTTATATGCTACATTGTTTGGTATTATAGGAACCCTATTCGGATGGATCTTCATTTTTGTAGTGAAATTCTTTAAAAAGATTTTTGAATACAGAAAATTTCCAATCTACATTAAAACATTGGTAGGAGGGATTATCCTTGGGATTATTGCTTACAATTTTCCCATTACAAGATATTTTGGACATAACGAGATCAATCAGCTAATCGGGGGGAACTTCGGATTGAATTTTTTGATCTTAGTATTGGTCTTTAAAATAGTAGCGATTGCTATTACGGTTACTTCCGGCTGGCGAGGAGGGTTTATCATTCCGTTGTTCTTTGTAGGAACAACTTTAGGATTGATTATTCATACTTTATTTCCAAGTGTAGATACTACTTTAGCTATTGTAAGCTGTATGGCAGCAATTAATGCTTGTGTGACGAGAACACCTATGAGTACTACCATTATTTTGGGAACACTTACGGGGTTTACTTATTTTGTTCCGATATTGTTTGCAAGTCTGACAGGATATTTCCTGGCTCCAAAGATTCCATTTATTGGGTCTCAATCTGAAAAACTGATGGAAGAGTAACCATCATTATCCATAATTTTTTTTCTGATTAAATTATAAAGATCAGAAACAAAAAAGTTCAGGAAGTGCCTGAACTTTTTCGTTTTATAAAGAGAAATTTTCTTTCATCCATTTAAGTTTATTGAAACTTTTTACAAATTTCATTTGAATGGAAATAAATTTTTCCTGTGCATCAATCATTTTATTTTCCCTCGAATTAATGAGGAAAAGGGAGCTTTCTCCATTGCTGTATTTGGTTTCTTCTGCTGAGAGAAGCTTTTGATAGTTCACAAGGTTTTTTTGTGAAAGATTGATTTGAGTATGATAATTGACCAATTCATTTTTATACGTTTCAATTTTTGTCTGAAGCTCTCTCTTTTTTACCTGAGTATCCATCTGATTTTGTTCTATTTTGATTTTAGCAATCTGAAAATGAGCTTTGGCTTCTCTTTGGAATACCGGAATTTCAAGCTTTAAACCATACTGGAAATTATTGTCAAAAAGTGGAAGATAATCAGCCTGATAATTTTCTTTGTTGAAGAAATTATAAGTAAAATCAAGTTTAGGAAGGAAACTCTGCCATTTCAGCTTACGCTCACTTTCTAAAATAGAGTTTTTCTGGTTATAATAAAGTACAGACCAGTGGTTATTCAACTCTTTTGAGTTGAATTCCTGTAGAAGAAATTCAAAATCTGAATATGCCGTATGATCGGAAAGATGATCCTTAGGGTAGATAGCCTGTGAGATTTCATACATCTCATGATTGTCTTTCCATAAAAAGAGCTGCAATTGCTGTGTATTTCTGATAAAATTAAGGTAGGCTTCTTTCTGCTGAAGTTCAAAGCTCTGTAATTGGGAAGCCGCTTCAACTGTATCTATAGCTGCCCTTTCTCCATATTCAAAAGTCTTTTGGGTAAGATCCAGTCGTTTTTTGTTAATTTCTACCACTTTAGTCTGTAGTTGATAGATTTCAAAACTTTGCACCCACTCCCAATACGTATTTTCTGCTTCAAGAAGTAATTCATTGGTTAGAACAGTCTGTTCCGCTTCAGTCATTTTTAATGCAAACTTTGCCTGATCCAATACAGCTCTTCGCTGATCATACAAGAGATTTTTAGCCAAAGGAACTGTGATCCCCATGCTGTAAAGGCCACCTTTTGTATCACTGGAGTTCAGTTTTTCGCCATCCAGATAATGATATCCCGCCGTCAGATCAATTCCATACCATGTGGGAATGCCCAATTCAATGTTTTTCTGTCTGTAATATTGAGTTCCGTCAATATTTTTCTCACCAATTTTTCCGCCCAAAACCGGGTCAAAACGCCCTCTTGCTTTCGTGATCTCAGATTGGGCAATTTTATTCTGCAGCTGATATTTCAATGCCAACGGATGATAATTTTTGACTATCGAAATAAATTCCTGTGCCGAAATACTTAATGAATCCTGAGCAAGACCATAGTGGAAAAAAAATAAGATCAGAATAAAAAGAAATTTACTTTGCTTTCTCATATGTACCGGATTGCTCATTTTTTACTTCATAATAATCTGGTGGGAAACCATTGATATTTCTCCAGAGTTCATACCATATCGGGACGTCATTGAGAATGGCAATTCCCTGTACGCCTGCACCCATCTTAATTTTTGGAGGCCATCTCTTTTCGTTTTTATCTTCAATCACAAGCGCTTTGAAAAGACCGTTAGCACTGATATTGCTTTCCACGGAAATAACTTCTCCGGCAAAGGTTCCATAACTGGAGTTGGGCCATCCTGAAAATACAATGGCCGGAAAACCATCAAAAATACACATGACACGCTGCTTTTCCTTAACAAGAGGAAGATCTACCGGTTTGATATAAATTTCAACCGCATAATCTACAGTTGTGGGAACAATGGTACCTATGTTTTCCCCTTCTTTTAAAACTTCACCAATTCCTGTTTTGTTGAGCTGGATGACCTGTCCATCCTGTGAAGCAATGATGAAATATAAACCCTGTCTTGCTTTATAATTGGCAACTTGATTTTCGAGCTTGGCGATATCTCCTTCACTGCCTTCAATTTGGCCCATATTCTGAAAACGGTCACCTTCTATTTTACTGAGTTTTTCGGTGTAATCCTGAATGACAGAATTCTGTTCAATTCCTATATTGATTATTTCCTGACGGGTTTGAGCCGTTTTATTTTCCGAAGCTGTTTTTTTGGCAACAGCGTTCTGATAGGAAATGCTTCTTTGCTGAAACTGGGTAAGAGAAACTAAACCTTCTTCATACATTTTTTTCTGCCTGGTAAACTGATCCTCAGACAATCTAAGCTCATTGGTTGCGGCTTCCAGTTCAGCTTCTTCACCTGTCAATTTATTATTGAGCTGGCTGATTTTTATCTTGAGTTGATTAAGCTTAAGATCCCTTGCTGAATGTAAGGCCTGAAGTTGGCTTTTAACCGTTCCTACTTTAGCTTCATAAAAATCTCTCACCCCTTTTTTTGCGTTAACCTGGTCCTGCGTTCTTTGTACCAAAAGCGGATCTAAATAATCATCCTTGATTTCAGAAAGCTGCAATAATGTATCTCCTTTTTTTACGTAGTCCCCATTTTTCACATTCCATTTGATTATTTTCCCGGGAATAGGAGAGTGGAGCTGTTGTGGGCGTTGTTCCTGGTAAAGAGAAGTGACATTACCTTTTACTTTTATATTCTGAGTCCAGGGAAGAAATAAAGTGATAAGCCCTCCAATGAAAATAAACATAAACCATCTTTTTACTCTTGATTTTTTATGAATGTGATATATCTTGTCAAATGACTGTAATTCCATTTTACTGATTTTTATAATGTGTTTTTGAGGTGCCGCCTTCCAGATGAATATGCTGATCTGCATACGGCAGCAGCTCAGGATCTTGCGAAACGATAATAATGGTTGTTTTTTCTTTAATCTTCTGCAGATACTGTAGCATTTTATCCTGATATTCTTCACGGATTCCTGCAAAAGGATTTTCCAGAATGATGAGCCTTTTTTCACCCAAAAGAGCACGGAGCAACAAAATTTTCTTTTTTGAACTGAAGGTGATTTCAGAATCTGTCTCACTGACCTCCGTAAAGAATCCACTGCTGAACATGCTGGAAATATTTTCTAACCCTATGTTTTCAGAAAGTTCAAGGATATCTTCCGTATGGCTTTGAGTATTCCCCAATATGATATTTTCTTTTACCGTTCCCTGAATAATTTTCATATTTTCAAGATAAAGGCCTATATGATTTCTCAGTTGTTGTTTCTCAATATTCTTTAATGGAATTTTATCAAAAAGTATAGTTCCGGAACTGGGTTCAAAAAAACCTGTGATCATATTGAGAAGAAGCGTTTTTCCGGTTCCCAGATTACCTGTTAATATATTGATGCTATTTTCTTTAATTTTAAAATTCAGATCAGAAAGTATGGGATTGTGGTCATTAAATGAGAAACTGACATTTTTGAATTCAATCTCTGTCCCCTTTCCTTTTTGAGACAATTTGATTTCACCGTTTGGTTCTTCTTTAAGTTCAGTAATTTTTGAAAGTTTAGCAAAAGAAGCAATAAGATCATAATAACTTTCAAGGCTTACAATGAGTTTTTCCACAGCTGACATGATGCTCAGAACAACAATTTCTGTTGCGATAAAGGCTCCGATATTTAATTTTTGATTGATCAATAGATAAGTTCCAATGGCAAGCATCGCTAGTGTAATAATGACTTTAAAGGCGATAATTGTTTTATATTGAAAAACAAGAACCTTGAAATGGGAGGTCCTGTGCTGAAGATATTCTACCACCCGATGATCGGTTCCTTTTAAATGGGCATCATTTTCAGCATGCATTTTAAAGGTTTTCACAGATCCGGCAATATCCTCTATCCAGGCAGCAGTGTCATATTTTTTATTGCTTTCTTCAATACTGGATTTTATTCCGCTTTCCATGGTATATCGGAAGATAATAACGACAGAAATAATAACCAAACCTCCGAATGCTAAAAACCAGGGATGGTAAAAAGAAAGTAAGAGAATTCCAAAAGCAATCTGAATGAGAGCGGTAGGAATCTCCAATAAAATCTTTGAAATCCCTTTTTGCAAATTTTGGATATCAAAAAAACGGTTAACCAATTCAGGAAGATAATATTTCCTGGTGTAAGATAAATCTACTTTTGGTATTTTTTCTGCTATGGCAATGGAAAATTCTACATATATTTTCTGTTGTATTTTTTCAATAATCTGGATGACTTTTAACCTGAAATATCCGGCAAGCCATGTTCCGATGACTACAAAAAATATAAGAATGTAAATGGAGGTCGTCATTGTGGCACCCATCACAAAACTTACAATAGACTGTATTCCCAAAGGGATGCTCAGTAAAACAAGACCATTGAGCACAGCATAAAAATAAATATTAGTAACATCTTTTTTCTCTTTTGTAATGTAACGAAGCAGTCTTTTACCCTGTTCATTGGCTGTTATTTCCATTTTGCTTTTTTAAGAAGGTTAAATGTTTATCTGTTTTAGATTTTCCAATACATACAATTGATGACTATTAGAAAATAAAGGTTGGAAGTTTCCCGTTTTAGAAGGTCTGCATACAGTATTTGACGCTGAAAATTTTTGAAAAAGATATCCTATTTGGAGGACTAATATTGTTCTAAAATCAGATTTTATGACTTGCTTTGACTGATTTTTAATAAGAATTCTGCCGGATTTTCTATTTTCTGAATCTTGTAAATAAAGCCAGCTGTCGAATGTGAATTTTATCTGAAAATTCATAGGTTATATATCTCTTATTTCGGGGCTTCAAAGATAATAGATGAGACTTATTAATGTTCTTATCTACATTAGAATGAGATTAAAATGTCATTAGAATATAAGTTCAGATTTCATTTTTTTATGATCATTATCATATTATTCATAGATTCACCGCTTTGAATCTGATAAGATCAAGCATAAACTTACAGAATGAATTAAAAGTTCGACAAATTTCTTTTTAACCTTGTTCATTTTTAGTAAATTTGTCAACCTTTAAATATTAAAATAAAATAATAAAAATAATATGAATCTTCACGAGTATCAATCAAAAGAGATTTTATCAAAGTATGGAGTAGCTATCCAACGTGGTTTCGTTGCAAACAACGTAGAAGAAGCTGTAGCAGCTGCTGAAAAATTGACTGCTGAAACCGGAGCACAGGCTTGGGTTGTAAAAGCACAGATTCACGCAGGTGGTCGTGGTAAAGGTGGGGGTGTTAAGTTTTCTCCAAATATGGATAAACTTAAAGAGAACGCTCAGAATATCATCGGAATGCAGTTGGTAACTCCACAAACTTCTGCTGAAGGTAAAAAAGTACACTCTGTTTTGGTTGCAGAAGATGTTTATTATCCAGGAGAATCTGAAACTAAAGAATTTTATGTTTCTATTCTTTTAGATAGAGCTGAAGGGAAAAATACAATCGTATATTCTACTGAAGGAGGTATGGATATTGAGCATGTTGCAGAAGTAACTCCTCACTTAATCCACAATGAATTGATTGATCCAGCTATCGGTCTTCAAGGGTTCCAGGCTAGAAAAATTGCTTTCAACCTAGGTCTTGAAGGAAATGCATTCAAAGAATTCGTGAAATTTATTTCATCTCTTTACAATGCTTATACAGGTATTGATGCATCTCTTTTCGAAATCAACCCAGTGTTGAAAACTTCTGATAACAAAATTATCGCTGTTGATGCTAAAGTAACTTTAGATGATAACTCATTGTTCCGTCACAAAGACTTAGCAGAATTAAGAGATACAAGAGAAGAAGATCCAATGGATGTTGAAGCTGGTGAGGCTGGTCTTAACTTCGTAAAACTAGATGGTAACGTGGCTTGTATGGTAAACGGTGCCGGTCTTGCAATGGCAACTATGGATATCATCAAATTATCTGGTGGTAACCCGGCTAACTTCCTTGACGTAGGTGGTACTGCTGATGCTCAGAGAGTACAGACAGCTTTCGGAATTATCTTAAGAGATCCAAACGTAAAAGCTATTTTGATTAACATCTTCGGAGGTATCGTAAGATGTGACAGAGTTGCTCAAGGAGTTGTAGATGCTTACAAAGCGATGGGTAGCCTTCCGGTTCCATTAATCGTAAGATTACAGGGAACTAACGCTGTAGAAGCTAAAAAATTAATTGACGAGTCTGGTCTTCCGGTTCACTCTGCAATTACATTAGAAGAAGCTGCAAACAAAGTAAAAGAAGTTTTAGCTTAATCTAAAATTTTAAATAAAATAAAGAACCGTTCTAATTTTTGGAACGGTTCTTTTTGTATGCAAACATTTTTTTGTTGGAATTTGTAAAGACGCAAAGATTTTTATTTACATGATGCATATTTTTATGACACAAGAAGATCAGCGACCTTCAGTAAGATGGATACTGATTTTTTTTAGCCACAAATGCACGAATTTTATAGGAAAAGGGTAATTCTTTTTTTACTTGTATACTAAGTTCTATATTGCTATGCGGTTGAATTTTTTTTACCATATTGATACATTGATATGTACACATCAATAAATTTATTTGTGTATTCTAAGACATATGCAAATTATATCTTGTTAAATTTACAAAAG
>CAUQIC010000002.1:0-356598 GCA_963518055.1 uncultured Chryseobacterium sp.
TTTATCTTTTATCTTTTATCTTTTATCTTTTATCTTTTATCTTTTATCTTTTATAAACAAAAATTTTCTTAACTTTAAAGTAAACCCTTACTATTAACCGTTATATAACTATCAATACCAAAAACAATGAGCTCAATTAAAATAATTCTTACCGGTGCTACAGGAATGGTAGGCGAAGGCGTGTTAATGGAATGTCTTGAGAATCCTGATGTTTCTGAAATCCTGAGTATCAGCAGAAAACCATCCGGAAAAAGCCATCCCAAGCTGAAAGAATATCTCGTTCCCGACTTTTTATCAATAGATATTCATGATGAAAATATTAAAGGATATGATGCCTGTTTCTTCTGTGCAGGAATTAGCAGCGTAGGAATGAATGAGGAAGATTACACCAAAATCACTTACGATACCACTATACATTTTGCAGAAGCTGTTTTGAATCAGAATCCTGAAATGGTTTTCAATTATGTTTCCGGAGCCCAGACAGACCGTACAGAAAGTGGAAAAATCATGTGGGCCAGAGTAAAAGGCCGAACAGAAAACACTTTAAAAAAGATGAATTTCAGAAGCGTTTATAATTTCCGTCCCGGATTTATGAAACCTGTTGAAGGCCAGGAAAATGTAAAATGGTTCTTCAAACCTCTTATTTGGATTTTCCCTGTTTTTTTACCGTCAAAATCATTAACTTTACACGAAGTGGGTAGAGCAATGGTTCATGCCGTGCAGAAAGGATATCCTACCTCTACCTTAGAAATTAGAGATATTAAAAATTTAGCGATATGAGAGACATGTTAAAAAGAATTGTTCTGGTTATTTTTGTACTCTTACTTCTGACGGCTATTTCAGGATTTTTCTACATGCAGAAACATCCACTGGAAGGAGATAAGTCAGGGAAGATTTTAAATTTTATG
This sequence comes from uncultured Chryseobacterium sp., assembly GCA_963518055.1. Lineage (GTDB taxonomy): Bacteria > Bacteroidota > Bacteroidia > Flavobacteriales > Weeksellaceae > Chryseobacterium. The sequence goes on from CAUQIC010000002.1 coordinate 909, forward strand.
GGGAAGCCCACAAAATAACCCAATTCTAGAAAACACTTTGATCTATATTATTTCGTTATTATCTTTTATTTATAAAAACCTATTTTTTAAACATTTCTTAAAATTCCATTAAAATAGTTGCGAAACAGAAAGTTCATTTTTGTATTTATCTAATTGAAGTAAAAAATGACCCACAACTATTTTTTAAAAGGGTCTGTCATTGCCGCATTCTTTTTCCAAAGCGGACTTTTTGGACAGACACTTATCCATTACTGGAATTTTAATGACAACACATCCGCAACATCTATTACGGCGCCTTCCTCAACGTTGGCGAATGGCTCTCTTATGTCCATAGCCGGAGGTACCAGCGAAATAGATTTTGCGAACGGTACGGGACAGAATTTTAATGTCAGTAACTTTAATGCGAGAAACGGAGATCCTTCCGGGACCCATTTAAGGTTCAACAATCCTATCGGTGGGGCTTTACAATTTACGCTGCCGACAACCGGATACAACAATGTTCTTGTAAAATTTACCACAAGAAGATCCGGCCAAGGAGCAGGAACACAGTCATGGTCCTATTCAATAGATGGAACTACTTTTGTTCCTTATCAAACAGTGACTCCACAGGATGCCAACCCACAACTGATTACGTTTGATCTTTCTGCAATCTCAGGAGTATCCAACAATCCGAATTTCAAGCTGAAGGTAGAATTTTCCGCTACCGGAGGGGGAACAGGTGGCAACAATCGTTTTGATAACTTCACTGTAGACGCAACATCTATAGGAAATACTGACACTACTCCACCGACAGTTACTTACCTTCCAGCCCATAACACAAATAATGCTTCATCCAGTGTTAATCCCACCATTTCATTCAACGAAAATGTAAGATTAACAGATAATTCTGCGATCAACGATTCTAATGCACAAAACCTTGTAGAACTCCGTCTTGGAAACTCTACAGGTACACAAGTTCCCTTTACCACAACCTTCAGCAACAACACCATTACTATTATCCCAACTTCCGGTTTAGTTCCCGGTCAAACTTATTATTTGGCTCTTAAACCCAATACCGTCGAAGATTTCAGTGATAATGGGGTGACAGCAACAACTTCCAGCGTCTTTACTACAGCCGGAACAATCATTTCTTTAGATAAAAATTTTATCAAAGTCAATGAAAATGCGGGAACACTGGCTTTCAAAATCAATGTAGCCAATCCCTCTACAGCAACAGTGAACCTCGTTGTAAAACCTGCTCCATTCAGTACCGCAGACCATAATGATTTCACTTTATCTGATCAGATTATCAATATTACCCCTTCCACAACAAGCTACACCGTTAATATTCCAATTATTGATGACACTTTGGAAGAACAGCAGGCTGAATATTTTGTGGTAAGTCTTGAAAACCCTGTGGGAACAACTATTTCAGGAGACAATTCTGCAACGGTTTATATTGTAGACAATGATAAACCTGCTCCTGTTCCTTCTAACCAGATTCAATTGAATTATATCGGAAGTTTTGATCCTTCAGGAAACAATAACAGCTCTACGGAAATTGTGGTACATGATCCTTCAACACAGCGATTATTTACCATCAGTTCCATTACAGATGTTTTTGATATTATCGACTTTACTAATCCAACCGCTCCATCCGTTGTGAAAACCGTCAACATGGCTCCTTATGGCGGAATTACCAGTATTGCCGTAAAAAATGGGATCATTGCTGCCGCTTCTCCTAATACCAATCCACAGCAGAATGGTTCAGTAGTCTTCTTTGACATCAATGGAAACTTCCTCAAACAGGTTAGCGTAGGTGCATTACCCGACATGGTTACTTTCAGTCCTGATGGAACAAAAGTAGTTACCGCTAATGAAGGAGAGCCTAATGATACCTATACGATCGACCCAGAAGGAACCATCAGTATTATTGATATCTTAGGGGGGATCGGTAATCTTAGTCAGGGCAATGTAACAACCCTTAATTTCAATAATTTTGATTCACAAGTAACAGCGTTAACTGCTACGGGGCTAAGAAAAGTAAGAACCAACAATACACTTTCCCAGGATCTGGAACCTGAATATGTGACTATCAGTGCAAACAGTGAGAAAGCCTGGGTAACACTTCAGGAAAATAATGCAATTGCTGAAGTTGACCTTACCACCAAAACAATTACCAATATCTGGGGGTTGGGTAAAAAAGATATGAGCCTGCCGGGCAATGGTTTTGATGCTTCCGATAACAACGAAGAAGTTCTAATTGCCAATTGGCCTGTGAAAGCCTATTACATCCCTGATGCTGTACAAAATTATAAAGTCGGAAATACCAATTATATAGTTACGGCTAATGAAGGAGATGAAAAAGACCTTCCCGGATATAGCGAAAGAACAACAGTAGGAGCAAATACCTATACGTTAGACCCTGCTATTTTTCCTCAGTCAGCTTTATTGAAAGCCTCTCATAACCTGGGAAGATTCAGAGTATCAACGGCAACCGGAAATACTGACGGAGATGCAGAATTTGAAGAAATTGCGGCATTAGGAGCCCGCTCATTCTCCATCTTCAACGCAGACACAAAACAAAGGGTCTACGACAGTGGAGATCAGTTTGAAAGGTATATTGCTGCCAATCATCCATTAATTTTCAATGCAGACAATGAATCCAATACTGTTAAAAGCAGAAGCCGTGCTAAAGGTCCTGAGCCTGAAGGTATCGCATTAGGAACAATTAGCGGCCAGACCTATGCTTTTATCACTTTGGAAAGAACCGGAGGAGTAATGGTTTACAATATCACAGATCCTAATAATCCTACTTTTACAGATTACAAACATTCCCGTACTACTTCTGCGTATGGTGGCGACAATGGCCCTGAAGGAATTATCTATATTGCTCCGGGAAATACAACAACCGGAAAAGGATATGTTATTATTGCCAATGAAATCAGCGGTACCTTATCTATGTATGAAGTAGCCCCACCTCCTACCTTGGGCATTGGAGAGACAAAAACAGAACAGGCAACATTCAATGTATTCCCTAATCCTGTAAATAGAGGAAATATTTTATACTTTAACAGAAAACAGGATTACGAATTGTATGATATGTCCGGAAAGCTGATCGGAAAAGAGAAAAATGCTTTAACAATAAGCACGGCAAGTCTTTCTACAGGAGTTTATCTTGTGAAAACTTCAGAAGGACATCTGAAAAGAATTATTGTGAAGTAAAATAATATCCGTTATTATTGAGTTGAGCTCCGGGGTTTCCGGAGCTTTTTATTTTATGTTTGGCTCCGCAAAAAAATTATTCTCTTATAAATCATCAACACTATTCCTTAAAATATAAACTTCTTCCATAATTCTATAACATCGTGGTTGTTATTCATGTTAATTTTACCCCACGAAATGAAAAAAGTTTTTCACATACTGTTTATTCTTCTTTATATCGTCGTTTCTTCAGGATTTACGACCAGCAAACACGTATGCAAGGGAAATTCTAGTGAAATTCATGTCGGCCTGAAAAAGCTTTCCGATCTGGACTGCCCGAAATGCAGTTCCAACAAAGAAAAAAATCATAGTGGATGCTGTAAGCTGGAAGTTAAAAAAATCTGTAAAGAAGATAACCTGCCACATTCTTATAAAAACTCACCGGTTAAATTCTTATCAGCATCCATTCCTTATTATAATTTAGGAACTGTATTTGATAATGCTCTTATTTTTGACTCAAAAAATAATTCTTCCTATTTTGATCCTTCAAAATACCATCTCAACTACCCTTCCCTTTTCATCCTTCATTGCGTTTACCGAATTTAGAATTTTACTGAATCATATTACGATCCCCATCGGGACAACTATTTTTCAATTTTAATTCTAAATACATCATATGAATTTATCATTCAGAGCACTCATCTTATGGTTGAGCTGCCCTGCCCTATCCTTTGCTCAAATAACGAGTTTGGAGGAGGTACTTCTCAGGGCACAAAATAGCTATCAGTCTATCAAAAAAAAGGAAGTCAGTATACAGGCAGCACATGAAAGGCATCAACTTCAGAAAACTTATTATCTTCCGGAAGTTACTGTAATGGCCCAGCAAAGCTTTGGTACAATCAATGCACAGAACGGCCCCATGTATAGTCAAAGCGGACTTGGAGTCGCCTCAACGTCTATGCCATTGGCAGAACAAAACTGGAACTCAGCATTTGGAAGCCTATATCTGGCTAATATCAATTGGAATGTCTATTCCTTCGGAAAACTTACCACAAAGGAAAATGTAGAAATAGCGGAGACAGATCTCCGGAAAGCAGATCTTAATCAGGAAATTTTTCAACATCAGATCAAGACTACTGCAGCCTATTTTAATCTTCTGGTAAGCCAGCGTCTTGAAAATGTACAATACGAAAATCATAAACGTTCAGAGGTCATCTATACAATTGCCAAAGCAAGAGCCAGCAGCGGGTTGATTCCTGAAGTAGATGCTTCACTGGCAAAAGCAGAAATGTCCGGTGCACAGACTGCCATCATCAATGCTAATGATCATGTACTTGAGTACAATAAAAAGCTTTCGGACTTATTAGCTGAAAATTTCACAAATTATCTACCGGATCATTATTTCAGTAAAAACCTTCCTCTATTACACGAGGAAACCTCATCATTACAGAACCATCCCAGCATCCTTTTCATTAATCAAAGGATCAATAAGAGTAAATATGAGGAAGCTTATTTACATACTACAGGACTTCCCTCCCTCTCACTTTTTGGAGTATTTCAAGGGAGAGGTTCCGGATTTGGATGGAATTACGTTCAGGATAATACTGCTTTCTCCCGGTCTTACGCAAAAGGGATTGGAGTCGATAGAATGAATTATATAGTAGGATTCAATCTAAGTTGGAACATTACTGATTTTTACAGGAACAATTCAAAGGTAAATGAGCAAAAGCTCATGACAAAAGCACTGGGCTTTGACTACCAGTTGCTCCAACAGGAACTCGTCAACCAACAAAGTCTTTCAGAGTCTAAATTCAAAAATGCGTTATCCAAAGTCACTGAAGCAAAAATTCAAATGGAAGCCGCTACAGATGCTTTTCATCAGCAAAAAGCGTTGTACGAAAACGGGCTTACCACCATTGTAGATTTCACCCAGGCTCTTTATGTACTGAACCGGGCAGAAATCAACTATGAAATTGCACAAAATAATTCGTGGCAGGCCGTTATACTTATTGCCGCTTCAAAAGGTGACATTTCTATCATTACAAAAGCAATAACCCATTAACCAAAAATTCTAACATGAATATTATAAAGTTTGCATTACGCAGACCAATATCGGTAATGGTACTGGTACTGGGTCTGTTGTTCTTTGGAATTAAAGCGGCTAAAGACGTTAAAGTAGATATTCTCCCGGAAATGAATCTTCCGGTTGTCTATGTAGCCCATTCTTTTAACGGATATACTCCACAACAAATGGAAGGGTATTTCACGAAAATGTATGTGAATATGCTTTTATTCACCAACGGAATTAAGAGTATTGAATCTAAAAATACTCAGGGACTTACCCTGATGAAGGTCAATTTTTATGAAGGAACAAATATGGGAGAAGCTATCGCTCAAATTAATGCTCTCTCTACACGTTCCCAAGTCTTTCTCCCACCCGGTGCACCTCCTCCGTTTATCATCCGTTTTGACTCGTCCTCACAACCGGTAGGTCAACTCGTTTTCAGAAGCAATACAAAAACAAATAATGAGCTTCAGGATATTGCCAATTTTAATGCACGGCCTTTCCTGATCGCAATACCCGGGCTAACCACCGCTCCTCCCTTCGGAGGCAGCCCCCGAACGATCGAGGTAAATGTGGATCCTCTAAAGCTACGAGCCCATAATTTATCTCCCGAGCAGGTAGTTGAAGCCATCAGCAGGAATAACATCACCTCTCCGTCAGGAAATGTATATATAGGTGAGACCAATTATCTTACTCCTACCAATAACACCGTGAAAAAGGTAGAAGAACTGGGTGATATTCCAATGTTCAAAGGAACGGTAGATAATGTTTATATCCGGGATGTAGCCACCATAAAAGACGGAGCTGATATTGCAACCGGTTATGCATTAATAGACGGAAAGAGATCCGTATATATCAATATTGCCAAAGCCAGCAATGCGTCTACGTTGGAAGTAGTCAATAAGCTTAAAGAATCATTGCCTAAAATCCAACGAAATATGCCTGATGATGTAACGATATCATATGAATTTGACCAGTCTGTCTATATTTCAAATGCACTAAAGGGGTTGATGATTGAAGGAGTCCTGGGAGCTTTACTCACGGGGTTGATGGTTATGCTATTTTTAAATGACCGCCGCGCTGCGCTGATTGTGATTATGACGATCCCGATATCCATTATTTCAGGGGTATTATTTTTAAAACTATTCGGCCAATCGATTAACATTATGTCTTTATCAGGGCTTGCCTTGGCAATCGGGATCCTGGTCGATGAAAGTACTGTAACGATTGAAAATATTCACCAGCATTTTGCAATGGGTAAAACACGGGCAAAGGCTATATGGGATGCCTGCCAGGAAATTGCTTTTCCTAAATTACTGATTATGCTTTGTATTCTGGCCGTCTTTGCTCCCGCATTCATGATGACAGGCATTCCCGGATCTCTATTTATGCCTTTAGCAATGGCCATCGGGTTTTCCATGATTGTCTCCTTTATTCTCTCTCAGACTTTTGTTCCGGTTATGGCCAATTGGATGATGAAACACGATCCTAAAACCTGTGACAATCATCAGTCAAATTGGTTCACCCGCTTCCGCGATCGTTTTACCACTTTCCTATCATCACTTATGAAACGCAGAAAAATGATAGTAAGCCTGAGCCTTGCATCCGCCTTGTGTATTGGAGCCCTATTGTATCAGATTACAGGAAAAGATGTACTCCCGGCAGTCAACTCTCGACAATTTCAGGTTCGCATAAAAGCAGCAGAAGGAACCCGTATTGAAGTAACCGAAGTCAAAGTAAAAAAATTTCTGGAACATCTGAAAACCAAAGTTGGAAAAGACAATATTGCCATTTCTTCCGTATTCATCGGACAGCACTCTTCTACGTTTGCCGTAAGTCCTATATATCTTTATAATGCAGGGCCACACGAAGCTTTGATGCAGATTGCCCTAAAAGAATTCAATGGAAATTCTGACGAGCTCAAAGATGAGCTGCGAAAGTATTATAAGGAAAAAATGCCGGATCTGCAGATCTCCTTCGAGCCGATTGAACTTACAGAAAAAATCCTTAGCCAGGGAGCCAATAATCCCGTAGAAATAAGGATTTCAGGAATGATGAAAAAGATGAACCGTATGTATGCAGAAAAGCTTTTAGCGAAGATAAAGGAAATTGAATACATGCGTGATCAGCAGATTCCACAATCGATGAACTATCCTGCTCTGCAGATTAATATCGACAGAACAAAAGCTGCCCAATTAGGGCTGGACGCACAGGATATCGCAAAATCACTGGTAACGGCCACCGCTTCTACCCGTTATACCAATAAAAATTTCTGGGTAGGCGGAATGATGGGAATTGCCTATGATGTACAGGTGCAAACTCCTCAAAACATTCTAAACAGCAAAGAAGAACTGACAAACCTTCCTCTAAGCAAAAATTCTGATCGTCCTGTTTTAGGAGATGTAGCTACTATAACACCGACCAAAGAATTAGGTGAAAGCTATAATCTGGGGACAATGGGGTATACTACTGTTACAGCAAATATTCATAAAACAGATCTGGAACAGGCCTCCAGAGATGTAAAAAAAGCAATTGAGTCACTGGGTGAACTTCCGAAAGGGGTAAATATTGAAGTTTCCGGAATGGTTCCTGTATTGAATGAAACCTTAGCAAGCCTTTCTTCCGGGTTGCTTATTGCAGCTGCCGTGATCTTTCTGATGCTTGCTGCAACGTTTCAATCTTTCCGTGTTTCATTGGTTATTCTGACCACGGTTCCGTTTGTCATTGTAGGATCACTGGCTTTATTAAAATTGACAGGCTCTACTCTGAATCTTCAGTCATATATGGGGCTGATCATGTCTGTGGGAGTTTCTATTGCCAATGCTGTTTTATTAATCAGCAATGCAGAAACGATCCGAAAATCAACAGGTAATGCACTGGAAGCAGGCATTGAGGCAGCAAAATTACGTATTCGTCCTATCATTATGACTACATTGGCCATGGCCGCAGGGATGCTCCCTATGGCGATTGGATTTGGAGAAGGCGGAGATCAGGTCTCACCGCTCGGCAGAGCTGTTATTGGGGGACTTATATTTTCTACCTTTTCTGTACTGATCATTTTGCCTCTTGTTTTCGGATGGATGCAAAAAAATGCAAGTACCCTCTCTCCTTCTCTGGATCCTGATGATGAAGAAAGCATCCATTATTCTAATCCCAACTTATAATTTTTACATCCAATGAAAAACATTTTATATACAGCAGTAGCGCTAAGTCTTATGATCATTCCGGCTTCCTGCAATAAAGAACAAACAGCTCCTAAACAAGAAACAAAACCTATGATGATGCATAGTATGGAGACTGTCGGGATCAAAAAAAGCAATCCTAAAGTTGAATTGAAGCTTCCCGGAGAATTGGTCCCCGATCAGGAAACAGCCTTATTTGCAAAAGTACAGAGCTACGTAAAAAAAATCAATGCCGATATTGGCACATACGTGAATGCAGGGCAAGTATTGATGATTCTGGAGGCTCCGGAAATACAATCTCAGGCAGCCAATGCCAAAGCCAAATGGCATGCACAGGAAGCTATATATGCTGCTACAAAAGCCAGCTATGACAGAACATACAGAGCCAATGAAACAAAAGGAGCCATTGCAAAAGATGCTCTTGATCAGATTACAGCCAGAAAACTGTCTGACCAGGCACAGCTCAATGCGGCACAATCGGCTTACCGTGAAATCCAGGATATCAACCGATATTTAGTCATTCGTGCTCCGTTTAGTGGGGTAATTACTGAAAGAAATGTTGATGTGGGAGCTTATGTAGGCCCTATGGGCGGAGCCCCTTTAATGGTCATTCAGAATACGGCAAAATTACGCCTCAGCCTCTCGGTTCCTGAAGCCAATGTTCCTTATCTTAATGTGGGAGATACCATTTCATTCAAGGTCAATGCTATTCCAGAAAAAAGTTTCAAAGCCAAAATATCTAGAAAATCGGGTTCTTTGGATCTTAAGTTGCGTTCTGAAAAAATAGAGGCTGATTTTATCAATCATTTCCGGGAATTAAAACCTTTTATGATTGCAGAATCAATGATCCCCTTACAAAATAAAGAAGCAACATTTTTCATTCCAAGATCAGCTCTCGTAGAAAGTAATATGGGAATTTACATCATCAAAAATGAAAAGGGAAAAACCCAGTTTATTCCAGTAAAAAAAGGAAGGATCCTGAATGACATGATCGAAGTTTTCGGGGAGTTATCAGAAGGAGACAAAATCATTAAAAAAGGAAATGAAGAAATTTTAGAAGGAAGTTTAATTAAATAATACATATAATGAAAATAGCAATCAAAAACACATTAGTCATTCTTTTCAGTGCAAGCGTTGTATATGCCTGCAATAAAGAAAAATCCACAGATACAGCTGCTATTGAATCATCAAAGACTGTACAAGAAACAAAAGGAGTAACCTCATTAAAATTTACGAAAGGGGATCGTGTTCCCAATGAGACGGTCTGCATGGTGAATAATGCCTATATGGGCAAAAAACAAATAGAGGTTCCTCATGATGGCAAAACTTATTATGGCTGTTGTGAAATGTGTGTAGAACGTATTCCAAAAGATAAAAAAGTCAGGGAAGCTATAGATCCTTATAGTGGAAAAACAGTAGATAAGGCCAATGCCTTTATTGTTATGATCAGTAATGAAGGAGAAGTAGCTTATTTTGAAAGTGAAGAAAACTATAATAAATTTTTGAGCCAAAACTCATAGTTTATATTTCTTGTTTATTTTGTTTGAGGTCCGGTAACATTTTGTTGCCGGACTTTTCTATATAATAATGACAGCCTATGAAAGCAAAGCCCCTATAACGGCTTGAGCGATTTGATCAAAAACTGAAACTTTTTTATTATTTAATTCACTTTTGAATACCATTTTAATCAACTTTTAAAGAAGGTGAATCTCATTCTACAAAATGGGATAAAATAAAGGATAATCATAAAAATAAATCATTTATTTTCATATAAAAAATTAAATAATTCTAATAATTAATAAATAAGATAAATAGATATACATAACACCATTACAATAATTTAACAAAAAAACAGACATTAATACAATTAATTATACTTAATTTTAATAAAAACAAAAAAAATGCAAAAGAAAATTTTTATCACCCTTTGCATGTTCCTTTTAATTTTTTCCGAGGCACAACAAGGAGGGGTAGGGATTGGAAATACTTCACCCAACCCATCGGCAATTCTTGATGTAACAGCAACGAATAAAGGGCTGCAACTTCCCGTAATTTCATTAACTTCTACAACAGATGTTTCCTCTGTTTTGAGTCCCAAAACAGGATTCGTCATATACAACACCTCCGTTGCGGGGTCCGGCATGACCAGTGTAAATAAAGGGTTGTATGTATTTAATGGTACCGTGTGGGAAAAGATGTTTACAAAGGCTAATATTATTACTGAGGTAGAAAAGATCCCTTTTATCACCCCCGTGTTCGCAGCAAGTAATATTGCAACGTCCGGCAGTATAACAGGCGGAACTACAACCAATCTTACATTCAATAGTCTCTTCAAAAATTTACCGATAGGTGTACAAGGTCCGGCAGGAGCTTATACCGGTTATCAGATTCAGGAAAACGGAATGTATGTTATCACCTATACAGCAGATACGAGAAATACAACCGGAGATACCGGTGGCAGTTCTGCACTATTTGTTCAAAAGAACGGAACCACAGTCTGTACCTATGCTATGGAAAGAGATTATCAGTTTGCAGGGCTATCCAGTACCTGTACATTAAGTTTGGTGAGTGGTGATACCATGACTTTCAGCGTTCAGTCAAATGGTGCCAATTATCAAATCGCCAATACCAATGTTTCCATTTCTAAAATATTAAACAATTAAATATGATAATTATGAAAACTAAACTTTTCTACCTATCGTTTCTTCTGTTTTTTGCACAATTGTATTTTGCCCAATTTGTTATAGGTTCTACGAATGTTTCCCCGGGAGCCATTATGAAACTGGATGCTAACAATAAAGCTCTTAGAATTCCTAATCTGCCCATTTCCAACAAAACCAGTACAGCGACTCCTATCACAGCTCCAGCTTTAGGGGTAATGCTTTATAATACAACTATGGATATTACGAATGATATCACTCCTTCTATTGCGTATTGGGGTAGTGATAACCAATATCATTCTCAGGCAACCTCAACTGCTACTGAAAATATTATTTCTTCGACCAATATCCCCATACTCATCTTCTCGGCAACCATCATTCAAAAGCCTTACATGGTTTTAGGTACTGCAAGCGGAGGAGCTCCCGTACCCCTTACTTTAAGCCCCCAGGAAGTTCTTGTTGACAAATATTCCGGATGGAGTTTTGCGAACAATCAATATACAGTCCCTGCAACGGGAATATATCTTGTAGAATTTGTGTCTGTGATGTCAAACTCTGCCAATTCAGGAGGTACAAGTACCAACAGGTTATTGGATAACGGCTCCTATGTGGGCTTTATTTCAGGGAGATTTGTCCTTAACAGAATGTATACTACCTTAATCAATACCCGAAATATTATAGCCAATCACCTTCTCAGCTTTCAGTATTCCTATACCGCCGGTAATTACAGAATGGAATCAGGAACTGTTAACATCTATAAATATTAAAATATGGACTCAAAATATAAATTTACATATATTCTTTTGCTCGTTTTAGTTTTAACAGTAAAAGCGCAAGTAGGAATAGGCACCAATACTCCGGATCCGAATACAATTTTAGATTTGACAAGCACTAATAAAGGATTGTTGATTCCGAGAGTACAACTATCCGGGACTAATGATACAACCACGGTTCCGGTAACCTCATCTGCTACATCAACTGATCAGGGAATGCTGGTCTACAACCTTCTGAATGCAGGAACCACTCCTAATAATGTGCTTAGGGATACATTTTATATATGGACAGGTACAACATGGGAAGCTATTGGGGAAGTTACCGATACCCGAACTGAAATTAATAACAGAAATATTACAGAATTAGTATTTACCGGAAGTCCCAATGCCTCTACAGTAGCTTATACTGCATCTGCCTATACGGCATGGACCACTTTGGATTTTGCTACAGAGCGCGTTGATATTGGTAATGTACATTCTGCCGGAATATTCACAATACCGGCTACAGGACTTTATTCTTTTTCAGGAATCGTACAATTAGGAATATCAACGACTTCGGGAACCGCTAAAACTTTTGCTGCCCAAATCATCAACACGACTACCGGTACGGTATTGGCAACTTCCTATTTCGGTACAGGTGGTGGTGGTAACGGAGGAAGTATGCCTTTGTTCTGGATGGGAAATCTTACCGCAGGAACCCAAGTTCAAATTCAATATAGAATGCGGGATACTGCCAACAGTAACTTAAGTGTCAATGTCACTTCTAATATTTCATTAAGAAATCATTTTAATTAAATATAAATAGACTGTTCTTCCGGAACAGTCTATTTCTTTTATATCCCAAACTTCTTAACGTAATCTTGTATTCAAAAAAAACAGGCCTCTAAAAAAGCCTGTTTTTTTAAAAATATCTCAGATATAATTTTATTCTACGTTAACTACCTTTTCAATTTCCGGAGCATGTTGTTTAATCGTATTTTCCACTCCTAATTTTAAGGTTGAAAAGTTTAATGAACATCCGGAGCAGTTACCCAAAAGTTTTACAAAAACCTGATTATCTTTCACGTCAATAAGCTCGATGTCACCTCCGTCTTTATTCAAAAACGGTCTGATGCTTTCCAAAGCTTCCATTACTCTTGTTACGGTATCTTCGTGTGTTATGTTTGTTTCCATATTTTTTCAGTTCAATTCGGTTTTTCAAATATAATTTGAAATATTATTATTTTGCTTTCGGCGAACATCCGGCCATTGTTGAAATCTTCACCGCTTCAGTTGGAGGCAGGTTTTTATTTCTTTCCACTAAGCTTTCCACCATCTTTCTGGCTGTTTCTATGTAAATTTCTTCAATCTTAGAACCTTCCTGTAATGCAGCCGGTCTTCCTACATCTCCAGCTTCTCTGATACTTTGAATTAAAGGAATCTCTCCTAATACGGGAATACCCAGATCTTCTGCCAAATATTGCGCTCCCTGATTTCCAAAGATATAATATTTATTGTCAGGAAGTTCTTCCGGTGTAAAATACGCCATATTTTCGATTAATCCAAGAACCGGAATATTAATACTTTCCATCTGGAACATCGCAATCCCTTTTCTAACGTCTGCCAATGCCACGTGCTGAGGAGTACTTACAATGACAGCACCTGTTACAGGAACCTCCTGGATAATAGATAAATGAATATCTCCTGTTCCCGGAGGAAGATCGATCAATAAGAAATCCAATTCACCCCATGCAGCATCTCTGATCATTTGATTTAATGCTTTTGAAGCCATTGGACCTCTCCAAACTACAGCCTGGTTTGATCCTGAGAAGTACCCGATAGATAACATCTTCACCCCATAATTCTCAATAGGCTTCATCATGCTCTTCCCATTCACTTCTACAGAAATTGGTTTTTCCCCTTCTGTATCAAACATGGTAGGAACTGAAGGTCCGTAGATATCTGCGTCCAACAATCCTACTTTAAAGCCCATTTTAGCCAATGTTACTGCCATATTTGCAGAAACGGTAGACTTTCCTACTCCTCCCTTACCGGAAGCAATAGCGATAATATTTTGAATTCCAGGAATTTGTTTCCCTTTAATCTGACTTTGCTGAATTTCACTAGGTTCCGGAGAAACGATTTTAAGTTTTAAATGAACATCTTCTCCAAACTCACTGGCAAAAGCCTGTTTCATAGCAGCTTCCAGCTTTTTCTTTTCATGCATTGCAGGCGAATGGGCTGTCATGTCAATATAAACATCGTTACCCATAATCTGAAAATTACTCACCAAGTCGTCTACTTCTATTTCTTTAAGGAAATCTTGAACCTTTTCTTTCGTCAACATACTAAATATAAATTGTTCACAAATTTACGTATTTTTTTGATAATTTAGAATCAATAAAATCTATAACATCAGGTGATAAATAAGATCACTAAAAATTTTATCCCTGTATTTTTTACCTTAGCAAGCATTAAACAACCCAAAACAAAACCTATGAAAATCAATAGTTATCCGTCCAAACATGCTGCCCCAAAGGGAGTCTTTAGTGTTGGTAAAACAAGGTTCAAATGGTATGATCTTGCAGAAGATCCGGCCAGAGTCTCCACACAAGATATTAATCATGCTAAAATATGCATAGAGAGTGCTCAAGAAAGCTTTCAGGATATCGATGATCTCGGTTTTGTGATCATGCATCGATGTGGTGAAAACTATCTTCTGCTGGTCTGCACCTGGAGAAATGAAAATGAGTTATGGGAAAGTGTCTACCATGACAGTTCCGGAAAATTTGAAATTTGGGATAGAAATAAAACCCACCTTCCCACGTATTGTGTGTGGGAAATGGGAATTGTATATCATGAATCTCAGGCATGGAAGAGATATTTGGGGACAACCAAAGATGAGGACGATAAAAAAATATATTTGAGTGATTTTTTTGAAGGTGAAGTGTAAATAGTCTTTATCCACAACTTTTCAAATCAATCTTCTATTTATTCAACCACAAAATTCTCTTGTGACTTTTGTGGTTGAATGAAACTGTTAATTCACTCTGTTCTTCTCATCAAATTTCACATTTCTATCCGCTCCTTTTACCTTTTTATTACCAAAAGTATAAGTAGCCGACAAAGTAAGTCTTCTTGCATCATAGTAATTGTTGAAAGAATGAGTTCCGGTGGTATAAAAAATTTGTCCTCTGCTTCTTGATTGTTTGAAAATATCCGAAACCAATAGATTGACCTGAAGACTTTTTTCCATCAGACTTAGTTTAAGTCCGGCTGTTACATTTCCGGTATACTCCCAGTGTACCATTTCAAAATTTGACGGAAGACGGAACCAATAATTGAGAATCAACTGAACTGTTTTGCTTTTATTGAGAGAAAAGTTATTCTGAAGATCAAAATCATACCCGCTTCCTTTTCTTGAAGCTGCATCTGTAGCATATACCTGCGTTTTCATATAAGAAATGTCTGCTGAGTAATTGGCTTCCCAACGCTTAAAAAAGGTATCGGAATAATTGAGAGTAATCCCCATGCTGTTCTGGTTAAAGAAATTGGCAAAAGTACTGAGTCTGTTTTCTCCTTCAAGAGTCATAATTTGTCTAAACCCGGATAATGTTCTCTGGAAATAAGCTGATGCAGACAATTTTCCTTTATACACATAAGAGAATTCAAAATTATGATTAATCGATGGTTGTAAGAACGGATTTCCTGTAAAATAAGAATTGATATTAGTATACCATCGATACGGGTTAATCGCGCGGAACCCCGGTCTGTTGATCCTTTTGGAATAGTTAAGATTAAAGGTATGATTTTCATTACTTTTATAACTGATATAAGCGGTAGGGAAGAAATTGCCATAGGAATTTTCCGATTGCTGACCTGAAGTGAGGGAATTTCCATTCACTGTAGAATATTCGTAACGTAATCCTGCTTTTGCAGACCACTTTTCATTGAAAAATTTCTCAATGCTGGCATAGGCTGCGTAGTTCTTCTCATTATATTTAAACTCATTGCTCTTTAACGGATCCGTAATGTAATTTCCATTCGTTAGATTTTGGTAAAATATCTCAGAATTATTATCGAAATTGGTGAACTTTAGCCCCGTCTCCATTTTTGCAAATGAGTAAGGTAATATAAGATCTGCCTGACCTGAATAAATTTTATAATCTACCATCGAAGGTGATTTAACGGTAAACTGGGCTCCGGAATTTTCAGTAGTGATAAAATCAATTGTTGTTTTGGGGATATTAGAAAAATAGTTTCCTGTGATACTCAATTGATGATCTTTTTTACCAAACTTTATATCATAATAAGCACTGACTGTTTGCTGAGTGCTGTGCCCCCTGTGTTCAGCTGAGGTCAATAATGTATTGGTATAATTACCATTTTGAAAATAATCCGAAGTATTGAGAACGTCCATATTAGAATGTCCATATCCATAATCATAAATAAAGCCTAGATTAGATTTTGAATTTAGTCGATAATCTACACTCAAATTGGCCCCCAAACCGTCTCCAAAGTCTCTCCTGTTATCGTAGCTTTTAAGACCATCTGATCCTTCTATTCTATAATTTTCGAAAGAATGTTTCTCATTTTTATTTTGTCTTAGTTTTAATGAAGTTCGTAATTTTTCATTTTGATAATTGATGGTAGCACTGTTTGAAAACCCTGTATAAGTCTGTTGTTGAAGAGCTGTTGTAAGACTTCCGTTCCATCCCAGATTCTGATTTTTCTTCAATACAATATTGATCAGACCGCTATTTCCCTGGGCCTCATATTTGGCAGGGGGT
This sequence comes from uncultured Chryseobacterium sp., assembly GCA_963518055.1. Lineage (GTDB taxonomy): Bacteria > Bacteroidota > Bacteroidia > Flavobacteriales > Weeksellaceae > Chryseobacterium. Next base: position 17,541 of record CAUQIC010000002.1, read on the forward strand.
GAAGTAATGACTTCAATTTTTTCTATATTTTCAGATCGCAGGCTTTTGAGGTAAGTCACAAGTTCAGTAGCCGAAAGATTCAGGATTCTATCATTAATCATTACTGCGACTCCGCTTTTCCCCACAATAGATATTCCTGTATTCTCATCTACTTTTACCAATGGGGTTGTGGCAAGGGCGTCTGCTCCATCCATTCCCTGAGAAGCAACAGAATTGGTTATATTGAAGACCAATCGGTCAGCTTTTCTTTCGATCATTTTTTTTCGGGCAGTAAGAGTAACGCCTTCAATTTGTTTTTCATTCTTTTTCTCGATAAAAAAATCTTGTTTTACATCTCCATTTATGGCAACATCCCTACTCGACATTTCTTCTCCATCTTGTATAAGCTTAATTTGATAATTGCCATTCTCTAAAAGTTTAAGTGAATAATTTCCACCTTCATCAGAAATAACAGTCTGTTTTTTCTGATCTTTTATCGCTATAACCTCAACATAAGCTGCTGTTTTTCCAGCCTGTGAAATCTTTCCGGTTATTGTTTGGGAAAATGCAAATGCAGGTAATAACATAATGATAGTAAGTACTGTTTTCTTCATTGATTCTACTAGTTTTTAATAAGACAATCAATCGCTTTCCTTTATTACATCTATCTTGTTGTTTTTCGATATATTCGTGGATACAAAATTTAAAAATGAAAAAAAATCTGATTGCATTTTCTTTGTTTATTACTCAGATTATATGGGCTCAAAACTATTCACAATACGTTAATCCGTTCATCGGAACCGGAGGCCATGGGCATACTTTTCCCGGAGCTATAGTGCCTTTCGGTATGGTTCAATTATCTCCTGATACCAGAATTGACGGAAGCTGGGACGGATGCAGCGGTTACCACTATTCTGACTCTGTGATCTATGGTTTTTCGCATACCCATCTGAACGGAACAGGAGTCTCGGATTATGGAGATATTATGCTGATGCCTACAATGGGAGCTCCGAGCCTAAACAGTAAGGAGTATTCTTCAAAATTTTCGCATAAAAATGAAAAAGCTACAGCCGGCTTTTACGCTGTCAGATTAGATAAAAATAATATCGATGTTCGTCTTACCACTACCAAAAGAGTGGGGTATCACGAATATACTTTTAATAATTCCGGGAATGCCAATATTATTTTAGACCTTAATCATAGAGACAAGCTTCTTGAAGGAGAAGTGAGGATCATTGATGATAAAACCATTGAAGTTTTCAGGAGAAGTGAAGCCTGGGCTGCCAACCAGTATATCTACGCCAGAATTGAATTTTCAAAACCTATGAAAATCTCTAAAAAGGAGAATAACGGAAAACAGGAAAAAAATCTTTTCACAGGAACAAAATTGGCTCTGGCTTTTTCATCTGATGTTAAAAAAGGAGAAAAAATCACTATAAAAGTGGCGCTTTCTCCTACAGGATATGAAGGAGCCGGAAAAAACATGCTGGCAGAAGGAAAATCAACAAATTTCGAAGAGACCAAAAAACAGGCAGAGGCAGATTGGGATAAAGAACTTTCAAAAATAGAGGTCAAGTCTGATGATAGAAATAAACTTGCGATCTTTTATACTGCCATGTATCATGTGTTCACACAACCCAATATCAATATGGATGTTGACGGAAGATATAGAGGAAGGGATAACAAGCTCTATACAGCAAAAAATTTCGATTATTATACTGTGTTCTCTCTTTGGGATACTTTCAGAGGCGCCCATCCTTTGATGACTTTGATTGACAAAAAAAGAACGGCAGATTTTATCAATACGTTTATCAAGCAATATGAACAAGGGGGAAAACTTCCTGTTTGGGAGCTTGCTTCCAATGAAACAGAGTGTATGATCGGTTACCATGCTGTGTCTGTAATTGCTGATGCCATGGCCAAAGGAATTAAAGGTTTTGACTATGAAAAAGCATTTCAAGCTTCTAAAAATTCTGCCTTATTGGATATTTTTGGTTTAAATGCTTACAAGCAAAATAACTACATCAGTATGGATGATGAGTCTGAAAGTGTTTCTAAAACAGTGGAATATGCTTATGATGACTGGTGCATTGCCCAGATGGCAAAAATTTTAGGCAAGAAAGAAGATTACCAATACTTCATGAAGCGTTCTCAAAATTGGAAAAACCTGTACAATCCTAAAAATGGATTCATGCAACCAAGGAAAAACGGAAACTGGTATGAACCTTTTGACCCGAGAGAAGTGAATAACAATTATACAGAAGGAAATTCATGGCATTACTCCTACTCTGTGCAACAGGACATTCCGGGGCTTATTGCGGCCCATGGGGGAAAAGAAAAATTTGAACAGTTTATCGATGCCATTTTTGCAGCACCTGATAAAACAACAGGTAGAGAACAAGTAGATATTACAGGATTAATGGGACAATATGCACAAGGTAACGAACCAAGCCATCATATTGCCTACCTCTATAATTTTGTAGATAAACCTGAAAAAACAGATGCAAAAATCAAATATATCCTGGATAATTTTTATAAAAATACACCGGACGGTCTGATCGGGAATGAGGATTGCGGCCAAATGAGTGCATGGTATATTTTAAGTTCAGTGGGAATTTACTCCGTAACACCAGGATTGCCTGAATGGGAAACCACTACCCCTTATTTCGATGAAATTAAAATTCACCTTGAAGACGGTTCTACAAAAGTTATCACCAAAAATACAGGCAAAGCGGAGCTTAAAAAACTAGGATTTGAAAATATACAGCCTGCTAAAGATTTTAAGTATTCCCAACTTACGGCATCCCCTGTTATCGCAGCAGATCAAATTTTTGATTTCTCAACAAAAGTAGAAATCACCCCGTTGAACCCGGAAGATAAAGTATATTATATGACTATCGATGAAAGTGATGCTAATAAAAGAAAAACATTTATTCCTTACAAAGGGCCATTCAACATTAGTAAAACTACTCAGGTAACTGCCTATGCGGAGAGAAAAGGAGAAAAAAGCTCAGTTACGGTAGCCAATTTCAACAGGAGACCCAATTATTGGGATATTAATACTCTTTCGAAAGCCACTCCACAATATACAGCCAACGGAAAACTGGCTCTTATCGACGGAATAAGAGGTGATATTAACTGGAGAAAGGGAGAATGGCAAGGATATCAGGGACAGAATTTCGAGGCTATTATCGACTTTAAGTCTCCTCAACAGATTACCAACTTATCGTCTACCTATCTTCAGGACAGCAAAGCATGGATTCTGATGCCTAAAAAAGTGGAATATTATGCTTCCATGAATGGGAAAGATTTCATTATTCTCAAAACGATCGACAATACTATTGATCCTAAGGATGAAAAAGTACAGATTAAGGATTTTTCGACAGAGATCCTTCCTACCGAAGCCAGATACATTAAAGTAAAAAGCTACTATTTTGGAAAACTTCCGGAATGGCATCAGGGAGCGGGTGGTGATGCCTATATTTTTATTGATGAAATTTCTGCAAAATAAAACAAATACAAACCATGAAAAAACTAGCATTCATTCTCTTTTTACTCTTAAGTATCGTAAAAGTATCTGCATGCCAATGCTTAATGGATACTTTTGCAGAAAATTATTTGACAGCAGACCTTGTAGGTGTCATAAAGATTCTGAAAGTATATGATGAAGATCCCCTACAAAGAACCTATAAAGCAGATGTTGAGTTTGAAAAGGTTTATAAAGGAACAAAATTCACGACACTAAATGTAAGAGGGCTGATTGGTAATGCATCATCCGGAGCATGTGAAAAAGATGTAAAACCCAATGAAAGATATCTGATTTTGTTAAAAGGACCGAGCCGTAACTTTTCTGTCTCCTCTTGCTCACCTATGTCTAAATTAAATGAGAAGCCTACAAAAGATGAAGATTCTCAACTGGAAACTTTAACCAAAGCTTTTTCATATTTAGACAAAAATAAATTCAAATTTATTGGGCTGCAATTTACTTATTATTACGATGAAACGTTGGGCGATAATAGGAAATCGGAATTATCAAACATCAGTAATTTCAGTCCTAAGCAACCGTTTGCTATATACAAAGTAAAAATAAATGATTCTTTTAAAATTACAGAAATTTCGCCTATTACAAGTTTTGGAAGCAAAGACAAAACTATTGAAACAATAATGAGAAAAAATCTGACCATTGAAACACCCATGTATAAAAAGACTTCGAAAACAAACGAATATTTGGTATTACTTTTTTACAATAAACATAATATCAAGCAAAAGAACAGAGAAATAATATCTGATTCCTGGTACTAAAAAATAGCCTCTCCATTTTTTGAAGAGGCTATTTTTTATTTATACAATATTTAAATCTATTCTTTCAGACCATTGTAGAACTTCCGGTAGTTCTTTATCTGAAAATTCAATATGAATCACCCTTCTTTTCTTTCCGTTGGTCGTTCTGTTTGAACCATGCAGTGTAAGAGGTTTCATCAGCATTACACCCCCTCTTTCTACGTTGCAGATCGTTTCAGTTTCTATAGACCAATCAATCGTTTCAGGTCTGTAAATACCTTTAGCATGAGATTTCGGGATTACTTTTAACGCTCCATTATTTTCATCCGTATCATCCAGATGGATTCTGATGGTATACATATTCTCTAAAATATTTAAGGGAGGCTGCACTGCAAACTGGTTCTGTTTTGTAGTCCATGGCCCAAAACCTTGCAATTCTACTTTTTTGTCTACGGAAATAGTCAGATCCTGATGATAAGCAACATACCAGTTGGAAGTCTCAGGCTTATCAAAATAAATGCTTTTTACCACAAAATACTTTTCTCCGAAGATTTCTTTTACTACTTTTTTGATATTCTCATTAAAAATAAGGTTTCTAACTTCCGGGATTTCTTTTAAAAACTGTCTTATCGCAAACAAATCTTCAGACTTTCTGAAATTCTCTCTTGAGGTATCTATACGATCAAGAACACCGGTTATTTTTTCAACTTCATCGGCTGAAAAGATGCTATTGATAACAGAAAAGCCATATTCATCGATATGGCTTTTATATAATTCTAAATTTTTGACATTCATTATTTAAATTTTGTCTATAGGTTCGGTCAATTGTCCTTCCCATTTTGATACGGCTGAAGTCGCTAAGGTATTTCCTAATACGTTGGTCATACTTCTTCCCATATCACAGAAGTGATCAATTGGCAGTATTAAGGCAATACCCTCCGGTGGAATTCCGAACATAGAGCAGGTTGCTACAATAATGACCAGCGAAGCTCTCGGAACCCCTGCAATCCCTTTTGAAGTCAACATCAATACCAAAAGCATGGTGATCTGCTGCCCCAAAGTCATTTCGATACCATAAATCTGAGCAATGAAGATAGAAGCGAATGTCATATACATCATACTTCCATCCAGATTGAAAGAATATCCTAAAGGCAGAATAAAAGAAACTACTCTGCTGTTACATCCGAATTTCTCAAGCTCTTCTACCAGTTTTGGGAATACAGCCTCTGAACTGGTTGTAGAAAATGCAATCAATAAGGGTTCTTTAATCCTTCTCATCAAATCAAAAAGACGGTTTCCTAAGATCAAATATCCGACTAATAAAAGCACTACCCAAAGTACTCCTAATGCAAAGAAGAAATCTCTCAGGTAAATCGCATACACCTTAAATATTTCAAAACCATTGGTTGCCACTACCGCTGCAATTGCTCCCAACACTCCCAGAGGAGCAAACCACATGATATAGCCTACCATTTTAAGAATGGCATGAGCAATAATATCAAAAAGCTTCACCACAGGCTGAGCATATTCTTCACCAAGATTAGCCAAAGCCACCCCAAACATAATGGCAAATACTACAATCTGTAATACCTCATTGGTGGCAAAGGCCTCAAATAAACTTTTAGGAATCATGTGCTTTACAAAATCTTCCATAGAAAAGCTTTTACTGCTTTTAAGGAGTTCATCTGCAGAAGCCACATCCTGAATTGGTAATTTTGTTACATGTCCCGGCTCAAGCCAGTTCACCAACATCAATCCAATAAAAAGTGAAACCAAAGAGGCAGAAATAAACCAAAGCATCGCTTTTGTTCCTACTCTACCAATCATTTTGATATCACTCATTTTAGCAATTCCCACTACCAGAGTGGTGAAAACCAAAGGTGCAATAATCATCTGTACTAACCTGATGAAAACAGTTCCCAACAATTTTATGTTTTTGGAAAAAGGTTCTGCACTTTCCGGATATTTCACGTGTACTATGCCTCCGATTCCTACTCCAAGAATAAGAGCAATGACAATCGCTATAAAAAGTTTATTTTGTCCTTTCATATATATAGTTCAATTTGCGCAAATATAATGGTTTTTGAATTGACAGAAGATTTTCTTCAAATTGGGTTGAATCTCATATTAAGTTTTCGAAACATAAAAATTAATTCCCTGGTTTAGAAAATATTGCAAAAAAATTAAAAAACATTTATTGAATTTTTATTCCTTTGGTACAAATTTTATTATTACATTTGATTGTATAACAACATTAATAAATATACAATATGAAAAAAACTATCGCAATGGCTGCATTAGCTGTAGCTGTATCTTTCGGAGCAGTTTCTTGTAAAAAGAAAATTTCTGATGCCGATCTTCAGACTCAGGCTACCACTGTAGTAACTTCTAATCCCGGTACTTCTGTTGAAGTAAAAGAAGGTGTAGCTCACTTAAGCGGAACTTTTGCTGACCAACAGTCTAAGGATGCAATGATTGCAAAGTTAAAAGCAATCAATGGAGTAAAAGATGTAATGGATATGTCTACTATAGCTGCAGCACCTGCACCAGTTGAAACTACTTCCGCTGTAGATCCTGCTGTTCAGAAAAAAGTTCAGGATGCTGTAAAAGATTTCCCAACGGTAAAAGTAGAGGTTGTAAATGGGCAGCTTACTCTTACAGGAAATGTTTCTGGTCAACAAGCAAGAAAAATCAAAGAATCTGTTGATGCTTTGAAAATCGGAAAGTATAACAATAACCTAATTGTAAAATAATTTAAGATGAGCGAATTACAAGATAAATATTCAAGTGTAGTTTCTGCAGCACAATCTGCGGGAATTTCAAATCTTCAGGTTCAGGAGCAGGATGGAATTCTTTACGTTTCCGGAAATGCTTCAAACACTGCGGCTAAAGACGCAGTTTGGAATGCTTTAGGAGCTATTGACTCTACGTATTCTTCTTCAGATATCAATATCGATGTACAGGTAGCAGGTCTTGCTTCAGGAGCTTCTTTAACAGTAGCTACTGACGAGTCTAATCTTAATATCAGACAAGAGCCTTCTACTGAAGCTGCTGTTGTAGGTAAAGCAGCAAAAGGTTCTGCTGTTACTTTAATTGAACAAACTTCTGATGATTGGTGGAAAGTAAAAACTGCTGACGGTCAGGAAGGATATGCTTATTCAAGATATTTAAGAGCATAACTTTAAGAAATATTATTTTCAAGAAATATTTTTAAATAGACATCCCTATATTGGGATGTTTTTTTATTTTTACCATTCTGAAAAAGGCTAATGAAGAAAATCTTATTATTATTGACATTGATATTCTCTGTCTTTATTCTACATGCTCAAAAATTACATATTGACGCTAAAGTCTTAGATGTTGAAAAAAAGCCTGTAGAAAATGCTACAGTATACCTGTTAAAGGAAAAAGATTCTTCTATTATCAATTACACTTCAACAAACAAAGAAGGTAAATTTTCACTTAAAATAGATGAAATAAAAGAACCTTCCATTTTGAAAATTGATGCTGAAAAATTAGCTTCATATTCAAAAAAGTTTGAAAAGATTCCCCAATCACTCTCTTTGGGAGATATTGATCTTGAGAAAAAAAATATGGTCAACGCTATTGACGAGGTGAAGATTACCGTATCTCCCATTAAAATAAAAAAGGATACCATAGAATTCAATGCTTCATCAATAAAAGTACGCCCCGACAGTAAAATTGAAGAGCTTCTGAAGCAGATTCCCGGTGTAGAAATAAGCAATGACGGAAAAATAACAGCCAACGGAAAAGAAGTGGATCAGATTATGATCAACGGAAAACCATTCTTTGACAAGGACGGTAAAATTGCACTTCAGAATTTGCCTGCAGATATTATCAAAAATATTCAGTTTACCACCACTAAAACAAAAGAAGAAGAACTTAGCGGAAAAACACCTAAATCTCAAAAGACTACGGTTAATTTTAATATTGATGAAAAGAAAAATAAAGGATTACTTTCCAGACTCACCGCCGGATATGGTTCTGATAAACGCTATGAGGGCAGTGGGCTTGTAAGTTATTTTAAAGGAGACACTAAACTCAGTATTCTGGCTTCTTCAAACAATATCAATTCACAGGGGTTTTCACGTGATGATGTTTTTGACAGTATGGGAAGTGGTCGAAATTCCTGGGTGGGACAAGGAGGTGGAGGTAACCAAAGAAGTGGTACAAAAGGTATTCAAAAGTCCACCACTATTGGATTGAACTATAATGACAAATTGGGAAAAGATGCTGATCTGGACTCTTTCAGCCTTACCTACTCCAATTCGAATACAGAAACAAAATCAAAAGTTTCAAGAACCACCCTTCTTCCGGAATACACCCTTCAGACAAAATCTGAAAACACTGGTGAAAATGAGTCTAAACAATACAGTTTCGATACTTCGGCAAGGATTAAGCTGGATTCTTTGACTAATATTTACATTTCACCAAGGTTTAGCAAAAACAGCAACTTTACTGTTGATAATTCCCGATCATCTACTTTAAGGAATAACAGTCTTCTGAATGAAAGTAATTCCTATTCAAATAATCAGTCGGAAAACAATTCATTCAGCCCTACAATTTACCTGTCCAGGAAATTTAAAAAAGATAGACGTGTTGTTTCTGCTAATATCAACACTTCCATTTCAGAGTCCAAAACAGATAACCTGAATCAATCTCAAAACACCTTCTATGAAAATTCCGGAAATACAACAGATAATCGTGATCAGTTAACAAAAAATAAAAATCAAGCCAATAATTTTACTTTCAGTGCAGGATACACAGAGCCCATTTCTGATTCAACAACGATAAGTATTGAATTAAAATATGGAACAAATTCTTCCAGTAACAGAAGGGATATTAATGATTTTGATAGTGCGACTGGCCAATATTCAAAATATAATATGCTATTGTCTAACAATATGAAGCAAAGGATCAATCAGATTTCTCCGGAACTTACTTTTCAGCTCAGCAAAAGTAAGCTGAATCTTTGGGCCTCTATGAACCTTGATATTTCAGATATGAAGGTGAATTCCATTTTTAACGGTCAACACTATGATCTTCAGAAAAATTTTGCCCTTCCCGGATATAATGTGAGTCTTTATTATCAACTTGCTGAAGGAAAAAATTTAAATATTTATAATTACTCAAATTTCACGCTTCCCACAGCAGAGCAATTAACACCTTATAAAGATGAATCTAATCCTCTGGCTACCTATACGGGAAACCCTAATTTGAAAAACACCTGGACGAATAACTTATCTTTTTATTTCAGTAATTATAATAAAGTAAAAAATATCAATTACTATATAAATATTGGGTTTACCTACAGAAATAATGACATTATCAATTATTCAAAATATGATGACACCGGAAAACAAATTATTACTTATGATAATGTGAGTGGAAATAAAAATTTGAATGCCGGCGGAGGATTAACTAAAACATTTAAATGGAAAGACAATAAATTATCGATCAGCCCAAGGTTTACGATGAGCTATGCGTACAGCAATGGTTTTATTAATGGTCAAAACTACACAAGTCAGTCCTATAATCTTAACCCCGGTTTGAATCTTACCTATGAGATTAAAGATAAAATGACGATAAAACCTTCCTATCGACTTGGATATAGCTTTTCAAACTATACCAATTACAGTATTGATAGGATCAACACCGCTAACCAGTCATTGAACCTGGAATTGACCAATTATCTATTTAAAAGCAGATTGGTATTTGGAAATGATTTTGAATACAATACCAATTCTAATATTGCTCCCGGTTTCAAGAAAGATTTTTACTTCTGGAATACCAGTTTAGGATATTCATTCTGGAATAAACAGTTCACAGCTAAGGTAAAAATCTATGATGTGCTCAATCAAAACCAAAGTGTAAGAAGAACCATCACAGATTCTTATTTTGAAGACAGAGAAGACCTGATCCTTAAAAGGTATATCATGTTTTCCATCAGTATGAAATTAAATAAATTTGCCGGTAAAAAAATGTAAACACCATTCTTCTATATATTTTTTAAATAATGGCTGGATTTTTTCCGGCCATTATTATGGCCAGTTATAGTGAAAAACCCGTCTCATTTTCAAAATATAAAATCACAAATGCTTTTAGCCTTTTAAGTTATTTTAAAACAAATGCCAACTGCTTAATCAAATCTCTTTAATTTTCACCCTATCTCAGTGGGAAGAGCGATGATTTTCACTCCGAAGAAATGGTGTCAAATCTAAATCTTTGAAGAGGTGATGTAACAAAAAACATAATCATATTCAATTTTTAGAAGAAGATTGCAGGAGAATCTTCTACAAGACTATTTTTATTTCTAAATTAGCCGTAAATTTTTTTTATGAAAATCCATATTTCAGTTTTATTTATTCTATTTTTCCTTCTGGGAAAAGCCCAAAAAGCAGAACAGAAGGACAACTTTGTGAAAGATAATTTCACCAAAAAAGAATTTTATATTCCAATGCGTGATGGGGTTAAGCTTTTTACCTCTGTTTATATCCCGAAGGATATTTCCAATAAAAACAAATATCCTTTCCTGATGCAGAGAACCTGCTACAGCGTTGCTCCTTATGGTGAAAACGAATACAAAACTAAAGTAGGCCCCAATACCTATCTGATGAAAGATAAATATATTTTCGTCTATCAGGATGTACGCGGAAGATATATGAGTGAGGGAACTTTTACCAATATGACCCCGCAGGTAGAGCGTAAAACAAAAAAAGATGTCGATGAAAGTACTGATACTTATGACACTATCGAATGGCTCTTAAAAAACGTGAAAGACAACAATGGAAAAGTAGGCCAGTTCGGAACCTCATATCCCGGTTTTTATACAGCTGTAGGAACATTAGCGCAGCATCCTGCTCTGGTTGCTTCTTCTCCTCAGGCACCTATCTCTGATTTCTGGAATGATGATTTTCTTCACAACGGAAGATTTATGCTGGGATATTTCAGAACATTCCCTGTTTTTGGAGTTCAGAAAACAAAACCGGAAAACAAAGCCTGGTATATGGACTCTTTTATCAAACAAACTTCTGAAGACGGATTAAAATTTTACAGAGACCTCGGTACGCTGAAAGATGGATATGAGAAGTATTACAAAAATAATTTCTTCATGACGGAAATTATGAATCATACCAATTATGATGAGTTTTGGCAAAAAAGAGGTCTTCTTCCTCATTTAAAGAATATCAGCCATGCGGTAATGACTGTTGGAGGATGGTTTGATGCAGAAGATCTTTCCGGACCATTAAATATTTATAAAACCATCGAAAAAACCAGTCCGAAAGCAAAGAATACGATTGTTATGGGACCTTTTTCTCATGGAGGTTGGTCGCAGGAACAAGGAAAGCACTTCCACAGTGAAACGTATTTTGGGGACAGTATTGCTACGTATTACCAAAAAAATGTTGAAACAAAATTCTTCAATCATTATCTGAAAGGCAATACAAAAGAGGACGCAGGCCTGCCGGAAGCGTTAATGTATGACACAGGAGCAAAAGTATGGAAAGAATTTGCTTCTTATCCTCCAAAAAATGCACAGAAAATTAATTTTTACTTATCAGATAAAACTTTAAAAAAGACATCAGGACAAGGATATTCTGAATATTATAGTGATCCGAATAATCCGGTATTGAGCTCTGACCATTTAAAAGACTTCAATGGTTTCACTCCTAAAAATTATATGTCTGAAGACCAAAGATTTGCAGTGGGAAGACCTGATGTACTGACATTCACAACGGATGCATTAACTGATGACATCACCTTTGCCGGAGAAATTATGGCTAAATTAAATATTGCCTCTTCTTCTACAGATGCAGACTTTGCTGTAAAACTGATCGATGTGTACCCCGAGGATTTTAAGCCTGCTGAAAAGAAAGATGGGGTTATTTACGGAAACTACCACCAAATGGTAAGAAGTGAGATTATGCCTGCAAGATTCAGAAATACAAAAGAAAAAGGAGAAGCTTTGGTTCCTGATCAAAAGACAGCCGTGAATTTCAGGCTTCAGGATGTTGTGCATACCTTCAAAAAAGGGCATAAAATCCAGATTCAAATCAGCAGTACCTGGTTCCCGCTATTTGCCATTAATCCACAGAAATTTTTAGACAATCCAAATTTTGCCACAAAAGAAGATTACACCAAAGCATTTATCAAAGTATATGATGACAGTTCTATTGAAGCTGACGTCTTGAAATAAATCATAAAAGCTGTTCGTTTGAACAGCTTTTTTATTTTTGAAATCTCATGAGCCTTGTCTAGGTTTAGAACATTGACAAGGGAGAATCTTTTAGTCTTCAATCGTTCTGAACGTAAGGTTTAGTCTTGGAGTTTTCACTTTTGTCGTGGGTGGAAGCCTGTGAAGCCAATGATCCTGGGTTGTGCCCTTCATAATTAGTAAACTTCCATTTTCCAGGAAAACTTCTACCTTTTCTTTGGTTATTTTATGTTTGAATAAAAATTTTCTTTCTGCCCCAAAAGTTAATGAAGCAATAGCACCATGCTTTTTCAAGTCTGTTTCCCCATCGCTATGATAAGCCATCCCTTCACTTCCATCATGATATAAATTGAGAAGACAGGAATTATAGGTTTCTCCTGAAACTTCTTCACATTTCTGTTTTAGCTCTAATAATTCAGGTGTCCAGAACCGGGCATACTTGGTTCTCTTTGAATACGTATATTCAAAAGCTTTTTCTCCAAACCAGGCTACTTTTCTCTTGGTTAAAATCAATTTCCCAAAGATTACGGCTTCATCATTTTCCCATGGAATCCGATTGAATAAATAGTCGTAATAGAAATCACACATTTCTTTGGAGAAAAACTTTCCATAGTAATGAACGGTTCCATCATTGGGAAGAATATTTAAAGGATAATCTGATATTTCTTCGAATAGACTCTGCATAATTTTTTGGAAGTATAACGTAAAAGATGAAAAATTACATACTATTTTTTAAATGGATCACCTCATCAAACCTTTCGATTTGGCACTCCTCAAAAGAAAGAGAATCTCTCGCTCCTTCAGTTAAAATATTGAGGAAACTGAAAATTTCCAGGATCTTGAAAGCATTTCGTATATACCGCACGGCAAAAGAAATCACAGTTTAAGAATACACATGGGAGCTTTCCCAACCTACAATCAACTGCTTCCTGTCACTCCCCCATCGGTAGCCACCAAGATGCCCTGTAGACTGAATCACCCGATGACACGGAATAAGGAACGCAACCGGATTGCTTCCAATGGCTGTTCCCACAGCTCGGGAGGCTTTCGGATTTCCTATTCTTTCTGCTAAACTGCCATAAGTAGACAATTTTCCCATCGGGATCGTTAATAAACTTTCCCAAACTTTAAGCTGAAAATCAGTACCTTTTAAATGGAGTTTGATGGTATTGAGCTTTGTCCAATCCTCACTGAATATAGACAATGCATTTTTTTGAAATACATCTTGTTTCTCAAAAAAAGAAGCATTAGGGAATTTATGTTTAAGGTCCCCTAATGCTGTTTCTTTATTGGTTTCAAAAGCCATATAGCAGATTCCTTTTTCTGTAGAAGCAACTAAGATACTTCCAAAAGGACTTTCAGAAAAGCTATAATTGATCATAAGACTTTTTCCTCCGTTTTTGTATTCTGCAGGAGACATACCTTCAATCTTCACAAACAGATCATGGAGTCTGCTTGTACTGGATAGACCTGTCTCATAAGCTGCGTCAAACAAGCTTGCTTTTTCTTCCTTCAATAAGTTTTTGGCATGTTCAAGGCTGATGAACTGCAAAAACTTTTTCGGACTTGTTCCCGCCCAATCTGTAAATATTTTCTGAAAATGGGTAGGACTCAAGTGAATATTCTCTGCCACTTCCTCCAAACTTGGCTGAAGCCTGAAATTGCTCTGGATATACTCTATCGCTTTAGCAATTCTGTTGTAATCTATTTGATTTTGTGTGGACATTTTTATTCTGTTTTACCTCACAAATTTCCAAAGAATATACGGCAGAAAAAATCCGATTCTTGCGGAATATTAGTTGTTGTTATAAATATCGTAGTAAGCAAGCATTTTATAATATAACTTAGCAGATAAGAAAGCGGTAGGCTTAGCCATTGGAGAATCCATTAATTCTACAATATCAAATGCCACTACGTTACATTTTTCAAATACTTTTCTTAATAATTCCAACGTTGGATACCATTGTAATCCACCCGGTTCAGGAGTTCCTGTTGAAGGTGCGATGGATGGGTCAAAAGCGTCAAGGTCGATAGTGATGTACACATTTCCTGAAACTTTTTCCAATACATCATTGATCCAGTTTTCGTTGTGAGCGATTTCGTGAGCAAAGAATACTCTTCCTTCCGGTAGATATTGAGCTTCTTCAACATCCATAGAACGGATTCCCACCTGTACCAAGTTATGCTTTTCGTTGGCCTCAAACACGGCACAAGCGTGGTTAGATGTAGATCCATGGAAATCAGGACGTAAATCTGTATGAGCATCCAATTGAAGAACTGTTAAGTTTTCAAATTTCTCACCTACTGCACGGATAGAACCGATAGAAACAGAGTGCTCTCCACCAAAAAGGGTAAATAATTTCCCTTCATTGTTCAGAAGCTCTTTTGTTTTTTGGTAAACCGCATCTGTCATGGCTTCAGGAGTAGAATTTTCAGAAACTTCTCCTGCTAAGTAAACCCCTTGAAGGTAAGGCTCAGTCTGAGTTTCAATGTCATAAAGCTCCATATTTTCTGAAGCGTCTAAAAATAATTCAGGACCTTTATCAGCTCCTTTTCCCCATGTTGAAGTTCCATCATAAGGAACTGTTACCAACATTACTTTCGAATTCTCTAACGTTGCGTTTTCTTCAGGAATTCCAGCGTATGTTCTCATGCTTTATTTTAAAATTTTAATGTTGTAAGATTGAAATATTGACTACAAAGATACGAAGAAGTTGAGAGTTGAAAATGGAAAATTGAAAATTGAGGATTGAAAGAGATCAGATACTAGATTACTGGCCTAAAATTTACAATCTCCTTTCTCCTTAAAGCCTCTAGTAATAAATTAACCCTTCAACTTTCCCCTTTCAATTTTTCATTTTCAACTCAAATAGCTATTTTTACTAAAAACTTTCAAATATGTCTTTAAAAGCTGTTCTTTTCGATATGGATGGGGTCATTGTAGACACAGAACCATTGCATAGAAAAGCCTATTTCAAAACGTTTGATGAATTGGAAATTGCAGTTTCCGAAGATTTGTATACCTCTTTTACCGGAGCTTCTACCAAAAGAGTTTCTGAAACCTTGATTAATGAATTTAATTTAAATCAGACTTATGAAACCATTGCACAAATCAAAAGATCTCATTTCAAAGATTACTTTTATAATGATGATGAATTTGATTTAATTTCCGGAGTCAAGCAACTTATTCAACATTATCATGAAAACGGTATAAAACTGATTCTTGCCTCCTCAGCAACGATGACCACAATTAACATGGTTTTTGAAAAGTTTGGTCTTGAAGAGTATTTCAGTGGAAAAATCAGTGGTGCCGATTTAAAAGAATCAAAACCCCACCCCGAAGTCTTTCTGTTGGCTGCTGAAATGGCAGGAGAACCTGTTGAAAACTGTATGGTCATTGAAGATTCTACCAACGGAATTCTTGCCGCACACAGAGCTAAAATATTTTGTGCGGCTTACAGAAGTCCACACTCCAAAAATCAGGACTACACCTTAGCAGATACGGTCATTTCTGATTATGAAGAACTGGAACTCGATAAAATTTCTAAATATTTCTAAATAATAAAAGCTCTCAGAATAGAATCTGAGAGCTTTTTTGTATTAGTTTTGGCTAAAGCCAACGCATTTTATTTAATTTTTGTTAAACGGGCTAAAGCCCATTTCTATTGATCACAAGATTATTTGTAACCAAGAAGTTTCAATATATCTTCCGGTTCCTGTTTTTCACGGAAAATCTCGTAATGCAGCTCACCGTTTTCATCTTTCTGAATCAAAACGTGTCTCGGCTGTGGCATCAGACAGTGGTGTACACCACCATAACCTCCGATTGTTTCCTGATATGCCCCTGTATGGAAGAATCCTATATACAAAGGTTTTGTATCGCTGAAAACCGGTAAATAAATGGCATTCGTGTGTTGTTCAGAATTATAGTAGTCATCCGAATCACATGTTAATCCTCCAAGAAATACTCTTTCATAGGTATCTTCCCAACGGTTTAGCGGAAGCATGATAAAGTGTCTTGAGATTGCCCATGTATCAGGAAGTGTAGTCATGAATGAAGAGTCAATCATATTCCATTTCTCTCTGTCATTCTGACGTTTCTGAGAAATAATTTTATAGAGATTTGCCCCACTTTCACCAACGGTAAAACTTCCGAATTCAGTATAAATATTAGGTTCTTCTACTCCTTCTTCTTCACAGAACTTCTTGATTTGAGAAACAATTTCCTCTACCATATACTGGTAATCATAATCAAAGTTCAAAGAAGTTTTGATTGGGAAACCACCCCCAATATTCAATGAATCCACTTCAGGAGCAATTTTCTTCAAACGTGCATATACGCGAAGACATTTGTAAAGCTCATTCCAGTAGTATGAAGTATCTTTGATACCCGTATTAATGAAGAAATGAAGCATTTTCAATCTTGCATTCGGGTGTTCAGCAATTTTCTGGCTGTAATAAGGAATGATATCTTTATAACCGATTCCTAATCTGGAAGTATAAAATTCGAATTTCGGTTCTTCCTCAGAAGCAATTCTGATTCCGATATTGAAGGTTGAATCTATACTTTCTGTAAGCTTATCCAACTCACGGTAATTATCCAGAATCGGAGTAATATTTTCAAAACCACTGTTGATCATATCTGAAATCTTTGTCAGATAATCATCTGTTTTGAATCCATTACAGATTACTTCAATGTTTTTATCTACTTTCTCCTTTTCATAAAGAGATTTTACAATATCCATATCATAGGCAGAAGACGTTTCTATTGAAATATCATTCTTTAAAGCCTCTTCCAATACAAAATTGAAATGACTGGATTTTGTACAGTAACAGTAGGTGTAATTCTTTTTATATTCAATTTTTTCAAAAGCTTCTTTAAACCAGCTTTTGGCTTTTTGAATATTTTGAGAAATTCTCGGCAAATAGCTAATCTTTAGCGGAGTGCCAAATTGCTCAACAACGTCCATCAATGGAACATCGTGAAACAACAAATTGTTCTCAGAAACATTAAATTCCTCCGTAGGAAAATATAATGTCTGATCAATAAGTTCCGAGTACTTTATTTTCATTTCTAAACAAGTGAATTAAGAAATGCAAAATTGCTAAAAAAGTTTGATTTTTGGGTGTTAAAATTATTATAATTTTCTATAATAAACTGATATCAAATTCTACTTGTTTTTCATTCTGATAATCAACGAGTAAACTTTTCAATATATTCCCGCCTTTTAGTCTCTGATATTCCCAGCACCTGTTGAATGTAAACATCTGTTGATCCATATTTTTTATTAATTTCCTCAAAAGCTGCATCAAGGTACCTCTTTTCTACCCAACTTAACTTCTCTAAAACCTGCAAATCCATCTTTGGATACACGAAATGAAGACTATTGGCTAATCGAAGTCTTTTTTGAACAAGATCTTTCCTGTAATTATTGGATAAAAGGTAATCATTATAAATTATGTTTTTATCAAACTTCAAAATCGTCAGGATCAGCGCGGTAATAATTCCCGTTCTGTCTTTTCCGGCAGTACAGTGATATAAAACCGGATCTTTAGATTCCAAGGTTTCTGTAATGATAGTTTTGATGACCTTTGGATTTTCTGTGACATATTCACGATAGAAATCTATCATTCTTTTATCGGCATCAGCACCATTTACTTTCCCTTTCAGTACCATTTTCTTAGCTTGATCAAGTTGATCTCCTTCATCTTCAAAGGCAGAGTAGTTTTTATAAATAATTTCCTTTGGAAGATGATCCGGCTTTTGAGCAATCTCCTTTGAGTTTCTAAGATCAATAACTTTTTTGATTCCTAGATTTTCAATTTGAGCAAAAGAATTCTTCTTAAGTTTATAAAGATGTCCGCTTCTATAAAAAAATCCTTGTTTCAAAGTTCGCCCCTCTATATTTGTGATATTTCCTACAGCCCGAAAATTGTATACTTTCTTGATTTCAATAGTTTTATCTGTCTCCGCCTTGCCATATTCAGGGGTTTCAAAATGCTGTGTTTTACATGAAAAAATACAGAATAGTGAAGCGGTGATGAATGATATTTTGATTAATTTATTCAATATTTCTTTTATTTTACTACAAAAGTTACGATTTTTTTTAGACTTAAGGAATTTGAAATGTTAGGGTTTAAATACCATTTCATTTAAGTTTTGGGTAAAACCAATGAAATGATCATTTACTGTTGAAAGGGCTGACACCTTTTTTTATTCATAAATTCAAGGCAGCAGACCATTTTAGTATATGGTGGGATATTCTATTTCATTAATTCCTACAAAGAATAATAAATCTCCAGCTTCATATTCAATTGAAACCTCATCTTCAATCGCAAAATTACGGGTTCCTATTCTTGAGGTAATGCTTAAATCACCATTCGTTAAAGGCCAATTAAGACCTTTTGTTGTTATATTATGGACCGATGGAAAAGGATACAGAGAAATCATTTTATTTTTTACGCCTTGCAGTTTAAAATGATTGGGAATAAAATAGTATTCCGAAAACTCATCATAAAATTTGATATTCATCTTATCTTTACATGCAAAAGCAACGGTAAGATTCCCAAGAAAATGGTCCTGCTCGCCTCCGCTTCCTCCAAAAACATCAACCTCTGAAAATCCTCTTTCAAAAATAATTTCCAGGGCTTTATGAAAATCTGTTTTATCCTGATCTAAAGTGAGAATAAATTTTCCCTGATACATATCTTGATCTGATCCTGAGTGTGAATCAAAATCACCGGAAATAAAATCGAGTTTATCCAAGGGAAAACCCATCCGTTTTAAATAATGAAAAGCTCCGTCTGTACAGGCAATTAAATTATATTTTTCAGGATTTGGGAGAAATTTCGGTGCATCGCCGTTGATGAAGAGTAATACTTTATCTTTCATTCGGGTTCCAGTATTCTTCCGGTTCATTATTTAATTTTGAAATATACCTTGCCAGTACAAAAAGGTAATCTGATAGTCTGTTTAAATATTTAATTAATTCAGGACGTACTTCTTCGGACTCATTTAAAAACACCAATGAGCGTTCTGCTCTTCTACAGATAGTTCTTGCGGCATGCAAAAATGTTGCAGATTTTCCACCTCCGGGTAAAATAAAATATTGAAGTGGCTCCAGTTTTTCATCAAAAGCATCCATCCACTGTTCCAGTTCTTCAATTTCAGTTTCAGCAATAATAATGGGAAGGCGTGATTTTCCGTTGGCCAGCATCAATTTGTCTACCGGTGTAGCCGCTTCCGAACCTACAGTGAACAAGTCAAACTGTATTTTTTTTAATTGTCTTAAAACCTCTTCATCTTGAATATGACTTTTGGCAATTCCAATGAATGAATTCAGTTCGTCTATATTTCCATAACTGTCTACCCTGGCGCTGGCTTTGGAAACTCTTGTGCCGCCGTATAGAGCCGTTTGCCCTTTATCTCCTGTTTTTGTATAAATTTTCATACTACTAAAATACTGTATTTTATATAATGTAAAAAGTAAAATGTATTGATAGCTTCAATTTTGGCTTGCAACAAAATATAAAAATGGCCGGCAAAAACCGACCATATCCAAATTATTTATTTACCTCTACATACTGTAATACGGTCTTATTTTGGGGGTTGTAGATAATAGTACTACTGTTTGGAAATCTTTTGAGCTTATAATACTGAATATTTTTATCAGTTTTAATATCGTCCAAAAAACTTGTATCAAATGTGTTTTCAGGAAGAAATTTTGAAACAAAGCTTATTTTATCAATAATACTTTGTCCGTCAATCTTACGGGCAGTTTTATCCGATTTACTTTCATCAGAAGTAGGCTGCCCTTCCAGAACAGGCAACAGCAGCGCTATATCAGCTTTGTACTTAAAAATATATCCTTCTGAGCCTGTAGGAAATTTAAACTTCTTTCCTTTTTCTTCTGAAACTATCGATGGTCCCGTATTGGGAAATACTTCATTAAATTTAACATCCTGAGAACTGGTTAAAGAATTGATAGATTCACTCACTGTATTTTTTACAGTTTCCTCTACCACTTGCTGGGTCTTTTGCTGTACCGTTTCAGTTGTCTCCTGAACGGTCTGATTAATTTTCTCCTCGATTTTATTACATGATATTAATAAAAGAGTTGCCATTACAGGCAAAATATACTTCTTCATAATTCTATTCTAATGGGTCAATTTCTTTTTTTATTAATTCACTTTCTTTCTAACGGAAAAGTAGGGATAGATATTTTGAGAAAGAAAGAAAATAATTTTTTATTTGCAAAAATCCTACTGACAAACTGTTGTCATCACCTGCTCTTACCTTTGTATTAACAATAACAAACAAAAACCATACAATTATGACAACTACAGTAACAGCTACTAAACAATTCATGACATCTGATCAATTATTAGAGGATTGGCAGGGACACAGAAATCTTACAAGAAGAGTGATTGAAGCTTTTCCTGAAAAAGACTTATTTGAATTTTCGATTGGTGGTATGAGACCTTTTGCGAAGCTGGCAACAGAATTAATCAGCATTGGAGGACCTGCTTTGAAAGGCATTATTGGCAACAATACGGAGGCTTATAATGAAGAAGGCTTTGCCCCAAAAACGAAGGAGGATATTTTAAAAAAATGGGATGAAGAAACGGAAGTGATCAATCATTATTTCGGTCAGATTTCTGAAGAACGTTTTCAGGAAACCTTCAATCTGTTTGGAGAATATGAGTTCCCTATCTATCAAAATATTCTTTATTTTATTGATAATGAAGTTCACCACCGTGGGCAAGGATACGTTTACCTGAGAGCTTTAGGAGTTGAGCCGCCTTTCTTCTGGGAAAGATTTTAATAAAAGAAAACCATTTCATCTATTGCCAATACAAGTCACATTAACCTCAGCAACAACTGCTGGGGTTTTATTGATGTCTTTCTGTCATTTTTAAAAGTAATTCATTGAGTCTTGTACGAAGACTTTCCGGCTCCAGGACTGTTGCATAATCTGCAAAAGTAATCAGCCAGCGTGGGAAACCGTCATTAATCCATTCTGTTTCAAAGGTTAATTCTACACCTTGAGGAGTTTCCACTTCATCAATCAATCCGTAATATTTTTTAGAATTTACGAGATGGGACATGATTTTTTTATCGACTAAAAGTTTTGCTTTCTCTCGTTGTCCATTGGATTTTCTCCGATAGTCATTAACCTGGCCATATTCCTGTAAAAAAGGAGTTTGTGTTTTGGAAATTTTTAAAATTCTGTCAATCCTGAACTGCCTGAAATCGTTTCTCAAGGTACAATATGCCATAATATACCAAAAATTAAATTCAAAGAAAACCCCAACAGTTTCAATTGTTCTGGTCGTCACCTTCGCTTCTACCGTTTGATATTCTATAGTCAGTTGTGTTTTTTCTGCAATACTTTCTAAAATAATAGGAATTACATTTTTCAGGGAGTCTTCCGGCTGCGTGTGAAAATTAAAAACATCAATTTGTTTTTCAATATTCTGAATCAGGCTTTTATCTGAATACCTCAATACTGAGCGTACTTTTTCCATCGCCGTTTGGTAATGGTCTCCTAAACTTTGATGTGAAAATTTTTGCATTAGTTTTTCAGCAGTGATAAAGCTCAACACTTCTTCTTTGGTAAACATTACCGGGGGAAGTTTGTAGCCATCCATCAAAGAATATCCGTTTCCGGCTTCTCCAACTATTGGAATCCCTGCATTTTCCAGCGTTTTTACGTCACGGTAAATGGTTCTGATACTGACATCAAATTTTTCTGCCAGGTCCTGAGCTCTGACAACAGGCCTGGACTGCAGCTGGGTAAGGATAGCTGTTACCCGATCGAGTTTTTTCAGATAGTGATCGTTCATGTATTGAGAAATGATTGATAGTTGACAAAATTATACATTTTTATCCTTTAATTCTCTTTAAAAGTATTCACCAGTTTATCAAGATTGAGACTTCTGGCAGAGGCATCAAAAATTTCCCGGTAAACACCATCTTTGCTGTAAAGTTCATCATGAGTCCCATTTTCCACTACCCTTCCTTTTTTCATGACATAAATCGTATCTGAGTCTAGAATCTGAGACAATGAATGAGAAATAATAATGACGGTTCTTCCTTCTTTAATAGCATCCAGAGAATTCTTTATCTGTTCTGTAGCGATCGCATCAAGACTCGCAGTTGGCTCATCCAGAAAAATAATAGGTGGATTTTTCAAAAATAATCTTGCAATGGCAATTCTCTGCTGTTGTCCTCCGGAAAGTTGAGTAGCATCATGTTTGTACTGATCCGGCAGATCCATAATTTGCTCATGTAAATATGCTTTTTTTGCGGCCTCTTCAATTTTCTCAAAACTGGCATTCATATCTC
Source organism: uncultured Chryseobacterium sp. (assembly GCA_963518055.1). Taxonomy (GTDB): domain Bacteria; phylum Bacteroidota; class Bacteroidia; order Flavobacteriales; family Weeksellaceae; genus Chryseobacterium. Next base: position 40,385 of record CAUQIC010000002.1, read on the forward strand.
CATATCGGATATTATCTTCAATACTTCCCTGGAAAATATGGTTCTTTTGAAGGACTAATCCCAGATCACTTCTCAGAAAGGTATTGTCAAATTCATTTAAATTAACGCCATCCAAAACAATTTCTCCTGAGTCCGGAAGGTAAAACTTGCATAAAAGATTGATGACTGTCGATTTTCCTGCCCCGCTCAGACCTACTAATGCTGTAGTCTTTCCGTTTTCAATCTTCATGGAAACATTATGAAGTGCCTTAGTGCCATTAGGATAAGTAAAATCTACATTTTTTAATTCAAAAGTTCCTTTTATTTCTTTTTCTACAAAATTTCCGTTAGGTTCTGTTTCGTCGTCTGCATTTAAAATATCAAAATAGCCTTCAGCATAAATCATTGCATCATTCATATCATCATAAATTCTATGCAATTGGCGAATAGGTGCTGAAACATTATTAAACAACATAATATGAAGCATAATTGCACCGATGGTCATCTGCTGATCAAGAACAAGATAGACGGTAAGCAGAATGATTAAAACCACTCCAAACTGTTCAATAAATGTTTTTAACCCATCATAAATAAAGTTGGTTTTCCTTGTAAACATCTGGCTTTCCATCAACTGCATCTGAAGGTCATACTGTTTTTTCCCTTCAAATTTCTCCCTAACAAAGCTTTTGATGACCATGATAGAATTAATCAGGTTCAAAAGTCCGGAGGTCTTCTTTTCCCTTTGATTTCTTAACTGTCTGCGTACGCCGCTTAATTTTCCGGCCTGCAATGCACTGATATAAAAATAGATGGGAACAATGATTGTTGAGACCAATCCTACGTAGACATTCTGCATATACATAATGATCAGGGCAATGATAGCATTAGAAAAAAGAGGGAGAATATCGATGAAAAAATTTTGAACCAGCTTTGTTAAACTTTCAATTCCTCTATCTATCCTTATCTGTAGTTTCCCCGATTCATGGTTTTCATCGTTAAAATAAGCCACTTTATAGGTCAAAATCTTGTCAATAGCTGATTGTGCCAGGACAGAACTTATATTAATTCTGATTTTTTCTCCATAGAATTTTTGTCCGAAATTGATAAAAATATTCAACAGCTCTTTCCCTAACAAAATAATAGAGATTACAATCAGAATATGAATCCCTGCCGACATTGGATGAGGAAGATGAGTAAGTTTAGTTACCTCATCCACAGTATACTTTAAGACAATTGGGTTGACCTGTGCTGCAAGAGCTCCCAGGAAAGTAAGAAACAACGTTCCGTAGATCATTGGACGATAGGGCCTGATAAAGGGAACAAGCTGTTTATAAATTCCGAATAAAGTAACGGTTCTGTTGAAAGGTTTTGCCATAGATATATGATAATGATCTTTAGTAAAAATAAGCCTTTTTTAAAACAAATCATGGAAAAAGCCTGCATAATACAGGCTTGTTTTATTTCATCCGGAAAAGTTTTATTTAATATCTTGTTTTCAGGACAATCTTTCCTAATTCTAAAAGTTCATCCTGAGCGGTAAAATAAACCCTTCCTTTTTTCGAAAATACATCCCAGGAAATGATAGAAACAATATCATCAGTAACTCCCGGTTCCTTTGAATTATCAGCATAATCGAATGTTCTTTCATCAATCATTTTTACCGGCTGTTCATAGTCCTGATGAACGATTAAAAGATCTCCTCTTCCGTCTATAGCTGCCTGATAAATTTCCTGGAGATCAGTAAGAACAGTTCCATGAGAAACAGCTTCTTTGATTTCCTCAATGGCTAAAGTTCGTTGTTCTTTTTGTTGAGCTTTAATAATTTCATAGGCCTGTTCTACAATATTATGTTCTTCCGCGGATTCGTAATTTTTATGATCATGCCCGATATAAATTTGAGGTAAATCAGCTACTTCTAAAAGCTTGCTGAAATTATCAGCTGTACTGATGACCACAACATTTAAGCCTGATTTCTTGTGAATTTCCACAACCGATTTATCTATTCTGTTGAAATATTCTTTGATTTGATTATCAACCTGCTTAGCATCACTTCTCACATCAGAATGGGTAATATAAAATGGATTTTGAGGAAACGGAAAGCCTTCTTCTCTGACTTCTTTCACTATAGAATCATTCAATGCTTCATAGAGCTTCGTTCCACTCTGTGTCAAAACTAAAATAAGATATTCTTCAGCTCTTACAGTAGCTTTGATAATGGGTCTTACCGCAAATTTATCATCAATTTCAACTATGTTCTCTCGGGTTTCCCAAACTAGCTTTATCACTTCTTCGGTGTCACTCGATAAGAAAATATGTAAACTTTCAAGATTGTGTTGGTGATCAATTTTTTTGGAGATATTTTCTATTTTTTCCAACACTTCGGCTGCCTGCCTTTTCCCAAATTCCTCTATAACTCTGTTTTCAGCTTCTTTTAGCAGATTTTTGAGAACAATTTCGTCCTGTTGATTCTCCGGATGGGTACGATGAGTGTTAAGAGAAATCGTTACACATGGATTATTCTTTTCGTTTGCTAATTTTTGTAATGCTTCTTGTAATGCCATATTGATATATTTTTTGTGATTATTTCTTTCTAAAAACTTTTGATGTATAATATCCCAATGCAAAAACAGCTAATATCAATACAATAAGGGGCAATTCGAACTGCATTGTAATAAACTTCACCATAACATTCTCTAAATTCTGTATGATAAATACCATGAGAAGTATTATCAGGAGAATATCAATCATTTTTTTTATGTTAATGTTCTTCATATGGTTTATTTTAAATAGTCTACAATCTATACCTGATCACATCTGAATTCAATTAAAAACCAGGTAATCATCATGTTTTGAATATATTCGTTTACCTTTTTATCGGAATTTTACTTCCTACAGTGACCAATCAATATCTATAAGTGATAAGCCCAATTTTCACCTTGGGAGATCTGCGATATCTTAAACCAGACTCATTGACATGGATGAGATATCAAATGTCTAAGTATGAATATAATAATTAGGAGTGGTAGTAGTTTTAATACATTATTAAATCTCGTATGAATATATAAATTATTTAAACACTCGATTAAATAATGACAATTTAATAGGTAATATAAATAACAAAATGTAAGCCAAAAACAATATTCCGCATGAATTCATTAACCATTCAATTAATTTAATAAATTTCGGCACAAAAAAAACCATTATCAAATAGACAATGGTTTCGTTTAATTATTTTGTTATATTATCCTTCATACATGTAGGTAGTCAGATAATGTAATTCAGGTTTACTGGCCTCTTTGGATTCCGCTTCTGCCTGTTCTTTAGAATATTGAGAATTAATCTCTTTTTTCTGAAACACAAACGAGTTATTGGCATTTTTATCAACGATATCATTAAAGATATGTTCGATTTCCGAGTTCGCTAATGAAGCAAAACTGATATCTTCAAATCCATACATTAATCGGAGATCATCAAATTGTTTGAAATTTTCATCAACAAACCCTTGAAAATGAGCTTTTGAATCAAAATTACCTGCCCAGATATTGTAGGCGTGTTTCTTCTTTTTAGGCTTATCTAAAATACTTTGATACACGAAGTTTTCTCCAAGATAAGCTTCTCTTACCTGCGGGTCATTGGCAAGCTCTTCCGGAAGACCTTCTTTCAGGATCTTACCTTCAAACATGATGTAAGTTTTGTTCGTAATTGCTAAAGTCTGCTGTACATTGTGGTCGGTAATGAGGATTCCAATATTTTTATCCACTAAACTTCTTACAATTTTCTGAATATCTTCGACAGCAATCGGGTCAACACCGGCAAAAGGCTCATCCAACAGGATAAAGTTCGGACTTGTAGCAAGACAACGGGCAATTTCCGTTCTACGTCTTTCCCCTCCTGATAGAAGGTCTCCTCTGTTTTTACGAACATGTTGCAAAGAAAATTCTTCGATCAGCTCATCACATTTGATTTGCTGTTCACGTTTTGAAAGTTTTGTTAATTGTAAAACTCCCATAATATTCTCTTCAACAGACAATTTTCTGAAAACGGAGGCCTCCTGAGCAAGATAACCAATACCCTTTTGAGCTCTACGGTACATTGCATCTGTGGTAATTTCCTGTTTATCAAGAAAAATCTTTCCTGAAGTAGGTTTAACCAACCCTACAATCATATAAAATGAAGTAGTTTTTCCTGCTCCATTCGGACCAAGCAAACCAACAATTTCTCCCTGCTGAACCTGTACAGAAACGCCTTTTACAACTTTTTTAGGACCGTATTCTTTGATTAAATTTTCTCCGCGTAAAATCATAGGGCAAATATATCAAAAATATAAACTCTCTTTATACCAATATACACTTTGTTTATCCGAGATGCTCAACTTTACTATTTTCAGCTGATGTAACTTTTAATAATTTTAAGCTACTTATCACATAATATATCAATCATATAAAACATTAAGAAATGGAAAATTACGGTTATACCAAAACGGAAAACACATCCAATCAACAAAACAATATTCCTTATCATTCAGAAAAGAAAATCCCTGCAGCACTTTTGGGAATTCTTGTGGGGTGGCTGGCTTTAAATAAATTTTATCTAGGCTATACTAAAGAAGGTATTATCCAGTTAGTTCTTAATATTGTTACATTGGGTGCGGCCTCTGTTATTCCTTTTATTGAGGGAATCTTGTATCTGTTTATGAGTGATAAGCAGTTTGATGACACGTATGTTTATGGAAGAAAAGGCTGGCTTTAGTATACTTCAATTATTTTCATGGTTGGAATCTGTACCCTTCCGGTATTCATATTTTAGATGATCAACGCAATTCCACCCCACACAATAAATGAAAGGTGACAATCTCACTAAATATAAGAGCTTTCTGACAAGATAAAATGGCTGCCTCATTGAGACAGCCATTGTTTTTTATATTGAATTAATTTCTTTACTATTTATTCAACAAGATCGCAGCTTCTTTAGCAAAGTAAGTAAAGATCATATCTGCGCCGGCTCTCTTAAAGCAGGTAAGACTTTCAATGATTGTTTTATCATTATCTAACCAGCCGTTTTGGGCTGCTGCCTTTACCATCGCATATTCGCCACTCACATTGTAGACAGCAATAGGAAGATCAATCGCTTCACGAACTTTGGAAACAATATCCAGATAAGGAAGTCCCGGTTTGATCATGATAACATCAGCCCCTTCGTCAATATCTTTAAAAACTTCGTTTAATGCTTCACGGGTATTGTGGAAATCCATCTGATAAGTCTTTTTATCTTTTGGTATTTCCATATCATCCTTCGGAGCACTATCTAAAGCACTTCTGAAAGGTCCATAGAAAGAACTTGCATATTTTGCTGCATAACTTACAATCCCCACATCAGTAAATCCGCTTTCTTCCAATGCTTCTCTGATTACAAGCACTCTACCGTCCATCATGTCACTTGGTGCAACAAGATCAGCTCCTGCTTCTGCATGTGATACTGACATTCTGGCTAATGCATCGTTAGTTGCATCATTTAAAATTTTCCCATTTTCAATAATTCCGTCATGTCCGTAGATTGAATAAGGATCAAGAGCTACATCAGGCATAACAATCATTCCGGGAACAGCATCTTTAATTGCTTTAATCGTATTTTGCATCAATCCGTCTTTGTTCCATGCTTCTTTTCCTGTATTGTCTTTCAAATGATCAGATACTTTCATGTACAAATTGACAGCTTTTACGCCTAAAGAAAATAATTCCTTACATTCCTTCACTGTTAAATCTATGCTTCGCCTAAAAATCCCCGGCATTGACAGGATCGCCTCCTGCATGTTTTCGCCCTCCATCACAAAGATTGGCATTACAAAATCATTAGTTGTAAGAATAGTTTCTTTTACCAAACTTCTGATCGATTCATTAACTCTAAGTCTTCTATTTCTTGAATGTATCATTTTGGAATACTTTTTGAATAAGTTTCTACAAATTTACTACAAGTTCTACAAAAAACTATTGTGCGAGATTGTAGATTTATTTATATTTGTTATATATATTCGAGAAATTATAAATTTGATGAAAAAACTTTTACTTTTAATTTCATTTATAGGCACTTTTGTTGGGTTTTCCCACAATTTGCAAGCTCAGCTAAGAGAGCCGGGTTCCATCACTCAAAAAGCAGATGATGGGGTGTTGCTTGCCTATCCAAATCCTGCAAAGGATTTCCTTATCATTAAGGCAAAGGATTCTTCTTTAAGAATCAAAAGCGTGACTTTTTATTCAATTTTGGGTATGCAGGTCGCTAGTTATACAGTCAATATGAATTCCGGAGAGATTAATATTGAAAAATTAAAACCCGGAAAATATTTGATCCGTTATATTTTAAGTGACAATACGCAAAAAGTTACTCAAATCGTAAAACAATAAATTAAAATCCTGATAATCATCAGGATTTTTTCTTTTACATTAATTCTGTTCAATAATTCCGTAACTTTCAGGACTTTTTTATACTAATTGTAAAAGAACATTTAATGTTAAAAGCTGAACATATTAAAAAGACCTATAATGCCGGCAAAAAGGTCGCCCTGGATGATTTCAGCATCCATGTTCCGAAAGGCAGTATTTATGGTCTTTTAGGGCCTAACGGAGCCGGAAAAACTTCTTTTATCCGTATTATCAACCAAATTACTCAGGCAGATTCAGGAGATATTTTCATTAATGGAGAAAAACTGAATCCGGCTCATATCAAAGATATTGGTTATATGCCTGAAGAAAGAGGTTTATATAAAAATATGAGTGTGGGTGATCAAATCCTTTATTTTGCCGAGCTTAAGGGCATGAGTAAAAGTGATGCTTTGAGTGAAGCCAAAAAATGGTTTGAAAAACTCAATATCGACCAATGGTGGAAAAAAAAGCTATCTGAACTGTCTAAAGGAATGGCACAAAAAATTCAATTTGTTGTTACGGTACTTCACAGACCCCACCTTTTGATTCTTGATGAACCGTTTTCCGGTTTTGATCCTGTAAATGCCAATTTAATTAAAGATCAAATCATTGATCTTAAAAATAATGGCACTACGATTATTCTTTCTACACACAGGATGGAAAGTGTGGAAGAGATGTGTGATTATGTTGCATTAATCAATAATTCCAAAAAGATTATTGACGGAAGAGTCTTTGACGTAAGGGAGAAATTCAAGAAAAATATTTTTGGAATCACCCTTTCAGGAATCAATCATGACCAACTTGAAAGTTTCAAAAATAAATATGAGATTTTCAATTTTTCAAATGAGAACAATCTTGTTTCGTTTGATCTGAAAAATGAAACTGATCAGAATAATATTCTTTTGGATCTTGTACATGTAGGTAAAATAAGATCATTCGACGAAAGAATTCCCAGCATGAATGAAGTGTTTATTAACGCCGTAAGTAATCATTCTTAATTTTTATGAATAATATTTTTTTAATTACAAAGAGGGAGTTTCTTACCCAGGTTAAGAAAAAATCTTTTATTATATTGACGCTTTTAGCTCCTATTCTTATCATTGCTTTTGGTGCAGTAATAGGACTGATGTTTAAAGCAAACGAGTCACACAGTATTATAGAAGTTGTAGACAAAAGTGGAATTTTCACTAATCAGTTTAAGTCCAATGATAAAGTAAATTATACATTTGTTTCTGCAGCAGATGAGAATTCTAAGATCAATAACTTAAAAAGTAACGAGTCTATAGCCGGCATCCTGATTCTACCAGAATTGAAAAATCAGAATTTTGATGAACTGGAAACCGGAACAAGATTAGTTGTAAACAGTAAAATCGGACTTGATACCAAGCAGAAAATCGTTTCGGATATCAGCAATGTTATTAAAAAGGAAAAAATCAAACAACTGGGGATCCAGGAAGTTCAATTGGATGACCTTGATAAAGGTTTCACTCTTAAGACGATTAATGTTTCTGATAACAACAAGGAAGATTCCGATCTTGCTTTTGGAGTGAAAACAGGACTTAGCATGATTTTAATGTATGTTACTTTCATGTTTATCATTATTTATGGTGTACGCGTTATGAGAAGTGTCCTGGAGGAAAAGAACAATCGTGTTGTTGAGATCATTATTTCTTCTGTTAAGCCTTTCGAGCTAATGATGGGAAAGATTTTGGGAGTAACGTTGGTTGCACTCACTCAATTTATCATTTGGATCACAATGTCTGTCATTGGAGCCTTGGTTTTAAATACAGGTTTTTCTCCTGTACCCAAAAACATTCCGGGAGGAAATGACCAGATCGCAAGCAAACTAGATATTGCTAATCTTGCCACTCAAATTTCTCACAGCTTGCTGGAAATGAATTTTCCACTCATTATTTTCGTTTTCATCGTTTTCTTCCTTTTAGGATATATTTTTTACAGTTCTATCTATGCTGCAATAGGCTCTGCAGTAGATAATGAGACAGAGACTCAGCAGTTCACTCTTTTTGCTGTTTTACCCCTTATGCTGGGAATGTATGGCAGTTTCTCATTAATGAACAACCCTGATGGTCCTTTAGGTTTTTGGTTATCCATCATACCTTTTACATCACCGGTTGCCATGATTGCGAGAATCCCTTTTGGAGTACCTGCATGGCAGATTGCTTTATCTATTGCTTTATTATTAGGAACAACGGTTTTCATGATCTTCCTGGCAGGAAAAATCTATCGTGTAGGGATTTTGATGTATGGGAATAAAGCAACGTTAAAAGAGCTTTGGAAATGGATTAAAGGATAAACAGATCATTTTAAAAGCAGCAAAAATATGAATTGATAAATTCACTTATTTACAAATCTGCTGTTTTTAACTCTATAGATTTACAAATAAAAAGATCCCGAAAATTATTTTTCGGGATCTTTTATATTCTGAATAAATAATTTTATTTGAATATATAGCTTAGAGTAAGTGCAAGGACCTGTTCTGATTTTTTCTTATCAGTACCCCCTTTTTCTTTTGCAAGACCAGGATAAGTATCTGAAAGGCCAATATCATATTTAAGAGCAACTTCCAATTGTCTCTTATAGCTATATCCTACTCCAAGTCCTATTCCCCAGTTAAAGCTTTTGGCTTTACCGTTTACTCCCGGATAAGCCGGATCAGTAACATCTGGATCATAATAAGGTCTGCCAACAGGAGCATTTTTAACATTTTGGTTAACCAAAAAGTTAAATCTCGGACCCACTAATCCAAAGAATTCAGATGCTGATTCTGAAAAATAACCTTTGAAATATAGAGGGACACTTAAATAATTATTGGCATATACTGCGTCATAACCATCTTTTCCTTTAGCATCTTTATCTTTACCTGTTTCTCCTGCCCCGTAGTATAAAACTTCCGGTTGAATAAAAAACTGGTTTGCCTTTCCTACGGGAATTAAAGCCAAAGCTCCACCTTGAAAAGCGTATCTAGGGCCTGAAGGATTATGGGCATTTGCTACTCTGGAGTAGTTTAAACCTGCTGTAAGACCAAATCTTGTACTTTTCCATTGCACCTGGGCAAAGGATAAGGCGGATAACGTCAAAGCTGAGGCTAATAAAAGTTTTTTCATATGTTTTGTTTTTATTTTATCCTAGAATTTTAGCTACAGTAGCACCGATATCAGCAGGAGAATCAACAACGTTGATACCATTCTCTCTCATGATTTCCATTTTTGCCTGAGCTGTATCTTCTGCACCACCTACGATAGCACCAGCGTGTCCCATAGTTCTTCCTTTTGGCGCTGTTTGTCCCGCGATAAAACCTACAACCGGTTTAGTAGATCCGCTTGCTTTGTACCATCTAGCAGCTTCAGCTTCTAATCCACCACCAATCTCACCGATCATGACAACCGCTTCAGTTTCCGGATCATTAATGAATAACTCTAAAGCTTCTCTTGTAGTTGTTCCGATGATAGGGTCACCACCGATACCGATTGCTGTAGAAATACCGTAACCTGCTCTCACTACCTGATCAGCTGCTTCATAAGTAAGGGTACCTGATTTTGAAACGATTCCAACTTTTCCTTTTTTGAAAACGAATCCAGGCATAATACCAATTTTAGCTTCTTCAGAAGTAATGATTCCAGGGCAGTTTGGTCCGATTAATCTGCAGTCTCTGTCTGCAATATAAGATTTTACTTTTACCATATCAGCTACAGGAATACCTTCAGTAATACATACAATTACTTTGATCCCTGCTTCAGCAGCTTCCATGATAGCATCTGCTGCGAAAGCCGGTGGTACGAAGATGATACTTACGTTTGCCCCTGCTTTTTCAACTGCATCAGCTACTGTATTAAATACTGGTTTTCCCAAGTGCTCGCTACCTCCTTTTCCTGGAGTAACACCACCTACTACGTTTGTTCCGTATTCAATCATCTGACCTGCGTGGAAAGTACCTTCGTTTCCAGTAAATCCTTGTACAATTACTTTAGAATCTTTGTTTACTAAAATTGACATTTTATTGTTGTTTTAATTTATTTATTATTTTATTAATGCTCACAAATTTACTTAAAAATCTTTGATTTTGGATAAAACCTTTGGAATTGTTTATTTGAGATTTCTCAGTTTTACTTCTTTCTTTAGATATGTTTTGAAATCTTCTGCAAACAGCCCAATATAGGTTCCTTTTTTAAGATCTCTGTTAACTCCTACTTTAGCTAACAGTACGGTTCCTTTTTCAATTCTGAGGCCTGATGCAATACCTGCCTGCCCCCAAATAGTCACCTCATCTTCAATAATACAACACCCTGCAATTCCTACCTGTGAAGCAATAAGACATTTTTTTCCTATTACCGTATCATGCCCTACCTGAATTTGATTATCCAAAACAGAACCTTCCCCAATTATTGTAGAATCTGTAACTCCGCGGTCGATTGTACAGTTGTTTCCAATTTCAACATTATTTTCGATGACAACGTTTCCAACAGAAATCAGACGGTCAAAATTACCGTCAAGTTTTCTATAATAAAAGGCATCTCCACCAAGTACCGTTCCGGACTGGATGATTACATTGTCTCCTATTTCAGTTCTGTCACCGATTACGACATGAGGAAAGATCAGGCAATTGTTTCCGATTTTCACATTATTTCCGATTACCGCTGAAGAATGAATTTTTGTTCCCTCTCCGATTTCGACATCATGAAGTTCTTCTGTGAAGTTATATATTCTAGTAAAATGAGTATTGATTTTATTAAAATCTCTGAAAGGATCATCAGAAACAAGAAGAGCTTTGCCTTCCGGGCATTCAACTTCTTTATCGATTAAAATAATGGTAGCAGCAGAATGTAATGCTTTATCGTAATATTTAGGATGATTAACAAAAACAATTTCACCGGCTTTTACCATATGAATTTCGTTGGAGCCTAATACTTCAAAGTCTTCCGGGCCAACAAATTTTGAGCCTATTAAATCAGCTATCGTTTTAAGCTTTTGCGGAGAATGGAATCTCATAACAACAGATTTTCTTATAAAACAAAATTCGGAATGCTAGTGCAAACCGAATTTATGTAAATTTTATTTATTATTTTACTCTTTCTAAGTAGCTACCGTCTTCAGTGTTTACTTTAATTCTGTCTCCCGGCTCAATAAATAAAGGAACCATTACTCTTGCTCCTGTTTCAACGATTGCGTTTTTAAGGGCATTTGTTGCTGTGTTTCCTTTTACCCCCGGATCAGCTTCAATAACGTCCAGATAAACTGATTGTGGAAGTTCAGCAGAAAGAGGAGTTTCATCAGCTTCTTTCAAAATGATTGTTACCTCTTCACCAGCTTTCATAAACTGAGAGTTTTCGATCATTTCTTTGTTGATATATAATTGAGAGAAATCATCATTATTCATGAAGTGGAATCCGTTCTCATCATCATAAAGATACTGGAACTTTCTTGTGATTACTTTTACTTCATCAATTTTATGTCCTGCAGAAAAAGTATTATCAAGTACTTTTCCATTGGTTACTGACTTCAGTTTTGTTCTCACGAAAGCAGGACCTTTTCCCGGCTTTACGTGCAAAAATTCAATTACTTTGAAAATATCATTGCTAAATTCGATGCAAAGTCCTTTTCTGATATCGTTACTTGTTGCCATTAATTATATTATTCTTTTTTTATTTTGTATTAAAAACAGGCACTTCTGCATGTGCGGTACCTGGGGAATCATAATATCTTGTATGGTTTATAATTTGGCTGGGGTAAGTAATTTTACCGTCTGGCGAAATGTATGAACCATTAGTCGTATTATTAAAATTCAAATCATTATGTTTCAACTGATTCAAATTATTTTGAATACTTGAATTATTTTCATATTTATTTAATAACGATTTACTATTCAAACTATTCTTCATTACCATATTAATATTGTCTTTAGCAATACTGTCATTTTGTAACATACGACTCTTTTCAATAGTAGGTATAGAAGATAATTTTGATTCTTTAACTTGCTGTCCTGCCACAATAGCTGAAAACAAGAAGCCTATCGTCATCAATAAATTTTTCATAATGTCTTTGTGTTTGTGTTTTTATTATTAATTACTCTCTTTGCTTGTTCCGTATCCTTTTACAATACCTCTTGGAGAGTTTTGAATAAATTGCAGAATTTCATCTCTTTCAGCAGTGGGAAGCATTTCTTTTTCAATATGTGCCATTGCCTGAGAGACATTCATTTTCATTTGGAAGATTGTTCTGTAGATTTTTTGAATTTCAAAAATCTTTTCATTAGTAAATCCTCTTCTTCTTAAACCAACAGAATTGATCCCGGCATATGACATTGGCTCTCTAGCTACTTTCACATAAGGTGGAATATCTTTTCTCACCAAAGTACCTCCGGAAATCATGACATGTTTCCCGATTTTACCAAATTGGTGAACAGCTGATAGTCCTCCCATTACAGTATAGTCTCCTATTTCAACGTGCCCCGCAATACCACAACCATTTACAATGATAACATGATCTCCAATTACGCAGTCATGTGCAATATGTGAAGTAGCCATAATAAGACAGTGAGCTCCTATTTTGGTATGTCCTAAGGCTTTTGTACCTCTGTTTACGGTAACACATTCTCTAATTGTTGTATCATCACCGATAATGACCTGGGTATCTTCACCATCAAATTTCAGATCCTGAGGAATGGCAGAGATTACAGTCCCGGGGAAAATCCTACAGTTTTTTCCTATTCTTGCACCATCCATGATGGTAACATTTGGACCGATCCATGTTCCTTCTCCAATTTCTACATCCCCTGCAATTGTAGTAAAAGGTTCTACAATTACATTTTTGCTGATTTTCGCACGTTTATCTACGGCTGCTAATTGATGAATCATTTATTTAATCAACTTTATTTTTTGCAACTTGAGCCATAAGCTCCGCTTCTACTGCCACTGTATCTCCTACATACCCGTATCCTTGCATATGAACGATACCTCTTCTGATAGGCTCAATCAATTCAATTTTGAATATCAGTGTATCTCCAGGAATTACTTTTCTCTTGAATTTTACTTTATCAATTTTGATAAAATAGGTAGAATAGTTTTCAGGGTCAGGAACACTTGCCAGTACTAAGATACCACCTGTCTGAGCTAAAGCTTCAACCTGAAGAACTCCCGGCATTACAGGTTCTTTAGGGAAATGACCAACAAAGAAAGGTTCATTCATTGTCACATTTTTCAACCCTACAACATGAGAGTCTGAAAGCTCAAGAATTTTATCAATTAATAAGAACGGAGGTCTGTGAGGCATAAGCTTCATGATCCCGTTGATATCAAATACCGGTTCTTTAGTTAAATCAAAATCCGGAACGTTTTTCTTTTTTTGCAATTTCCACTGACGATTCAGTTTTTTCGCAAATTGAGTATTTACGAAATGCCCTGGTTTATTGGCAATTACCTTACCTTTTATTTTGACACCAGCCAAGGCTAAGTCACCGATTACGTCAAGTAATTTATGTCTTGCGGCTTCGTTCGGATAGTTTAGGTTTAGGTTATCAAGAATTCCGTTAGGTCTGATAGAAACATTATCTTTTCCAAAGGCTTTCTTTAATTTTTCTGTTGTCTCGGGAGTAAGATCTTTATCTACATATACAATAGCATTGGAAATATCTCCTCCTTTGATTAATCCGTGATCTAAAAGCATTTCCAATTCGTGCAGGAAGCTGAATGTTCTTGCAGAAGAGATTTCGTCTTTAAATTCGGAAATATTTTTAAGGGTAGCATTTTGTGTTCCTAAAACTTTGGTTCCAAAATCTACCATTGTTGTTACTTCATAAGTATCTGAAGGTATGATTGTAATCTCTGAGCCTGTAGCCGGATCACTGTAAGTAAGAACTTCTTTTACTACCAAATATTCTCTGGCTACATTTTGATCAACAACTCCAACACTTTCGATAGCCTCTACAAAGAATTTTGAGGATCCATCTAAAATTGGAGGTTCAGAAGCATCCATTTCTAACACGGCATTATCAACATCACAACCTACCAAGGCCGCCAGAAGATGCTCACAAGTCGTAATCTTTACTCCCAGTTTTTCCAGTGTTGTTCCTCTTTCTGTTGCTACAACATAATTAACATCTGCTTCAACCTGAGGACTGCCCTCAAGATCTGTTCTTACAAATACAAAACCTGTATTTTCTTTTGCAGGTTTAATGGTAAGTTTTACTTCTCTACCAGTATGAAGACCAATTCCAGAAAGAGTAACCTCTTCCTGAAGTGTTTTTTGCATATCACTCATTAGTATTATCTTTTGAGGTATTCTCAAGATTATTTATTCTGCTTACAATTTCAGGAAAGTTTCTAAAATGAACATAACTTCTCAGATAGTCATTGTAGCTAATGGCAGGAGAGCCGTACAATGTTTCTTTATCTCCCACGCTTGAATTCACTCCACTTTGGGCTTGAATCTTCACCTGGTTTCCGATTTTGATATGCCCAACAATACCTACCTGACCTCCTATTTGATTCCAATCTCCAATAATCGTAGAACCTGCAATTCCGGCTTGTGCAGCAATTACATTATTCTGACCTATCTTTACATTGTGGGCAATCTGGATCAGATTATCAATTTTTGTTCCTTTTCCAATGATGGTAGATCCTATTGTTGCTCTATCAATACTACAGTTTGAACCTATTTCAACATCATCTTCAATAATTACATTTCCTAGCTGAGGAATCTTTTTAAATCCTTCGGCTGTCGGCTGAAAACCAAAACCATCACCTCCTACTACCGTATTGGAATGAATAACACAATTATCTCCAATAATACAGTAGTCGTAAATTCTGGCTCCACTGTCTATTTTACAGTTTTTACCAATTTTCACTCCTTTTCCGATATATACATGAGGATAAATTTGTGAACCTTCACCAATTTTGGCTTTCTCAGAAACATAAGTAAACGCTCCTATGTAGGCTTTTTCACCTATCACAGCGGTATCATGAATAGAAGAACCGTCTTCAACACCTTCTTTTCTTCCTTTCATTTCCTGATATAGATTCATTAAAACCTGAAAAGAAAGATAAGCATCCTTTACGATGATTAAGGTAGGATTATAATTGTTTTTAGCTAAAAGATTTTCCGAAACAATAATTACAGAACATTTTGAGGTATCCAAATAATGAGAGAATCTATCTTGTGCTATAAAAGAAAGATGCCCTGATTCCCCATTCTCAATAGGTGAAACCCCTGTAATAAGTGCATTCTCGTCACCTATTATTTTTCCGTCAATAAAACTTGCAATTTGCGAAGCTGTAAATTCCATATTCTGCAAAGATAAGAAATTCTATAATTTGCAAACCTATTTTGGTTTGAGATCGTAAATTTTAATATTCTTTAAGAATCTTACTAAGAAATATCCCTCGGAAACATAAGGATATAGCGCGTGGTTTTATTGACCATCAACCCTGATAAAAGTTGATCTTCGGACTCATGAAGCTTCATTTTCTTGCCATTTTTCTGCAAAAGATAGATGGGCTGTTTTTCTGTATCGTAAGGTAAAAGCTTTCTTTTTATTTCATGAACGAGCTCTGAGCCATTCTTAATTCCAAAAAAATCATTGGTACTCTTTATTTTTGCTTCAATAGTATCCTGAGTAAATGGATGAGATGAAATAATTGTTTTGGGTAGGTTTCTCTGAATGACACATTTACACCAATATGACAACACAAAATCTTCAGAATTTTGCCATTCTTTCATGGCCTGAATTACATCATTATCATCAAGCTGTGTAAATCTTTTTACATCTTCATCCGTTGCCGTCCCTTTACTACGGTATAAAAAATATTTTAAATTATCTGTTGCGGGAAGTTCTATCCCTTTAGAAATAAGATATTTTGCTCTTTCAAGGATTTTTACCAAAAGGTACTCTGCAAGGGCAGATGTTTTATGATAGTAGACCTGCCAATACATAAACATTCTGGCTGTCAAAAAATTTTCAATGGAATAAATTCCTTTCGCATCAATGACCAATTCTCCTTCTTCACAGACATTCATCATTGAAATAATTCTTTGAGTATTAATATTTCCTTCAGAAACACCTGTAAAAAAACTATCTCTATTCAGATAATCCAATCGATCCACATCCAATTGAGAAGAGATAAGCTGGTTAAAAAATTTTCTATGGTATTTCCCCTGAAACATTTCAATAGCCATAGACAATTCGCCCTTAAACTCTTCATTTAATTTATTCATCAATAATAGTGAAAGGTTTTCATGATGCCAATCATCCATCAGCATGCTTTCAAGAGCATGAGAAAACGGGCCATGACCAATATCATGCATTAAAATAGCCAACATTGCTCCTTTCTCCTCTTCTTCAGATATTTTGACCCCTTTTTGCTTCAACGTTTCCAGTGCTGTAAACATGAGATGCATTGCCCCCAAAGCATGGTGAAATCTTGTATGTGTTGCTCCCGGAAAAATCAGATTAAGAAGCCCGGTCTGCCCAATTCTTCTTAATCTTTGAAAGTAAGGATGTTCAATAATGTCAAATAGAATTTCGTGGGGAATTTTGATAAATCCGTGAACAGGATCATTGATGATTTTTAACTTATTCTGCATTGAAAGGTCAATATTAGTAAACAAAGTTAGGGATTTTTAATTTGAGGTTTTATTAATTTCATGTTAAAAGAAATTCTCTCTGAGCTAAGCGTTTATTCATTAAAAACGTTTGTCATTATTATATTTTAAGTATATCTTTGAGAGAGAAACACAAAAGCCTTAATGAGGAAATACTTTCTTTTCACTGTATTATTTTTTAGTTTACATTTTTCCGCCCAGATTTTATCTGAAAATCAAAAGCTGGAATCTCTATGCAGAGTTTGGGGATTTTTAAAATATTATCACCCTAACGTAGCAAAAGGGGATCTTGACTGGGATCAACAACTTTTCAAAAAAATAAATGAGCTTGAAAATATTAATGACAAAAAAGAGTTAAATACCTTATATTCTGATTGGATTGAAAGTCTTGGAGAGGTCAATATCTGCAGAGAATGCTCAAAAAAAGACGAAAAAATATATTTTCTCAAAAATTTTGATCTGAGCTGGATTGAAAATACGGATATATTTAATAAAAATGTGACCAATAAACTCCGTTATATTGAAAACAACAGAAATTTAGGAAGCAGTCATTACCTCGGAAAAGGTGGAAGAAAAATATATTTCCGGAATGAGAATTCCTATGGTTCAAAATTTATTTCAAAAACAATCACTTTATTAGAATTATTCAGGTACTGGAATTATGTGGAGTATTTTTTCCCTTATAAATATGAAACCGATCAGAACTGGAATGATGTTTTAACAGAAATGATCCCTAAGTTCCTTACCGTTGACAGTGATGAGAATTATCACCTGACATTAGCTGAACTGGTTACAAAAACGGATGATTCTCACGCATATATTTTTTCAAAAGAAATTAGCTCAAATCTATATGGAAATAAAAAAATCCCCATTGATTATTTGTACGCAGAGGGAAAGTTGGTGATCACAAAAATTAACTCTAATAAGTTTAAAGAAAAATCTCCTCTGCAAGTGGGAGACATAATTTATGATATTAATGGTAAAACCATTCCACAAATAGTTAACAGGCTGGGAAAATATATTCCTGCATCTAATTCCTGGGGGAAAACAGAAAAAATTAAAAGTTTTTTACTATCTAGTAGTCAAGATTCAATGTATTTAAAAGTTGAACGAAACGGGATAAACCTACCTATCCAATCTAAAACTTATTTTTCCAAAGATATTATCCTTGATAAAAATCCAGTACAAAAAAAGTGGATGTTTATAGAAAAAGGAATTGGTTATGTTAATATGGGGGTTATAAAAAAAGAGGATTTGAATGAAATGTATAAAAATTTAAAATCCACTAAGGCAATTATTTTTGATCTTAGAAATTACCCTAATCAGGTTATAGAGCCTTTAAGCCAGCTTTTATTACCGGAAATAAGTACTTATTATCTATTTACTTTTCCGGAAACCAACTATCCTGGAAAATTTTATAGCAGAAAAAATATAATTGGCAGAAAAAATCCTGAATACTATAAAGGAATTATTGTAGTTTTAGTCAATGAAAGTACACAAAGCCAGGCTGAGACTACTACAATGATGCTTAAACAACATCCTAAAGCCAAAGTAATTGGAAGTAATACTTCAGGAGCTAACGGAGATGTTATTATATTTAAAATTGCAGACCTCGATACCCGCTTTACCGGGCTTGGAGCTTATTATCCTGACGGAAAAGAAACGCAAAGAATAGGAATCATTCCCGACATCCTTATAAAGCCTACTGTAAAAGGTATTAAAGAGGGAAAAGATGAAATATTGGAAAGAGCTTTGCTCTACATAGAAACCAATAATTAGGCTTAGTAAAAATGGAATATCAGATCGGAATTTCATTTAACTAATATTTAACTTTTAATCTTTCGATTTTGTGAGATTTTAAAAGGATTTGGTCAACATTTTGATAGAATAACCATGTAAAAAATAAATTATGTCAGAAAAGATATTATGGATCGATGATGAAATAGATTTACTTAAACCTCATATCGTATTTTTAGAAAAAAAGGGTTACCAGGTAACTCCTGTAAATAATGTAAATGAGGCTTTGGAACTTATGGATTCAGAGAAGTTTGCATTAACATTAATTGATGAAAATATGCCCGGAATCTCTGGGCTCGAAGCTATTCCTATGATTAAGGAAAAAGATAATTCCTTAAAGATAGTAATGGTTACAAAAAGTGAAGAAGAGCACATTATGGAAGAAGCCATAGGTTCTCAGATCGCAGATTATATTTTAAAGCCTGTAAACCCTAATCAGATATTGCTTTCTTTAAAGAAAAACCTTCAGGAAGATAATCTAGTTGAACAAAAAACTATTTTACAATATCAGCAGGAGTTCAGAAATCTTTCTATGGAACTCTCTTACTTGCGAACGTATCAGGAATGGGCTGAATATTACAAAAAAATCGTTAGCTGGGAAATTAAGTTTGATAAAGTAGCAGATAATGAGTTTGCCGATCTTTTACAATCACAGAAAGAGGAAGCCAACATTCAGTTTGCCAAATTTATTGAAAAAAATTATGCGGACTGGCTTATCGACTCTGACAAGCCTCTGATGAGTCATACTCTTTTTAAGGAAAAAGTAAAACCTGAAGTTGAAAAAGAAAAGGTTCTTTTATTAATGGTTGATAACCTTCGTTATGATCAATGGAAAGTTATTGAGCCTTTATTTACAAAATATTACAATAAGGTATCGGAAGATTATTATTACAGTATTCTTCCTACCGCTACACAATATGCAAGAAACTCTTTCTTTGCAGGATTAATGCCTTCTGAAATTGAGAAACGTTTTCCTGAAAAATGGTTTAACGATAATGAAGAAGGAAATAAAAATGAATTTGAACGTGATTTTCTGGAAGATCAAATGAAAAGAATCGGTCTTGGATCAAAATCTATGAAATATCTTAAGGTCTTGAATGCCGATTTTGAAAGAAAAATTTATGATGATTTCAATCAACACAAGAACAATGATCTATTAGTCATCGTCTATAACTTTATTGATATATTATCTCACGCGAAAACCGACAATCATATTGTTGACCAGCTGATCCGTGATGACAAAACTTTCCGATCATTAACATTCAATTGGTTTGAAAATTCTTCATTATTGAAGATCATTAAAACTGCGGCGGAAAATGGCTATAAGTTGGTAATTACAACAGACCATGGAACGGTATACGTAAAAAAACCAAGCAAAGTAGTTGGAGATAGAGAAACTTCAACTAATATCCGATATAAAACAGGTAAAAGCTTAACTTATGATGACAGTGATGTATGGGCTATTACTAATCCTGAAAAACTTTTCCTTCCAAAAGGAAATTTAAGCTCGAAGTATATTTTTGCCAAAAACAATATTTTCCTGGCTTATCCTAAGAATTATAATCACTTTGTAAATTACTATAAAGAAACCTACCAACATGGAGGAATTTCACTGGAAGAATGTATTATTCCGATCAGTGTTTTAGAACCTAAGTAGTAATTCATTTACAGTTTATTTAACTTAGATAGAAGCGGAAAAAATCATTCGATTTTTTCCGCTTCTTTTTTTAAGGCACTTTTTTTGCATAATGAAAAACACTTATAAATATAAACGTATGAAAAAACACATTTTTATCACAACAGCATTAGCTGCATTATTTTTAACTTCATGTAATAAAGAAAAAACCACAACAGATACTTCATCTGCTTCTGCAGATAGTATTGCCTCAAAGCCGTCTGACTCAGCAGCTGTTTCCGGTAGTAAAGATGAAATTGTAAAAAGTACTTCGAAAGATAGCAGTGGTAAAACATTGGAAATGGCTTTCAACAATACCAAAAATACAGCTACAATAGTATTCAACAATGAAACGATTGAACTGCAAGGTCAAAAACCTGCATCAGGAATATGGTATAAAAATGACCATTATGAACTAAGAGGAAAAGGTGAAGAGATAGAACTAACAAAAGACGGTAAAACAGTTTTCAAAAAATAAAATCTCTTACTAAAAATAAAAAAGGTCGGCTTTGAAATTCAAAACCGGCTTTTTTATTTCACTACATTTGAAAAAAATTATTCTTGTTTATGAAATTAATCACTTATAATGTCAATGGAATCAGAGCTGCTTTTACTAAAGATTTTTTAGGCTGGCTGAATACAGCTGATCCGGATATCGTCTGCATTCAGGAAAGTAAAGCAGGAAATGATCAGATAGATATTGAAAGTCTTGAGAAGCTAGGCTACCATAGTTATTGGCATTCAGCCATAAGAAAGGGCTACAGTGGGGTTGGTATCGCCTCAAAAATAAAGCCGAATCATGTTGAGTATGGATGTGGTATTGAAAGCTATGATAATGAGGGCAGAATTATCCGGGCTGATTTTGACGGATACTCCGCGATTTCAGTATATGTTCCTTCTGCATCCAACATAGAGAGACTGGATTTTAAAATGCAGTTCTGTCACGATTTTTTAAACTATATTAAAAATCTTAAAAAAGAAATTCCTAATCTTATTATATCCGGTGATTTTAATATATGTCATGAAGCTATCGATATTCATGATCCTATTCGTTTAAAAAATGTTTCCGGTTTCCTTCCCATGGAAAGGGAGTGGATGACTAATTTCATCAATGAGTGTGAATTGATTGACAGTTTCAGGTTTTTTAATAATGAACCTGACAATTATACATGGTGGAGCTATCGTCAGAATTCTAGAGCAAAGAATAAGGGCTGGAGATTAGATTATAATTTCACCTCTTATAGTTTAAAAGATAAGCTCAATAGAGCGGTTATTTTAAAGGAAGCCGTGCATTCTGACCACTGCCCTGCTTTATTAGAATTGGATGTATAATAGATGGAAATATACAACAATACAAAAGCCAGCTGAAATCAGCTGGCTTTTTTTAATTTAAATCATAAAATTAATCGACAATTTCATATTCGACCGGAATAGTACCATGACTGATATCTCCGATCTCGTCGAACGCAGCTTTAGACATGTCTAAAGATCTTGATGAATGGAAAGGGCCTCTGTCATTAATCCTTACTATTACTTCTTTACCATTCTTAAGGTTTGTTACCTTAACGTTTGTTCCAAAAGGAAGCGTTCTGTTTGCTGCAGTGAATTTTGAATTATCAAAAATCTCTCCGCTAGCGGTTTTTCTACCGTTAAATTTATCGTGGTAGTACGATGCATAACTTGTTTTTTTCGCATCTAAGGCATTACTCGTAAAAGAATAAACACCTAAGGTTGAAATCATCATTATGATTACGAGAATGAATCTTTTCATCATCTTGAACTTTTATTGGTTTTGACGGAGCAAATGTATCAGGAATCTTTTTAACTCCACACTCCAATTGTTAAAAATAGTTAATAAAAACCAAATAAAACGTTAAACAACCTTGTAACCCCCTATGAATAGGGATTTTAAACCACTCTGTTAAAAAACGTTAAAAAAATGCTTAAAAAGTTAATAGAATTAACTAATTCATGCATAATTTAAAAAAACAATAAATTCAATTGATTAAAAATCAACAAGTTACACTAAATCAATTTTAGTTAGAAATCAATTAATTTTTTTATAAGTAAAATTAGCCTGATGTATAGCTAAAATATATTCTCCTTTCCAACTTTACTCAAACTAAACTTTATAAAGCCTTTTCCTCTTTAAAAAATGATTTACAAATACATTTAAGTCCAACAAAATTATAGATTATAAAAGAGTTAATTACCCCTTAACCTTCTCAAAATAAAAAACCAATGAGAGGGAACTCATTGGTTTTTTTATGTAATAATATTAATTAAAAATTAATTGTTCGTTTTTGTATATTCTACAGTATAGTTATACGTACCTGCAGGATAAACTACAGACATACTTGGAGAACCGGTTACAAAAGATCCATCAGCAGCATATGAATATACACTGTTTGAGTATACATTATTTGTCCCTGACTGATAAATCGTAATTCTGTAAAGGCTTCCCGGAGATGCGATTGCAGCTTGATTTGAATATGCCGTAGGAGCTGTAGAAGTTCCACTAGTTGTAAAGGTTCCTCTCTTAGCATATACCTGGTTTCCGTTTACAGAAGTATTGGTAATAGTTTCAGTTGGAAGAATGTTTACTTTTCCAGCATTAGGATTACCTCCAAGTGGTCTCCATACTCCCGGTTGTACAGAACTTGTAGTAGAACCTGTTGGGTTGTAGTAATAATAGAATCCAGGTGTTACAGCAGTAGCAGTAGAAGATCTCTGTCCTGCAACCAATGTAGTTCCTGTAGCATTATTATAAACAACCATACCGTCGAACCAAGTAGGAAAAGTACTTCCGTCAGCCAGACTTACATCAAATTGAAAATTTACCAAGTCAACACTAGGAATAACAACTCCTTTACCTACGTAAGGACCAGCACCTGCTTCAGTACTGAAAGCTGAACTAAGGTCTATTCCTACATTTGAATTATTGATAGCAGCCGGTTGAACACCGTTATTAATGTTTACCTGGGCATTTACTAGAGAACCAAAAGCTACAATAGCTAAAAAATTAAATATATTTTTCATCTTATTTTTAAGTTTATAAGGGTTATTTCTGAGGGGATGACCAAGTAGTTCCTGTCCAAACGAATTCAATTCCTCTATTTTGGTTAACAATTAAGTTACCTAAGATAGTAGGAGGAGCATCGCCAGTTCCATTTGTAAAAGTTAAACCTGTTGCTGTTGTGTTATTATTGATCACTTTAACGATACGTCCAATATCTGCAGGAGTATTAGTAAGGGAAGGAAGAGTAATAGCAACTCCGGTAGTAGCTCTTGTAACAATAACATTGTCTGTAGCCTGAACCGTATAAGTTGGATTAGTTACTGCAGTTATATTACCTCTGATAGTTTCATATCTTGCAGTACTAGAACCACCACCACCTACAGCAACCCAAACAGAATTTGTACCATCGTAGTAATAAAACCCTACAGCTGTTACGTTTGTCGTTTTAGTTGTTGCAGTACCGTCAATAGTAGTAACGAAAGCTAATGCTCCGTTCTGTGCTGCAACATAAGCAGCATCTTTAGCTGCTAGTTGAGCTCTTGTCAAACGAGGGACCAATAAGGCATCAGGTCTTGTATTATCTGTAGTATTTGCTACTACATCTAAAGTTGCGGCGGGTGTGGTTGTGTTAATCCCTACTCGCCCCTGCTGAGCCTTGGAAAGTGCCGAAAGGCAAACCAGCATAGTTGCTGTTAATAAAAATTTTTTCATAAGTTTTTAAAGATTTTAATTACATTATTTTTCATCAATATTTCCAAAAAGGAAGATGCATTTCAACCTGTGATTATCATCATGAAACTAATAAAAACAAAATAATAAATATTTCATATTGAGATAAAGCCTCATTTTAATAAATAACTTATTGAAAGCATATGATTTAAAAACATTGCTTATTGCGCAAATTTAAGACATAATTTTTTAATTTATATACTTTATGAAAGAAAATTAAAATTTCTTAACATTAAGCAAATCCAATTAACTGACAATCAATATCATAAAAACAACAGTAAAAAAGTGTTTATGTTAAAATTATTTAATATTTCTACTAATTTTGCTTTAAAATTACAATCATTTCTAATTGATTAATAGTCAATTAGAAATTTACACTAAATCCCCATATAAGTCAAATTCTTCAGCCGAAGTAATTTTAACCTCAGCAAAGTCTCCTATTGATATATAAGTATTCTCAGCTGAAACCAAAACAGTATTATCTACATCAGGAGAATCATATTCAGTTCTACCGATAAAATAATTTCCTTCTTTACGGTCAAAAACGCATTTGAATATTTTTCCAATTTTTTCTTGATTTTTTTCCCAAGAAATTTGAGATTGCAGCTCCATAATCTCTTCCACTCTGGCTTCTTTTACTTCCTGTGGAATATCATCTTCCAATACATGGGCTGTTGTATTTTCTTCATGAGAATAAGTAAAGCATCCTAATCTGTCAAATTTTTGTTCTTTAACCCAATCTTTAAGTTCCTGGAATCTTTCCTGCGTTTCTCCCGGATATCCTACGATCAATGTTGTTCTGATAGCCATATCAGGAACTTTTTCTCTAAATTTACTCAAAAGAGCGTCTGTCTTTTCATGAGTAGTTCCTCTTTTCATCGATTTTAGCAAATCTGAATTGATATGTTGCAGAGGAATATCTATATAATTACAAATTTTAGGTTCTTCACGGATAATATCTAAAACATCTTCCGGAAACCCACTTGGAAAGGCATAATGAAGGCGAATCCATTCTACACCTTCTACTTTTACTAATTCTTTTAGTAAATCTCCTAATGCTCTTTTCTTGTAAAGGTCAAGGCCATAATAAGTAAGATCCTGAGCAATAAGAATTAATTCTTTCGTTCCTTTTTTTGCTAATTTCTGAGCTTCAGAAACTAATTTCTCGATAGGTGTAGAAATATGTCCTCCCCTCATCAAAGGGATGGCACAGAAAGAGCATGGTCTATCACAACCTTCTGAAATTTTCAGGTATGCATAATGCTTTGGAGTTGTTGTTAATCTTTCTCCTACCAATTCATGTTTATAATCTGCTCCAAGGTGTTTTAGCAGAATAGGAAGGTCTCTTGTTCCAAAATACTGGTCCACATCCGGAATCTCTTTTATTAGATCCGGCTTATATCTTTCTGAAAGGCATCCTGTAACAAATACTTTTTCAACCTCACCTCTATTTTTCGCTTCTACATAATCAAGAATGGTATTGATAGATTCTTCTTTAGCATTATCAATAAATCCGCAGGTATTAATTACTACAATGTCACCGCGGTCTTCGTGAACCACTTCTTTGCCGTTGGCTTTCAGCTGGCTCATTAAAACTTCAGAATCGTATACATTCTTGGAACATCCAAGAGTGACTACATTGATTTTCTTCTTCCCTACAGATTTTGTACGCATCTTTTTGATTTTGAGTCTGCAAAGATACAAAATATTGAAGAGTTAGAATTAAAAAAAACAAAAACCACTTTTGTAAAGTGGTTTTCAATGATATAGTTTAAAAGTTTTTGTCTTTGAAGCTTGGTGCGTTCTGATCCTTTTCTGAAAGTACAGCATCTTTTTCATCAATTTTCCAATCGATTTCAAGATCCGGGTCATTGAACTTTACACTGCCTTCTGAGTCTTTATTGTAAAAATTATCACATTTATATGAAAATACAGCATGTGTACTTAATACAGCAAACCCATGTCCAAAACCTCTTGGAATATAAAGTTGTTGTTTGTTTTCTGCTGTCAGCTCAATTCCAAACCATTTCCCGAATGTAGAAGAATCTTCCCGGAGATCTACAGCAACATCCCACACACTTCCTTCAAGACATGAAACTAATTTGGCTTGTGCATGTTCTCCTTTTTGAAGATGCAGTCCTCTCAATACTCCATAAGAAGATTTAGAAATATTGTCTTGTACAAAATGTCCATTCATTCCTGTAAGCTCTTCAAATTTTTTCTCATTGAATTTTTCAAAGAAATAACCTCTCTCATCTTCAAAGATGGTAGGTTCTATGATGTAGCAATCTTTTAAGGGAGTTTCTTTTATTTTCATGTTAAAGTTTTGTTCAGTTTATAATCCGTATTGCTTTTTCAAGTTGAATTTTAATCCCAGGTATAGAGTACCTAGCGGGATAAAAATAATTAAAATAATGCCCCATACCGGAAGTTGCGAATGTATTATAAAAACATTTACAATGAGTTGTAAGAGAGCATAAACACTACTAATAATTAAATGTGACACTTTTTTTTCATTAGCAAAAAGCTGGTACAAATGCCTTCTATGTGCTTCAAAAATGTTTTCTTTTAATAATAATCTTTCCATGATGGTGAGCACAACCTCCATTCCATAGATAGAAAGAAGAAGGATATACTTGTATTCTCCTGTTCTCATAATGAGAAGAGTAATTAAACCGATAATCCAGAAACCTATTCCCATACTTCCAACATCCCCTGCAAAACATTTTGCTTTTTTTCTGAAATTAAAAAACAGAAAAACGAGAGCTGCTAATATTGGATAATAAATAAAATTCTGGTCTGTAAACTGGATCACATCTTTGTTGATATAAGCTAATGAGCCTAATGTGACAAGACTATAGATTCCTGTCATTCCATTAATACCATCCATAAAATTATACGCATTCAGAGTCCCAATAATGATCACGAAAAGTATCGGCCATGTCCAAAAAGGCAATAAGGCAAAAGCACCTGTGAAGTATAAAAGGAGAATTACAGAAATTAAATGAACGGAAAGCCTTATTTTGTTGGAAAGAGTTCTTACATCATCAATAAAACTGATGATACAAATTGCCAAAAGTCCTAATCCAAAAGACCAATAATTTTGTACTGCCTCGTTAAAATTAAATATACAAAAAACAACAAAAGCAATAGGAAAAATAACCCCACCACCTCTGAGGGTAATTTGTGTGTGTGCACTTCTATGATTGGGTTTATCAATGATATTGTATTTATCGGCAATTTTAAAGTATATTAATATTGAGATAAAAAGTAAAATTGTTACAATTAAAAATTCCATAAATTATAGTTGAAATTTTTCCATTACATTGGAAGGATTAAAGTTTAATTCTCTTTTTATTTTTTCGTTAGAAAACGTTAGAGAATCCGTGATTTTTCTTAATCTTAAAGAATTAATAGGGGCTTTATTTCCCAGCATATCGCCTACTTTTGCTAATGATTTAGCCACAAAATAGGGAATACTTGCCGGTGATTTTTTATTTAATTGTATTGATATTTTATCAGAAATTTCCTTAAAAGTAGGATTATTACTATCGCAAACATTATAAATACCTCCATTTTTGCCTACCATATTCATTGTAAGATCTGCAAAATCCTCTACCCAAAATATACTTTTTCTTGCTGTGCCTCCAGCAATATTAAAATACTTTCCGGACTTCACAGCATTGATCATATCTCCCAGATTACCAGGAGGATTTGGTCCCGCAATCAATGATGGCCTGAGAATAAATAATTTAACGTTATTTTTATTACACCAGTTTATAAGAAAGTCTTCAGCCATAATCTTACTTTTGGCATAAGGAGTATATCCTTCTAGAGGTGTACTCTCATTTATATTTTCACCAAAGTCTTTACCATAAACGGCTACTGTACTGATGAAAATAAAATATTCAGGCAAACTTCCCTCCAGTGCATTACAAAGGTGTTTTGTTCCATCAAAATTTACCTTATAAAAGAGATCCTCTTCTTCCTGGTTTTTAGGAATAGAGTGCGCTTTACCTGCAGCATGAAAAACAATGTCAAAATTTTCTTCAAATGGAGCTATAGTATTGGTTATGTTAAATACATAATCTGTATGAGAAGTTCCAAAAGTTTTTACTTCAAAATTTTCCTTCCGAAGCAAAGGAATTACATTTTTACCTAAAAAACCATTGGCTCCTGTAAATAGCACTTTCATTTAAATAATATTATAAAATTTGTTCAATATAATCTCTTCTGAGAATTTTGTTTCGGCAGCTCGTCTTGCTCTTTCTTGCTTTTGTTTCAGTTCTGTGATTGAGTTCTCATCAAAAGAATTAAAAAATTCCAAAAGCTGGTCTTTTTCAAAATGCTGAAATGAGTACCCGATATTTTCTTCTTCTACAAGGAGGTCGATTTCACTTTCTTTCTCACCAATATATAAAATAGGTTTTCCGGCAGCCAGGATATTATATGTTTTTGAGGGCACTCCTAATCCAAACATCTTAGGAGCCAGGCTTACAAATGATATATCAGCTTTGTTTAATACTGAAAGCTGATCTTCTCTCGAATAAGCTCCATCAAAATAAACATTTTCTAACTGATTTTCATCTACATATTCAAGCATACTTTGCTTGACAGCTCCCTCTCCTACAAAATAGAAAGCAAGTTTTTTATTATTGACTTTTTTAATAATTTCCAACAATTCCAATAATCCCTGAACTCTACCAACATTTCCTGCATATTGAAAAATAATTTTGTCCTTTATAGGAGACTCATCACTAAAGACCTTCTCTTTTGATAGTGGATAGATGCTTTCAGTATCACCCCAGTTTTCAATGATCTCAATTTTCGATCTGTTATTATACCTTTTAATTTTACCTTCAATAACTTTCTGCATATCTCTTCCTAATGTAATCAATTGATCAGCATTTGAGTACGCTTTATCAAAAATGCTTCTGAGAATTTTATAGGGCAATGATTTTTCGGATTTGATTATTCCTGCAGGAATAGTATTTTCGGGAAAGACATCATGTACCAAAATAATCAGCTCAATTTTTTTAAACTTTTTAAGTATCGAAATAAGCACAATTAAAGGAGCGGGGTTTGTAACAATAAAAACCTTCTCCCCCTTCTTAACATTCTTCCAAAGATAAAAAAAGATAGAAAGACTTAGAAAAATAAATCTTAAAGATCTGCTCACCAAGCTATTTTTATTACCACCAAAGCCTTTTATTCTGTGAACAAAAACATTAGAATGGAGAGTGAAATTATCACTTTTCTTTTGTTTGTCATATACCGGGTCTCCACAAACTACCTTCACATTATATTTATTTGAAAGTCTGTTTGCTATTTTGGTCAGAATAAAAGAAGTCGACGTCTCTTCAGGATAAAAAAGCTCAGTTGCAATCCACAGATTTTTCATTATTTTTTGCTCCAAACGACTCTGTTTATATAATCGGTATAACTTAAAATAATCCTTACCATTTTCTCAGATACATTCGGCATTGAATAATCTGCTACAGGTCTGTAATTTCTCTCTTTCCCTACTTTCTGCTGTTGAAGCTGAGCCAAGCCCTGCAAGATTCTTTCCGGAGATAATCCCACCATCATTACAGAAGCTTCTTCCATTGCTTCAGGTCTTTCGTGAGCTTCTCTGATATTTAATGCTCTGAAATTTAGGATTGATGATTCTTCAGAAATAGTTCCTGAATCTGAAAGGACAGCAAATGAACGCATTTGAAGGGCATTGTAATCATGGAAACCAAGGGGTTTTAAAAACTGAATTTCAGGACGCATCTCAATCTGCATTTTATCAATCATATTTTTGGTACGTGGATGCGTAGATACGATGATTGGATATTGATATTTTTCTGCGATGGCATTTAAAGAATCCATAAGACCTTTAAAGTTTTTCTCAGAATTGATATTTTCTTCACGGTGTGAAGAAATCACAAAATATTTTCTTTCTTCAAGGTTCAATCTTGTTAATACATCTGAGCTTTCAATCTGTGGTAAATAATGATTTAAAACCTCAAACATTGGGGAACCTGTTTTAATAATCCTATCAGCAGGTAAGCCTTCTCTCAATAAATATTCGCGGGCAATATCTGAATAGGTCAGGTTAATATCTGCAGTATGGTCAACAATTTTACGATTAGTTTCTTCCGGAACACGTTGGTCAAAGCATCTGTTTCCTGCTTCCATATGGAAAATAGGAATCTGACGCTTTTTAGCAGGAATTGCACACAAACAAGAGTTGGTATCTCCCAATACTAAAAATGCATCCGGTTTCAGACTTTCCAAAAGAGGGTCTATCTTAATAAGAATATTTCCTACTGTTTCAGTAGCGGTTTTACCTGCTGCCTCTAAAAAATAATCAGGTTTTCTTAATCCTAAATCTTCAAAGAAAATCTGGTTAAGCTCATAATCGTAGTTTTGTCCTGTATGGACAATAATATGTTCTACAGCTTCAGAAGCGTCCAAAGCTGTTAATACTCTTGATAATCTAATGATTTCCGGTCGTGTACCCACGACTGTCATTACTTTTAATTTTTTCATCATAACAAAATAAAATTATAGATACAAATACTGCGGCAAAACTCCAAAATTCCATATTGGCAAAAATAGTATATGAAGTAAGCACTAAAATAAAATATTGTATAAAAAATAAAATAAATGGTAAATAGTATATGTTATCCTTCATAAAGCTTATTTTAAATTTCCGTAGATCTTTAAAATACAAAAAGAATAAAACCATTCCTATTAATCCCATACTCATCAATATTTCAACAAAAATATTATGAGGATACATTCCGTCTTCAAATAAAATTCTTCCGCCGACAAATATATTATTTTTAAAAACATCCCAACCTTTAGATAAGTAATAAGACCTTCCATAAGCATTGCCCTCAAAAATAGCATCGTACATTCTTTTAAAAAAACCGAATTCGGAAAATGATGTTTGATTTAGATAATATATACCAACAATAAAAAGGAGCCCGGAAGATAATAATACCATCCAGTATTTAGTTTTATTAGCATATATCAGCAATAATACTATTAAAATAATAAATGCTGCCAACATCGGACTTCTTGCTGAAGAAGTTACAATAGTAAAAATCCCTAATAATGCTCCTAAAGTGGGTTTTATTAATTTTTGAGGAGACTGAAAGTAATAAAAGACGGATATGATCAATAAAGATAATCCATAATGTCCAACACTAATATAATAACTGAAAAATACTCCGCTTGATTGATGATAAATATTCCATACAAATATTGTATACAGACAACTTATTCCAAGTATAATCAACAAAAAATTAAATACCAGACTATTAAGTTTTATCATTACCTCTTTTGATAGATTAATACTCAAAATGGCGATATATGGAATCAGGTTCAAAAATAAAATACGGATATAGATTTCATATTCATTTTTGGATGCTTTTGGTAAGTATACATCATGTTGAAAGCTATAAATAGCTTTCGAAAAATAAAAAATCCAAAAAAGAGCTGTAAAAATAAGGGTGAATTTTCTTTTTCTTATATTTTCGAAATTTCTAAATATAATGTAGCCACTTACCAATAGCATTATTATACGAAAAGGAATTGAAAAATATTTATTTAAGGTACCCAAAGGCATTGCCAGCGAATAAACAAATATATATCCGAAAGTTAGAAAGAAAATAAAAAAGAACTCAATTTTACTTTTCTTAAGGATTTCCATACCTAAACATTTAGAAAATAAGTATCGGCATCTTCAGGGTTAAATGGTTCATTAATCCAAAAAATTGTGAGCAACTCTTCTTCTCCAATATTCTTTATATTATGAGTATACCAGATAGGCATGTCAACATAAGCAGGTTCATTTCCATCCAGATAAAAGTCTAGCACTTCTTCTGTATCAATTTTTCTCAATTGTATTAAAGCTTTCCCTTTAATTACAGCAAATCTTTCAATTTTTCTCGTATGAAAATGATTTCCTCTCGTAATTCCAGGAACAGTTGTAGAGAAAGAACATTGCCCACCGATCCCTAAACGGATAACTTCTACAAAGGCTCCTCTTAGGTCTATATGCTGTGTAAATTTTACTGGATAGTGATTCTTAATATCAAAATAACATCTGAAAGTATTGAATAAATTGAGATCAAATTTCGTATTCAGCTCAGGAATTTCTCCATTTTCAAAGTAGAGCTTCTTATAATCATTAAGTTTTCCCAGTACTTCCGAAACTTTATTTACAGAAGTATGAGGAACCTCAAAGATATCTTTTGTTTCAGATTTCTCAATTTGATTAATAATTTCCTGAACAAGTTCTCCCACATAGATAAGCTTTACTTCGCCATCATTATCAATAGCAGGAGTTTCACCATGTGTAAGCTTATGACAAAAAGTTGCTATAAAAGAATTATAGTTAGGTTTTCCAAAAGGTCCAAAAACATTTGGAATGATCATTCCTGTAAATTTCCCCCCTGATCTATTTGCCCATTCTGAAAAAAGTTTTCTTCCTTCTTTTTTCGATTTTCCATATAGATTATCTTTTTCTTCCTGTGAAGAAGAGGAGAAAATGATATGAGCTTTTGAATTTGTTGCTTCTAATGAAGTAACTAATTTTTTAACTAAATCTATATTATTATTAAAAATCACTTCCGGATCAGGATGACGATTCATAGCTGCCAGATGTACAACAACATCACATTTCGCTACAAAATCATTAAGTTTTCCTAAGTCCTCAAAAAACTCTCTTTCAAAAGGAACTCTTTCAAATTCTTCAGGTCTCAGTCCCAAAGTATTGTACAAATGAGATCCTACAAATCCATTCTGACCTGTAATTCCTATTCTCTTCATCTTATAAATTTTCAAAATAATCTATGGGGAAACGATATTCGTCATCTATTTCACCTAAAAAATAATCTGCCATTACCAACAATCTTGATTGTTCTTCTTCAGCCTGAATAGCACTTGCATATCCTTTTGGGATATGAAGAATATCTAATCCACCTGCTTTTAGTCTAAACTCAAAAATCTGAGCAACCTTTGAAGGTGTTTCCCAATGATCTATTGGGATCAATCTAATTAAGAAACTTCCCTGGAGAGCAGAGAACCAGCGTTGTTCAATTTTATGCCCAGTCCAGCCTCTTATGAATTTTGTATCTGTATTTTCGATACAATACATCCTTTTGATTTCTGAAGCGTCAAAATTATTGTTAAAAAAGAGGCTTCCTCTTTCATCAGAATGTTTTCCACTTTCAAAAATGACCGGATTATTATTATTCATTTTAATCGGGATATTGCATTATATCTTCTCCCAATACTTCTTTTCGAATCAAAGGGAGTTTTAATAATAATTCTTTCATTCCCTCTACATTTTGTTGTTGAGTATTATGAGAATGATAGTCTTCTATTTTAGATATATCCTCCACTCCTTCTGAAAAATATTGGGCATAATTTAAATCTCTGTTATCAGCAGGAATTCTATAAAAATCTCCCATATCTTCCGCCTTGATCATTTCTTCACGCGTACAAAGTGTTTCATATAATTTCTCACCATGTCTGGTTCCAATTATTTTAATCTGATTTTCTGCTTTAAACATTTCTTTTAAAGCTTGTGCTAAATCTCCTATAGTACCTGCAGGAGCTTTATTTACAAATAAATCTCCCGGATTTCCGTGTTCAAATGCAAATAGTACTAGGTCTACAGCTTCTTCCAATGACATCAGGAATCGGGTCATATTTGGATCAGTGATCGTAATTGGATCACCATTTTTAATCTGTTTAATGAATAGTGGTATTACAGATCCTCTTGAGGCCATTACATTCCCATACCTTGTAAGGCAAACAACTGTTTCTTCAAGATTTCTTGAAGCTGCAACGGCAACTTTTTCCATCATTGCTTTGGATATTCCCATTGCATTAATTGGGTAGGCAGCTTTATCTGTACTTAAACAAATAACTTTTTTAACTTTATTCTTTCCCGCGGCTTCAATTACATTTTGTGTTCCTTCTACATTTGTTTTCACAGCCTGCATGGGGAAAAACTCACAAGAAGGGACTTGTTTAAGAGCCGCTGCATGGAATACATAATCTACCCCCCTCATAGCAGGTTCTATACTATTATAATCTCTTACATCTCCGATATAAAATTTCAATTTCTCATTTTTAAATTGATTTCTCATATCATCTTGTTTTTTCTCATCACGAGAAAAAATACGAATTTCCTTAAAATGGTCTGTATTTATAAATTTTCTTAAAACAGCTGTTCCAAACGATCCTGTTCCACCTGTAATAAGAAGCTTTTTATCTTTAATTTGCATCTGTATTTTATTATTTTTCAATTTTCATATTATAGAGTCTTTCCCAAACAGCAATGTTATAAAGTCTCCATTCTAAATCTCTGTCAGCAATAAATTTAAATTTCTTTTTTGAAATTTCCTGTATTATTTTGGAGTTATTAATGGTTTCTAAAATCTTTTCAGATCTAGGCCACCATGAATCTACCGGGCCTTCAAATCCTATTTTTCTTTTATTATAAGTAATTTTGTCCGGTAAAAACTTTTTAAGATTACTTCTTAGAAGATATTTAGACCAGCCTTTTCTTATTTTGTAATGATTGTTTATCGAAAGGCATGTTTCAACAAAATTATAATCTAAAAATGGGAGTCTGGTTTCTATTGAATAGCTCATCGAATTTTTATCTTCCCATTTTAAAAGCTCAGGCAATTGACACCATAAAATTTCATTTTTTTGAAGTTCAAAGATCTTCTTATATGATTTTGTAAGCTTTTTAGTATGTGAAAAGTCAATGAAGCTCAGATATTCTCTTTTCAAAATCTGCCCTCTCTTTTTAAGTTTTAATTTTCTAATAAAAAAATTCGAAAAGTAATAGTAAATTTTAATTCCTTCTAATATCGATATATTATAATGATTTTTTATATTACTTAAAAATTTCAAGTTACTATAAAAACTGTGGTTTCTTAAATATGCTGCTGTGTAACGGTTGTATCCTAAAAGAATTTCATCTGCTCCTTGCCCGTCAAGTAATACCTTAATTCCTAATTTATTTGTTTCTTTCATTAAGAATTTCTGCATATAAACAGCAAGCCCTCCAAAAGGTTCTTCAAGTTTAAAAACGACCTCTTCAAAAGAATCTGCAAACTCATCGGTTTTAGGAGTAATAATATCATGATTCAACCCAAGAATCTTTGTGGTAAATGATGCCATTTTACTTTCATCATTTCGTTTATCCAAAGAGCCTACAGTAACTGCTGTCAATTTGTTTATATTGTTATCTGAGTCTTTGAGGATTTTAGAAGCAACAGCTGCAACATAAGAGCTATCTAATCCTCCACTCAAAGCTGACCCTATTTTCACATCTGAACGCAATCTTAATTTAACAGAATTCTCAAATTCTTTTTCAAAAAGAGCGATTGATTCTTTTAAACCGAGCTTAGCAATATCCTCCCTGTATTGAATATCGTAATACTTATAGATTGTAAATTCATTAGAATCTATATTGTAGATAAGATTATGAGAGCCGGGTAATTTAGAGATATCTTCAAAGAAAGTTTCATGAGTCTGATCTGAAATGTTAATAATCAAATACTGTAAAAGGACCTGAAGATTTACTTTTTCAATTTTTTCAATTTCTAGAATAGGTTTTATCTCAGAAGCGAAAACAAACTTTTTATTATCTGTAAAATAATAAAAAGGCTTTACTCCAAATCTATCTCTTGAACAAAACACAATATTTTTCTTTATATCAAAAATAGCAAAAGCCCACATTCCGTTGAACTTTTCAACACATTTCTCTCCCCAGAAATCATAGGAAGCAATTAAAACCTCTGTATCTGAATTTGTTTTAAAAGAATAGCCGTTTTGCAACAATTCTTGTCTTAATTCTATATAATTATATATGGCTCCATTAAAAGAAAGTACATGTTTTTCGTCTAAAAGAAAAGGCTGATTCGCTGATTCGCTGATATCAATAATAGATAACCTTCTATGCCCCAGCCCCAGATTTTGATGGACAAAAAAACCATCAGAATCAGGACCTCTATGAGCCATCGTATCTGTCATCTTTTTTAAAGATTCTTGTTTTACGAAGGTTTTATCTTTATATATTATACCAGCGATACCACACATTAAAAATATTTTTTTATCAGGTTTTCTTTATCTGAAAAATTGGGATAACTAATCAATACAGCTTTCAATTTTCCTTTGTAAACAAACAAACTTCCTGCTGCTGCTCCAATAATTCCAAATTTACTAATAAGTTCTCCTACGTCTTCCAGCTTACCCGCACCCCCAATTGCCGTTAATGGTAAGGTAGTTTCTTTTCTCGCTGCTTCAACAAGTTTCATATCGTATCCTTTCATTTCACCATCTTTATCAATGGAGTTAATGACGATTTCTCCTGCTCCTAATTGTTCAAATTTCTTGATTAATTCGAAAGGAGATTTTCCTGTTGATTTCTTTCCATTGTGGGTATATACCTCGTATCCACCAAAGAGCTTTTTCTTAACATCCAAGACAACAACAACACTTTGACTACCTACTTTTACTGATATTTCCCTGATAATATCTGGATTATTGATAGCCCCGGCACTGAAAGCTATCTTTTCTACTCCGAGAGCAAAAATTCTTTGAGCTTGTTCTACGGTTGTTACTCCTCCTCCATAACATAAAGGCATTCTACATTCTTCAGCCCAGTGTTCAATCATTTTAAAATCTGGTCCTCTTCCTTCTGCTGTAGCATCTATATCTAAAATAATAAGTTCGTCAACTTCTTTTTCATTAAAAATTCTAACCGCATTCATTGGATCTCCTAAATATCTAGGGTTTTTGAAATGCTCGGTTTTCACCAATCCTTTATCATGAACCAAAAGGCAAGGTATAATTCTTGGTCTTAACATTTTTCTGCAAAGTTCTTTAATAGTTGAATTCC
The DNA here is from genome assembly GCA_963518055.1 of uncultured Chryseobacterium sp. Classification (GTDB taxonomy): domain Bacteria; phylum Bacteroidota; class Bacteroidia; order Flavobacteriales; family Weeksellaceae; genus Chryseobacterium. The sequence continues at coordinate 77,536 of CAUQIC010000002.1, forward strand.
AAAATGATGGCTCTTTTCCGGGTGAAACTGTGCTCCATAGATATTATTATGATTCACTGCACTTGTAAAATTAATTCCATAATTTGTTTCTGCAATTGAGTCTTCCGGATTATTACAGTCAAAATAATAACTATGAAGAAAGTAATATCTCGGATTAACTTCAAGATCTCTCAAAAGAGGGGTATCTTTTATAATGTTGATATCATTCCATCCCATATGAGGTAAAGGTAATTTTGCAGAGACTTGTGCGGCATCAAATTTATGTACATAGGCATCTATCCATCCCAATCCAGGAAGATTCCCTTCATCACTACCTTTTGCCATCATCTGCATTCCTACACATACACCTACTACAGGTATCTTTTTGTTTAACACCAAATCATTCACTTGGTCTTTCATTCCAGAATCGGTAAATCTCTGCATGGCATAATCAAAATGTCCTACACCTGGTAAGATCAGTTTTGTTGCTCCTTCAAGTTCCTCACTTGTTTTAGCGGTTCTTGCAGCAATATTAAGTTGCTTAAATATATTTAAAAAAGCGTTGATGTTACCTACACCATAATCGATAATAGTCACCATATTATTTAAATGCTCTTTTCTCAAGTCCTAAAATTTGCATAATTTTAGTACCTAGCTGAATTAATTTATAATTATTCTTATAATCTTTAAATGTTTTATTGGGTCCATTAAAATATCCCCAAAGTTCATCCACTGTAAAGTCAAGCTTTTTAGCTACGTATTCAAATTCTTTCATTAATTCATCTTCCGGTAATTCAGATCTTGACACTCTATCCAGAGCAGCCTCTCTTGTTAATTGTCCTGTAAGAACTAAACTTGACAGGTGATTTTTTCTTTTATCAAATCCAAATTTTCTTGGTAACCAGAATGCCTCATAGAATCTAGTAAATCTTGATTCATGATGTTTATGCTGATATCTTTGCCATCCGAATTTTTCTTCCAATAAATCTTCAGCTTCTTTTTTAATAAATCTTGTATGATCAAGAGGTTTTACAACTCTTACTCCATTAATCAATCTATATTGGATTTTATATTTAAAAATATCACATCTTGGGAATGTTTTTAGTTTTCTTTCTCCAAACTTTTTATGGATATCATTTACATATTTCATGTCTGTCTGATAGTAAGCTCCCCAGTGAAGAGGTTCTCTTACACATTCTGTAGAAAAGTTACCTCCAGTCAGGATATATTTAATCCCATTTTTAGCACAATAATTATAAAGTGAAGAGAAAAACACCAAATCCTGCGGAGTATCAATATCCGGAACCTGAGATTTAATGAATGCTCTCTGAAGATCTTTCATCTCTTCCCAATTGATTACATCTGTGTAAAGGTCCAATCCTAGTCCATCCACCAGATTTTTGATATTATTGGTAGAGACATCAGAGTTCCACCCTGCATCTACGTGATAAAGCATAGGTCTCAATCCCCACTTTTCCACGGCAAGATAAACCAAGTATGAACTGTCTAGCCCACCTGAAATACCGATAATACAGTCGTAATCTTTTCCTTTTCCTTCTTCTTTGATTTTATCGATAACTTTTTGTATTTCCTGTTCTCCCTGCTCATTAGGATGCCAGTTTGGTAAAATATTGTTGTAATAATTACCACAATAATCGCATACCCCTTTATCATCGAATATAATAGTTTCATCTGTAGTGTCCATAATACAATTCACACACACTTGTACAGATTTTCCTGAGTTTTCCATCTTTTATTTTTTAGTTTGCAAAGATATAAATAATATAAGCTATATAGAATTTCATTTTTCTAAATTCCCCCTAGCCAGTATCAAAAACTGTGCTATTTTGAATTATTCCTTATTAGTGATATTTTTTAAAGTATATCACTTTCTTTAAATTAAACTAATATCTACTTTAAAATTTTATTTTTTCGAATAAGGTTACTTCCTGTTTTTTCTTCTTTGAAAGAAACCAATTCTTCTGACTTTTTAGCATTTCCTATAATCTCGTTATCTTCAAATACGTTACTGCTGATTTTGTTCCCTGTATATCTTTTTGATCGATCAGCCTCAGTTCCTGTGAAGGATAATATATTTCCTTTTGTATAAAACTTATTGTTCTTAATAACGAAATTATTTCCTGTATCCAGATTTAAATATTTGTCAGTTTGCATCTGAACTTTAATATACTGTAAGGATGTATTTTGAAAATATCCTTTGATAACAACTTCTCCGATATTTTGAAAAGTATTTCCTAAAACTTCAATATCATTCATATTGATAAAGTAAGCTCCTGATTTTCGAATATTCTTGACTGTATTATTGGTAAATTTTGAATTAAAGCTGTAATCACTTACTATTCCATACATATACGAATTATCAACTATATTATCAGAAACAACTGTTTCTGGTGAAAGACTTACAGATATTGCGCCAGGACCTAACGTTTCTTTTTCGTCAGAGCTTTTTAAAACATTATAAATTTTATTTCCAATAATTTTTGATTTTGGGGACTTCATCAGATATATTCCCATTCCCTTATATGTCTTTGCTCCTGGCCAGTTGCCAATATTTTCTACAGTATTATTCATAATCACTGTACCTGATAAAGATTTATCGGTGTACACAGACTCATATGCAATGATACCATAGTGTCTCAGTCCTTTTATTTTATTATTGGAAATAATATTATCTCTTCCATGACCTATAATTCCGATTCCAATTTTGGGAATATTATTTCCGTCTATCACATTATTTTCGATAACATTATTAGAATGAAAATATCCATCTCCGGAATATCCTAATAATATGACGGCATCATCTCCTTCATTTTTCGAAGTTTCGATTCTAGGGTTTGTAAAGACATTATTTTTTACCGTATTTTTCTGACATCCTGTATTGTTGTTAGGTATCATCATAATATTGGTTCCTGATATATTGTCAAAATGATTATTTCTAATCATACATTGGGATACTCCTTGTAGCAAAATTCCATAACCTTCATAATAAGATTTTGCACTTCTGCCGGTTCCTGAAAAGAAGCCATTCTCAATAACACATGAATTTTTATTGATTAACAATCCTGAAGTTTCATTAACAAATGATAATTTTGAATTTTTATCAAAGGATAAAATAGTATGATCTCTATTAGTAGCAATAACTGTATTAATTTGAAAATCACCTTTCAATATTATTTTTAAAACGCCTGTTGAAACTTTAGTTCCCATTGCATTTTGTAGGTTTCGGGTATCTGCAGAAGCGGTATTGGTTCCTTTTAATTCTACTCTGATTGTATCAACTAGAGATTTATACTCCTGTACTTGTAGAAAGGGAGCTTTTCCAAATAAGAAGCCGCTTAATAATAATAAAATTAAAACCGTATGTTTATTCATTGATTTTCTTTATAAATAATGGCACATCATTAAAATAAGGTGCATATTTCTTGATTTTATCGTCACTCCAATTATACCAATCAGTTTCTAAAAGTTGATGAATAGTTTCGTCATCAAATCTTTTTCTGATCAGTCTTGCAGGATTACCTGCCCAGATTTCATAAGGCCCCACATCTTTTACCACTACACTCCCCATTCCAATAACTGCCCCATTGCCGATTTTAATCCCAGCTTTTATCTGCGCATTATTGGCAATCCATACATCATGTCCAATATGAGTTTCAACAAAAAGATTAAATTTATGGTGTGAAAATTTTTGCTTTAAATGATCTATATTTTCATTAAAAACGGGAGAGGTAGATACCCAATCGATACTGTGTGAAAGACCTCCGATAATAATATTAGCTCCCAATGAACAAAACGAACCTATATGGGTATTAATGATTGTACAATCATATCCAATGTCAGAATGTTTTCCCATGGTAACATTCACCAGCTGAGATCCCGAACATACTTTGGATGTGGTATGAATTTTACTGTCTACAATCGCTTTAAGTCTGATCTTTTTCAGAACTTTATTCCAGATATATTCTATTTTTTGTAACATATATTTTAGCTAATTGCTCTTTTTGCGATATTATTATATGAAAACTTTTCCAGTCCTTTATTTTTGGCGTTATCCAGCATTTTATTATACTCAGCTTTGTCATTGACAAGAATCTTTTTTAGTTCATCATAGATCTCGTCAGCAGAATCCTGATATAAAAATCTACAATTTCCTCCTACATCTACATGTGTCATCCCATCCCAATGTTTAAAGAAACTAGGGGTCCCACTTCCTACAGCTTGCTCCCAAAGTACAGAATGAGTTCCCGGAAACACTATGAGGTCTGCTAAAATAAAATAGTCTAAAATATCTTCTGCTGAAAGCCAATTTACAAAAATAATCTTACCATTGGATTCTTGTATTAATTTTTCAAATAAGTCCTTAATTTCGGGATTTACGGTACCAAAAACGATGAGTTTTATTTGGGGAACTTCCGTATTTAACCGATTGAAAGCTTCCATCACCAGATGAATATTTTTAAGGTAATCAATTTTTCCTCCGGTAACAATTACAAAATCATTATTCAGATTGTATTTTGCTCGTAATTTTTCTCCGATATTTTCTTTCATCTTTTTCTCAAAAACAACATCGTCAATTCCCATTTCCAACAATTCAATCTTCTTGGGATCTATTTTATAGGCGTCGCGTAAAAAATCTGAGCGTAAAGGAGTAACTCCGTAAAATTTTGTAACATATGGAGATAAAAGTTTACCAAAATATCTCCAGATAATATGATGAAATATATTCTTTGAGACCCAGCTTTTAGCACTATTTATATAATCCGTATGGCAATCTACATACACTTTAACATTTTTATGCTTTTTCAGATATTTCAGAACGACTGTAATATCCATGAAAGAATAATCATGGAGAAAAAGTAAATCAGGTTTTTCATCGTATAAATATTTATTGAGGTCTTTATAAATACGTAAAAAGCGATTAAACTTATAAAATGGTTTTTTATAGTCTATCCTAACTACCTTATAATTATCCTTACATATTTTGGATGATTCTTCTGTGAGAAAATCCTGTTGTCCTTTTGAATTAAAGGTTACCATAGACGCCAAAACTGTAACATCATGTCCTTGTAAGGTATGGTATTTGGGAAGCATATTCTCCTGATAAGAATAATCATCAATATAAAAACTTGATAAACAAAGATGAACTATTTTCATACTATTTACTTGATTTGAAGAATATAAAATATAAATTTAAAAAGATAAAGCCTCCACTCAGAAGAGAGGTAAACAACCCTACATTTAAAATAATAAAGCAGAACGGTATAAATAACAACCCCAGCAATAATCCATTAGAGGAAGAAATCTGCGATTTTGTAAATGCAAAATACAGGCCTAAGATAATACAGATAAAAATAGCTCCGGGTAAACCAAAACTGGCAATACCATCTGTTGCAATAAAGTTAGCATTTGCATTGGTAACACCATCCCCAACAAAATATTCTGACACTTCCACACCAAGGCTGTTTTTATATTTATATCCTCCGGTAATTGCATTGACGATATTGATATGAGACAGGTAGGTTTTTTCATGAATTTTAAAAAATTCATTATACTGGTAGGTAAGCAATCCTGCAATTCCGAAAGTTCTCATAAGTATGACAGCTGAAAACAAAAAAAATTGATGTGAAATAGCCATAAAGAGTAAACAAAGCCCGCTAAAAGAAAGGCCAAGCGTATTCATAATTGAGGTTTTAGGATGTTTCTTATATAAATAATAAACAAGATAAATAACCATTGGGATAAATAAAGTAATCTTACTTGCACTTACACCATAGATAAATACCACCGAGAAAAAACCATAAATAATTTGCTTTTTATTTTTATTAATCAAGCCAATAATAAAAATAAGCGGACCAATGAAATAGCTGATCCAAAGAATCAAATAACCACTAAGCATAGATGATTCACTGGCAACATCCCTCTGATCATATACTTTATCAAAACTAACAATAGAATATACATCTCTAAATTCAAATAAGATATAAAGGATAATAAAAAATGAAAAGAAGTATAAAACCCTAAGATTCGGAGTCGGGAATTTGAGCGTCGATGTTACTTTGGGGAAATTAATTCTGGCTATTAAAAAAATCAGTAAGAAGCCAATAAAAATAGGCAGTTGATTCGTTAGTCTTTCATACCAGTCACCATAATGAAACATGAAAGTAATCATGATGGGAATGTATAAAAGATAGTAAAAGATGGTAAAAGAAACTTCTATAAATAGATATTTTCTCTTTTCTATTAAAAGAATAGGTATTAGAATCAATGCATAAGTAATGATTAAACTAAAGGTATCAACATCCTTCTTAATATATCCTAAATAATCAAAATACATGTACAGATAATCTGTGTGTACATACTGGTACACAAAGCTAAAAAGGAGGACTGAAAAAATTTCTTTATACCGTCTGAACATTTTTTATTTTTACAATTTTCACAAAATAATAACAGGAAATAGCTGAAAATATCATCATAACTATCGATAAAATTATAAGAAAATTTTCAAACTGCCATTTAAACAGATAAGCTCCCAAATATATCATTAATGTCAAGAATAACTGTATGATATTAAGTTTCAAAAGAAGCTTTTTTTTATCAAACACCAAAGGTATATTACTTAGGGGGATAAAGAAAAACTGAGATACAGCATAAAAGATAATAAGAACAGAGATATGTTCTATCCCATTCCATTTGGAAATATTTACAAAGTTTTTTAGCTCAAAAACAAAAAATTCAAGAATTGGGAAACAAATCATAGAGCTGATTAGAAGCCATACCAAAATTTTGTTTATTTCTTTATTAATCAAAACATATTCACCGCTAAAGTATAATCTTGACAAGGTATTTCTTAACAGCGCTCCTGTTACTGTGCCTATAATGATAGATGGCAATAATAATATTCTTAAAGCGAAAGAAAATAGTCCAACATTAGCACTGTTATAAAGGTAAGACAGTAATATCGGATGAAAATACATGATCAGAATTGTTGCTATAGAACTTGGAAATATATATTTTACAAAAGAAATATTTTCGCGAAAAATTCTCTTTAAAGGCTCAAAGGTCAATACAAAATACTGTTTTCCTTTCTTTAGCATCCAAAAAATATAGAATGCTGTGATAAGCCATGAAGATAATATGTAGGCAAATACAAGAGCGTTGTTGCCTTTTAGCAGCAACAAAAAAACTAAATTTAACAAAGCTGTTAAAACCGGAATAATACCATTAAGTTTATGATTTTCTTCAAACAAAATAAACTGTTGAATACTTCCATTCATAGCAATAGTAGTAGACATCGCTATAAGTATAAACAGGTTGATGTTGGGTTCAAACAGAAAATAAATTATTGATAGTAAAATATTTATGAAAAGGCTTACGAAAACAGTAAGACTTAGTTTCTCAACAGCTGACTTTTCATCTTTAGATATAGCAACAGAAAGTTCAAACTTTAGTGTAGACAACGAACCTATAATTGATGTAACAGAAAGTACGAGACTGAAATATCCAAAATCTTCGGGTGAAAAATGGTATAAGATATAAAGCGTAGTAAGCAAAGTGATGACCTGAGACAATGCTGTTCCGGCATAGTAAACAAAATTTTCCTTATTAATCATTACCGAAATTTTTGTTAAAGAATGCTTCGTTCTTTAGTATGTCTGCTTTATTCCATTCCCACCATTTAGATGATTCGAGTTCATCTATTGCTTTTTGGTCAAATCTGTTACGTATTTTTTTTGCAGGGTTCCCCGCTACGATAGCATAAGGTTCTACGTCTTTTGTCACTACAGATCCTGCACCTATTATAGCACCTCTTCCGATCTTTACCCCTGAAAGGATTACAGAATTAGATCCAATCCAAACATCATCTTCAATGATGATGTTTCCTTTAGAAATTGCGTCGCTATCATGAGTACGAAAAAAATGAGCCTGCATATTATAAGTTGTTGCAAGGTCATAATTATGGTAAAATTCTTGTATAACAACATTTGACGCTATTGAACAAAAAGAACCAATAATAACTTGATTTACTTCAGCACAGATCCTTGTAGACGGACCACTTATACTGGTATATTTTCCAATAACTACCTTTCCAAAAACCTCTGGTTTATTAAAAAAAGTAACTCCGTCATTCAGTGCAATGCCTGTTCCGAGTACGGCATCCCTTAAATTGACCTCTTTAAAATTATTTTTAAAAAGATAAAAAAATACATTATGTGACATGCTCACATTAAAGCTGCATTTTACCTTTTTAAAGATATTGATAAAACAAGCAAAAAAAAGGTTAGCAATAAATCTTTTCATATAATTATTTCTTTAATGCGTATATCCTTTCTATTATATCTACAACCTTTAATCCTTCTAAGGCATTGGTAGTAATTGTATTTTTATTCTTCAAAACATCTACTACGTTTTCAATCACAAAATGATGATTTGCAGAGTCCAGACTAGAAAGTTCCGGTAAATTATAATCCTTTATGTTACAGAATTCCACTTTATCCATATACTGTCCTCCTATCTTTATGGCTCCTTTTTCAGCAATAATAGTCATGGAACTTTCTAAGTTTCCATTCCATACAGAAGTAGAATAATTAAGTGTTCCCATTCCTCCATTAACAAAATCAAAATTGATAAAACCAGAATCTTCAAAATCAGTTAAGGTCTGATGATTAAAGTCCGCAAATTTTGCTTGAATATTCATAATATCACCAAATAACCAGTAAATCATATCTATAAAGTGAGAAAACTGAGTAAATAAAGTTCCTCCATCAAGGTTTTGCTTTCCGTGCCATGACCCAGGTTTGTAATATCTTTCGTCCCGATTCCAGTAACAATTGACCTGCACCATATATATTTCTCCGAGAACTCCGGAATCTACCAGATCTTTGATCCAAACTGAAGGTGGTGAATAGCGATTCTGCATAACAACAAAAATATGTTTCTGCTTATTGAGGGCTTTGAAAACAAGTGTTTCAGCATCCTTTTTATTCAAAGCCATGGGTTTCTCTATTACAACATGCTTTCCATTGTCCAATACATTGGAAGCTTGTTCAAAATGAAGACCATTTGGTGATGCAATAATAACAACATCTACTTCTACATGGGAGTTCCATAAATCATCAAGTGATTTAAAAGAGGTGATTTTATGATTATCAGCATCAAATAAATCTTGATCTTTACAATCAACCACAGCAACCAGTTCGCAATCAGGATTTCCGAAAATCATATCTGAATGTTTTCTCCCGATGTATCCATATCCTACAATTGCAAACTTAACCTTGCTATTCATTCATTAAATTTTGTTTATTTCTCGTCCTAATCGTACAAATATTTTATAATTTTAAATATATATATCCTTTAGTTTACGTTCTCAATAATCATCTTTCGAAATTAATTCATTATATCTTTATAAATGAACTTTTGAGGTTAGTTACGAGTAAAAATTGTTTTTCCTATTAAAACATAATAGAAATGAAAATATGAAAGAACTTCATATTTTCATTCTAATTATTATTTCTTCCTTACCTAATCAATTCTATATTTCAAACAAAAATTTTGTTTGCTTTCTCCTTAAAAAGGCAGGTTTCATTTATTTTAAAGATGACAACAAGCTATTTACAACCTTGCGTCAACTAAGCTTCTATCCAGGCATGCTTTTGTATCAAAGACAACAGCATTTTCATTTTTAATGTCATCCAAATTCATTGAAAGGAACTCACTATGAGAAACAGCTATAACAATAGAATCATATTTTTTCCCGTCCTGAAGGCTATCTAAAATATCAATTCCATATTCATGTTTTACTTCTTTCTTACTTGCCCAAGGATCGTAGATATCCACTTTTACACCGTAATCTACAAGTTCGTTGTAAATATCCACTACTTTGGTATTTCTAACATCAGGACAGTTCTCCTTAAATGTTACTCCTAAAATCAAGGCATTAGAGTCTTTGATAATTCCTCCTTTAGCAATAAGTAGTTTTACGACTTTAGATGCGACAAACTTTGCAATAGAGTCATTCACACGCCTTCCCGATAAAATAACATCCGGGTGGTAGCCAAGTTGCTCTGCTTTATGAGCCAGATAATAAGGATCCACTGAAATACAGTGTCCGCCTACCAATCCTGGTTTATATTTTAGAAAGTTATATTTTGTACCTGCTGCTTCTAGTACATCGGTAGTATCAATACCTATTCTGTCAAAAATTAGAGCCAATTCATTTACAAACGAGATATTTACATCTCTTTGTGCGTTTTCAATAGCTTTGGAAGCTTCAGCTACCTTAATACTCGGTGCTTTATGTGTTCCCGCTGTAATAATTTTCTTATATAGGTTGTCAACTTCTTCAGCAATATCTTCGGTAGAACCGGAAGTTACCTTTTTAACACTGGTAAGTGTATTTATTTTATCTCCCGGATTGATTCTTTCGGGAGAATACCCTACAAAGAAATCTTCATTAAATCTCAATCCTGAATATTTTTCAAGAACAGGTACACATTCTTCTTCTGTACATCCAGGAAAAACTGTCGATTCATAAATAACAAGATCTCCTTTTTTAATGATTTCGCCAAGCATCTTAGAAGCAGAGATCAATGGATTCAAATCCGGAGCATTATACTTATCAATAGGTGTAGGAACTGTTACAATGAAAACATTAGCATCTGAAATCTCAGTTAATTGGCTGGTTGCTCTATATCCAAGCTCACCATTAGACTCATTATATCTTTTTAGTCCTCCATGTAATTTATCAAGGTCTGCTTCTAAAGTGATATCTTCTCCCTTGTTAAGTTGTTCTACACGTTGTCCGTTAATGTCAAATCCTAAAACTGGATAATGATCTGCAAACTCCAGAGATAAAGGCAGGCCAACATATCCCTGTCCTATGACCGCAATTTTATATGTTTTCATCGTTAGCTGAATTTATTTTTAATTTTTTGAAACCAAGATTGTTCACTCTGATTATTATATCCATAACCATATTTATTACTGTATCCAAGATTCTCTCTACTTACGTCATTAAGCACAAATCCAACATTTCGAATCTTTTTCTGGTCAATATTACTATTAGCAAATTCAAGTAATGCCTTTTCAGTATACTTGGATCTCGATACATAAATAGTGATATCTGCAAGATCAGCAATAAGGAATGTATCTGTAACTAATAATAATGGAGCTGTATCTAAGATTATATAATCATACTTCCCTTTCAGCTCATTTAACAAATGTTCATAACGTCCGTTTGAAAGAAGTTCTGTCGGGTTTGGAGGAATCATTCCTGAATAGATAACATCCAGATGAGGATTAAAAGAAGAAACATGAATTACATCTTCTAATTTTGTCTGATCACCATAAAGATATTCAGTAAGACCTGTAAGTCCTTTTCTGGAAGGGTTATATCTTTGAAGTTGTGGATTTCTGATATCAGATCCGATAATAATAACTTTTTTCTTAGGATTCGCTAATGTTAATGCTAGATTTACAGATGCAAAGGTTTTCCCTTCTCCTTTTACTGTTGAAGTAACAAATACTACTTTGCTTTCCTTATCCTTAGGAAGCATAAAATTCATATTAGTGATAAGAATTCTGAATGCCTCTGCCATTGGATTGATATCATTCATCCTTACAATGTCAGGATCTCCTTTTTCAAGACTTGGTAATTCTGCAATAACAGGAGCATGTACCAATTTCTCAAGATCATGCTTGGTAACAACTTTGTTATTAAGAAGCAGTGATAAATAAATGAAAGCGAATGGCACCAAAATTCCCATTACTAAAGCTACCATAAGAACTGCTCCTCTTTTTGGAGAAACGGGAGCCGGGGAAGCATATGCAACATCAACTACTTTCGCTTTTGGAGCAACAATTGATTGTGCTATAGCAGTTTCTTCTCTTTTCTGAAGTAAGAGTAGATACAGGTTCTCTTTAATTTGTTGCTGTCTTTCAATACTTCTAAACATTTTTTCAATAGATGGAAGTTTTGAAATTTTGCCGGTAACCTTATTTTGTTCACCTAAATACTCATTTCTTGCCAGTTGAAGTCCAACCTGATTTCTTTGAAGGCTTTGCATAATAGAGGTACGCATAGAATTAATCTGTTTCGTAACATCTACTACAGCCGGGTTTTCAGACGTTGCAGATTCAAGGAGTCTATTTCTTTGCAATACCAATTGATTATAAGCAGAAATACCGGCTACAGATTCAGGATTATTCAGTCCTACATTAGCGGGAAGAACCTGATATTGCCCTTGCTTGCTAACATAACCAATCAATGCGTTGGTTAGTTCTAACTGAGCATCCACATCAAGTTGCTTAGCTCTTGCTGCCGCAGAACTTTCCAGGTTGATTTTTGCTTCCGTCTCAAGATCTGTAATATTATTTTTTGATTTAAAATTTTCTTTCTGATTTTCTACATCTCCAAGCTCCCCTGAAAGTTTCTTAATTCTATCTTCAATAAAATCAAGAGTCTTTTTGGATTCTGAATTTTTATCTGTAATAGCGTCATTATTATAAGCTATCACCAAAGTATTTAATACATCCTTAGCTTTTGAAATCTGAGGGTATTTTAATCCTAATTTAACTACAGTAGCATCTTTCGTTGCAAGAATCACATCCAATGCAGACTGAAGACTATTGACTTTAGCTTCTAATGTAGAAATCTGAAGTTCAAGATTCTTTACATTCACCCCTTTGATTTCCGAAGGTTTAAACTTTAGATTTTTGGTAATGATAATATTTGCGAATGGTAAACTAACCGTTTTTCCATATGTTGTAACAATTTCCTTTGGCAGTAAATCCGAATTCAAAATTAATTTTTCTCCTTCTATTTCCAGATTTACGGTATTAGTTGGAAATTTATTATCTTTTTCTGTAATGACACGAACTTCAATAGGCGAAGTTTCTTTGTATAGTTCCAAAGTTGTCACTCTTCCTTTTGCAATGATATTAGTTTGAAGGTTTTGGTCTGTAACCACCTGCCCCATCATTTTTTTAGACTTAAGGATCTCTATTTCATTAGCGATACTATTTGTCTTTAATCCTCCTAATCCTGATAAATCTGGTAAAATTCCTAAATCATTTCCCATTCCTACAGGTGAAGAAGAGTTCTTAGCATCTTTAATCAATATAGTAGACTGTACGTCATACACCGGCATCATAAATTTTAATGATATGTATCCTATCACCAAGGCTACCAATGCGCTTATTAAAAACCAAGGCCATCTACGTACAAAGGGTTGTATGATTTCGCTAATGCTAATACTTTCCGAATTATTTTCTTCTGAAAATTGTGAAGTTTGCTGGTTATCCATCAATTTTTTTATTTCTTAAATAAACTTACTACTACTGCTATTGCTGTAACGGCTATAGATACCCCTGTCAAGATAAGTCCAGTATTTGGATTTTGTTTAGATATAACATCCTTTGTATTATTAGATGATACGATAATTGCATCACCTTGTTTCAAATTATAATACGGTGAGTTGATCAGGTTAGCATCCTGCAGGTTTATACGTCCGTGAGTAACAGCACCATTTTCGGTTCTGATGACAAGAACGTCTTCTCTTTTCCCATATGCTGTAAGGTCACCGGCGAGCCCTAAAGCATTAAGTATGGTTCCTTGCCCGTTTGCAATGGTATAATCTCCTTGTCTGTTTACCTCTCCTAGTATTGTTACTTTAAAGTTGGCTAATCGCACGTTAACAGTTGGATTGATAATATATTGAGTCATTTTTTGTCTCAATTCATCCTTAAAATCTACAAGAGTTTTGCCTGAAGTACTTAATCTACCAAGTACAGGAAAATCAATATTACCATTACTGTCTACGATATATGTAGGTCCGGAAAGAATAGTAGCTCCCTGGTTAGGCATATTACTACCTGCAAGCGTATTGGTCTGGATAAGTTCAGAAGATGAGTAATTTTGATTGAATGGTTTTACCACATCCATATCTTTTGCAGTAATCAAAATGATAAGTTGATCGCCTGCTTGTATCGTAGGCTTAGAATTTTTTTCAGATGCTTCTATTGCAACTTTTTCTATATTCTGCATATAGTTCAGGTCATTAGGTTTTTTCTGGTTAACCTTGCAGGAAACCAGCGTCAATGCCAGAAATATTGCTAATATTTTTCCCTTCATATTTTTAAAATTGTACAAATATACATTTATATTTTTCTATTTATCCAGCGCCTCATAGATAGAATTATTACTTCTAAATTCAGGTACTATCATTTTTAAGATCTTAACGACCTCTACCTTATCTCTTCTTAAAGAAGCTTTGGTTATTTGCCTTGTCAGCAGATCAATCTCTTCAAATCCTATAGTAGGGTCTTTAGATACCATAATCTTTTCATTATGAGTGGGAAGTGTTTTTGCATTATCACTTAAAAGCTCCTCATAAAGTTTTTCTCCTGGTCTTAAACCTGTATAAATTATTTTAATATCAATATTAGGTTCAAATCCCGATAGTTTAATCATTCTTTTTGCTAAATCTAAGATTTTAACAGGTTCACCCATGTCAAAAACAAAAATTTCACCTCCTTGACCCATTGTACCTGCCTGAAGAACAAGTTCACAAGCTTCAGGAATAGTCATAAAGTATCTTACAATATCCGGATGGGTAATCGTTACAGGACCACCGGCCTCAATCTGTTTTTTAAAATGAGGAATAACAGATCCATTAGACCCTAATACATTTCCAAATCTTGTTGTAATGAATTTAGTAGTATTTCCTTCTAAGTTTTGAAGAGATTGAACGAAAAGCTCGGCTGCACGCTTTGAAGCCCCCATGACATTGGTTGGATTTACAGCTTTATCTGTAGATACCATCACAAAACGATTCACTTTGTATTTACTTGATAGCTTTGAAATAATCTTAGAACCTAAAATGTTTACAAAAATAGCCTCATGCGGGTTTTCTTCTACTAAAGGAACATGTTTATATGCTGCAGCATGGTAAACCATTGAAAAGTTATATTGCTGAAACAAAGATTCCATTCTATGTTGATTAGATACATCCCCTAAAACAAACTTGAATGCTATATTAGGATACTTAGCTCTCATCTCAAGCTCAATCTCATATAATGGAGTTTCTGCCTGATCTAAAACCACAATTAAAGAAGGGTTAACCAAAGCAACTTGTCTTACTATTTCGCTTCCAATAGAGCCTGCTCCTCCGGTTACTAATATATTCCTTTCAAAATGTCGACTTTTAATCTTCTCATTCTGAATTTTAATAGGTTTTCTGTTTAAAAGATCTTCTATTTGAAGATTTTTGATAGAACCTCCTAAATCACTATCCCTTAGTTTCTGTACTGAGGGTGCTTTGAAAACGTTTAAATCTTTCTCAAGGAACAAATTCACCCAAGAGTTCATTTCTTCTCTGGCCATCATTTCTTTAACCACCAGTACGCCATCAATGATAAGGTCTTCTTTTGTATTCTCTTCAATCCTCTGCTTTTCGTAGATCGGTTTTCCTAATAAAGAAGCTCTCTTAGAGTCTGTTCTTTGAGTCAGAAATCCTACAACCTGATAGGGCAAGCTTGGATTATCCAGTATCGCACGTGCTATAGCAATTGACTGCTCATCAATCCCTAACACCAAAATTCTTTTTTTTAATGCGCTTCTTCTATATTCTCTTACCACATGAAAAAATTCCTTAACATAAAGTCTGAAAAGAAATAATCCCATAAAAGAAATAACAAAGTATAGGATTAGATAAGGAGTCAATATAAACTTGCTTCCGGTAGTCCAGAAATAGAACATGTTTATTGTTCCAACGGCAAGTAGGGTACAAAAACATGATACGAACAGCTTGAAGAGATCTATAAATGTCGAATGCCTTATGATACCTGCATATGTTTTAAAGAAGTACATAAAGACTGTATTTACTATGATAATAAAAGCGAAAACAACACTTTTATCTTGATGGTAAATAAATTCTCTTTGTGTAATTTTTTCTATAATGTAGGTTGAAAGAAATAGTGAGACAACCAGAATGATAATATCTATAATAAGTATTATCCATCTGGGAAGATATCTTACATCTGAGAGATTGACAACATTATCCCCTCCAAATATTTTTTTCCTGAAAGAATTATACATTGTCTTTATTTGTGTTCATATGTTATTATTTCGGTACAATCTTGGTTATTATTTTAAAATACTTTTAAAGCATTTTTGCAAAATTAAAATAAAATTTTGTCTGTGCTTTAGATTTTAAAAAAATAAATCTAACTTCTGAAACTTATCAGAATATTCATTATTTTATCCTTGTCACTATCAGTTAAATTTGTTCCTGACGGTAAACATAAACCCCTGTCAAAAAGTATACCACAAACATTATTTCCAAAGAATTTATACTTCTTGTAAAGTTCTTGCAAATGCATGGGTCTCCATAAATATCTGGTTTCTATATTGTTTTCAAAGAATTTTCTTTTCAAATTTTCTTTTGTGATTTCTATATTATTTCCACCAATAGTGATTGTGTTTAACCAAAAGTTAGAAAAAAACTCATCTCCGGGTTCTTCAAAAAGATGTATATCATCATAATTTTTAAAGATATTCTTATAAAAATTATGATTCTCTCTTCTTTTTAAGATTCTTTCTTCCAAAACTTCTAATTGCCCTCTTCCTATTCCGGCAGAAATATTACTCATTCTATAATTGAACCCTATTTCAGAATGACTGTAATAGTCTCTATTTTCTTTGGCCTGTGTAGCAAGATACAAAGCCTTGTCTTTATAAGCCTGACTTCTTGAGATCAGAATACCTCCTCCCGAAGTCGTAATGATTTTATTTCCATTAAAACTAATAACTGACAAATCCCCAAAAGTACCACAAGGTTTATTTTTATATTTACTTCCTAATGCTTCAGCACTGTCTTCAATGATAGGAATTTCATATTTTCTGGATAGCTCTATTATTTCATCAACCATAAACGGCATTCCATATAAGGATACAGTAATAATTGCTTTTGGTTTTTTACCTTGCTCAAGGCAATACTTAATAGCATCTTCCACTGCATTAGGACACAGATTCCAGGTAGAAGTTTCACTATCAACAAAAACAGGTATTGCTTTCTGATAAAGAATAGGATTCGCAGAAGCGACAAAAGTAAATGATTGGCATATGACAAAATCACCTTCCTCAACATTCAACAACCTCAAGGCAAGGTGTATTGCTGCCGTACCGGAAGACAAAGCCGTGACAAATGAATTATTTCCAAGAGAGTTTTCAAGTACTTTTTCAAATTCATCTATATTCGATCCATACTGAGAAATCCAGTTTGTATCAAATGCATCCTGAATATATTTCAATTCATTTCCTCCCATATGTGGAGGTGATAACCAAATCTTATCTTCTTTCAAGCTTTTTGTGTAGTTATTTATTTTCAGTCAAAAATATCATTTATTTTCTCATATTCAAAACCTCTGCTCATGAGATATTTTATGGTCTTTGATTTTTTTTGATATTCCTGCATCCCTTTTTGCTTAGAAAAGTAGTCCTCATAAATTTTTGTGATCGTTTTTAGATAGTCATCTTCATGGATCTCATCAAAGCACATATTTATCAGTTTTTCAGAGATTTGCTTCTGTTTCAAATGCATTCTGATCTTATTTTTTCCCCAATGTTTGATATAGAATTTCCCTCTGATATAGCTTCGTGTAAATCGCTCTTCATTTAGATAATTTTCTTTCAAAAGATATAGAATAATTTCTTCTTTCGCCTCTTCAATGAGTAAAAATTCTCTCATTTTCTGCTCTATTTCCGCATGACATCGATCCTGATAAACACAATAATTGACCAGTTTCTGCTTAATCTCATCAAAAGTAAAAGATTTTTTTTCCATGTATATAAAAAAAGAATGAGCGTTTTAGCCCATTCTTTATATTGTATAATAATCTCTATTAATAGTTAAATAAAGCCTTACCTTCCATTAGCTCATTCACATTCTTTCTTACGGAAGCAAGAACTTCTTCATTTTTGATATTATCTACAACATCAGAGATCAGTCCTGCAATCGTATCCATATCATTTTCTTTAAGACCTCTGGTAGTGATGGCCGCTGTTCCTAATCTGATACCGGATGTAGTAAACGGAGATTTGTCATCGAAAGGAACCATGTTTTTGTTACAAGTAATATCAGCAAGTACTAATGCTTTTTCAGTTTCTTTACCGTTTACTCCTTTGTTTCTAAGATCTACCAACATCAAGTGATTATCTGTTCCTCCACTTACAATATCAAAACCTCTGTCGATCATTGCTTTTGATAATGCCTGAGCATTGGATTTAACCTGCTTTGCATAGGTTTCAAACTGACCGTCCAAAGCTTCCCCGAAAGCTACTGCTTTACCGGCAATTACATGTTCTAATGGCCCTCCCTGAATTCCTGGGAATACAGCTCCATCTAATACTTGGCTCATCATTTTGATTTCTCCTTTTGGAGTCTTGTGACCATATGTATTTTCGAAATCTTTACCCATCATAATCATTCCTCCTCTAGGACCTCTTAAGGTCTTGTGAGTTGTGGTTGTCACTACATGGCAATGTTCAAATGGTGAATTTAATAATCCTTTAGCTACTAA
The DNA here is from genome assembly GCA_963518055.1 of uncultured Chryseobacterium sp. Classification (GTDB taxonomy): domain Bacteria; phylum Bacteroidota; class Bacteroidia; order Flavobacteriales; family Weeksellaceae; genus Chryseobacterium. Next base: position 96,112 of record CAUQIC010000002.1, read on the forward strand.
CCCTGCAGGGTGTGCTATATCAGCCCAAAGTGTTGCACCGATTTCGTCTGCAATTTCTCTGAATTTAGCATAATCAAGATCTCTTGAATACGCAGAGAAACCGGCAATCATCATTTTTGGCCTTTCTCTTAAAGCGACTTCTCTCATTTGGTTATAATCAATAAGACCTGTTTCTTTTTCTACTCCGTAAGAAACTACTTCGTATTGAATCCCGGAAAAGTTAACCGCAGAACCATGCGTAAGGTGCCCTCCCATTGAAAGATCCATTCCCATAATTTTATCTCCTGCTTTCAAAACGGCAAGGTAAATTGCTGCATTGGCTTGAGAACCGGAATGTGGCTGCACATTCACATAATCTACTCCGAAAAGCTCTTTTGCTCTGTTGATAGCTAATGTTTCAACCTCATCTACTACTTCACATCCTCCGTAATATCTCTTCCCGGGATATCCTTCAGCATATTTATTTGTCAGTACACTTCCCATTGCTTTCATCACATTCTCAGAAACAAAATTTTCTGATGCGATAAGCTCCAGCCCATGGGTTTGTCTTTGTCTTTCTTTTTCAATCAGGTCGAAAATAATATCCATTTTACTTTTAGTTTTTGAAGTTTTTCACTCCAAATGTACGGATTTTTCGTCGAGATTTTAGCATTGAAAAAATGATTTTTGAAAGCTAAAGACCTAAAATTTAAAACTAAAACTGAGGCTTTAACCTTTCATTAATATATCTGAATAATTGTTTAAAAAGCTTCTTCTGAAAGCTCCTTATTCGCCATAGCGCCGGCAAAATTTCCTTGTGCAACGGCGTTAGCTACAGATCTCATCATGGTTGCATTATCTCCACAGGCAAAAACTCCCGGGACATTTGTTTTCTGCATAAAATCCACCTTAATAAAACCTTGTTCTGTTATTTCACAGCCTAAGTCTTCTGAAACATTGATATTTTGTTCAAAAGGAACCTTAGCATATAATGCGCTCAATGGGAAGGATTTGCCGTTCTTAAATATGATTTTCTGAATATACCCATTTTGATGTTCTATTCTTTCAATTTCATCTTCGTTAAGATTGATTTTATTTTGATTTAATTTTTCAATTTGCCCATCATTCAGCACCGATTTTCCATTAGTCAGTAATGTCAGATCTTTAGTCATATTAAAAACAAGTTTTGAAAAGTCATAGGCGATATCTCCATCGGAAAGAATTCCTGTGGTTTCATTTTTCACCTCATACCCATGGCAGTATGGGCAGTGCAATACGGAAATTCCCCAACATTCTTTAAACCCCGGAATATTGGGCATTATATCTTTTATCCCCGAAGCCAAGATGAGCTTTTTCGCATAAAATATTTCATGACTAGAGGTTTCCACTTCAAAACCTTCAGAATTTCTTTTTGTTTTCACAATGGTTCCGTTATAAAATCGTATAGTCTTATATTTTGCCACTTGTTCTCTCGCTATATTAGAAATCTCATGAGGAGTTTTCCCGTCTTGAGTAATAAAATTATGCGAATGTGGAGTCTGTTTATTACAGGGTTTTCCACTATCAACAATTAAAACATCTCTTAATGATCTTCCTAAAGCCATCCCTGCAGACAACCCGGCATAACTTCCTCCTATGATGATAACATCAAAATTTTTATTTTCCATTTTTTACTTGGTACTTGAAAGTACAAAGGTAAAATAAAAAAACATTATTGCAATATTGTTGCAATAATGTTTTTATTTATATCTGAATCTTATTAATATTTACTTTTCATTTTGTGAATTTCATCCCGTATTCTCTTACGGATATCTATTTTCGCATCTGCAAAGCTAAAAATGACCGTTCCTTTTTCTCTTGCATACGGATTGGTAACAGAGCCTGCCAATAAAGAATTTTCAAAAAAAGCACCTGTTTTCTGAAGCTCATCTTCAGGACGATCTTTTACTCGGATTAAGTTTTTATATTTTTTGCTTAAATTAAACCAATTAATATAGTCTGCATTGAATGACACTGCTTTTATCCCTAGTGTTGAGTAATAGTTAATGGCTCCTGCCTGCCCATAATTATCGCAAAGCACTAGCGTATTTCCGGATTTTGATAATTGGGAATATTCTTTATCTACTTTTTGAGCCAATTCTTTCCACCCCAGCATATCTGCAAAATCCTGAGGCAGTGAATGATCTTTACCATCTTCCCAACGCAGATCTCCAATCCTTTTATAGAATTCCGGATGACTAACAATAAATTCAGGGCTTTTATTAGGAAATGCAACATTGTAAAGAGGAAAAAATAAGATTATAGGATGCAGAATACAGACCGGCTTAAGATATTTCTTCCAACCATTCTTTAAAACATGTTCTAAATACACGGAGCCAAAGCCAACGTAAATAGGATAAAGTCCAATAGCATAATAATTCTTAGCTTTAAAAAAGATAAACAGGCCTATGGTTATCACATATCCCCAAAAGAAAAATCGATATTTTTGAAAAGGCTTATAAAACAGCAAAGCGTAAAAGCTAAATAGGATTACAAAAGCAACTCCGATAAAGAACAGAAATTGGGATTTTACAAAATCGAATCTGCTGACATTGACCAATTGGGTCTCAGAAAGCTCTTTCATGTGATGAATAACAGGAAAGCCGTTAGAATACTGCCAGAAAAGATTAGGAGAAACAATTACGAAGGTTAAAAGTCCTGCCCAATATAAATGAAGATTTGTAAAAATCTTTCTTTGTCTTGTCATCAAAATTCCAGGAAGAAAACCCAATGCAAGGAACATAATATTATATTTATTTAAAATTCCTATTCCAAAGACTATACCTCCCAGATACAACCATTTTACTTTTTCTGTGTTGACATATTTTATCAGAATATAAAAAAAGAGCGTCCACAAAAGTATATCCAGAGAATTGGGTTGGTACAGCATATTCAAACGAAGCAGTACTGAAAATAATAATCCCAGCGAGGCAAGCAGACAAGCGAAAAGACCTCCCTTCAATTCTTCTATGGCTTTCCAGACGACAAGAATGGTTAATGCTCCAAATAAAGCGGGAAAAAACTTCACCCAGAATACGGAATTTCCTAACATCTTTATCAATAAAGAGAACCATGAACTGACAGGAGGAACAGACAAATATCCCCATGCAAGATGATTAGCCTGATCAAGATGTAGATATTCGTCACGCTGCAATTCATATTCAGGGCTGATCAGCGAATACTGAAGAACAAATTTTGCAATGATAAAAATAAAAAGAATCAGATAGCTTTTCTTCATGGTTTAGAGTTTGAATTAAAATTAAGACATTTTAAACATCTAATATATTACATCATTTGATAAAAAAATGAATCTATGATAATACAATAAAAAAATCCCGAAGAATAGTCTCCGGGATTCTACAGTTTAAAAAACTTATAGTGTTAGTTTATTATTTTTTCTTTCCTTTTTCTTTTAACTCTTCTTTATCTTTATCTGACGGATTCCAAACTTTCACATCGGTATCTTTCGTAATATTTGATCCAGGAAGAACCTGAACGTTTATACCATCACTAGCTCCAAGTTTTACATATACTTTTTTAAACTTCCCATCATTTTGTTTTACTTCTACAAAAGGAATATCTTTCCCTTGCTTCTTTTCATACTGAACTAATGATTCGTCCAATAATAATGCATTCTTTTGAGAGTTTAAGACAATTTCACCATTCGCTGAAAACCCGGCTCTGATATATTCGTTATTAGGATTTTCAACATTACCTTCTACCGGAAACTTGATGGTTCCTGCATTATCTTTTCCTTTCGGAGCAATCATCGTTAATTTTCCCGGGAAAGTTTTATTCTGTAATGCACCGATTACGATATTCATATCCATCCCTTGGCTTAATTTTCCTGCCTGAGCTTCGTCAATTTCCCCTTTAAAGATCAAAGAGTTTAAGTCTGCTACAGAACAGATAGTCGTTCCGGCATTAAAGTTATTTGCTTCAATCACCTGACTTCCAAGTTTTACCGGAACTTCAAGAACTGTTCCTGAAGCCTTGGAACGAATTTGCGTCGTAGCTAAACCTTGTCCCTGAAGTTCAGGAGTCGCTCCGGTTTTTGCAATCTGTAGTCTTTTTTGAGCCGTATTCAACTGCTGTTGAGAATTCTTCAGAGTTTGCTGTTGAGAAAACAGCTGTTGTTGTGAATTAAGATAATCCTGTTTAGAAACTACTCCTTGTTTGTAAAGTCTTTCCTGCATATCATACTGTTTCTGCATATTGCCTACATTCATTTGGGCATTATTAATCTGCAGCTGCGCATTCTGAACTTCCTGCTGGGCAGCATTTACTTCCGAAATACTAGGAACAATTTTCACAGTAGCAATAAGCTGACCTATTTCTACTTTATCTCCTTCTTTTACTAAAATTTTATCGATAATACCGGTAATATTGGGCTTGATTTCAATTTCTTCTTTCGGAACAATTTTTCCAGTAGCCATTACCTTATCATCCATATTCTGAACACTAGGTTTACGGGTAAGGAAAGCTTCGCCCTCCTGAGAGTTTGATTTTATAAGATAGCCAATCCCTGAGAACAATGCCACTGCAAATAAAAGCCCCAACACTATGTAAATGGCTTTTTTCCAAGTGAATTTCTTTTTCATATGTATAGTTGTATAGTTTATTTTTTAAAATATTGAAAATTAATTATTCTGTTCTTAATGCTTCAATTGGTCTGATCTTTACTGCTCTCTGTGCAGGGATCATCCCGATTACCAATCCTAAAATTACCATTACGGCCATTGCGGCAAAAACATTTCCATAGTTTACCGTCGGATTATAGAAAGGAAAAGCATCTTGTCCCTGTGTGACTGCATTTAAAATCATCAGTACAAAAATCCCAAACATAAAGCCTAATAATCCCGAGGAGAGCGTAATCACAACACTTTCCAATAAGATCTGATTTCTCACTTCAGATGGCTTTGCTCCCAATGCTCTTCGGATTCCTATTTCTTTTGTTCTTTCTTTCACTGTAATCAATAGGATATTAGAGATAGCAATGACTCCTGCAAGAATGGTCAGCGTACCAACAATAATGGTTAACAACTGCATTCCGGTAAGGAAACCTGTCAGCTTTTTAAACTCTTTTCCTAAATTGAAACTACCAAAAGCATTCGTGTCTTCAGGAGATATTTTATTTTTAGATTTTAATACCTGCTTTACATCCTGCTCTACGGCATTTACATTTGCGTTAGGCTTACTTACGATTGCAAACATATCAATCTGCTCTCCTGCATTATACATTTTAGTATAGGTTGACAAAGGAATAAATGCAGTCTGATCATTTTCAAAACCACCCCCTTTTTTTACTCTGAAAACACCAATTACATTAAAGAAAATTCCTTTTATATTAATGGGCTTCCCAATCGGGTTTTCTTTTTTCTTTGAGTCAAAAAAGTTTTTATAAATTTCTTCTCCGATTACGACTACGTTTTTATTTCCTGAAACATCTGCATCATTGATGTAGCGTCCGAAAATAAGTTTCTTTTCTGAAATCTTATTCCCTACAGAATAATCTCCTGTAAGAGAGTAGGTTCCATTTTTACCGTTTCTTGACATTGCCTCACCGGGTGTCCCAGTGAAACTTCCTCTTGCATTTTGTGGTGATATATAATCTATTGCTGTTACTTTTCTTTTCAGCATTTCCATATCAGAAAGCTGTAGATGAACCTCTCTCCCCTTGGGAAATCCTTCGTAAGGAATAGACGTTTTCTGAGCCCACAAGAAAATTGAATTTGTTGCAAAGCCGGAAAATAATTTATCAAAACCATTCTCCATTCCTTTTGCAGCTCCAAGAAGGCTTACATATAAAAACATCCCCCATCCTACACCAATCATGGTAAGAAATGTTCGAAGCTTATTATTCCTCAATGAATAATAGATCTCCTGCCAAGTATCTTTTTTAAATATGATATTCACTTCTTTTCAATTATAAATTATTATTCTGTTCTCAACGCTTCAATCGGCTTAATCTTTGAAGCTCTGTATGCCGGAACAAATCCTGCAATCAATCCTGAAAAAATTAATGCAACAAATGCCATTATAATTTCACCCCAGCCTACGCTTGGGCTTTTAATAAAAAATTCTTCAAGTCTGTCTCCGATAAGGTTTAATGTTAATACACCAATTCCAACTCCAATAAGCCCGGAAATAACTGTAATTACAACACTCTCCTGAACAATCAAAGCAACAATACCTCTTGGTTTTGCACCAATGGCTTTTCTTACTCCGATTTCTTTAGTTCTTTCTTTTACAATATACACCATGATGTTGCTGATTCCGATAATTCCCGCTAATAATGTTCCCATACCTATAAACCCTACAATAGCCGTAAGAACTGCCATAAAAGTAAAGGTATCATTCATATTTTTAGCATTATTCCAAACACGAATTCCATTTTCATCATCCGGCGAAACACTTTTTCTTGATTTTAATTTATCCTTCAGCTCATCTCCGTATTTAATAGCTTCCTGAGGAGTAAGTTTATCGCTGTATGAAATATAGGCTATACTTACCGTATCAGATCCTTTTTTCATCTGTTGCAACGTTGTAATAGGAACAGTAATATGCCTTTCATCCCAATCTCCACCATCATCAGAAAATACACCCACCACTTTAAACATGGTTCCATTGATATCCAGATCTTTACCCACTGGGCTTCCATTCTTAATCAAATCACGTTGTACCATTCTACCGATTACCGCTACATTTTGCTTTTGATCCAGATCTCTGGGAGAAAGATAACGTCCGTCAATTACCTTTCTATTTTCAATTACCTGTTCACCGGGCTCTGCTCCATGTATTTGATACATCCCACTCTCTTTTCCGTATTTCACCATCATATTGGCATTATACCGGGGACTGGAAGCTCCTACATTTTTTTTATTTTCATTGATTAAGAAATCATAATCATTGTTATTCATGGTAACCGTACGGTCAGACTGTAATCCTTTATAAGCCAGTGTTGTTTTTCCTGTAGTAATGGAAATAAGGTTTTTAGCATCACCGGAAAACCCTTCAGAAAAAGCATTCTGCAGCCCTTTTCCAATTCCAAAAAGAACAATGAAAATAAACAATCCCAAGGCCACCGTAAATCCTGAGAGTACTGTCCGAAGTACATTACTACGGATAGAACTGAATATTTCCTGCCAACGATCTAGGTCAAACATTTTTATTGGTATTAAAAAGATTGAAAAATTTAAAGATAGTGTCAATAAATTTTCAAATTATCTTATTCTCAAATTAACTTATAAAACAATCTGCTTAATAAACTCATCACTTTCAATGATACCGTCTTTCAACACTACATTTCTTTTGGTCTGTGCTGCAACATCGGGTTCATGAGTTACCACAATAATTGTTTTCCCTTCATTATTAATATCCTGAAGAAGTTTCATAATATCGTGGGTAGTTTTAGAATCCAGTGCTCCGGTAGGTTCATCCGCTAATACTACTTTTGGATTAGTAATCAAGGCTCTTGCAATAGCGACCCTCTGCTTTTGTCCCCCTGAAAGTTCACTTGGAAGGTGATTCGCCCATTGTGCAAGGCCTACTTTTTCCAGGTATTCCATCGCTTTCAGATTTCGTTCTTTTCTTGGTACGTCTTGATAGTATAAAGGAAGTGCTACGTTTTCTAAAGCAGTCTTATAATTGATAAGATTAAAGGATTGGAAAATAAATCCTAGAAATCGGCTCCTGTATTCTGCAGCCTTTACTTCAGATAAATGTTCGATTGGAACTCCATCCAATTCGTAGGTTCCGGAGTCTTTTTCATCCAGGATACCAATGATATTAAGAAGAGTGGACTTCCCCGAACCGGAACTTCCCATGATAGAAACAAATTCTCCTTCTGAAATATCCAGATTAATTCCTTTAAGAACATGGAGTTTGCTTTTCCCTGTATCGTATGACTTATGTAAATCCTGAATTACTAACATTAAGTGATGTATGTTTTATACCCAATAAGTAGATGATATTTTCAAATTGTTACAAGAATAAAAATTTATTCAAATATTTTTTTGTTTAATGATTTTATCCATTATTTAAAGCACTTTATATTATTTTGTTTAACTGTAACTTTAGTTTTCCATCTATTTATCCTCCATATAGCTGTTCAGGCTATTATTCGAGGCTGTTTCATGTAAATGTGGAAAACTTTTACGGCTAAAAGTCAGTCGATTAGTATTTACCTCTTTCAAAATCAGTTCTTTTTTTCGAACTTTGTATTTAGATTCTGATCAGAAACACAAACTTAGAATGTGAATAACTTAAATTCACAACCATCACAAAAACAAAAAGTTACACATTTTCTAAGCGTTATCCACAGAGATCTGAATTATTTAATTATAAAGTTATTTTAATATGGGAATTTTTGATAAGAGAGTAAGTTACAAGCCATTTGAATACCCGGAGGTTCTTCAATTTGTAGAGGCAATCAACAAATCGTTCTGGGTACATTCGGAAGTGGACTTTACTGCAGATGTACAAGATTTTCATTCGCAGTTGGAACCACATGAGAAGCATGCTGTGAAAAATGCGCTGTTAGCCATTGCACAGATCGAGGTGTCTGTAAAGACATTCTGGGGAAATTTATACAACCACCTTCCCAAACCGGAATTTAATGGATTAGGATCTACTTTCGCAGAATGCGAGTTTCGTCATTCTGAAGCATATTCCCGTTTACTGGAAGTATTAGGATATAATGATGAATTTCTTAACGTTATTGAAATTCCTGCTGTAAAAGGAAGAATTGAGTTTCTTGGAAATGCCTTAAAACATGCCAACTCTGCAACTCCTAAAGAATACGTTTCTGCATTATTGCTATTCAGTATTCTGGTAGAAAATGTTTCTCTTTTCTCTCAATTTGCCATCATCCTTTCTTTCACCAGATTTAAAGGATTTATGAAGAATGTTTCCAATATCATTGCATGGACTTCGGTAGATGAACAAATTCACGCCAATGCAGGAATCTATCTGATCAACAAAATCCGTGAAGAACAACCTGATCTTTTAACAGACAGCGATATTGAAGACATCTATACTCTAGTAGACGAATCTATAGCTAGAGAAGGTGATATTCTTAGCTGGATATTTGAATTGGGTGAAATCGATAATGTATCTAAAGAAGATTTATTAAACTTCATGAAATATCGTGTAGATGACAGTTTAAAGAAAATCAATATGAAAACAAGATATAACGTTACTCCTGAGCAATACAAACCAATGGTATGGTTCGAGGAAGAAGTTTTTGCAAATTCATTAGATGATTTCTTTGCAAAAAGACCTGTAGATTACACAAAACATGATAAGAGTATTACAGCAAACGATTTGTTTTAATAACATATACTATTAGCGTCTTGCCATTGTGAATACACATCAAATGTAATTCAAAAACATATTGAAAAATCTAAAACACAATAGATTCTTTGATTCACAGAATGACAGTACGCTTTTAAACATAAAAACAAACACAAAAAATGATCAATGTAATCGTAACTTACACGGTAAAACCTGAATTTGTTCCTGCCAACAAAACTAATATTCAAAAGTTTTTGGATGATTTTAAAAATTTAGATCAATCCACTTTTGAATATAAAGTATATGCAAAAGAAGACGGTGTTACATTTTTGCATTATTCAAACTACATCAACGAAGAAGTTCAGCATGAAGTTTTGAATGTACCATCTTTTAAGGAATTTCAAAGATTAAGAGATGAAAGTGGGCTAAACGATTCCCACAAAGTAGAATTTTTACAATCAATAATATAAAAAAACAAAATTCCGGAGTGATAATCCCATTCCGGAATTCGAAAATATAACATCTATGGAAGAGCAAAATTCAAATATATGGTGGCTCAATGAAGAGTCTGAGCAAATGCTGAACAGAGGATATCTATTGAAAGGTGAAACGGTAGACGGAGCTATCGACAGAATTACCACCGCTGCTGCAAAAAGACTATACAAACCTGAGCTTCAGGTAGCTTTTAAGGAAATGATCACAAAAGGATGGATCAGCTTCTCATCTCCTGTATGGGCCAATATGGGAACACAAAGAGGACTTCCTATTTCATGTTTCAACGCCCACATTCCGGATAGTATTGAAGGAATCACTCACAAAATGGGTGAAGTTATTATGCAGACAAAAATTGGTGGTGGAACTTCAGGATATTTTGGAGAACTAAGAAATAGAGGTACAGCTGTAACAGATAACGGAAAGTCTTCCGGAGCAGTTTCATTCATGAAGCTTTTTGATACGGCAATGGATGTAGTATCTCAAGGAGGCGTAAGAAGAGGTGCTTTTGCAGCTTATTTAGATATCGACCACGGAGATATCGAAGAGTTTTTATCCATCAAAGATATCGGTAGCCCGATCCAGAATCTTTTTACGGGAGTATGTGTGCCAGATTACTGGATGCAGGATATGATCGATGGAGATATGGAAAAACGTAAAATTTGGGCAAGAGTTTTAGAGAGCCGCCAACAGAAAGGACTTCCATATATTTTCTTTACAGACAATGTTAACAGAAATAAACCACAGGTTTATAAAGATCTGGGGATGACGGTGAATGCAAGTAATCTGTGTTCTGAAATCATGCTTCCTTCTACTATGGAAGAATCTTTCATCTGCTGTCTTTCGTCAATGAACCTTGAGCTTTATGACGAGTGGAAAGATACAGATGCAGTAAAGTTAGCAGTATACTTCCTGGATGCTGTTTTATCTGAATTTATTGATAAAACTGAAGGAAATTACTACCTACAGGGAGCGAGAACCTTTGCTATGAGACACAGAGCGCTTGGATTAGGTGTTTTAGGGTACCATTCTTATTTACAGAAAAATATGATTCCGTTTGAAAGCTTTGAGGCAACTCAGTTCAACGCAAGAGCATTCAGACATATCAAAGAACAGGCTGAACAAGCTTCAAGAGAGCTTGCTAATATATACGGAGAACCGGAAGTATTGAAAGGATATGGATTAAGAAATACCACTACAATGGCTATTGCTCCTACCACTTCAAGTTCTGCCATCTTAGGACAAACCTCTCCGGGAATTGAGCCTTTCTCTTCCAACTATTATAAAGCAGGTCTTGCTAAAGGAAACTTTATGCGTAAGAACAAATATCTGGCAAAATTATTAGAAGAAAAAGGATTGGATAACGAAGAAACATGGAGAACAATCATGTTGAACCATGGTTCTGTACAGCACCTGAATGAGCTTACTCCTGAAGAGAAAGCAGTATTCAAAACATTCAAGGAAATTTCTCCAATGGAAGTTATTTCTCAGGCTGCACAAAGACAACAGTATATTGACCAGGCTCAATCATTGAACCTTCAAATACCTTCTACAATGCCGGTAAAAGATGTAAATTATCTATATATTGAGGCTTGGAAAAAAGGAGTAAAAACACTTTATTATCAAAGAAGTTCTTCTGTTTCAAAAGAAATGATGGTCAACTTCGTATCATGTTCAAGCTGTGAAGCTTAGGATCAAATAATAAATACATCATATTAACAAAAGCATGCCGCAAGGTGTGCTTTTCTGTTTTCCACATAAACCTCTTCCTACCATAATCATTTTCCTTCAAGAATTCGTTTTTATATTTATTAACAGTCCACAAATTTCTTTTGTACATAATTTGTATTGAGAGTAATTTTCTGTTAAATATTAATATGTTTTGGCTAAAACCATTTTTATTGAATATGTAATAGATTCACTATTCTTTATAAATACAAATTTATTCTACCATCTAAATAACTAAAACAATCATTCATCTTCATTTATAAAAAAGGCCCGGGAAGAAAACCCGAGCCTATAAAAAAGAATTGTATTGAAGTAAAATAAAAACCGTAATTAAAAATTGTACCTGATTCCCAACTGTGCCTGGAACCTCGATGCAAACTGATCGATAGTATACGGTAACCCGGGCGTTTTAAAGTTGTACGTTGGGTCTCCGGCTGAAGGCTGACCTGTAGCAACATTTCCCACCTTCGTCAATCCTACGCTCGCTGTAGAGTTGAAGGTATTGGGTACGAAATATACTTTGCCCCAATCTTTATTTAATAAATTGGTGAAATTGATGATACTTAAAGAAATCTGTAACGTATTTTTTGATTTCTCACTCAGTTTGATTTCGTCCATGATTCTGATATCAGCCTGAATATTCCAAGGAGTAACATCACCATTTCTTTCGGTGAACTTACCTCTTCTTGATTTTAAGTAATCATTATTATTAACAAAGCTTTCGTAATCTGCAATCTGTTGTTGAGCGGATACCAAAACATTTCCTGCTCCATCTTTTATAGGAACAATATATTTCGCAGCTTCAGCAGCATCTTTAAAGATGTAAGCAAGACCTGCAGCCTGCCCTGTATTGGCAATGGTACTATTTATGAATCCCCAGCTAAAAGGATTTCCTGATTGTGCATTAAAATATACATTCGTGTATAATCTATTGGATTTAGAAATATCGAATGCATATCCAAGATTTGCTACCACTCTGTTTTTGATGGCAAAGTTGGAAGTGGTTAATTTAGGATCATTCGGAGTCAGAGATTGATTCATCTGCCAGTTACTTTCCATTGAGTTTCTGATCCCGTTGGTAATATCTTTAGCATCTCCGTAAGTATAGGCAACGAAGAAATTAAATCCAAAATTATATGATTTCGATAACTGTGCTGTCAGATTATAGCGATATCCTTCTTTAGTGTTAGAAAGAAGATAAGCATTAGAGAAATTACTATTGATATTAGTCGTATAGATTGGCATCTCATGATTGACGTCATAGCTATAATACGTCACGTTATCCGTTTTATTAACCTGCTGAAACTTCAGATCATACAATACTTTTGTATAGATACCTTCTAAAGTAAGTTTATATCCTTTCAGAGTATAATCAAAAGCAAGGGAACTTCTCCATACTCTTGGCATTTTAAAATTATTATCAATAAGGTCTACCTGTACTTTTGAAGAATTCTGCCATTTTGAGAAATTGGAGCCGATCAAAGGATCTCCATTGGTAGCAAGCTGAGCTGCTGTTGGACCATTATAATCATAACTTCCAAATCCAACTCCATCATTATAATAAGCATATCCTAACCACGCGAACGGGATTCTTCCTACAAAGATACCGGAACCTCCTCTCAATACCATAGATCTGTCTTCCGTAACATCAATGGTAAATCCAAGTCTTGGAGATAAAGTGGGTTTGTTAAGATAATTATTGGTAAGCTGACTTAATGGAGTGTATGTATAGGTATTTCCGAAATTAGGGTCCTGAGGGGAGTTATTAACAAGCGGGCTTAATTGTGGCTTATTAGGTAAGTCGGTATAGTCTACTCTAATTCCCGGTGAAAGTCGTACTCTTCCCCAATTGATCTCATCTTGTAAATACAATGAAAGAAGATTTACTTTATATTGAGCATAAGGGTTGTCGAAAAGTGTTTGCCTGCTATCTCCATTGAAAGGATAAGTTCCTCTTATTCTGGCAGGAGTCCCACTATAGAAATCATTTAAATTTTTATAAGATATTCTCCCGTTTAAAGCATTTACAAAACCATAATTGATATTATACAATTCATTATGAGTTCCTAATAAGAAAGTATGATTTCCGGTTTTATAAGTAAGGTTATCAGTAATTTCAAAGGTCTTCTGTTTCATGTTGAAAACAGTAGCTTCTCTATCATTCCCTAACAAAATTGTTCCTCCATTATAGCTGATTTCTACCTGTGGAAACATAGCATTTCCGGAAGTAGGATCTCTGTAATCATGGATAGAAGAATATCCTGCCACAAAATTATTACTCCATTTATCATTAAAACGGCTTTTCAGTTCTAGTGTAGTGGTAGATGCTGTATTCTTCTGAACAAAATCCATACTTGCAAATCTGAAATTGGCACCATCTCTTTCAAGGTTAGAAGCCTGAGAGAATACCGTGTTATTCTTTATGGATAAAGTATGTTTATCGTTGATCTTCCAATCTAGTTTATTGAAAAGTTTGGAACTTTCTGAAAAATTATTATACTGGTTAAAACTTCCTACATTAAAACCATATTTATTTTTTACAAAATCTGAAATTTGTTGTGCAACCGTTTCATTTACCAGGGCATTAGGATCATTTGCATTGTAGAATACAGGGTCTGTTCTCTTGGTATATTCCAGATTGGTAAATAAGAATACTTTATCTTTTACTACCGGCAATCCTACTCTTCCTCCATAAATGAAATCTGAAAAATCCTTAGGCATCTTAGAATTGTCTCCTACTCTATTATTACCTGTAATAGCGGCATTCCTTCCGTATACATACAATGATCCTGTCACATCATTACTTCCGCTTCGGGTCACTGCGTTAATGCTTCCTCCAAGGAAATTCCCCAATTTCACATCATAAGGAGCAATATACACCTGCACATCCTGAATAGCATCCAAACTTATAGAATTGGAACGCGTACTGCTTCCCGGCATCCCGGAAGTACCGGTCTGACCACCCAAAGAAGGGCTGAAACCAATTGCATCATTATTAATAGATCCGTCAATAGTTACGTTATTATAACGGAAGTTGGTTCCGTTAAAAGAGTTGTTGGCACTCTGAGGCACTAATTTCGTAACATCCTGAATTCCTCTATTGATGTTAGGAAGTCCGGATATTTGTGCCTGGCTGATTCCTACTCCATTTTTTACCGTAGTCCTTTTAGAAGTGATTTTCACCTCATCAATCGTCTTTTCTTTACTGCCTAATTCTACTACAGGGAGGTCATTATTCCCTAGAGAAAGTTGTATATTAGTATTTTCGTAAAGAACCTGTGATCCATCTAAAATCTCAATAGTATAAGGCCCACCCGGCTGAAGGTTATTTAAACTGAACTGCCCCTTGTTATTACTTTTGGTTTCAAAGGTACTATTGGTAGGAACGTGTACTACCTTTACCGTTACTTCGGAAGAAATTCCTTTTAATCTTCCAAAAATTTTAGAGCTGGTCTCCTGTGAAAATGCAAACCCAAAAGATAATAAAGCAAAGGCACAGATAATTTTTTTCTTCATATTTTTATTGCTACAAAACTTGGCGTAAAATTAGAAGTAGTAAATATGAAGTGTGGTAACATAAAATTAACATTATGTAACAGAATGTTTAACATTTCCTTAAAAAAAACTTAATACCAATAACAGAGCGGGTTTAAATAATATTTGTTGAAAACATTCAGGCTTACCCTTTTTAAAAAGGCGCCAAGTCGGCTTCATTTATCAATAAATTCAAAAAAAACGTCATAACTACTATTCAAAAAAATCATTATATTCGCATTATCAGAGTTTTAGCCTAAAAAGCTAATTCCTAAAAACTGATTGTACAAAAAAACTCAAAAATGAAAAAAATTTTATTTACCCTATGGGTAAGCTATGCATCTATGGCTTACTCTCAGAATCTTAGTTTTACAGATGTAAAATTTAAAGCACTTCTTTTAAGTTCAAATTCAACGAATCAGATTGCACAAGACTTTAATGGAAATTCTATTGCTATAGATAACAATGGAGACGGGGAAATTCAACTTTCGGAAGCACTACGAGTTAAAGTCCTGCATATTAAGATTGACTCTAATCAGATGTATATTGATCCTGCAGGCAATACGAGTGACCCTGGCAATATAAAAACAGTCTATTATAATAACCATCTGCCTGATGGCATTTCAGATGCTTTACTTTTCTCCAATCTTGAAGAGCTTTATTTCTGGAACACTAAAACTGCTCATATCAGCTTTACCAATAACACTAAAATCAAAAAAGTTCAGGGAAGGCCATTTTATTATGATTTATCACAAGGAGGTCAATATATTGCTTCTCCGATTAACCTTAGCTTTAATAATTGCTCAGGAGTTGAGGATATTGCTGATATAATTGCCTACCAGACTACCGGCAATCCATGGCATTCTCCTGAAAATAATTTAACAATAAAAAATTGCCTGCAAATCAACAGCAATGGCCTTATTAATTCTGCAGAACTTAAAGAACTGTATATTCAAAATTCTAATATCAATACTCTGACATTTAATTCATGTCATTTTTTAGAGAAAATTATCGTTCCCAATCTGAATACTCTAACCAAAATATCAATATTGGGAAATTATTCAACATCTTTATCTACAAGTCTTCCTAATCAAGATATTGAATTGATTGCCAACAACTGTATGAATCTTCAGGAAATCATTGCAGACACAGATCACTATTATTCTACGGGAGCTTATTTCTCTAAAGTAAATCTGAACGGATGTATATCTTTAAAAAAAATACTGGGATTGAATACCCAAATCATTGATTTCAGTACAGCAGGACTTATTAATCTGGAAGAATTAGATTGCTCTTTCTACAACAGATCCGGATATTATACTAACTCCGGTATATATTTTGGAAATGTAAATTCATTAAACCTTGTGGGTCTCCCAAAACTTAAAATACTAAAGGCTTTCAATCAGAAAATATCTAATAATGTGAATTTTAGTGCTGCACAAGCCTTGGAAAATATTAATATCACCAACACTTGTGGTTATATGCCTACAGTAAACGTAAGTAACCTATCTAATCTACACACTTTAAAAACAGACCGCTCTCTTATTAACAATACTCAGGGAGAGGCAAATCTTCAGAATATAATCGCTAAAAATTGCCCTATGCTCAGCAGTTTTACATTTAATAACAATGGAGATTTAAGAAAACTAGATCTGGAAAATTGTCCAGGTTTACGGGTTTTGGCAATCGATTATAATCTTGCAGACGGTGCATGCCCTAATCTGGAAGAGATTAATATCAAGCAATGTACAGGCTTTAAAGAGATCACTGTCAACGGAACAAAAATACCAGCTTTAAATACTAAGGACTGTACGGCTTTACAGTCGCTGAACCTTTCAGACAATACCCAGCTTACTTCTGTTAACATTTCAAGCAACCCCAATTTAGAATCCTTGTCACTTTCCACCTTACCTCTGATTACACAAATAGACACCTCCAATACTCCCCATTTAAAAAATGTATTTCTTAATAACTGTTCTCAAATTAATGAACTCAATTTTTCTACCTTATCACATCTTCAAGCAATCACACTATGGAATATGTCAAATCTTACGTCTGTCAATTTGAGAAATGGCTCTATAGAAGAATTTATTGATCTCAATAATAATAACTCGAGTTTATCAGTTTGTGTGGATGATGCTCAGTTAAGTGATGTTCAGGCTATGTATCCAGATACTACATTCACAACTAACTGTGGGGCGGCTTTGCGCAGTACACCTTCAAAAACGAATATAAATCAAATTCATTTCTTTCCTAATCCTGTAAAAGACATTCTTCAGATTAACGCGGATATCCCTATTAAAAATGTCAAACTTATGGATGCACAACAACGAATTATTTTTGATCAGAATTTCAATAAGACGATGATAAAAATCGATTTATCAAATTATCCAAGTGCTGTGTACATCATGAAGATCATCACCAAAAAAAATCAGATGGTAGAAAAAATAATCAAAAAATAGCTAGTTTCAATACAGTTGTTTTCACTAAAAATCATAGAACTTTCTATGATTTTTTTGGTTTATCTTTGTGTTTATTGTTTAACACTACAAAATTACAGATATGAAATTCGGACAAGTAGAAGACCCTTCAAAAATTGATTTTACTCTTCCTAACGATCACTCCAGAACAAAAGAAATTTTGAATCTTAATAAAAAAGGACTGGAAAATATCTCTATCGGATGTGCAAAGTGGAATAAAACTGATCTTAAAGGATTTTATCCTAAAGGAACGAAGGATGAGCTTACTTATTATGCTACACAGTTTAACTCCATCGAACTGAACGCTACCTTCTATGGAATGCCCACTCCTGATCAGGTCAAAACATGGAAAGAGAAAACTCCTGATCATTTTAAATTTTTCCCAAAAATCACCAACACGGTTTCACATTTCAGAAGATTAATTGACGTTACTGATCCGGTGACTCATTTCGCTTCTGCTGTCATTAATTTTGATGAAAAACTGGGAATGGCTTTTCTTCAACTTCATGATAACTTTAAACCCAAAGATTATGACAGACTGGAAAAATTTGTAAAAGAATGGCCTAAAGAAGTGCCTCTCGCCATTGAGCTTAGAAATACCGAGTGGTTTACCGATGAGGAAATTCTCAATACAACCTGTGATCTTTTTGAGGCTCATAATATTACCAATATTATTGTAGATACTGCAGGAAGAAGAGATATGCTTCATATGCGTCTTACAACTCCCAATGCATTCATCCGCTACGTAGGGGCTAATGCGGAAAGTGATTATGAGAGGCTGGATGATTGGTTAAAACATTTAACAAAATGGAAAAAAGAAGGATTACAAAATCTCTATTTTTTTGTACATCAAAATATTGAGAAGGCATCTCCTCTTTTATCTGCTTACTTTATCAAAAAACTGAATGATGATTGGAAAACCGAGATTCATATTCCACAAATGGCAACCGAAAGTACGGGAACACTTTTTTAATATAAAATAGGGAATTATCTTAATTATTCTATCCTAAAAAATAAGACACATTTAGGTCAAAATGTTCATATAAAAGCAAAAAACACACTTTTATACCAAAAAAACCCATACATTAGGCATACTATAATTCACTAATTACATATGCTTTTAAAATTAATGGTATGGAAAAGGAAATTTGTAGAATAAGTATCTCCAATAACTGGCTGGGTGATGAATATACTTTTTATGAGAATAGTACTATAAAAAGAATTTATGATAACCACAGTCTAAACTCCAATAAAGTAGAGTGGCTGGAGCCAAAACAAATCAGCAAACAAAACAAGGATAAGCTAGTAAAAGGTTGTCCGGAAGAATGCAAAGAGCAAATTATGCAAATCTTAGATTACCCCTAAAAATAATAAACAATGGGCACAATATAAAAGAAATTATATTGTGCCCATTGTTTCTATAATAGAAAAATCATTTATTTTTTCTCAAAAGAAGTACCAGATTAAGAAATAAAAGCAAAAAGTCTAAAGTAATCCAGATCCCTAATTTTGTATTCTCATAATTATAGGCATCTACCTGTTTTTTAGCAGCATCAGAAAGTTTCATGCTCTGATTAATATAATTCTGTACTTCTACAATTTGATCAATATTTTTATTAGGAACAGAATGCTGTGAAAAATATACGAGATTCTTTTTTCCCAGATATCCAGCAACCCAATACTCATCAGACTTATCCATTTTCAGATATTCTATCCTGTAATATTCCGGACGTATTTTACCAATATGCTTTGGAACAAGGGTGATATTTTTATCAACTTTATTTACATTAATCAGATAAAAGTCCAATGTCTGAGGAAGCTTGTTTACTACCTGAAGTCCTACAGAATTATCAACAAATGCAACAGCACTTTTTTTGATAAACCAATAAGCAAAAAATGAAATTGAAAAAACTACCGTCAGAATTCTAAACAATTTTGCCCATTTTGCAATCCTTCCTGATTTAACTTTATAGAAAATCAGAGAGAGTACACAAGTCCAAAAGATAACAAAAATGAAAAATTCCATAAGGCAAAGATACTGATTTCAGAATTGGAAGAGAAGATTAATCCACATTCCATTCTTTATAAAACTGGTCGAGGAAATTCAGCATATATAAATGTCTTTCTTCGGCCATTTTCTTTCCTTGTTCAGTATTCATTAAATTTTTAAGAAGAAGCAACTTTTCGTAAAAGTGGTTGATGGTCGTCCCATTAGATTTTTTATACTCTTCTTTAGACATCCCTAGATTAGGTTTAGTTGCAGGGTCATACATCGGATTATTCTTGAATCCTCCAAAGTTAAAAGTGCGGGCAATTCCAATGGCTCCGATGGCATCAATACGATCTGCGTCCTGTACAATCTGAAGTTCCAAGGGTGGGTTGAGCGGAGCCTGATCTCTGTTTTTGAATGAGATATTTTCAATAACAAATAAAACCTTTTCAATTTTTTCTTCAGGAACATGCTGCCCTTCAAGAAATTCTCTTGATATTTTCGGGGCAATCGTTTCATCACCGTTGTGAAATTTAGGATCAGCAATATCATGAAGAAGAGCAGATAATTCTACCACATCCTGATCACAATTTTCTGTTTCTGCAATTTTTCGGGACAATTTCCATACTCTTTCAATATGAAACCAGTCATGCCCCGCTTCTGCTCCTTCTAGTTTTTCTTTTACAAATTCTATCGTGTTGTCAATTGTACTTTTCATTTATCTATCAGTTCATTTAAAATAATATTCCAAAGCTTGCTATTATAGCTTCTAAAAAAGTTGACATGTCCGATTTCTTTTTTCTCAGATTCGGAAGTCTTTACAAGTCTGTAAGTAGGTTTAAGATTAGGATAGGTGTTATTTAATAAACTCTGCACACCTTTTTCCGTAAGCCATACATCATCCTCTGCCCGAATTACAAATACTTTTTGTGTCAGATTTTTAGAATAATCATCAATTTTTTCCAACAATCTATTGGTTGATTTCTTGTTTAAAATTAAGGTTCTCCAGTCATATGCGCAATTTTTTGGAAGACTTTCTCCCAGTCCAAACCAACTGGCAGGAAAATACCCTAACAATGAAGTGGTTATTGGTTGTACAATTCCAAAACCGAGATAAGCTTCAATTTTCGTTCTCCACTTCAAGTTACCAACAAAGGCATTCTGTGTTCCTACAAAAATCAATTCATCAAACATTTCGGAATCCGGGTTCATTCCTAAAATCAATGCACCGACAGAATGTCCTAAGCAATATTTTTTGTATTCAGGAAACTCTGCTTTGATATACTGTGTTAATGCACGATAATCCTTTGATCCCCATGTCCGCATAGAACCATAGAAACCTTTCATATTTTTGGGCTTGGAAAGTCCTATTCCCCTATAGTCATAAGTAATAACAGTAAATCCCTGCTCCGAAAAATAGCTGGCAAAAGAAAAATAAATCTGTTGCTTTACCCCTGTCGCTGAATTAATCAACAAGAGTTTTCCATTATTTTTTTGAGGCTGAAATAGATGAACAGCCAAGGATGCATGGTCTTCTGTGGTAAATATTAGTTTTTCCATATCATAAAAGAAAAAATCCACTATAAAAGTGGACATTTTAGGTATATTTTTATGTTAAGTTTTAAACTTTTGATATGCCGTAAATAACTTTAAGAAAGGAAATCTGATATTCTGGGAAGTCCTGTTTGAGATCCTTTACCTCCGGAAACCCTTGAGGAAACTTCATTTCCAAATTTCACACATTCTTCAATCGTATTACCATGGCAAAGTGCAATTGCAAACCCTGAAGTAAATGCATCTCCCATTCCCATCTTATAGACGGTCTCATCTTTATCATTCCTGTAATACTTCATTTCCGTGCCATCGAAGTAAATAGTTGAATTTGTATCATCTCTTACAAAAACTTTATTGAAATATTTTGTAAGAACCTCTTCTCTTCTCTCTTCACCAAAAATGATATACAGCTCGTTGCTTTTTGCTACAATAAAATCAACATTTGCTAAAATTTCATCACTCACTCTCATCGCAGGAGAAGCATACAGTCCTACCTTTTTGCCATATCTCTTAGCCTTTTTTACCGTATATTCTACAACCTCCATAGAGACTTCAAGCTGCACAAGTACAAGGTCCGCACTGTGAAAATATTTATCAGCCTCATCGATATGTGATGTATTAAGATACTTGTTGGCTGCAGGAACTACTACAATCGCAGCATTTCCATTACAGGTAGTTACATAAGCTGTGCCCGTTGCTTCTTTATCAGTTTCATGTACAAAACCAACGTTTACATTTTCGCTCACAAGATTTCTCATGATCTGCTGTCCGAGAGGATCCATTCCCACGCAGCCTATAAAATAAACACTTGCTCCTAGCCTTGATGTACCCACCGCCTGATTCGCTCCTTTTCCTCCAAAATAGCTATCTGAATTAACAGCTAAAACGGTTTCATTAGGCAAAGGAAGCTTTTCTGTTTCTAAAACCAGATCTATGGAAGAACTGCCTACAACGATAATTTTGGGTTGTTCTGATGAGAAATTCATTGTGTTTTTAATATTAGTTTTAAAATTTATAACATACGAAAATTCCGTATCAAAAATAATTAATTTTAATTAACTTATTTCAATAAATTCAGTTATTATCTTTACAGGTGCTTGATCTTTATCATACGCGATGTAACTTGCATAGAAACCTTCTCCATATCCGGTCTCAAAAGCTAAGATAGTTCCGGGATGTTCTTCCGAGGGTTTCAAAAAGGCATACTGATCTATTGCACCGTTTTCATCGAAGAAATATTCATGAAAAAATTCTTCGTAGATTCCCATAAAATCGCCTCCTTTATTTTCATATAATTTTTGTTCCAGCGCGTTTAGACTATTCTGTGTATCTACATCCATTAAACACCCCATTCCGCTTTCTACAGGATACCCAAAAACTTCTCCTTCTGCCAGCTCCTTTATATTTTGACCTTTTGTAGTGGCTAACTTCCATTCTGTAACTTCTGCAGCTTTGAAAATAATTTCGGCATACGCTACACAGTTACTTTCTCTTTCTTTATGTAAGATCACAGAAAAATCTCCTTTTGGAAATTTCGTAGAAAAAGGGAGCATATCATTTGTGATTAAGGGATCACAGGCTACCAATCTTCCACTGGAAAGATAGATCTTCCCTACTTCAAAACTTTCCAACAACGGACTTTCTACAAAGTCTTTTGAGAATAGTTTCTTTATGTTTTCTATATGTGTCATGTATTCTTTTTCTTTAAACCATCAAGCTGGATACAATTTTCCATCTGTACCCAGCCCGACATTCCGACAAACGTATTTGTCTATATTATTTAAATTTACAAACTTTTCAGCTTCTCTTCCAAAATCGCAATCTTGTCAAGAGCATCTTTTTGTTTCTTGCGCTCAACCTCAACAACTTCAGGCTTTGCATTGGCAACAAACTTCTCATTAGAAAGTTTCTTATCTACTGACATTAAGAATCCTTTCAGATACTTTAATTCTTCTTCAGTTTTAACCTTTTCTTCTCCTAAGTCTAAGTTTTCACTTAAAGGAATTGAAACTTCTGTAGCTCCTACCAGGAATGTAAAACTTGGCTTATCTGTTTTTTGTGCAAAATGAATTTCAGAAATATTCGCCAGCTTTCTTACCACCGCTTCATTAGCAAATTCAACTGCATTGGTATATACTTCAACCGCTTCTCTTGGTGAAATACCTTTTGTCTGACGGTAATTTCTAACTCCTGAAATCAATTCTTTTGATATTTCAAAGTTTTTAATCACCTCTTCACTAAAGCTATCCGCCTCTTTCTGTTGAGCAATTACCAAAGCTTCTTCCGTTTTTCTTTCCGAAATCAACTGCCAGATCTCCTCAGATTGGAAAGGCATGAATGGGTGAAGTAATTTCATCAACTCTTCAAAGAAAACAATTGTTCTGTTATAAACTTCTTTAGAAATTCCTTCTCCATAATTTGGTTTGATAGCTTCAAGGTACCAACCACAAAAATCATCCCAAATTAATTTATAGATCAAATGAAGAGCATCGGAGATTCTAAACTTCTCAAACTGATCATTAATTTCAACAACTGTTTTATTTAGTTTATTTTCAAACCATTCGATAGCCTGAAGATCTGTAGCAATTGCCGGTTTATCTTCATGATTCCACATATTGATCAAACGGAAAGCACTCCATATTTTCGTCATGAAATTTCTTCCCTGCAACATTAAGTCTTCATCAAAA
The DNA here is from genome assembly GCA_963518055.1 of uncultured Chryseobacterium sp. Classification (GTDB taxonomy): domain Bacteria; phylum Bacteroidota; class Bacteroidia; order Flavobacteriales; family Weeksellaceae; genus Chryseobacterium. The sequence goes on from CAUQIC010000002.1 coordinate 119,889, forward strand.
AGAAGGTCATTTCCTGCTGCCGAGCTCAATAATATTCCTACACGAACACCATCAGCTCCATATTTTTCCATTAATTCAATCGGGTCCGGAGAGTTCCCTAAAGATTTTGACATCTTCCTTCTCTGTTTATCTCTTACAATACCTGTGAAATAAACATTTTTAAACGGAACCTCTTTTTTATATTCTAATCCGGACATGATCATTCTTGCTACCCAGAAGAAAATAATATCCGGTGCTGTAACAAGATCTGATGTAGGATAATAATACTTAATATCTTTATTTTCAGGATCTAAAAGTCCTTCAAATACGGACATTGGCCATAACCATGCTGAGAACCATGTATCTAATGTATCCTGATCCTGTCTTAAACTTTCAACGGTCAATTCCTGGTTTCCGGTCTTTTGTTTTGCTAGTTCTAAAGCAGTTTCTGCAGTTTCTGCAACTACAAAATCTTCATCTCCGGTTCCATAATAAAATGCTGGGATCTGTTGTCCCCACCATAGCTGACGGGAGATATTCCAGTCACGGATGTTTTCCATCCAGTGTTTGTAGGTATTTTTAAACTTTTCAGGATAGAATTTTACTTCATCATCCATTACTACATCTAGTGCAGGCTTAGCCAACTCGGACATTTTAAGAAACCATTGTACAGATACTTTTGGCTCAATAACAGCTCCTGTTCTTTCTGAAGTACCTACTTTATTAACGTAATCTTCAGCTTTTAATAAAAGTTCTTTCTCTTCTAATTCTTTTGCGATCTGTTTTCTTACATCAAATCTGTTCTTCCCTGCATAATGAAGACCGTACTCATTAAGATTTCCGTCATCATCTAAAGCATCAATCATTTTTAGCTGATGCTTCTGTCCGATTTCATAGTCATTGACATCGTGAGCAGGAGTAATTTTTAAGGCACCTGTTCCAAATTCAATATCTACATATTCATCTTCAATAATAGGAACAACTCTGTTTACAATCGGAACAATTACATTTTTACCTTTCAGATGAGCATATCTCTCATCATTAGGATTGATACATACTGCTGTATCTCCAAAAATCGTTTCAGGACGTGTTGTTGCCACGGATAGGAATTCCTCTGACCCTTCAATTTTATATTTAAGGAAATATAATTTTCCGTTCTGCTCTTTAAATATCACCTCTTCATCCGAAATATTTGTCTTTGCTTCCGGATCCCAGTTAACCATTCTGTATCCTCTGTAAATCATCCCTTTATTGTATAGATCTACAAAGCTTATGATAACTTGTTTTGAAAGATTGTCTTCCATGGTGAAGCGGGTTCTGTCCCAATCACAAGAACATCCTAATTTTTTTAGCTGCTCCAGAATAGTCCCCCCGTATTTATGAGTCCAGTCCCATGCATGTTTTAAAAACTCCTCACGGGTAATATCTGACTTATTGATCCCTTCAGACTTCAATTTAGCAACAACTTTAGCTTCGGTAGCAATTGAAGCGTGATCTGTTCCCGGAATCCAGCAGGCATTAAACCCACGCATTCTTGCACGACGGACCAGAACATCCTGAATGGTATTATTCAACATATGTCCCATGTGTAAAATCCCCGTAACGTTTGGTGGAGGAATTACCACAGTATATGGTGGTTTATCATTAGGTTCTGAATGGAAATACTTGTTTTCCAACCAGTAATTATACCATTTTTGTTCTGTTTCCTGTGGATTATATTTTTCTGAAATCTGCATAAATTCTATTTCTTTGGCTTACAATTTGCAAAAATAGTCTAAAGAAAAAAATTTTTAAGCATGAATTAAAATAATTTTTAACTTTGTTTCACAAAATTTATCTAACAAACATATTAACATTCAAGAATATGAAGAAACTAATCGCTGGAATTGCATTATTCGGAACATTTGCTCTAGCATCTGCACAAACTATTACGTTTGATAAAACTACTTTTGACTATGGTACTATTAAGCCTAGCTCAGACGGTACAAGATTTTTCACTGTAACAAATACGGGTGACAAACCTTTGATCATTTCAAATGTAAAACCTTCTTGTGGATGTACTACCCCTGAATTTAGCCAGGATCCGATCATGCCAGGAAAATCCGCAAAAATCAAAGTTGGGTACAACACTGCTCTTAACGGTGGATTCAACAAAATGATTGAGGTTTTCTCTAACGACCCTGCAAACAGCAGAAGCGTAATCTACATCAAAGGTAACGTAGATGCCAATGCTCCTGAAGCAAAAGTAATGACTCCTGCAGAGCAGAAAGAAGCTGCAAAAGCTGAGAAAAAGGCTGCAAAAGTGGCTAAGAAAGCTGCTGCAAACTAATCTTTACTCAAAAAAATAAAGAAACCGTCTCCTTAGAGGCGGTTTTTTTATTACATTTATCTATGGTATAAATTGGAGCTTGATTTTAGGGTTTACTAAAACCAGTTCTTATTAAGATATCTAAGCAAATAATATTGAAGCTCACCAACAATATAATCTAAAAAATATGGATACTAATTTCACAAATGACTTTCGGATAGACGGAAAATTTTCAATTAAAAAAACATCAACATCTTATAAAGGGAAACTTACTAAAGAAGAAGGCGCTGAACTCCTGATCAAAGAAAAAGAAAAACTTCGTGAATTACAGGAAAAGCTTTATGCGGATGGAAGCCAATCTCTTTTAGTCGTACTTCAGGCAATGGATGCAGCCGGTAAAGACAGCATGATTGAACATGTTTTTGGAGGGGTAAATCCACAGGGTTGTAATGTAACCAGCTTTAAAACTCCAAGTTCCAAAGAATATTCTCATGATTTTTTATGGAGACATTATCTGGCTCTCCCTCAAAAAGGAATGATTGGAATATTCAACCGTTCACACTATGAAAGTGTTTTAGTTTGTAAAGTACATCCCGAATACAATTTAAGTGAAAAGACCTGGTCGTCGGTCAAAGACTTTGATAACAATTTTTGGGAAAACAGATATGAAAGCATTAAAAATTTTGAAAAACACCTTGCACAAAATGGGACAACAATTATCAAAATCTTTTTAAATGTATCTAAAGATGAACAAAAGAAAAGACTTTTAGACAGGATCAACGAGCCTGATAAAAATTGGAAATTCTCAACTGGAGATCTTCCTGAAAGAGCACTATTTGATCAATATATGGAAGCTTATGAAACGGCGATCAATGAAACTTCAAAAGATCATGCACCATGGTATGTGCTTCCGGCTGATAACAAATGGTTTGCCAGAGTTGCAGCAGTACAAATTATCATTGATGCTTTGGAAAAAATGAATCTAAAATACCCTCAACTTTCTGATAAAGAAAAACAGGGTCTCACAGATGCTAAAAATACGCTTGAAAGTGAATAAACAATAAAAAAGTCCTCATCACAAAATGAGGACTTTTTTATTTTAGTTGTCCCGTCCTGAAATAACGATACATAAAAAAATCACGAGAAAATCTATAAGCCGGATTTTGTACTTCCGAAAAAGTGCCTGTTATTTATCTGCGTTTTACATTGCTGCAAAACTTGAGCTGATTACCCCTCGGCTTTCAGGACGAGCCGCCCCTATTTTCATTACTGAAAAGAACCGATATACTTACCATTGCACCGCAAAGAGTTTACCTGGTTTCACTACAGCCGAACTGTACTTGCTTTCTGTTGCACTTGTCCTACCCTCACGGGTGACGGATGTTATCCGCTTTGCTGCTCTATGGTGTCCGGACTTTCCTACCTCCCGTAAACGGGAAATCAACAAGCCGATTTTCTCGCGGATGCAAAGGTACGTAAATTTCACGGCAAAAAGGAGCAACCCTGGAGAAAGCTATTTCGTTTTTATTATTTACCCATTTTTACAACTCCTATATTGAGATAAGATTTTTCCATTAATAAAATACTCACTAAAAAAACTTCCATACTACCACACGTGCTTATTTACTATATAATGAGCTCATTCTTATTCTCCTTTTCTGTTTCCTTTTTTGGTGTTTTAACCATTTTATCATTATAATTTTCACTAATTACTACATTATTATTATCTTCGTACCATTATACATCTATGGATTCCAGAGAAAAAGAATTTGCGCAACTTATCAAAGATAATCAAGGTTTGATTATTAAAGTTTCGCGCTTATATACCAATTCTCTTGAAGATGAAGAGGATCTTTTCCAGGAAATCGTTTTACAGCTTTGGAGAAGTTATGATTCTTTTAAAGGAAATTCCAAAATTTCCACATGGATGTACCGCGTAGCACTCAATACAGCCATTACTCTTTTTAGAAAAAAAAGCAAAAGCCTTCCCACTAATGAACTGGATATCAATCACAAAGATTTTGTAGAGGATGATGATGAAAAACAACAACAGATTTCGCTTTTGTATACTGTAATCAAGACTCTTCCTAATATCGAAAGAGCCATTGTCATGATGTATCTTGACGATCTGCCTTACAAGGATATTGCAGAAAACCTCGGAATCACTGAAGTCAATGCACGTGTGAAAATGAACAGATTAAAGAAAACCCTTAAAGAACAGATGGAAAAATATGCCTGAATTTGATTTAGACAGCTTTAAAAAGACATGGCAAGAGCAACCTGTTCAGCCGAAATATGACAACAATGAGATTCTTCAGATGTTGAATAGAAAGTCGCGTAATTATGTAAAGTATATTTTCTGGATCAGTGTAGTAGAATTTTTATTCTTTTCTGTACTCGGGTTATTCTATTTTTTCCAGGAAGAAGAATCTGATAGCTTCCGCAAAGTCCTTGAGAGATTAGGGGCAGATGAAGCGCCCGAAGTTGAAAATAATTTCGGACATGCTTATCTGGCTATTAAAATCTTAAGTTTATTAATTACAGCTTATTTTGTATTAAAATTTTATCAGAATTACCGTAAAATAAAAATTGAGGAAAACCTTAAAGGCCTTATTACCAGAATTATTAAATTCAAAACAACAGTCAATGCATTTATCCTGATTAGTATTGTATTACTAATTGCATTCATGTTTGTACTCTCGGCTTTTATATTTTATACCTTGAATTCCCAAAATATACAACCTACCAACTCCAATCTCATTATTACTATTGTCGGAATTACTGTTAGTACTTTACTTGCCGTAACGATGATTTGGCTGTATTACAAATTGGTATATGGTACAATTATTAGAAAGCTTGATAAAAATCTAAAACAACTTAAGGAAATAGATTCCCAGGAAAATTAATATCCATAGGCTATACTTCAAGATATATTCATTATTTTTATGGGACCAAATCTTAAACTATGCCTTTATCTTATGTCTATGGAGCTTCCGAAACTCCATTGTTAGGACAGACTATCGGAGCCAATCTTAAAAGTACTGTTGAAAAATATCCCCATCAAGAAGCCCTAGTCTGTGTTCATCAGAATTACAGAGCTACTTACCAGGAGTTTTATAACCAGACAACAGCTGTTGCAAAAGCTTTATTATTCTTAGGGGCAAAAGCAGGTGACAGAATAGGTATCTGGTCTTCTAATCGTTATGAATGGGTGCTTTTACAATATGCAACCGCAAGGATAGGAACTATTTTAGTCAACATCAATCCTGCTTATCGCACCCATGAGCTTACTTATGTTCTTAACCAATCTGAAATTCGCTTTATTTTTTCTTCTTTAAGCTTTAAAACCAGCAACTACAAAGAAATGGTAGAATACGCCAAAGAAGTATGTCCTACTCTGGAGCATGAAATTTTCTTTGATGACGATTGGGAATATTTTGTTAATAACGGACAGGAAATCTCTGATGAAGTTCTTCATAGCTTTGAAGAACATGTACAATTTGATGATCCTGTAAATATTCAATATACTTCAGGAACTACAGGGTTTCCTAAAGGGGTTACACTTTCTCATCATAATATTTTAAACAACGGATATTTTATCGGGATCCGATTAAAATATACAGAAAAAGACCGTGTATGCATCCCGGTTCCTTTTTATCATTGTTTTGGAATGGTCATCGGCAATATCTGCTGTACAGCTCATGGCGCCTGTATGGTAATTCCCAATGATAGTTTTGATCCCGATATTACTCTCAAAGCAGTTTCAAATGAAAAATGTACTTCTTTATATGGAGTTCCTACCATGTTTATTGCGGAACTGGCGGTAAAAAACTTTGAAACTTATGATTTTTCAAGCCTAAGAACCGGGGTAATGGCAGGTTCAGTATGCCCGCCTGAAATCATGAAAAAGGTAGAAAACCTTATGAATATTAAAGAAATGAGTATTTGCTACGGAATGACAGAAACCTCCCCTGTCTCTACACAAACTTTAATCGGAACTCCTCTAGCTAAGCAAGTGAGTACCGTAGGAACCGTTCAAGACCATCTTGAGATAAAAATTATTGATGAAAATGGCAGAATTCTTCAACGAGGCGAACACGGTGAGCTTTGTACGAGAGGGTATTCTGTTATGCTGAAATATTGGAATGATCCTGAAAATACCAAAAAGGTAATTGATGATTCACGATGGATACATACAGGAGATATGGCGGTTATGGATAAGGATGGGTACATTACCATTTCAGGAAGGATCAAGGATTTGATTATCCGTGGGGGAGAAAATATATCTCCTAAAGAGATTGAAGACTTTCTATATACCTATACCAACATTCTGGATGTTCAGATTATTGGTGTCCCCAGTGAAAAATTTGGAGAAGAAATCATGGCATGGATAAAAGTAAGAAAAGGATTCACCATCACTGAAGAAGAGCTTTTGGAATACTGTAAAAGAAAAATCGCTCACTACAAGGTTCCAAAATACTGGAAGTTTGTAGATGAATTTCCAATGACTGTCTCCGGAAAAGTAAGAAAAGTAGAAATGCGGGAGATTTCTATCCGGGAATTGGGACTAGCAAAGATTAATTAAGTTCTACAAAAAAGCATTTCTCAGTTGAAATGCTTTTTTTAATTAGATAGAATATTAATAAAAAACTATAAATTAAAAAAGAAAATGAATTACCATCTGGCAGCTGTAAAATAAGGGATAATTCCCTATTTTTAGGTCAAACCAAATGTGAAATTATGTTATCATCTTATCTTCAAGGAACTTCAGATGTTCCGTTATTGGGACAGACTATTGGAGAGAACCTTAAAAATACTGTCGAAAAATTCCCACATCGGGAAGCACTTGTTTGTGTTCATCAGAATTATAGAGCTACATATCTGGAATTTTACAATCAGACAACTGCTGTCGCAAAAGCTTTATTACATCTGGGAGTACAAGCAGGTGACAGAATAGGAATATGGTCAGCAAACAGATATGAATGGGTGCTCATTCAGTATGCTACAGCGAGAATAGGTACCATTTTAGTTAATATTAACCCTGCTTACAGACTTAATGAACTTACCTACGTCCTTAACCAATCCGGAATTCGCTTTATTTTTTCTTCCTTACAATTTAAAACAAGTAACTACAAAGAGATGGTGGAATATGCCAAGAATGCATGTCCTGCACTGGAAAACACCATTTTCTTCGATGATAACTGGAAAGCCTTTGTAAATGAGGGGCAGCATATTTCTGATGAAGTACTTCACAGCTATGAAGAACAGGTACAGTTTGATGATCCGGTAAATATTCAGTACACCTCGGGAACAACAGGGTTTCCTAAAGGAGTTACCCTTTCTCACCATAACATCTTAAATAACGGGTATCTTATAGGAATAAGATTAAAATATACGGAAAAGGACCGGGTATGTATTCCTTTACCTTTTTACCACTGCTTTGCCATGGTTGGAGGAAATATATGCTGTACAACGCATGGAGCGTGTATGGTAGTTCCCAATGATAATTTTGACCCGGAGATTACTTTACAAACAGTTTCTGATGAAAAATGCACTTCTTTATATGGTGTTCCCACTATGTTTATTGCTGAACTTGCAGTAAAAGATTTTGATAAACATGATCTTTCCAGCTTAAGAACCGGTATCATGGGAGGATCAATGTGCCCAACGGAAATCGTAAAAAAGATAATAGAAAACATGGGCATCAGAGATATCTCCCTTGCTTATGGAATGACAGAAACCTCTGCTGCTTCAATACAGACTTTTACCAATACTTCATATGATAAATTAACCTCAACAATAGGTATGGTACATGATCATCTTGAAATTAAAATTGTCACTCCAGAAGGCAGAATATTGGAACGAGGAAAAGAGGGTGAACTTTGTGTAAGAGGCTATGCTGTTATGCTGAAATACTGGAATGATCCTGAAAATACAAAGGAGGTTATTGATGCTTCCCGATGGATGCATTCCGGCGATATGGCAGTTATGGATAAAGATGGTTATATTACCATTTCGGGAAGAATAAAGGATTTGATTATCCGTGGGGGAGAAAATATATCTCCTAAAGAGATTGAAGACTTTCTACATACCTATACCAACATTATGGATGTTCAGATAGTTGGAGTCCCCAGTGAAAAATTTGGAGAAGAAGTCATGGCATGGATAAAAGTAAGAAAGGGATTTACCATCACTGAAGAAGAGCTTTTGGAATACTGTAAAAGGAAAATTGCTCATTACAAGGTTCCAAAGTACTGGAAGTTTGTGGATGAGTTCCCAATGACCATTTCAGGAAAGATAAGAAAAGTGGAAATGCGTGAAATTTCTATGAAAGAACTTGGTCTGGAAAGCAGAGCTTAATTTCTATGATTAAGATTGTAATGAGTAATCCCTCATGCCTAAATCCTAGATTCTTCACTTGTAAACACTTTCTAAAAGTAAAAAAGCATTTCAAACTGAAATGCTTTTTTACTTTTATTTAAAGTTCTTTTCTTAATCTCGCAACAGGAATATTAAGTTGTTCACGATATTTAGCAATCGTTCTTCTGGCAATGTTATATCCTTGTTCTTTTAAGATAACTACCAAGGCATCATCTGTCAATGGCTTTCTCTTATTTTCTTTACTGATTACTTCCTGCAGATGAGTCTTAATTTCTTTTGTAGAGACCTCTTCTCCATCATCATTGGTTAAACTGTCTGAGAACAGATCTTTAAGATATACAATCCCGTTAGGAGTATCTGCATATTTACTTTTTACCACTCTGGAAATCGTAGAAATATCAAATCCTGTAATATCAGCAACATCCTTTAAAATCATCGGCTTCAGTGATTTTTCATCTCCTGTGATAAAATAATCTTTCTGAAACTTAACAATAGCGGTAATGGTCTGCAATAAGGTATTCTGACGCTGATTAATCGCATCAATATACCATTTGGCAGCATCCAGCTTTTGTTTGATAAATAAAGCTGCCTGCTTGTGTTCTGATGAATTTTTATCGTGGGAATATGTCGTAAGAATATCTTTATACTCTTCAGAGACTCTCAGTGTAGGTGCATTTTTACTGTTAAGCATAGGGATAACCTGACCATCTTTTACCTGAATGACAAAATCCGGAATAATCTCTTGATTGATGGTAATCGTTTGAGTATCAAAATTACCTCCTACTTTAGGAGATAGTTTTGATATTTCATCCAAAGCATCTTTAAGATCATCTTCTTCAATATCATATTTCTGAATGATTTTGTTATAGTGTTTGTTGGTCAAGGCATCAAATTGATGTCTTAAGATACTCGCAGCCAAGGAAACAGCCTTATCTGAGCTTACTTTCTTTTCAATCTGCAATAATAAACATTCCTGTAATCCTCTTGCTCCTACCCCTGGTGGATCCAGCTTTTGAACATAGTTTTCAAGAATGTCATCTACCTTTTCTCTGGTAGTATAAATTCCCTGAGAGAAAGCAAGATCATCAACGATAGATTTTATTTCTCTTCTTAAATATCCGTCTGTATCTAAATTCCCGATAAGATATTCTGCAATCTTAAGGTCTTCATCACTGATATTCACCAAATGGATTTGCTCCATCAGGTAGTCATATAAGGACTGTCCTTCTGTTAAAAGACTTTCATTATCAAATTCTTCATCATCGGGAGAATAGTTGCTGGAAGCGGTTTTATAGCTAGGTTCGTCGTCATAGATATATTCATTGACGTCGAAATCTGTTTCAATGCTTTCTGTACCCTCATCCTGATAAGCGTCTTCTAAAGAAGAATAGTCATCTTCTTTAGAATCCTCTTTGGCTATTTCCAAAGCAGGGTTTTCTTCTAACTCTCTCTCCAACTCCTCTTCAAATTCAAGAGTATGAAGCTGAATGAGCTTCATCAACTGGATCTGCTGAGGGGCCAGCTTCTGTCCTAATTTGAGTTGTAAGTGTTGTTTAAGCATATTTATATTTGCGTTTTTAACATAACATATTCTACGAATTTAATAAATTTATTTGATAAAAAACATATTTAGCATGATTTTTGCTTTACAACTTTTAACATAATAAACTATTAAATCATAAAAAAAGCCTTAATTCTTCATTAAGGCTTTTTTTATTAGTCTAGAACTCAGCACTTTTCGGCGTTCTTGGGAAAGGAATCACATCTCTGATATTTGTCATTCCTGTTACGAAAAGAACAAGTCTTTCCAACCCTAATCCGAAGCCTGCATGCGGTACTGAACCAAACTTACGGGTATCTAAATACCACCAAAGTTCATGCTCATCGACATGCATATCTGCCATTTTTTGTTTTAACACATCTAATCTAGCCTCTCTTTCTGATCCTCCGATGATTTCTCCAATTCCAGGGAAAAGAACATCCATTGCGGCAACAGTCTTGTTATCATCATTCAGCTTCATATAGAAAGCCTTGATTTCTTTTGGATAATCAAATAATACAACCGGGCTTTCAAAATGTTTTTCAACAAGGTATCTTTCGTGCTCAGACTGAAGATCTGCTCCCCATGCTTCAACAGGGTAAGCAAATTTTCCTTTTTTATTTTCTTTTGAGTTCAATAAAATCTCAATCGCTTCTGTATAGCTTACACGCTTGAAACGTTTAGCCACCACATTCTGAAGTTTTTCGATAAGTCCTTCTTTTGCTCTTTCTTTCTCCGGCTTTGTTTTCTGCTCTTCTTCAAAACGCTTGTCTAAGAAGTCTAGATCGTCTTTACAGTTGTCTAAAACATATTGAATAACATATTTCAGGAAATCTTCAGCAAGATCAATATTGTCTTCAAGATTATTGAAGGCAACTTCCGGCTCAATCATCCAGAATTCTGCAAGGTGTCTCGTTGTATTTGAATTTTCAGCACGGAAAGTAGGGCCGAATGTATAAATTCTTCCTAATCCCATTGCTGCAGTTTCTCCTTCAAGTTGTCCTGAAACGGTAAGGTTTGTCTTTTTACCGAAAAAATCCTGTGCAAAATCAATTTCCCCTTCTTCAGTTCTTGGCATATTATCCAAATCAAAGTTGGTCACCCCAAACATCTCGCCTGCTCCTTCTGCATCAGCTCCGGTAATTACCGGTGTATTGATGTAAAAGAACTGATTTTGGTTGAAGAATGAATGAACAGCGAAACTGACAGCGTGACGCACTCTGAAAACCGCTCCAAATAAGTTCGTTCTGAATCTTAAGTGTGCCTGCTCACGAAGCTTTTCTAAGCTGTGTTTCTTTGGTTGAAGAATCGTACTTTGAAGCTCTTCTGTAAAGTTATCTCCTAAAATGATAATCTTTTTAGCAATAATTTCTACAGATTGTCCTGCTCCCTGGCTTTCCACTACTTCACCTACTACTTTCAAAGAAGAAGCAGTATTAATTTTTTTGATGATCTCTTCATCAAAATTTTCGAAATCAACAACTATTTGCAAATTATTAATCGTAGAACCATCATTAAGGGCAATAAAGCGATTTGCACGGAAGGATCTTACCCATCCGTAAACTGTAATGTCATGATGTAATACTTTCTTGTAATCCTTTAGGATTTCTTTGATCGTTTGCTTTTTCATTTGTTGATGATAAATTTTTTATATAAAAATTAATGTCTGCAAAGTTACAAAAAAACAGCGCAACTTAATGATTGCACTGCCTTTAAAAATCATTTAACAAGCATTAAAACGTTCAATTCAGGAAAACTATATTTTTCCGGCTACTTTTTATTCGTTTCCACATTCCCTTTTCGCCTTAATATAATCTTGAACTTTAGTAAAAAATCCGTTTTGAACTTAATTCATATCACTTTTTTGAAAGAATAAAATTATTTACTCTTGAGTTTTCATGGTCTAGTTTTTATCCTGTATAAAAATGGTTATTAGTTTTTTGTGATAATCTTTAATGTTTTCAACAAAACATATATTCAAAGGCCATTCATTGGGTATTAGTTTTTGATTCTCATGGTTTGTAAAATATTGCGAATGGTTTGAAACGGATTTTGTTTTAATTACTTTATAGTTTTAAATGATTACTATTTTTACGTTTTTAACTTCTCTGAACATTACTTCATTATTGACACTTTTTTTCTCTAAATGGTTATTACTTCTTCTACTGTTCGATTAATTTTTTTGTCATATTTCTCTGACGTTTGTTGTTTTGCTGATCAGCAATTTTGTATTTATATTTTATAATTGTGCACCTATAAAATATAAGGCTTGTGTGTTTTTACCTGGAACAAAGATGCAGTAAGAAGAATGATGAAACAAGCAAATAGTCCATAGATTCATAAATTTATATATATAAAATCATGAATTTATAGAATTAAAACACCTGAAAACAAGATGATTACAATTATTTACTATTCATTTCTTCGATTTCTTTCAAATAAATAGAAAGCGGTGTTCCAGTCCTTTTTTTGAAGGCCATAGTGAAGGCTTGTTCATTATTATACCCCAATTCTTCAGCAACAAAAGGAATCTTATATGAACGGAATTTTCTATCATTAGCCAGTCTGTTAATGGCATAATCAATACGAAGATCGTTCAGATAAGTCGCGAAATTCTTTCCTTTATAAGTATTGATAATTTCTGATAAATATCTTGAGTTTGTCTTTATTTTTTTAGCAAGTACCCCCAGAGTAATTCCCTTACTTAAAAACTGTTCTTTGGTTTCGAAAATTTCAAGTTCTTTTAAAATAGCTTGAGCAATGTCTTCAGAAATTGGTTTTGCAGTTTTATCTTCCGGATATTCTATATTTTGTGTGGGAAAAGAATCCAAATGCATTTCGTTACTCCCTTCATAATTTTTCTTACCCTTATTTTCATTCACAGACTGAATCAGATCCTGGGCAATTCTTTTGTACTTCTTTTCTGTTTTTTTATACTTAAAATAAAAATTGATAAACAATAAGTGGGAAATCAATAAGAGACTGAGAACAATATAAAAAAGATTCTTCCTCTTTTCAAGTTCGTTCGTAACTGTTTCTTTTTCCTGTTTCAGTTTAAGAATATCATATCTACCCGGAAGCTCACGGGAAATATATCTGAACTGCTTATTAAGTATATGATCTGTTTTAAAAAAACGATCAACATAAAGCAATTGCCTTTCCTGATCTTTTGCTTCTTTATAATAGTTGATGAGATAGTTGTATACCTCTCTAAGCTCAGGATAAATATAATTTGTTTTGAGAACCATAGAATCAATCTTCTTAAAACATTCTATTGCCTTATCTTTTTGCTGAAGCCCGGCATAAGATCTTCCTAAATTCAGAAGAGTATAATTTTTATTTCTCTTACTTGAATATTCTGTTGTAAAGAAATATTCCTCACACTGAAGCAAATCATCAATGGCGTTCTGATATTTTTTCGATTGTAATTGATGGTATCCAAGCAGCCCTAAGTTTTGATGATAGGCATAGATATCTTTATTCTTTTTTGAAACCTGTAATCCTTCCTTTATTAATATATACGCAGAATCCATTTTATTAATTTCTATATAAGCATCTGCAAGATTGAGTTTAAGAGTATTATGCTCATCTTCATTCATATAATCTGCGTTATATAGATAATATCTTAAAGTTTTAGCGGTTTCTCCGTGCTTACCGATATAATTATTCAAATAGGCAATACCAATATGAGCCATTGCAATCTGTCTTTTATTTTCTTTTATCTGTGCATATTTCAGTGCAAGCAGATAATTATCCAGTGCAGCATGAAGCTCATTAGCTTTAAAATATAAGTTTGCTTTCAACAAATAGGTTCTGGCAGGGTAATAATTTTCTTGGGAATTTTTGGTGACAACCTGTAAACTATCCAGATATTTCAGAGAAACTGGCAAGGTTTCATCAAAATGAAGCATAACATATCCCTCTGCAATCTGAATAACATTTTTCTCAGACTTCGCTTTTTTCACATAACATCTTGCAATGTTCCTTTTATTCTCAATATCTCCGGGACGGCTATTATAGAATTCATTCTCCAATTCCTGATAGGTTCGTTGTTCCGGATTTTTTTTCCCAACAGTTGTTTGTCCAGTAAACATGTTACTTAGAATCAGTAACAGGAGTAAGTATTTTATTCTCATCAATATTTCCAGGGTATCTTACAAAAATATTATTATTTGATACAAATTGCAAAGGAGGCAGCTTAATTTGATGGCTAAGCTGTCTTCTAAAAATACTATTAATTATGAGAAAAAGTGAAAAATATTTTAAAATCATCATCCACGATTTGGATACATCATTCCCCGATTAGGCTACATTTATCTGTTGGTAACTTTTCATCTTTGTATCATCATTTAAAACAAAAAATATTTAAAAATGGAAACAAAAAAAGTATGGCTTGTGACAGGAGCATCAAAAGGGTTAGGATTTGATTTGGTTAAAAAATTATTATCCGAAGGATTTCAGGTTGCCGCTACGAGCCGCACCGTGGAAGCTTTACTTTCAACAATTGGAGAAACATCCGAAAATTTTCTTCCATTGAGCCTAAACATTACAGACAATAATGATGTAAAAACTGCCATCACAAAAACTGTTGAACATTTTGGAAAAATTGATGTAGTGGTAAACAATGCGGGCTATGGACAAATCGGAACCCTTGAAGAGCTTACCGATGAGGAAGCCAGAGAAAATTATGCTGTCAATGTTTTTGGAACATTAAATGTCATCAGAAATGTAATGCCCTATCTTCGCGAGCAAAGATCAGGAAATATCTTCAATATTTCTTCCGTTGGCGGATATTCAGGAAATTTTCCGGGATGGGGAATTTATTGTTCAACAAAATTTGCCGTTGCCGGATTTACAGAAGCATTGGCTGAAGAAGCAAAAGACTTTGGAGTTCATGCTACGGTTGTTTATCCCGGATATTTCCGTACAGATTTCTTATCTAAAGATTCTGTGAGAACTCCTTCTAATCCAATTCAGGCTTACGAAGCGGCAAGAAACTCTGAGCTGGCCCACCTTAATGACATCAATGGAAACCAAGCTAATGATCCCGGAAAGGCTGCGGAAGTCTTGATTCAGATCAGTAAAGAAAAAAATCCGCCGGTCCATTTGCTATTGGGCGTAGAAACCGTCGAACTTTTGCATAATAAGATTGATATTTTAAAGAAGGACGCAGAAAAGTGGGAAAATCTCACCGTTTCAACAGCATTTTAGTTCCATAGTTATAGATCTGATTATCACCATTTTTCTCAGGTCATAAATTTCACAAAATACTTTTTACAAAAAAATTTAACTTAGCTGGTATGAAACAGTTTGTGCGTTTTAATTCGATATCAGATTTCCATGCTTTTTGTAATCTCCCGAATCCGGAACATCCGTTGATTAGTTTGATCGATTACAGCAAAGTACGCTATCCTATATATGGTGACGAACTGAAGTGGATCCAGAACTTTTATTCGATTGGCTTAAAGAAGAATGTTAATCCAAGATTCAACTATGGTCAACAGCAATACGATTTTGATTCAGGAGTCTTATGTTTTGTTTCTCCACAACAATTTTTAAGCCTGGAGGTCAATCAAAAAATTGAAATAGAACCTAATGGGTTTTTACTCTTGATTCACCCTGATTTTTTGTGGAATACATCTTTAACAAAAAAAATGAAATCTTATGATTTTTTCAGCTATCAGGTAAAAGAAGCCCTTTTTCTTTCCGATAAAGAAGAGAGAATCGTCGTTGATATTTTTAAAAACATAGAACGGGAATATCAATCAAACATCGATAAATTTACTCAGGAATTAATGATTGCCCAGATTGAATTATTATTGATTTACTCTGAGCGTTTTTATGAGCGTCAATTTATCACCCGAAAAAAATCAAGTCACGAGTTACTCCATAGATTCGAAGAAGTTCTTTCTCAATATTTTGAAAGCGAAAAACTTCTCGAAAATGGAATACCGTCCGTAAAACTTATTGCTGAGCAAATGAATATTTCACCCAATTACCTTGGAACACTATTACGCATTCATACACAGCAAAACACGCAGCAGCATATTCAAAACAGGTTAATTGATTCTGCGAAAGAACGTTTAAGCACTACCAATTTATCGGTGAGTGAGATTGCTTATGAATTAGGATTTGAGCATCCACAATCCTTCAGTAAACTGTTTAAGCAAAAAACCAATCAATCCCCCGGAGAATTCAGAAGGTTGTTTAACTAAAATGCATCCTCCCTCATAAACCTCAAAAAATTTTGACACCAGTCCATCCAGAAGCAATAAAGGAAATACAATTAGTATGTTTACAGAAATACCTGTTGTAATGGTTATTACTGCAACAGCTTACAATAAACCCTATGCCCATTCTCAGGTTGAGAAAATTGTACAGGATTATCTTCTACCCTCCCTTAATTATAAGGAATGAGGAAGTGAGTAATAATGTGTAAATAATGGAATAATGCAGACGAAAAAGCAGGTATCGAATTATTCGTCTTTTTTTGATGGAACCAGAAATACATCAATAAGACCTTCAGGAAGTACCATTTTAATGGTTCTTTCTTCTCTGTCTACATCAAGAATCCAGTCTTTGATCATAGGAATAACCACTTCTTTTCCATCCAAATTTGTAATGAAATACACCTGTGCTGTCTGATCGTTTACCGATCTGATCACTCCACAGTTGTTATTATGTTCATCAAAAATTTCAAATCCGATGATCTCGTGGTAATAGAATTGTTTCCCTGTAAGCTTTGGAAGAGAAGTCAATGGAAGGTAAACACTTTTACCCAAAACCTGATCTACCATTGCCTCAGAAGAGTTCTTGAAGGCAAGATTCAGAGCATCTAATTTGCTCCATGATGATTTTTCAATAAAAAATGGAACCAATAATCCGTTGATTTCAACGAATATTGATTCCAATTTATTGTAAAGCTCGGGTTGATCGGTATCCAATTTAAGGATTACGTTACCCGCAAGTCCATGTCTGCGTGTGATTTTTCCTAAAAAATAGCAATCTTCTTTACGCATAACAGGATTTGTTCTTAAGCTTCAGTGTTTTCTTCAGTTTCAGCAGCAGGAGCTTCTCCTTCTGTAGCTTCAGCAACAACTTCTTCAGCAGGTGCGTTAGCAGCTTCTTCAGCAGCTTTAGCATCAGCATCAGCTTGTGCAGCAGCAGCGATTCTAGCTTCGTTTACTTTTACTTCAGCTTCTAAAGCAGCTTTTTTAGCATCAGCTTGAGCTTTAGATAATCCTTCTACTTTACCTTGTACTTTAGCATCTTTAGCATCTACCCAAGCATTGAATCTCTTTTCAGCTTCAGCTTCGTCAAAAGCACCTTTAGCTACTCCACCTTGTAAGTGTTTTTTGTAAAGGGCACCTTTGTAAGAAAGGATAGCTCTAGCAGTATCAGTAGGCTGAGCACCGTTGTTTAACCACTGTACAGCAGAATCAACGTTCAACTCGATAGTTGCTGGGTTAGTAATTGGGTTGTAAGTTCCTAGTTTCTCGATGAATCTACCATCTCTTCTAGCTCTAGAATCTGCAACCACGATGTGGAAAAAAGGTTTTCCTTTTTTACCGTGTCTTTGTAATCTGATTTTTACTGACATAATGTTTGAATTTTACGGGAACTCGTCCCAGTTAAATATTTAAGAGTGCAAAGATAGTAAAAAAGTTTGAAGTAAAAAGCTTCAGCCAAAAAGTTTTGTAAAATTCAATTATTTTCTCCGGAGCCGGGAACCTGCTCTCGCTACTCGCTTTTTTCTTTTGCAAAGAAAAAGAGCTCAAACAGGCCGCTCGATCAGGGCTATTTATCCCAAATTACCCATGTAAAACAATCCAAGACATTTTTGGTTTTCCTCTATCGTAAGAGACTCTTTAAGATGGTCTACAATTGTAGGAGAACTCCAGTAGCAGCCAATGTTATTGGCAGTACAGCTTAGATACATATTCTGAACTGCCATGGAAGTAGCAGCAATTTCTTCCCATTCCGGAACCATTCCGCTAAAATTAACAACAATAGAAACAACCACATTAGCCTTATTAATTTTAAAACCAATATCATTGTATTTTTTCTCTAAAAAAAGTTGTTCTGGTTGACTTGCTTTGTAGATGGCCTGCATTTCTGAAGCCAGCTTTGCTTTTTCCTCCCCTTTGAATATTTTAAAACGCCAAGGTTTGGTACGTTTATGATTGGGAGCTAACGTTGCTGAATGTAAAATTTCATCAATAACCTCCTGAGAAATTTCTATGTCTGTATAATCTTTTGGAAAAATACTTCTCCTTTGCTCTATGATTTCTTTTAAAACTTCTGCTTTATTCATACGAACAAAATTACAAAAAACTGTTATTCTAAATGGAAAAAGGGCAATAAAAGTTGAAAATGGAAAGTTGAAAGTTGAAAATGAAAAAAAGGAATTTAAATCATAAAAGTCAATGGTTATCTAGTCTCAAATTTGTAAGTCTCCTATCTTTATTCTTTACTCTTTACTCTTTATTCTTTATTCTTTATTCTTTACTCTTTATTCCTCTACCAAAATCCCCTTACAACACCTCTACAATTTTCTGGTGAATTTTATTTAACGTAAACTCGTCTCCGGGTTTCATTCCCATCATTTTTTTTGCCATCGGACTTTCGGGAGAGATCGCATAAAAACGGTCCCCTTCAAAGAAAAATTCTCCCAATGATACTGAGATATAAAAACGAGCCTTATTGGTAATGACAATAGACCCCAGTTGTACTCTTTCTGTTGCAGTATTCAGAACCTTCGCCATATTTCGTCTAAGATCGTTTAGCGCTCCAAGCTGACGTTGCATCTGGTAAATTTCTTCCTGCATTTCTTCTCTCATGCTATCATATTTGGGGGTCTTTTTGATATCTCGACTTGCTTCCAGCGTAAACTCAATAAAATTTTTAAGTTTTTCTATTTTTTCGGCAATCGTAGCTTTTACAAAGTCTCTGATATCATTTTTTTCAAATACAATCTTCTCCATAAATCGAATCTTTATATAAAGATAATATTTTTAGAATAATAATGTATTCGTCTCTCCATAAAAATAAATTATAATTCATTAAAAAAGGTTGTTTCAAAAAACAGAAAACAACCTTTTTATAAAATTAATACCTTTAGTATGGGTCTTTATTTTTCTGCAAGCTTTTTCAAATCTCCTAATCCTTGTCCAAACATTTTATCCATATTATTATCCATCATAGGTTTCATAATCTTCATCATGGTGTTCAGTTCATTATCCAGCATCCAGGTAACTTTTGTTCCGTTTCCCTCAGGAGTTAAGATAAAAGTTCCTTTTGCATCTCCTTCAAAAGGTTTGATGAAATGGAGCTTTGTTACCATTCTTTCGTTGGGAGTAATTTCGGTAATAGATTGCTCACCTTCACTGTCATCTCCTTTCCAATGATAAGAATCCCCCATTTTATCTCCTTCTCCGGAATAAGTGATCGTAATATTTTTAACCTCTTTTGAAAAAGGATCCCATGTATTATACGCTTTTAAAGAACCTACATGCTGCCATACTTTCTCTTTAGGAGCATTAATCACTACAGATTTTTCATAATGATAATCTTTACTGAATGCCAACATAGCGATAACAGCATATACAATAACCAACAAAATGATGATTCCGATAATTTTTAAGAGTGTTTTCATAGTATTATTATTTAGAGTTTAATTTTTATATAATATGTTTGACAACTTTTAACCAAAATTAAATATTCCTCTCCCACTTCAACTTCTCTTATGACAAGATAAATTAAAGTTAATGCATTTTTGTCATACCTAGACAATCAGGCATTATTTTTGAGCATTTCAGCTGTGATTCCCTATGAATCATTAAATTTACCTTAAATAAAAATCGAAAAATGAATATTTTAACAGAAAAATTTAATACACCATATCATTCAGCTCCTTTCAATGACATTAAAAATGAAGATTACCTTCCTGCTTTTAAGGAATTGATTCAGAAATCAGAAGAAGAGATCAATACAATTGTTAGTAACCCTGCAGCCCCGACTTTTGAAAATGTTATTGAGGCTTTAGCTTATTCAGGAGAACAACTGGATGTAGTTTCTAATATTTTTTTCAATTTAAATTCTGCAGAAACCAGTGATGAGATCCAACAGATTGCACAGGAGGTTTCCCCGATTTTAACAGAATATTCTTCAAAAATTTCTCAAAACGAAGCTCTTTTCAATAAAATCAAAAAAGTATACGACGAAAAAGATCAGTATAACCTCAATAAGGAACAACAGATGCTTTTAAATGAAACGTATAAAGGTTTTGTAAGAAGTGGTGCTTTATTAAATGAAGAAGACAAAGAAAAATTAAAGAAGATCAGCATGGATCTTTCTATAAAATCTCTACAATTCGGACAAAATGTATTGGCTTCTACCAATGGATATTTTAAACATATTACAGACAAAGAACAATTAGCCGGAATTCCGGAAGCGATTATTGAGCAATTTGCTGAGGAAGCTAAAGAAAGAAACCTTGAAGGTTGGGTGGTAACCCTACAATATCCAAGCTATATTCCTTTCATGACTTATGCTGAAAACAGAGACTTAAGAAAAGAACTGGCATTAGCAAACGGTAAAAAATCTTTTGACGGAGGAGAATTTGACAACCAAAACCTCATCAAAGAACTTCTTCAGTTAAAACAGCAAAAAGCTGAACTTTTAGGATATAAAAACTATGCAGACTTTGTATTGGAAGAAAGAATGGCAAAATCTCCGGTAAAGGTTATTGACTTTTTAAATGAACTTTTAACGAAAGCTAAACCTTACGCGAATAAAGAGATTGAAGAACTAAAATCTTTAGCAAAGGCTGATGGCATCGAGGAAATACAAGGTTATGACCACGCTTTCTACGCAGAAAAACTTCGTAAGCAAAAATTCGATCTTAATGATGAGGAATTGAAGCCTTATTTCCCATTAAACCAGGTTCAGGATGCTGTATTTGGATTGGCAGGAAAGCTTTTCGGGCTAAGTTTTGAGGAAAGAAATGACATTCCTAAATACCATGAAGATGTAAAAGTCTATGAAGTAAAAGAGAATGGAACTTATAAATCACTATTATATGTTGACTACTTTCCGAGAAAAGGGAAAAGAGCCGGAGCATGGATGACAAGTTATAAAAATCAATACCAACAAAATGGTGAAAATTCCCGTCCGCATATCTCTATCGTTTGTAATTTCAGCAAACCTACTAAAGATACCCCTAGTTTACTGACTTTCCAGGAGGTGACCACTTTATTCCATGAATTCGGACATGCCCTTCACGGAATGATGGCTAATACACAATACCCTACCCTTTCCGGAACTTCTGTAAAATGGGATTTTGTGGAATTACCATCACAGTTTTTAGAAAACTTCTGCTATGAGCCGGAATTCCTAAAAACTTTTGCAAGAAATTATAAAACCGGAGAAGTTCTTCCTGATGAAAAAATAGAAAAAATAGAACAGTCTAAAAATTTCATGGAAGGTTACCAGACATTAAGACAGTTAGGTTTCGGGCTTCTGGATATGAGCTATCATACAAAGGCAGCAGAGTTAGAAAATGAAAGTATAAAAGAATTTGAAGACAAATATACAAAGGCTACCAGTCTTTATCCTGTCAACCCGGAAACAGCGATGAGCCCAAGTTTCTCTCACATTTTCCAGGGTGGATATTCTGCAGGCTATTATTCTTACAAATGGGCGGAAGTTTTGGATGCTGATGCTTTCCAGTATTTCAAAGAAAACGGAATCTTCAATCCTGAAATTGCGGCTAAATACAAAGTGCTTCTTTCTTCAGGAGGTACAAAAGACCCTATGGAATTATATAAAAATTTCAGAGGAAGTGAGCCGAAAGTAGAAAGCTTGTTGAAAAGAGCATTCGGATAAAATAAAAATCCCCTTGATTTCATAATCTAAGGGGATTTTTTTAATCTAAAAACTGTCATATATTTCCTTTACTTTCTTACTCAATCAAAAAAAGTAAAATATTTATTTCAGGAAAGCTAAATTTGCACTCTGTAAATTTAGCATCACTTCTGTAATTTTAAACAATGAGTACTATAACACTAAGATTAGAAAACGTAAAGAAACTCCAGGCTAAAAGATGGGACAATGAAGATCATTGGGATACATTAAATGATTTATTAGTCAAAGAATTAGATGAAATTTTACTTATTGAACCAGAAAACACTTCTGCTTTAATCAATATTGGTGCTATTTATTCTGATATGGGAGAAAATGAAAAGGCTTTATATTATTTAAAGAAAGCATTAGATCTAGGCTCCCATGATAAAAATTTATATGTAAACCTTGCTGTTGTCCTTATTTATATGGAAAAGCATCAGGAAGAGTATTTAGAATATCTCGAAGAAGTGGAAGATAAAATTGAGGATCCTCTTACTTTTAAAGCCTATTTTGATCCTCAATCTCACTAAAAATGTATTAATCAGTAAAACTTTATACCATGTTACTAGCTATTTTACTTCCCTTCCTCTCCTTTATGGTCCGCGGAAAAATTATTACAGGAATTATCTGTCTGATTTTACAAATTACTTTAATCGGATGGCTTCCTGCCGCAATCTGGGCAGTACTGTCTTTAAATAATGCAAGAGCAGAGAAAAGAACCGATCGATTGATCAGAGCAATGCGCAAAAATGAGAAATAAACGATTCCATTCATACTTCTAAATCCTTTATGCATGTAAAGGATTTTTTTTATAGTACCCAAACATCCTATTTAAGATAAAATCAGTTTGATAATTCTACTTTCATTATAAGACATCTCGATTTTTTTAAAAAATTTTATGAAAATAAATTTGCGAAACCAAAAAGTTGCACATATATTTGCAACCATATAGTTTCACATTAAAATACAACCTCATGAGAAGAGATATCTTTCAGGCAATAGCAGACCCTACACGACGAGCAATTATTGCTCTTATTGCTGTACAGGC
The DNA here is from genome assembly GCA_963518055.1 of uncultured Chryseobacterium sp. Taxonomy (GTDB): domain Bacteria; phylum Bacteroidota; class Bacteroidia; order Flavobacteriales; family Weeksellaceae; genus Chryseobacterium. The sequence goes on from CAUQIC010000002.1 coordinate 143,049, forward strand.
CATGACCCCGAATGCCATCGCTGAACATTTTGACACCACGCGGCAGGCTGTATCCAAACACCTTAAAATCCTGACGGAATGTGAACTGATTACTCAAAATCAAAAGGGAAGAGAAATTTATTATCTCCTTGAAATTGATAAAATGAAAGAAATAGACCAATGGCTGGAACAATTCCGAAAGATATGGGAAAGTCGCTTCGAACAACTTGACACTCTATTGCTGAATCTTAAAAGCCAGCAAAAGAAAATATAGAAAGTAATTATTACAGAACACCAAAACAACTTATTAAAACAAACATATGAAACCCAATCTTCAGTTCGACTTTCTTGCAGACAAGGAAAAGAACACACTCACCATCAGACGTGAATTTTTAGCAGACCGCCAAATGGTCTGGAACTGTTATACTCAAAGTGAACTTCTTGATCAGTGGTTTGCCCCTAAGCCTCTCACTACCAAAACAAAATCAATGGATTTCCGTGAAGGCGGCCACTGGCATTATGCGATGATAGAGCCCAATGGAACTGAATATTGGAACCTTGTCGAATTTCATACCATCACTCCCATTGATTCGTATACTTCATTAGACGCTTTCTGCAATGAGAAAGGTGAGATTAATACCGATCTTCCCCGCGCAGAATGGCTCGTTTCTTTCACAGATAAAAACGAGAATACTCTGGTGGAAACTATTGTAACTTACCAATCCCTTTCAGATCTTGAAACAATTATTCAGATGGGTATGGAGCAAGGAATGGCCGCGACTCTGGAAAAACTTGACGAATTATTACTAATCTTAAACAAATAAACATGAGCCACAAAATCACAGTTTCTGCTACCATTAACGCAGAGGCAAAAAAAGTATGGGATTATTACACAACTCCTGAGCGTATTACTCAATGGAACTTTGCAGATCCTTCATGGCACTGCCCTTCCGCATCAAATGATATGAAAGTTGGCGGGAAGTATGCAGCTAGAATGGAAGCGAAAGACGGAAGTTTCGGTTTTGACTTTGAAGCTATTTACGATGAAGTTCAGCAAGGAGAAAAATTCATTTATACAATGCCTGACGGAAGACAGGTACAAGTTGACTTTAAAGAAGATAACGGACAAACGAATGTGAATGTAGCTTTCGATCCTGAAAATCAAAATCCTGAAGAAATGCAAAAAGGTGGCTGGCAGGCTATTCTTGACAATTTCAAGAAATATACAGAAGCTAATTAATTCAATTAACAATAAATCAATACGATACCGAAACAGAATCTAACATTCAGTTTCGGTATTTTAGTCTAATAATAAATACTATAAACCTTAACTATTTCCCTTTAAAAGTTTTACATAATTATCGTATTTTTACATTAGGAGCCATTCTGTTTAGAGGTTCATATGCCAATAAAACTAAAAACTCCATAAAAATCATGAACATTACATCTAAAAATAAAAGAATCATTATCAACCTAATACTCGGAATAGTATGGACTACATTAGGAATAGTTTATTTTTTTGACCCGGAAAATTCCAGATTAAAGGCCTATGTAACCATTGCTGTAGGAATAGCATATCTTTTAATGACAGCCTATCAATATTTCTATAAGAAGCCTGATAAACCCAACAATTCACTCAAAATTTAACGAGAGTTTGAAAATGATCGTTCAAACTCACTAGTCTCTTTTACATTATGAAAGAAAATAAATACGACAACCCTTCTTTTTTTGATCAGTACGAAAAGATGCTCCGTTCTCAATTGGGATTGGAAGGAGCCGGTGAATGGCATGCTTTAAAAAGGATGTTACCTGATCTTAAAGATAAAAAGGTTCTTGACCTAGGATGTGGATTTGGCTGGCATTGTCGTTATGCCATTGAAAATGGTGCTGAATCTGTCATTGGGATCGATCTTTCTGAAAAAATGTTGAACAAAGCTAAAGAGATCAACAACCTTGAAGGAATTCAATATGAAAGAAAAGCATTGGAAGATGTTGTATATCCTGAAAATACATTTGATATTATTTTAAGCTCATTGACACTGCATTATGTAGAATCATTTGATACTATTGCTAAAAATATCCATCATTGGCTAAGAAGCGGAGGGCATTTTATATTTTCTGTCGAACATCCTGTTTTTACGGCAGAAGGTAGTCAGGATTGGATATATGATAAAAATGGAGAGAAAATCTGCTGGCCCGTGGATCGTTATTTTCTTGAAGGAAAAAGAAATACTACTTTTTTAGGAGAAAATGTCATCAAGTACCACAGAACATTAACTTCTTATCTAAATACCTTATTGCAGCATGGCTTTACCGTAAAAGAAATTATTGAACCGGAACCAAGCGCTGATATGCTAAAAGAAATTCCGGAGATGAAAGAAGAACTCCGCCGCCCGATGATGTTATTAATCTCCACAGAAAAATCATCCCGATACTGAGTACTTGATTTGTATTTGAAAAGTTATTTCTCGTACGTCATAATATTTTAAAAACACGAATAAGTATGTTGTATTACATAGTAATAATAAATAATTATATCTTTGTATAGCAAAGTATACAATTATGATTATTAAAAAACTGATAACCAGCACCCTATTCCTTTTATTCTTTGGGAGTAAAATTACGGCACAAGTCTATAACAAAGGCTTAGAAAAGAAAATTGACAGTTTGATTCAGACTGAATTCGGAAATAAAAATGAACCCGGAGGTGTATTTCTGATCAGTAAGAATGGAAAAGTTCTCTATCGTAAAGCTTTTGGAAAAGCTAATCTTGAACTCAATATAAACATGGCCCCGGAAAATGTTTTTCAAATTGGTTCTATGACTAAACAATTTACAGCCGCTTCTATATTATTATTGGAACAACAGGGGAAACTCAATATAGATGATCCTGTTTCGAAATATATCAAAGATTATCCTAATGGAGAAAAAATCACAATTCATCATCTATTGACCCATACTTCAGGAATTAAAGATTTTACAAAAATGAAGTCTCTGCCATCCATCGCCCAAAAAGAAATGAAACCTGAGGTTATGGTTGATTTTTTTAAAAATGAACCTGTTGACTTTTCGCCCGGAGAAAAGTTTGATTATAATAATTCAGGCTATGTAGTCCTGGGTTATATAATGGAGTTGGTCTCCGGTGAATCATATGAAAATTTCATTAAAACAAATATCTTCGACAAAGCCGGAATGTCTGATTCATATTATGCTTCAGACAGAAAAATTATTCCTAAAAGAGCCTATGGTTATCATAAAAAAGAACACGGATTTGTCAATAAGACCATCATTAGTTTCAGTGTTCCCTTTTCTTCAGGATCATTAATGTCCACCGCAGATGATATGCTGAAATGGCAAGAGACATTGAATCAAAACAAGATATTGAACAACAAAGAAACCCAAAAAGCATTTCAGAAATATAAACTCAACAAGGGGGAAGAATTTACCTATGGATATGGATGGCATCTAAAAGAGATCAATGGAGCTCCTGACCGCGAGCATGGTGGGAGTATTTTTGGTTTTAAAAGTATGGGAGTTTATATTCCCGGAGAAGATATTTATGTGATTGGTCTGAGTAACTGTGATTGCCACTCACCCACTGAAATTACTAAAAATATCGCAAAAATGACTCAAGCATCTCTACAAAATTAATATTGAAGGCTAAGCTATCGCCTTACAAATTGAGAAATTACAGATAGATTTGGGTTTGTTATAAATCATTCCTGATATTAGCTTTAGGAAGAATATCTTCGGGAACCTTAAAAACAGACAACATTACAAAAATGAGACACAGAACATTCATCACTAAAGCTATTGAAAAAGCAAGTTTGTAATTCTGACCAGAAGGTTTTTCACCTAGAAAATAATAAAACACACTTCCAATTACTACTATTCCTACAATAGCAGCAATCTGCTGAAAAGTATTATAAACTCCTGAAGCATTGCCAACCAAGTTCCCCGCCATCCCGGATAATGCAATATTAGCCAGAGAAGGAATGATAGAACCCACTCCCAGTCCATGAAAAAACAATAGAATATAAAAAACAGATAAAGGAGTCTGCCTATTGAATAAGAAAATTTGTAAAATAAGGATAAACACGATCATCACTAATCCGATCATTAAAACATCTTTTCCATATTTCAGAATAAGTTTCGGAGAGAAAACCGAGGCCAATATAAAACCTACTCCCTGAAAAACAATCACCTCTCCAGCAGCCAGCGGGCTGATTTTTAATCCATCCTGAAAAAATAAAGAGAGAACATAAAAATAAGAATCCAACATGATGAAAAAGAAAGAGACAGCAATGATTCCTAGATTAAAATTTTTATACCTAAATAATGTAAAATTAATCAGATAAGGTCGTTTATTTTTTATTTTACTCCTCTGATTTTGTACAAAATGAACAAGTACCCCTATTGAAGTAATAATCAGAACAACATTTTTGAAGTCAAATCCATTTCTCTCAGATGCTGTGAGTACATATGTAAAAAAGAAAAGTCCTATAGAAAGTTTTACGACACCCCAAATATCAAAAGCTTCTTTTACAGCTACTTTAGATTCTTTTAAGAACTTCATACTCAAAAAAATGGCGGGTATACCTATAGGGATATTGATCAGAAAAATAAGTCTCCATGGTTCTTCTATTGTGGTAAGCGAAGAAAAGTATCCACCTAGAAATTGTCCTGATACCGTTCCTATACCAATGGTAATCCCATACCATCCCATGGCTTGGGTTCGCTCTGTATGAGCAGGAAATATAATCTGTATCATCGACAATACCTGTGGTGCCAGCATAGCAGCACTCATCCCCTGGATAAACCTTGAAGTAATAAGCTGAACAGCATCTGTTGATATTCCACATGCCATAGAGCTGAGTATAAAAAATACTAACCCTATGATAAAAACTTTTTTCCGTCCATATAAATCTCCCAACCTTCCCCCTGTAATGAGGAAAGATGCAAACCCAATGAGATAAGAAGCAATCATAAACTGCATTTCCCCGTGAGAAGCATCAAGATCCCGCTGTATGGAAGGAATAGATACGTTAATAATAAAAATATCCATAATGGTCAACAATTGACCAAAGAGTATCACTATTAATATCAATCGATTATATTTCATTTTTATATAGATATATCTATTTTTTTATATTAAAAAAAATTAAGGTAATAAACCTTGTAGAATTTTTCTGACCTGAGCAAAAGAATCATTATTCTTATCAATCGTTGAAGTCACTACGGCCCCTTCTATTAAAAGAAAAATATTTTCTGTCATTTCATTCGGATCAACATCCAACTCACTAACTAATCTTTTGATCAGATCTTTTTGTTTTCCTTTATGCTTTTTTACAAAATCAGAAATGACAGCATTGCTGTCTCCTACTTCAGAAATAATTTTAATAAAATGACATCCTGCAAATTGAGACGATCGTTGCAATTTTTCACGGTAATCAATGAGTTTTAAAATCTTTTCTTTAGGATCCGAGGTATTAATTGTAATTTTTTCAAAGCCTTCAAACCAATTTTGTTCTTCTTGTAAAAGATAAGCCTGAAGAAGTTCATTTTTGGAGGAAAAGTGATTATACAAGGAACCGATGGCAATATCAGCTTCTGCAATAATCTGGTTGATCCCTGTAGAATTAAAACCTTGTGTATAAAATAAATCAGAAGCTAACCTGATAATTCTATCTTTAACTTTTTCCTTTTTCATCTTGAATTTTTTACAAAGCTAAATAAAAAATAGATAAGTCTATCTATTTTTAAATTTAATAATAAAGTTTTATTTTAGTAAGATAAAATGCTTTGTTAAAGAAACTTTTCTTTTATGAGACCATTACAACTTATTTTTTTTAGTCTTTTCATTACAAATATATCTTGTAATCCTTCTGAAAAACAAAAAAATAATCCAAAAACTATGAGCCAATTCAATCCTGTTGTTTATTTCGAAATCCCTGTAAATGATCTGGAACGTGCTGAGAAGTTTTACGCTGCTGTTTTCAATTTCAGCTTTGAAAAAGAAGTTATTGACAACTATGAAATGGTTTTATTTCCTTTTGAGGAAAAAAATAGCGGTATTACAGGAGCCTTAGCCAAAGGAGATGTTTATAAACCCAGCAAAGAGGGGATCATTATTTATTTCAAAACAGAAAGTATCAACAGTACTTTAAATAAGGTCGTCCAACATGGCGGGAAAATTCTTTATCCAAAGAAAGGGGATGAAAAACAAGGGTATGCTGTTGCAGAATTTGAAGATTCTGAAGGAAATAGAATCGCATTGCATGAAACCATATCAGGAGAATAGGTAAAAAAAACAAAATATCTGAGAATACATTTTTATATTCTTACTAATAATTCACTAATTATATCAAAACAATATTACCATTTAATACATAGCATTTTTAAAATAAAATTTTATATCTTTAGTTACCAATTCCATAAATCATTCGGTAAATAATCATGGCAAAAGAGCTTTATTTCATCAAAACCAATCCTACTGTTGCCAAAATTAATTTGTACAATAAACTTTGCCGTGAAGAAGAGAATATTTCAAAATTTTTACAATCTGATCCTCATCTGAATGTTGAAACCATCAAAGAAAAAATAAAAGATTCTGTTGAAGAGCTCACTCAGGAAGAGCTTTCAAATATATTCGCATGGTTCAACAATATTTACCCTTCCAATAGCGAAGAGGTTAAAACACAACTTTTCATTAACGGGATTGATCTTTTTTATGAAATTCCCTCTCAAGAAGAGGCACAATATTTTCTACAGGTCCTTCATAATTACGAAAGGTTTTCACAACAACATCTCGATTATATCGTCAATGCCCAACATTTCAATCAATTTTTGATCTATGGAATCTTCTTTACTAAAATCAACAATCAAGAAGCAGATCATGAGAATATTCTTTATAATTACTTAAAATCCGAATACAGTAAACTCTATTCACTGGCTGAAAATCAAATCAGAGAAAAAAACTTTAATGGAGATAAAGGAATAATTCTACAGCATGACTTTACAGAACTCTATGAGCTTACCAAATTCTATAGAGGATCTATTATTCAGCTTAAACATTAATAAAAAAAGAGGCCTGTTAAGCCCCTTTTAAAATTTCCGGTTTTGTCATCAGGTAATCAAGGGCTTCTTTTACCGCCTGTTCCGGACTTTTGGGGTTGAAGCCGAGTTCATTTCTTGATTTGGAAATATCAAAGTCCTGTTGTAGTCCTGAAAACATGGAAATATCCTTTCTTGTCAAAACAGGTGCTTTTCCACTCATCTTAGCAGTAAATTCCATCAATGCAGCTATAGAAAAAAGAATTGCCTTCGGAACTGATCCCGGAACTTTCAACTGTAATGCGGGGTAAAGCTTTTTTGCTAAAATAGTAGTATCGGCGATGGTCATACATTTTTCATTCGCCAAAATATAACGTTCACCGGGACGCCCTTTTTCAGCGGCCAGAAAACACCCTTCAGCAACATCTTTCACATCTATCCAATTAAGAGTAATTTTGGTATCAACGGGAATTTGTTTATTCAGAATAAGCTTTAATACTCCGTAGGAAACATTTAGCGGTAAAAATGCATCACTCCCTATCATGGCAGAAGGCATTACGGAAACCAGTTCTATCCCGTGTTTTTTGGCCAACTCAAACGCCAGTTTTTCACCATCATTTTTAGAATTATAATACATATCCCTTCTGTCAGGATTATAGCCATTGCTTTCTTTTGTGGGGAGCTTTGTGTAATCCAATGCCGCAATGGAACTTACATAGACTATTCTTTTCACTCCGGCTTCAGCAGCGGCTTCAATAGTATTACGGGTACCATTGATATTGACATCATAGATTTCTTTTTTAGGATCTTTGGCCCATAATTTAAAAGCGGCTCCTACAGCATAAAATGTTTCTACTCCCTGAAGTGCTTTTACAAATGATGCCTTGTCAGTTATATCTGCCTGTATAAGCTCACAATCCAGGCCTTCAAAAGGTTTTTTATTTTTAATATTTCGCACGGTTGCGCGTACCGGAATTCCCTGTTTTAATAAAAATCTTACCAGATTATTTCCCAAATGTCCGTTTGCTCCTGAAACCAGACTCAAATTATTCTTTGCCATTGCATTCATTTTAATGCTACAAAGTTCAACATCCGGTACTTTGAACCACTTGACTTTTGTTAGTTAATTATTTTTCTTCTGATTCTGCTCAGGCTTTCGGGTTTCATTCCTAAAAAAGAAGCAATGTATTGAATGGGAACATTCTGAATAATCTCAGGATAGTCATTCATTAATTTAAGATATCGTTGCTCCGCGCTAAGAACAGATAATTCTCTTGAGCGGTTTTCATTGTATGTAATTGATTTTTGAAAAACAGAAATACTGAAATCTTTCATCGCCTGACTTTTGCTCACCAAAATATCAAGATTTTCTTTACTGATTTTTAAAAGCTCACATTCTGTAATGCACTCGACATTATCTCCTGAAATAGTCTTATTGATAAAATGAAAATAAGAAGTAAAAAATCCGGGTGGGCAATTGATATGGGTAGTCACTTCATTTCCATTTTCATCTTCATAAAATAGTCTGAGATATCCTGAAACAATATAATAGAGATATTCAGGGATTTTCCCGGCTTTTTCTATCACGGTATTTTTTGGAAAGATAACAGGTTCAAAATACTGCAAAACAGCTTTTATTTCTTCCGGAGTAAAGTCATGCTCAGAGCGGATATATTGTAAAAACTTGTCGTGCATTAAAATGGAAAATTTTATCAGTTTAATACAAAAATAATCAAAAGAAAAATCTTAAAAGCCCACTTATGTAAAAATCTTTTTGAATCGTAATGTAATATTACCTGATAACAAACTGTCTTATATAAAAGGTCAGCCCAATAGCTTAAAAATTGACAAAAGAGGATAAAAACTATACCACCGACCGGCAGTTTTTTAATATTATGGACTGCCGGTATTTTTACAAAACAAGATGAGCTTTCTTTTAATTGTAAGGAGATTCAGTGACTTTATTCTGAAAAAATAATACCCCATTCCTCCGAAAAAATAGGCCAAAGCATCGAAGAGATCCCCAGTAAATACAGGAGACAGTTGAGGACAGAGAACTTCAAACAAAAAAGATATGTACAGTATTGAGGTCAGAACAAATTTCAAATCAGGTTTCCAATCATATCCAAGAGAATTCATGATCAATTCTATCATATAGCAATACATAGGTATCGTTATAAAATCTGTCAGATAATCATTGATCACAGGAATATAAATGCCTTTACGTCTTAGCAAGATGATAGCTCCCCATATTGCTATACCCAATAAAAAATATGAGATACCCTTTTTCATTACATATGCAGTACTGCCATTATAATTCCGATAATTATCTGAAGTACCTTTGAAATAATTTCCTGTGCATCGGTACCTTCTTTTTTTTCAGTCTTAGCTGCCGATTCGTAATCAAATTTTTGTTTACCTTCCATTGTGATAAGATTTGATATGGCAAAGATATTAAATTAGAACAAATGTTCTAATTTAATAAATATGACTTTTCTCCACTCTATATTTTCTTATCTTTGAAATTATGAATACCAAAGAAAAGATTCTGTCTAAGGCACTGGAATTATTCAATGAAAAAGGCTACAACAATATTACCACAAGGCATATTGCAGCAGTTCTTAATATCAGTGCGGGAAATCTACATTATCATTTCAAACACTCTGAGGACATAGTCAAAATTCTTTTTTCAGAATTTATTCTGAAAATGGATGAGCAATTAAACCTCATGAAAAAAATGGAAATTAAGACTTTGGAAGATCTTTATCAGTTTACATTTTCAAGCTGCAAAGTTTTTTATTCTTATCGGTTTATTTTCATCAATTTTGTGGACATTTTGAAAAATATTCCTGAAATAGAATTACAATATGAAGGGATCAACTTCAGCAGGAAAGAGGAATTCCAATTGATATTTTCCGGCTTTCAAAAGAATAATATTTTTAAAAAAGATCTTCCGGATTTTCTCATGAATAGCCTTACTGAGCAGATATTCATTATTGCTGATAATTGGCTCACCCACAACAGGCTCATCTTAAAGCTTGAGAAGGAAGTTGCCGTACAACATTATACAATACTCCAAATGAATCTTTTTTATCCGCTTTTAACCGAAGAGCAACAGAAAGTTTACGAACAGCAATATATTATCGGACAACAAAACACTACAGAATGATTATAAGAAAAGGGCATCAAGAAGATCTTGCAGAGATGAAAGAGATTTTTACAGAAACAATTACTGAAATCTGTAAAAATGATTACACCAATGAGCAGCTTGAGGTTTGGAAATCCGGAGCAGAGAATAGCGAACGATGGCTAAAAGTTATAATCGATCAGTTTGTTTTGGTCGCTATATCGGAAGATAGAATTGTTGGCTTCTGTACCCTTGATCAAAGAAAATATATAGATCTTTTCTTCGTTCATAAAAACTATCAACACCAAGGTATCGCCGCAAAACTCTATGCTCAGATTGAAGAGGAAGCCGGAAAACAAAAAGAAAAATATATAACTGCCGATGTGAGTAAAACGGCAAAACCATTCTTTGAAAAGATGGGATTCCACGTTTTAAAAGAGCAAATTGTTAATGTCAAAGGAATTGACTTAATTAATTACAAAATGCAAAAAAACCTTTAATTATTGTTCAGATGCAAGAGCAACAGCCAAAATATAAAGAATTAAAAATTCCTGTACCGGAGGAATTTGAAAATGTATTTACTCATTTTTATTTTGCTGAAAATGACTCTGAAAAGGCTGTTACTAAAGTTTTACTTCCAACCTATCAGACTATTTTATTATTTTGTTTCGGAGAAAAGGCATCCATGTCTACAAAAGAAAAAACGATAATTACTGTTGACCAATGTATGGTTTTCGGGCCTGTAAGACAGGCTTTCGAATATACGCTACCTTCAAAAACATCCATTCTTGTTGCCAATTTTAAGGAAGATGCATTCTTCAGGTTCTTTGGAAGAGGAGCGGTTGAAGCTCAACTTGCACTTCATCCGGACGGGCTCTTAAAAGAAAATTGTTTCGCGGATTTATGGAAGCAGCTTCATCAACTTACATCTCCGGCAGAACAGACCGACTGCATATTAAATTTTTGTAAACCTTACCTCAGCGATCAGGATCAAACCAGCAAACTTCTAAGTAGTTTTGAAAATGATTACCTGAACCCTATTAAAACCATTGCAGAACAAACTCATCAAACAGAAAGAAATATTCAGCAAAAACAGAAAAAGCAATTTGGATATTCTTTAAAAGAAATCAACCGTTACAACCGGTTTTTGAGGGCTATAAAAATCATAGAAGAAGAAAGCAGACAGCAAAATAAAATCAATTGGTTCAATATCATTACCCCATGCGGATATTATGACCAAAGCCAGCTCATTCATGATTTCAAGCATTTCTTACACATTTCACCTACTCAATATGTGAAGTTCCAGCAGGATATCTGCAACCCTAAATCTGAATAGACTTATTTCGTTTTCTTACAATTTTTAACCGATTCACTGCTCTAATTTTGTCTTATTAATTTAAAACAATAAAGCAATGAAACACTTAATTATTTATGTACACCCAAATGAAAACAGTTTAAACCACAACCTGTTAGATCATATTACGGAAATTCTCAGGACAGAAAATCAGGAGATCAGAATCAGAGATTTATATGCTCTCAGTTTTGACCCTGTTCTTTCTTTACAGGATATGCAAGGATGGTATGCCGGACAGGTATCAGACGATGTAAAACAAGAACAGGAACATATTTCGTGGGCTGATCAGGTTACATTTATTTATCCAATCTGGTGGACAGGTTTACCGGCTGTTATGAAAGGTTATATTGACCGTGTTTTCAATTATGGTTTTGCTTATCGGTATGACCAGGGAATTCAAAAGGGGTTATTGAAAGGGAAAAAAGCGGTTATTATCAATACTCATGGAAAATCCCATGAAGAATATCAACAATCAGGAATGGATATCGCGCTGTCTCTTACTTCAGATCATGGTATTTTTAAGTATTCCGGTTTTGAAATTCTTCGTCATTTCTTTTTTGATAAAGCAGATAAAGCTTCTACTGAAAATATTATGCAGTGGAAAGAACAAATTACCGATATTTACCGCTCATCCGTATTGAGTCAAAATAATTAATTTCTAATTTTAAAAAAACATTTTAATATCATAATTTCAAGGCATTTCAGGAGGTTGTATTGAAAATAATAAATACCAGATTTATATCATATTCTTTATTTAGTTAATCAATATTTTATGGCATGGAATTAGCTTCAAGGATGGTAAGTAAAATTGTTTTGAACCATTATTTTAAACCATTAAGATTCGTAAATGGTTAAGTTTTTTTAAACTAATCTTGTTATAACCTTTCAAAATATCTTAATGGTTTGAATATTGGCATTTTCAAAAAACAGTTATATTTGTAATATACAATGAAACATTTAAACAGCATATTGCGTCTGCCTTTTTTCAGTGAGTATTACACCCCGGCCTATCGTTCGGGAAGACTTTCTATAGCTGTCATTCAATAAAAATAATCTAACACATATATAGAGCCCGGACATTCCCTGTCCGGGCTTTTTCATTTTAAAATAATTCAATATGATCAATACATTACAAGAAAATGTGGCCATCATCCTGCCTGAGAATGGATTGGAAGAAAAATTACATCTGGCCAATGAAGAAAACAGAAAACTAACCCTCAAACTAGGATTTGACCCTACTGCTCCTGACTTGCATTTGGGGCATGCAGTCGTGCTTAAAAAGCTGAAACAGTTCCAGGATCTGGGACATCATATCATTATTGTCGTAGGGAGCTTCACCGCAAGGATTGGCGATCCCACCGGGAAAAATAAAGCAAGAAAACCTTTAAGTGCCGAAGATGTGCAGCACAATGCTCAGACGTATATCAATCAGCTTTCCAAAGTTATTGATGTCGAAAAAACAAAAATTGTTTTCAATTCCGAATGGCTTGATTCGCTTGGCTTTTCCGAAGTTATTCAGCTGCTGTCCAAAGTAACAATAGCCCAATTGATGCATAGAAATGATTTTAATAAAAGATTCACGGAAAATACTCCGATTGCCATGCATGAATTGGTATATCCTATTCTCCAGGGGTTTGATTCCGTAAAAATTGAATGTGATATTGAAATGGGAGGTACTGATCAACTATTCAACTGTACCATGGGCAGACAGTTACAGGAGATGCATCAGATACCTGCTCAGATTGTCATGTGCATGCCATTGCTGAGAGGTCTTGATGGGAAAGAAAAGATGAGTAAATCACTTAACAACATTATCGGATTGACTGATGAGCCTAATGAAATGTTTGGAAAAACAATGTCAATTCCGGATACTTTAATCGATGAGTTTATTGACCTCACCACAGATTTTTCTGCCGATGAAAAAAATGATTTAAAATCACGAAAAGAAAATGGCGAAAACCCAATGAACATTAAAAAACTGATTGCCAAGAATATCATCCGACAATACCACAATGAAACCTCAGCAGACAGTGCTGAGCAATTTTTCACTAATCAGTTTCAAAATAAAAATTTTGAAGAGAAAGTCTATGAAAAAGTCCTTATCAACACTCTACATAGCAATAAGATGTTACTGGTGGAGCTTTGTCATCAGTTGAAAAGAGACCTCAGTAAATCAGCCATCCGAAGATTAATTGAGAGTGGAGGAGCTCAGATCAATACTCATAAAATAACCGATCCTAATAAAGAAATTTCCCTCTTATCTCAGACTAAAATTAAAATTGGCAAAAGAAACTTTTTTGAGCTCGAATAAGGATGGAAAGGAAGCTAGAGTTGTATATATTGGGGATTTAAAAAGGATTTTGTTAGATTATCTATAATTAATGTAGATCAAAATATAGAGAGATCACATGATTTCCAACATCTCTTCTCTGGCTTCCATCTTATCAAATTATATTTTTAATTATAAGCTCGTCTTAATTCAATATCTTCGTTCTGCTAAAAACCAACATTAATGAGCTATATCATGGTCGACATCGAATCGGATGGTCCTATTCCCGGAGATTTTTCTATGGTCTGTTTCGGAGCTGTTCTTGTAAATGAAGAACTGAACACTACTTTTTACGGAAAATTAAAACCCGTTTCTGAGAGATTTAATCCTGAAGCATTAGCCGTTTCCGGCTTTAGCAGGGAAGAAACCATGAGTTTTGAAGATCCTGAAAAAGTGATGCTGGCTTTTGAAGAATGGATAAAAGAAAACTCTAAAGGAAGGCCAATTTTCATTAGTGATAACAACGGCTTCGACTGGATGTTTATCTGTTGGTATTTCCATCACTTCATCAGCAGAAATCCTTTTGGATATTCCTCCAGAAGACTTTCCGATTTGTATTGTGGATTAGAGAAAGATACTTTCGCTCAATGGAAGCATCTCCGTAGAACAGAACATACCCACAATCCTGTAGATGATGCCAGAGGAAATGCTGAGGTTTTGTTGTACATGAAAGAAGAAATGGGACTAAAAATTGCATTAAAATAAAATACTAATTTTTATATTTAAATATGGATCTCGACCTGCACTATAAAAAAGCTGATCATACTGACATTGATTTTCTTCTTCATCTCAGGATGAAAACCATGAATCCTCATTATGAAACTTCAGGGCTTTCTACCGATAGAGAAACCACTTTACAAAGAGTGCTTTATCAGTTTGAAAAGGCCAATATTATTTTTTTAGACAATCAACCCATCGGAATGTTAAAAATCGACAGAACATTTACCCATATTGAGGTTCTGCAACTTCAGATTGATCCTGACCAACAAGGTAAAGGACTTGGAAAAAAGATTTTGTCTGATATCCTGGAAGAAGCTTCATTAGCAGGAAAAACGGTATCATTAAGCGTTTTGAAAACCAATAAAGCACAGCATCTATATTCCAGTCTGGGCTTTCAAGTAGTAGGAGAAGATGAACGCTCTTATTTTATGGAAGTTAAAAACTGATGTAAGAGTTAAAAATTGAAAGTTGAAAATTGAAAATGATAAAAAATACATTAACAAAGCTGCCAAACGAGAGTTTTCAAATTTTGCTTATTGAGATTCGTTTGCCATTGTGATATAGATCAACCTCCCTCCTTCTTCAGCAGAAAGTAATATTTTTTTACCGTTTGTCAGTTCTACCATAGAACCCGGCGGAATTTCTTTTTG
Source organism: uncultured Chryseobacterium sp. (assembly GCA_963518055.1). Classification (GTDB taxonomy): domain Bacteria; phylum Bacteroidota; class Bacteroidia; order Flavobacteriales; family Weeksellaceae; genus Chryseobacterium. The sequence goes on from CAUQIC010000002.1 coordinate 158,261, forward strand.
TTCTGTAACATCTTTCATTCCCGGTAGGCTTTGATTCACCAGCACCCATTTTCCGTGGTGAAATGTGAAATATCCAACCGGCATTTTATCCTGCATTGTGAGATTTTCATTACGTATTACTTTTCTGGAAACATGCCATTTGAATAAATACTGATTATGGTAGACCATCAATCTATGATTTTCAGGTTTCCATACCTCATCGTCAAATTTAAAATACAAATCTAAAACCGGTAGTGTTCCCTGATGTGGAGTTCCACAGAAAGGACATTTAGGACTGCTTGTATTGTCAAAAACATACCATTTCTCTGTACAATTGGCATTATGACATGGTTGTATCAGGTCGACCGTTTTCAACAAAGCAGTTTCCCATTCATTAGCTGTAGGGCGCCTGATGGGATCATGCAAACCCTCCACAAATACCTTTTTAAAAAGGGCTGAAAGATAGGGTCCTGTTACGGTATAAGGAATTTTCGAAGGGTCTCCCCAGAATGCATCCCATTTTCTGAGATGATCTGTTTTTACCCCATTAGAAGAATCATCAGGATGTTCTACAAACATTGCTTTTTCACCCATCGACAATATTTCATCTTTCTCAGAATCAAGATCCCAGATTTTTCCGCCTCGTAGAGGGTGCCGTCTTAGCAGATACATATAGATCAGTACAGCAAGAGCATGAAGGTCTGTTTTTTGGCTGGGAAGGTATCTTGTGGGATCCTGAAGTTTCAGGTGTTTGGTCTTTAACACTTCGGGGGCTATAAAATCGGCAGTACCAATTACTTCAGGGGGAAATAATTTAGGAACAACGAGTCCGTCAATATCAATAATACATGCAGATCTGGTAATGGGATCCACTAAAACATTATTATAAGATAAGTCTGAATGAGCTAATCCCATCTGATGAAGTTTCTTAACTCCTCTGCTGATATTGACTGCAATCTGAAAATAACTGAGCCAGTCGCCAAGTTCAGACTGATCCAATCTCAATGGATATTGCGAATTTCTAAACATAGGTGCTGTGAACCACTTTCCTACTTTATCTTCACCTTGAATATTATCAGAGCCAACATATCCTTTAGCAAAAAAAAATTTTTGATGATAAACAGGAACAATAATTCCTGTCAGCTTATCTTTTTCAACAATATCATAAGGCCATCTGAAAATTTCGTTTAGAAAATATTCAGAAGAGTTTCCGTTTTGTATGCTCTCAAGATAGGTGGAAACAATTCTCCTGATCCGTTCTTTTTGCCCTTCATCCAATGGAATTCGGTAAAAGGCAACTACATAGTCTTTATCAGGAGAAAAGTATACATCTTTTACTCCTCCCTGAATGGGGTTTTCATCTATATACTCATAAGATTGAGCTGTATTGAGGACAGAGGCAACTCTGATGATCTTTTTCATTTTTTTAATAAATTATGGCCAGTGTCCGGTCATCATGATTCCCGCGGCTCCAGAAATCACACCAATGAAGGAGTTGCCGGTCAATTTCTGTATCGTTTGTAAAGTCAACTTTTAGATGATCATCGTTATTCCCTTTCAGATCATTAAAGAAAATCTTCCAAGTCTCCAGATCTTCAAGCTTATTTTCTGTAACAAATTTAGGATCATAAATTCCGTCTGTCATGAGGACAAGGTGTGAAAAATTATCGACACAGGTGATTCCGAAACGTGAAACAATCCGGTCATTGAAAATCTCCTTCATAGTAATAAAGCGGGTACCCCCACTGAATTCTCCAACATCCATTTTATTTAGCAGTTCTACTTTTGAAAAATCAGAATTAATCAGATTGATCGGGCAGTCTCCTACTCCAAAAGTCAGAATCACATACCCAAAGCTGAACTTTTTAACCAAAGCAAAAATAAGAGTAGCATTCAGATCATGTAGAGAGATCTCATTTTCTGAAGATATCTTTTCCAGGATATTATAGGTACTTAAAACACCTTTATAAAGAATTTTGATTATATTTTGCTTTACTTCAGACTGAATTTCTTCGGAACTTTCCGGAGAATAAAAAGCCAAAGCCTCTTTTTCAATTTCATTTAAAACATCAGATGAGCTGAAAAATTGATTTATTGAATCTGTAGCAATTCTCGAACCTTCTCTTGCCAGTCTGGCTGAACCTGCACCATCTGAAATGGAAACAATATTCCAGTCTCCGGAAAGCTGACGAACAGCAAAATCATCCTCTCTGAATTTCCCTTCATGGGCATGAGAGCGACCTCTTTTAGAAGCTACAACGATTTTTTTATCTGAAAATTTCCCTGTCAATGAATCTTCTTCCGGTTTGTAAAAAGCAGCATTTTTATCATTGGGTATATTTTTCCACAAGTCTTTGGGATTTGCATTAATCAGCAACTGGATCTTTTTTACTTCTCCTGAATGTTCATCATGAATATGGTAAAATTCAATATGCAGATTATAAACATTCACAGCGTCCGGAATTCCTGAAATTCTGTGATCATCAAAAACAAGTCCTGTACCTTCAAGGTTGCTGATATTTTTAATCTTTATATTCGGGAAATCAGACATTTCAAAACTAAATTCATAGTACTGTTTTGAATTTGCGTTCTTTAAAACCCAATAAACCTCTCTAAACTCTTCTTTTTCTTTATTAATAAGAGATTTCTCCATAGATTTTGATTGAATTTTAGAAATCAGCTGCTGAAATTTCCCCATAACTATCCCAATGTTCTGTTAATATCAAACCCTTCACTGGAAAAGCCATAATAATCTGAAGTTCCACACCAGGGACATTTGTTATATCCTTCTCCTCTCAGGCAATGAATACCGCCACAAGAGCAAGTAGCCAGCGCAATGGGGTTGGCACAATGAGGACACGAAGTCCCTCCCTGTAGTTCTTCAATAGAAATTTTCGAGTTACTCCTCTGAGAGGATGAAAGCCGGTAATAGGATTTTTCATCAATTTTATAAGCTCCGTCTAACCTGTAATACCTTGTTGACATCCCCGGAATACTTGATTCTGCAAATGTCTTTTTAAACTTCATCAGGTATAACTTTTCTGTTTCCGAGCATTTTCCGTTTAAAACAACAAAATTATTATCGGGAAATTTCTGTTCCATTTCGGGATCTACTTTTTCCAGAATAACGGAGTCAATTTTTGACAGATTGATCCCTTCTTTCTTGGCTTCACTAACACTCTGACTTGTTGTTTTAATAGAATCGGTCACCCATTTAAAAAACTCTCGATACGAGTTTTCATCAGAATTATTAAACAATAAAACATTTTCCGCCAAAGAGCCCAAAAGCTTATAATTGGTATTTTCACCAATAGAGACTGCGATAGTATTTGATTTTCCGTTATATTTATTGTTCCACCTTTCAATAGCTTTGGTAGCATCATCAGTAGGAACTCCATCCGTAAAAAGAAAAACAATGGGTTTCCAATCCCCTTTTCTTTCATAAGTGGTTTTCACAATGTCCCGGTCTATACAGTCCATAATTTTGATCAACCCCTGCGACAAAGAAGTTCCACTCCCGATTGGGATTTTAGGTGGATAAAAACTAATAATGTCCTGCATAGGGGTAATTACCTCAGCTTCTCCCGCAAAACCTACAATTGAAATATAAACCGTTTCCAAAGAATAAGGGTCTTTTTTCAATTCCCGGATAATATTGGCAATACCTTCCTGTACCTGCTCAATAGGTTCTCCTATCATAGATTCGGAGATATCCACTAAAAAATAAATAGGTAGTCTTCTCATATCCGTAAAGACATTTTTTTAAATGATAATATTAAGTTCAGACGGTGGTGGGGGTAGTGTGATATTTCCTCCTGCACTTTGTGATTTTCCACCCTGTGTAATGGAAGAGCTTACCCACTTGAAAAAAGAAGAAAGGGTTATAGCATCTGTAGTATCCAGCTTTACAACATGATCTGTCAGCTCTTTCAGGAATTGCTCGTCTGCTTTAGGACCCGCAGCACATCCTACGATAGCCCCAAATTCAAGCCCTCTTAGAACCGGAATCATCTGTCTGTATTTCTGGATATCCGAAGGTTTTCCGTCAGTAAATATAAAAAGTAATGGCTGCCAGTCTCCTTTTTCATCCGAAGACCCTTTTATAATATCTTTTTGTACAAGCTCTGCCACCATTTCCAGAGCAGCTCCTGTATGCGTTGGTCCACTATCCGGGCATGTAATTTCCATCGGATAAAAACTGGTAAGATCAATTAACGGGACAATATTTTTAACCTCTCTATCAAAAGTAATAACGCTCAGATAAAGACTGTCCATAGCTTGTGGATCTGCCCGAAGCATACTGACAAGCCCGTTGAATCCGTTATTCAGAGCCTGGATAGGTTCTCCGTTCATAGAGCCGGAGGTATCCAATAAAAAATAGGCTAATAATCTTCTGGTCATTGCATGGCGTGTATTAGTTTTGAAGCCGCTGAGAAATCAAAAACTCCCCGGCGGCTTTAATATGTTTGAAAAAAACTTTAAACTTAATTTGAATAGGAATACTGCTGTCTTAGAATATCGATAAAGTTGTCGGTATGATGCGGTTCACCTACAGCACGGAATTTCCAGTCTCCATTGTGGCGGTATGCTTCTGCAAAAACCATGGCACACATTCCGTTCATACTCGAATCCCCGGAAAGACTATATTTAGTAATTTCTTTTCCTTTAGCATCTACTGCACGGATAAAGGCATTTTCAATCATCCCGAAGTGCTGATTATTAGTTTTCCCCTGATAAATGGTAACAAGAAATACGATTTTCTGATAGCTTTGATCCAGCTGATCCAGCTTAACAATAATTTGCTCATCATCTCCATCTCCTGCACCGGTTCTGTTGTCTCCTGTCAACCATACATTTCCACTTGGATGCTGCATAGAGTTAAAAAAAATAACATCTCCCTGGTAAAGCCCCATCTGTCGGCCATCGTTTGTTTGTACCGTTTTTCCAAGATTGGCTACTTTTCCGTTTCCATCTAAAAGAAATGCAACAGCATCAAGATCATATTCAGCTTCCTTGCTGAATAATTTCCCAAGGAAACCACCTCCCTGCTTTCTTACATCCCATCCTAAACCGATTGTTACTTTTGAAAGGTCATAAACACTTTCTCCACGGTCATTTTTTCTTAAATCAATCGTCTGACCTTTCTGTAAATTAATTGCCATAGTTATCGTTTTGTGTATTTGCTTACTTTATTTGATGATCTGTCCTTTATAATATTTCTCAAGGAAGAACCCTAAATCGGCCCTGTAACCAATTCCTGAAGCTTCAAATTTCCAGCTTCCGTTTCTCTTGTATAATCTTCCGAATTCAACACCGGTTTCAATGGAGAAATCTTCATCCAGTTCATATTTTGCAATCTCCTGGTTTGAATGGTTATCAACTACTCTGATGTATGAATTTCTTACCTGTCCGAAATTCTGTCTTCTTCTTTCAAAATCTTCAATGGTTACTACAAAAAGAATTTCTTCTACTCTTGAGTCTACCTTATCAAGATCTATGACAATGGCTTCATCATCATCTCCATCACTGTTTTTTCCATTAGGATCATCACCTGTATGCGTTAACGCTCCATCCGGAGAATTCAGATTATTATAAAAAACAAAATATTCTTCGCTTACTAATTTTCTGTCAGAATCGATCATGATGGCCGAAGCATCGAGATCAAAATCATAGCCTGTCCCTTCATTAGGATCCCAACCGAGGCCGATCGTCATTTTAGTCAATCCTATCTCGATCTTTTGTCCTTTCTGTAGATTAATTGCCATAGTGTTTTATATTATGAATTATTTTTTCCATTAAGATAAATTTGATTTATGAATTGACCAAATTTATTTATAAAAAATAATCTATTTCCTACACCTTTGTGTAGTATTATTCCACAAAAAAAGTCCAATTTTTCAATTGGACTGTATAAAATGTATAATATTTTCTTTTTTTAAAGCTCTTTATCCGAAACTGCAGCATTTCTGGCCTTTGCCAGCATCGGAATGGAAATAAGCCCCATCACCAACATAATAACAATTTGTAACGGTAAAGAAATAAAGGAATAGGTAAGTCCCATTTCACCTCCAAGTTCAGCGCTCTTTCCTACTGAAATAAATAATGCCATAAAACCAAACTTCATGGCCAGGTTATAAGCACCAATTCCTCCACTGGCAGGAATAATCATTCCTAATGTTCCTACTACGATAATGAAAAAGCCATCTGCCGGACTAAACCCTGATGTTTCAGGAAGTGCAAAACACACAAGATAGGCAGCAAAATAATAGGAGATCCAGATACCTAAAGTATATAGAATGAATTTTCCTTTTTCCTTTAATTTAAATATAGTAGTCAGCCCCTGAAAAATTCCGTCAATAAAATTCACAACTTTACCTAAGAATGGAATTCCCGAAAGCTTCTTTTTAAATACGAAAAATAAAACCGTTCCGACAATCAATAGTAAAAGAACCAGTAAAATTTTGTTAGGGTTAAGCTGCACTCCTGAATTCTTATAGAAGGATAATATGGCATCATATTTAAATAATAGGGTCAAGCCAAGGAATCCCATCATACAAATTAAATCCACTACTCTTTCCAGAATGATCGTTCCAAAAGATTGATCTACCGGAACCTTTTCTACGCCATATAATGCTGTAGCTCTTGCCAATTCTCCGCTTCTCGGTATCGTAAGGTTCATTAAATATCCAAACGATATAGACCACAGTGAATTAGAATTTGAAATACTGTGCCCCATAGGTTCCAGCATCAGATTCCAGCGAATCGCCCTGAACCAATAGGCCAGAAGACCAAATACGGAAGCAAATAATACCCACAGATAATTAGCCTTAGCCAACGACTGTTGAATGACTTTAAAATCAAGCCCTTTTAGGGCAAGCCATAAAAAAAAGCCTGCAAAAGCAAGCGATATTACTATTGTGAGAACTGATTTTAAAGGACTTTTTGATGTTTTCTCCATGAATTAGGTAAGAAGATTTGTTTTTTCATCAGGGAAAACTATTTTCGGCTGGAAGTCTTTAGCCTCTTCAGGGGTCATCTGAGCATATGCAATAATGATGATGATATCATCCTTTTGTACTTTTCTTGCTGCCGGCCCATTCAGACATACTTCTCCTGATTTTCTTTTTCCTTTGATAACGTAAGTATCGAAACGCTCACCATTATTCACATTCACGATATAAACCCTCTCTCCTACCACCAATCCGGCAGCTTCGATAAGATCTTCATCGATCGTTATACTTCCTATATAATTAAGGTCAGAGGCTGTTACTCTCACCCTGTGGATCTTAGATTTAAAAACTTCTATTAACATACTGCAAATTTATTAATAAAAATTTATAAAACAGACCTTCATCATCATTTTAAAACTCCCACAAACACAGCTATTTAATTTTATAAAACACAATAAATTTAAACTTTGATTATAAAATTAATAAGCATATGCTTAAAAACATTAATAGTTTACACGCAATTTAGGATTTAATAAATACAGAAAATAATATTACCTTTTTGCTAAAGTCAATACACATAAGCATTTGGCACGATTTTAGTAACCCGTAACGTAGATTTTTCGCAAAAACCCGAATTATCATATTTTAACTGTTTTCACTGAAAAGTAAAAAATTTGTACAAGTTTTAATAAAAAAATTGCACAATTAGAAAATAGTATTATATTTGCTATAATTACGAACTAACTTTAATATTAAAAATTATGAACAAGTCTGAATTAATCGACGCAATCGCAAAAGATGCAGGTATCACTAAAGTTGCAGCTAAGTCTGCTTTAGAATCTTTTATCTCTAACGTAACTTCTACTCTAAAGAAAAAAGACGGAAAAGTTTCTTTAGTAGGTTTCGGTACTTTCTCAGTAGCTGAGAGAGCAGCTAGACAAGGGATCAACCCTGCAACTAAAAAACCGATCAAAATCGCTGCTAAAAAAGTTGCAAAATTCAAAGCTGGAGCTGATTTATCAAATGCAGTTTCAGGAGTAAAGAAAAAATAATCATTCAGATTAAAAAAATTCAAGGGTTGCTTCTTAGAAGCAACCTTTTTTTTATGATTAATAACGAAATAGTATAGGAGATACCCTCGAAAAAAAGACACCTGAACGATTATTTTAAGAAGGCCAAGATATAACTGATATTAAAGAAAAGAAAGCCGGCCAAAACCCGCTCTTATTGATTCCCCATTGAAACTTAATTTGAAATTTGATCAATAATATCTTTCAATCATTTTCAACTCTCCATTTTCACCTTTAAACTCGCAATTAGGGGGCTAGTCTTGAAATCTTCCAGTCCAGTTCTTCCAGCTGATAGATGATCCTGTCGTGAAGCCGATTTGGCCTTCCCTGCCAGAATTCAATTTCATAAGGCTTTGCAATATACCCTCCCCAATTTGCAGGTCTTGGCACTTCACTGTGTTCATATTCTTTTTCCAAATCTTTCAATTTTTCTTCTAAAAAATCTCTATTGGGAATAACTTCGCTCTGAGGCGAAACCACAGCCCCAAGCTGACTTCCCTTCGGTCTCGAATGAAAATACCCATCGCTTAAGTTTTCCGCTATTTTTTCCAGATTAGCTTTGATAATGATCTGCCTTTCCAAATTAGGCCAGAAAAAATGAAGACAAGCTTTATGATTGCTTTCTATAGCCCTACCTTTTCTACTGTCATAATTGGTATAAAAAATAAATCCTTCATGAGTATACGCCTTCAGCAAAACCATTCTTGTTCTTGGGCAACCATCTCCTTCCACCGTTGAAACAGCCATAGCATTGGCTTCTGAAATCATGGAACTCTCGCTGGCTTCTAAAAACCAATCTCTGAATTGCTCAATTGGATTTTGTTTTATCTCACTTTCAATAAGTTGGGATTTCTCGTACACTTTTCTTTTGTCGTGCAGGTTTTCCATAAATATTTTTTATTAAATTTGAGTATGAATCACTCATACAAAGGTAAAATATTAATCTCGACCCCTGACATTTCTGGCGATCTTTTTTCCAGATCTGTAGTGTTGGTTATTGAACATAATGAAAGCGGAGCATTTGGTTTGATATTAAATAAAAAAAACAGCCAGATGAGTACTAAATTCAACGACTTTTTTGACTTTAAGATCGAAGTATACGATGGAGGTCCTGTAGAAAACGACAAGGTATTCTTTATTGTAAAAAGCAGTGTTAAAGTTACCGAGATTTATACTGAAATTACTGACGAATATTATCTTACAGAAGATATAGAACGTATTATTAGTGCTGTTTTAAATAATGAGTTGGATATTCATAATGTAAAAATATTTTCAGGGTATTCAGGCTGGTCTCCTAATCAACTGGATACAGAGGTTCAAAGAAAAATGTGGACCGTAGTCGATGTTTACAATCTTGATTACACCCTTCCCAATGACCAGACACTTTGGAAATCTATCATGCAAAACCTTGGGGGTGAATTTTTACTCTGGGCCAATTCACCTGAAGACATTTCATTGAATTGATAACACATCAAGAAATACTTTAAAAACAATTAACAAATTTTAATATTATGTTAACCAATTTTTAAAAAAGTTTTCACGTTATTTGAAAAACCAAAATCAGTGAAAATGAAAGGGATTAATTTGCTTGCTTTATCAGTCTTTTCTACCCTATTTTTATCATTTACCCCTCTTAGTCAAAAATATGTTGTCATAAATGCCAGCTATGGTGGAAATGATCCAGTTTCTGTATATGGTAATTTTTTCGAAAAAGAAATTTCTTTGAATATCGCAAGAGAGCTTCAAAATCCCAATAAAAATCAAGATAAGCACGAAGCGGCCTTAACCCGAAATTCTGATAGCTATTCTAGCCTTTCTGAGAGAACTGATCAAATCAACAAACTGAATCCGGAAATGGTTATTTCACTTCATGTAAATAGATCTTCCGGGCAGGAAATCCAGCCGCCGGGATTTGAAGTATATGTTCAAAATTCCGAAACATCAAAAATGATTACGGGAAAAATGTCAAAAAAATTTAACGCTTGCATCATAGAAGGGCGAGACCTTCATATGTTAAAAGAAACCAAGGCTCCTGCTGTTTTGGCAGAGCTTGATGGGTTTATCAATAATACCGTATATAGAAGCTATATTACCAGCGAAAAAGGGTAGAAGGAAATCGCTCATAAATTCGTTGAAATCATCAACGAGAATTAAAAAAAAACAATTTCTGATTTATTCAGAATAAAACCCGGTAAAGGACGCATCGCTTGTTGTTTACCGGGTTTGTCAATTTTATGAGTTAAAACTCTGCTTCCAACTTTCCACCAGTTCCAAGAAACGGGCATTTTCAAAAGTCTTATTTCTTATCTTACCTACATAAAATATGCCTTTCTCATCAGAAATCATCAGAATCTCTTCTGCTTTTTGAGATTCAAATGCAATAATCTCGTGTTCCTGGATGTCAGCAAGGTTATTTTTATGTAAAAAAGTAACAAAATTTTCCATCAAAGGAGAAATGTAAGCGCCTTCAGTCTGTTTTGGAACTTTAATAATGTTTCCTTCTAAAAAGAGAAGATTTCCGGAGGTAGTACGTGCTATTCTTTTATTTGGATTTAAAAGAATTACATCATCCAGATCATTTTCCTGTGCATAAATACCTCCATAAATATTTTCCGGGCAATGCACCCTGATATTACTCAACAGATTGTTATTAACATTGATTTCTTTAATCAAATCAAGCTCTTGCGGTCTCTGATGCACGGCCAAAATATCATTCATTTGCTGTACTTGATAAAAATAAGAGATTGAAGATTTTGACAGCGTCAATCCGTCTTGATTTCTAAACACCTGGAAGTTAATGATCCCGTTTTGTATCCCTGCACCGTCAATAATTTCCTTTTGAAAAAGAGATTGGAAAAATTCCAGCGTATAAGACAAAGGAATATTCATTCTCATTTTTCTCATGGAGGCCATCAGGAAGAAATAACATTCTTCATCCATGATCAATTTACTGTTTCTCACAAAGAAAGAAACCTTTACTGCATCGCCTAGAAGAAAGGCTCTGTTTTCCACATTTAATGTTTCTGATGTAAAATATTGATTTTCCAATTTTTGCTGTGATTTATTTACAAAAAAATAATGAACGATAAATCGTTCATCAGTTTTATCATTTAATATAGCATGACATTATGCCGCGCCTAATTTTATTCTAAGGTTTTCAATTAGATTTTCCCAATACATTGCATTTTCTTCCTCATCTCCTTCTTCACAGAAATCAGTAATATTCAAAGCCAAGTCTTCTGTGATGTCATCAATTACGATAGTCATTTCAAAGAAATTCTTAGTTCCTTCATCTTCTTCCCATCTGAAACGCACGAAACCTTCAGGCTTATATCTGATCAAAGTGGCCTTTTCGGCAGGTCCTCCGCCCCAGCTAAAAAAGAAGTCATCGCCTTTCTCTGTTACCTCATCCGCAAACCATTCAGACAATCCTTCCGCAGTTGCCAGATATTCATATAGAATCTCTGATAAACAGTGCATTGGGAATTCGTAATGGACTTTATGTTTCGCCATATAATCTTTGTTTTTATCGTCCCGCAATATATAAATTAATTTTTTTATTACGCAAATAAACAGTTACTTTTTTAAAGAATCTGTATGATATTTATCACAGAATTTAAATCTGTATTATGTTAAATAAGAACGATATAAGGTAGCATGCAAAGCATAAAAAAATCTCTCCGTTTTGGAGAGACTTTATGTTTAGTTTTCGTTAAGTATATCAAGTATAATTTGGCAACCTTCTCTGATTTCTTCCAAAGAAATTGTTAATGGTGGAGAAATTCTCAGATATTCGTTTCTGTAAAGCTGCCAGAAAACAATAAGACCTTTTTCCATACATTTTTTGGCAACCTCAAGAGTATACTCAGGCCTTTCTAAATTGACGGCAAGCATTAAGCCTTTACCATTAATATTTTTAATTCTAGGATGAACCAGCAACTCCCTGAATAGCTTCTCTTTTTCTTCCACTTGATTCATCAGGCCACTCTCTAAAACTTCTTTCAATGTAGCATGGCTAGCTGCAGCAATCAGAGGATTCCCGCCAAAAGTGGTAATATGTCCTAATTTAGGTGAATGAGATAATGTTTCCATTATTTCTTTAGAACTCATAAAAGCGCCCACAGGAACACCCCCACCCATTCCTTTCCCCATGACAAGGATATCAGGAACAATTCCAAAGTGTTCGAAAGAGAATAATTTCCCGGTTCTCCCGAATCCCGGTTGAATTTCATCTAAAATCAAAAGGGCTCCTACTTCTTCACATCTTCTCTTCAATTGGATGAGATAGTCATTATTGGGGACCAGAAAGCCTGCCGCTCCCTGAATAGTTTCTAAAATAACACAAGCCGTTCTCTCTGTAATTTTATCAAAGTCTTTTTCATTATTGAATTCGATAAAGGTAACCATTGGCAATAGCGGACGGAATTCTCTTTTATGAGTTTCGTTTCCGGAAACACTTAAAGCACCATGAGTATTCCCGTGATAAGAGTCTTTAAAAGAAACAATTTCTTCTCTTCCTGTATATCGTTTTGCCAGTTTTAAACTTCCATCAATGGCCTCCGCCCCACTATTTACAAGATAAGTAACTTCTAAAGGATCCGGCGTAGCTTCTGCAAGTAATTTGCAAAGTGCTATTGGTTTATCCTGAGCATATTCACCATATACCATTACGTGAAGGTATTTATCAGCCTGTTCTTTAATAGCATCAACCACTTTAGGATGTGAATGTCCTAATGTATTAGCAGAAACTCCTGCTACAAAATCCAGATGTTTTCTACCATCTGTACCATAGATATAGCTTCCTTCTGCTTTTTCAACTTCAAAACCTGCAGCAAATTGGGTTGTTTGTGCCTGATATAAAAAAAAATCTTTTTGCATTTCCATTACCACGAAAAATTTCAGCAAAGCTATAAAAGATTCACCAAATGCCGAAATTATCCCCATGAATAATGAGTAAGGATAAGTATTTATTTTTTCGATAAAAAAAATCCGGGATAAGGTGTTAATCTTATCCCGGAAGTATTATTTTCTAACTCTTTTTGGCTTTTTAGCTTCTTCTTTAGCTTTCTCATCATCTATTGCTTTTTGAGCCTTATCGAATAGTTCACTATCAGAAGTATATTGTATTTCTTCATTGTTTGGACTATCTACCAGAATATCCTGCCATTTCCTGATCCTATCTTTGGTATTCCAATTAAAATCCTGAAATTTCCTTTTTGCCGGTTCTATTTTACTCATCGGGTAAGTGTCTGAAGTCGCCCCAATACTACAGGAAATAATCTGCAGGGTTCTTTCTTCGAATAATGCTCCTATGATTCCACACGCAGAAAGTGTAATACCTATTCTTTCCGGCTTTTTGGTTTCCTGATCAGTATCATCTACATAGGCAATCGACTGGGCATTTCCTACGACTCTTACTTCTTTAATATCATTTTTCTCATAGTAAACGGTCATGAATTTACCTTTTACCTGATTGAATTCGTCTTTCAGCGTAAGAGAATCTACTTTACTGATAGCAAAAGCATTTCCGATAACCCTTAATGAATCTATATTTTCGTTCTTTGTGTTGAAGTAAGCCTCCACTTTATCACCTGTTACCTGTTTTTCTCCACTCCAGAGAATTGGCTTGGTATACATATGCATAATCCCATCTGTTTCATTAAAAGTGATGGAATCCGCTCTTCCCTGGGCATTTGATTTAAAAATCCTTGCCTTTTTATAGGCTCTTAAATAACTTTTCTTTAGTTTAATATCAAGGGAATCGGGTCGTTGGTAAGAGATAATCTTTTCAGCAGCAAAGTAAACGGAATCTTTTTCCATTATTTTCACAGCATAAGGGCTTTTGGTCATCATTGCAGAATCCTGCTTTTCAAAAATCTCACCGTAACCTCCTTTTATATATCTTCTTTCCTTTGGATCATCCAGAGTTACATTTCCTGTTGCTTTTCCAAAACCTGTGATCTGATTAAAATACATATCATCTCCGGTAAGTATCTTATCATTATAAAAGATTTTGGAATTCTTATTAAGGAAAGCTTCCTTAGTTTCCATTCTGTAAGTTCCTCTTTCAGTGTAGACCCTATTTTTAGGGTTAGCTCTGTTGGTAATAGTGGTAGGTCCGAAAAACTCAGCTACTTTGGTGTTCTGATTCTGTTTGATATTAACTCCTTCAATGATATACTGTGCATTATCTATCTTTACATTTCCTATAAAGTCTATCATTTTGGTATTCAGAAAATAGGTCGCCGACTTGGTATACATTATATTTCCCTGGCTGTCAGAAATGGTACCTCCTGTATTAAAATAGGCTTGATTAGCAAGTCTGTCGTAATACAGAATATCGGTTTTTATGGTTTGCTTAGGATCGGTAAGGACAACATTTTTTCTTGCAACACCTTTTTGGGTATTCGCATCATATTCCATTTCTCCTGCAGTAATGACTGAACCATCAGCGTTCTGGAGCCGTGTATTCCCCATCGCTTTTACAAAGTTTTCCTCATTGTATAAAACAACTTCGTCTGCCGTCAGAATAGACCCTTGATGTTCTATCTGAACATTTCCTGTAAAGTATTGATTACCCTCATATTTTGCAGGGTCTTTTATGATTTTATCCGCATGGATGATCTTTACTTTATCTTCCGGCTTCAGGGGTTGCGGTTTTGCAGGTGAAGGAGTCTGTAAATAAGGATCTCTCTTCACAGGGGTTTTATCCTGCGCAAAGCTGAGCGTAGAAATAAAGAGTAACAGAAAAAGGATTATTCTCATTAATTAGTCATTCTTAGTGCCATAGAAATATAGCGAATGAGAATCAATTTTTACGCCAAAAGCTTCTTCAATGGCTTCTTTGATTCCTTGGATTCTTGGGTCACAGAATTCAATAATTTCTTCGATTTCTTTATCAGATTCTTTTTTGTAGATCACCAAATGGTCATGCTGTTTATCAAAATAAGACTTTTCATAAGACGAAGAGGTCAATGTTTTTTCTCCAAACTGATGTTTACGGATTAACCCTGCATCAAGGAAAATTTCAATAGTGTTGTAAATCGTAGCTTTGGAAACATGATACTTTTTTTGCATCATCAGAAGATACAGATCATCAACATTAAAGTGATGATCCATATTATAAATCTCTTCCAATATCGTGTATCTCTCAGGTGTGTTTCTGAACCCTTTTTCTAATAAGTAGTTTCTCAAAACATCCTTGATCAAAGCTATATTTTTTTCTTTTTGTACTGTATCCATTAAAAAAATTATCTACAAATTTATTGATTTTTATTTAAATAGATAGTATGTTTAAATGTCCTGTGATTAAGAGTTGTGACGGAAGTAGCCTGATTGTTCAATTTTATTATCGTAAACAGTCAATTCTGTGATAGGTGCTGATTCTACTTCTACATTGTGCGAAGAGACTCCCCACGCCTTAAAGTCATCACTTCCTATATACTTTACAAAGTTGTAAATATTGAGTGTAATCTTCTGTTTAACAGTCAAAAGTATATCGTTGATATATGTATTATCAATAATCACATACTTAAGATCCGGTGGTATATCATGAGCTCTTAAAGACGGATGGCTGCTTCTTGAAGGAATAGTTCCATCTGCCATAAGATCTTTGAGTACCATATTGAAATAATCATTGATTCTTCTGTCAACTTTAAATCCTAAAAGGAAGTTTATTTTATAAACTGTTCCCGGAAGAATCTCATCTACTGTATATCTGAAAGTATAAGGATCTTCCTGATTGACAATACTTAGAATAAAGTAATGATCTGCTCTTTTAGGTTGCTTTTTGATAATGGAATAGATAATTTTCGACTCTACTTCATCATTTCTTTTCGCTCTGCTTAAATAAGCCAGATTGGTAGCATATTTTGGAATGGTTTCATCCAGTTTCATATCTTTAAGGATAGATACATATTTTTCTATTTTCACAAACTGGATAAATCTTGTTTTTATTAATCTTCCGTTATACCAGGCATACATAGAGATCCCGATAGAACCGGCCAATACAACCGTAATCCAACCGCCTTCCATAAATTTAATAATATTGGCACTAAAGAAACCTAATTCAATTGCCATATATACCATTGCAAAAAGTAAAATCAGTACTTTACTTACTCTATGTTTTAATAGCCAGAAGACTAACAGCACTGTTGTCATCAGCATTGTGACTGTAATGGAAAGCCCGTATGCAGCCTCCATTTTTCCTGATTCCCTAAAATGGAGAACCACAATAATACATAGAATTAAAAGTCCCCAATTGATTCTGGGAATATACATTTGCCCTTTAACTCCGGAAGGATAATCAATTTTTTGATTAGGCCATAAGTTAAGAGACATTGCTTCAGAGAAAATAGTAAAAGAACCTGTAATCAAAGCCTGGCTGGCAATAATTGCTGCTGCGGTTGCTAAAATTACCCCAGGTATAATCATCCATTCTTCCATAATTCCAAAGAATGGGTTTACTACAGAAAATCCTGGTTTGTTATAGTTTGTTAAAAGCCAAGCTCCTTGCCCAAGATAATTTAAGATAAGCATAATTTTAACAAATGCCCAGCTTATTCTTATATTTTTTGCGCCACAATGCCCTAGATCTGAGTAAAGTGCTTCGGCTCCTGTTGTACAAAGGAAAACGGCCCCAAGGATAACAATCGCACTAGGAGAGTTTACAATTAGCTTATAAGCATAGTATGGATTGAAAGATCTTAAGATTTCAAAATTTTCACTAAAGTGCATCACACCTAATCCACCTAACACTAAAAACCAAACCACCATTACAGGGCCAAAAAACTTCCCGATAAAGCTGGTTCCAAATTGCTGCACCACAAAAATAGCAATTAAAATACCTATTGTAATAGGAACAACAGGGGTATGGGGATTATAGATTTCAAGACCTTCAATTGCTGACATTACGGTAAGTGACGGCGTAATGACTCCATCTGCAATAAGGGCTGCGGCACCTATTATCGCAATAAGATACAGCCATCCTTTTTTAAGGTTTTTCACGAGTGAAAACAAGGCCAGAATACCTCCTTCACCTTTGTTATCTGCCCTTAAAGCGATGATCACATATTTTATAGTAGTTTGTAGGGTAAGTGTCCAGATAATGCAAGAAAGAGCTCCTTCTATGTATTCATTGAAGGGCATACTACTTCCTTGAGATCTTGCATTCACAATTGCCTTCATTACGTAAAGCGGTGAGGTTCCTATGTCCCCAAAAACAATTCCCAAAGACACTAAAACTCCCATAAAAGAAAGTTTCTTTATGTCAAAATGATAACCATCTTCTGTAACTTCTGCCATATCAGCTTATTTATTTTAAAGGCGCAAATTTATACTAATTTTATGAAGTCAAGAATTTTTCTTCATGAATATAATAAATGAAAAAACTTCCTTTCGGAAGTTTTTCTCTATAACTATTTTACGTACATCGCTTTTTTAATTTCCTCTTTTACTTTTTCAAGCTTAGGAAACCATTCTGCAAATAATGCTGCAGAGTAAGGTGCAGGCGCATCAGGAGTAGTAATTCTCTTGATAGGAGCATCTAAATAATCGAATGCTTTTTGCTGTACCATATATGTAATTTCAGAAGATATTGAACCAAACGGCCAAGCTTCTTCTAAAATAACTAATCTATTTGTTTTCTTTACAGATTCTAAAATCGTATCAAAATCTAAAGGACGAACTGTTCTAAGGTCAATTACTTCAACAGAGATTCCTTCTTTCTCCATATCTTCAGCTGCCTGAATAGCAAGCTTCATAATTTTACCAAAAGAAACTAAAGTTACATCTTTACCTTCTCTTTTGATATCAGCTTTTCCTATCGGCAAGTAGTATTCTTCCTCAGGAATTTCCATTTTATCTCCGTACATCTGTTCAGACTCCATGAAGATAACCGGATCGTTATCCTGAATTGCCGTTTTCAATAATCCTTTTGCATCATATGGGTTAGAAGGTACAACAACCTTAAGTCCCGGACAGTTTGCAAACCAACCTTCAAAAGCTTGAGAGTGGGTAGCACCTAATTGTCCTGCAGAAGCAGTAGGTCCACGGAATACGATTGGGCAGTTCCACTGTCCACCACTCATTTGACGGATCTTTGCCGCATTATTGATAATCTGATCAATTCCTACTAACGAGAAATTGAATGTCATAAATTCTACGATGGGTCTGTTGCCATTCATTGCAGCTCCTACAGAGATTCCTGTAAATCCAAGTTCTGCAATCGGTGTATCGATTACTCTTTTTGGACCAAATTCATCCAGCATTCCTTTTGAAGCTTTATATGCACCATTATATTCTGCAACTTCCTCCCCCATCAGATAGATGGATTCGTCTTTACGCATTTCCTCGCTCATTGCCTGTGCAATTACCTCACGAAAAGTATATTCTGCCATATTTTCTTGAAAAATTTAGACTACAAAAATAGTGTTTTTTTATGATACACATCATAAAAAAGGCATCTCATTTCAGCAAAAGGTCTTAATATTAATAATAATTTAAGAGAGAAAATTTTAAGAAAGAGGAAGCTGGAAGCCCCAAAAAGGAAGTTATTGAAGTCAAAAGAATTTTAAAAACACATTGTATTATCTATTGTCTACATCTACTTCATATTTTCCAAGTGAATAAATTATATTTTCTCGTATATATTATTAAAAAACAGCATTTCATTTCTGAAATGCTGTCTTAAAATTCTATTTTAAACTTATATTAATTAGCTTTCTCCCAAACCTGGGTTCTTCCTAATAAAGATAATCCAAGGTAACCTCTTACATTCAGCTTATCACCGTTTCTTGTAATAGTACATTTATAAGTTTTCCCTGTTTTAGGATCAGTAATGGTCCCTCCTGTGAACTCATCACCATCCTTTGATAATCCTCTGATAATTTCCAATCCTAAAATTGGCTTTCCTTTTCTGTCATCTTTACAAGCTGTACAATTAGGGTCTGCAGGTTTTATTAATAATTGGGAAACTTTTCCGTAGTATTTACCGTCTGATTTTTTAAATACCTCTACAATAGATTTCGCTTGTTTTGTTTCATCATCTATCGTTTTCCACTTGCCTTCTATCTGTGCAAATGTAAGCACACCAAATAAAGAAAGCGCGAATGTTAATACCAGTTTTTTCATATTTCTTATAGTTTTAATTTCAATACAATATTCTTATCTACGTATTGATAAAAATATAAATTAATTTTCAACAAACAAAAACTTTTATTATACGAAGCATAAAGAGGTGGATAATAATAAAAAATAAAATAGAATGGTTGATTAATCTGCTCTTTATTTTCGTTGTTTTGCTTTTTGTCTAATTCAGTTTTCTATTAATTACCCTATTCATATAATCCTGATACCAGGCTTTAGCGGTTTGTTTTCCTTGTTCTACTTCAGGAGTTTTAAGTTGCTTAACCAGATTCTTTTCAAGTGCCAGATCCGTTTTATCATATACCCCTACAATATCTTTTCCATCAAAACGGTAGATATAATTTCCTATGATGAATTGTTCCGTACTTCCGTCCGAATTAACTACTATAGAAGGATAATTTTTATCACTTACAAGACTTCTTCCCCAACTTCTTATTGGTTTATTATAGCCAATAAGATCTGCTAAAGTAGGATAGATATCTGTTTGCTGTGCCGTTTCAGGACTTACTCCCTTAAGCTGATATTCAGGGTTTGGAGAGTAAAATATTAAAGGTACGGCAAATCGGTTCATTGCTTTTTCATACTCGGAGTAATAAATCTGATTGGTGTGATCACCTGTAAATACAAAAATTGTATTATGGTACCAAGGCTGTTTTTTAGCAGTTTCAAAGTACTTTTTAATCGCATAATCAGTATACTGTATCGGCTCGTGCATTTCGATTTTTCCTTTTTTAAATTTCCCGTTATATTTTTCGGGGATTTTAAAAGGGTGATGTGACGACGCAGTAAATACCGTCGTCATAAAAGGTTGAGTTTTTCCTACATTTTTAGCAAAGTATTGAAGAAACGGTTCGTCCCATATCGCCCACATTCCATCAAAATCCTCATCGTGATTGTATTCTGTTTTCCCAAAATAATGCTTAAATCCTAAGATATTCCCAAATCCAAGGAATCCCATAGAACCGTTAGGAGCTCCATGATAGAAAGAAGTGTCGTAACCAAGACTATTACAAACCGAAACAATAGACTGTATTTTTTGATTGGAATAAGGAGAGCCCGTGAACGCATCTGTAAGACTTGGAATTCCTGCCAATACACTACTCATCCCATGAATAGACTGTCTCCCGTTAGCAAATGCATTAGGAAAAATAAGACTTTGACCCGCCAGACTATCCATAAACGGAGTATAAGAAACGTAGTCTTTGATATTTTTATCTTTATTAAAAGCTCCCGAATATTCTCTTCCAAAAGATTCTACAATGAAAATAACAATATTAGGGCGGCTTTCAACTTTCCTATCGTAGACTTTATATGGATGTACGTTGTCCTCAATATATTTTTCATCTACAAAATGAACTTCTTTAAAATTGTTGGTATTTAACGTTCTGAAAAATGAAAAAGTACTGTTCAATACAATATTCCCTTGCAAAGGATTGGCTACAAAGCGGGTAGCATCTACCATATTAATTGGCCTTGTACTATGCTTGAAGTCTCCTCTGATTCCACCGACTACCAATACTGTTATACCACATAATATAATAATAGATGAAAGAAAATAAGGAATTAATTTCACGGGTTTGTCCTCCTGTACTTTAACTTTTTTATAAAGGAAAACCCATACGATCATTAAAACAATATACCAAATGAATACGAAAGGATGCTGGCCTATGGAAATCATCAATGTTTTGGATACGTTGGATTCATGCTCTGCCACCTGAAACACGGCCGAAGTAAGCCTGGATTGGGCAAATTTATAATAAATAAAGTCTCCAAAATTCATTGCATATGCTATCCCATTAGTAATAAAATAGACCCAGAAAAGCAATTTTTGAAAACCTTTTTTTGTATTGATTATCAAAGGCAAAAGACTAAGGAGAATGAATAGTGAATTGACATACAAAATTGCTGTCGTATCGAAAGCTGTACCGTGATAGGCAAGTTTTATATATTCTATGACTGAATCAACCTTTATCAGGTCTTTATTGAAATACCAGAACAAAAGTCTTGCGATCTGATAAAAAAAATATGCTAAAAAAATTCTGTAAAACAATGCCAGAACTTCTTGTTTTCTCAATCCTTTTAATAATTTCATGAGACAAATTTACATCAAAATCATTTTAATGCGTTTTTTAGTTCAGATTATTTTGAGTTAGAATTTTTAAAAACTGTAATTTTGTCTTTATGAATTTTATAAAGAATAATCTGGCCAATGCCTTAACCCTGGCTAATTTATTTGCAGGCTGTATAGGGGCAATACATCTTATTTTGGGAGACTATCAGACCACCGCAATGTGTCTTATTCTCTCTGCCGTCTTCGATTTTTTTGATGGTTTTGTAGCCAGAGCTTTAAAATCAAATTCTAATCTGGGCCTTCAACTTGATTCTCTTGCCGACATGGTAAGTTTTGGGCTGATTCCGGGGCTTACAATGTATAAAGCTCTTGAGCCATTCGGGTCAGAATTATTAGGTTTTCATTTGCCGTTTGAAATCAAATATCTCGGTTTAATTGTGACTAGCTTTTCTTGTTTAAGACTTGCTATTTTTAATCTGGATGAGGAACAGCAATATTATTTCAAAGGTCTGAATACTCCAACTAATACGGTATTATTGTTCGGTTTATATTATGCTTTTAAAGAAACCGGAAGTTTCAGTTTCCTTTTTGAAAACGAACTGTTACTGGTTTTACTCACTCTGATTACTTCATTCTTACTGATAAGTCCGGTTAAAATGATCGCTATGAAGTTTAAATCTAAATCATTAAAAGACAACTATCCTAAAATAGCATTATTGGTAGGCGGTATTATAATACTGACTTTATTTAAAGTTGTAGGAATTCCAATATTGGTTATTTATTACATTCTGATTTCCCTTGTTTTTCAAAGGCAGTTAAAATAATAATCAGGTTAACTCAATCTACATTCAATAACATTATTAACACATTTCAAATTATTAATTATCAACATGAATTTAAAACTTCATAAACCACTTTGTATTTTTGACCTGGAAACGACAGGAACAAATATCGGAAAAGACAGAATTGTTGAAATCTGTATTTTAAAGGTAAACCCTGATGCTTCCAGAGAAAGCAAAACATGGCGTGTAAACCCTGAAATGCAGATCCCAAAAGAAAGCAGTGAAATTCACGGAATTTATGATGAAGACGTAAAAGATGCTCCTACTTTCAGAGAAATTGCTTCTAAAGTGATGGATATGATTTCAGGAACTGATCTGGGAGGTTTTAACTCTAACAGATTTGATGTTCCGCTTTTAGCTGAAGAGCTTTTAAGGGTGGGAGTAGATTTTGATCTTAATAAATTCAGACTGGTAGATGCACAGACTATTTTCCATAAAAAGGAACCCAGGAATCTAGGGGCTGCTTATCAGTTTTATTGTGGAAAAACATTAGAAAACGCACACTCTGCCGAAGCTGATGTCATGGCAACCTTCGAAGTATTGGATGCTCAGGTTGGAAAATACGATGATATTCCGAATGAAATTGCTCCGTTAAGTGAGTTTACTTTCCATAATAAAAATGCAGACCTTGCAGGATTTATAGGATATAATGACAAAATGGAAGAAGTTTTCAACTTCGGAAAATATAAGGGGCAAGGGGTAAAAGCTGTTTTCCAGAAGGATCTGGGATACTTCGGATGGCTACAGAACGCTGATTTCCCTTTGTACACCAAGAAAGTTTTTACAAAGATTCAATTGTCAAGTAAATTTTAAGATATGTCAAATCTGATTCGTTTTAAGTTTTATGAAACAGCTCTTGAAGCTAATAGGGATAAGCAAATATTGGCTGAAAACGGAGTGAATAGCTTCATTGCGAATGAGCAACTGATTCAGTCTGACTGGTTGCTTTCACAAGCTGTAGGCGGGATTCAGCTTCAAGTTTTTGAAGAAGATGTGGAAAAAGCCAAACAGATTCTTCAGGATTATAAGGATAATGAGCAATTTGCTCTTGAAGTAGACCATACTATTACTGATCCTGAATTTGATTTTGTATGCCCGAAATGCGGTTCTAATCATATCTATAGAGATGACAGCGCCACCAGCTTTTTTGGAATTTCATTTTTAACGAGTCATAAGTTTATCTGCTACTATTGTGGCAATCAGTTTACGCATCAAGAAAAATAAATTCATTTTATGGAGAGTCATAATTTACAGATTGATTCATCCCTCGAAATGACAAAATAAATAAAGGAATTATGAAAATTATATGCATAGGAAGAAACTATAGCGAACATGCTAAGGAGCTAGGAAATGATATTCCTGAGAGTCCGGTTATTTTTATGAAGCCTGATACTGCGGTTTTAAAAGGAAATGATTTTTATATCCCGGAATTTTCAAATGACATCCATTATGAACTGGAAGTTGTTGTCAAAATTTCAAAAGGAGGAAAATACATTCAGAAAGAATCTGCACATAAACATTATGAAGAAATAAGTCTGGGAATTGATTTCACAGCGAGAGATCTTCAGAGTGAATTAAAAGGTAAAGGTCTTCCCTGGGAGCTTGCCAAAGGTTTTGACGGTTCAGCCGTAGTGGGAAATTTCTTTAAAAAAGAAAACTATACTCTTGAAGACTTGTCATTCTCTTTACTAAAGAACAAAGAAAAAGTTCAGGATGGCAATACAAAGGACATGATATTCACTATTGATGATATTATTGCCTTTGCATCTCAATATTTCACACTGAGGGTGGGTGATCTTATTTTTACAGGGACTCCAAAAGGTGTTGGAAAAGTTGAAGAAAATGATATTCTTGAAGCTTACCTGAAAGAGGAGAAAATCCTTGACATCCGAATATTATAAGTATTTAACATCATAGTCTGCCTAATTTTTCTTATCTTTAGGTAACAAAATGAAAGGTTATGATAAATATTGTATTGCCCGTAGATTTTGGGGACAAGACAGACCAGCTGGTGGAAGGTGCCATAAAATTTGCAAAACAGCTTAACGGCAGAATTTACCTTATTCACGTAGCACCATCCGATATAGGCTTTGCCATCGGTGATATGGGTTTCCAGTATTTTCCGGAAGTAGAGGCTAATGAGATCAGAGAAGAGTTGGTTCAGCTTAACAAGATTGAGCAAAGAATCATTGCTCATGATATCGATTGTGAGCATCTTTTAAAACAAGGGCTTGCCAAAGATATTATTCTTGAACATGCAAATGCAAAAAATGCGGACTATATTGTAATGGGATCTCATGGAAGGAGTGGAATTTATGATGTATTTGTAGGAAGCCTTACAAAAGGACTTACAAAAAATTCAAAGATTCCTGTTTTGGTACTTCCGATCCATGACTAAGAAAATAAAATTTTAATCGTTAGTAATAAAAAAACCGATCAAATAAATTATTTGATCGGTTTTTTACTATATAACCAATTAATTAACCTTCTTTTTTGTAGATTTCCGGATCATAGTAAGGATTCTTACCTTCCGTTGGAGAATAATAGTCTTTATCTTTGTTGCCACCTAGTGTTACCACCAGTACATAGCACCAGTAAGTAAATAATACACAGCAAACTATAAATAGAATCCAGTTTAAAACATTTCCAAAAGAATCAAAGAAACCGAAAGTCCATTTGAAAACTTTGCTTAAGAATAGAAAGAAAGACGTCATTATTTTCCTTTTTTAAATTAACTTTGTACAAATTTATAAAAAATGTTTAAATTACTTTCAAAAGAAAGCAATATTTTTTCAATTCCTGTTTATATTGGTTTTCTTCTTTTAGTAGTAATAATATTTAACATACTGAATTTCAACACTTACGAAGCTATCATTGCCGGAATTACTTTTCTGGGAATTGCTTTGGGATATTTTTGTTTTCACAGTATTGCCCTTAATTATCAAACTCATCTGCCTTTATTTTTATATACTTTTTTTGCTTTCGGATTATACCCCGGCAACTTGGACATAGGAATAGCAGTTTCATTGCTTACCAATTCTTTTCTTATCCTTCTTCTGACCAGTGCGGATGAAGACATCAGGAAAAAATCATATGTATTGGTAGGGGCTATTGTTGCCCTTAATTTCATTTTTCTTCCAACAACCTGGCCTATGGCCTTGTTTGTTATCATTCACGTCATTGCCACTTCGGCGAAAATAGGATTAAATCTTTTCAGATTTCTCTTAGGAATTGTTTTGATTACGTTCAGTTATTTTTCGGTAATGTATTTCGTACAATTTACTTCGTGGAATATCGACTATTTTCCTTTTGGAAAAATGAAACCTATCACTGATTATACAGAATTATTCCCTTTGATTCCGGTTGTCCTGATGCTCATTTATGCAGTATATGACCATTTTCAAAACTACAATAAGAAAAGCCCTATAAGCAGATATAAATATACTTTTCTGCTTGTCTTTTCTATGGCTCAGCTTGTTACCATTATTCTCTATATGAATACAAACTATGAATATCTGTTGTTACTGGCATTTCCTTCAAGTATTATTCTAAGCAGAATGATGAGATTCTTACCAAAATATTGGATGCAGGAGGCCAGCGTATGGCTTATTATTATTAGCTTACTTACTTTTAAAGCAGGTACAGTTTTTGACTTATTTTAAAAAATTATGATTCAGATAGACGATAAATTGATTTCAGAGGAAATTTTTTCCGAAGAATTTGTTTGCAACCTTACGAAATGTAAGGGCGCATGTTGTGTAGAAGGTGATGTAGGGGCCCCGTTGGATAAAAACGAGCTGGAAATATTGGACGGTATTTTTGATAAAATAAAACCTTATCTTACTCAGGAAGGTGTTAAAGCCCTTGAAGAACAAGGAACATGGACCACTGATCCTCACGACGGAATGTATGTTACTCCTATGGTGGAGGATCGCGAATGTGCTTATGTAACGTTTGATGAAAAAGGAATTACCAAATGTGGTATTGAAAAAGCATATGAAGATGGTGCTGTAGATTGGCAAAAACCTATTTCATGTCACCTTTATCCCATCCGTATTACAGAATATTCAGCTTTTACAGCTTTGAATTATCACGAATGGAATGTATGCAGCGACGCTTGTACTCTTGGAAAAGAACTGCAGGTTCCGGTTTATAAATTCTTAAAAACACCATTGATAAGAAAATACGGAGAAGAATTTTATAATGTTCTCAGCGGAGCAGCAGACGAATGGAAGAAGGAATACGGTTCATAGCCCTTTATTCCTTAATGAAAATAAAAAAGCCGCAGAAATAATTTTCTGCGGCTTTTTGTAGATAAGCAGATCAAACTTATTGTTTTACTCCTTTGTCTTTTTTGGCTTCAGTAGTAACATCAGCTTTTTTTGCACTTTCCCAGCCATCTTCCGGCATTAGAATCGCCATCTTTCTGTCTTTAGTCAGATATTTTTTAGCGACATCCTGGAGATCTTTTACAGTAAGTGCTTTTACTTTATTCTGATAGTTCAGAATATCATATTTATCACTTCCGTCTACCTGGTTTTGGGCAATACTTTGCAACCAGAATCCATTATCTTTCAGGCTTGTTTTATATTCGTTATACTCTCCTTCTTTGTATTTATCCAGGTCTTTTTGCTCAGGACCTTTATCAATTAACTTCTGAATTTCAGCAAGAGCACTTTTTGTAAGTTTGTCTACATTTTCCGGCCCACAGGGGAAATTAATACTAAAACTATAAGTACTGTAAGGAACTTTACTTAAGCCTCCACTTGCTCCTCCTCCATAAATACCACTTTCATCTTCTCTGAGTTTTTCAAGAACCTTAATGGTAGCCACTTCTCCAAGTGCTGAGAGCGCAAATGCTTCTTTTTCATTGTATGGAGTTTCTCCGCTATAAGAAATAGTCACAAGACTCTTAGGTTCTTTACCTTTTTTATAAATTTTTGTAAACTCTCCATTCAAAGGTCGGTAGCCGGTATCTTTAAAAGTAGAAGATTTTCCTGTAGTAGGAAGACTGGCAATATAATGCAGTACTTCACCTTTAAGCTGTGCTTCATCTATATTTCCTACAAAGTAGAAGTGAAAATTACCTGCATTGGCAAACTTTTGTCTGTAGATATCATATGCTTTTTTATAGTCTGTATTCGCCCAATCTTTTTCTGTTGGAGAAAGTCCTATAAATCTAGGATTCTTTTGATTGATAAATTTTGCATATTCATTAGAAAAATAATACTCCGGATCTGATTCCACATTCGTAAGCATTGCTGCCTTCTTCATTTTATAGGCATTAAAGGATTCCGGATTGTAATTTAAGCCTGTAAAACATGCATATATGAGCTCCATTGCCGTATTTAAGTCTTTTTTAGAGCTTGTTCCTGAAACACCTTCTGTCATTCCGCTGACGTAAGAACTCGCACTCACCTGCTTGCCTGCGAGATAATGCGTAAGATCTGTTTTGGAGAGCCCTCCCAATCCAGCTTCCAGTAAAGCATCAAAAGCAAATTCTGTTTTGGTATAATCAGCATCAGGAATTATTGAACTACCTCCCAAACTTAATCCGGCAAATACAATTTCATCATCTTTGAAATCTGTTTTCTTGAAAGTAACTTTTGCACCATTATTTAAAGTCCATGTCGTTGTTCCAAGCTTGGCATCCGCTTCTGTCTTAGTAATTTTTCCTTCAGACTTGAAAGGCTTTATCAAGCTCTCAGCTTTAGCTTTTCCTTCATAAGGTTTAAGATCAGCTAATTTTAATGTATTAAACGCATCAAGAACCATAGATTCTGTTGGCATTTTAATATTATCCTTCTTAGGACCGGTAATCACCACTACTCTGCTATCATCTTTTACCAGTTTGCCGATAATTTTGTTTGTCTGCGCAAGAGTTACAGTAGGCAAAAACTTTTTAACCTCGTCATATTCCCAGGTAATACCAGGCATGGGTTCCTGTCTCAGAAAGTTATTGACATATGCACCAATCAATTCATTACTTTCATTCTTATCACGATTATTATAAGCCCATTCATAAGAAGAAAGGATTTGTGTTTTTGCTCTGTCCAGCTCCGGGGCCGTGAACCCAAACCTTTTGGCTCTTTCAACTTCTTCTAAAAGAACTTTCAAAGCATTCAGCTGATCGCCATCTTTTGTAACGGCAGACCCCTGAAAAGCTTCTTTTGTTCTTGCATAGGTTCCTCCATGATAAACGGCGCCATAGGTAAATGGCGGATTTGTTGAATTAATCAACTCTCCTAATCTGCTATTCAGCATGATATTCACAAGGCCTTCCACAATTCGCTGATTATACTGCTCTACCGTTACATCCGGTTTATAGGCAGCAGAATCTTTGATGATAAACTGTACGCCTGAACTGGTAGCATCTGGATCTGTCTCAATGGCTACAAGGGTTTCTTTATGATTAGGAAGATCAAAGGTTTTTCTTTCTTTTGGATTTAAAACTTTTTGATACTTACCAAAATTATTTTTAATCTTCTTCTCAACCTCTTCTACATCAATATCTCCTACAACAATTATTGCCATCAGATCCGGTCTGTACCAATCTTTGTGAAATTGCTTTATTAAGTCAGGTTTGAAGTTTTCAATCACTTCCTTTTTACCCATTGGAAGCCTTTCTGCGTATTGAGATTTGTAAAGCTCTTTCGGAAGGTATTTATCCTGCATTCGTTTCTCTGCACCAAGACCCAATCTGAGTTCTTCCAATACAACGCCTCTTTCTTTATTAATCTGTTCATCAGAAAGAGTTGCGTTAAATGCCCAATCCTCCATTACTTTCAGTCCCGCATCAAGATTTCCGGGTTTATCCAACGGTACGGGAAGCATATAAACAGTTTCATCAAAACTGGTGTATGCGTTAAGATGCTGACCAAATTTCACCCCGATTGATTGTAAAAAATCTACTAATTTATTATCCGGAAAATTCTTGGTTCCATTGAAATTCATATGCTCCATAAAATGAGCTAATCCTCTTTGATTTTCATCTTCAAGAATAGATCCGGCATTGATCGCCAAACGAAAATCTACCTTTTTTTCAGGGAGTTTATTTTTTCTGATATAATATTTCATCCCGTTCGAAAGGGTACCGATTTTCACCGAAGGATCCAGAGGAATATTTTGTCCGAACATGCTTGAAGAAATCAAGCAAATAACCATAACTGAAAATAATTTTTTCTTCATATGCCTTTTTTTCGCTACAAAAGTATATATTATTTGTAGACTAAAGAAAAGCATAGTTCTAAACTATCGTTAAAGTTTAGCCATACTTCATAAAAAAAACCGGAAAATTCCGGCTTTTTCTATATTTGTATTGTATAGTTTATTTGAAGTCTGCATCTGTAACTCCGGAATTAAGGACAATTTTAGTGGTTTTAATATTCACTTTCTGTCCTGCGCCTTCAGCTTCTACTTCAGATGGAAATTGCAATCCGTCTACAGTCATATAACTTTTCATGGTTACATTTCCTTCTCCTGCGATACTCTTATACAAAAGTCCTGTCGTTGCATCGAAATAAAATTTCCCTTTATCAGAAGAAAGTACGTTATAATCTTTGCCATCTAATTTCTCTACGGTTACATTTTGAAAATTAGCAGCATCAAAAGCCAAAGCATCAACAGGTCTTCCTTTTTTAAAATCAGCAATTTTATTAGCCGGAATTTCAGTTTTAGTTCCCATCTGATCGAAGTATCCTTTTTCTCCGTCAAATAGCTGAACCATTTGTTGCCCCATTAATGACTGTACAGATTTGAATTTGTTTCCCATCTTCTTTGTTGTCATTGTAATTTCCATCCCCTGAGCACTAATTGTATTGTCAGTAATAATAGATTTTACAGCCTCTAGTTTATCCTTTCCTCCTAATACTTTGAAGTAGTTATCAAGTACTTCTTTAGGAGTTAACTTCGATTTTACAGCCTCTGTCTTCACAGAAGCGGCATCTTTCTTCTGAGCTACAGCCGGAACCGAAAAAAGTACGGCACAGAAAAATGGAATGATGATCTTTTTCATATTATATAATAAGTTTAAAGGGTAAATATATGAATATTGGCGGATATATAAATGATGAGTGAAAAGAATGAGTTGACGGGAAAATCTCTGTAATAAAAAAACCGTCAGAAACTGACGGTTTTCAAATATTTATATGGAGATATAATTATTTTTTAAGTTCTTCTAAAAATTCGTCGTGAGAAATTTTAGTTTCTTTTTTGCTCGCTTTTTCAAGAATTACATCTTTTAATTTAGCCATAGCAACTTCAGAAGAAATTTGTCTTACTTGCTCTTGGTCTTTCAACATTTCAACAGCATATTTTTGGATTTCTTCATCCCCTAAGTGGTGGATTCCGTAGATCGCCAATTGGTTTTTCACTAATTGCTCAGCCTGTGCTAATACATCAGCATAGTCAAGATTAATTTCGTTATCAGTCATCAATTTTCCTTCGATGATCTGGTATCTCAATTGGTTTTTCTCAGCTTCAAGAATTTCTTTAGCCTGTTCTTCAGACTGGATGTTCTGGTTAGAGAATAATAACCACTTCACAAGGAAAGTTTCAGGAAGAGCAACCTCTTCTTTTTCTGTCACTTGCTCCAATACTTTATTCACAAAGTGAACATCAGCATTCTGTTGGAAATACTCGTCTAATTCAGTTTTTACTTTGTCTTTCAACTCATCCTCAGAGGTAATGTTTCCTTCTCCGTAAACTTTATCGAATAAGTCCTGATTAAGTTCAGCCAAGTTTAATGAATAGAAGTCTTTCACTTTTACTTCTACTTCATTGTGGTGTAGGTGCTCAACTTCTTCTTTGCTGAATCCTAATTCTTTAGCTAGTTCTTCGTCACCTGCAAGAGTTTCTTTAGTTACTTTTACAGATCCATCCATTTTTAAAGCTTTTACTAATTTGAAAGCTTCTTTGTTTTCAGCAGTTACTGTAACATTCTTTGGGTGGTGGTGGTGCTCTCCTTCAGCATCTTCTTCTACAACTTGAGAAACTTCTAAAGCGATATAAGAATCTTTAGTGATTTTATCTTGAGGAACCTGCTCAGCGAAACGCTTCTGCATGTTTTCAATACTCTTGCTGATTTCTTTATCAGAAGCTTCTACTTTGTAGTGAGGTGCTTCATATTTAGCTAAATCTATAGTGAATGCAGGCTCATATCCTACTTCGAAAGCAACTTCTACCTTATCAGCGTTGTAATCAAGTTCGTTTACTGGCTGAGGAACAGGTTGACCAACTAATCTTAGTTTGTTTTCGTTAACATAGTTGTTCAAAGCATCAGAAACCTGTCTGTTGATTTCCTCGAATGCAATACCTGCTTCATATTGTTTTTTAACCATACTCAAAGGCACTTTCCCTTTTCTGAATCCAGGAACTTGCGCATTTTTAGCATAATTAATCAACTGCTTCTCTACTTTTTCTTTGTAGTCAGATTTTTCCAATGTTACTGTAAGCAATGCACTTACGTCATCATGGTTTTGTGCGGTAACCTTCATTATTGATTAAAATTTTAGGTTGCAAAAATATGAATTTTTTATGAAAATCACCCATTTAAAGTCAACTTATAACGCCAAATATTGTTAAATAAAAAACCACCGGAAAATTCCGGTGGCCCAAACAAGATTAATTACTCCTAATTACTTAGGTTATATCTGGCCTCTGCATCGGTTTCTCCTCCTACTACACTTCCCCAAGCTGTTCCTGATTTTGCTTCGTTAACACTTTGAGGTGAGTGAATTAGGGTTAATTTTAATAATGGAGCGGTTCCATCAACAGCTTTTACTACGGTCCATTTCGTTCTTAGACCTACTCTTTTTCCATCGCTTCTTAAATCACTTCCATCCACTCTTTCTACTGTAATATTAGATTTTGGAAAGTCAAAAATCAAAAAATGCTCATTTTTAGCATCAATAATTTCCTGAGTAGCATCTTCATTTCCATTTCTAAATTTTGCCTGAACAGTATAGGTTTTTCCATCTTTAAGAGGAATGGTAGGAGTTCCTCCTGCTCCGATACTGTAATCATAGCTTTGAGTTGTTCCGGCTGCGTCATCTGTTACCAATAAAACAACATTGGTAAGTTCTTCCTGTGGAAGGTCGTCTTCTTCCGCAGAACCATTTCTCTGACAAGAAGTTACAGCAGTAACAGTAATTAATAAAACAGCTAATAATTTGATAATATTTTTAGTATTAAATAGTTTTTTCATTTTTAAGAATTTTAAAATTGTAAAATTTTTGATTGAATAGTTTTTTTGAAATCTTTAGAATCTGTATCTAAAGTTTAAAATAAAGTTTCTTCCCGGCTCGTCTGCAAAAAATCTCAAACGATTCAGATACTCTCTGTATGAAGTATTGAAAATATTATTTACGATAAGTCCCGCCGAAAGATTTTTACTGATATTGATCCCGGTTTGGATATTCCAAAGTGAATATCCTCCTGGCGGAGTACTGAGATCAATCTCTTTATCCACCAATTCGTCACCTACATACAATTCCAAGGGTGCATTTCGAATTGGGAATCTGGTTTGTTTTAAAAACGTTTGATTTTCGACTGTGAAATAGAAATTGTTCCATTCCTGTTTTTTGAATTGTAATGCATTTGCAAAGTTCGGCGGCATCATTAAAATCAACGGTTCATTGTGGGTATCATCCTGTCCATATACATAGCTTCCTTTTCCAATATACGTCAGATTGTCTGTCAACTTAAAATTAACATCTAAGTCTACACCATACATCTTAGCATCAATTTGCTGATATACCCACTCAGGAAACACCCCTCTGATCGTTGCCTTAATACCTACAGGAACTTCATTAATAAAGTTTTTAGTAATGAAAAAATATGGATTTACAGAAACACTTAACCCTTTCAAAACATTGAATTTCGTGTCAACATTTAAATTAAACTGATGTCCTTGCTCATTTTTCAATCCCATGTATCCGGTTTCAATAATTCCTGCAGAATGGTGTAATCCATCTGAGAATAATTCAGCGATATTCGGAGATCTTCCCACTTTAGCATAATTAAATTTCAAATCAAAATTGGCATTTGGACGATATTCCAAGCCTGCATTAAACGAAACATTATTATAATTAAGCTGAGGACGGGTTAACACTCTGTTCTGATCTGTCTTCAAATAAAATTGAGAATAAGTATCCGCATACAATTTATCCCAGTCACTCTTGTCATACCATTTGGTGACGTCGTAACGGGTAAAATCATACCTTGCTCCCGCTTCAAAATTAAAATTACTAGAGATTTTATATTTGAAAACAGAATAGGCGCCTGCAGAGTACTTATCATAATTCGGAATCAAACGTCTTGCTTTTGTTGCCGGATCTGAATAATTGTTTTGGAAACTTGCATCAATTCCGGTTTCTAAAGACCACTTTTCTCTTTCTATTAAGTCATTAATATTCAACTGATGAGTCATCAGCTCCAAATCCAGAGAAGGGGTATCATTTAAGTTTCCTCTTCTGATATCATATTCTTGTCTGTGGTTGTATTGATAACTGTAAGTAGCAGATAATTTTCCGATATTTTCAAATCTTTTAAAAGCTGAAACTTTCGCAATGTGATGCTCGATAACCTGTCTCGGGTTATCAATATCATAACTAAACTTACCTGAATAAACAGGTGGATTGGCTGTCATTGCTCTATCATAATCTTCTGATGTTGAAACATGGGAGTCTCTTAAGATTCCAATATTCTGATTAGTAAGATAGTAATCAAAAGAAATTCCTTTCTCATAGGTATTTTTCTGAACGGTAAAATTGAAGGAAGAAAAATCCATTCCTGTATTTTTCAGGTTGTAATTGGGAGCACTTTGATCTCCTAATTTTTTGATACTTCCTCCGGATTTAACTGCCCAGCCGTTTTTCCAAACTTTGGCTACATCTACATCCAGCCCAAGACCTCTTCCGTTGGAAATTCCTGTAAGCCCCACAGAGCCTTTAATCGTATCTTTTTTAGGGAAAATCTCAGGTTCCATGACCACGACCCCTCCAATAGCGTCGCTTCCATACTTCAAAGCAGAGGCTCCTTTTATTACATCAATATGTTGAAAGTTGTTGATATCAACATTCGGCGCGTGCTCTACCCCCCATTCCTGCTCGGCAAGACGTACTCCGTTATTTAAAATACTGATACGACTTCCATAAAGTCCGTGGATAACGGGCTTAGAAATATTATTTCCGGTTTTTAATGCGGTCACTCCTGAAATTCTAGATAGTAAATTCCCAAGATTATCCGTAGAATTTTTCTCTATTTCCGATTTATTCAATGTTTTAACAACGAGTGATCCGTTATTTTTATGACTTCCGTGGATCGTTACTGTTTCGATATCCTTGATATGATGTTCAAGGGTTATTGTTATATGGACATCCTGATCAACTCCTATATTTTCAGTATAATCATTGCAATCAGGATGTTTGGCAATGAGTGTATACTTCCCTGCGGGGATTTTATCAAAGGAAAACTTTCCCTTTTTATCTGTTTTTGCTGTAAATTCTCCAATTTTCACGACTGCATTTTCCAGCATTGTTTTGTCATGAAAATCCTGAACGGTTCCTTGTACAGCATACGTTTTCTGTGCACTTGTAAATACTGATCCACAAAAGATCAGCAGCAGGCAATATATCAATTTCATTGTAAATAGATTGATTGCGTACCTCTAAATTAGGTACATTTTTCGTTAAAATTTGTTGGATGAGTGCCAGCAAAGAGTACTGATATTCAATATAGTAATGATAAGAATAAGTTGTTGGGCATTTTATAATTGCCTATCACCAACTATAAGCTGTTTTTCAACAACCTTGAATCCTGAACATTAAACATTGAACGTTAAAGTACACTACTTTAAGCTCATAAGAATCTCTTGATTATGAAATTGCGGGAGGCCCCCGAAGTTGAAAAGTGAATTTGGTCTGAGACCAGATTTTCTCCTGAATGGTGATGATCTGCTTTACCTCATGAGTGTAATCATCAAAGGTCAAGCTAAATTCTTCAGGAGCTACAGTGTGTCCGGTTACCAAAAAGTGGCAGGCCAGACAGTCGCCAGCTTTCTCTTTAGTAGTGGCTTTCGTTACCGTGTTCTCTGTTTTTTTAAGGTTAAAAGACTTAAAAAAGTCCATAGAATCATGATGGTGAAAGCTCTGAGAAAGCAGCGCAAGGAAGTATACTCCAAACAATAGCTTGGAGATAAAACTCTTCAGGTTTCTGCTTTCTTTAAAAATCATGGTTCAAAATTATGAAAATAATTTAATTGTTTCCTTAAACTTTTATTAAATTACGTTATGATTATTGATAATATGTAGTAGTGACCCAAGTTTTGTTACAAAAAAAATGCTCCATAATTTTTAATTTATGAAGCATTTAAATTTTATTTTAGTTAAGCTGGGTTCCCAGGTATTCCCATTCTTCCAGGGCACTATCTAGTTCTTCTTTAGCCTTATTATATTTTTCTAAAGTTTCATCAGAAGGATTTTCCTTGGCAAATGAAGCTTCCATTTCTTCTACTTTCGTTTCAAGTTCGGAAATTTTCTCTTCTACTTTTTTTATTTTATTCTGAATATTTTTCTGCTCTTTGCTTACAATATTGGAAGATTGAGTAATGCTAGCCACCGGTTTTTCTTCCACTTTTTTAGCTTCTACCTTCACTTCTTCATGAAGCTTAGCTTTTTCTGCAGAAATCTCTCTGATCGTTTCCTTTTGTCTGTATTCAAGATATTCGTTGATATCTCCAAGGAATTCTTTCATTTTCCCGTCACGGAACTCATAAATTTTATCACAAAGCCCCTGAAGGAATTCCCTGTCGTGCGAGATGACAATCAAAGTCCCTTCAAAATTCTGTAATGCCAACTTAATAATCTCCTTAGACTGAATGTCCAGGTGGTTGGTTGGCTCATCCATAATCAACGTATTAAAAGGACGAAGTAACAGTTTACAAAGTGCGAGACGGTTTCTTTCTCCTCCGGAAAGTACTTTTGTTTTTTTAGAAACAGCATCTCCCTGGAATAAGAAAGATCCTAATAAATCTCTTACTCTAGGTCTGGTTTCTTCCGTAGCAGCGTCTTCCGCCTCTTCCAGAACCGTTTTATTAGGGGTTAAAACTTCTTCCTGATTCTGGGCGAAATATCCGATGTTCACATTATGCCCCAGGTTCCATGTACCTGAATAGTCTTTAATATCTCCTGCTAATATTTTAGCCAACGTTGTTTTCCCTTGTCCGTTCTGTCCTAGAAGGGCAATTCTGTCACCTCTCTGAACGATAAAATCTACATCATCAAAAATCTGTTTTTGTCCGTAAGCTTTTCCAAGATTTCCTGCTTCGAAGATTACTTTCCCCGGAACCATAGATTGTACGAAACGGATATTGAATTTTGAAACGTCTTCATTGTCAACTTCAATACGTTCTATTTTATCCAGTTTTTTGATCAATGACTGAGCAAAAGACGCTTTTGTTGCACTGGCACGGAATTTATTAATATTATCTTCCATCTGCTTGATCTCCGCATCCTGATTCTTTTTAGCCTGAATCAGTTTTTCACGACGGTCCTCGCGCATCACAAGATATTTTGTATAGTTGGCTTTATAATCATCAACTTTTCTGTTGTTGATATCAAATGTTCTGTTACAAACAGCCGTCATAAACTGCTTATCGTGACTTACCAAAACAATGGCTCCCGGATAGTCTTTCAGGAAGTTTTCAAGCCAGATGATAGACTCCATATCAAGGTGGTTGGTAGGCTCATCGAGAAGCATGATGTCATTCTTTTGAAGAAGTAATTTTGCCAGCTCAATTCTCATTCTCCACCCTCCGGAAAATTCATCGGTAATTTTTTGGAAATCATCAGCTCTAAAACCTAAACCAAACAAAACTTTCTCCATATCGCCTTCAAGATTGTAGGCATCATGGTTCATCAGAAGGTCATTCAGTTCGGTCATTTTATTAATTAAATCCGTATAAGAATCACTTTCGTAATCTGTTCTGGTTGTCATTTGATGATTTACCTCTTCAAGCTCATTTTTCCAGGCATTGATTTGCTCAAAGGCTTGCATCGTTTCATTCCAAACAGTTCTTCCTTTTACAAAATCTAGATCTTGTTTTAGGAAACCAACTGTAACACTTCCCTCGGTCACCACTTCTCCTTCGTAGAAATTAATTTCTCCGGACAGCATTTTTAATAAGGTAGATTTTCCCGCACCATTTTTTCCTACGAGACCTACTTTATCATCCTTTTTAATGGTGAAATTGACATTTTGAAATAAATAATTTCCAGAATGATGTAATCCTAAACTTTGAACAGAAAGCATTGTAATTGATAATTAATAATGAATAATGAATTTTCGGGTGCAAAAATACGGAAAAAGAAATGAATTGAAACAGACGAAATAACCCTATTATTATATTATTAATTTTTATTTACATTTTATTTAACCAAAATTCAATAATAATACCATTACACATGATTTAAATCAAATTAAATTCACTTTTTCATGGAAATAATTTAATTATTAAATGTAAATTTACTGTACACAAAAATAGTACTATGAATAAAAATTTAATGCCTGAAGATTTGGCAAAACTTGACCAGCTAGAGAATTATTTATCTGAAAAATCTAGCCATTTCATGGGGTATCCATGTACTTTTGATTTTGATTATTCTCTACTACAAAAATTCATGAAATATCCCATTAACAACATAGGGGATCCATTTTATTCGGAGGGGTCTTATCAACTTGACACCCATTCTTTTGAAAGAGAGGTTGTTGATTTTTTTGCTCAAATGCTAAATGCCCCCATAAACGATTATTGGGGATACATAACCAATGGAAGTACAGAGGGTAATCTTTACGGTTTGTACTTAACAAAGAGAATTTATCCCTCAGGAATCGTTTATTATTCCGAAGAATCCCATTACAGTATTGAAAAAAACATTAATATTTTAGGGTTAAAATATCAAAAAATTAAAACTCAGGAAAATGGAGAAATTGATTATGATGATTTTAGGAAAAAACTTGATTTACATTCTCCGGCTATTGTTATTGCCAATATTGGGACCACCATGAAAGAAGCTAAAGATGACGTTAAAAAAATCCGTGCTATTTTGGATCATTTCAATATAAAAGATCGGTACATTCACTGTGATGCCGCTTTTTGTGGAAGTTTCGCTCAATTTATTTCGCCCAAACCTAACTTTGACTTTCATGATGGAGCTGATTCTATCATTATCAGTGGGCACAAATTTATCGGTTCTCCTATCCCATGCGGTATTATGATTGTTCTTAAACATCATAAAGCGCAAGTATCAAATTATGTAAATGTGATCGACAGTCTTGATGACACCATTACCGGATCTCGCAATGCATTAACTCCAATTATTTTATGGTGTGCTATTAAAACCTTGGGAGCAGAAGGTCTTCGTGACCGATTTTATGAATGTCTAAGGCTTACCGATTATACATTTGAAAAGATTTCCCATTTAGGAATCAAAGCATGGCGAAATCCCAGTGCTTTAACAATTTTAATTCCTCAAGTGACTAAAGATTTACAATATAAATGGCAATTGGCGACACATGACGGCATTACCCATATCATTCTAAAACCAGGAGTGACCAAGCAAATGATCGACAAGTTCATCCTTGATCTGGAAAAGGAAGTTCAGTCTGACATGGCTGATGTTTATTAAAAAAAGAAATGAGCTGCTCACTTTGAAACAGCTCATTTCTTTTTTCTACTCAATAGTATAGAATATTTATCCATTTATCCTTTAGTAAGAGGTGGCGTTTTCTGCCCCGCCTCTACCATTGTAATCATTTCTACCAGGCTTTCTGCTGCCTCTTTGTACTTCACCTGTTTGATACTGTGATGGGATCCTATATCATTTTGCAGTTCATTCAAAGTGGTAGCCTGAGCCATTGTAATTGGTTTACTCCCATTTTTAATACTGATTTCGTAGTTACAAGTATCTAAAAGTTTATTCGCTTTTTTAAGCCATGCTGAAACTGTCATAATAATTCGTTTTTCTGGTTAAAATATTTGTGATTGAAGTATTTACTGCATAAACTGTTGATAAAAGCTAGGCCCACTTTATGGTATACAGTTCTGCAATATTCTTTGGTCTTGTCTCCATACCATCGGCTTCAACATCTGTTCTTGATGTACTTTTGGTATCAATAATACTCATGGGTGTCGGTCCGTTTCCGGGAGGGATCATTCCTGTTGTGGTAAACTTTAACCCATGATCATGCTTTTTAAAAATATCATTTTCAAAGGTACTGACATGATCTCCCTTAATGGTTCCTGTTCCGGGAGCTGTTCTTTCTGTGGCATTCATATCTACCGTTGCCTGATTATTCCACGCACGGCTAAAGTATCCCCGCATATCCAGCAATAAGGAAAAGCCGTTGGGTCCTTTTCCGAACCGATAGTTAAGAATTGAGTTTAATCTTGTATAATTTGTATCTAATTCAACAGGAGCTGCACATAAAGAAAATTCTCCTTCAGGTGGAAATTCGGTAGCAATATATTGCTTACGCT
Organism: uncultured Chryseobacterium sp.; assembly: GCA_963518055.1. GTDB lineage: Bacteria > Bacteroidota > Bacteroidia > Flavobacteriales > Weeksellaceae > Chryseobacterium. Next base: position 197,854 of record CAUQIC010000002.1, read on the forward strand.
CCCCTATGATTCCCTGAATAATACATGGGAGGTTTTTTAAGGCAATCAAACCTAAGTTTGTACAGCATAAGGAAATTCTTATTTCTGCATTAGGAACTTTTGATGAGATATTGAGAATAAGTTTCGTTGCTGAGGAATTTATTTTATGTTGCAGATTTAATTCATGATCTCCTGTTTGAGATACCGTCGTTGAACTGGAGTCAATACCGTCTGATAATTGCACCATTACATCTCCGCTTACTTTTAAGCTTAAAATAATCTGGGCAGCAACCGTTTCTCCGGGAAGCATTTGCTTCCATCTTGGAAATTCATGAAGGGCCTGCCTGAACGTCATTTCATCCGAGGTTTGGCTTTTAAGAATAACCAATTCGCTTGAGTTTGAGTCAAAAGAAATTTTCCCATTCGCTCCGCCATCATTATACAACCACCCATCCGGAATACCATAAATAAGAGCTCCGTTTCTGGATACTTGATTACTGAAATACCGAAAATCATGATTATATACTAAATTATTTTGCCCCAATGCATAGAGATAATCTTCTGTGGTAATGTTTATATTTTCCATGACTATTTATTTTTTGATGGGAAGTATTCCCAATTTGAATAAATTCGTAGTTGAATCAAAATACACATCAGTATCCTCTTGAAAATCAACAGAAAGATATTTATTCATTGTAACATTTCTTCCCTGAATATTAGAAGGAACCAACATCGATGCTGAAATAGCCATATTCGAAGCGATACCGCTTGCCGTGAAAAGCCATAGCTCATCACTGTCATCAAAATAATTGATTGTATTAACGGAAGCTATATCAGCATTACAAACTCCAAAAATTTCATTTATTTTCTGGGAAATACCTGGATATAAAACAGAGTTTGAAGTATTATTTATTCCTAGCATATTCGGAGGACAATTTTCGGGACTCCCATAAAAACCACTATTTGAAACAGAATACCTTTGTCCGTATTGTGCGTTTGTTGAAACATTTTCTTTATAAACCATTAAGTTCTGAGGTGGATTTCTGCTTACCAGTGCTCTCCAACAATCTGAGAAAGTAAATGAATTATTATTAATGAATGGTTCAAACGCCAGACAAATATATTTCAAATCTGCTGTTCCGGGATAAGATCTTATAATACCTACAATCTGATTGGTTTTATTCAGATAATTTATTCCGTTTTTATCAAAGTGTATGTTTAATGTAATGTCCATAATAAAATCCCGAAGGAAATAAATCCTTCGGGAAGATTTATTTTTAGAAAATATTTAAGAGCTGCATCAATGATGCCCCTGAGGATACCGGATTTACCGGTGCTGCTCCCGGTACACTTTCAATACCATAAGTTCCGGCAATCATCCGCAAATCATATTGTATATTCTGAGCATTGAATATAAAATTACATCCCGGTGCCGTAGCATTACCTGTAACAGATCCCGAAGTCATATTAGTTTGAGCTGCAAATAGAACCACTTTTTCGTTGGGCTCCATGCTCACAGAACCTTGCGGAGTACATGTAAATGCACAGAAAGGTTGAAATACCCCATTCACTTTTGCAGCAAGCCCTACTGTGATATTCGCCGTATCTGCCCCTCTTTCATTTTTTACAGTAATTACTCCTGCCGGAGCTCCTGAAGTAGTAGAAAAAGAGCCATCCTGATGGAAAGTTACAGCTGTACCTAAAGGAATTTCATTTGATAATGCCTGCATCTGAATCGTCGTATTCGTACCAACATTTGCTTTATTGAAAATATATACCTTATACTTTGGTTCATAATCAATTTCTACTTCGCCAAACATCTCCTGATAGCTTATTGCAAACCAGGCCGGTACTCCTGAAGAAACCTGATTAGGTCCTGAAGCTCCCTTGTACCCCATTAATTTATAATTATTTTGTTGTAGATACTGTAAAATTGTTTTTTGGTCACTTGACGTAAAATCGAAGTCAATTGCGAATACAGTACTTGATGCGGTTTTGATTAGTGTCTTTTCCATTGTTTTTAGTCTTTGGTGTTCTTACTCTTTTTGATATTAGGCTTTTCAGAATACGCCTTTGTCCATATATTAAAAATGAAGCTTCAAATGAACAATTCAAAGTAACGAGAATAAAAATCCAAAAGCTACAGTATAAAATACTAAATTTCAAATTCAGTAATTATACCCAATTGATAATAAACACCTTACAAATAAAAGGGAACACCAACAGATGCCCCCTAACCTAAATTTAAAACTGAGAAGTATTGGTATTAATTATTAATTCCATTTAATTTGACAGGTGTTGGATTTCTTACAATTGAACGAATCCAAATATCATTATTAGGAACACTTGTACCGTATAAAAAATCCGCTACAAAGCTATCTTCAGGAAGATGAAGTTCAACAGAAAGTCTGGTTTGACTTTTCTGATCTAAAGAAGTACTACTGGAAACATTTAATCCATTGTTAATAAGTTCAGCATTAATTTCGTTATCTGATCTTTTTAAGAGCCCCTCAGTGTAGAGTCCAAAATTGGCTGAAATATGGATATAGTCTGCTAATTTAGTAAAATCATATATTGGTTTTCTATGAATAGACAAATCCTGAATATATTCTTTTAGTGTTTTATAAAAGCGACTAAGAAGTAAATGCTTATTATAATCAATTCCAAAATACACATCATTGTCTGCATCGAAAACAGGTGATATTACATTGGTTTCTGCAAGCATTAATCTTCCATATACTTTTGAAAGATCATTATAAACTTTATCTCTGCAGACATAAGCCTGTGAAAAAGCAGCTCCCTTCTCAATTTCATATCCTGAAATCAAGGCATCCCATATTTTATTTCCATCTGCATCTGTTTTTGCATTTCTGATATCACAAACATAATCTTTAAGATCATCTGTATTGACAAAGTCCGTAGATATATATACAGATTGTGATCCTTCCAGATATCCTCCTCCAATATCTCCATGCGCTCCCGGAACAAAAATTTCTTTCCATACAGCGGGCTGACCTTCTGACTTTTGATCCTTCATCGTTTTTGAATTTTCAAAAAATCCGGTAAGCGGGAAAAAAAATCGAGACTCATTAATTGCACAAATATGCAAGGCATGTTCTACCTTGGTTGGTATATTCAGATTATAAGAATTAAATGGTTTAGATTCTACCGTATCAAAAGCTCCCAGAAATTTAATTTTGAAATTTCCCATAGAATAACGGGCCAACAACTGATTACTGAGAGTCCTTGCCAGCATAGCCCCTCTTCCAAATCCATACAAATAAATGTGGCATTCATTTGTTGGATCCTGAAGTATCCGTTGTATAAAATCATCTGCTATATGAAGTTTATCATCGGAAGAGTATCCGCTTCCATAGGGAGGATTGGCACATGTTGCCATGGCAAAATTATTATCTTCACTACCCGATAAAGTACCAATTCCTTCGATATATATTTTTTCATCCCCTTTAAATAAACTGTATAATTTATAGATATTGGTAAAGGTGCCATAATAGCTTTCATTGTTATTCAGCGGTTTATCCGGTGAAAGAATATTTACTCCATTATTTCCTGTACCGTCAAAGAAAATCCCGACGGAAATCACTCTACTTCCATTCATTCTTTTATTAATTTTTATTACAAATCCTTTATGTGTTTTATTTTTACAATAGTCTCTGATAGAGATATTCCAAAATAACAGAAGAAATGAAAGTTAAACTAGAGTGAAAAGTACCAAATAAAAAATTCCGTATTTCTACGGAATCTGATTATATTTTTTCAAGGGAATAAATATTGTTAACAATAGCATAGATGACTATTCCTACTGTATTTTTAGCTCCTATTTTTTCCAATATTCTTTGCCGGTGGCTTTCAACCGTTCTGGGACTGATAAATAATTTTTCTCCTATTTCATTATTGGTCAATTCCTGGCAGATTAATTTCACTACATCTTTTTCACGTTCGGACAGTTCATCTTCTGTCTCGAAGAGAGAATTTTTCTTCGCCGTGCTATTCATGTAAGTAAATAACATCTGATGGTCTTCCGCCGTAAAAAAAACTCCATTTTTATCAACCATGGTAATGGCATCAATAAATGTTTTTTTATTTGAATTTTTAGGCAGGAATGCCGCTACTCCCAATTTTACCATATATCCGAGGATAGAGGTCTTATAATGAGACGAAAGGATGATTATCTTGAGTTCCGGATATTTTTCTTTAAGAATTTCTACCAGTTCAAAACCATTCATTGGCTTCATCTGGACATCTACAAGAGCAATATCTGGGAATTCTTGCTCAGAAAGCTTTTCCAATTGTTCAATAAAATCGGGGCCATTATCAGAAGTAAGGCAAACCGATATGTTTTTTTCATTTGACAGCAGCATTTTCACCCCTTCCAGGATCAGCTGTTCATCATCGATCAGGGCTAATTTGATTTGGGAACTCATTATATTTTGGTATTTTAATGATTAAACGACTTCCTTTATCCAAGAAAGTTTTTTTCCATTTATTAGTAGCATTCATAGATTTTATGCGGGATTCAATATTCTTTATTCCCATCCCCTTTTTCACCTTATCATAATCAAATCCTTCTCCGTTATCAGAAATAATCACAGTCATATTTTGGGAATAATCTTTAATATAAATCCAGAGATCACTTGCTGTTGAATGTTTGATTACATTGGTTGTAAACTCCTGAATAATTCTATACAATTGTACCTCTACAAAAAGATCTTTTTTCCTATATCCCGGCATTACCTGCAGGGAGATATTAATTTTATGAGAAAGGTTGGCGATTAATTCTTCCACATACAAAACCAATCCTACAGATTCCAGATTTACCGGATATAATGAATGGGAAATACCTCTGGCAGCATCGATAAGAGAAGACATCTGATCAGAAATATTCTTTTTAATCAACTCATCTCCTTGTGTATCAAGATTGTTAAGCCATAAAGACAGAATATTGAGTCTGTTTCCGATATCATCGTGAATCATTACCGCAATTTTTTTTCTTTCTTCTTCCTGAGCTTTGATACTTTCCAGTACTAATTTCTTCTGATGAAGAACTTCAACTTCATGCTGTGCATTTTTTTCTTTAATAATACGGCTGATAAAAGCCCTGTAAGCAAGCAGAATAAAAGAAACTATAATTGCTATGGTAACAATTATAAGGATTAACAGCTTGATATTTAAGGTTACTTCTTTAATCTGATAAAGGTATATAGTAATGAACAGTACAAAATACTCGATAAAATATTATTAGCACTGAGAATAGCATAAAAATCATTTTCAGAAAGATTCGGAATCTGATGCTGGACAATAAAAATAAATACTGAAACAGAATAATAGAAAAAAATACTGGCATCTACCCAAAGAAAACGATTTTGTACGGAAGTATCTTTAATCTCCTGAATCAAGGTGAATCCTGACAGGCAGATAATGATAATATTTGAAACCACTTTTGCGATATCAGGATTGCCCGGATAATTGAATCCATATTTTGAGATCATAAAACCTACAGCCAGTAATCCCGTAAAAGCTAACAGATATTTAGGCCAATCTAATTTCCTGATAAACAATCCGGTTATTAAAAAAAACTCACCTGAAATATATAAAGGGTAAAGAAATGAGGTATCATTAAATTTAAAGATATAAGGCAAAATGAGGTTTAATAGCTCAATAAAAAAAAGAAAAGCAATACAATAAAAATACTGCTTCTCTTTATTATTTAACATATTGTATCTCACTGCTCCTATGAAAATAACAGATAGAAGCAGAGCATAATTAAGGAATAAAATTATCTTATAAAGATCAGCCATTCCTATTTAATATTATAAATCCATATTCGGAATACGGCAAACCGGAGGACATGGTTTTGCCCAATCATAAGTATTAGCCTCAGTGAATGCGCTACTTCCGGTATTCTGTAAATTTTCAAGGAATGAAATAAATACCAGAGTTACTAGCATTCTCCCGTAGACATCATTATATCTCAGACCAAATGAGCATACAATCTTTTTCAATCCCGTATTCGAAAGACATAAATCCGCTGTAGGCACATAGAATCTAGTGAAAATTCTCAATCCTTTATAATCTACAGATTCCTGATAAAACCATTCCATTCCTTCATTTCTCCATTTTTCAATAGCTTCTATTGCTATATCTTGCTCAAGAACAGGTTTACCTGAAATTGGAAAAGTCATGTCAGAATTTTTATCAATATTCTGAAGATCTTTAGAGAGAAGGGCATTTTTAACTACGGTATATTGTTGTATTTCCTGAAGCTTCAGATCTTCTTCAAGCGGAGAAAGGAAACAACATGGGTATTGGTCCATTTCTTTATTATATCCTTTTTCATCCATAGGATATAAAATAATAATCACCTGATCTTTATAAACACCAACTGCCGTACAAAACTCTTCATATCCGCTGTTCTTTCTCATCCACTCCAGATGCCCTGCGTGTATTTCAAAAACGTAATTGGTGGGAAGTAATTTTTTCAGTTCAGGAAAATGAGAAAGGTGTAAACTCCACTGATCCATTGCTGTCTGACATTCTTCTTTTCGCAGCATGAAATCTTCACTGTTTAATGTTGTCATAGTCATTATTTTTTTGTTGTATAAAAATATACAAACTACAGATGCTATGCAAGTAAGAATTCAACTAATAATTTCTCACCGTAATATGATAACAACTCTGTTGCCTCTCTCTTATGTAATAAATTCTACCAGCATTAGCATAATGCTTTAAAACTTTCTCCAACGCCACTTCCATCTTCGGATTGTATTTGAGAACGTTATTGAATCTGACATATGAAATATCAAAAGAATTTCCATAATTGTGGGAACTTATTCCCAATGAAGCATTGGAATTGACTCTCCTCAACCTGCACTGGTCTTCGAGGGTTCTGGTGATTGATGAAACAGTAAATGTCCCTCCTTTCGTGTCTTTACTAAATTTGGAGCCCATTTTTTCGAGAGTCGTCTTTGCCTTGGAAACCATATAAGGTCTGCTATAATCTAGTCTTTGAATATGATAACCTTTTCCACTCTTTTTTATTTTGTGAAATTTCCCATTGTTGATATACCTCTGAACTGTTTTGGAATCTTTCAGCAACTGGACTCCAAAGCTCTTTGAGGCATCCAGATGCGGTTTATAAAGCGCCGTAGGTTCCACTTTCAAAACCGAAGCAAGATCATAGCAGGGAAAAGCTTTTTTGGCTGCCTGCGAATAATGTAAACTATAAATAAAAGGCACAAAGACCGCACAAAGAAACTTTTTCATTAACCATCCATTTAAATTACTCATGAAAGATAAAACGTTTATGTTATCTCTTTCAACTTTGACTATAATACTCTCTCTTCAAATCCCCAACAAACATTAAACCAAATTGTTGAATTTGCAATTTTTCTTCCCTAGTTTTTGAAATATTTTTTTACATTTATCTTTTTACTTTAAGATATAAATTTTACATTTGAGATACATTTTTAAAATAAACAACATGATAAAAAAACTTTTTGCTGAATTTTTCGGCACATTTTGGCTTGTTTTCGGGGGGTGCGGAAGTGCTGTTTTCGCTGCCGGTGTTCCTGATATTGGTATCGGACTTTTAGGGGTAGCATTAGCCTTTGGTCTTACTGTTCTTACTATGGCTTACGCTGTAGGTCATATCTCCGGAGGACACTTCAATCCGGCTGTCTCTTTCGGCCTTTTAGCAGGGGGAAGATTTTCTGCAAAAGATCTTATCCCTTATATTGTAGCACAATGTCTGGGAGCAATTGTTGCAGCGGGATGTTTGTATACTATCCTTAATGGTGCAGGAGCTGTAGACTTTTCAAAGCCCGGGGCATTTGCCACTAACTTTTACGGAGAAGCCGTTTATAATGGAAAGGCATTCAGTATGGGAGCTGCATTCCTAGCTGAGTTTTTATTGACAGCCTTCTTCCTTATCGTGATTATGGGAGCTACAGATAAATGGGCCAATGGTAAGTTTGCAGGGATCGCTATTGGTCTTGCGCTTACTCTAATCCACTTGATCTCTATTCCCATTACGAATACTTCTGTAAACCCTGCAAGATCTCTTTCTCAGGCAGTCTTCGCAGGTGGACTTGCGATGTCACAGCTTTGGTTATTCTGGGTAGCTCCGATTCTTGGTGGAATTGTAGGTGGATTAATCTACAAATTCTTACTTCAGAGAGATACTGCGGAAATAGCAGACTAATTAATATAAAAGTATCAACAATAGCAAAATCCTGTCAGATGACAGGATTTTATTTTTTATTTTTAATATCAAAAGGATTTTTAAAAATGAGCTCCTCATGTTTTCCTTTAATTTCCATTTTACGTTGAAGCAGATTTAAAGCCATTTTTCTAATAAAAAGATCTTTATCATTCAGTTTCCAGTAAGAGTCTTCGTGAAGCTTTCTGGGGTTCCGGATAAGATAAAATTCAGTTTCCCAGGTATCTGCATTATGGTAAAATTCAATAATTCCACAATGTTCAGGAATAAGACTGGCTTCTATCATACCCATCGGAAGTAAAAAACTAAATGTATTACAAACATAATCTCCGCAGGAGATCTTATCATGTTTCAGAAATTTTTCACCGGTATCTTTATTACAATATGATTTTTTAAAATCATTTTTAAAATCACTTTTTGAAAATTTGATTTCTATCTCATGACTTATCCCTTCATTATTGACAATGAGTATATCTGCTTCCCAATCAGCCTGAAAATAATTTGTCAGAACGAGTTCTTTTTCAAAGTCACAATGAGAATGAATATAAGCATGAACAAGTTCTTCTATTTTAATCATGATGGTATAAAATATTTGTTTATTAAGAATATTATAGCTTTTAGCTTACCAGAAGGCTGCAGCCTCTGATATCTGAGTGGTCTATTCTTCCCAATACCTGAAATTTATCTCCAATTATTTTACCAAGGTCCTGAGTGGCAATAAATGAACAAGAATGAGTATTAGCAAGGTCTATAATATTAATAGCCCCTGTTCTTCCCTCTTTTTCGTATGAGAAAGGATCTTCAGCATTTCTGACCATAATTCTCATCCAACTCGGGCATTCATATTCGTTATTTCCAAGAGAATAGGCCTGCGACAGCAATTCGGTCATTGAATATTCGGAATAAATTTTATCTGTTTTAAGACCCTCTTTTAATATTTTCAAAAGTTCGTCTTTTGTCATTTCCTCTTTTCGCCCTTTCATTCCTCCTGTTTCCAGGACAATTAAGTTTTCAAAAAAATCTACAGACTTATCAGTTTGCTCTGAATGACAATAGTCTAAAAAGTCTAACAGAGCAAAGGAAACTCCGAATAGAATAACCTTTTTATCTTTCAATTGATTGAGAAGATCAAAGAGTTCGGAATGGTTATAAAGGAAATATCCGTTTTCCGGCTTTCCGGATTTTTTCATCAGGTAATCCACCATATAGATCAGTGAAGAATTCTGTTTTTCAAGATAACTGGGAAGTAATCCTAGGAAGATAAAATCTTCAGGCTTCCCAATAAACTGTTCAAAGCTTTTATAAATGCTTTCCTCATACAATGCCGAATCGGCAATATGGTGTTTCGAAAGATTCATTTGTGTTGTGCCCGAACTTTGGAAAAACAGATCAGAAGTTACATTTCTATCGAGAATCTGATGATTTTTAAACATCTCTATTGGCAAGAAAGGGATCTCTGCCAAGGTATTAACCTCATCCGGACTAAGTTTTAAAAAATCAACGAATTTCCTATATATCTCAACATTTTCATACTGATAACGAAATGTCTTCAATGATGCATCCAGAAAATCCTGCTCTGTTTTTATGTTGAATATATTTTTTAAGTCCATAATTTTTTTAATCTTTCTTACCACTTCATAATAAAGCAATTAACAAAAAAAGTATTTTTATTTAATAATTTTTTGATACCTCCATAGACTTTGGTAACATTCTTGCAAGTACTTATTTGGAATATGGATTAAAAACAAGAATAGGTTTCGGTCTATTCGGAGATTACCTCTTTAGGGGTAATTTTTTTTGTTCTATTTTTCAAAAACCTTCAACTCAAAATCTTTTTCAAAAACTCCGTATGTGAAATAAGAAATCCAGTCTCCCAGGTTAATATATTTTGAATTCTGTTCCAAATTGAGCACCATCGGAAGATGCCTGTGTCCGTAAATGAAATAATCGATTTTTTCAGTCTTCAGCTTTTCTTTGGAATAGATGATTAAAAACTCTTTATCTTCCCCCAGAAATGCCTTATCTTCTTCTCCGGAGATCATTTTATTTTTTTGAGAAAGATATAAAGCCACTTTCATAGCAATATCCGGGTGAAGCCATTTGAAAAACCACTGTGCTACAGGGTTGGTAAAAAGCTTTTTCATTCTCTTATATCCTTTATCACCGGGACCTAAGCCATCACCATGAGCTAATAAAAACTGCTTTCCGCCCATTTCAAAATACTGTTTTTGATAAAAAACAGTACATCCTATTTCTTCTTCCAGGTAGTCTTTCATCCATAAATCATGATTTCCTACAAAGAAATAGATGTGGATTCCTCTGTCTTTAAGTTCTGCTATTTTACCAAGAACCCGTACATATCCTTTAGGCACAACATGTTTCCACTCGTGCCAGAAATCAAAAAGATCACCCATCAAAAACAAAACCTGTGCATCTTCTTTAATTTCATCCATCCAGCGGATAAACTTCTCTTCACGTACCCGACTCTCTTTGGGAGTGGGAGCACCAAAATGTTGATCTGAAGCGAAATATACCTTTTTCCCAGGTTCTAAATTAATTGTTGTTTTTAACACCTTTTGAGTTTTGATGAATAAAATTATTGATTGTCTTCTGCAAACCATTCTCCATAAGAGTTTTCTGTCTCATGAAGTTTAAGATAGGCTAAAGAAATTCCGTCAGGAAGTTGTGATTTTATTTTTGAGGCAATGGCATACAACATGTTTTCACAAGTCGGCTGAAAGCTGCAATAAATTACTTTATGCCCTCTCTGTTCCAGGTCATCTCCCAATTCTTTGTGTGGAGATAGAGCATTAACAAGCACTGCATGATCCCAGACATCCACAATTTCAGATTTTACGATACTTTTGATATCTCCAAAATCTACCACCATCCCATTTTTAGGGTTTTCTATATCATTAATCGGCTTTCCTTTCACCGTTACAAACAACTTATAGGAATGTCCGTGCATATTTTTACACTTTCCGTCATAATTGTACAGTACATGAGCCGTTTCGAATGTAAAAATTTTTGTTATACGTATCATAATGCAAAGATAGGACAAAACAGCTTAACACAGAAGAGACTGTTTCTATTACGGACATTAAAGTATTCTTTTAATCAATTTTCAATGTTAAATTATTATCTGCCGTCCCATCTACATTTATAGCATAATGAGGAACTGTAAGCCATTCTTTTTTATTCATGACAAATTTAAAACGGTAAGTTTTCCCTTTTTCAAACTGTGATTTCGGCATTACCAGTTCAAAGATATTATTCTTTGCAGGAGTCAGCTGATATGATTTATTTTCGATGTTCCAATCATTAAAAGAGCCTACTGCTGAAATGCTATTAATCAAGTTGACATTTAGGTTTTCAGGATATTGGTAAAAGAAAATTACATTATCATTTTCTATTTTATAGCCATACGTTTCTTTTATCCTATTTGGGCAAATAACAGCCTCTGATGCAGTTGCCTCTTCTGCCAATGAATATGGATTTATCAAACGTTGATCCAGTATGCCTGCTATATGATTCACAATATAATAATGAACCGGGAAACTTTTATACCCGGTCGACATAAAGATAATAGCAGTCTCAGTATCCGGATACATTCTGTAAGCACTTACATTCCCGCCGGAAAACCCATATGACCGTATATTATTTACTTCTCTAATATCCCAGCCATGAGCGAAAACAATATCCTTGTTTTTATACTCAAACGGCTTCCACATCAAATCTTGGGTGGCAGGTGTTATAAAATCATTTTTACTAAGATGGCTACTCCAACGTAAAAAAGCAGGTAATGCAATCGCTAAGCCATTAGCAGAATGGGCTCGCCTTCCTTCCACAAATGTTGATTTATCATATCGATCAGAATCTTTATTGTAAACATATTTTACGATTCTGTTCGGAATTTTTTCAATAGAATTTGATGAAAATACGACCTGATTTCCGGAATCCGAAAACTGATTTTTTTTAATATTGTCTTCAAATGCTTCTCCTGTTATTTTTTCGATAATCATAGTAATCAGCATATAGTTGGTCTGATTGTACCTGTAATCACTTCCTGTTTCAAATTCCATCTTTTCTTTTGATAACCTGTCAATAACTTCAGTATTGGTGGTATTTATTGCAATATCACTGAAATGAATCCAGTCCGGAAGCCCTGAAGAATGTGACACCAGATTTTTTACCTGAATATTCTGCCATTCCGCGGGTACATGATCAATATATTTGGAGATTTTATCTTCTAATGATATTTTCCCCTGTTCAATAAGCTGGAAAAGGCCAATATTTGACATCAATTTCGTTGTAGAATATACTCTGAACATAGAATTGGGATTCACTTTTTTGTTACTTTCCAATGTTTCTGTTCCATAATACCTTTCAAAAATTATTTTATTATTTTTTACGACCCCAACTGCCATTCCCGGAATCTCATTGATTTTGATAACTTTTTTCACATAGTTATCAATTGCTTTCGATTGTTCTGCTGTTTGAGCGTATCCTAAAAATGAAAAACTTAAAAATAGAGATACAAAAATTGTCGGTTTCATTGGGTATTGCTTTTTATAGAAAACAATTGAATGTTTTGTTATATTACATGGAGTCTTTTATAGTGCTAACTGATCTGTTTCAAAACCCAATTCTACCCAATAGTCAAGCCTATCTTATTTTTTATGGCATTCGTTCCGGCCCATCCTTTTTTTGACCTAGTAAAATGAGTTGTCGGATGTATTTTGGCTCGTTAAGATTTGCCTTCTCAGCTAGACTTATTATTGTATTGTTTAAACTGATTCCCGATTGTAAAGGCTGTCCTATAAAATAATAATCAGGTGTAAGAAATTCAATAATAATTGATGTTTGCTTTTGATCCTTTAGAAAAACTCTCAAAGTAAGTGTACGCTTATTTATACCTGGGTGATATTTATCCTTAAAACAATATAAATACTCTGCATTATCAATACCGATTTTTCTTAATTTACATTTCATTTTTACCCCAACTTCTCCAGCCAGTTATTTTCCAAACGTTTAATTTTCTTTGCCTCCGGATCAAATAAAATCCAAAGCGTACTGGAATCTACTACAAGCTCATTATTGCAATAAAACTCAACTTTTCTAGGTTGTTTTGCCCCTTCAGGAGTTTTAGGATATGTCTTCACTGTAATAATATCATTCAGATAGACTTGTTTTTTATATTGAATGTGGTGATCCAGAAGCATCCAAACATCATTCACATATTCAGTTTTGTGTTTTAAAAGATCCCAGTGTTCTGCAGCGATCTCTTCTACCCAATGCACATACTGTACATTATTGACATGATTGTTCTGGTCAATATGTTCTTCCGTTACCTTGATCTGCTTTTCGTATATTAAACCCATTTCCTGAAAAAATTTACTCAAATTTATAACTTAATCATCGAAAAGCATCTACCTTACTGCGATAAAAGGCACATACCTAAATAAAAAAAAAGGAACCAGATTTCAGTCTGATTCCTTTTTACAATATGTATTGTTTTATAATTACTTTTTAGCCTTTGCTGCCGGAGCTGAAGCGGTTGCTCCTAATTTAGCTTTTACAGAAGCCGTAATATCTTCTGTTCCATCCGTGTAAATAAGATTATTATTATCAGGTTGTGAAACATCAAATACAAAATTTAAACTTTTTTCTTTAGCAACAGCAGCGATTGCTGCCTTTATTTTTTGTTGCAATGGAACAAATAATTCATTTTGCTTGGTAGAAATCTCCTTGCTAGCTTGTGCTCTGGCCTCTTCTATCTTTTTCCCCAGCCCTTGCAAGTCTGTTTGTGCAGCCATCAATTCTTTAGTTATGGCCTCTCTGTTAGCCTCACTTAATGTTTTTTCTTTATCCTGTGCTGCTTTTAATTTAGTTTGATATTCACTGATTAGTTTTTCAATCTCAGTCTGCTTTGCTTTTGTCAGATTATCAACGGTTGTCGTAATCGTTTTCACTTCAGCTAAACTTGCAAAAATTTCATCTGTGTTTACACTTCCTATCTTTTGTTGAGCATTCGCAGCATTTGCGCTAAGTGTTAATCCTGCAGTAATAAAGAGTACTTTAATTAAATTCATTATAATAATTTTTTTCAAAAATTTTTCGTCCCCAAATATAATATAAATTTTCATTCATCTTCATTTGAGTTTTCAGCGCTTAATATCTGCTTATATTATCGGAAAACAGCATCATATTAAAGAACAAAAACCTTCCCTGAGACGAGAAGGTTTACATCAAAAATATGGAAAAAATGACTAATGAAACTGTGCAGTTTCTGTAGAGTCTTTCATCGCTACTGTAGCTGAAGAGCCATTGGTAACAATATTCTGTATTTCATCAAAATATCCTGTACCTACAAAAGATTGGTGTTTTACCGCTCTGAATCCTTTTTGCTGTAAAGCGAATTCACGCTCCTGTAGTTCTGAATATCCCGCCATTCCTCTTTCTTTATAGGCAAGAGCCAGTTCAAACATTGCTGTATTTAAGGCATGGAACCCTGCCAATGTGATAAACTGGAACTTATATCCCATTTTTGCCAACTCCTCACGGAAAGTCGACATTTCTTCAACACTCAGCTTAGCTGCCCAGTTGAATGAAGGTGAACAGTTATATGCTAACATTTTTCCAGGGAATTTTGCATGAATTCCTTCTGCAAATTTTCTAGCATACTCCAAATCGGGATTTGAAGTTTCCATCCAGATCAGATCAGCATAGGGAGCATAAGACAAACCTCGGTCTATTCCTTGATCTACTCCGTTTTTTACCACATAAAATCCCTCGGAAGTTCTTTCTCCGGTTACGAATTTTTTATCTCTGTCATCGATATCTGAAGTCAGTAAGTCTGCTGCATCTGCATCCGTTCTTGCAATAATCAAACTTGGAACCCCAAGAACATCTGCGGCCAAACGTGCTGCCACCAGCTTATTAATCGCTTCCTGCGTGGGTACCAATACTTTTCCGCCTAAATGCCCGCATTTTTTCGCAGAAGAAAGCTGATCTTCAAAATGGACTGCGGCAGCTCCCGCTTCAATCATTTGTTTCATCAGTTCAAAAGCATTCAGGTTTCCACCAAAACCGGCTTCTGCATCAGCAATAATGGGTACAAGATATTCTTTATCTCCTGTTCCGCTAACCGACTGTACTTGGTCTGCTCTCAATAATGCATTATTGATTTTTTTTACAACAGAAGGAACTGAATTCGCAGGATACAAAGACTGATCGGGATACATTTCTCCTGAAAGATTAGCATCTGCAGCTACTTGCCAGCCTGAAAGATAAATAGCTTCAAGGCCTGCATCTACTTCCTGTACCGCCTGATTCCCCGTCAAGGCACCCAATCCTGCTACAAAGTCCTGGTTATTTAATTTATGCCAGAATTTTTCAGACATTTCTTTGGCAATCGTATAATCGATTTTATAGGAACCACGCAGTTTTAAAACTTCTTCTGCTGTGTAAGGTCTTTTTACTCCGTTCCAACGAGGGTTTGTTAGCCAATCCTGCTCTATAGCCTGGATTTGTTCTTGTTTTGTTTTCATAATATTTGGATTTTGTTAATTTTTAAAAGATTAGGGATTACCATAAGAAAACTCTATGTTTACCTTATTAATCCATTTTTAGAGTTCGCCATTTTTCAAGTTTCAATTTTCAATTTTCAACTAAATAAACGGGTAGGCTTTTAGCGTTAAGAACTCTTCAAAGTTTTCCGAAAAAACCAATTCATTGAAAAGTTCTTTAGCCAGGCTAAATTTTCCATTTTTAAAACGTGTCTCCCCAACGTATTTTTCAATATTTTCCATTTCTTCAGATTCCCACTGCAACACCATATTTCGGGTTAATGTTCTGTCATCACTTAAAATTGCTTCATTTCTTAGCCATTGCCAGATTTGGGTTCTTGATATTTCTGCGGTGGCAGCATCTTCCATGAGATTGTAAATAGCCGCCGCACCGACTCCCATCAACCAACTTTCGAGATAAAGAATTCCCACATTGATATTTTTTCGAACTCCTTTTTCTGTAATGTCTCCCTTGGGAATTTCCAATAGCTCACTTTCTTTAATATGATACTCTATTTTCCTGTCAATCTGATTTTTTGCAGGCATCTGAAGATCAAAAACCTCTTTTGCTACAGAAACCAGTGCCGGATGTGCTACCCAGGTTCCGTCATGTCCGTTTTTTACTTCTCTTTCTTTATCATTTCTTACTTTTTCAAAGGCTCTTCTATTGGCCTCTTCATCATCCTTCACAGGAATTTGTGCGGCCATACCTCCAATGGCGTGAACGTTTCTTTTATGACAGCCTTCAATGACACGTTTTGAATAGGCACTCATAAAAGGTGATGTCATGGTTACCTGATCTCTGTCCGGAACTATAAATTCCGGCAGATTTCTGAACTTTTTGATGTATGAAAAAATATAATCCCATCTTCCACAATTGAGTCCTGAGCTATGGTCTTTTAATTCATATAAAATCTCATCAATCTGAAATGATGCGGTAATGGTTTCAATTAATACCGTTGCTTTGATTGTTCCTTCGGGAACTCCCAAATAATTTTGTGCAAAGACAAAAACTTCATTCCACCATCGGGCCTCTTTATAATGCTCTAACTTTGGAAGATAAAAATAAGGGCCACTTTCGTTTTCCAAAAGCTTTTTCGCATTTCTGAAGAAATACATCCCAAAGTCAATTAACGCCCCTGAAGCCAATTCTCCATTAATTTCAATATGTTTTTCAGGAAGATGCAGCCCTCTTGGACGAACCAGTAAAACAGCCGTTTTACCATTAAGCTTATAAGCCTTTCCGCTTTCATTTACAAAATCAATAGATCTGTTGATGGCATCAGAAAGATTAATTTGCCCTTCAATACAGTTTTCCCATGTAGGCGAACTGCTGTCTTCCAGATCTGCCATAAACGTAGATGCTCCTGAATTCAAGGCATTAATAATCATTTTTCGATCAGTAGGCCCGGTAATTTCGACTCTTCTGTCTAATAAATCTTCCGGCAACGATGCACACATCCAATTTCCGCTTCTGATCTCTTCTGTTTCTTTTAAAAACTTCGGAAGTACCCCTTTATCAAATTCCTGCTGAGTTTTTTTTCTCTCTTCTAAAAGCTCTATTCTTTTAGCATTAAATTTCTGGTGAAGGTCAATCAGAAAATCAGTTAAATCCGGAGTGAAAACTTCTTCAAACCTTTTCTGCGCCTTGATTATTAGCTGAGTCTTTATTTCCATAACATGTTGATTTTGTGATTCTACATTACAAACATAAACAAAAATTTTCACAAACAGCGAACGTTCGCTAAATTTATTTAAAAATTATTATGCGAATAATCGCATCTATTTATTTATATTTGGGTAATGAATTCAGACAGCGACTTTATCAAAACGGTTTTCGGGCTAAAACTGAAACAACAGCGACAAAAGAAAAATTGGTCACTACAGGATCTTGCAGTAAAAACCGGATTGTCAAAATCTTATCTCAACGAAATTGAAAATGGAAAAAAATATCCCAAACACGATAAGATCATTCAGCTTTCGGAAGCTTTAGGCTGTACTTTCGATGACCTGGTTTCTACAAAACTTGATAAAAGTCTGTCGCCTTTTAATGAAATTCTGCAATCAGATTTTTTCAAGGAAGTTCCCCTTGAGCTGTTTGGGATTAATAAAAACAACCTCATCAGTATCATCAGTGATGCTCCAAAAAAAGTCACTGCCTTTATTAATGCATTGATTGAGATCTCCCAGAATTACAATCTTGGAAAGGAAAGATTTTATTTTGCCGTTTTAAGATCATTTCAGGAATTGTATGATAATTACTTTCCGGAAATTGAGGAGAAAGTAAAGCAATTTACTGCAGAAAACCAATTGCAGATCAGTAAAGATCTAAAATCTGATGTATTGGAAAACATTCTTTTGGAAAAATTCAATTATACGATTCAATCTGAAGATTTTGAAAAATACGGAACGTTGAATAATCTTCGCTCTTTATTTATTCAGGAGAAAAAATTACTACTTCTGAATAAAAAGCTTGAAAAGGATCAGAGAACTTTTATTCTAGCTAAAGAAATTGGATTTAATGTTCTTGAACTGAAAAACCGACCGACTACTTATTCATGGCTTGACTTCGGAAGTTTTGAAGAAATTCTCAATAATTTTTATGCTTCTTATTTTGCCGGAGCTTTATTAATCTCAAAAGATATTGCTATCGAAAAAACTTCAGACTTTTTCAAACAAAATAAATGGGAACCTAAAAATTTTGGAGAGTTGATCAACAGTTTTACCCGCTCACCTGAGACTTTTTATTACAGACTTACCAATATATTATCGGCCGAAATGGGAGTTAAAGATTTGTTTTATTTATGTCTGGTTAAAAAGAAAGATTCAGATAGAATTCAGATTTTAAAAGAGTTACACCTTAATCATCAGCAAGCTCCCCACGCTAACGCTACCAATGAACACTATTGCAGAAGGTGGATTGCTGTGAAAAATCTGGATCATTTAAAAGAGAATGAAATAATAACCGATGCACAGATCTCTCATTATAAGGATCAAGGTGTCAGTTATCTGGTTATTTCCACATCACAAAAAAACCCTTTCTCTGATGGCAGCAACAGAAGTTATTGCTTAGGAATATTATTAAACTCACAAACAATTAAAAAAATCAGCTTCATTAAATCTTCATCCTTAAAAACGATTAATGTAGGAGTAACCTGTGAATCCTGCAGCATTGCCGATTGTGAAGTAAGACAATCTCCACCTGTTCGATTGGAAAAAGAGCACTTTAACCTCAGTATGAAAAATTCTATTGAGAAGATAAGAAAGGAGTTTGAGAAATAGAAGATTTTAAAGCTTGACGTTGAACATTTATTTAATGATAGCTATGCCACCAGCAAACAACCGGCAATTTTCTATCAATTGGATAAAAACTATTTCATACCTTTAATAAAAACACACAATGATACTTGACTTATTTTTCCCTAATCGTTGCATTCAGTGCAACAGGATCATTGATGCTGAAATTCCGGTATGTGATTTATGCTTTGACCAGATCCATTTTACCCATTATGATTATTTTGAAAACAACCCGATTGGTGAAAGGTGCAAACTCCTCTTTCCTGTTGAGAACACCTACGCCCTGATACAGTTTGAGAAAGAAAATCTAAGCCGAAGAATTATTCATGAACTCAAATATAAAGGCAGAGAAAAAATCGGAAAAACTATTGCTGAATGGGTTACAGAACGGTTGGATTTCAAAACCAAAAAACCTGACCTCCTGGTTAGCGTCCCACTACACACAAAGAAATTAAAAGAAAGAGGCTATAATCAACTCCATTTATTTACTGAAACACTATCAGAATTTTATGCAATTCCCTATGATCATAAATTAATTAAAAGAAACTATTATTCAAAAGCACAGGCCCTGAAAGATAAGAAACACAGAATGGAAGCCGACAATATATTTTCTCTTAACCAACCTGTTACAGGAAAACATATCCTACTGATTGATGATGTTTTCACCACTGGAAATACGATATCCAGTATTGCATGGGAAATTTTAAATGCAGGAGATAACAAGGTAAGCATATTGGTAATGGCAATGGATGTGTAAGAATGGAAAATTGAAAGTTGAAAGTTAAGTAATGAGAAGATTTTTTTCTTTTCCTATTCTCATACCGTCAAGTTTCGGTTCTTTTTCTTAATTTTAAGGAAAACTAAATAGCAATGCCAAATTTGATTTTACTGCATGGAGCCTTAGGTCACAGTGACATCTTTAATCCTTATCTAAAAACTTTATCCCAATATTATAACATCCATGCACCTTTATTCTCCGGACACGGAGACACGGAGCTTCCCGCACAAGGTATCAGTATAGAAAAATACACTCAGGAGTTAGCAGACTATTGCAAAGAAAATAACTTAACCGATGTTCATTTCTTAGGACATAGTATGGGAGGATATGTTGCCCTTTGCTATGCTATGAAAAATCCGGAAAATGTAAATTCCATCATCACTTTGGGAACAAAGTTTGACTGGACTGAAGAGCAAGCTTTAAAAGAAAGTAAAATGCTTAATCCGGAGGTTATTCTTGAAAAAGTACCACAGTATGCTCAGTTGTTGGAATCACAACATGGTTCAAAATGGAAGCAATTACTTCCCGCAATTGCTGATTTAATGGTTAATTTAGGAAAAAATCCTCCATTGGAAAACCATCTGGCTACACTTAATGTTCCTACTCAGATTATGGTTGGAGATAAAGATAATATGGTAACCATCGAAGAAAGTTTAAGTGTTTACAAGAGTCTCCCCAATGCAAAACTGGCCGTACTTCCGGATACAAAGCATCCCATGGAAAAAGTACGACCTGATTTATTTTTGAATTTAGTAAAAGATTTCTGGAACCTTTCCTAAACTACCTTTGAAGTTTCTCTCCGTAGCTTAAGTCTCCTGCGTCTCCCAAACCCGGGGTAATATAACCTTTCGAAGTCAAATGTTCATCGATCGCTCCTACCCAAATCTGAGCATCAGGATATGCGTTTTGAACAGTTTCCACTCCTTGTCTCGAAGCAATAGCCGCAACAATGTGAAGCTGAGTCGGGTTTCCGTTTGTCAGTAAATCTTTGATTGCTTCAATTAAAGATGCTCCGGTTGCCAGCATCGGATCTGCAACGATCAGGGGTCTCCCTTCTATGCTCGGGCACGTAAGGTAATCTTGTTTGATAGAAAAATAATCATTGGCATCGTGTTTTCTGTAAGCTGCAACAAAACCACAATCGGCCCTATCCAGATAATTTAGAATTCCTTCAAATAATGGAACTCCGGCTCTAAGGATGGTAGTAATAACCGGCTGTACTGCGATTTCTATGCTTTTTATGGTATCTAAAGGCGTTTGGATCTCAACTTCTCTTTTTTCCAACCCTTTGCTGATTTCAAAAGCTGCGATTTCTCCGATTCTTTCCATATTTCTACGGAATCTCATTCGGTCATGTTGAACATTCACGTTGCGAAGTTCATTAATCCATTCATTAACAAGAGAAAAGTTTTCTGATAATATAGTAAGCATGAAGATCTTAAATTTTTAATTACAGTTAGTCGACATTAATTCCTGCAAAATTACAACTAAAAAACGAATTTGCAGATTGGACATAAATGGAAATAAAGTATATTTATATAATTTTCCCAATATACATAATTACAATTTTTACATGATGAAAAGCCTAATTTTAGGAAAAACCAGTCCGGAGCTGATCAAGAAAGAAACGCTGCCTGAACTGCTGGTTCCCACTTTTGAAAAATATAAAGATAAAACAGCATTTATATTTAAAGATAAACAATTATCCTACGCTGAATTGGATAGCTGGAGTAACGCGATAGCACTTCAGTTGCAAAACCAAGGCGTACAACCCGGTGATCGCGTAGGGGTTTGGTATCCTAGAAGTCTTGAGCTTCCTGTTGCCATACTCGGGATTTTAAAAGCCGGAGCTTCTTATATTCCTTTAGACAGAGAAATGCCTGAAGATAGAATAAAGAAAGTTTTCACCGACATTCATGTTAAAACTTATTTTTCTGATACAGACGCGCATATTCACTGTCAGCCCTTGGATATTGCCCCACAACCTCAAAATATTGTAGATCTTCCTGCTGTAGATCATACACCGGATGACTGGGCATATGTATTATTCACTTCCGGAAGTACCGGAAACCCCAAGGGGATTCCTATTTCTCACAGAAATATTTGCCACTTAATCCGATCCGAACAAGATTTTATCGGAATACAGCATACAGATATTGTTTATCAGGGATTCTCCGTTTCTTTTGATATGTGGTGTGAAGAAGTATGGATCAGCCTTTTTGCGGGAGCTACAATCTGGATCGCAGATGCAACAACAGTAAAAGCTATAGATGAACTGAGTACTGTTTTAACAGAAAACAAAATTACTGTACTTCATGCTGTTCCCAGTATTTTGGCCATTATTGATGAAGTCCCTACCATTAGGTTTATCAATACCGGAGGGGAAGCATGTACAAAACAAGTACAGCAAAAATGGGCTAAACCCTACAGAACATTTATTAATAGCTATGGCCCCACTGAAACCACTGTTTCTTCTAATATGATCATACTAAGCAATCAGGATGAGCTTACGATTGGCGGACCTCTTCCTAATTACCATATTGCTGTCATTGATGAACATATGAATATTGTCCCAAGAGGTGAACGGGGTGAGATGATTATTTCCGGTCCGGGAGTCAGTAAGGGGTATTTTAACCTTCCTGAACTCACTGAGCAAAAGTTTTTATCCAATCCCTTTTCTGAGCTTCCCGGTGATACTATTTATAAAACGGGAGATGCTGTTGTTATCAGAGAAGACGGTTTTATTGATTTCCAAGGAAGAATAGACGACCAGATTAAATTAAGAGGGTACAGAATTGAACTTGGGGAGATAGAAACCCGTCTGAATCAACTTCAGGATGTTTCTTCGGCTGCCGTAGCAGTGAAAGAGGACTCCAACGAACAGGGACAGCTTGTGGGTTATGCAGTCATGAGTAATGACTCCTCATTTAATGAAAATGAAATGAGGAAGGAACTGGCAAAATTTTTAGCGCCTTATATGGTTCCTATTTCTATTGTAGCTCTGAAAGAAATGCCAAGAATGCCTAGTGGCAAAATCGACAGAAAAAGGCTTCCTACCCCGGAAAGCTTTACTATCCATGAAAAAAATGAGGATATAAAGATTGATACCGAGGCTCCTATAGAAGAAAGACTGCTTCAAACTCTGAAATGGGTGTTTCCGGGAAAAGATATTAATCTGACTCAGGATTTTTTTACGGATCTAGGCGGGCACTCTTTGCTGGCAGCTACTTTAGTTTCACATCTGCGTCAAAAGGCAGGAATTCCGACAGCCTCATTAAAAGAGATTTACGAAAACCGCCCTTTATCAGCCTATTTAGAATGTCTTAAAAATAAACAGACACAAAGTACTGCTCATCAGGAACCTTTTCAAAGGGTTTCAACATTACAATATATTGCCTGTAATATTGCCCAGACCATAAGTCTGTTGGCTGTATTTGCTTTATTGAGTATTCAGATTTTCTTTCCATACTTAAGTTATTATTATTTTCAGCTTAACGGATATGGAACGCTCTATGCATTATTAAGTGCTTTTTTACTGTACACTCTTATTCCTCCTGTGTATTCTTTTATTATTGTTTTAACCAAATGGCTGGTTATAGGAAAAATAAAAGAGGGGGATTATCCGCTTTGGGGTTGGTATTATTTCAGATGGTGGTTATGGAAAACGGTCAAAAGATTAATGCCTTCAGAATTTATTGTAGAGACTCCATTATATCCAAAATATTTAAAATTACTTGGGGTAAAAGTTCACCCCAGCGCACAGCTCAGCTTATTACCGATTGCTGCAGAGGATCTTGTGACTATCGATGAGAATGTAAATACCAGTTCCGGCTGTAGTATCGACAATGCATCTGTAGAAAATGGTACCCTAAGAATCAGAAAAGTACATATAAAAGCACATTCTTATCTGGGATCTTCCGTCATTGTATGTGGAGATACGGTTATTGAGAAATTTGGAGAGCTGCAGGATTTAAGCTGCCTTAACGAAGGTCAGAAAATTGGATTCGGGGAAGTATGGAATGGCAGCCCCGCTGAGAAAGTGAGGGTAAAAACAGGTGAAGAGATAGAAGATCCACAACTTTCATCCACAAGAAAAAGAAATCGATTTGCCCTTTTATATGCGTGTTCGTTATTTTTCTTCCCGCTGCTTATTGTTGTTCCTTTAGCACCAACGCTTTATACGTTGTATTATCTGGATGATCGCTCAGCCGATTATAATTTTTATTATTTATGGCAGGCTCCTATACTTTCTACTATATACATCTTATTGTTTATTGGCGTGGTAAGTATACTCTCAAGACTTTTGCAGTACAATATGAAACCCGGAATTTATTCTGTATACAGTTTCACCTACTACAAAAAATGGGTAAAAGATCAGATTTTCAATCTGTCACTGATAATCGTCCATCCTCTTTTTGCTTCGATCTACATCAGTAAATTCTACAGAATGATGGGGGCAAAAGTAGGTAAGAATTCAGAAATATCTACCGCCAGCGACGTATCTCATCATCTTTTGGAAATTGGTGAAGGTTCTTTTATTGCTGATGCTGTAATCCTTGGAGAACATGATGTGAGGAATGAAAAATTAATATTATCCAAAACAACTATTGGAAATAACAGTTTTGTCGGCAACAGCGGACTTATCCCACAAGGGTATGAATTGGGAGATAATATGCTGATTGGTGTATTAAGTAAAGCCCCGTCTGAAGAACAATTGAAAACATCATCGGAAAGAGACTGGTTCGGATCTCCGCCAATAGGTCTTCCTTCCAGACAAAAATCCGAGGGATTTAAAGATAATCTCACCTACAACCCACCTTTTAGCCTTAAGTTCGCAAGAGCTATTGTAGAAGGGATCAGAATAATTCTTCCACAGACTATCATTATTATTTGCAGTGTATTATTCATTGCTTATACGAGTACATATTTAGAGGGAAGAATTCATTATCTCATATTATTGGCGCCATTTTATTATTTAGGAATTGTCGCTTTACCTTCCTTTTTCTTTACAGTCCTGTTAAAATGGATACTCATAGGAAAATACAAGAAAACTGAAATGCCTATGTACAGCCTGAAAGTTTGGTTGAGTGAAGGAATTACTACCATTTATGAAGCACTTTCTGTCCAGTTCTTTTTAGACTTCCTGCGTGGTACATGGTGGCTGCCCTTCTTTATGCGGTTTCTTGGTGTAAAAATAGGAAAGAAAGTATGGTTGAATACAACTGATATTACAGAATTTGATATGGTAACTATTGGAGACGAGACTATGCTGAACGAAGATTGCGGGCCACAAACCCATTTGTTTGAAGACCGGATTATGAAAGTAGGAAGCGTAAAAATAGGGAAACAAACCACCATCAATTCCAGAACCATTATTCTCTATGATAGTGAGATTGGTGATCATGTTATTATTGATCCACTATCCCTTGTGATGAAAGGTGAAGTACTTTCTGATAATACATCCTGGCATGGAAGCCCGTTGAGAGGGAAATAGTTTTAAAAATGGAAAATTGAAAGTGGAAAATTATAAAGGCGAATAGCCTGTAATAACCAACCCAATAGCCAATAACAGAAAAAAACATTCATATGAATTATTCTATCAGAAAAATAAAAATTACTGAAAACCTTCCCATTGTAGATGAATTGGTAGGTGAACTTCATATTTCCGAAAAAGAAATGAATGATAAAACGGCAGACTGGAGTCTCATCAGAGATAACTACCTCCGTTTTATGGCCGACTGTGAGGAAGAAAATGACGGAACTTTTCTTATCGCAGAGATAGAAGGAAAAGCCATTGGCTTTATATTCGGGTATGTTGATGAAAAAGACGATAGTAATTTCGAGCTTGGAGATGAAGATGATCTATATGTTTCCGAAGGTTATGTAAAAAAAGAATATAGAAAACACGGAATTTACTCCGCCCTCAATAAAGCGTTTGAAGAAACATATTCCCATTATAAAATTCGGAAAATATACCGCTATACACTTTGTAATAATGACACCATGCAGCGATGGCTTTCTTCACAAGGCTACAAACCTGTAAGGCTGGTATATGAGAAGTGGCTATAGGGAATCAGACCAGATGTTTGTACTCAATATTAACGCCACATCAGTTATGAATTGAATTCTCTGATGTTCGTATAAAAATAAAAATTCCGGAAAGCTTTGCTTTCCGGAACTTTTTATAAACACTGTTCTTTTATTTTTGTCTGAAATACACTTCAATCGGAACTCCGGTAAACCCGAATTGTTTTCTCAACTGATTTTCAGTAAATCTTTTATAAGGCTCTTTCACATACTGTGGCAGATTACAGAAGAATACAAACTGCGGCGATGGCGTAGGAAGCTGTACACAATATTTAATTTTAATGTATTTTCCTTTCAATGCAGGTGGCGGTGTATTTTCGAAAATCGGAAGCATTACTTCATTTAGTTTTGAAGTTTTAATTTTCTTTTTACGATCTTCATACACTTCCATTGCTACTTCTACAGCTTTTAAGATTCTTTGTTTCGTTAAAGCTGAAACGAATAAAACTGGAATATCCTGGAACTGACCAATCTTATCTTTAATTGATTTTTCAAAGTCACGCATCGTATTGGTCTGCTTGTCTTCGATCAAGTCCCACTTGTTAACAAGAATCACAATTCCTTTTCTGTTTTTCTGTGCCAATCCGAAGATATTCATATCCTGAGATTCCCAACCTTGGGTTGCATCTACCATGATAATCACCACATCAGAATATTCGATAGAACGGATTGATCTCATTACGGAGTAGAATTCTAAGTCTTCATTTACTTTAGACTTTCTTCTCATCCCTGCAGTATCTACCAATACAAACTCGTGTCCGAACTTGTTATATAATGTCTGAATACTGTCTCTTGTTGTTCCTGCGATATCTGTTACGATATTTCTTTCTACATCCAGCAAAGCATTAGTCATTGTAGATTTTCCTACGTTTGGACGGCCTGCAATGGTAATTTTTGGTAATCCTTCGAAAGGGTCTTTATATTCTGTAGTCGGGAAATCTTTAACGATATCATCCAGTAAGTCTCCAGTTCCTGAACCGGTAGCTGAAGAAAGTGTGTAATATTTATCAATTCCTAACTGATAAAATTCTGTTGCCGGAAGCTCCTCTTTTGAAGAGTCTACTTTGTTAATAACAATATAAATCGGCTTATTAGATCTTCTTAATAATCTGTAGATTTCGTAATCTGTATCAGTAAGTCCTTCCTCCACATTCATCATAAAGATAATGGAAGTTGCCTCGTCTACTGCTAACTGTACCTGTTTACGGATCTCTTCTTCAAAGACATCATCTGTACCTACATCATACCCTCCCGTATCAATTACGGTAAAGTCTACTCCATTCCAGTCAGATTTCCCGTAGTGACGGTCTCTGGTTACACCGGCTGTAGAATCTACAATAGCCTCTCTTCTCTCTAATAAACGGTTAAAAAGCGTGGATTTCCCTACGTTGGGACGTCCAACGATTGCGACAATATTTGACATAAAAAATGTTTAATAATCCTTTTGCAATGCTCAGGATATGTTATTAATGGGTTACTCCAACTTTTGGAGCCCAATTTTTTGCAAAGATAAGGTTTTATTCTTTAGCTATAAAAATCTCCTTGAATTTGAAAAAAATATTAAAAAATAAAACTTTGGATATCAAGCAGTAACCCCTCTATCACTACAATTATGTTAATTAATCTTTAATTTTGATTTTTATATTTAAAATAATTTCTATAATTTCGCAGAACCAAAATGAAACAGACCTATAGTGTAACGGTAACACTCCGGTTTTTGGTACCGTCATTCGGGGTTCGAATCCCTGTGGGTCTACAAACCATCCTTTTTTAAGGATGGTTTTTGCTTTATCCCTTACAGGGTAGGAAATATTGTTATATTTTATAAAAAAAAATGCCCATCTAAAAATGGGAGTTAAAGCATATTATATATCTAAAATTATTTCTTTGACATTTTTTCAAAAAGAACAGGGTACCATATCAGTAAAAGTTGGTATAAAAAAATCATTACAGGTATAATTTTTTCAAAAAGAATCGTCTTGATATCTTTATAGTTAGTCTCAAGATTATTTTTACTTTTTAATATTCTACTATTTTCCATATTAATAAACCCTTTCATTACATTCAATATCACGATTGACAATGAGAACATGAGTAATATAAAAAATAATCCGTTAGAGATGATATTATACATTGTATTGAGAAAAAACAATACAATCAGGCTTACCAATAAAAGGATAATATATTGTCGTTTTATAAAAATACTTTTATTGTATTTCATAAAGACGATGAAAGATATTGCTCCAAAAAATAATGTGTGTAATAATTTAATTATAAAATCCATCTTTTATTGATTTATAATAATTTAAATTATGCAAAAATAATGCTTTTCAACAGGGATAAACAAGCCTTATAAAGTAAATCAACATGAATTTAGTCACCTATTAGTGTCTTAAAAAAACCAATATAAAACACTTACTACTAGCAATTACAAGCGTTATAAACCATTACGATCATATCCCATTTTTTATATCATCCATAATTTTAAAAACTTATGTAACAAAAAAGACAGCAATTATTTATTGCTGCCTTTTTATTGATATTAAAAAAAATATTCTATTAGTAATTATTTCAGGTCAAACCTATCCAAATTCATCACTTTTGTCCATGCTGCTACAAAATCATTGACAAATTTGCTTTGAGCATCAGCACTTGCATATACCTCCGCTACAGCTCTCAATTCAGAATTAGATCCGAAGACAAGATCTGCGCGGGTTGCCGTCCATTTTGGCTGGCCTGTTTTGCGGTCTGTCCCTATATAAACTTCTTTATCATCTGACATCGCCTTCCACTGAGTTCCCATATCCAGAAGGTTCACAAAGAAATCATTGGTTAAAACTCCCGGACGATTGGTAAAGATTCCATTTTTGGATCCGTCAAAATTAGTATCCAAAGCACGCATTCCACCTACTAAAACGGTCAATTCCGGAGCAGTAAGTGTTAATAACTGAGCTTTATCAATGAGTAATGACTCTGTAGAAACTGTGAATTTTCTTTTCAGATAATTACGGAACCCATCTGCAACCGGCTCAAGATAGCCCATAGATTCAATATCTGTTTGTTCCTGAGAAGCATCCATTCTTCCCGGCGCAAATGATACTTTCACTTCATGTCCGGCATTCTTTGCTGCCGCTTCTACGGCTGTATTTCCTGCCAAAACAATAAGATCTGCTAAAGAGATTTTCTTTCCTCCACTTTGAGAATTGTTAAAATCTTTCTGAATACCTTCCAATACGCCCAATACTTTCTGTAATTGGGCCGGTTTATTCACTTCCCAATTTTTTTGAGGTTCCAGTCTTATTCTTGATCCATTTGCTCCACCACGTTTATCACTTCCTCTGAAAGTAGACGCAGAAGCCCAGGCTGTAGATATTAATTCAGCAATGCTTAATCCTGAATGTAAAATTTTTGAGGTAAGAGATTCGATATCATTAGCATCTACCAATTCATGATTTACTTGAGGAATCGGGTCTTGCCAGATGAGTTCCTCCTGAGGTACATCAGATCCCAGATAACGGGCGCGAGGTCCCATATCTCTATGAGTTAATTTAAACCATGCTCTTGAAAATGCATCTGCAAACGCATCAGGATTTTCATAAAAATGTCTTGAAATTTTTTCGTAAACAGGATCCAGTCTCAAGGAAAGATCCGTAGTCAACATTGTTGGTCTATGCTTTTTATTAGCATCAAATGCATCAGGAATAATTTCAGCACCGCTCTTCGCTACCCACTGGTGAGCTCCGGCAGGACTTTTTGTCAATTCCCATTCATTTTCAAATAAATTTTTAAAGAAATAATTACTCCATTCCGTAGGAGTTTCTGTCCACGTTACTTCCAGACCACTGGAGATAGCATCTCTTCCGCTTCCGGATTTGTAGCTGCTTGCCCATCCCAATCCTTGTAGTTCAATTCCTGCAGCTTCAGGTTCTTTGCCTACATGATCTGCAGGACCGGCACCGTGAGTTTTACCAAAAGTATGTCCTCCGGCAATTAAAGCTACTGTTTCTTCATCATTCATCGCCATACGTCCAAACGTATCACGAATATCTTTAGCAGCTGCTATCGGATCGGGATTTCCATCCGGTCCTTCAGGGTTTACATAAATCAATCCCATTTGTACTGCAGCCAATGGTTTTTCAAGATTTCTGGAATGAATATCACCATCTGCCTTATCATCTGTAGGAAGAACGGCTGAATGTCCTTCTACAACTCCTTCTGAACCGTGTGCATAGCGTAAATCACCTCCCAGCCATGTTTTCTCTGATCCCCAGTATACATCTGCATCCGGTTCCCATACATCTTCACGTCCTCCCGCATATCCAAATGTTTTGAATCCCATAGATTCAAGGGCTATATTTCCTGTTAGAATTAAAAGGTCTGCCCATGAAATATTTCTTCCATATTTTTGTTTGATAGGCCATAATAATCTTCTTGCTTTATCCAGGCTGACATTATCCGGCCAGCTGTTCAACGGTGCAAAACGTTGTTGTCCGGCTCCGGCTCCTCCTCTACCATCTCCTACACGATAGGTTCCGGCGCTGTGCCAGGCCATACGGATAAACAAAGGTCCATAATGTCCAAAATCTGCCGGCCACCAATCCTGTGAATCCGTCATTAAAGCATAAAGATCTTTTTTTACAGCCTCAAGATCAAGATTTTTAAACGCTTCAGCATAGTCAAAATCTTGATCCATAGGATTAGATAATGATGAATGCTGACGCAGAAGGTCTACTCTAAGTTGATCTGGCCACCAATCCTGGTTTTGGGTTCCTCCACCTGCTACATTCTTGTCCATTGTTCCGTTGTGAAACGGGCATTTACTGATGTCATTCAAATCTTTTTCCATTGTCGTTTATTTATTTTTTATATTGATTAGTAATTTTCTTTGTTGCAAGATCATGACAAACTTACAACGCTTATTCAATAAATACAATCTATTAATAATTATTTCAACGATAGTTAAAAACTATAAATTAATGTTTTCGACAGCAT
Source organism: uncultured Chryseobacterium sp. (assembly GCA_963518055.1). GTDB lineage: Bacteria > Bacteroidota > Bacteroidia > Flavobacteriales > Weeksellaceae > Chryseobacterium. The sequence continues at coordinate 228,794 of CAUQIC010000002.1, forward strand.
CATAACACCGACATAATTGTGGTATTAAGGTAGTCATTTTTTAGCTTAACCTGTATATCACCAGCCCTATTTAGAATAACTCAAAGGAATATTTTTGATTCCTATAGAAAAGGATAATTTGGAATCTTTTAATTTTTAAAATACTGATAATCAACAATATTAATTCACGAAATTTCATTTCATCGTCCATATAAAATTCATCGAACAAGCTTCTTACTTCAAACTTTTTGCCTATTTACACTCAAATAATTTACTTATCTTTATCATAATAAGAAACTTAAACATCTATGAAAAAAGTATTAGTTGTTATTCTTGTAGCATTCATTATGATTCAGTTTTTCCCTATTGATAAGACCAATCCTCCACCCACTCCGGGAATGGATTTTCTTACAATAAAAAAAGCTCCCGATCATATTGCCAAAACTATTCGTACATCGTGTTATGACTGTCATTCCAACGAAACGAAATATCCTTGGTATGCCAATATTTCCCCGGCATCATGGTTTGTTAAAAATCATATTGATGAAGGTAGAAAGCATTTAAATTTTTCTACCTTTGCAGTCTATGAACCTCAAAGGCAGCTTGATAAACTCAAAGAATGCATAGAAATGATCGAGAAAAAAGAGATGCCTCTAGAATCTTATTATATCGGACATCAAAATGCAAAATTAACAGATGATCAGCGAACAGTTCTTACCAACTACTTTAAAAGGGTAAAAGAGGATACTGAAAGAGGAATCATGTTTAATAAATAGAAATTGTGAAAAACTGGGAAAATAAACATATTGTATTTTTTGACGGAGATTGCGGAGTCTGCAACTTTTGGGTACAATGGATTCTTGAAAGAGACAAGAAAGATCAGTTTATGTTTGCTTCACTGCAATCTGAATTTGGGCAACAATTTTTATCCGAAAGAGGATTGGAAACAAAGGAATTCAACACTATGTATCTTTGGAAACCCACACAATATTATCTGATCAAATCTAGAGCCGTACTAAAAATTGCAGATCTACTAGGTGGAATTTATAAACTTTCCGCTATTGGAAAAATTATGCCCGGATTTTTAAGTGATAAAGTCTACGATACCATTTCAAGAAACAGAATGAAACTGGCTAATCAAAAATGTTATTTACCTGATCCACATCAGAAGAAAAAATTTATCCAGATTTAATATAATCCTGAAGATCTCACAGACTTCGCAAATGTGTATATTATAAAATAACTGCAAAAGAGAAATCTGTGTGATCAACAAAATCTTTGGGGTACATACCAATTCCATTACATCAACTTCATTATTCATTACCCATTATTCATTTCTTATAAATTAAGTGACCATATTGAATAACTATTCGGAGGGCATTGAATTTTCACCCATTTATCTCCCTGTGTCGTTGGATACCAACTTGAACTTCCCGTAAAATCTTTAATCTGCTGGCTGCTCCAATTGGTTTCAACCCATCTTTCCTGCCAACTCGAAGAGGTGTTAATGTAGACTACTAATCCGGGATTTCCATTATAGCCATTACGTCTTGCAATATATTCATCATTATCTGTGTACAAAATGGAAGTAGTACCTGTGGCTTTATTATTATGAATCCAGATCAGATTATTCATTCTTTCTTTATTCAACCATTCCTCATAATCTCTGTAAAAAATTGTCGGATACCCTTCATGAGTCAAAATATAAGCATAAGCAGGCATTTTGTTATAAATGATATCTGTATCGTGATTTGCTACAAAAGTTACTGCTTTATAAGGATTTCTCTTCCACATCATGTCATCATTCAACACATTCAGATTTCCATTATCAAATGCTTCATCCATTTTATAGTAGGCTGCAAAATCAAATACAGAACTATTAGCATTATTAGCCCATGACTCCAGTGTGTTAACATTCGAGTCCCATAATTCTCCTACTGAAAAGCCCCCTACTTTAGAATTCCAGGTATTGACAACCCATGGGCCAAAGCCTTTTACATAATCAAATCTCCAACCATCAAATTTCATCACATTTTTATAGTATTTCCCGACAGAATCATCTCTTCCCCACAACCAATCCTGTACATGAGGATTGGCATGGCACAAATCCGGAAATCCTCCAAAAGAGCCTTCATCATTGTTTCCATATGCATTTTTGTAAAAGTCGTTATAATTTCTCTGAAATTTTCCGGAAGCGATTCCTGAAAAATTGGTCCAGGTATTCGTTCCGGTAAAAGGATTCGCTTCCGATTGTCCACCACTATTATGATTGATCACGATATCGGCATACACCTGCATATTTTCAGCATGTGCTTTTGTTATTAATGCTTCTAATTCTACCCTTGAACCGAAACGGGTTTCTGTACTTCCATTCTGATTAAAATTTCCGAAATCGTAATAATCTGTAGGATCATATCCCATAGAGTACGCTCCGTTTTGAGCCTTAGAAGCCGGAGGAAGCCATACCGCTCCAATGCCTGCGTTAGACCATGCGGTTAATTTATCTTTAACGGTATTCCACCAATTCCCCCCTTCAGGGACATCCCAATAAAACCCCTGCATCAAAACTCCTCCACCAGGACCCGCTACAAATTTCCCTTGTATTGATCCGGAGCCTTTTCCTGTACTAAATGGTCTCCCATCATGATTCGTAACATTTACAATTTTATCATGAACTTCCAACTGTTGTGGAGACTTATTAACAATTTCATCATTGTTCTGACAGGATGTAATAAGTCCTAAAGTCAATGCAGAAAGTAGAAAATATGTTTTTTTCATAGCAATACTTAATTATCAATATATCAACCAAGTTACATTTTTATTAAAGACAAACTCATTTTTAAGTGAAATATTTTTACATTGAGTAAAAAAATAAGATAAAAATTCATTCTCCCTTTTCATTAAAAAATCATAAATTTTTAAGATTCTCGAAACAATTTTTCTTTTAATCCATATATTTGCATTCTATGGAATACAATACCCAAAAAACTCAGCTTCATATGCCGGAATACGGCAGAATTATACAACAGTTGGTTGAGCGCTGCAAAGAACTTCCTACCAAAGAGGAAAGGAATGAAATGGCTTTGGCAATCATCGATTTTATGGGTCAGAGAAACCCACAACTTCGTGATGAAGAAAATTATAAACATAAACTTTGGGATCATCTTTTTATTCTGTCAGATTATGATCTGGATGTAGAATCTCCTTATCCGTTTCCTACCATGGAAGAACTGGCGGAAAAGCCTAAAAGAATGGAATATCCAAAACTTCAGGGTGATTTTAAGTTTTACGGAAAAAGTATTCTTCAATTGATAGAAAAAGCAATTGAACTGGAGCACGGCGACGAAAAGGAAGCCCTGATCGAGGTAATTGCCAACAACATGAAGAAATCCTATAATGTATATAATAAGGAACATGTAACGGATGATGTTATTTTCCGTCACTTGAAGGAATTGTCTGAAAACAGACTCGATCTTACCGGAATTGATTCTCTTGAGAAAAGTAAAATTTACTATACAAGCAATAACAACCGAAACAATAACGGCAACAATAATCGAAACAGCAATAACAACAATAATAACAAAAACCAAACTAACAAGAAAAGGCATAACAATAATCATAAAAACAGAAAATAATGAGTGGAACATTTCAAATAAGAGGAGGAAAAAGACTGCAGGGTGAAATAACTCCACAAGGAGCCAAAAATGAGGCTTTACAGATTTTATGTGCTGTTTTATTAACGGACGAAGAAGTAAGAATCAAAAATATTCCGGATATTCATGATGTCAACAGACTGATCGAAATTTTGGGTGACTTTGGAGTAAAAGTTACTAAAAACGGACATGGAGATTATACTTTCAAGGCAGATCAGGTTAATTTTGATTATATAAAATCCAACGAATTCAAAAAAGACGGGGCTAAACTTCGTGGATCTATCATGCTTATGGGCCCAATGCTGGCTCGTTACGGAGAAGCTTATATGCCAACTCCGGGAGGTGATAAGATTGGAAGAAGAAGATTAGATACTCACTTTCAGGGATTGGTTGAGCTGGGTGCAGAATTCAACTATGATGAAGAGGAATATTTTTATTCTTTAAAAGCGAAAGAGCTTAGAGGAAAGTTTATTTTGTTGGAAGAAGCTTCTGTAACCGGAACTGCTAATATTGTAATGGCAGCTGCTTTGGCAAAAGGAAAAACAAGAATCTACAATGCAGCTTGTGAACCTTATCTTCAGCAATTATGTAAAATGCTGAACAGAATGGGAGCCAACATCTCAGGAATTGGTTCTAACCTTCTTACAATTGAAGGGGTAGATTACCTTAGAGGTACTGAGCATACGATGCTTCCGGATATGGTAGAAATCGGATCATGGATAGGTCTTGCTGCCATGACAAAATCTGAAATTACCATTAAAAATGTAAACTGGAATCAACTTGGAGTTATTCCCAATACATTTAGAAAATTAGGAATTGAGCTTGAACAAAGCGGTGATGATATTTATATTCCTGCTCAGGAACATTATAAAATTCAGAAATTTATTGACGGTTCTATCCTTACAATTTCTGATGCTCCATGGCCGGGATTCACTCCGGATTTATTGTCTATTATTCTGGTGGTAGCTACTCAGGCAAAAGGAAGTATCCTTGTTCACCAGAAAATGTTTGAATCCAGATTATTCTTTGTTGATAAATTAATTGATATGGGAGCTCAGATCATTTTATGTGATCCGCACAGAGCAACGGTAATCGGATTAAACCAGGAAGCTCCTTTAAGAGGAACAACCATGGTTTCCCCGGATATCAGAGCTGGAAATGCTCTTCTGATTGCAGCACTTTCTGCAGAAGGAAAATCTATTATCCACAATATCGAACAAATCGACAGAGGATATGAAAATATCGATGGAAGGCTAAAAGCAATCGGTGCGGATATCGAAAGAATTTAGAAATTTATTTTTATTACCATAGAGCGTTCGGAGTGATCCGGACGCTTTTTTTATCACCTCTTCAAAAATTCCTTGAATTCTAGCTTACTTCATTAAAGGGAAATTGATGATCTTTTAATGGAGTTGATATTATCGCTAAAAAGATGTTTTCTCTTTATTTTAAACCCTTACTTAATTAAAATATCGGCTTCATCTGTGAGAAAAAATTTAATGCAAAATAAAAAGCGCCCGATAGAAAACCGGACACTTTGAGTAATTAAAACTATATGAATCTCACTTAAAAATATGTTCTGCAGGTATACTCTACAGTTGTATTTATAAGTTTATTTTTATTCAGATAGAAATCAAGTTGTTGATAATCTTCTGAACTGACATTAATGTATAATTGTACTGTACCAAAACTGTATCCATCTACATATTCCACGTTAGCAGACAGCACTCTGTGACAAATCCCCAATTGATTGTAAATAGCATTCATTAAATGTTCAAATTTCATTTTGCCATTTAACTCTATTTCCAGGATCAACTCTTTTTTGGGCAGGTTTATATTTTTTTGCAAAACCTGCAGACTAGGATTAGGTGTAATCATTGCTAAACATTTTTGGTTAAACATATATTAGATCATATTGCTCTCTGCAGTAAATCTGTGACAAAAATATAAAAAAATATTAGTCCACCAAATTAGTAGACTAATATTTTTTAAATTTTAACAAAAAAAGAAGCTTCTACAGCTTCTTATCTATTTTATAATTCTTTAATTCTTTCCAATTTTTCTGATCCGGCCAGTCCATTAGGATTGCACCCAGGCTCCCCCTCCGGTACTTTCAGATTTTTCTTCTTATAAAATTCTTCCCAGAATACATTAATTTTTCCAGTTTTAGGATCAACAAAAGTCATGGGTTCCAGTTTGAAAATATGATCTGTCCTGAAAGCTCTTTCAATATAGTCTGAACAATAATATGAGTTTTCATCAAGAATATAATTGAAATTATAAGGCTTGCCCAACATTGAATTTGCTTTTTCAATAGCAGCCGGAATTGTTTTTTGATACTGAGGCTTTAAACGATACACAATAATTCTCTGACCTTCATTTTGATGATCTTTGATAAACATTTCCAAACCTTGTTTTTGAGAACCTCCCTTTGGAGCCGCATGTAATACAAATACATTATTTCCATCCTTCTCCAACATCCCAATATGATCAAAAGATGCTATTTTTTGTTTTTGAGTTACATTATTAATGGCTCCCGAAAGCCCGGTTTCTTTCGCTGTGACAAAAAGTAAATCCCCGTTTTTAAGCTGTGACATTGGATAAGAACCACAACTTCCCAACAGCATAATCAAAAAGAATAAGATTCCTACCGCCGTTGTTTTCTTAAGTTTCTTTCGAAAAGATATTTTAGATTCTGACATTCAATTATTATTTCCGGGGTTAAAATTACAAAATAGAATTCATTACATTTGTGTGAAGTATTGATCTAGCTTCATATCAATCTAAACATTCCGAATATTCTTATGCCACATATTTTATTAGTTGAAGACGATGACAGACTTTCAAAACTGATCGCTAAAGGGCTTCAGGAAGCTGAATTTGAAGTCACTACAGCTTATGATGGAATGACGGGTCTAAAGCTGGCTCTACAAACAAATTATGATCTTGTCGTTACTGACATTGTCCTCCCCCAAAAAAACGGTCTTGAATTTTGTAATGAAGTTAAAGCTTTGAAGCCCAATCTTCCGGTAATAATGCTTACAGCCTTAGGAACAACAGATGATAAACTGGAAGGATTTGATGCAGGCGCAGATGATTATATGACCAAACCTTTCGAATTGCGTGAACTGACAGCCAGAATTAAGGTGCTTCTCAAAAGGTTTTCTCAACAGAAACAACAAAAGGTTTTTGTCCTGAAATATGAAGGCATAGAAATGAACCTGGAGCAAAAAACAGTGAGCCGTGATCATATTCCCATCAAATTAACACCCAAAGAGTTTAATTTACTCAGATTTATGATGGATAATTCAGAAAGAGTCCTTTCCCGCAGTGAAATCGCTGAAAAAGTATGGGAAACTCATTTTGATACAGGAACCAACTTTATCGATGTGTATATCAATTATCTGCGCAAAAAAATTGATAAGGATTTTCATACTAAGCTTATCCATACCAAGGCAGGAATGGGATTTATCTTAAAAAAGGACTACGAAACCGGTATCCTATAGCCATTGAGGTGAAATAAAAATATAAGGATGAAAATAAGAACCAGACTTACCCTGCTTTTTACTTTAGTCACTGCAATGCTTTTAAGCATTTACAGCGTTACCATCTATTATTCATCAAAAGAGGCCCGAGAGAAATCATTCTACAGCGAATTGCAGAATGAAGCCATTGCCAAGGCTGATTTGTTCTTTCAAAGTTCACTTCCCGAGCAGGAAATGCATAAGCTTTATAAAAACAACAACAGAACACTTAACGAAGTTCAGGTGGCCATCTATGATATCAATAAACAGCTTATTTATCATGATGATGCAAAAGTAGATTATGTAAAAGAGACTCCGGAAATGCTTTCTGATATATTTCTGAAAAATAAAATCAATTTCTTTTTAGATAACTTACAGGTCATTGGAATGGTGTATCATTATAATGGAAAATCTTATGCTGTAACTGCAGCTTCCTATGATAAATATGGTTATGAATATCTTACTCACCTGCTAGCCATAAGCATCATTGCTTTCGTCAGTATTCTGATTCTTATTTATCTCGCAGGAATATTTCTTTCAAAAAAGGCACTGAGCCCCCTCAGTGAAATGGTTGCTCAAATTAAAAAAATTACTGCAGGAAGACTGCAATTGCGACTTAAAACAACCGTTGAAAAAAAAGATGAGCTTAACGAATTAGCTCAGAGTTTCAACGGGATGTTAGAGCGTCTGGAAAATTCTTTTGATGCCCAAAAATATTTTGTTTCGAATATTTCTCACGAACTCAGAACTCCATTATCGGCAATAATTACAGAGTTGGAGCTTGCTTCTGAAAAAGAACATACCAAAGAAGAATACCAGCAAACCATCCGATATGCTTTGGATGATGCCCGGAACATGGTCAAACTATCCAACAGTCTGATGGATCTTGCCAAAGCAAGTTATGATCCCAATGAAATCAGCTTCTCTGAAGTACGTCTTGATGAAGTGCTTCTTGAATCTTATTCAAAAATTATAAAAGAAAACCAAGTATATAAAGTTTCCTTGAATATTGAAGACTCTGTGGAAGAGCATCAACTGATCATTCAGGGAAATGAATATTTGTTACAGGTTGCATTCAATAACCTTATTGATAATGCCTGCAAATATTCTCCAGAACATTTGTGTTCCATTGATGTAAAAGCAAATTCGAAGACTCTTCATATCAGCTTTGCCAATACAGGAATTATTATTTCTGAGAAAGATTTACAACATATTTTTGAACCTTTTTACAGAAGCGAGACGTCTAAAAAAGAAAAAGGATATGGAATCGGGCTTTTCTTAACTGAAAAAATCATTCATCTTCACCACGCTGTTATCATAGTGACATCAGATGATACCGCTACGGTTTTTACGTTGAAATTTTCCCTTTAATCTATTTAATTTAATTATGAGAGGTAGCATTTTTGCTGAACACCGTAGTTCCTATACTGGCTGTGATAACGCAAGCGATAGAAATCCACTGTAAAAAGGTTAAATTTTCAGAAAGAAAGAGCAATCCTGAAAGAGCCGCAAACGCAGGTTCTAAGCTCATCAAAATACTGAATGTTTTTGCTGGCAGTCTTTTCAATGCCATGATTTCCAAAGAAAAGGGTAAAGCACTTGACAAAATTGCTACTCCCAACCCCTTTACGAAGATCGTCGGGGTAAGATTAAAAACAGCTCCATCCCAGATAGTAAAAGGAATAATCACCAAGCTTGCAAATAACATTCCTGTAGTAACGGCATCTTTTCCATCCATTATTTTCGCAACCTTTCCGCCCATTACAATATAAACAGCCCAAAACATTCCTGCAAGAAAAGCCAGCCCCAATCCTACTAAATCCACATTATTGCTTTGCCATGGAACGATAAGTAAAATACCAACACAAGCCAGTAATGCCCAGATCACATCCAATAACTTACGGGAAAGGGCAATCGCAAGAAATAAAGGTCCTGCAAATTCTACAGTAACAGCTAATCCTAATGGAATCCTTTGAATAGCCATATAAAAAATAAGATTCATGGCCGCTAAACCAATTCCATATATAGCACAATACTGCCATTTTTGTTTGGTGAACTGCAAGAATTTCGGACGGTTAATTATTGTCAATAAAACAGCGGAAAGCACAATTCTTAAAGAAACAGTACCGATAGCTCCTATGGCAGGAAAAAGCTGTTTGGCAATAGAAGCACCTCCCTGAACACAGATGATTGCTAAAAGCGTCGCAGGGATTGCAATGTTTGACGTTTTCATTTTTGAAATTAATATTTATAAAACTATCTTTTGGAAAGAATTTCCTGGCTTAAGTGAACTTTAATTACATGATAAAAGTTCGCCCAAATGTATTGAATTTTTGTCTTTTATAAGGGATACAGATTTTATCTTATTGATAAGACTCACTTTTGTAATCCTTTCTTATATGGAAGCCATTTCTTTAAGTATCAGCTACAACTGCATTCTATTATCTCATAGTATCAAGTGATACGATCAAAAACAGAACTATAATTTCTCTAATAATTTTCTAATAACATTCTAAGACCTTTCTAACGGCTTTTGTCCCGTACTAGAAATACCTTTGCAGTAAATAAAAACCACTATGGATACCTATCCCTCACATTATTTCAACAACTAAGTATTCAACAGTATACCTTTCTGTATACCGGCTGAATGCTATAAAACAGAAAGGTTATGACCACATTAGAATTTACACTCCGTCTCTTCACCGCATTTGCCCTTGGTGCCAGTATTGGGCTTGAAAGACAATGGCGCCAGAAAAGTGCCGGTCTCCGCACCAATACTCTTGTATGCCTTGGTTCTGCTGCATTTGTACTTCTTTCCATAAGGATCGGAGGCGATGCAACAGGTAGAATAGCCTCTTATATTGTAAGCGGAATTGGTTTTCTTGGCGGCGGCGTTATTATGAAAGACGGGCTTACTGTTCGGGGACTCAATACAGCAGCGACCATTTGGTGTTCAGCATCAGTGGGAGCCCTTAGCGCCATGGGATTTCCTTTTGAAGCAGCTATTACCAGTGGATTTATTATCCTTACTCACGTTATCCTTCGCCCATTAGGAGTAAAACTTGGTAATAATATCAATAGCAGAAGTCATTATACGGAATATCTGCTCACGATAAAATGCAAAAGTGAAGTAGAAAACCATGTTCGGGTACAGTTGATGCAATCCTTAAGCGGAAATGATAAGGTATTACTAAAATCTCTTACCAGCGATGACAATGGTCTTCCTGAAAATGCCATCATTACAGCTGAAGTGCACGCTTCTACCCCACAAGACAGTTTTATGGAAAAAACGGCCAGCAGATTAACAATTGAAGACAAAGTCATCAAGGTAAGCTGGGAAATTATAGGTACTGAAAATGATTTGTAACATTTCAAACAACAACTGAAACAATGTTAAAAAAATCCTCCAACAAAAATCTCAATTCAGCAGCTCTTGTAAAGTTGAAAGAAGCTGCTTCAGAGAACGAGAAAATGGTCTATGCCATGCTGGAAACTTCAGAGGAAGGACTCAGTGAAAATACGGTAAAAGACCGTCTGAAAATTTACGGCAAAAATGAAATTGCAACACAAAAAGCGCCCTCATGGGTCAAACAATTTGCCCATTCCTTCTTTAATCCTTTTAACTATATTCTGGCCTGCATTGCTGTTATCTCCTTGTTCATCGATGTTATCCTTGTACCTGCAGAAGAAAAAGATCTCAGTACCAGTGTTATTATTGCGGTCATGCTTCTCTTCAGTACTATTTTAAGATTCATCCAGGAATTTAAGAGTAATAAAGCAGCGGAAGCTTTAAAGAAAATGGTAAAAACAAGTTGCCTTACCAAAAGAAAATTTAAAGAAGGGGAAGAAATAGAAATTACAGAAATCGTACCCGGAGATATTGTTATTCTCTCTGCAGGTGATATGGTTCCTGCCGATTGTCGGATACTGAGAAGTAAAGACCTTTTTATCAGTGAATCTATTCTTACAGGAGAAGCTCTACCTGTAGAGAAAAATGCTTTCCCTATACGTGAGGCCAAAGACCAGAATCCACTCACCCTGCAAAATATATGTTTTATGGGAACAAATGTGGTGAGTGGATCTGCCATGGTTGTGGTTGCTAATACAGGCATTTTTACCTACTTCGGAAGTATCAGCAGAAGCCTGGTTTCAAAAAGACCCGAAACCGCTTTTGATATCGGAGTAAATAAAGTAAGCTTTCTCCTTATCCGGTTTATGTTGGTGATGACTCCGGTTATTTTTCTTATCAACGGATTTGTAAAAGGAGATTGGATGCAGGCCCTATTATTCGCTATTGCCGTAGCGGTAGGTCTCACCCCTGAAATGTTACCCATGATTGTTACCGCAAATCTGGCAAAAGGTGCAGTTAATATGAGTAAAAAGAAAGTCATTGTTAAAAGGCTAAATGCCATTCAGAATATTGGAGCCATGGATATCCTTTGTACCGATAAAACAGGAACACTTACGCTGGACAAAATTGTATTGGAAACTCACCTCAACGTGCGTGGTATTGAAGATGATGAAGTCTTAAAATGGGCTTACCTTAACAGTTTTCACCAGACAGGACTCAAAAACCTTTTAGATCAGGCTGTTCTTGATCATGCAGAGGTTCACAACCTGTTAAAGGCTGATGAACTCTATCTGAAGGTTGATGAGATTCCGTTCGATTTTGAAAGAAGAAGAATGTCTGTGATTCTGAATACCTCCAAGGGTAAGCACCTGATGATTTCCAAAGGAGCTGTTGAGGAAATGCTTTCTTTATGTAAATATGCTTTAGATCCGGGAGAAGACCACAGTCTTCACATCGAAAATGATAATGTAGTTCCATTGGATGATCTTATGAAACAACAAATTATCAGAATGTCTGAAAAACTAAATGCAGAAGGATTACGGGTATTATTGGTAGCCATTCGTGAATTTGATGGAGATCATCCTTTGAATTATTCTGTTGCAGATGAAAATAATCTTACGCTAACAGGATTTATAGGATTCCTTGACCCTGCCAAACCTTCAGCAGAGCCAAGTATCAAAGCCCTGCACAAATTAGGTGTGGAAGTGAAAGTAGTCACCGGAGATAATGATATCGTTGCTAAGAAAATATGTCATGACGTAGGAATTCCTATTAACACCATTATGCTTGGTGATCAGCTGGAGCATATGAGTGATGAGGAGCTGAGTAAGGATATGGATCTATATTCTGTCTTTGCCAAAGTAAGCCCGTTACAAAAACAACGCATTGTAAAAATATTACGATCCAAAGGTCATACTGTAGGATTCATGGGAGATGGGATTAATGATGCTGCGGCTATTAAGGAAGCTGACGTAGGCATTTCTGTTGATACCGGAGCTGACATCGCCAAAGAAAGTGCGGATATTATTTTATTGGAAAAAGATTTAATGGTATTGCGAAGTGGTGTCATCTATGGAAGAAGAACTTTTGGAAATATTGTAAAATATATAAAAATGACTGCCAGCAGTAATTTCGGGAATATGTTCAGTATGATTGGAGCAAGTGCGCTGCTTCCGTTTTTGCCGATGCTTCCGTTGCAGATTTTAACTCAAAATTTACTGTATGATGTTTCACAGTCTTCTATTCCGTGGGATACAATGGATAAAGATTTTCTGGAAAAACCAAAAAAATGGGAAGCAGAAAGCATTAAAAAATTCATGCTATATATAGGCCCTTTGAGTTCCATTTTTGATTATGTAACATTTGCTGTCATGTTCTTTATTTTCAAAGCCAATACTCCGGAACATCAAAGTCTCTTTCAAACAGGTTGGTTTGTGGAGGGCTTACTCTCTCAAACTTTGATTGTTCATATCATCAGAACTAAAAAAATACCATTTATCCAAAGCTGGGCTGCCACACCTGTAGTTGCATTAACTAGCTTGATTATGTTGATCGGAATCCTGATTCCTTTTAGTCCGATGGCTGTATACCTGAAGATGCAACCCCTCCCTCTAAGCTATTTCCCTTATTTGATTGGAATTCTTACAGGATATTGTATCCTCACTCAATTTGTGAAACAATGGTTTATCAAAAAATTCGGACAATGGCTTTAATCCTCAAAAAAACAACCCTTTCTAATAACTTTCTAATAGCTTTTTAAAGGCTTTCTAATAAGCTATTAGAAAGGATGAAAATACCTTTGCAGCAGTAAAAAAGTAAATATTTTAGATATTTCATGGAAAATATCACATAAAATTGAAATACGACAGGAAAATTAAAATTAAATTAGTGGTTATAAACAGCTTATATGAGAAAAACAGTATTAACAATGGTACTTTTGGCATTGATTACCTCTTGTAATAAATCCCAAAAAGAAGTCCCTCAAGATCAGGATCTTTTGGTAAAAGGTGATAACATCATCGTTCCCGAAAGTAATCCTGTTTTCAAAAAAATAAAAACAGAAGTAGTTGGTGAGCAAGAACATAGCGATGGTGTTGTATCTGCAGGGACTATTCAGGCCATTCCTAATCACTACGCAGAAATTGCCAGTCCTTTTTCCGGAAGGATTACAAAGTCTTTCATTCAACTCGGGCAAAATGTCTCAGCAGGCAGCCCTCTTTTTGAAATTCTATCATCTGATTATTTTTCAGTCCAGAAAGATTATACAGATGCTCTGAATGATGTACAACTGGCAGAGAAAAATTACAAACGTCAGCAGGATCTGGTAAAACATGGGGTAGGAATTCAGAAAGAGCTTGATGAAGCCGAAACCGATTTCAAGAATAAAAAAACTTCACTTTCCAATGCTTCTTCCGCCTTGAAAGTATATAACAGCAAAGGAGGAGGCATAGGAAGTCCTCTTATCGTAAGAGCTCCCATTAACGGGGAAGTTATTTCCAACAAAATTGTCAACGGTCAATATCTGAAAGGTGATGCAGATCCTGTTATTATTATTGCAGAACTCTCTAAAGTATGGATTTCCGGGGATGTAAAAGAAAAAGACATTCGCTTTGTCAATACAGGAGATCGTGTTTCTGTCAAAGTGAGTGCTTATCCTGATAGAAATATTACCGGGAAAGTGTATCATATCAATGAAATTGTAGACGAAGATACCCGAAGCATCAAGGTCCTGATAGAATGTGATAATCCTGACAGAAAATTAAAACCAGGAATGTACGCCACGGTTAATTTCTCCACAACTCCTATCAGAACAATTATGATTCCGGTTACGGCTTTAATGCAACAGGACAGCTCGCAATATGTATGGATAAAAACAGGTAAAAATCAATTTGCAAAGCGTCCGGTTACCACAGGAGAAACCGATCAAAAAACAGTAAGAATTACCTCAGGATTAAAGGTAGGAGATACTATTATGACTGAAGGTGGAATCTACATGTTGGACGCGAAATAATGTAAAATGTACAATGCAAAACGTATGAAGTGCTGATACTGTTTCGACTTTTGAAAGTTTGAACAATTTCATTTTATATCCTTCAACACAAATACATCATATAGAGTACTTCATACTTTGTACAAAAATTAAGAATTATGAAACAACTACTTACAATCTCTATACAGAAGAGATGGCTGATGCTGGCCCTCTTCCTTTTACTTGGATTTTTCGGTTATTACTCCTGGACCAAATTGTCTGTAGAAGCCTATCCTGATATCGCTGATGTTACCTCACAGGTAGTAACACAGGTTCCGGGGCTGGCCGCCGAAGAAGTGGAACAACAAATTACTATTCCTTTGGAGCGCGCCCTGAATGGACTTCCGGGAATGCATGTCATGCGAAGCAAAAGCACCTTCGGACTTTCTATTATTACTATGGTTTTTGATGATGGCATAGATGATTACTGGGCAAGACAACGTATCCAGGAAAGGCTGTCAGATGTAACTCTTCCTTATGGAGCGCAACCGGGGCTTGACCCACTCACCTCTCCTATTGGCGAAGTCTACCGATACATTATCGAAAGTAATAATCATAGCTTACGAGAACTTACAGACTTACAAAAATTTGTGATTATTCCTCGTATCAAACAGGTTTCAGGAATCGCTGACGTTACCAACTTCGGAGGGATTACGACTCAGTTTCAAATTGAACTGGATCCGCACAAACTTGAGCAATATGGACTTTCGTTATCTGAAGTTACCGAAACAATTTCCAAAAACAACGTCAGTGCAGGTGGAAGTATGCTTCCCCGTGGAAATCTGGCCTATGTCATCCGTGGGATAGGCTTGGTAAAAGACTTGAATGACCTTGGAAAAATTGTAGTCAAAACCCAAAATGGTGTTCCTGTCTTCCTGAATGATGTTGGGACTTTAAAGTATGGAAATCTGGAAAGAAAAGGGATTCTGGGATACACTGACCGAAAGCGTAGTTATTCTGAAAGTGTAGAAGGGATTGTCCTTTTATTAAGAGGACAAAATCCATCACAGGTGTTGGAAGGAGTTCATCAGGCTATTGATGAATTGAATAACGAAACCCTTCCTGTTGGGGTAAAAATCCATCCTTTTCTGGACAGAACAGATCTTGTTGATACAACTCTTCATACAGTTTCCCATACTCTTACCGAAGGAATCGTACTGGTTATTATCGTACTGATTGTATTCCTTGGAAGCTGGAGAGGCGCATTGCTGGTAGCGATTACCATTCCTCTTTCTTTATTGTTTGCTTTTATCCTGATGCACTTTACCAATATACCGGCCAATCTTCTTTCTCTAGGAGCGATCGATTTTGGAATTATTGTAGATGGAGCCATTGTAATGCTGGAAACAATTCTGAAAAAAAGAGAAGAAAATCCTGAAGAAGCGCTTGAAGAAAAAACCATTACCAAAAGGGTGATTGAGGTAGCCAAACCTATCTTCTTTTCCACAATTATAATCATTACCGCTTATCTCCCATTATTTGCCTTCGAAAGAGTGGAGAAAAAACTCTTTACTCCAATGGCATTTACTGTAGGATATGCCTTATTGGGAGCCCTTGCAGTAGCCTTACTACTTATTCCGGGACTCGCTTATGTGATCTATCGGAAGCCACAGAAGATCTACCATAACAAATGGCTGGAAAAAATAAGTACAGCTTATGGAAAAAGAATAGAGAAAATAATGCAGAGACCTAAAAGGGTTATTTTACCCATAAGTATTGTTTTATTATCTGCAGGAATTCTGTCCTATTCCGTTGGAAAAGATTTTCTTCCCGAACTGGATGAAGGTTCTATCTGGCTTCAAGTGCAGCTTCCACCGGGTATCTCTCTCGCCAAAGCTAAAGAAATGAGTGATACTCTACGGGCCAGAACTTTAAAACACTCGGAAATCACCTATATGATGGTTCAGGCCGGGCGTAATGATGATGGAACAGACCCGTGGACAGCCTCTCACTTTGAAGTATCCGTAGGAATAAAACCTTATGACCAATGGCCTTCCGGAAAAACAAAAGCTGACCTGATTAAAGAACTCGCAGCTGATTATAAAGATATGCCCGGATTTACCGTAGGTTTTTCGCAGCCCATGATCGATGGAGTAATGGATAAAATTTCCGGAGCGCACAGTGAATTGGTGGTTAAAGTATATGGTGAAGACTTTAAGGAAACCCGAAGAATAGCTGAAAATATTTTATCTACTTTGAACAAAGTCCCGGGCTCAGCCGACCTTGCTATTGATCAGGAGCCTCCCTTACCTCAGCTTCAAATTATTGCCGACAGAGATAAAATCGCTCAGTACGGGTTAAATGTAGCTGATGTGGCCGACCTTATTGAAGTAGCATTAGGAGGAAAGGCAATTTCTCAAATATTCATTGGAAATAAGGTGTACGACATTTCTTGCCGTTATACCGAGGATAGCCGTGATACCCCCGACAAAATTGGAAACCTGATGCTCACCTCAGCTACGGGAGCCAAAATCCCTTTATCTCAAGTGGCAGAGGTAAAATTAAGTACCGGAGAAAGTACCATCACCCGTGAGATGAATAAACGACATCTTACCGTAAAGCTGAATCTGAGAGGTACCGACCTTTCTTCTTTCCTGAAAAAAGCTCAGGTTAAGATTGAAAAAGATATAAAGTATGACCATGAAAAATACCAGATCAAATGGGGCGGTCAGTTCGAAAACCAGAATAGAGCCTATTCAAGACTGGCTTTTATTGTGCCATTAGCATTGGCTATTATGTTCCTTTTATTGTATGGTGCTTTTGGTGACTTCAAACAGGCATTGGTTTTAATGTCTATTGTTCCTTTAGCATTATTTGGAGGGATGCTGGCTCTCAACATACGCGGAATGTCTCTGAACGTTTCTTCTGCTGTAGGTTTTATTGCATTATTTGGAGTCGCGATTCAAAATGGGGTTATTATGATTTCTCACATTAACGATCTCCGTAAGAAAGGCCATGATCTAAAACATTCGGTAACTAAAGGTGCCAAAGACCGTTTCAGACCGGTACTGATGACAGCTACGGTTGCTGTAATCGGATTATTCCCGGCATCCCTGGCAACAGGCATCGGTTCTGATGTACAACGACCTCTGGCAACGGTAATCGTTTATGGATTGATGTTCTCTACTATCTTAACACTCTTCGTTCTCCCGGCTATTTACTACATGGCTGAACGCCGCAACGAAAAACAAAATTTGGAATCAAATGAAGCACTTACACCTACCTATGAAGACTAAAGTTCATGTTATCATAACGGCCATCACCCTGTTTAGTTTAACAGGGATAGCAAAAGCACAGGAAAAAGAGCTTTTAAGTTTTGAAGAATATCTGAGTCTTGTTGGAAAGAGGAATCTTGGCTATGCCTCCCAGAAATACAATGTGAGTATGGCTGAAGCGGCAATTCAAACTGCCAGTATGTTTCCCGATCCACAGCTAGAAGTGGAAACCACCAATAATGGGGTGAATAAAAATATGGGATATGTCTATGGTACCTCAATTGGCTGGACTCTGGAACTGGGAGGAAAAAGAAAAGCGAGAATCAATCTTGCCAGAAATCAATCGGAATTGAGTAAAATACAATTGCAGGATTTTTTCAGAAACCTTCGGGCAGATGCAAGCTTAGGATATATTGAAGCTTTAAAATCCAAATCACTTCTTGAAGTACAGCAGGATTCTTATAAAAATATGCTTCAACTGGCAAAATCAGACAGTATAAGATACCGCTTAGGAACCATATCATTGGTTACCTCAAAGCAGAGTAAGCTAGAAGCAGCCTCTCTTCTCAATGACGTATATCAGGCTGAAAGTGCCGGGCAGCAGGCATTAACCAATCTATCGGTATTTCTGAGTGACAATAAAATAACAGGAAGAGATGTTGACGGAGATTTTAATGCCTTTAACAGAGATTTCAACATTGATGATTTGACTCTTCAGGCCTTGAATGAAAGAGCAGATTTACTGGCTGCAAAGCAAAATACACAGGTAGCCAAAAGCCAGATCAATCTGGAAAGAGCCAATCGTATGATAGATCTAGGGCTTAGCGCCGGAGCAGAACGCCACACGGAAGCGACTAACGAAATCGCACCCTCTCCCACTGTGAATGCCGTAAAAGTAGGACTCAGTATTCCACTTAAATTTTCCAACAGAAGAAATGCAGGCTTAAAAATAGCTGAAATGGCACATTCTCAGGCAGAGGTTGAATATCAACAGGTAGAACAAGGCATACGAGCTGAAGTCATGCAGGCCTATCAACAATATGTAGCGACCCAAAAACAGGTGAAACAGTTCCACAACGGGATGCTTACGGAAGCTAAGAGTATATTGGAAGGGATCACCTACAGTTATAAAAGAGGAGAAAGCTCTATTCTGGAGGTATTGAATGCCCAGCGAACATATAATGATGTAAGAAAAGATTATTACCAG
Organism: uncultured Chryseobacterium sp.; assembly: GCA_963518055.1. Taxonomy (GTDB): domain Bacteria; phylum Bacteroidota; class Bacteroidia; order Flavobacteriales; family Weeksellaceae; genus Chryseobacterium. Next base: position 247,751 of record CAUQIC010000002.1, read on the forward strand.
GCTCTTGCAGATAATGCAGCAGCTCTGGTGGAACTGGAACGTAAAGCAGGAATCTGGGATATTGAGTTTTAATACCTCGAAAAAAGCATAAGACCGGATGAAAAAAGCTCTGAAATCAAATTGATTTCAGAGCTTTTTATTATTTTTTATATTGAGATTCATACTTATGGATCCAATCTTCAACCGTCATTTTCTTACTCAATTCAGCAATTAATTCGAAAGGAATATCCTCTACTTTCTTGAAACGGACACAGGATTTACCCATATCCAGCTTCTTTTTGGAATGTTTCGGATATTCTGACACAAACCAATCCAGAATTTCCGGTGTAGAATAGAGCCCCATATGATATAAGGCTATAAAATTTTTCTGAGAAGCCAAATTGATAAAGGGCAATGGTGTGTTTGCAGTACAATGATAACCGGCAGGATATGTTTTTAAAGGGACAGCCCAGCCTATCATTCCATAGCTTGGATTTTCTTCAAATCCTTTTGGAAGATTATGATGGATCGTGTCAAAAAGTTTTCTGAAAGCATCCTGTCTTTCCTCAGGAATTTTTGAGATATAATCTTCTATGGAAACTGCCTGAATCTGCATATTTTAATTTTTTCTAAAATACAATTATTTTATAAAATTATACACACTGAACATCTGAACATCCTTATTAGTCTTTTCTAAGAACATCATTTTATTTACATTCGGCACATATTGTATCATATTTCCATCTGCAAAGCCATGGTTCATGAAAAAGTTACCTCCTTTATAATTAAGATTTACCTCCTGAGATTTTAAGGTACCGAAATCAAAAACTTTCATGGAGAATCCTGTGTTTCCAAATGCTCCTTTAGGATAAAACGTAGAAATATAAAGGTTATTTCCAGATTCCGTAACATGAATTCTTTTTCCTGTAGAAACTCCTGCTGCAACGAATTGTGTGACATCTCCTTCTTTATTAAACTTCATCAACATTCCTGCTTCCAGTTTGTAAACAGGATCTGGAAAACGGTTCATTGCTGTAGGCAACGGCCTTGTTATGGTCTCCTGTTGAACAGCCATTAAAATATCGTCTCCCTTAATAATCGTTTTAATAACCTTCACATCATTCATGTCCTTATCTCCTCCCAAATTGGTATTACTGATAACAGCCTTTCCTGACTTCATATCATAAAACATTACTGTTCCAAAAGTACTTGCACCAATGGTAACTGCCGCTTTCTTTCTCCCGAAACTAATCAGGTAATCGTTGTCATTTTTACTGACTGAATATAATTTTTCAGGAATATATTTATCATCAAAAGGAAGATCTTTGTCTTCATTGTTTGAAAGCAGCTCCAGTTTATACGATTCTTTCCAGCCGGCTGCTTTTCGCAATACAACTATTTTCCCGGAATTGGTTAATGCAAAAGATTTTTCAACATAATCGTTACTTAAAGAAATTTCTTTATTCCAAGCCGGAGAAAGGGTTCTCAGATCCAATACCAGAACATCATTGATATTCTCTGTTTTTTTGTTAGCATATCTGTCATTAAAAACGGCAGCATATTTACCGTTTTCTGAAAAGAGAACATAGGTAGTTCCTGATCTGTTAGCAGATTCAATGCTATATTTAGCAATACTTTTTGTAGTAAAAGTTCCATCTTTTTTACTGAAAACATGTTGAAAAACTTCTTTCCTGTTTTCTTTTCCAAAGTATTCTTCGGTAAATGCTACAAATTTATCTTCATCAATTTGTTGTGATCCCAGATAATTATGAAGTACGCCATTGGTTTTATTAGCATAATCTTTAATGTAAGTATCTACCAGGCTCCCGTTCTGATCCAGCTTTCTCATCAATAATTTCTTGTGAGGATAAACGCCTCTCATCAATCCGTCGATATTGATGGCACTGAACATATAAGAATTGTAATCATCAGCCAGCACAAGCTTATCATCTGTTTCAAGATTGGCATCCACTGTAAATTTTGTCCCTTCTGTAACTTTCGTTTGGGCAAAAGAATATATTGAGGCAGTAATTAATGCCGTAGCTATAATTTGTTTAATCATGGTATTGTCTTTAGTTATTATAAATTGTTTCTTCTAATCTTTTCAATTCAAGGTTAGCATCATAGGAAAGTTTAATGTCTACCAAATGCTCCTGCAACTGATTCAGATATTTTTCAGCATCCTGATAGTTTCCTAAGGCGATATTTAATCTTATCAAATTAAAATACAGATACTCACCGATCTTTTGATTGTAAAGGGCTTTTTTGTCCTGGTAATTCACTTTTGTTAAAGCATTTTTCCAAATATCAATTCCCTTCTGCATATTTTCCATCGCTACTTTATTGGGCGCATAATCAGATTTTGCCTGAAGCTTTTTTAAATTAGTGGTCACATAGATATATGCTTTTTCCAATTCATCATAATCTCCTTTATTTTTTACACTTGCCAGTGTTACCGTAGAATTGATGGTCTGATATCCGAAGTTATCATTAAGAATATTTCTTGTACGATCCATTGTTCTTTGTAAAAACCTTTTTTCCTGAGCGTTAAGATTGATCTCATTGGTGGGAACGCTTGCTACCTCCGTGAAATCAGAGAAATAGGTTTTATCCAGTTTTACAACTCCATTTTGTTTACCAATAATTCTTGTAGGCTGATTGGCAAATGTTTTCCCTTGATTATCCTGAAAATTGGTTCTTTCCATTTCGATAACAACGTCAAGATAATTTCCTCCCTTTGAAAATCCTATGATATCCATTTGAGAAGCTAAAATCTTATTATCAACAATCAAAGCATCTTTTAAATCAGGCTGTCTGTAAACCGGTACAGGAGGAATATTAAGAACAGGTCTGGATGGTATTCTCAATACCGGAGCTCCGTTGGTTGCAGCAATTTTTTCAACCGCTGATAACTTACTGTATTCGGCAGATTCCAGTTTATATTTCTCCTGTAGTTTTTTCACTTCTGAATCATAATCCTTCAATCTTTCAGCATGCTCAAGTTTGGCAGATTCTACATTTGCCTGATAATTATCTACCTGCTTCTGATGGTCTTCTTTTGATTGTCTTAAGACATCATCTTTTGTAATATTATAAGGAGATTTTACCGTAATGGTATAATTTCTATTGCCAAGATCTGTCGCAAAAACAGGTTCTCTTAAAAGCTGAAAACTGATGGTTTCTTTATCAATTCGCTGAGCGTGAGTAAATGACGAATAGAATAATGGAATTAAAAAAAATAGTTTTAGTTTATTCATTGGGTATTGTTTTTTTCGGCGCAAATGTATAATAATTTTATCAACATCGGATTTAACAATGAATTAATTCATTCATTTTATTAATTTAAATAAAAAAGACAGTCAAATAAATATGACTGCCTTTTGAAATTATTGGTTAAAAAAATTATTTTTTAATCGCTTTTACTGTAGACTGAGAGCCATCTTTAAAATAAAGAGTTATAAAATATAGACCAGTATCAAGTGTATCTAAATGAAGTTCTTTTACAGAGCCTTCTATCGTCTTCACAATTCTTCCGGACGTATCACCAACCGTTATTTTATTTACATTTTTGGTATCAGACAGATATAAAATGTCTTTAAAAGGATTTGGATGAACATTTACTTTATGCACCGATTCTTTAACTTCGGAAGTGCTTAGCGGGGCAGCCTCCACGGTAAAATCATCTATGTAAAAATTATAGTCTAAGCCACCATTTGCTGTTCCGGTAGTTCCGTAGAAAGCAAATACTGTATTAGGGCTGGTATTACCGGTAAGATTATAAGTATAGGTATTAGAAGAATTAGAAGGGCTATTATTTACATCCCAGGTTTTCAATATGGTCCATGTGCTTCCATTATCATCGGACATCATAAAATGGACGGTATCATCGGAGTCCATTAATGAAGTAGCTACTCCTGAGTAAGTTGTTACCCCGTAATTAAACTTCGCTCTGTATCCTCCTGATGACAAATCAAAGGTAACTGTTTTAAGCCATCCTGTTTTATTACTGCCATAGATATTCATATGTGCAGAAGGGTTAGATGTTCCATTGAGGAAGTTACGTTGTCCCCAATATGATGAAGTACCTGTAGGTCCTGTAGCCGTAGATCCTCCTGATAGATTATTCGCCCAGCATGTTCCGGGGAAACTACTGAAATAATTGGTGTATGCAGGAATAACAGATCCGCAAAGGGTTTTAAATGTACCTGAGAAGGACCAGGAGCTTTGTCCTGTCCCACTGCTACAATTTGTTCTTACCCAATAATAATATGTTGTACTTGCAGATAAATTGCTGAGTGCATAAGAAGTACCTGTTACTCCTGAATAATTGGGCACCGTGCTGCTGGTTGGAAGAGTTGCACTGGTACTATAATATATATCATGGCTGGCAGCTTGGGTTCCCGCGGGAACTGTCCATGAAATCTGTGCCGAATTTGAAGTAATAGTTCCCACCGTTTGCAAAACTGGGGCTACGCAGGTAGTATAAGCATCCGCAGAGAAAGCAAAGACATTAGGAATACCCACTCCTGAGCTTTTAGTAACTGTAACACTTTTTATAGGCTTTGCCTGGTTCGCAGCATCAATACTCAAAACTGACTGATATAATCTGGGGTTAGTACTATTGGATTCTAAGACATCATTCCCTCTGTTGATTCGTCCTATTCCCTGGATTGCAAAATTGGTTCCTCCATACCAGTCAGTAAGACTGATATTAGAAAATGTCTGAGTTGTATTATCTGTAAAAGTGACCGTAGCATTCACAACAGATGTTCCACTGCCACTGGTTACAAGCATATACAATTTAAAAGCAGCTGTAGGGGTCGTGAATACAAGGGTACCGCTTTGCCCGGTTGTAGTCAACTTTAATGAATTACTGGAGCTTAAATCTCCCAATTGATAGCTAAGCCCGGGTGTTGATGCTACTACGGAATTGATAATACCATCCACAGGAATACCATAATTAATGGCTGAACTGGTTGGGGTAAGCTTAAAGTCTCTAGCTACAAAAGCAAAAGATACTCCATCTACATCAGTAGTTGTTGATACTGAAGAAGATCCCGTCCCGTTCGCAATCACATCTTCCGTATATCCTGACTGTACGGGCATGGTTTGAAAATTTTGAGCGGTCATAGCAGAAGCTGAGAAAAGAGCAATAACAGGTAATGCTCTAAAAAATAAATTTATTGTCATTTTATTTATATTTAAGTCGTAAATTAATAAAAATATCAATATAAAAAGATTATTTTTGATAAATAATCAATACTTAACCTTAAATAATTTAAAAAAAATTAAATTATTTGTTCTCCAAGAAAATAATTTACAAAACATCACCACTTTCTTCCTATTTCTTAATTTTATTATTGAGAAATTAAATCTTATTTTTGTCATACAAATTTTTAAACAATGCCGAATATTTCAAACAGAGCACTGCACATGCCGCCATCGCCGGTAAGAAAACTGGTTCCTTTTGCATTACAAGCAAAACAGAAAGGAATAAAAGTATATCACCTTAATATCGGGCAGCCTGATATTGAAACTCCGGAAACAGCTTTAAATGCTTTAAAAAATATTGATTTAAAAGTACTGGAATATGCACTTTCTGAGGGTAATATCGAATATAGAAAAGCACTTACAGACTATTACCACTCACTAGGTTTTTCAGATCTGACTCCTGACAATTTTATGGTGACTAACGGAGGTTCTGAAGCCCTTAATTTTGCTATTTCTACCTTATGCGATGAGGGTGATGAAGTGATCATCCCTGAGCCCTATTACGCCAACTACAATGGTTTCACAAGTACATTTGACGTGAATGTGGTAGCTGTTCCTTCTACTATTGATACAGGCTTTGCCCTTCCACCAATAGAAGAATTTGAGAAAAAAATTACTGAAAAAACAAGAGCAATCATCATCTGTAATCCGGGTAATCCAACAGGATACCTATACACTCGTGAAGAGCTTCAAAAGCTTGCAGAAATTGCTTTAAAATATGATATTGTTATCATTTCTGATGAAGTATACAGAGAGTATGTATATGATGGAAAACAACAAGTTTCCATGCTTGATTTCCCTGAATTAGCAGAAAACTGTATTATTATTGATTCAGAATCTAAGCGTTATTCTATGTGTGGTGTAAGAATCGGTTGTATGGTAACTCGTTCTACTAAAATCCGTAATGCAGCGATGCTTTTTGCACAGGCAAGATTAAGTCCGGTTCTTTTGGGACAAATCGCAGCAACTGCAGCTCACCAGAACGACGGTCCTTACATCAGAGCGGTGAGAGAAGAATATACGCACAGAAGAAATATATTGGTAGATCTTTTAAATGCTATTCCCGGAGTAATCTGCCCTAAACCTAAAGGTGCATTCTACTGTGTTGCTGAACTTCCGGTAGATGACACTGAAAAATTTGCACAATGGTTGCTGGAAAAATATTCTCTTAATAACGAAACCATTATGGTAGCTCCGGCAGGAGGATTCTACAGCAATCCGGAATTAGGAAAAAAACAAGTAAGAATTGCTTACGTTTTAAAAGAAGAAGACTTAAAAAGAAGTGCTGAAATTTTGAAAGAAGCTTTAAAAAAGTACAGAGAAGAATTTAGCCTGTAAATTATATATAATGCCGACAACAAAAAATATACATCTGAGAATAGTATTTTCAATTTTTCTGCTGTCGGCATTTTTTTCTTGTGATAAAAAGACACCGGAAAAGCCTGCTGTTCCTAAAAATTCAAATGAAATAACCTTTATCAGCATCTCTCATATTGGTGGTACTTCGGGCGAATATACGATTGTCAAAGTCACAAAAGATTCTGTTTTTGCAGAAAGAGGAGCCACTGCCGATCACACTCACAAGGAATGGAAGTCCTCAATTAGTACTGATACATGGAAGCAGCTTATATCGCCCATCAATGTCAAAGATCTTGATGAGATCAAGAGTTCTCCAAGTCAACAATCGATAGATGGAATTGATGAGACATTTCAGATACGCACGCCTAAAAAAGCTCATATCTATGTTAATTCTTTTGCAGATACTACACACTATAAACAGCTTCAAGAGTTTAAAGAACAATTAGACAAAATTCTTCCCAAAGAATACAAATAAACATGCACAAAAATTTTTCCTTACAACCTTACAATACTTTTGGTGTAGATGCCAAAGCCAAATATTTTACCGAAATTACCAGTATCGAAGAATTAAAGGATGCTCTTACTTTTTCTAAAGAACATTCTCTTCCTCTTTTATTATTAGGTGGAGGAAGTAATATCTTACTGACAAAAGATTTTGAAGGGCTTGCCATTCGACTTAATTTAAAAGGAATATCAGAAGAAAACATTAACGAAAATGAAGTTTTTGTCACGGCAAAAGCTGGAGAAAACTGGCATGAGTTTGTCATATATTGTCTGCAGAACAATTATGGAGGAATAGAAAACCTTTCTTTAATTCCGGGAAATGTAGGGACTTCTCCGATGCAGAATATAGGGGCTTACGGAACTGAGATCAAAGACATTTTTGTTAATTGTCAGGTATTAGATTTAGAAACCCTGGAAGTTAAAACATTCAACCTCGAAGAATGCAAATTTGGTTATAGAGACTCTATTTTCAAGCAAGAAGGAAAGGGCAGATATATCATATTGAATGTAACTTTTAAGCTTACCCGGAATGATCACCAGATCAAAACAGAATATGGTGCGATCAAGTCAGAGTTAGAAAATATGGGCATCGAAAACCCCACCATTCAGGATGTGTCTAAAGCGGTAATTAATATCAGACAAAGTAAATTACCGGATCCTAAAAAAATTGGAAATGCAGGAAGTTTCTTCAAAAACCCTACGGTTCCTTTAGCTCAGTTTGAAGATTTAAAGCAAAAATTTGAAAATATCCAAGGATACCCCAATGGTGACAAAGTGAAGGTTCCTGCCGGATGGCTTATCGAACAATGCGGCTGGAAAGGAAAACAAGTTGGAAATGTTGCTTCCCACAAACTTCAATCATTGGTCATCATCAATGCAACCGGAAAAGCAACCGGGAAAGAAATTTTTGATTTTTCCACCGATATCATCAACTCTGTGAAAGAAAAGTTTGGAATAGAGCTGGAGCGTGAAGTCAATATCATCAATTAACTTTTGATGCTTTACTAGATTGAGGGTTACCCGATTTTTTTACAACGGGTAATACTTCTTCACCAAATAGTTTGATTGACTGCATGATTATATCGTGAGAAGGATCTCCAACATCCATTTGGCCTGTAAACCTTGTGATTCCGAAGGATTCCTTCAGGTAGGCAATTTTATCGGCAACTTCTGCTGAACTTCCGATAAATAAGCCGCCGTTCATTTCTCTTCCACTCTCATATTGAGTTTTAGTAAGAAGAGCAAGTCCTCTGGAGGCTCTTATCCTATTTACCTGATTTTTATAACAGTGAAAGTACTGATCAATCACCTTCTGATCATTACTCACGAAAGTATGGGAACTAATGGCAATCTGCATGTTTGAGACATCATGTCCTGCTTTTTGATATTCCTGTTTATAGAATTCAATCAGATCTTTAAACTTCATAGGCATTTCCCCAATGATCGCTACCACCAAAGGCAGGCCTATTTGAGCAGCACTTAAAAAAGATTTTGGAGTTCCTCCCACAGCTCTCCAAATAGAAAGTTTTCCGTTATTTTGGGCTCTTGGATATACAGTCTGATTATGCATAGCAGCTCTAAGTTGGCCTGACCAGTTTACATTCTCTTCGGAGTTGATCTTCAACAATAGCTCCAGTTTCTCATCAAAGAGTTGTTCATAATCATCCAATGAGTATCCGTATAATGGAAAGGATTCAACAAAACTGCCTCGGCCCACTAATATTTCAGCCCGTCCATTAGAAATGAGATCTAGTGTTGAAAAATCTTCATAAACTTTTACTGGTTCCGAGGAGCTTAAAACGGTAACACCGCTTGCTAATTTTATATTTTTTGTAATACTTGCGGCGGCTGCCAATACCATTTCAGGAGAAGAAACAGCGTAGTCCGGACGATGATGTTCTCCCATGGCAAAAACATCAATCCCTACCTCATCCATTAACCTGACTTCCTCTAATATTTCACGAATTCTGACCCCTGCATCTCTGTATTTTCCTGTTGCTTGGTCAAAAGCCAGATCACCGAACATTCCTATTCCTACTTCCATTCATTGTGTTTTTTAATTTTACAAAATCAAATATACGATTCTGAAAATTAACCTTTCCTATATATTTATTGTCTTCAAAAAACTTATCTTATGAATTTCATAAACTAAGTATAATATTACATATAACAAATTTACGTTTACCTTATTAAACTTCACCCTTAAGGAAGACTACTCCTACTTATAAAATTACTATTTTAGCTAAAAAATCAAACACAATATGAAAATAGCGATTCTAGGGGCAGGTAATATGGGACTTTCTTTTTCAAAATCATTTTTGAAATATGAATTGATCAAACCGGAAAACCTCCATCTGATTATCCGAAGTCCTTCTAAAATAAGTAAAATAGCAGAAGAATTTCCAAAATCAAAAATCTCAACTTTTGAAGAAGTTAAAGATCTTGATGCCGATCTTATTATTGTGGCGGTAAAGCCTCAGGATTTTCAAATGGTAGCCCAAAATATACAATTCCCGTTCAAAGAAAATCAAATGATCTTATCCATTATGGCAGGAATCAATATTGAAAAAATTCAAAAATCGCTGAACCATCCTCTTGTCGCAAGGGCAATGCCTAACTCTCCTACTCTTCTGGGAATGGGAATTACAGGATACACTGCTGCTGATGGCATTTCTTTCAGTCAATTAATCAATATTGAAAGGTTATTAAACAGCACCGGCAGATCGGTTTATCTGGAAGATGAAAATCTTTTGGATGGTGTTACGGCCCTCTCAGGGAGCGGTCCTGCTTACTTTTATTACATCATTGATGCCATGATTAAAGCCGGGGTCGAAATGGGAATTGAGGAAAATCTTTCAAAACTTTTTGTAAAACAAACAATGCTTGGTGCATATCACCTCATCAACAATTCTGAAAAAAACCTTGAAGAACTAATTAAGGATGTAGCATCCAAAGGAGGAACTACAGAAGCCGCTTTAAAAACATTTGAGGAAAACAGTTTTAAGGATATTTTAAAGCAGGGAATTTTAAATGCTGAAAAACGCGCAAAAGAACTCAACAACTAGCCTTTTTTTCAAGCCGTCTATAAAGAAGCCATCCTAAATACACTCCAAAAGTATTCAGGATGATATCATCTATCTCAAATATCCCCATTCTGGTAAAATACTGAAGAGCTTCAACAATAATAATCACAGAGATGAAAGTAAAAATAAGAGGCTTTGGTTTTTGAAGATGAGGAAATATCCAACCCAGAAATCCAAAAGGAATAAACATCACCACATTACCCAGCACAATCATAACAATATTCTTCCATTGTTGGGTACCTTGAATAAATTTGATCGTAGAAAAAATCGGTTCTACAGTAATTAAGTTATCCTCATATTGAAATCTGCCCATTCCTAAAAACATCAGATAGAGCAAAAATAAGATATATGGAATAATGATAATTTTATAAAACTTCTTTAGCATCAGATGCTAATATATTCATTTCCAAAACATGATCCATATTCATTAAAGCAGATTTTTTACATTTATATACAAAAAAAGAGAACGCCTGCTGTTCTCTTTTACGTGATATCATTATTGTTTCCTTTTCATTGGAATCTGAAGATTTGTCGGTCGGTTTTCTTCTGTATCAAAGCCTCTACCATCAACATTTCTCGCTCCCCAAAACATCATATCATTACAAACATAAATCAGATCATACTCTTTAAAAATCTGCCCTTCACTCAAACCAAATGGCAAAAACTTTTTTCTTAATATACTTTGAGATTTTCCGGTTTGCCAGATTTCAAAATTATCTTTTGCCAAACTATTTAAAACATCTGTGAAGTTTTGATTCAAGGGTGTTACTTCATAAGCCTCATCAGCAGTGAAATTCACTTTCTGCGCTCCTTCTGCAATAGGATGCTCCCCTTTCCATTCTACATGCCCTTTGAGAGTAATTTTAGTCAGAGGTATTTCTCCGTAAGGATCGGCATAATTAATTATTTCTAAATTGAATTGATCCTCAGGCAAGCATGAAAATGATCTTTTCAAATAAAAAGGCTTCAGACTGCCATCTTCATTTTTTGATGAGCTTGGGCGGATTTCTGTTGAAATACTCACCCATTCTCCCTGTACTTTTTTTCTTATTTGTTCCATCACACTGTTTTTTTTATTTCAAATGAATGATATTGGAAACATTCCATTTCCGTTAGCAGAATTTTCTGCCGTCACTTCCTCCTGCATTACATCCCAATGTTCTGTTATTTTCCCATTGTCAACTCGAAAAATATCTACTGCAATCATGTTTTTCCCATTCCAGTTTTTGTACCGTCCGTGGATCATGACGATATTTCCATTTTCAGTAATAATACCCGGCTCATATCCGAAATCGGCCGGCAATGCCTGCAAAAGCTGTTTCAACACCTCCGTACCGTTGGGAATTACCGGATTATGCTGAATATACGGATCTCCAAAATAGGTATCTAATGCTGTAATATCCCTATCAACAAATACAGCAGTAATTGCTTTTAATACTAATTCTTTATTATTCATATTTTGTAATTTTTATAGTTACGAAGTTATTATCTTTGTAATATTTATCACACTAGTCTCAATTATTATCTATAGTACATTTTTTTAGACCAATGGAAAACAAAAGAAAAAATAAAGATTTCAATCCCAATAATTGTCCGGTGACTCACTTTTACAATAAAGTAGGCGGCAAATGGAAAACCGTCATTATGTATGGGATAAGTATGAAGGTTAACCGTTTCAGTATGCTTCAGAAAGCCATTCCTATGATCAGCAAACAAATGCTTGTAAATCAACTCAGAGAAATGGAAGAGGACAATATTATTGAAAGACTCATCTATGCTGAAATCCCCCCCAGAGTAGAATATAAACTCACGGAATACGGCAAAACGTTCATGCCTGTACTCATGACTATTCAGGATTGGGGAATTAAAGATATGGCCTTAAAAAATTAATTTTTTAATAATTCCATTTGGCTTTGAGTTTCTTTTTACAAATCTTATTTTTGCATTATATTTTATCTCAATGAAATACGTTTTACTTACCCTTATTTCAGCAATGTTGTTGTCCGTTTCATGGCCAACTTACGGTGTTCCGTTTTTTATATTTTTTGCCCTTGTTCCCCTTTTGATGATGGAACATGGAATTTCAAAATTCTCAGATTACAAAAGGAAGAGCTGGATGGTCTTTGGACTCTCCTACGTCTGTTTTGTGATCTGGAATATAGTCACCACAGGATGGCTTTATGGAGCCAAGAATCCTGATGGCAGTCATTCTCTGATGGCTGTAGTATTCCCGGTTCTTGTTAATTCTCTTTTGTATTCTTTAGTTTTCCAGTGTTATCATTGGTATAAAAATGCCCAGGGAACCTATTGGGGATTAGGATTTCTTATTGCGATCTGGATGAGTTTTGAAAAATTCCATTTGAGTTGGGAATTGACATGGCCATGGCTGAATCTAGGAAACGTATTTTCAGAATATCCAAAACTGATTCAATGGTACGATACTTTGGGAGCCACGGGTGGAAGTTTCTGGATTTTATTGATCAATATTTTAATATTCTATACTCTCAGAACCTGGGAAGCCGGAAGAAAAAGAAAAGATCTGATTAGAAATTCATCTATTGTCGTTGCTTTAATCGCCATTCCGATGATCATTTCTGTTATCAAATACAATAATTTTGATGAAAAGCCAATTGGACAGGTTAATGTATTGATGTTACAGCCGGACCTTGATCCCTATGCTGAAAAATATTCTAAAGACAGCCTTACTATTGAAAATGACCTTTTGGCTCTTGCTGAAAAAAACTCAACAGGTAAGATTGATTATTATATTGCTCCGGAAACAGCACTTCCCGGAAGAGGTTCTATCTCTGAAACCGGATTCGAAAAAAGTTTACTTTTAAACAATATTAAAGATTTTTTACAAAAACATCCTGGTTCTGTTTTTACAACAGGAATTTCCTCACACCAATTCTACTTCAACCCTGCGACAATGCCTAAAGAAGCTTATCAGGTCAATCAGGGAGTATGGGTAACCAGCTATAATACAGCCGTCCAAATCGCCCCCAATCAGAAAGTACAGGTTTATCATAAAGGAAAACTTGTTCCCGGGGTTGAGATTTTCCCTTATATGAGTCTGCTAAAACCCATCCTAGGTGACGCAATGCTGAACCTGGGAGGAACGGTTGCATCTTTAAGTATTGACAAAGAAAGAAAAGCCTTCTCTAATCCTTATAATAAGGGTAAAATAGCTCCGATTATCTGCTATGAAAGTATTTATGGAGAATTTGTCACTGACTATGTAAAAAAAGGAGCCAACTTCTTGGGCATTGTAACCAACGATTCATGGTGGGGGGTTACAGAAGGCCATAAGCAGCTCTTATCTTACGCAAAGTTGAGAGCCATTGAAACAAGAAGAGAAGTAGCCCGCGCTGCCAACAGTGGTATTTCCGCACACATTAATGCAAAAGGTGAAATTGATGCCGATACTTTTTACGGAGATCAGACCGCTCTATATGCCAAGGTGAATCTTTATGATACGATGACATTCTATACCAGAGCCGGAGATCTTCTTTCTAGATTTTCAATATTTGCTTTAGGGTTTCTATTATTCTACTATTTAATCAAATGGTTTCAGGCTAAAACAAAAAAAGCATAATTTTTAAAATAAGAATGATACGAGTCTACCCATAGACAAAAAAAAGAAAAGCCAGCTGGACGTCTGGCTTTTCTCATGATAGAAGATAGAATTGATTCAATTACTTAATCGTAAGCTTCTTGGTGGTTATTTCGTTTTTTATCTTCAGTTTTAATAGATATACGCCTTTAGGCAGGTGAGAAACATCAATCGATTGATCACCTTTTAGAATAATATTTAATTTTTTTCCGTCCATCGAATAGATTTCCGCATCTGAAACTTTTTCTCCTTTGATATACACTTTATCTGATGTAGGATTCGGATAAATAGTCAACTGATTTTTTACTGTCTTCATCTCCATCGTTCCCAAAGTACTTTCTGAAGAAGGATCTGAGTATACTTTTGAAGCATCAATAGATCTTACACTCCAGTGTACATTCTGAATGGCAGGATCAAGTTCCAGAAACCATGAAGGTGTTGTCACGATATATTTTGCGATATCACCGGAGCCTTGTGTTAACCCAACTTTAATCTCATAACGCAAAGCATTAACCGGAGTCTTATCATCAGCGGCACCACTCCACGTAAAATTGAACCTGTTTCCACTTTTTGTTACATTCAAGTGGGTAGGTGGCGTTGGTTTTAAATTAGTTTCGGAAGCATTATTCTTAAAAACTTTAGTCAGTGAAGGTAAATCCGAAACTGCCCAATCAAATCCTCCTAACAAAACATCAAGGTGATTATCATTATTAAAATCAAATAAATGGATAAGTCCCGGACCGCCCAGATTATGCAATCCCGTTATTGTTCCTTCAGTAAATTGCTGATTGGATGGATTGTAAAAATAGGTTTTAACAACAGCATTATAATTTTCATTGCCGGAAACAATAAAGTCATAATAACCGTCATTATTCAAATCCCCAACGCTTACAGATGCATCCGAAAGATCCGGCATATTGATAGGATGAGCAGTCAACACTCCATGACCATCATTCATTAAGACCGCAAAATATCCGTTATCATTATCATCCTTACCGATTACTATAATATCCTCGAACCCATCTCCATTAAAGTCAGCAAAATCAATTTTACCGCTAGCTACGGGATCAAAATCCTGCGTAGGAACCAGGGTTCCTCCCTGATTCATATAAACTCTGGAAATAGAAGTACCACTGATATCTGCTCCAATAATAACAAGATCCAGAAGTTGATCATTATTCAGATCCACAACCTTAAAACTTCCATTCTGAGTTCCGTCAACCCAATTTTCAGTCATATCAAAACCTACTCCTGTATTGCGGTAAAAATCCAATGTATTTCTGAAACCTCCTCCATGGCCATATTGGGTTCCGTTGATTGCATAATCCGGCTTTCCATCGTGATTAAAGTCAAAAACTTCCATGGATCCGTAAATTTTTCCGGGAAGATCTCCTTCTTTCACAAAACCTGTTCCTGTATTCCTAAATCTGTAATGTTTATAATTTACAACATCCATATAGCTCAGACCTGTAGAAATAATATCCATCAATCCATCATTGTTATAATCGATAAATTTTATATCTCCCAAATGTGTTACTCCGTCTAAGCTTACATAAGGTGATAAATTTGATCCTTCATTCTTATACACCTCATTATAAGTTTGATCTACGTTCCCATCTCCATCAGAATCTATTGCTCCATTGAATACAATATCCTGAGTACCATTATTATCTATATCGGCAATATCAGCAGCAGAATAATAAAAATTACTCGTCCCTGTTTGTATTTCGCTAAAGTTTTGTGCCGCTAAAGCAACAGGTAGCATCGACAATAGAATATAAATTTTTCTCACGTTGTTTTTATTTAGATTAATTAAAAACAAAGATAGAATATTAAATCCTCTGCTTAGAAAAATGCCTGTATGAAATATATCAGCCCTGATTTTCTGCCAGATCCCAGAAATTCGGATATTTTAAAAATTCAATATTATTAATCAGTCACTTATTTGCAAATATTTTCCAAAAGATTTGCCTATCTAAAAAATTCTTCGTTATTTTGCACTCTCAAATATTATACAAATAAGAACATCGAGATATGTCAAGAATTTGCCAAATAACAGGAAAGCGTGCAATGGTTGGTAACAACGTTTCTCACGCTAATAACAAAACGAAGCGTCGTTTTGAAATTAACTTATTAGAGAAGAAGTTTTACCTTCCGGAGCAAGATAAGCACGTAACACTGAAAGTATCAGCTCATGGATTGAGAGTGATTAACAAGATTGGAATCGAAGAAGCTATTGAAAGAGCTACTAGAAACGGATTGATTAAAAAGAATTAATAAATCATGGCAAAAAAAGGAAATAGAGTTCAAGTAATCCTTGAATGTACAGAGCACAAAGAAAGTGGTATGCCAGGAATGTCTAGATACATTTCTACGAAAAATAAAAAGAACACAACAGAGAGATTGGAATTGAAAAAATACAATCCTGTTCTTAAGAGATCTACCCTTCACAAAGAAATCAAGTAATTTATAAATATAATTTACAATGGCAAAGAAAGTAGTAGCAACCCTACAAAGCGGTCAGTCAAAGAAAATGACTAAAGTTGTGAAAATGGTTAAGTCTTCTAAATCAGGAGCTTACGTTTTCGAAGAAAAAGTAATGAATGCAGACGAAGTAGATGGTTATTTGAAAAAATAATCTCCGCTTTATTTACAATATAAAAACTACTCATTTTTTGAGTAGTTTTTTTTTTATATTTGATCCCAAAAAATACAGATGAAATCTTTGTTTATTCTATTCTTAGGCATCTCATTTTCCAGTCCGGTTTATGCTCAAAGTCTTAAAAACAATGAAAAAGTAAGCCAAAACAAAGGGGTAACTCTGATTGTCTTAGGAAATGTGCAGGATGCAGGTTCGCCACAAGCTGGTTGCAAAAAAGACTGTTGTGCTGATCTTTGGAAACATCCGAAACAGGATCGAAAAATAACATCTTTGGGGCTAATAGATTACGATGTACAAAAGAATTATCTTTTTGATATAAGTCCTGACTTCCCTCAACAAATTCAGCTGTTACAAGAAAAATCCGGCACACCCGAAAAAGCAGCACCGGATGGTGTCTTTATTACTCATGCTCATATTGGCCATTATACAGGTTTGATGTTTTTAGGAAGAGAAGCCATGAATTCTAAAAGTGTCCCAATTTATGCAATGCCAAAACTTAAGAACTACTTTGAAAATAATGGACCCTGGTCACAATTGGTGAACCTGAAAAATATTAGCATTAAGGAAATACATAATGAGGAACCTGTACAAATAAATTCTCATCTTCAGGTAACTCCTATTCAGGTACCTCACAGGGATGAATATTCAGAAACCGTAGGATATCTCATAAAGGGGCCTCATAAAAAAGCCTTATTTATTCCAGATATTGATAAATGGAATACATGGAAACACAGCATCACGGAACTTATTAAAAGCGTAGATTACGCATTCTTAGATGCAACATTTTATGATGCAGCTGAAGTGGGCTTTAGAAATATCGCAGAGATCCCCCACCCATTTGTAACAGAAAGCATGGAGCTTTTCAAAAGCTTACCCCTTCAAGAGAAAAAGAAAATTTATTTCATCCATTTCAATCATACAAACAAACTTCTGCTTCCGGAAAGTCAACAAACGCAAGAGGTTTTAAAAAATGGATTTAATATTGCCAGATTTGGAGATCATGTAGAATTATAAGATGTACATAAAAAACTATTAAAAGACACAGGCAATAAGTTGGTATGAAATAGGTGAATATTTGGGAGAATAGTCCCTATTTTATGTATAATGAAAAAAAACACTCAACTTTTGGGTAGTTTTTTTGTTATCTTTGCTAACCAGATTATTAATCAGTAAAATATGAAACAGATTCTTGCTCTGGTTTGCACAGTAACTTTTCTATTTTCATTCAGTCAGAAAACGATGAACCCTACGGAATATAAAAGTTCGCCAAAAGTTTTCAACATAAAAGGATTATCACAATCGGTCAGTATTGATTGTGGCAGTTCTAAAATGATTTTATTATCCGGGCAGGTTCCTTTAGATTCAGAAGGAAACCTTGTTGGAAATACCATAGAAGAACAAAGCCATCAGATTTTCAGGAATATCGAAAACATACTGAAAGAATATGGTGGCACTGGCAAGGATATTATAAAGCTGGGAATTTTCACCAGAGATATATCAAAAACTCCTGATTTCAGAAAAGTCAGAGATTTATATATCAATCTTCAAAACCCTCCTGTAAGCAGCCTTGTAGAAGTAAGTAAGCTTTTCAGAGATGAGGTTCTTATAGAAGTGGAAGCTACAGCAGTGATTAAAAATAAATAAGAATAAACTGAAACTATGAGTTGGTTTAAAAATATTTTCAAAAAGGAAGAAAAAGAAACATTAGATAAAGGATTGGAAAAATCCAGTCAGGGTTTCTTTGAAAAAATGACGAAAGCCGTAGTCGGCAAAAGTAAGGTAGATGATGAAGTACTTGATAACCTTGAAGAGATACTCATTGCATCTGATGTAGGTGCTTCTACAACGATCAAAATTATAGAGAGAATTGAAGAACGTGTAGCCAGAGATAAATATGTTGGTGTAAGCGAATTGGATAATATTCTTCGCGAAGAGATTTCAGGATTGCTTCTTGAGAACCCTCATGCGGGAACAGGGAATATTGATACATCCAAAAAACCATATGTCATTATGGTAGTAGGTGTCAATGGTGTTGGAAAAACGACGACCATTGGAAAACTGGCTCATCAGTTCAAAACAGAAGGTAAAAAAGTAGTTCTAGGAGCCGCAGATACCTTTAGAGCTGCTGCAGTTGATCAACTTACCATTTGGAGTGAAAGAGTGGGTGTACCTATTGTAAAACAGGATATGGGTTCTGATCCGGCTTCAGTAGCTTTTGATACCGTACAAAGTGCTGTTGCACAAAATGCAGATGTAGTCATTATTGATACTGCAGGAAGGCTTCACAACAAAATCAACCTGATGAATGAGCTTTCAAAAATCAAAAGAGTGATGCAGAAAGTTATTCCTGACGCACCTCATGAGATTTTATTGGTTTTAGATGGTTCAACAGGACAAAATGCATTTGAGCAGGCAAAACAGTTTACAGCAGCTACAGAAGTAAATGCATTAGCTGTAACAAAGCTGGACGGAACTGCCAAAGGAGGAGTTGTTATTGGGATCTCCGATCAATTCCAAATTCCGGTAAAATATATTGGTGTAGGTGAAAAGATGCAGGATTTGCAACTTTTTAATGGTACGGAATTTGTAGACTCATTCTTCAAGAAAAGATGATTTATATCATATTTTCCCTTATTTTAGTAAACAAATCATTTAAATATTAACACTTAAAAAATTTGAAACTATGGGAATTTTAACTTGGATCATATTTGGTCTTATCGCAGGAGCCATTGCAAAATTAATAATGCCTGGTACCCAAGGAGGGGGATGGCTTATGACAATTATCCTGGGGATTGTAGGAGCATTTGTTGGAGGGTTTATAGGAAACTTTATCGGCTGGGGAACAGTTGAAAGTTTCGATTTCAGGAGTATGTTGCTTGCCATAGGAGGATCACTCATTGTTCTCTGGATTTACGGAATGGCAACAAAGAAAAGCTAAGAGATAAAAAAATAAAATCCCGGATCTGAAATTCAGATCCGGGATTTTTGTGTACAATATAATTTAGTTAGTTAACTCTAATCTGGTAAGGCATTTCCATCTTGATTTCAGATTGTAATTTTTTATCAGTAATCTGTTGTAAGATCTCATAGTTTGATTTACCTATTTTATTCTTAATAATTCTTGCAGAAACATCTTCTTCATTAAGATCTTTGAAAAGCTGCTCAACAGGAGACATCTTTTTAGGGAAAGAATCTACATTGTATGATTTTAGTCCTGCTTTCTGTGCAGCAAATTTAATAGCATCATTTAATGTTCCCAGCTCATCTACCAGCCCAATTTGCTTAGCTCGAACTCCACTCCATACTCTACCTCCACCGACATTATCAATCTGTTCAAAAGTTTGTTTTCTGTTTTGTGTTACAAAATGTACAAATCTCTTATAAGTTCCCTCCACACTTCTAGTCATCATATTAACTCCATAGGGTGAAACTCCGTTCAATCCTGAATAGTACATAGAATTCGCATTAGTAGAAACAATATCTGCGCGGATTCCATTTTTGTTAGCTATATCTTTATAATATGGCAGTACTCCAAAAACCCCTATAGATCCTGTAAGCGTATTAGGTTCAGAATAAATTTTATCTGCGGCCATCGCTACATAATATCCTCCTGAAGCTGCATAATCTCCGAAAGAAACAACCAAAGGCTTTTTCTTTTTCAACTGTTGTAATTCAAATAAAATCTCATCAGAAGCATTGGCGCTTCCTCCAGGTGAATTGATTCTGAAAACAACCGCTTTCACTTTATCATCTTCCTGAAGCTTTTTAATATATTTCACATAGTTTTCGGAAAAGATATCATTATACCCTTCACCATTATTAATAGATCCTGAAGCATACAATACTGCAACCTTCTCTCCGGAGCCATCTTCATCCGTATAAGAGTTGATATAGCTGGACAACGAAATTTTATTTAGCTTTTCTTTGTCTTTAAGGCTTAGTTTTGATTTAATCAAATCATCATATTCTGTTTTTTGAATAAGCTTATCTGCCAGTTTATATTTCAGTCCAAGTTCAGGAATCATTCCATATAAGCTGTCCACTACCGTTTTGAATTGTAGGGTATCCATTTTTCTTGAAACAGCTATTTTATTGGAAGCGTTTTTCCAAAGATCATTCAATAGAGTACTTAGTTGTTCTTTATTTTCAGGAGAAATATCATTTCTTAAAAAAGGTTCTACTGCCGATTTAAATTTACCGTGGCGAATCACTTCAATGCCAATTCCATATTTATCAGCAAAACCTTTAAGAAAAGTAACTTCAGTAGAAAGTCCTTTTAGTTCTATCCCTCCGGAAGGATTAAGATAATATTGATCAGCTACGGATCCCAGATAATAAGCAGACTGTGAAACACCATTTCCATAAGCGTACACAAATTTTCCACTTTTCTTGAAGTCTGCAATTGCATTTCTAAGATCATCGATTTGGGTTAACCCGGCATTCAGATCATCAGCTTCAATACTGATCCCTTTAATATTGTCATCCGTCTTAGCCTTATTAATTGCCTCCAACACATCATATAAAAGAACACTTTTATTCTGATTGCTAATTCCAAATAATCCCATTTCTTCTTCAGTAGGACTGTCTATGATATGTGTTTTCAAATTAATCGTAAGGACCGAGTTCTTCTTTACCGCTACAGACTTGTCACTTCCCATAGAACTAAAGACGAGCATCGTAATCAAAAAGATGAAAAATAAAGCACAAAGTATAACAATTGCTACTATATTTGCCAAAACATTTTTAAAGAAACTTCTCATAAATCAATCAATTTTCTAATATGTCGCAGCATAAGGTAGTTTTGTTACTAGGAAGTAATCTTGGAGAGCAAAAAAAAAATATTGAACTTGCTTTACAAAAAATAGAAGAGGCAGGGAACAACATTTCACAAATAAGCGAATTTTTAATATCAGATCCTGTAGAATTTGTTAGTTCCAATATTTTTTGTAATATTGCAATAGTAATATTCACACATTTTACACCAATTCAACTACTTGATTGCATTAAAGGTATAGAAGTTGAGATGGGAAGAATTAATGATTCAAAGGTTTCTGGGGCATACACAGACAGAATAATAGATATTGATATCATTAAGTACAATGAATTGAATTTTAAATCAGAAAGATTAGAAATCCCTCATAAAAAACATCTTTTTGAAAGGGAATTTTCTAGAGTATTATTAAAAAAATTTATTTAAAACATAAAACATATTGTATGAAATTAGGTTTATTATTATTGGCTACACTGCCTATCGCAGCTTACGCACAAGCTCAAAACGGCAGTACTACAGTAAACTCTTCCTCTGAGTATCCTAATACTTTCTCATCGGGTTCCGCGAATGTTCAAACTTTTGACAACAAAGCCAGACGCTTTAGAGACTGGTCTATTTCCGTTGGGGGTGGTCCGGCATTTATGGTTCATTCTGCCTTAACATCCATCAACAAGGATAAGGTCAATTGGGGCTACAATGCTTACGTAAGTATTGATAAGCAAATTTCGCATACATTCGGTGTAAGCGTTATGTATATGAGAGGGGAAACAAAACAAACAGGTCAACTTCCCGGTGTTCCAGGGCAATTGGCTGGTGTAGCAACTGCTACAACACAGTTTGATCAAGTTTCTTTATTAGGGGATATTAACTTCTCTAATTTATTACGAAGAGTAGATAATCATTCTCCGTACCGATGGGCCTTCCATGGTTATGGGGGAGTTGGGCTTCAGGGATACAGAACGTCTCTCCATGACAATGATCGCAACAGATGGAGTGACAACCCTAAGAGAGTCCCTTCATTCGTTAAAAAAGATCTTGATTTCGGTTCTGTCTACTATCAGCTTGGTTTAGGAATAAAATATAATGTTTCAAAACTTATTGATGTTGAAGCAAGAACCATGTATCTTATAAGTGGTGAACAATCATTCGATGGAAGTGGATATAATAACTCAAGTTATGATCCTGCCGCGCCAGTAGAATCTGGATACAGATACACCATACTTAACAACAAAAGATCATACAATGCTTGGACAGTATCTCTAGGACTATCTTTCAAACTAGGAAAAAGCGAAACTCACTTAGCTTGGCATGATCCATTACAGGAAGCATATTACAGAACCAATGTTTTAGAAAATGCTTCTACAGATTTTGTAGTATGTGAAAAAGGTGATAAAGACAATGACGGAGTATGTGACGACTGGGACAGACAACTTGACACTCCTGCAGGAGCAAGAGTAGATGGTGCCGGAGTTGCTTTGGATATGGATCTTGATGGAGTTATTGACCTTTATGATAAGTGTGTAACTGTACCTGGACCTGTTGAAAATAACGGATGCCCAATCAAATAACAAAGTAGTTAAAAACAACTTTGTGCTTTATTCAAAAAAAATCAAATAATAATACACGATGAAATTAAGTTTAGCAATAGCTTCACTGGCTTTGGCGATCCCTACAGCCAGCTATGCTCAAGACTCTCAGGCAGCAACAGATGGAAAGTATCCTAATACATTTTCTTCTGGTTCTGCAAATGTTTCCCCATTTACCAACCAATCGAAAAGATTCAATGACTGGTCTATTTCCGCAGGGGTTGGAGTTCCATTGATGCAATCAGCAGATTTGACATCGATTAAAAATGGTAACGGTAAAAACCTTTTTGGATATTCTGCTTATGTAAGTATTGATAAAGCCATCACTCATGCTTTTGGTTTAAAACTACAATATGACAGAGGTGAAACCAGACAAGGATGGTTCAATACTAAAGATGCTGCTCCGGATGCGAAAGCAGTAGCTGGTAGAACTCAATATGATGCGATCTCAATCTTGGGAGACATTAACTTCTCCAATCTATTGAGAAGAGTTGACAACCACTCTAATTACAGATGGGCTCTTCACGGATATGGAGGTGTTGGTACCATTGCTTACAGAGCATACCAAAAAGATATCAACGGACAGCGACTTATGACTGAAGTTAAGCCTTTCAAACTAGGTTCACTTTTCATGCAGGCTGGTGCCGGTTTAAAATTCAAAGTGAGCAGAAGAGTTGACCTTGAAGGTAGATTAATGTACGTGATCACAGGTGATGATACATTTGACGGAGGCGGAGAGCCATACAGCCAGATCAACAGACGTTCTTCACAAGTTTCTGATAACTTCTTTAATGCTACTTTAGGGGTTTCTTTCAAACTAGGAAAACATGATTCTCACTTAATGTGGCATGACCCACTTCAGGAAATATATTACAAGCTTGATGTATTGGCTAACAAGAAGCAGGATATCGTAGTTTGTAAAAAAGGAGATAATGATAATGATGGTGTATGTGACGATTGGGACAGACAACTTGATACTCCTGCAGGAGCAAGAGTGGATGGTGCCGGAGTTGCTCTTGATACTGACTTAGATGGAGTTATTGACCTTTACGATAAGTGTGTAACGGTTCCGGGACCTGTTGAAAACAACGGTTGCCCTGTGAAAAAAGATAATAATCACACTGCAGTAGAAGTAGAAAAAACATTGAAAGACATCTACTTTAACTTCAATAAAGCGACTATCAGACCGGAGTCTAATAGTAAATTAGATCTTGCCGCTTCAATTATCAAAGAAAACGGAGGAAATTATTTATTGACCGGACATACTGATGCTAAAGGAAATGCAGCTTACAACCTTAGATTATCTAAAGAAAGAGCAGCAGCTGTAGTAAGCGCTTTAGAAACAAGAGGGATCAATGAAACTGTACTGAAATCAAGAGGTGTAGGTTCTGCAGAAGCAAAAATCCCAGCCTCAGCTTCAGACGCTGAAAGATTGGCAGACAGAAAAGTTACGGTAAGATTCATGGAAGGTTCTGAATGGGATTCTATGAAAAAGAAAGACTATGAAGATGCCCCTGTTAAAAAGGCTTCGAAAAAGGCTTCTGTAAAGAAAACTTCTGCGAAGAAAAAGAAAAAGTAATTCATTACTATATGACTTAAACCGAAAAGATTTGTTCTTTTCGGTTTATTTTTTTTTTACTACGGAATATTTTACATACCTTTATATCATATTAGGGGCAGTACGTGCAAAAGAGGCTAATAGCCAGTATGTTCACCCTGAAAAAAATAACACAAAATCACTTTTTTAACGTAAAAAATCATTTAAAATAACTTAACTTAAAAAAATAACACTATGAAATTAAGTTTAGCAATTGTTGCATTAGCTATGGCGATTCCTGCTGCCAGTTATGCACAAGACTCAACGGCAGTTTCAAAAGGAGAGTACCCTAATACATTTTCTTCTGGGTCTGCAAATGTTTCCCCATTTACCAACCAATCGAAAAGATTTAATGACTGGTCTATTTCCGCAGGGGTTGGAGTTCCATTGATGCAATCAGCCGATTTGACATCGATTAAAAATGGTAACGGTAAAAACCTTTTTGGATATTCTGCTTATGTAAGTATTGATAAAGCCATCACTCATGCTTTTGGTTTAAAACTACAATATGACAGAGGTGAAACCAGACAAGGATGGTTCAATACTAAAGATGCTGCTCCGGATGCGAAAGCAGTAGCTGGTAGAACTCAATATGATGCGATCTCAATCTTGGGAGACATTAACTTCTCCAATCTATTGAGAAGAGTTGACAACCACTCTAATTACAGATGGGCTCTTCACGGATATGGAGGTGTTGGTACCATTGCTTACAGAGCATACCAAAAAGATATCAACGGACAGCGACTTATGACTGAAGTTAAGCCTTTCAAACTAGGTTCACTTTTCATGCAGGCTGGTGCCGGTTTAAAATTCAAAGTGAGCAGAAGAGTTGACCTTGAAGGTAGATTAATGTACGTGATCACAGGTGATGATACATTTGACGGAGGCGGAGAGCCATACAGCCAGATCAACAGACGTTCTTCACAAGTTTCTGATAACTTCTTTAATGCTACTTTAGGGGTTTCTCTAAAACTAGGAAAACATGAATCTCACTTAATGTGGCATGACCCACTTCAGGAAATCTACTACAAACTTGATGTATTGGCTAACAAAAACCAGGATATCGAAGTATGTAAAAAAGGAGATGCTGATAACGACGGTGTGTGTGACGATTGGGACAGACAACTTGACACTCCTGCAGGAGCAAGAGTAGATGGTGCCGGAGTTGCTCTTGATACTGACTTAGATGGTGTTATTGACCTTTACGATAAGTGTGTAACGGTTCCTGGACCTGTTGAAAATAACGGTTGTCCGGTAACTACAGGACCTGTAATAGAAACAGAAACCAAATTAGAAGGAATAGAGTTTGATTTAAATTCTGACAGAATTTTACCTTCAAACACTCCAATTCTAAATAATGCTGTTAACTATATTAATTCTTCAAATGGAGCTTACAAGGTAATTGGAGCAACTGATACCAGAGGTACTGATGCATACAACCAAAAATTATCTGAAAGAAGAGCAAACAACGTTAAGAATTATTTAATCAAAAACGGTGTTCAATCTGGTAAATTACAATCAGTAGGTAAAGGTAAAAAAGACCTTAAATACCCTGAGTGTGAGCCTGCAACAAAATGCCCTGAATGGAAAAACAGAGCAAACAGAAGAGTATACTTCGAAGCTAAATAATAAACGTATTAATTATTATATGAAAGTCACGCAATGCGTGGCTTTTTTTGTCTTACTACTTTTCTTATTTTTACATCATGATTTCTCCACAAGATTTTCAAAAATTAAAATATGATACTCTTAAGTATTTTTGGGGCCATACCAGCTTCAGGGATTCTCAGGAAGAAATTATCAATTCTGTCATCAACGAAAAAGACACTCTCGTTCTCCTTCCTACAGGTGCCGGAAAATCTTTATGCTATCAACTTCCCGCTTTATTAAAAGAAGGAACCTGTCTTGTCATTTCACCTTTGCTTGCTTTGATGAAAGATCAGGTCAATCAGCTTAAATTTCGTGGTATAGAAGCAGAATACCTCTCTTCTGAGCTGGATGAATATGACGCAGAGAATATTTACAACCGCTGTAAAGAAGGGCTTACAAAATTACTGTATGTATCTCCTGAAAGATTAACGAATACTCAATTCTTACAAAATATTGAAGAAATTGAACTTTCGTTCATTGCTGTTGATGAAGCTCACTGTATTTCGGAATGGGGACAAGACTTCCGTCCAAGCTACCAGAATATTAAAGTTTTCAGAAGCAATAATCCTGAAATTCCCTGCCTGGCATTAACTGCTACAGCAACGGCTAAGGTATTGGAAGAAATAAAAAATAAACTAGAACTCAAAAATCCATCTCTTTTTCAAAAAAGTTTTAAAAGAGAGAATATCCGAATCTTCACAGAGGAGGTTTCGGACAAATTTCAACGCGTACTGGATATTTTAAAATATAATAACGATTCAGGAATTGTTTATGTAAGAACAAGAAAAGAAGCGGAATTACTCGATGAGTTTTTGAAGAAAAACCAATTGAAAAATGTGGATTATTTCCATGCAGGTTTAACAGCAAAAGAAAAAAATACAAGACAAACTACCTGGAATAAAAGCGACAATCATGTATTGATCTCTACCAATGCTTTCGGAATGGGAATCGATAAGGATAATGTCCGTTTTGTACTCCACTACTCTCCTGCAGCCTCTATAGAAAATTATTATCAAGAAATAGGAAGAGCAGGAAGAGATGGAAAGGATAGTTTTGCCTTTATGCTTTGGAATAAACAAGAGCTTCTGAATTTTGATGAAATCTTAAAAAATCAAACTCCTAATAAAGCAGAATTTTTAAAAATTATCAGCTATCTGTACTCTATTTTCCAGGTTGCGGAATATGAATTGCCGGAGAAAACATTTCAGTTAAATACTTCGGGAATACAAAATTTCACAAGATTATCAAGAGCAAAAATCAACAACGTACTCAATTTTCTGCATAATCAGGAAATCATTTATTATAATGACAATAAGAGTTTGTCTTCACTTGAGCTTTTCATCAAATCTGATGAGATAGACCAGCTCCCCCAAAAAGATGCTTATTTTTTAGAGCTTCTTCTCCGTACCATGTCCGGAATCACGACTCATAAAGTTCTGTTTAGTGAACAGCAGGTAAGCAATAAAATAGAAGTAAGTATTCCAGTAATCAAAGAACGCCTTAAAGAACTTCAACAGAAAAATTATCTTGAATATATAGACGGGGCCTTATCAAGCATCAAGTTTTTAAAACCCCGTGATGAAAGAGCCATCCATAATGCGTACTGGAAACTCTTTGAACATATTCAGAAAAATAAGATCCAGAAATGGGAAGAGATGAAGTTTTATGTAGAAAATAATGACTACTGTAAGATGAAACTTATCCTTGCTTATTTTGGTGAGAAAAACTCTAAAAACTGTGGCCATTGCTCGGTTTGTGAAAAGAATAAGCAATCGATTTTTGGAAAAAACATTTCTCAGCAGATCATTAATTTATTAGCAAAGAAGGCCTCTACTATTGAAGAACTTTCAATACAGCTCAGCTATCATTCTAAAGAAAATATTTTAGAAAATCTTATTTTCCTTCTGGATTCAGGGAAAGTACGAATGCTGAATTTCAGAACATATGCCCTTAATCAGGAGTAACAGATAACAAGTAATAGAATATATATTGTTTACTTTAAATATCTTTTACAAATTTTTATGGCTCATCTAATAGCTTAAGCTCATCCGCTATTTTCACTTTCAATTTTTAACTATTAACTAAAAACTTATCTTTGCAGTATGAAATCATTGAAAGTCGTTTTTTTAGGAACCCCTGAGTTTGCAAAAACTTCTTTGGAGGCTATCCATCAATCTCACCATCATGTTGTAGGTGTTGTAACTGTTGCCGATAAAGCAAGTGGCCGCGGACAGAAAATCAATCAATCGCCTGTAAAAATATATGCCGCAGAAAACAACATTCCTGTTTTTCAACCTGAAAAATTAAGAAATTCTGAATTTTTAGAAGAACTTAGAAAATTAGATGCCGATGTTTTTATCGTAGTAGCGTTCAGAATGATGCCTAAGGTTCTTTTTGAAATGCCCAAAATGGGAACTTTCAATCTTCATGCATCATTACTACCTGATTACAGAGGAGCTGCTCCTATCAACTATGCCGTAATCAACGGAGAAGAAAAAACAGGAGCAACTACTTTCTTTATTAATGAAAAAATTGATGAAGGAAACATTCTTCTACAGGAAGAATTGGAGGTTTTACCTAATGAAAATGCGGGAAGCCTTCACGACAGACTGATGGAGATGGGATCAAAATTAGTGGTTAAAACATTGGATGGACTTTCTGAGAATGCTATTGAAGAAAAACCACAACCACAAGTTGAGCATCCTAAAAGTGCTTATAAAATCTTCAAGGAAGACACCAGAATCAATTGGAATGCTCCCTCAAAGACAATTCATCAGTTTATTCTTGGAATGTCACCTTATCCCGCAGCTTTCACTACTTTAAAAATAGGAGAAGAAGAAAAGGGATTGAAAATATTTGGAGGCACTTTTGAAATCTCAAATCACGGGCAAGCCATCGGAACATTAGCCATCTCTAAAAACGAGTTTAAAATTTATACTGTAGACGGTGTTTACTATCCGCAGGAACTTCAATTAGAAGGTAAAAAAAGAATGACCGTAAAAGATTTCCTAAACGGCTTTCGTAATTTTGATGAAATCACATTAAAGAATTAAATATATATATCCATCTCACCATACGGTCACAAAAGCTTTCAAATACTTTTGTGACTTTTTTATTCGATATATTATACGGTTCCTATCATTTGCTAACAATCTTTCTACGAACTCTGCTCAGAGATTCAGGTGTTACTCCAAGGTAAGCGGCGATCTGAATATTAGTAAGGCGATGTGCTGTTTTGGGATATTTCTGTAAAAAGTCAATATAACGTTCTTCTGATGATTTACTTAAATTATCAATAATCCTTCGTTGTAAAGCTATAATTGACATTTGAAACTTGAGCCTCATCAGCTTTTCAATTTCCGGCATTTCAGCATAAAGTTTCTCTTTGTCTGCTTTAGAGATCATCAGAATTTCACTATCCTCAAGTGCCTGAATAGTAAGTTTTGAGGGAATATTATTAATAAAACTGTCAATATCCGAAATCCACCAGTTTTCAATTCCAAAGTATAATATTTGTTCATCGGCATTGCGGTCAGTATGAAAAACCTTAAAACAGCCGTTCATGACAAATCCTTCAAATGTACAAATGCTTCCTTCTCTTAAAAGAAATTCTTTTTTCTTTATTTTTTGCAGTGTAAATGCATTACAGTATTTATCCAGTTTTTCATCTGAAATATCAATATACTGCCGGATATGTTCTTTTAAAGACTGAGTCATGGTTTAAAAATAAAAAAAGGTTTAGAAAAATCCTAAACCTTTATCTTTTATTATTCAAAATCCATAAATGAAATTCATCCACTCATGATATCATAGATTTATAATTGTACCAGTTCCGTAACTTCTACATCATATCCTCCCACCTGAGGTTTGATACTAGGATTCTGAGTAATTACTTTAAACTTATTAATTCCTAAATTCTTTAAAATCTGTGTTCCAATACCATAATCTCTGTAGTTGTACGCCAAAGTAGGATGCTGCTCCTGCCCGTCCTGATAGTTCAGGAACTGCTGAAGTTTTCTCAGCGTATTTTCAGAATTGGAAACGTTATTGATAAAAATGATAGCTCCTTTACCTGCTTCATTTACCATACTAGTTACTTTTTCTAATAGGGGCTTTTCACCATTATTTAATCTTGTTAATACATCGAAATAAGAATCTGAAGACTGCACTCTTACTAATACAGGCTCATCAACTGTCCAGGCACCTTTTGTCAATGCAAAGTGGATCTGGTCATTAGAAGTTTCTCTGAAAGCATAAAAGTCAAATTCACCATAGTGCGTTTTCACTTTTTTCTCTTCAAGTCTTTCAACGAGATTTCCTTTTTTAAGCTGGTAATGAATTAAATCTTCGATAGAAACGATTTTCATATCGTGCTTTTGAGCAAAAGCATGAAGTTCAGGTAGACGAGACATGGTTCCGTCTTCATTCATAATTTCACAAATCACCCCTCCTTCTTTTAAACCTGCTAAATGGGTAAGGTCGATCGCTGCCTCTGTATGACCAGCTCTTTTCAACACCCCTCCTTTTCTTGCACGAAGCGGGAAAATATGCCCTGGTCTCATGAAATCTGTAGGCTTGGATTTTTCATCCATCAAAGCTAAAATTGTCTTTGCTCTGTCACTTGCAGAAATACCTGTAGAAGTTCCGTTCCCCAAAAGGTCAACAGATACCGTAAAAGCTGTCTCTTTAGGATCGCTGCTTCTGCTTACCATCACTTCCAATCCAAGCTCATCACATCTTTTTTCAGGAAGCGGCATACAGATCAGCCCTCTTCCGTGAAGAGCCATAAAATTGATAATTTCCGGTGTTGTCAGTTCCGCAGCACAAAGAAAATCTCCTTCATTTTCTCTGTCTTCATCATCTACTACTATGATTATTTTACCATTTCTAAGGTCTTCTATTGCCTCTGGAATAGTATTCAATTTAATATCAGACATTTTTACTTTTTATTTGTGCAAAGATACTCATAAAAATAAGCATCCGCCAATTAATATGAATGGTTTATTACGCTTGGGATAAAGAGTTGGCAGCTTCCCTGAAAATTTCGTAAGATCTCAGTCTTTTCTGATGATCGTAAATATGAGAATTGATCATGAGCTCATCAACATTGAATCTTTCCTGAAAATCTTTAAGTTTTTCTGCTATTTCAGCTTGATCACCGATAAAAGTATATCTCAGCTTTTGTAAAACCATTGATTTTTCCATTGGTGACCAAATTTCATCCATATCATCTACCGGTGGGGCAAAAGGTTTTCTATCATTTCTTACAATATTGATAAAGGCTTGAAATAATGTAGTAGAAATTTTATGTGCTTCCTCTGAAGTTTCTGCAGCAACGCCATTTACACAGGCAATAATATAAGGTTTATCTAAATATTTTGATGGTTCAAAATGCTCTCTGTAAATTTTGAAAGCCATTTCCATTTGTTCAGGAGCAAAATGTCCTGCAAAAGCATAAGGTAAACCCATTTCCGCAGCCAACCATGCACTATCAGTACTTGATCCTAAAATATACAAGGGAATATCCAATCCTTCTCCGGGAATAGCACGTACCATTGCATCAGAATTTTCTTTTGAAAAATATCTTTGTAGTTCCAAAATCTGTCTTGGAAATTGTTCATTAATAATGGCCGGATTTCTTCCCAAAGCCTGGGCAGTCAATCCATCTGTTCCCGGGGCCCTTCCTACTCCGAGATCGATTCTTCCAGGAAAAAGTGATTCTAACGTCCCGAATTGTTCGGCAATAATCAGCGAACTATGATTAGGAAGCATAATCCCTCCGGACCCTACTCTAATTCTTTTTGTCCCATTGGCTATAAAGCCTATTAATACTGAGGTTGCTGAACTTGCAATACTTTCCATATTATGATGCTCAGCCAGCCAGAATCTTTTATAGTTTAAATTTTCAGCGTGATTAGCTAAAGATAAGCTATCCTGAAAGGTATCATGAATGCTTTTATCCTGTTTTACCGGTGCAAGATCTAAAACAGAAATTTCAAAATTTTTCATATTGAGATATTCATTTTTCTAAAAGAGATCTGTTATCTCCTTTGTTAATTTCATAATTCTAAATTGGGTTCTTTTAAAAACCAAACAAATTTAAAACATAAAAATCGCATTAGTTACTTTTTGTAATTAATAAAACCGATCGATCAGTTCAGGGAAAAACTATTAGAAAATAATAAATGATAGAGAAGAAATGGATACGTCTTGGATAAGTAAAAAATAAATGACAGATACCAATAAACCTCTATCTGTTCCCCCTATCATTGTGAACATCATTAATTTTTGAACAGAATATGAAACAGAATTAAAAAGCTTGAGAGTTTATCAAATCTATTTTATTTACCACATGAACCCTTACTTTCAATAATTAATACAAATAACACATATCTCATTAATAATAATTCATAATAAAGAGAAATATTTATTATATTCGTATACCAAATCTTAAAAAAAATAATATGAACAAAAAAATCAATGATTTACTTTACCAAAAAAAATTGGCAAAGCAAAGTATCTTCATGAGTTTTATTGTTGCTGCAACATTAACATCTTGTAGTAAAAACAATGAAGAAATTGCAACCGAAACCCAAGCAACGGCTTCTCATACTGAGAATATTAAAAAAGGACAATTAGGGGGGCAGGAAATCACATATGAAAGAAAGAATGGAATGAACTTTTTCCAGGGAGATATTGTACTTTCCGACCAACAACTCGCAGAGGGCAATGTAGCCCAAAAAGGAGGAGCAAGTTTTTCAAGATGGCCAGGTGGAAAAGTGTACTATACTGTAGCGAGCAATATGGGCTCCATCAATGCAAACAAAATTACCAGTGCTGTCAATGAGTATAACTCTAAGACCAATACTCAATGGATTCCCCGTACTAATCAATCCAATTACGTAGAGTTTATTTTTGGAAGTTCATCCGGAGCAGATGGGTGGGCTCATATTGGGTATCAGGGAGGAAAGCAGACCGTTTCTCTGGATCAGTATATTTCTGTGGGATCAGTTATTCATGAAATGGGACATACCGTGGGGCTTTATCACGAACATACTCGTAAAGACAGAGATCAATACGTAACCATTCTTTGGAATAATATCCAGGATGGACAGGCTTATAATTTTAACATTTATAATTCCGGAACGGATATAGGTCCTTTCAACATCAATTCAGTGATGATGTACTGGCCTAATTCTTATTCTAAAAACGGCCAACCGACTATTAAAAGGGCCAATAATACCACCTTTACTTATAATAGAACAGGTTTTACAACCGGAGATATTAATACCATCAATACGATGTATCCTTAATTAACTCTCACAATCGTTTTTACAATCTTCACTTTCAAAAAAGAAAAGAATTCGTTATGAATTCTTTTCTTTTTTATAATTGTAGTGATTAATCAAAATCCGGATTTCATTAAATTCAAAATGGCTTGGCAAAGCATTCTTCCATTCTGTTAAGGTCTCGTGAGGATTTTTATAGAATTCATCTTCAAAAGCTTTGATCTTATCTGATGTAATTACTCGTGCAATATCCAACAATCCCTGTTCGGCAAATTTGGCGAGATGGCCAATGACAGTTTCTTTTACCAATCCTCTCTCTAATGCAATTTCTCCGATAGTCTTTCCTTCTTCAAATAACTGAAAAGTCAACACTTGCGAAGGAACTTTTGCAATTTTAAGGTTGATTTCTTTATTATTCTTCTCATCTAAAAGTTTAGTTTCAAGAAGATAAATATCTTTGAGGCTATTGAGATATTCTTCAACATCTTCTAACCAGTCTCTAAATTCTTCGTTATATTGTTTTAATCCTTTTACCCCTTTTATTTCTGCATAAAACTCTTTTAAAGGGTTGAAAATTTTATCTCTGGTTTCTACAAAGAAAAAATTAACGGCACCTTTGGTTTTATTTTCAATTTCAGACCACTCTTCTTTTTGATCAATAAAGTTATTGACTTTTTGGAAAATGATGCGTTCAAGTTTTTCAAAAATTTTCCCAAGGTTAGCTGCTTCATGCTTCAGTTGAAGATAAAGCTGATTGGTTTTCACATGGTCAATGTTTTTAGTAACAATTGAAAGCTTATTCCAATCTTCAACTTCTTTCAAGAACCAGACACAATCTACTGTACGAAGGACTTTTCTGATACTGTAGTCATATTTTTCCTGATTCAGTATGGCTTCCACCTGATCATTAACTACTGTATCACTATGGAAATGAAGAATTCTGTTATCTTTAAAAATAACTTCAGGAGTAATTTTTGATTTCAAAACAATTCCTTCCAATGTACGGCAACGGGATAAAGCTACATATACCTGACCGGCGGTAAAACTTTTTCCGGCATCAATAATTACTTTATCAAACGTCAATCCCTGGCTTTTATGGATTGTAACGGCCCAGGCCAGTTTTATCGGGAACTGTTCAAAGCTCCCTAATACTTCTTCTTTGATATTTTTATCAGTGTCCAGAAAATATTTTTTCTGCTCCCATGTTTCTTTTTTTACGGTAATTTCCTGTTCACTTCCTTCCAGAACAACGCGGATTTCATCTTCATCCAGACCAATAATTTCACCTAGCTTACCATTAAAATATTTCTTTTCTCCGGAAATATCATTTCTGATGAACATGATCTGTGCACCGATTTTTAATTCTAAAAACTGATCATTGGGAAACTGGTTTTCTTTAAAATCACCCACAAGCTTTGCTTCATAGGTCTTAGCATCAACTTTTATCTCAGTCAGTTTTTCCTGATTAATCTCATCTGCCATCTTATTGTGAGAGCACAAATAAACGTAAGATTCCTTACCCATATCAAAAGTAGGATCATATCTGGCATTTAAGTGGTCAAAATCAATCTTTGCAACGTCTCCGTCACGGATAGCATTTAGAATTTCAAGAAACCCTTCATCAGATTGTCTGTACACTTTCGTCAGCTCAATGGTAACCAAAGGAATCTCTTTAATCGCGTGGCTATCAAAAAAGAATGGTGAGTTGTAGTACATTTTTAAAATATGCTCATCCCTCACTACGGGGGGCAGCTGAAATAAATCCCCGATGAACAGCATTTGCACTCCACCGAATCTCTGATTATTTCTTCGGATAAATCGCAAAGAAAAATCCATCATATCCAGAACGTCTGCTCTTAGCATGGAAACCTCATCAATAATAATGATCTCAACTTCTCTTAAAAGCTTAAGTTTATCTTTACGGTATTTGAAATGAGGCATCAGATCGGCAATATTATTCGCCAAACTGGTATCTATCCTTTCTGTAGTAGGTAGAAAGGTTCTCAAAGGCAAACCAAACATAGAATGTATCGTAACTCCACCTGCATTGATAGCAGCAATTCCGGTAGGAGCTATTACAATATGTTTCTTTTTAGTCCGTCTTACAAAGTCATTAAGAAATGTTGTTTTTCCTGTTCCGGCTTTTCCGGTTAAGAAAACACTTCTGTTGGTATATTCTATTAAGTCAAAAAAATGATTATTCATCGCCGTCAAAAATACGGAAATGAATTTGAATTTCTTACCTTGGCACAAGTTTTGAAAATTCTTTAAAAGAAAAAAAATAATTGTGAAAAAAAATCGTATTTATATTCCCTTAATAGCATTATGTTCTGTATTTACTTTCATTTCTTGTAATACGGCCAAGAATACAAATACTAATAAACCTATAGATATTGCTGATCGACCGGCCAATGAAGACAGTCAGAAATACGATCAGGCTCAGTTGGATAAATTAAAAGCATCTATTGAATCCGAAGTCTCCGGTGAAGAATGCACGGATGCTAGTCAATGGACGTTTGCTCCAATGGGAGTAAAATCCTGTGGCGGTCCTCAACAATATATTGCCTATCCTAAAAAAATAGAAACTTCTATTTTGCCAAGAATTAATGAGTATACGGATAAAGTAAGGATTTTTAATGAAAAATATAATATTATGTCTGATTGTGTGATGCTTACTCCCCCAACATCTCTTAAATGTATCAACGGGAAAATACGACTCATCACCCCGGATAATAAATAAAGCAAAGGTTCAATAAATCAAATCGAAAAAGCTTCATCCTGGGGATGAAGCTTTTTCGATTTTTAAGATGACAAGATATCAGATTTTAGCGTATCTCTGTATTACTCCCAAAAAGTGGGGAGTACTCCAACTCAGTTCTACAACTTTTGAATCTTGATCTTTGCTATAATTCGTAATCCTTAACGTTTTCTTTGTACCAGGAAGAATATTTTACATAGTTATCTGCAATTCTATTAACCTCTCCTTCCAGCAATTGGGCATTGATATCTTTAATTTTCTTCGCCGGAACTCCTCCCCAGACTTCCCCGGACTTAATATGAGTTCCTTGAGTCACTACAGAACCTGCTCCTACAATTGAATTTTCTTCAACTAAACAATCATCCATTACGATAGCTCCCATTCCGATCAATACATTGTCGTGAATGGTACAACCATGAACAATCGCATTATGTCCGATAGAGACATTATTACCAATATTCAAAGGATATTTTTGATAAGTACAATGAAGCATTGCATTATCCTGAACATTCACCTTATCTCCCATTTTGATGTAATTTACATCCCCTCTGATCACAGCATTATACCAAACACTACAATCTTTTCCCATTGTCACATCTCCAATAATGGTAGCGGTTTCCGCTAAAAAGCTATTCTCTCCAATCTGTGGTATTTTACCTAAAAGTTCTTTTACAAGTGCCATAGTTTTAATTTGAAAATTTAAAAATAAGCTAGTTTGAAAATAATATTTTTACTCCTCTTTAATTCTTAGTATCTAACTTCTAAATTACAGCGATAGCAAAAATCTAACTCTCAGTTTTCAGCTTCTAACTTCTAATGCGTATTTTTGTAACTCAAATTTAACGAAAAAATGCGTACCGTACTTATAGAACCAACTGAAAACCCGAAAGTGATGAAATTTGTGGCAGATTACAATCTGATTCCAGGGTCTTTAGAATTGGACAGAAACTCTGATATTTCAGAAATTCCTTTAGCACAAGAGCTATTTAATTATCCGTTTGTAGAAAGAATCTTCATTACGGCTAATTTTGTGGCAGTGGCTAAGCAAGACACAGTGGAATGGGAACATGTAGTAGAAAGTCTGAAAAATGTTGTTGAAGATGAACTATTGGCCAATCCAAGAATCTATCTGCAGAAGAAAAAAGAAATGTATCAGATTTATGCTGAAATGACTCCTAACCCTAATGTAATGAAGTTTGTATCAAGCAAATTACTGATGGAAGGTTTCGTAGAAGTAAAATCGAGAGAAGCAGCAGAAGGAGTTCCTTTAGCTCAGGCTATATTTAAAGAATTTGACTTTGCAACAGAAGTTTTTATTTCTGATAACTTTGTAGCCGTTACAAGAAATAATTCTGTCGAATGGCATCAGGTAATGATGACTGTACGTGCTCTTATTTCAGATTACCTACAAAATGGAGGTGAAATATCAAAAATTGAACCTCAGAAACACGAAAATCCTGTTGAAAAAATCATTAACAGAGATTATACGGATGATGAACAGAAAATTTCTGACATTTTAAATGAGTATGTAGCGCCAGCAGTAGAAAATGATGGGGGAAAAATTTCTTTAATGGAATATGATCAAGCCAGCAAAACGGCAAAAATGCTTTTACAGGGAGCTTGCTCGGGATGCCCAAGCTCTACGGCTACTCTTAAAAACGGAATTGAAAGTATTCTAAAACAATTCGTCCCTGATTTGGTTGAAAATGTAGAGGCTGTAAACGGATAAAATAATTCATGGCTTCCGGAAAGAAAATTTTGGTCATTATTGGAAGTGCTACGAAAGATTCCAGTAATCAGAAACTTATTGAACAGGTATTGGAAAAAAC
Source organism: uncultured Chryseobacterium sp. (assembly GCA_963518055.1). GTDB lineage: Bacteria > Bacteroidota > Bacteroidia > Flavobacteriales > Weeksellaceae > Chryseobacterium. The sequence goes on from CAUQIC010000002.1 coordinate 285,702, forward strand.
TCCCGACATTAATTTTCAACTCTATGATGATCTTGCTATTCTTCCCCATTTTGATACTTCATTAACGGATATCAATACCCCTGAGGAAATTATTAAGATCAGAGAAGATATCGACGGTTCTGCAGGAGTTATATTTTCTACTCCGGAATATATTTTCAGCATTCCCAGCAGATTAAAAAATTTACTGGAATGGTGCGTTTCCACCAATGTTTTTTCTGACAAGCCTGTTGCCGTAATTACAGGTTCCGCCAGTGGTGAAAAAGGTCATGAAGAATTATTATTGCTTTTAAAAACTTTGGGAGCAAAAATAAATGACAAACATCAGCTTTTAATAAAAGGGATAAAGGGTAAGTTTGAGCCTGATGGCTCAATTGAAAACAATACCTTTGCTAAAGGATTACAATTGATAACAGATTTTGAAAAGTCTGTTTATAATTAAAATTAGAAATATTGAATAAAAAAGGAATTTTACTGGTTAATCTTGGATCTCCAAGATCTACGGCTGTAAATGATGTAAAGGAATATCTTGATGAATTTCTGATGGATGAGAGAGTGATCGACTATCGCTGGATTTTCCGTGCTCTTCTTGTTCGTGGAATTATCTTAAACACAAGACCTGCAAAATCTGCCGAAGCTTATAAAACAGTTTGGACAGATGAAGGATCTCCTCTCATCGTCATTACTGAAAAGATCCAGAAAAAACTTCAGAAACTGGTAGATGTTCCGGTAGAAATCGGGATGAGATATGCAGAACCAAGCATTGAAACCGGGATTCAAAAATTAGTAGATCAAGGTATTTCTGAAATCGTTCTTTTCCCTTTATATCCTCAGTACGCAATGAGTACCACGGAAACAGTTATTGAAATGGCTGAAGAAGTAAGAAAAAAGAAATTTCCAAAGGTAAAAATCAATTATATTCAACCTTTTTACAATAGAGATATTTATATCAACTGTCTGGCAGAAAGTATCAAGGAAAAGTTGCCTGAAAATTTTGATGCGCTACAATTTTCTTATCATGGAGTTCCGGAAAGACATCTCTATAAAACAGATCCTTCAAAAACCTGTAAAATAGATGATGCCAATTGTATCAACAGTCAGGTAGATACTCACAATGCTTACTGCTACAGACATCAATGTTATAAAACAACAGAAGCTGTGATTGCCAAGATGGGGCTTCCCAAAGAAAAGACAATTGTTTCTTTCCAGTCAAGATTGGGAAAAGACAAATGGATTGAGCCTTACACAGACGAAACACTGGAAACTATTCCCGGAAAAGGAGTGAAAAATCTGGCCATTGTTTGTCCTGCTTTCGTATCAGATTGTCTTGAAACATTAGAAGAAATCTCTGTAGAAGGGAAAGAGCAATTTATGCACGGAGGTGGAGAAAATTTCCATTATATTCCTTGTCTCAATGATGAAGACCGATGGATTGAAGTGGTAAAAACACTTTGTGAAGAAAAAATGAATGATTTTTACTTAGTATAATCATATTTCAGAATATATAAGGGCTGCCTCATCTTGAAGCAGCCCTTTTAATTTTTTATGGCTTGTTTTTATTACAATTTAAAAATTATCATAGGAACCAAACCATGCAAATTCTGTAGTATGTGGAACAGAAACTCTGTTACCTGCTTTGTCATACAGTGTTATTCTGGTCATCGTTTCAGATTCTCCGTCCCAGGTTCTTCCTACCCAGTTATGATCAAGTTTAAAGCCTTCCTTAAATAATTGTTCAGGAATGTGGATAGAAGTAGAGGTTGGTGTAAAATATTTAGTGTAGGATCTTGTAATGGTAGCACCTGAGCTATTACTTTTGAATGAGATATCAATGTCCATTCTGGAGAATTCATTAGCGTTATTAGAATTTGCTTTCAGGTTAATCACTTTCACCCCTCCGAATCCGGTCCAACGTTTATCTCCTTTGTAAACATAAGTTATTAATTTAGCTTTGTCTACACTGGTAGGATTATCCAGTTCAAGGGTTTCATCTGTAGCTACACTTCTCATTTGAGTAAAGATAGGGTACCCATAAAAATTAGAGTCAAATTTTACATTGAACATAGAATATAAGTTATCCAATGAATTTCCCCAGAAAGGTTCAGTGCTCTTATCTCCCGTAGTCATAACAGTTACTACAGATTTTGATAAAATCTCTGTCGTTTCCTGGCTAAATCCACCTCCACCTGAAACTTTCCAGATATTAAATGTAGCCTCAATTGCTGATTTTACTTTTTCATAAGAATACTCACTTTCAATAGCCAAGTAAGCATACTTTCCATAGGTTACCTGCTTGGTAAAATAAGGCTTACTGGTAAAATACTGAGAAGGAACTCCTGTTTGCTGAATGGTTTTAGCATCATTATTGTGTTCCGCTGATTTAAAGAATCCATTTTTGCTAGGTTCGAATATCACATCAAATGAAGTGGCTACAAGTCTCGCAAAGTAGATACTCTTATATTTTGTAGTATGAGTATTCTGAGACATTTTCGTAGTGAAAATTGTACCTAATCCGACATTAAAAGAAAGGGCTTTCTGAACATCTGAATAGCTGTAACATTCTGTTGCCGAATAATCAACACTTTTCTTCACACCAGAGTTGATATAATCATTAAAATTTTTAGAAGTTACTGCCTGAGAGAGCTTATTACTATACGTAGTAAATCCTTTTGGGCTATCTATTCCTTCAATAACATATGGATTGGAAAAACCAAAAATCAAATCATATGGATTCTTATCATAATTAACTTCTGAATCAAATGCAAAATTTTCAATTCTGTTTAAAGGATATACAGCTCCCGGATAGACTGTCGAACTGTTAATACTTATATTTTTTCCTGTAGTAGGATTAACAGACTTCGTACTGTTATCACCAATAAAGATATGATCCTTGCCAACAGTAGAGACATCCCAACTAAAAGGTTTACTGTCAAAACGTCCCAATTTCTGATATTGGTCAGAATTTGAAATCTCTTCATTGGTATTATCCCTTACACAGGAAATAAGGCACAGAGAAACTGCGCAGCAAAATAAAATAATTCGCTTCATTTTTTATATTTTTTTATTAGATTACCCCTATTAATAAAGGGTTTCGCGAATTTAAAAAAATATATTTCAATCTACAGTGACTTCATAATTCAAAAATAAAATAAATGAGAAATATCATTCTTAAGTGAATAATATGTTTAAAACTAGCTTTATTTCAAAATAAAATCTTAAGAAATATATATAAAAAAAGAGTTTGCCCCTATGGAGAGACAAACTCTTTGTTCAAGATATATAAGAAATTATTTTTTCATTAAGTTTCCGGCTTTCTGTCCATTTACGGTTACCACATATACTCCCGGAAGAAGATTAGATGGCAGTTGAATGTTAACTTTGTTTGTTCCGTCGGTAAGGGTAACCTTTTCGGAGATTTCTCTCTTACCGGTCAGGCTTACTAATTCTACAATTCCTTTTCCAGCTTTTCCTTCAAATACCACTTCGAATTTGTCTGTTGCCGGATTCGGGCTGATTGTATATGGAGAAGCATTAGAGGCTGCAGCAACCAGTCCTGCAGAAGAAGTTCCTCCACCAACACCTACAGCATTCCATGCATTGGTAACCTGTGTAACTTCATTACTTCCTGCACCGTATAGATCTGCAGCTGCCTGAAGAGAATACGTTCTTGCATTGGCATAGGTAGATGATGAGGTAAGATACGTTGTTAATGTTCTGTAGGCAATTGCTCCGGCTTTATCCAAACCTATTCCGGATACGTTGTAAGCAAAGCTATTATCATTTGTTCCTGACCCTCCGGTTACCAATAAGTAGTACCAGAAATTAAGAACTCCAGAATTGGTGTGAACACCGCAATAATCATTGGTATTTTGTCCCGGTACGGCACAACCTGTAGTGGTTGCATCTTTCCAGTATTTCCCTTTATAAGTATCCGGTTGGCTATAAGCATTAGGGTTTGACATGTCTCTGATCACATAACTGAAGTCTTCACCCAATGTCCAGCTTGCCTGGGTAGGTCTGGCCCAACGTTCTATTGAATTTCCAAAGATATCAGAGAAACCTTCATTCAATGCTCCCGGTTCTCTCTGGTATACAAGGTTTGCCGTCTTAGAAGTCATCCCATGGGTGATCTCATGTCCACAAACATCAATAGCTGTAAGTGGTTTACCACCATTTGTAGATGCACTTCCATCACCATAAGTCATTCTGGAACCATCCCAAAATGCATTGAAATAGTTGGTTGAATAATGAACATAGGATTTGATGGCAAAGTTATTATTATCAATACTTTTTCTTCCGAATTTTGTATATAAATAATCCAAAGTCATTTCTGCACCCCAGTGCGCATCGGTAGCATATTGATCTTTATTGGCATTGACATTATTCCATACATTATCTGTATCTGTAAAATCTACAGCGGATGAATAATTGGTACCTTTTTTAAGATTATAGGTTTCTACAGCAGTTCCGGCATTTCTTCCGGTCTCTCTTAGTCGGTAGCTTCCGTTGTATGAATCTGCTACAATATTTCTGTTGCCACTATAGCCTGTTGTTGCAGTTCCTGGAGCATTTACTTCATGAATAATAGCGTCTACTCCTAAAACTTTTCCATTTTTTGCATCTACAAAAACATATTGTCTGCTTAATGGTTTTTCTGCGTAGATATCAAATTTGTAAGCTAATGTTAAATTCTTCAACTTTTCATCAGTAGGATCTGAATAGTATACCAATTCCCCTTTTGGAGCAAAGCTTGCATTTGCGTCATTGGCTTCTTTTTTAAGGAAATCTTCCTCTTCCTTATTTTGCCATTTATATGAATCAGCTCCTACAAATGATAAGGCATTTTGCAATGCGATACTTTCGGAAATATTGGCTTTTTTCTCCATTCCTTTAGTCGGTAATGTAAGAACCCATTTTCCTGATTCGCCTACAATCTTTCCATTTTTGGTTTGAACAGCCATCATTCCATATTCCACAGGAATACCATCTACTGTTTGTTGAAATCTATGGGTTTCAAAACCTAAAGCATCTTTCTCCAATCCCAACCTACGCGACTCAGTCGACAAAAGTCTTTGGGAAGTTTCATCAAATAAAACCGGACTTCCTTGAAAAGTAGGACCGCTTTTATCAAATCTTAAAAAATCTGCGTGTAAACCGTCCTTCCCTGAGATTACTTTTGATGGGATGCTTTGTCCAAAAACGAATGAGCAGGCAGCAACGCTTGCTACTAGAATAAACTTTGTTTTCATAATAATATTTGTTAAATGTGAAAACGAATTTATGATTTTTCTAAACAAAAGCAATTTTTTATTGAATAAAACTCAATAGATATTATAAATCAATAAATAAAACACAATGATGATTTTAAAAAAAAGAAAATATTTTAAAAATAATTTTATCAAAATTTTTATTTTACATGAAAAAAATTAATATAAAATCAACATTTTGTGAATTAATATTTTTCACGATGCAGTGCATTACATTTTAACTTGCTAAAAATCAATAAAATATTAAAAAAAAACCAGTATTTATCATAGTCTACATAAAAAATGAAAGCTATTTCAAAAGAAACAGCTTTCATTAGTTTTAAATACTTATCTATATAAAATCAATTCATATAGATTATTTTAAGTAAAATTTTCTTAGCGTTTATTTCCGACCGGGGTTCTGAATTCACCATATCCCATTAAGCCGTCATAATTTCTTCCAAAAGGAGCATAATAAAGAAATCCTTGATACAGGTTTTCTGTTTGCCAGAAATTTCCGTTGACTTCACCGAAATTCAATGGGCCATTAGCCTCTTTTGTCACCAATACATAATTGTAAAAACCTTGTTTCAAAAATATCTTTGCTACATATTGTTTACTGGCGGCATCATATTGCATCTGATTCTCTTTGCTTGGTAAAAAGTTATTAAATCCTCCCAAAACATAAATTTCTTTATCCACAGGATCTGATTCCAGAGAAAAATGTACCCAGGAATAATCTGCTTCCCTTGTCGCATCCCTTTCCCTTCCCAAGTCATTTCTTCTATAATACCATGCACCGTTGACATCAGGCTGATATTGATAATTCAGTGGGAAAGCCCATACAGGATACAAATAGGTTTGGTTGACATCATCTTTTATTTCAGTGGCCCTCACCATATCTGCTGCCATATTCATATTTTTATTATCGAAATAATAAAATTCGTTATCACCGGGAAAGACAAGATTCATTTGCTGAAAAAGCAATTGATTTCCTAACACACTGCTTGGCTTTAGATTAGGAATAACCATATTTGGGTTGTTATTCTGCATTACATTCAAGCTCATGGAGTTGACATTTGAAGAAAGATCTCCTGCTGCAGGAACAACATTGACTTCTACCCTTTGATTCACATTGGGATTCTTCGCATCAGCAATCCTTGAAACATTCAAAGCTAAAGTAGCTCCATTCTCTATCAGATAAAACCGTCTTTTAAAAAGGGGTTTATCCACAGAATCTTTATAGACAATTAGCTCATAATTCCCTGAGATTTTCGGCTGAATCTTATCATTTGGAAAAGTCAGCTTATAGTGGGTGTAAGCCTGTAAAGTATTAAAAGAATACTGAAACTGATCAATAAGATCATTCATGTTTCCATTGGCAAACTCTGTAAAAAAGAGGTTATCATCATTCCAGTTTCTATCGTAATGTTTAATGGTATACCGATAAATTTGGCTGCCATTTGTAAGATCATCAAAACTCAGAATCAATTGCTCTCCGAACTTGATTACAGGAGTTTCATCATTAGTTTGTGGATTAAACAACTGGACACTCTGGATATTCTGTCCAAATACCAGGCCTCCCAAAGAAAGTAAAAGTATGCGCAAAGTTTTCATTATGACGAAGATAACGAAAAATAGCCATTTTCTTAATAATATCGTATTTTTGACATTAAAAATATTCAGATATGCTTCAGATTCAAGGCTTCGTATTCAATTTTGCAAGCGAAAATACATATATCCTTTATAACGAAAATAAAAACGCGTGGTTGATAGATCCGGGAAATATGAATACACAGGAAACCCAGGCTATAGATAATTTCATTAAAGAGAAAGGTCTGCATGTTCAGAAAATCCTTCTTACCCATGCTCATATTGACCATGTATTCGGGCTTCAGTGGGCATTTGATACTTTTAAAGTTCCTGTCAATATGCATCAGGAAGATCAGGAAGTATTGGATATGCTTCAGGCAAGCGGGGTACGATTCGGGATGAAAATAGATCCGGTAAAGGTAGATGTTGAATATCTACAAGAAGGAGATGAGCTGGATCTGGACGGAGAAAAGTTTAAAATTTATCATGTTCCGGGACATTCTCCGGGAAGTGTAGTTTACCATAATGACAATCAGAAATTCATGATTTCCGGAGACGTGCTTTTTGAAGGAAGTATTGGAAGAACTGATTTATACAAAGGAAACTATGAGCAATTGATCGATGGAATTAAAACAAAACTTTTTGTATTAGATAATGATACTCAGGTTTTTTCAGGACATGGAAACCCAACAACGATTGGGTTTGAAAAACAATATAATCCGTTTTTAAAATAAGTACTGTTATCCGAATAAGAAAGCTTGAGATATTCTTATTGTCTACAATTCATTCAGATGTATCTGATACTATATTGTATTATTTATTTTCTCGCAGATTGAACGGATAGTGCAGATTTTATTAAAAAAAATGATGCTTAAAGCATAAACATAAGTGAGATATGTGATCTGTGGAGAACTCTTCTTATTCACTAATTTATTTTATTACAATGAAATAATTACATTCTCGCGGATCAGGCAGGCTGTCTAAAATAACAGCAGCTTTATCATATAAGCATCTGCTCAATCTGCTAGAAATAAAAAAACCGTCAGAAAATAGTTTCTGACGGTTTTGTGTTATAAAGAAATAGAGTATTAGAAATCTAAAGTAATAGAAGCTCTGGCTGCAGCCCCCATAATTGGTCGCGCCATGATGATTCCATCTCCTGTTGGTGATCCCGATCTTGGATCTCCTTCTGTAATACCAATAGTATTAAAGATATTGGTTCCATCCACCGCAAAACGAATCTTTCCTAATTGATAAGACATTCCGGCTCCAAATTCGGTGAAAGAAGGTAACGTCTGGACATTCAACTCATCCTGGAAACGTTTTCCGTAATAATTCATACTTACATAAGCTCGCCATGATTTTGTTATATTCACTGCCGGAGCAATATTAAAATAGAATTTCGGCATTCTTCTCACGGTATTTCCTTCCAGCAAACTTCCTGCTTCAAGGTTTTTATATTTTGGATTTTGAATGGTTCCGTTGAAAGCGACCTCAAGTACATTATTAAATAAACGAGCGTACCCCTCTATTTCTACCCCAAAATTTCTTGTATTGGCAAAAATATTTTCTGATCTACCATCAGAGAACACGTCTGTAAACGAAAGATTTTTTAATGAGGAATAGAACGGAATCACTGCTACATCAAAAGTACGAGAGTAATACTTGTATCCTACCTCTAGCTGATTTGTTGAAACTGATTTTAAAGGTTTGTCAGGGTTTGGATTGGAAAAATAATTATAATAGGCTTCTTCATTCGGAGATCGGAAGCCATTAGAGAAACGTGCATACACTGCATTCTCTCTGTTGATCTTATAATTGGCTGCCAACGTGAAAGAAACTTTATCAATATTATAGTTCCAGTAAGTGAATTTATTTCCCAACACACTCATATTATCATCTGCCGTTGTGGTATTAAAACCATGAGTACCGTCAGTTGTTAAGCCTGAATTATTTAAATTGGCAGTCGTCGTATTCGCAAAACTTCCTTTATAATAATCATGGCTATAACGAATTCCTCCGTTAAGGCTTAATGCATCGGTAACATTATAATCCAGATTTACATACAGATCATTTAAACTTCCCTGGGTTTGTGTATTTCTTTGCAGGAATGTCATATCGGTAACCCCGTTATAAGTTTTGGAGTATCCCGTAGCATTCGGACTTAGCGAAGGATCAACCAGATTTAGTAATTCAGGTCGATCTGTTGCAGTAGTCAGAATATTACTCCAATTCCAGTATTGTTGAGATTTCCAGTTTGATTTATAGAAACCGGCGGTAACATTCCCTTTGTCAAATTTATAATTCAATTGCAAGTCGTTGACAAAATTATTCATCTGTTTGTCAATAGCCCAGAATCCTAATTTTTGAACATAAGCCGGATTTACAATGGCTCCATTACTTACTAATGAATACTGGTAATTGGTCATTCCCATATCCTTTGCAAACTCAGAAGCCGTTTTAGGACCTCCAGCCGGGAAAATACCAGTATAATTCATATTAATATTAGTGTATCTGGTCTTATTTAAAACGCTGAAATTGTTTCCAAGATCATATTTAAATTCAGCTCCCAGTACATCCACTTTAGGATGAATACCATCTTCTAAATTTCTGCTAAAAAAGCCTCCTCCCGCTTGTGGAATATTCAATTGGCTAATTGCTCTGTAGCTGTATGTTCCGTAATTAGGATCAAATCCGTCAAATCCTTTCAGCTTATTTCCGTTTTGTATCAAAGGAATAGGAAGGAAGAAGGTATTTCTGTCATCCAGTTTTTTATAATATACTTTAACATAGCCTTTATCAAAGACATATTTCAGGTTCATTCTTATCTGTCCTCCATTATTAGCTTTAAAGCCTGTTTTTCTGATCCCGTCGTCAGATCTGTAGAAACCTCCTACATTAAAAAACAATTTATCTTTAACCAAAGCCCCACCCAGATTCAGGTCTGTGCGCATCAGTCCATAAGTACTGGTTTCAATTTTTGCTGTCCCTCTAAAATCATTGGTTCCTTCTTTGGTAATAAAGTTGATAAGACCTCCCGGAGAGTTGGTGGCGAAAATAGAACCTGATCCTCCTCTTAAAGCTTCCAGCCTGCTTACAGAATTATCAACACGGAAAAAGTTATCGGCATTGGCAAACTGAAGAGCTCCGTCTTCAAAAACCGGAAGGCCGTCTTCCTGTACCTGTACAAACTCATATCCTCCCGCTGAAGGAATCCCTCTTGAGAAAAGGTTATTTCCTACTTCACCTCCGGAAGTTTCTACCGCAAATCCCGGAACTCTTTGTAACAAAGCAGCAGCACTGATTGGGTTTTGTTTTTGAATTTCTTTAGCACTGAATGTAGAGATCGCAGTACTCGATTCTATTTTTTTCTTAGGACTGGAATTTCCAGTAATAACAATCTGATCGATAGAAGAAACTTTCGCAGAATCCTGTGGAGTTTCTTGTGCATATGCCTTATTAAAGTATAATACAGCAGTTGCGGCGATTAAAAAAATTGACTTTTTTTTCATATCTATATTTTTTGTTGTTTGTTTCAGTTTTGTTGTAGTTTTAAATACACACCATTCGTCCAACCGAATCCATCCTGATTGGGGTATTCCCCTCCGCCTGCTATTGTTTCTGTATCTAATGCATTGTATTTTTCCATTAATTTTCCGGTGTTTTTGTAGACTCTTTCTACATTGGAGCACCAGTTATTTTTTATTTTTTCTGCCAAATCATTAAACCCGTAATTTCTCATGGCTTTAAAACCTAACCATTGATAAGGTGCCCATGCATTAGGTAAATCCCATTGCTGACCGGTTTTTTTTGTGGTAGTAACTAAACCACCCTGGTATAAGAATTTTCTGTCCATATGATCAGCAACCGCATTTGCCTGCTCCTGACTGGCAATTCCTAAAAATAAAGGGTAAAGAGCAGCAATATGTTCAGACGGTGTTTTTGTGTTTTTTTTAATATGATAATCTTTGTAATTCTTCGTATTTTCATCCCAGAAGTATTTGTTGATCATCTGTCTGCGTCTTGCTGCTCTTTCAGTAAAATAATTTTCTTTATCAATATGATGTTGAAGCGCCGAAGATTTTGCCAAAGTCATTTCCAAATGCCATAAAAGACAGTTCAGATCAACCTCTGCAAGGTTCAGTGTTTCAATCGTCTGTATATGTTCTCCGTCTGCAAACCATCTGCTGGAAAAATCCCAGCCGGATTCACAGGCACTTCTTATATTTCTGTAAAACTCGTCTCCTGAAGCACTTTTACGATCTTCAATATCTATCAAATAGCTTTCAGGACGAGGCTCATTTTCTGCATCATAATAACGGTTCAGAATATCCCCTTCATGAGTTTTAACTACTCTTTTTATCCCGGAACCTTCTTCAAGTTCCTTTTCACCGTTCATCCAGAAATTATATTCTTTTTCTAAACTGTCATGATACTTTATATATATATTCTCATCTTTTGTCGTTTCAAAAAGAAGATCCAGCATCAATGAAAAATAAGGAGGCTGCGACCTGCTTAAAAAATGAGTTCTGCTGGCATTGGGTACAAAACCGATATTTTGAATAAGATAGGAGCAGTTTTCAACAATATTCTCCATCATTTCCAATCTCCCGGAAACCTGTAATCCCAGCATGATAAAATAACTGTCCCAATAGAAAAATTCATTGAAACGCCCTCCCGGAACAATATATGGCTTGGGTAATTTTAAAAGAGTTCCCTTTTCTTCATAAGCTGTGCGGGTCAGTTCATCCCAAAGTTTTTCAATGTGTTCTTTGATCGGAAGATGATCTTCTTCCCGAACAGAAACTCTGGCTCCTAAAAAATCAAAATGAGCCATCACAAATTTGTTTAGGTCAAAACCTTCAGCGTGTTTTTCCTCTTCATATTTTGCATTGATTTCAGCAATGGAAAACAGAGGAACAGCATCCGTCATCATTTTTTGATCTTCAAAGATTTTCGCTCTCTGTACGTCATCAAAAAGAACTTGAATTTCGTTTATGTAAAGCTGATTATTCATTTTATTTAGTAGGTTTTATTTTTAATTTGTTCATGAAAACGGCTGAGGTAATCAATAGCGAAAGCGGAATTAAAGAAAGATAAAATGCCTGCTGACCACTGAATTCCTGAAATACAAAGCCGGTAATAATAGATCCTATGGTTCCTCCGATAGCAGAAAAAACTACAATCAATCCGGACATAGCACTATGCAAATATTTAGGAATTGATGCTAGAATTACAGAATTAATACTTGGATAGATTGGTGCCAATAATCCTCCCATTAAAGGAAATAGATAAACAACAAGAGGAGCATTGAGCCAGCTTGTATTTGTGTCAATATGGATATTATGGGTCAATGGAAGTACCAATAACAAGCTTATAGCAAAACCAATTACACAAAAGGAAACGACATAAATCCAACTGAATTTCTTTGAAAAGAACCCTGATAAAAATCTTCCCAATGCAAAGGCTCCTGCCAGTATGGCCCCTGCCTGAATACTCATTGAAGTCGGCACTTTTAAAATCTCTTTATAAAATGTAGGTGTCCATGTCTGAAAGCTTTGCTCTACCAATACAAAAAGAAAGGCACATAATAAAAAGAATAATACTTTTTTATAACTGAATAAGCTCACACTATTTTTTAAATCTCCTAATAAATCAGTTTTCTCACCTTTGACTTCTTTTTCATTCAGTTTTGAAAAGAATAGAAATAAAAATGACAAAGCTGAAAGTATACCCAGCACCCAATATACATTGAGCCATTGGGTTGATTTGGGATTATGATCGTCAATATATAAACTGAACAAAAGATTTCCGGCCAATACTCCGATCATAAAAAATCCTTCCAGATATCCCATGAAACTCGAATGCTCTTTATCCGTTTCTGTTACCAGTCCGATTGATGTAAAAACTGATATTTTGATTAAAGCAAATGAAATCCCAACAATGGCAAATAATAATTTAAATACCCAAAAAGCATTAGAAAATGGCATTACAAAACACATACAGCTTACCAAAAACAAAGCAACCAGCATAGAGTTTTTAATTCCGATTTTAGGAAGAAAAGAAGCCAGGATGAATGAGCATATGGCAATGGGTAAATCTTTAAACCCTTCCAGAACACTCGCTGATGATTTTGAAATTCCAAAGTTTTGCTGTACCTGCAAAATAACTGTCCCCACAGAATTCAGAAGAATTGCGAAAACAAAATAATTTAAAAATAATACAGCCTTTATATTGAAATTTCTCATTTGAATCATTTCTTGTCGGCTAAGATAAATGCATTTCAGTTAACAATAATTTAACACAGTAAATCAATATTTGAACAGTATTAATATAATTAGTATTTTTAGTGATTAAATATGATTAATTAAATGAAAGTTACTTTTGAAAGAGTAATCCCCAATGAGAAAAGCTCGTTCCGGACAATTCATAATAATTCTCCTATTTCGGAATTCAAGTGGGAGTATCATTATCATCCTGAAATCGAACTGGTATGCGTCATTTCGGGGAACGGAACACGGCATGTTGGTTATCATAAAAGTAATTATACCAATGGTGATCTTGTCTTGATTGGTTCCAATATTCCTCACTCCGGATTTGGGTTGAACTCTACTGATCCTCATGAAGAAATAGTACTTCAGTTCAAAGAAGAAATCCTTCAGTTTCCTCAACAGGAGACAGAAGCCAGATTTATCAAAAATTTACTGGAGCTCTCAAAATATGGAATCTGCTTTCATCAAAAGGTAAAAAAAGCAATGTTACCTAAACTAAAACGTATGCTGGAATCAGAAGGCTACAAAAGATATTTATTATTATTAGAAATTCTTTTTGAACTTTCCAAGTGTGAAGATTATGAGCTTTTAAATAAACAGATCATGCCCTACACTATTATTACCAAAAATAAAACACGTCTTGAAAATATTTTCACCTATGTAGAGCATCATTATGATAAGGAAATTACTATTGAAGAGGTAGCAAAACTGGCCAACCTTACATTACCGGCCTTCTGCAATTTTTTTAAAAAAGCAACTCAGATTACCTTTACAGAATTTGTAAATCGCTATCGTATCAATAAAGCATGTTTGCTAATGGCGCAGGATAAAACCATATCGGAGAGTAGTTATAGTTGTGGTTTCAATAATGTTACCTATTTTAACAGAATGTTTAAAAAATATACGGGGAAAACACCCTCAGAATTTATTAAGAATAATTCTGATAATAAGGTAAAAGTGGATTTGAAATTTGAGAGCGAGGTTAAAACCACCGCTGGATTTTAATATTAAATTAAAGAAAAAAGCTGCTCCAAAAAGAACAGCTTATAGCTTATATTGTAATACGGACAATCAAAAATCATTTTCAACTTTCAATTCTCCATTTTCAATTAAAAAATTATTTCCATTTAATATTGCATCCCATACTTGGTCTCTGAATTTCCTCCTGAGCTTCTCCGGCCAAAAGGTTTTCAAATGCAATAATTAAATCTTCTCCGGTTACATCCTTATTATTTCCGGGCCTTGAATCATCCATCTGGCCTCTGTACACAAGATCCAATTTATCATCAAAGAAATAAAAATCAGGAGTACATGCAGCATCATAAGCTTTGGCTACAGCTTGACTCTCATCAAATAAATAAGGGAAATCAAATTTTCTCTCAATCTGGAATTCAATCATTTTTTCTGGAGAATCTGCCGGATATTTTTCAATATTATTGGCATTGATTGCAATGAATTCGATTCCTTTATCATTATAATCTTCATAGAGTTCGTTGATCTTATCGATCACATGAAGAACAAACGGGCAATGGTTACACATAAAGATAACCAATGTACCTTTTTCTCCTTTCAGTTCTTCTAAAGACTGAAGTTCATTCGTTTTTGATGGGTTTGGAAGCTCAAAAAAGGGAGCTTTTGTTCCTAGTGCCAACATATTTGAGGGAGTATTCATATCCTTTTTTCTTTAGTTCACAAAGATAAAAATTTCTTTGGTTATATGGTAAGGAAGATGGATATGGAAAGATGGAATTTATTGAAGTCTTAAAAAATTAATGGGTACCTGATTGAATTAGGTGATCTCCATCATCGATTTTTATTATCATATATTTGAACTACCTTCCAGCTCCCACTCTTCCAGCTTCCAGCCCCAATGCAATACCGTTCTAAAATTGATACTTACCTATTAAATGTGAAAAATCATTTGGAAGATATCTCAAAAAGTTTGTAGTTTTGCTAACACTGTTAGAAACAAATATAAATGGGCCTACATGAACGTCGTCAAAGAGAAAAGGAATCCATCCGTGCAAATATTTTGCAGGCTGCTTTTACTTTGGCTAAAACTGAAGGTTGGGCATCCCTTTCCATGCGTAAAATAGCAGATGCCATAGAATATAGCGCTCCGGTTGTTTATGATTATTTTGAAAACAAAGAAGCTATTTTATTTGAAATCTCTTTGGATGGTTTTCATAATTTACATATCGAATTATTAAAAGCTCAAAAGAAACACAGCACTCCTGAAGAACAACTTGTAGCTATCGTAGACGCTTACTGGAATTTTGCTTTTAAGAATAAGGAATATTATCAGCTTATGTTTGGGCTGGGAATGCAATGTTGTGGGAAAGGACAAATGAAGAAAGAGTTTTCTTCGTTTCAGGAGTTGATTTATGAGTGTACTTATGAAATTATCAAAAAGAACGGATCCAATCCGGATAATGCCTGTCATATGTCACATGCTTTATTTTCAGCAGTACACGGAATGATCTCCATTATGATGATGCGTAATGCAGACATCCCCGCTACTATGAATAAGACAACTTTAGACGAAACGGTTTCGGCTTTTGTTAAATCTTTGTAATTTTTTTTTGAATTAAAAATTAACACCGTTAGGAAACTTAACACTAAATTAATTCAAACAATTCATTTAAAACTAATTAAAACAGAAACTAATTATGTCAAACTTTTACCAATTATGAATGATAAAGGTAATCATTTTTCCTTATTAATTAACACTGTTAGTAAAAATAACACACTTACACCTCATCTTTTTTATATATCAATTAACATTAAATTTTTCAATTATGGAAACTATCGATCAGATCGGACATTAAAAATTCTGTGATTTTTTTTGAACAAATCATTAACACTGTTAGGAAAAAATACAGCATTTATCACAAAAAACATTACTTACATCTAACACTTCATTAAAAAAATTAAACCAAAATGAAAATACCTGAAAAAACAAGGTTTATTGTACTAATTTCAAGTATAATTCTTTTACAAAGCTGTACGAAAGCGGCAGAAGGATCCAATGCCGCGCCACCAGCTCCTGAACTTCCGGTTTATACCGTTATTACCTCTCCTGCTACGACATATCAAGAATTCCCGACTGCTTTGGAGGGAAAAAACAATGTCGAAATAAGATCTCAGGTAGATGGATATTTAGATAGAATTTATGTAGAGGAAGGCGCTTATGTAAGAGCGGGACAACCTTTATTTAAAATAGATTCAAGAAGCTATGGCGAGCAGATGAATATGGCTCAGGCTAATCTTCAGGCCGCTAATGCAAACATTGAAAAAGCAAGAGTAGAAGTAGACAGGCTTCAACCTTTAGTTGCTGCTAAAGTAGTTTCGGATGTACAACTGAAAACGGCAAAAGCAAATTATACTGCAGCTGTTGCCGCAGCTTCCCAAGCGAAAGCCTCTGTAGGGAGTGCAAGGATTAATGTAGGATTTACAACCATTACAGCACCTGTAAGCGGATATATTGGAAGAATTCCTTACAAAAAAGGAAGTTTGATCTCCAGAACAGATCCTAATCCATTGACTCTATTATCTGATATCAGTGAAATTTATGCCTACTTCTCATTAAGTGAACTGGACTTTATTTCTTTCCAAAACAAATACCCGGGAGCCACTTTACAAGAAAAACTAAAGAATATGCCTATGGTAGAATTGGTGATTGCCGATAACAGCACTTATCCTGAAAAAGGAAGATTAAGTATCGTAGACGGGCAGTTTGACAAAACAACCGGAGCTATTAGCGTACGTGCCGTTTTCCCTAATGCCAACGGAACTTTGAGAACTGGAAATACCGGAAGAGTGCGTATGCCTCAACTGATTTCCAATGCAGTGGTTATCCCTCAGGAATCTACTTTCGAAATTCAGGACAAAACTTATGTATATGTTATGGGCAAAGATCAGAAAGTAACGGGGAAACCTATCAAAATATCCGGAAAAACGGAAAGCTATTACTTTATTTCTGAAGGGCTTTCTCCGGGAGATAAAATCGTATACACTGGAATTGGAAGTTTAAAGGACGGAGCATCAATCAAGCCTAAAAACATTTCATCAGATAGCTTGCTGAGAGCAAAGCCTTTGTCATCAGTTTCAAATACAGAAGACTTAAAAAAATAAACTTCTTATGTTAAAACAATTTATAGAAAGACCGGTACTTTCAACGGTCATCTCCATAATACTTTTATTAT
The DNA here is from genome assembly GCA_963518055.1 of uncultured Chryseobacterium sp. Classification (GTDB taxonomy): domain Bacteria; phylum Bacteroidota; class Bacteroidia; order Flavobacteriales; family Weeksellaceae; genus Chryseobacterium. The sequence continues at coordinate 303,015 of CAUQIC010000002.1, forward strand.
TGGGAGCTTTGTCTCTCTTTAATTTACCCATTGCCCTCTTTCCGGATATTGCTCCACCGAGTGTACAGGTAACGGCATTTTATCCTGGTGCTAATGCTGAAGTAGTAGCCCGTTCCGTAGCCACCCCTATTGAAGAGGCTGTGAACGGTGTTGAGAATATGACCTACATGACCTCAAACTCCAGTAACGACGGTACGATGACCCTGAGTGTTTTTTTCAAACAGGGATCAGATCCGGATAATGCTGCCGTAAATGTACAAAACCGTGTATCTAAAGCAATGAGCCAACTTCCTCAGGAAGTAGTGCAAGCCGGGATTTCAACTCAGAAGGTTCAGAACAGTATGATTATGTTTATGGGACTGACCAGTGAGGATGAAAAGCAATATGACGAACTCTTTCTTCAAAATTATCTAAAGATCAATGTTATTCCTCAGATACAGCGTATTCCTGGGGTTGCGCAGGCACAGGTATTCGGAACAAGAGACTATTCGATGAGAATCTGGTTGAAACCGGACAGACTGGCAGCCAACAATCTTTCTCCACAGGAAGTTCTTGGAGCTATTAAAGATCATAACCTTGAAGCGGCTCCGGGTCGTCTTGGACAGGGAAGTAAAGAAACTTATGAGTATATTCTTAAATATAAGGGGAAACTTAATAAAGGGGAAGATTACGAAAACATTGCTATTAAAGCTAACAGCGATGGATCATTCCTCAGATTAAAAGACGTAGCAAGAGTAGAATTCGGTTCTTATACCTACACGGCAACCAACAGAGTAGACGGGAAACCGGTAGCAGGGTTTGCCATCTTACAGACTGCTGGTTCCAACGCCAATGAAATCCTTACTGAAATCGAGAAGCAGGTAAAGGTAATGGAAACGACGCTGCCTAAAGGAGTGAAACCAATTATCATGTACAATTCCAAGGACTTTTTGGATGCCTCTATTCACCAGGTTGTAGAAACACTTGTTATTGCATTTATACTTGTATTTATTGTAGTATATATTTTCCTTCAGGATTTCAGATCTACATTAATTCCTGCCATTGCAGTACCTGTTGCCATCATTGGTACTTTCTTCTTCCTTCAGTTGTTTGGATTTAGTATCAACATGCTTACCTTATTTGCTTTGGTTCTGGCCATTGGTATTGTAGTGGATGATGCGATTGTTGTGGTAGAAGCGGTCCATTCCAAAATGGAGCAAACCGGAATGCCTGTAGAGCAAGCAACAATGAACTCTATGAGTGAAATTTCCGGTGCGATTATCTCTATTACTTTAGTGATGTGTGCGGTATTTATTCCGGTAGGTTTCATGCAAGGACCTGCAGGAGTTTTCTACAGACAGTTTGCTTTTACTTTAGCGATTGCGATTCTTATTTCTGCGGTAAATGCATTAACGTTAAGCCCTGCATTATGTGCAATGTTCCTTAATGATCCTCAGGGAGAACATGGTGAACATGGTCATAAAACAGGTTTTGGAGCAAGATTCTTCAATGCCTTCAATGCAAGTTTCAACAGCATGACCAGAAAATATATTTACAGTCTTAAATTTTTAATTAAAAATAAATGGGTTGCGATAGGAGGCTTAGCTCTTATTACAGCAACAAGTATTTTCCTTATTAAAAAAGCTCCATCAGGGTTCATTCCAACAGAGGACCAAGGATTTGTATTATATGCGGTGAATACTCCTCCTGGAAGCTCATTGGAAAGAACCCACAGAGCTACTGAGCAGATTGATAAAATCATCAATGCTGAAAAAGCTACGAATCACCTTTGGGTGGCTGACGGTATGAATTTTATCAGTAATGCCAATGCTTCTCCTTATTCTGCAGGTTTTATTAAATTGAAAGATTATGATAAACGTGGGGATATGAATGATCCCGATCAGATTGCAGCGATGTTGACAGGAAAGGTAAGCCAGGTGAAAGATGCCAATGCTTTCTTCTTCAACTTCCCTACAGTACAAGGTTTTGGTAACGTTTCCGGTTTTGAATTTATGCTTCAGGATAAAACCAACAGTTCTTTTGAGCAATTGGGAACGACCACTCAAAAATTCATTGGGGAGTTAATGAAACGTCCTGAGATTGCTTTTGCTTTTACTACTTATGCAGCAGGAAATCCACAATACACAATTGATGTAGATACGGATAAAGCTAATCAGCTGGGTGTTTCTGTAACAGATCTGATGCAAACGATGCAAATTTACTTCGGTAGTAGCTTCGTATCAGATTTCAACAGATTCGGAAAATATTACCGTGTGATGGCTCAGGCAGACATTCCTTATCGTACAGATACCAACTCTCTGGAAGGTATTTATGTGAAAAATAAAATGGGAGAAATGGTTCCTGCTAAAACATTGGTTACTTTAAAAAGAACTTTTGGACCTGAAACGGTAACAAGAAACAACCTTTTCAACGCTGTAACAATTAATGGAACTCCAAAACCGGGTTACAGTACCGGAGATGCCATTAAAGCAGTGGAAGAAGTTGCTCAACAATCGCTTCCAAGGGGATACGGATATGAATGGACAGGAATTACCCGTGAGGAAATTAAAACCGGAGGACAAACCGTATTTATATTCCTTTTAAGTATTCTATTTGTTTATTTCCTTCTGGCGGCACAATATGAAAGTTATATTCTTCCTTTTGCCATTATCCTTACCATTCCGACAGGAGTATTTGGAGTGTTTGCGTTCACCGGACTGGCAGGAATTGATAATAATATTTATGTACAGGTAGGATTGATCATGCTTGTAGGGTTATTAGCCAAAAATGCTATCCTGATTGTAGAGTTTGCTGTACAAAGAAGAAAGGCCGGAAAATCATTAATTGAGTCTGCTCTTCAGGCTTCAAGACTACGTTTAAGACCCATTCTGATGACTTCTTTCGCGTTTATCGTGGGAATGCTACCATTGGTTTGGACGCAGGGAGCTTCTGCCAAAGGTAATCACTCAATTGGATATAGTACAGTGGGAGGAATGCTTACAGGAGTCATCTTCGGAATTTTCATCATTCCTGTAATGTATGTTATTTTCCAGTACTTGCATGAAAAGATGCCTAGCAGGAAAAAGAAAAGACTTCAAAGGCAAAAACTGGAGGCAGAACTTTTATCAAATCCTCATTAATTAAAAAAATGAACTACAAAACTTTGAGAAAATTTTAAAACAAAAACATGGTTTAAAATTTTATTGAGATCGTAAGAAGAATTTTTCAAATATCACTTATATATTCTCAATGGTTTAGAAAGCAAAGTATTTTCTCCTACTAAAGACAATCCTGCATCTACAAAAACCTCTCAAAGTTTTGTATTCAATTAAAAGTTTAAAACTATGAAAAGAGTAAGAAATATTATTCTAACATTCGCAATAGCATTAGGTTCTGTTTCGTGTGTGTCAAAATTGGCATTCAAGGAACCGGATCTGCCGCTTCCCGAAAAGTTTCAGTATACTGCGACTGCCGATACAGCAAGTGTTGCCAATCTGGAATGGAAACAATTCTTCAATGATCCTATTTTACAAGGATTAATTGAAAAGGGAATCAAAAATAATTATGATTTACAGATTGCTTTAAAACAGGTGGCTGCTTCACAGGAAAAACTGAAGCAATCTAAATATATGCAATATCCTGATGTAGGATTTGGGGTAACAGGACAGATTTCAAGACCTTCCAAAAACAGTATGAATGGGCAAAGCTTAAATTTATTTTTAGGTCAAAATCATGTTGAGGATTATAATGCAGCCTTTAATCTTTCCTGGGAAGCTGATATTTGGGGAAAAATCAAAAATCAGCAGGAAGTTTCAAGAATGCAGTATCTTCAGACATATGAAGGGTCAAAAGCAGTTCAGACTCAGGTTGTAGCAGCGATAGCGCAAGGATATTACAATCTGTTGATGCTTGACAGACAATTAGGTATTGCAAAATCCAATTTGGACCTGAGTAGTAATACTTTAATGATTACTCAGAAAATGTGGGAAAGTGGTGATACAACGTCTTTAGGAGTGCAGCAGGCTAGCGCTCAGAAACAAGCGACAGAACTTCTGATTACCCAATTAGAACAGAATATTGCTATTCAGGAAAATGCATTAAGTATTCTGGTAGGTGAAACACCAAACAAAATAACCAGAACAATTGAAATGTCTGATACCTCACTGCCTCAGAACATTTCTGCAGGTCTTCCTGCAGCCATGGTAAGTCGCAGACCAGATGTTCGTCAGCAGGAACTTGTTTTGTTGGAGTCAAACGCTATGGTAGGAATTGCCCAGGCCAGTATGTATCCGGCCTTAAAGATTACCGCTAACGGAGGAGTCAATTCATTCAAATTTGACAACTGGTTCCAGATTCCGGCATCATTATTTGGCTCAGTGTTGGGAGGAATTACTCAGCCAATCTTCCAGAAAAAACAGTTAAAAACTGATCTGGAAGTAGCCAAAATACAAAGAGAAAAGAATGTACTGGCGTTCCGTCAGTCTGTATTGAATGCCGTGGGTGAAGTTTCCGATGCTTTGGTCTCTAACGAAAGTTTAAAAGCTCAGGAACAAAAGGCTTCAGAGCAGGCAACCACATTAAAAGATGGAATTAAAAGTGCACAACTTCTTTACAGAGGAGGGTCTGCCAATTATCTGGAAGTGATTACCGCACAAGGAAATTCTCTTCAGGCAGAGCTTAATCTGGCTTCCATTAAAAGACAAAGATTAAGCAGCATTGTAGATTTATACAGAGCGCTAGGCGGCGGTTGGAAGTAGTAAATAAATTATATTGTTTGAGTGCGGTTCTTTAATAGAGCCGCATTTTTTATGCAATTATATTTTTTTGATACGGCAAGTTTAATAAAAATAGAATAGCCTATTTTATTTTTTCCTCCAGTTCACGAATAAGATGAAAAGGGAGCAAAATATCTGTAAAATCAGTAAGCTATAAAATTTCAAGCAGTTTGGTATGGAGATTCAAATAAATAACAAGCTTATTTGCTTCCATATTCTTACAATCTTGATAGTTTTAAAGTTGGGGAGAAATTATTGAAACTGTTCAGTAATCCAAAGAAGTAAATCCTCATAATCCTGTTGAGAATATCCCAATTGCAAATAATGAATATCATCTGCTTTTCTATACCAGGTCAGTTGACGTTTAGCATATCTGCGGCTGTTCTTTTTAATTTCCGAAACAGCAAAATCAAGATCCCATTCTCCGTCAAAGTATTTAAAGAGTTCAGAATATCCAACGGTATTTAAAGCAGTCAGACCTTTGAATTTCTCCAGCCCTTTAACCTCATCCAACAAACCATTTTCCATCATGATATCTACTCTGCGGTTAATTCTGTCATACAGTTCTTCCCTAGGTGCTTCAATTCCGATTCTGATCACATTAAAATCTCTGGAATCCTGAGAAACAGCGATCTGTTCAGAATATTTTTTATTGGTTTGCCAAATAACATCAATAGCACGTAAAAGTCTTCGGTGATTGTGAGTATCTACAACGTCAAAGTATTCGGGATCTAATTCTTGTAAGATTTCCTGAAGTTTTCCAACTCCCTCCCGCTCCATGATCATCTGTAGTTTCTCCTGATTTTCGGCATTGGCTTCCGGTAGATCATTAAGCCCCTCAATAACTGCTTTCTCATACATCATACTTCCACCGACAAGAATAACAGTTTCATGAGTTTTAAAAAGTTCATTGAGTTTTTGCAGTGCATCTTCTTCATATTGTCCGATAGAATAATATCCTTCTACTGAAAGATTTCCTATAAAATGATGAGGTGCCGCAGCCAATTCCTCCTTAGAGGGTGCCGCAGTACCAATTTTCATTTCTTTAAAAAATTGTCTGGAATCGCAGGAAATAACCTCTGTATTGAAATGCTGAGCCAAGTCAATTGCCAATCTCGTTTTACCAATTCCGGTGGGTCCTACTACAGAAATCAAATTTTTCATCAGTTCACATTCATTATTTTATCAGTCACATGTAATCTTTACAGATTTCACAGTGCTAATTTAAATGTTTATCTTTGTACAACAATAAAAAACTATGATTTTATCAATGACCGGCTTCGGTAGAGCCGAAGGTGTTTTTGAAGGAAAAAAAATAACAATAGATATTAAATCATTGAACAGCAAGAGCTTTGATTTAAATATCAAAATTCCTTTACGTTACAAAGAAAAAGAATTTGAAATCAGAAAAATTCTTAATGATAGAATAATCCGTGGAAAGGTAGATTGCTATGTCAACTTAGAGAATCTTGAAGAGTCTAACGATGTGAAGATTAATAAAAATTTAATTGATTCTTACGTCAATGAGCTTAAAAAAATTGCATCAGACGGCCCTGACTTCGAATATCTTAAAATGGCAGTGAGACTACCCGATGCCATTACTTCCAGACCTGATGAACTTACAGAAGGGGAATGGGAAGCATTGGCAAAAATTGTTTATGCCGCTATAGACCGTTTTGAAGAGTTCAGAAAGACTGAAGGCAGTATCTTACATGAAGAATTAAACAGAAACATTCAGAATATTGAAAAGTATCTGGGTGAAGTAATTCCTTTCGAAGAAGAAAGAATTGTAAGTGTAAGAGAACGTTATCAGAAGACTCTTAAAGAATTTGAAAACGTTGATGAAACTCGTTTCTATCAGGAAATGGCTTACTTTACTGAAAAACTGGATATTTCAGAAGAAAAAGTAAGACTAGCACAACACCTTAAGTATTATAAAGAGGTGATGGACAATGAGGATTTCAATGGGAAGAAACTAGGTTTTATTTCTCAGGAAATCGGAAGAGAGATCAATACATTAGGTTCAAAAGCCAATCATGCTTCTATCCAGAAATTGGTAGTCATGATGAAAGATGATTTAGAAAAAATTAAAGAACAAACGTTAAACGTATTATAGACCATAGACCTATAGACAGGAGATCAGAGATTATATCTTATATCTCCTATCTAAAAATCTCTCATCTAAATGGATAAAGTAATCATATTTTCAGCACCATCCGGGAGCGGAAAAACTACATTAGTAAAGCATGCTTTGGAAACATTTTCCGAATTAAAATTTTCAATTTCCTGTACTACGAGACAGCCAAGGGGAAGTGAAGTTCATGCAGTGGATTATCATTTTTTAACCCCTGATGAATTCAGACAAAAAATTTCAGAAGATGCTTTTGTAGAATATGAAGAAGTATACACTGATAAATATTACGGTACTTTAAAATCAGAAGTAGAAAAAATCTGGAAGCAGGAAAAAGTTGTTATTTTTGATGTAGATGTAAAAGGAGGTATTTCTTTAAAAAAGTATTTTGGCGAAAAAGCTTTGTCAATTTTTATAGAACCCCCTTCCATTGAAGAACTGGAACGAAGATTGATTTCACGAAACACAGACGATGCAGAAACAATCAAAATCCGTGTTGAAAAAGCAGAAGAAGAAATGTCTTATGCCAACGAGTTCGATAAGATTGTCATCAATACACATCTGGACGAAGCAAAAAAAGAAATAGAAAGTTTAATAAAAAGTTTTATCAGTAAATAACGGCTTGAAGACAGAAGCAGGAAAGCGAGACTAATATAACACTCTCAAAAACCAAACTTTTAACTTCTAACCTCTACCTTCTGATAATAAAAAAAATTGAGGTTGATATGAGTACCGAAACATTAGAAAAAGCTAAATCTGCAATTCCCGTAAAAGGATTTTTGGATATAAAAGATATAGCTATTCCTCAGGGAGAAGAATTGGTAAAAGCCATTCTTAAGCTTAAAGAAGAGAAGAATGCCGTGATTCTTGCCCACTATTACCAGCCGGGTGAGATCCAGGATATCGCAGATTTCCTTGGTGATTCTTTGCAATTGGCAAGACAAGCAAAAGACACAAACGCTGACATGATTGTATTCTGTGGAGTACATTTTATGGCTGAGGCCGCAAAAATTCTGAATCCAACTAAAAAAGTAGTTCTTCCGGATACAATGGCAGGATGCTCTCTTGCAGATGGATGCTCAGGAGAAGGATTGAGAAAAATGCGTGAACAGCACCCCAATGCTTTAATTGCAACTTACATTAACTGTAACGCAGAAACAAAAGCAGAAAGTGATATTATCGTAACAAGTTCAAATGCAGAAACAGTAATTGAAGCTTTACCTACAGACAGACCTATCATCTTTGCTCCGGATAAAAACTTAGGAAGATATTTATCTAAGAAAACTGGTCGTGATATGATTCTTTGGGATGGAAGCTGCGTAGTACATGAAGCATTTTCAATGGAAAGGATTGCTAAGCAACTGGCAGACAATCCTGATGCAAAATTGATTGCACACCCTGAAAGTGAAGAAACCGTTTTGAAACTGGCTCACTTTATCGGTTCTACGTCTGCTTTATTAAATTATGTAGAAAAAGACGATTGCCAAAAATTTATCATTGCTACCGAAGAAGGAATTCTGCACGAAATGAAAAAACGTGCTCCTCATAAAGAATTGATTCCGGCATTAGTTTTTGATGAAAGCTGCAACTGTTCTGAATGTTTCTATATGAAGCGTAATACAATGGAAAAATTGTACTTATGTATGAAATATGAACTTCCGGAAATTCTTATCGACGAAGAATTAAGAGTGAGGGCATTAAAACCAATCGAAGCTATGCTTGATCTATCGAAAAGTATAAAATAATTTCTTTTGAAATTAAAAATATTTATTACATTTGAAATTCAAACTAATAATAAATATGAAAAATTTAAAGAAATTAAACCGAGAAAATCTTAAAAGTGTAAACGGAGGAGGAGGAGGTTCCTGCAGCCGTTGCGGAATAAGTGAAATTTGTGAAACAGGATGCTATGGACAGCCTGTATGCATTCCAAGAGGACCTTATTTCCCTGTCGAATGTTAAAATATTAAGAGGCTGTCTCACTATTGAGACAGCCTCTTACTTTACTTATAAAAATCAGAATAATCAGGGCCGTAGCAGTCTGCACTTACATCCACACAGTTTCTACAGTTTGCAGACAGTCCCCAGTAGCTCCAACAGCTGTTTGTATATTCGGGACCATCACCATAATTACCGCCTGTAGGACACCCTGCACAACCGGACATCCCTTTACCGTTGATATTCTTTAATTTGATTCTTGATAACTTTTTCATACGTTGAGATTATTTTAAATGATTTTAGCTTGATCCAAATTACAACATTGGAGGATAGCATTTTCCACCCGGTTTCAACCAGCATCCCCATTTACCTCCTCCCATAAAGCATACAAGCTGCTCACTACCGCATGCATCAATTTGGATTTGTGTTGCTCCCCCACTGATACTTTTCTTTTCGTCTCGTGATAATTTTTTAATTGTTTTCATAGTACTTAATTTTTAATATTGAAATTAAGAGCACTGATTTATAAGAATGTTTCTATATGAAGCGTAATACAATGGAAAAATTGTACTTATGTATGAAATATGAACTTCCGGAAATTCTTATCGACGAAGAATTAAGATTGCGGGCATTAAAGCCAATCGAAGCTATGCTTGATCTTTTGAAAAGTATAAAATAAACGAAAAGCACTGTAAAAACAGTGCTTTTCTATTTCGCTTGGTTAATATATTAGGAAACCCCTCCATCCACACAATCCATACTTACAATAACACACATCTTGCAACGCGAAGGAAGCATTTGATATGCATCACATGGGGCGTCGCCCGGTCCATTTCCATAAGTAGTATGTTGTGGACATCCGGCACAATTTGACGGACCTGCTCCTTTTAATCTTTCAAGTTCTTTTCTGTTTAATTTTTTTAAATTTTTCATAGTCGTTTTAATTTTAAGTATGTTCAGAATACATTATAACTTCTTTTTTACTTATAAAGATCAGAATAATCAGGGCCGTAGCAGTCTGCACTTACATCCACACAGTTTCTACAGTTTGCAGACAGTCCCCAGTAGCTCCAACAGCTGTTTGTATATTCGGGACCATCACCATAATTACCGCCTGTAGGACACCCTGCACAACCGGACATCCCTTTACCGTTGATATTCTTTAATTTGATTCTTGATAACTTTTTCATACGTTGAGATTATTTTAAATGATTTTAGCTTGATCCAAATTACAACATTGGAGGATAGCATTTTCCACCCGGTTTCAACCAGCATCCCCATTTACCTCCTCCCATAAAGCATACAAGCTGCTCACTACCGCATGCATCAATTTGGATTTGTGTTGCTCCCCCACTGATGCTTTTCTTTTCGTCTCTTGATAATTTTTTAATTGTTTTCATAGTACTTAATTTTTAATATTGAAATTAAGAACACTACTTTATAATAATGCTCTTCCGTTATTTTAAATTAATAAGGGCCTGAACATTCAAAACTTACCATCACCATTTTTTTACAGCAATCCGGCAAACCATCATAATCAGCACAGGATCTTGGCTGCCCCGGCCCATAAGGACCCGGAGGGCAATATTCATAACAAGGGCCTATACCTCCATTGATTGTCTTTAAAATTTGTCTTTGTAATTTTTTTGACTTTTTCATGATTAATAAATTATAGTTTAGAATCTAAATGTAAGATATTTAACTAGTTAATCCAAATAATTCAATAAACAATTCTCTATAAAAAGAATTATAATATATTTTATTCATAAATTTGATATTTAAAAATAATTTGTACATTTGTCTTGTAAATGAACTTATTAAGAAACATATCTGATATTTCTGCTCTGAAATTACTTATTTCAGGCATATCATCCGTTTCTACATTCACAACTACAACGATTACCCCATAGCGGGGTAAATTTTCACATATTATTTCGGGCACCTGTACTCTTTTTTTAAAGAGTAAATACTTTCTTTTTCTCAACCTCAAATAAATAATTGATGAAAATTTTAAAATTCGGCGGAACATCAGTCGCCAACTCACAGAATATTCTACTGGTGGAAAATATTATAAAAAAAGAATCTTCTCAAAATAAAGTTGTAGTAATCGTATCTGCATTACATGGTGTTACAGATAACCTGATCAAAGCTGCGGAATATGCAGCTGCCACTGATGATTCTTATATCACTATCGTTAAAGACCTGGAAGAAAAACACCTGCAACTCGTAAGAGAACTTATCCCGGTTTTAGAACAAAGCTCATGGCTAAGTTTTGTTAAAAAACACTTTAATGACCTGGAAGATGTATACCATGGAATTTTCATTCTGGGAGAGCTTACCCATAGAATTAAAGATAAAATCGCTTCTTATGGAGAATTCTTATCTTCCAATATCATTGCTGCCAGATTTAGGTATCAGGACTTAGATAGTATATGGATGAATGCTGCAGAACTAATCAGAACTGATAGTAATTTTACCCATGCAAAAGTGGATATTGATGTTACAGAAAAAAATATACAAAAATTCCTGCATGATCACCAAAACCGGATTATTATCGGACCTGGATTTATCGCTCAGGATGAAAAAAACAATATTACTACTTTAGGAAGAGGTGGTTCAGATTATACAGCTTCAATTATTGCGGCCGCTATTCATGCTGAAGAACTTCAGATATGGACAGATGTAAGCGGAATGATGACTGCGAATCCACGCCTTACATCTAATGCCAAGCCTATTTCTGAAATATTCTATCATGAAGCCATGGAACTTTCTCACTTTGGAGCGAAGGTTCTTTACCCTCCATCCATCCAGCCGGTTATGATAAAGAATATTAATCTTAAAATTAAAAATACTTTCGCTCCGGATGCTGAAGGAACATTAGTCTCACATCATCTGAACAACTCAGAACATGAAAAAAATCAAATTGCTGTAGGAATTTCAAACATGAGCAAGATAGCTCTGCTAACGTTAGAAGGTAGCGGAATGGTTGGCATTCCAGGTATTTCTGCAAAATTATTCCAGGGGTTAAATCATGGGAATATTAATGTTATTCTCATTACGCAAGGCTCTTCGGAACATTCCATTACTATTGCTATCCATGAAAAAGATATATGGGCTGCCGAAAACGCAATCAATACATCTTTTGCAGATGACATTAACTTAAAAAGAATAGCCCCTGTAAAAATTGAAACCGGTCTCTCTATTGTAGCTCTTGTAGGTGAAAATATGAAAAGCAGAAGTGGAGTAAGCGCTAAAATGTTCGGATGCCTGGGAAATAATGGGATTAACATCAGAACAATTGCCCAGGGCTCATCAGAGAGAAACATCAGTATTGTCATTTCTGAAAAAGACACCCGAAAAACAGTAAATATTCTTCATGAAGAATTTTTCGAATCAGAAATTAAACAGATTCACCTTTATATTTGTGGAACAGGGAATGTAGGCTCAAAACTCATTCAGCAAATTTATGATCAGAACGAGTATTTACGGGAAAACCTTTTGATCAATCTGAGAATTGCAGGACTGTCCAACAGCCGTAAAATGCTCTTTTCAGACCAAGGAGTGTCCGAAAAGGAGTATATTTCCTGGAATGAAAATGGTCAGGAAGCCTCAGTACACGATTTTGCAGAAGAAATTATATCACGAAATCTGAGAAATTCGGTTTTTATCGATATTACTGGGAGCCTTGAAATTCCTAAGGTTTATGAAAGTCTCTTAAAAAGAAGCATCAATATTGTAGCATGTAATAAAATTGCCGCTTCATCAGATTTTAAGACCTATAAAACATTAAAGGATACCGCCAGAAATCACAACTGTAATTTTCACTTTGAAACCAATGTAGGTGCGGGCCTTCCTGTCATAGGCACAATCAATGACTTGATCAAAAGTGGAGATAAAATAAATTCAATTAAAGCCGTACTCAGTGGAACCTTAAACTTTGTATTTAACAACTATGATGGGAGCAGAACATTTTCTGAGGTTGTAGCGCAAGCCCAAAAAGAAGGATACACAGAGCCGGATCCGAGACTGGATTTATCCGGTACAGATGTAGCCCGTAAAATTTTAATACTTGCCAGAGAAGCCGGATATTCTCTTCAGTTCGAAGAAATTGAAAATATTGGTTTCCTCCCTGAGGCATGTATGCAGGGAAATGTTGAAAATTTCTATGAAAAACTTACTGAATATGAAGATCATTTTAAAAAATTATGGTCAGAAGCTCAAAAAGAAGGAAAAATATTAAAATATGTTGCTGAATTTAAAGATGGAAAAGCAAAAGTAGGCCTACAACACGTTTCTTCTGAAAGCGATCTGTTCCACCTGTATGGAAAAGATAATATTGTCATTTTTAAAACCTTGCGATATTCTGAACAACCTTTAGTGGTAAAAGGTGCTGGTGCTGGTGCTGAAGTAACTGCCAGCGGTGTTTTTGCTGACATTATCCGTTCCATTTAAAAACATAAAATATGAGAAAAGTAAAATTAAGAGTTCCGGCCACTGTTGCCAACCTCGTATGTGGGTTTGATATTCTGGGAATGGCTATACATGAGCCTTACGATGAAATGGAAATCACATTACTTGATACACCGGAAATTACTATAAAACACAAGGATCAATTTGAACTTCCTGAAGAGCCTTCAAAAAATGTTGCAGGAGTTGTTCTTCTAAAAATTCAGAACCACCTAAAACTTACCCATGGATTTGAAGTGATTATTCATAAACATATCAAACCCGGTAGCGGGCTAGGCTCCAGTGCAGCAAGTGCTGCCGGAGCCGCCTTTGGAGCCAATTTATTATTAGGAAATATCCTGTCTCAGGACGAGATGGTTCATTTTGCTATGTTTGGAGAGGAACTTGCTTCAGGAGTACGTCATGCTGACAATATAGCACCTTGTATTTACGGCGGAATTACCCTTGTAAAATCAACGACACCCATTGATATCATTTCCCTGAATGCTCCTGATTTATTTGTAGCAGCCGTACACCCACAAGTTGAAGTAAAAACTTCAGATTCCAGGCAGATTTTAAAGAGCAGTATTTCGTTAAAATCTGCTGTAGAGCAATGGGGAAATATTGCAGGACTGGTAGCCGGCATACAAAAAAATGATTTCTCATTGATCGGAAGAAGTCTTAATGATGTAATTATAGAGCCGGTTCGAAGCATTTTAATTCCCCAATTTACTGAGGTCAAAAAGAGAAGTCTTCAATTGGGTGCTTTGGGTGGCGGAATTTCCGGATCCGGCCCCTCTATTTTTATGTTGACAGAAAAAAAAGAAACCGCAGAAAAGATTGCCAATCTTATGAAGTCTATATATGATGAAATCAAGATTGAAAGTTATACTTATGTTTCAAAAATAAATCCGATAGGAATTGAAATCGTCGAAGAAGCATAAAATAATCCCTCCAATAAAAAAGACAATGAAATATTATAATTTAAAAGATAACCAGGAAGAAGTTGATTTCAAAACAGCCGCTATAAAAGGTCAGGGTAAAGATAAAGGATTGTTTTTTCCTGAAAACATTCCTCAGTTTGATAAAGAATTCCTCAGTAATCTCCATCAATACTCAGATCAGGAGATCGCATATCGATGCATGAAAGATTTTGTGGGAAATGAAATTCCGTCAGAGATATTATATGAGATTGCATCCGAAACAGTCAGTTTTGAAATTCCCTTAAAGAAGATCAGTGATACCATCTCTATTTTGGAACTGTTTCATGGCCCTACCCTTGCATTCAAAGATATTGGCGCTCGTTTTATGAGCAGGTGCCTATCTTATTTTTTGAAAAATGAAAATAAAAAAGTAACCGTATTAGTCGCAACCTCCGGGGATACAGGAGGCGCAGTTGCCCATGGATTTTATGATATCCCGGGAATTGATGTTGTGATCCTCTATCCCAAGAACAGAGTAAGCCCTGTTCAGGAAAAGCAACTCACAGCCTTAGGGAAAAACATTTATGCCTTAGAACTCCGTGGAAGTTTTGATGATTGCCAAAACTTTGTGAAGCAAGCATTTTCTGATGAAGAAATAAACAAAAACCTATTCCTTACCTCGGCCAATTCTATTAATATTGCAAGGTGGCTTCCTCAGCAGATTTATTATTTATTGGCATTAAAACAGTGGCAGCTAAATGAAACTAAAGCCCCTGTAATTTGTGTTCCCAGTGGAAACTTTGGAAATATTTGTGCTGGACTTTTAGCTCACTTCAGAGGTCTCCCGGCAGAACATTTTATTGCTGCCTGCAATGCTAATGATATTGTTCCGGAATATTTAGAAACGCATGATTTTAAGCCACAAAAAGCTATAGCTACATTATCCAATGCTATGGACGTAGGGAACCCAAGCAATTTTATAAGAATTCTGGAGCTCTTTGGACATCAGTTTGATCGTTTAAAAAATAAAATATCCGGGTATTCTATTGATGATATAAAAACAATAGATACCATCAGGGAAGTCTATCAAACATATGACTATATTCTCGATCCGCACAGTGCCGTAGCATTTGCAGCACTTGAACAATATTTGAATGAAAATCCTGATCAAAAAGGTTTTATTCTCGGAACTGCACATCCGGTAAAATTTCCTGATGCAGTAGAAAAAGCGCTCCCTGTCAAAATTGATATTCCTGAAACATTGAGTGATCTAATGAAAAAGGAGAAAAAAACTGTAGAAATAAATTCAGATTTTGAAGAATTAAGACGATTTTTGCTTCATAAAAATTAAAAATAATGAGCAAAATATATCTTGAAGATGTAAAAATATATGCCTACCATGGAGTTCTGCCTGAAGAAAATATTATTGGAACCTATTATATTTTAAATGCAGAACTTCATACTGATCTTTGGAAAGCAGCAGAATCCGATGATCTGAATGATACGATCAGCTATGCAGACATTAATGATATTATTCATCAGGAAATGAAAATTAAGTCAAAATTGTTGGAGCATGTAGCAGCCAGAATCATTTCAAAAATTCATGAAAGCTTTCCACAAGTTGATTATATTAAGCTTAAAATAACCAAGACAGCACCTCCGATGCAGGGAGAAATGAAAGGGGCCAGCATTGAATTGGAAAAAAGTTTTAAGCCTGAAAATTAAATTCTTATTTTAGTTTCATAAAAAACATACAAATTGAAATTCGTTAAAATATTATTTTTAGTCGTTTTTATCAATACATTTGGACAGAATAGTGTTGATAATCAATTATCCAGTTACAATTTCCCAAAGATTAAATCCAGCATTACTATGCCGGTAACCATCCCTCTTTCGGAACTCAGTAATATGATCAACGCTTCTGTGAAAGACCTTATTTATCAGGATGACTCTTATACAGATAATAACAATGATCAGTTTAAAGTAAAAGTCTGGAAAACAAGGCCCATCCGACTTGTCGGAGGAACAAGCCAAAACCTTTTGATTGAAGTTCCTCTAAAAATATGGGCAGAAAAAGGAATTGGAACATTGGGAGTCTATACCTATCAGAATACAACTTTTGAAACAGTAATGTCTTTCAACACAACGGTCACATTTAAAAACAACTGGACTATTGTCACCAATACTCAACCCAACGGCTTTCGATGGGTAACAAAACCTGTTCTTGACTATGGAAAAATAAAAATTCCTATCACCCCTATTGTGGAAAAGAATCTGAAAGAACAACAGGAAAAGTTCTGCAAGACGATTGACCAACAAATGAGCACCCAATTGAATTTCCAGCAATATGCTTTAATGGCATGGAATACATTTCTACAACCTTTTAATATTTCGGAAGAATATAACACATGGCTTAAAGTAAGCCCTATAGGCGTTAATATTACCCCTTTAAAATTTTATGGAAACCAAATCAATACTACTCTTGGTATTGATATTTATTCCGAAACTTATACAGGAAATAAACCCGCAGCCTCTTTACCGGTAGCCACAGTTGCCAACTTTAATTTTTCTCCTACTGTTGCTGATCAATTTGTATTACAAACCACCGCTAACATTCCTTTTACTGAAGCCAGTACTATGGCCCGAAAAACATTTTTAAATAAAGAATTTGACATTCGGGATTCTAAAGTAAAAGTAACAGATATCAGAGTTTACGGTGTTGACAGCAGGATTGTCATTGAAGCACAAACAGATGGTTATATAAAAGGAACTTCAATCATTTCGGGCATTCCTGTTTATGATGAGGCCAAAAGAAAAATCGTTCTGTCTGACACTAAATTTAAGCTTAAAACAACCAATATTTTACAGAAAACAGCTTCTCTCCTATTTCAGGGAAAAATTGTAAAGATGATTGAGGAAGAATATGGAATGCCCACTCAGGAACTTGAAGAAGTCTCTAAAAAAAGTATTGAAGAAGCCTTCAATAAAGAATATTACAAAGGATTAAAAATGAATGGAAAAGTCTTTAACCTTAAACCAAGTAAAATCTTATTGAGTAATACCGGAATCACTGCCGTTATTGACACCAATGCTGCGTTAAAGCTACTGGTTAACGGATTTTAAAAAATTAAAAAACTAAATTTAAACTAACTAATAACCACCCATGAGAAAATATTTAGCTGTTGTTGACAGACACAGATCACAGAAATTGATAAGATTTGCTAATTTTATTATTGACCGAGCCGTTGTCTACTTTATTTTTATTATTTTCGGATTTGCCTCATCGTTAGTATTTGCGTTAACAGGCATTAATTTTTTCATTGAAATTGTACAAGAGATGGCTGGAGTTAATAGATTTATGGATATATTGATAACCTCTACAGTCTATTTTATTTATATTTTTCTTATTGAGTACTTCACTAAAGGAAGATCGCTAGGAAAATATATTACAGGAACCAAAGTGATTTGTACTGATGGTACCGATCCTACAATTAAAGATTATTTTATCCGGAATATCTCTAGGCTTATTCCTTTTGATGTACTTTCATTTCTTGGAGAAAATGGTTGGCATGACAGCTGGAGTGAAACAAGAGTCATTAACATCAAAAATTATAATACTGAAAGACAGACAAAAAGAGAAATTGAGGATCTTGGAAAGAAAGAAATTGCTTAAAAACTTTTGTTCATAAAGAATTTTTGCTATATTTGCACACCTCAAAAATGGTAAAAATGGTACTTTGGCCGAGCGGCTAGGCAGTGGTCTGCAACACCATCTACAGCGGTTCGAATCCGCTAGGTACCTCTTCAAAAACCTCTAAATTATTTTAGAGGTTTTTTTATTTATACTATAGAAAAATTCAATTCATTTTATATCAATGGGAAAAGTTGAAGACTAAGCATAACGGAATTAATTTGAAAACAAAAACTGCTACCTCTTACTCTTACAAGCTACATTCTATTTTTTTTAACGTAAAGAGTAAGATTCAACAAGGAAAGCGACAAAGTCGCTGGTTATATTAAATAAATTTACAGCTCTCTAAACTTTAAAAAAATCACCAAATAGACATCCCGATTCAGAACTCTCTTATTCTTTTGAATATTCTTCTAAAAAACAAAAACAGCCAACACATTGCTGAACAGATTATTAAGTTTACACACATGTAATAGCTGTCTTTTTTTTCAAAAAAAACATATAAAAACTTGCATGGTATTATAAATTATTATACTTTTGCATCACTTTAAAACAACGAAGTAAGTCAAACAAAAATATAATGGTTTCTTAGCTCAGTTGGTAGAGCAATGGATTGAAAATCCATGTGTCCCTGGTTCGATTCCTGGAGAAACCACTTTAAAACCTCTAATTCATTTAGAGGTTTTTTTGTTTTTTTAATATGCAAAACAGATCAAGAAATCGGGCTAAGCACAAAATTTGGATTAAACTAAAAATAAAGAATCTCAATTCAATCGTAAAAGTCAGGTTAATTTGAAGAGAAAAACGCTCTAGCTGTCATTATTATGAGCCACCTCTATTTTTTAAGCAAGATTCAATAAATCACTTATAAGAAAGCTAAGAGAGCGACAAAAGAACCGATTAAATTATTGGGATATATGAATGCTTAGAAAGGATCAATGAAAACAACTCTTTATCTTGCTTAAATATATAATATGAAATACTAAAATTTCTGTAGGGAATTTAAATTGGACAAACATACATACACCTTCGTAAATACCCAATTTTTTGATTATAATTCAAAATATCCTATCTTTTACTTCTTAAAATTGAATTCTTAGATTTTCCAACATAACAAAACCAGAATTTAATCAATCACAACGAAAACACTAAAAGAAATCATTACCCAGATTAACCTCTTAAGAATTCACATTAATTGATAAAGAATTCTAAATTTTCCAGAGGAATTTAACACATCTCGCATAAAAAGGCCATAAATCAATCAACTCATTTATAATCAACGCAATATAAAATCAAAAAAAAATCCTCGGAAATTCCGAGGATAAAAACTAATAACCATGAAAACTCAAATTAAACATGAGTTACATTTCTATATTGAAAAATCGTGCCAGAATTACAATTTTGAAAAAAATATTTTTAAATATATTTTCGGGAAAGCAATTGCTAATTTTAACGATTTTACTTATCTTTTTTAAAATAATTGAAAATTGACTAAAATTAATTACATCAATTCTAAATAATGTTATTATAATAAAATATTTTACACAAATTTAATAATATAAAAAACCATATCGAAAAAGACGGTCATTTATTAAAAAAAATCTTTAATAAAAATAAATATAACAATTTATAAATGTAAAAAACAAAAAATGATATAATTTATCCTACAATTATATGAAAACATATAAATTTCAATATTATAGAAAATATATTAAAAAAAGAAGATTTTATAAAAGCCAAATTATTCCATACTCACAGTACGCATCATTTTTTGAGGATCAAATATTTCTTAATAATTAATCCCTATACTTTTTTTTAAAAAAAGCCCCCACTAATGGAGGCCTAAAAAAACACAAATGATGAAAAAAATTTTATTAGAAATAAAAATTATTCTTTTAATATTTTACCAAAATTATACCGTCTCTTAAAAATATTTTATGATTTCACTCATAAAATATCTTTTTTATTATTATTTATAGCCACCACAGATTCATTTAAAACGATAAGCTCTTTACAAAAAAAAGCCTTACGTTTCTTTATTTCGTCTTATTAAAACAAAATAAACATGAAAATTATCAATTTATCATCAAGAAATGAAATTAAAAATATAACTTTCATTCATAATGAAATAATATAATGAAAAAATATAAAAAACACTATGACTGTGATTATATTTTTAAAACATAATAGTTTATAGCTTTGCATAAAATATAATTCAAAATATCGTGATAAAATTTTCTATACTTATAGCGCACTATAACAATGGAAAGTATTTCAAAGACTGCTATGATTCATTAATCATCCAAAGCTATGAAAACTGGGAAGTTATTATTGTAGATGATGCTTCAACTGACAATTCACTAGAAGTGATAGAAACATTGATTAAAAGTGACCCTCGATTTAAGTTGTATAAAAACCCAATAAATAAAGGCTGTGGTTTTACTAAAAGAGAATGCATGAAATATGCCGACGGAGATTTATGTGCCTATTTGGATCCTGACGATGCACTCTACCCTGAAGCATTAGAAAAATCGGCTTATGAATTCATTAATGATGATAAAATTGTAGCCACTTATTCTCAAATGATGCTCTGCAATAATCACCTCATACCCAATAAAGTTTTTTCAAGTACCAAACAAATTTATAACAGTCGTTACTTTTTTAATTGCCCCATTCAGTTTGCTCACTTTTTTACATTTAAAAAAGAAATTTATTTAAAAACATCCGGAATCAATCCAAAATTAAAAAGTGCGGTAGATCAGGATCTATACTTAAAAATCCTGGACTATGGTGATGTAAAATATATTAAAGAACCCCTCTATCTATACCGACTTCATTCTAATGGTATATCACAACAAAAATCAAAAAAGAATGCCAAAGAATCATTTGCAAAGGTAATTCATGAAACCATGAAGAGAAGAGGAATAGAGAGAATCAACAATCGATATGTTCCGGAATCCTATACTAATTCTAAGGAAATATATGAACTTCTCAATTACCAAACGAATAGATTAAACCGCCTGATCAATAAAATCAAAATAAGTCTCAATCTATAAATAGCAAAACTTCTCAAAATTGAGAAGTTTTTTTTATTATCGACTATATGGAATCAAAATATCCCCAATAAATTGCAAAAAATTTTTTGATAACATACAACAACATCTATTTTAAATGCTTTATAGTTCTAATCATATATAATGTAAAAGGCCTCCATTCGGAGGCCTAAAAAACACAAATGATGAAAAAAATCTATTTAGAAAAATCCAAACAGAATATTGTAAATTGCTTATTAATATTTCCTTTTATTATACTTTTTCCAATAAGGAAAATCATAAGTATAACACCAAAATCCAGATTTATTATTTATTTTTTTAAGCATACAACAGCATCCAAAAATAATAAGCATTGATAAGACAAACAAAATAACCAACTCCAAAATTAATGAATCATCAATAATTTCCATTATCATACAGTTTTTTTTAAGTTTTTATAATTAAAATTCAATACAAAACATTAAACATAATATGAAAAACTATTATAAACTATATATTGATTAAAAAATCCTCATAGCGAGGATTTGTAAATGTAGTTAAATATTTTGTTTTTCACAAAGTTATTCTTCCCAGATTATCGGAATATATACCGTGACATACCCGTCTGCATCTACAGTTGCATCAGAAACAGTAACAACTACTGATCCATAGCCAACCCAACCTCCTTGCCCCTGCATTGCAGAGAATGTATATGTTCCTGCCGGAAGCCCATCATAATACTGTGGAACAGATTGTAATCCGCCACTATAATAAGTTTCATAGATATCTCCTGTACTTGCACTCTCAGCAATAAAGCTCCCTACATCATAATTTCCTGAAAGAATCTTTGTTCCATTTTTCGACAAAAGACCATAACGAATTTTGTATGTCTGATCCTTTGTTTCCTTATCAGATACTTCTGGACTTCCTTTAGAATGAACTTTCATCATATCTGCGGAAGAGAAAGAAGTTGCAATAGCCAATAGCCCAATAAAGGCCGATACTGTAAAAATCGATTTTTTCATATGAAAGTAATTTGGTACTTCAAAAATAGTCAACTTATATGAATTAAACTAAAATTATTAATTAACTAAAATTTACATATACCAAAAATAAAATTCCCCGACTGAATCAGGGAACTATGATGAATCTCGTTTAGAAGATTGATTTTCAAAATATGAAAACTGCTTATATTGTGACAAACTCCATGCCTAAATTCTTCATGAAACATACTTTCCACATGAATTTAATCATCAATTAAACTACATTGTTCATAAGTTTAACATTCTTTAACTAAAATTTGGCTCCATAATTGAAAATAAATATAAAACTAAAGTCGTTTTGGCTTAAGCTTATTAAAATTTGAATTATGAAAAAGATAGTATTAGCAGGTTTCTTATCCGTTTTTTTGGTAACAGCCTGTAAGAAAGATGACAGAACTGCTGAGAAGTCTCTGGAAGAACAAAAGCTCGAATTTCAAGCCAGACAACTTGAAATAGAGAAACAAAAACTGGCTATTGAAAAAGAAAAGCTGGTATATGAGGCCCAGAAAAAAGCAGATAGTATTTCAGAAAAAAAAGCAAAGACTACTGCTGAGAATAATTCAAAACCACAGGTGATAAGAGAAACAAGAACTGTATACAGAGACCGAAACTCAAATGCTAATTCTGGAGGAAGTAACAATGGAGGTTATGCAGATAACGGGAACAGTACTTCACAAGGAACTACTAAGAAAAAAGGGATGAGTAAGGCCGCTAAAGGAACGATTATCGGAACTGTTGGTGGCGCTGCCGTAGGTGCTATCGTTGCCAAGAAAAACCGAGGCCTTGGCGCTGTTATTGGTGGTGTTGTAGGTGGGGCGACAGGCTATACCATCGGTAGATCACAAGACAGAAAAGATGGAAGAGTACAACCCAGAAGATAATATTTTTTAAGATAAAATATAAAGATTGCTTATTTTTAGGCAATCTTTTTTTATGATATTAATTCTGTTTTCTACGATTTTTATAATTCCTGTCTTAATGGGTTGGGGGAAAATCGTCCAAAATATATCCGGTGTCCTATTTCAAGGAATCTCAGGAAAAATTCTATCCGGAATTTTGGGAATAAGTTTAATATGGACTGTCCTTTCATTTTTTATTGCGCTGAACATTTATGTAGAGTTTATTACTATTTCATTGGGCTTTTTAGTCTTTTTCAGGAATAAGCTGTATCTGCCATTTTATCAATTCTCAAAAAAAGATTGCTTCTTATTAACCCTTATTTTTAGCATCATCCTACTTGCAGGCTCGTACTACCCTTTTATACTGGACCATTTCGGATATTATATACCAAGCATTAAGTGGCTTACAGAATATGGATTAATAAAAGGAATCTCTAACCTTGACCTTACTTTGGGGCAAATGTCTGTTTGGCATATTTTTCAGGCCGGATTTTCGAATTTTTCTGATCCATATTTAAGAATCAACACAATTTTACTGATTATCTACTCTCTTTATATCATTGAAAGGAGAAGCTGGATACACCTATGCTTTATTCCAATTCTGCTATTATTTTCGCAGTCTCCAAGCCCTGATCTTCC
This sequence comes from uncultured Chryseobacterium sp., assembly GCA_963518055.1. GTDB lineage: Bacteria > Bacteroidota > Bacteroidia > Flavobacteriales > Weeksellaceae > Chryseobacterium. Next base: position 326,511 of record CAUQIC010000002.1, read on the forward strand.
CGCTATTATTTTATCTTTAATCATTTTAAACGAAATAGCTAAAGAGAATAAAAATACCTCATTAGTATTTGCCTTCTCCATTTTTATTTTTAGTATAAAACCAACGATGATATGGCTGCCAATACTGGCTTTCCTATATCACACTACAATTTTAAAATCAAATTTCATAAAATTATTTTTTGGAATACTAATCCTTTTTTTATTTTTAATTAAAAATATATGGACATTTGGATATCCAATATTTCCAGTTGCGATAGGTGACCTGGGAATAGCTTGGAGACCTGATGCTGAAACTTTAAATACATCTTCACAATATGCCATCCGAAAAACGTATGATATGCAGTATTCTTATGGTGAAATTCAAAAATTTTCCACCTGGGAACACATTAAAAACTGGTTATTTCTAAAAGGAATCAAATCAAAAATCAACATTCTTTTTCTCTTAATATTAGTTATTTTCACAGTATACACTTGGATAAAAAAAAGAAAATTCATTACATTGGTATGGATCTCATTAGTGATTAAGAGCATTATTATATTACTTTTTTCAGCCCAGTACCGGTTTTTTATTGATGTATTTTTTGTGATATTTTTCGTTTTCTTCTATGAGTATTTTGATAAAAGAAAGTCTATCATTCTTTTTTCAACCTTAAGTTTAACTCTTCTTTCTATCCTATCTTTTCCGAAGCTTCTTCAATACTATATTCCCAGTTTCAGGCTAGGAAATTTCATGTCAGGGTTTGAAAAAGAGCAACTCTATAAACCGTCAAATTATGAATACCATCGGTCTAAAACCCTCAAAATCGGGAATTTAAAATTCAATATATCCCAAAATTACCCTTACAATTTTGACACTCCTCTTCCTGCCATTTCAACAAGTTATATTCTTGATGATTTCAAGGCAGGTGCTTTTCCCCAGCTTATCGACAAAAATGACATCAGAAAAGGATTTATTTCAAAAAAACTGACTGAGGACGAAAAAAAAGAAATGAAGGATGTTATCAATAATATCAAAAACACTGATAAATAGAACAAATGCCGAAACTTTATTATCTGGAGAAAAAAAGGTAATTTTGTAGTATGTTCAACACATTAGGTAATCTTCTTAGTCTTACAACATTTGGAGAAAGTCACGGAGTGGCTTATGGCGGTATCATCAATAATTTTCCGGCAGGTTTAGCGGTAGATCTCGATAAGGTTCAATATGAACTCAATCGAAGAAAACCAGGCCAGTCTGCCATTGTTACTCAAAGAAAGGAAAGCGACACTGTAAAGTTTCTTTCAGGAATCTTTGATGGAAAAACAACGGGTACTCCTATTGGTTTTATTATTGAAAACGAAAATCAGAAATCAAAAGATTATGATCATATTGCTGGGGCCTATCGTCCGAGCCATGCAGATTTCACTTATGATCAGAAATTTGGTTTCAGAGACCATCGTGGCGGTGGAAAATCTTCTGCCAGAGAAACAATGAACTGGGTCGTTGCAGGCGCTCTTGCTAAGCAATTGCTACCTAAAATTGAGATTAATGCGTATGTTTCTTCCGTAGGTGATATCTTTTGTGAAAAACCTTATCAGGACTTAGACTTTTCTAAAACCGAAAGCAATGATGTACGCTGTCCCGATGCTGAGACGGCTGAAAAAATGATCTCAAGAATTAAAGAGATAAAAAAAGAAGGGAATACGATTGGTGGAACCATTACTTGTGTTATCAAAAATGTTCCTGTGGGAATTGGTGAGCCTATATTTTCGAAACTTCAGGCAGAATTAGCAAAAGCAATGCTAAATATTAATGCTTGTAAAGGTTTTGAGTATGGAAGTGGTTTCTGTGGTGCTAAAATGACAGGAAAAGAGCATAATGATGCTTTCAATACAGATTTCACTACAAAATCTAATCTTTCAGGAGGAATTCAGGGAGGTATTTCGAATGGTATGGATATCTATTTCCGTGTAGCATTCAAACCTGTAGCTACTATTTTAAGACCTCAGGACAGTATCGACAAGGATGGAAATCCTGTTATTGTTGAGGGAAAAGGGCGCCACGATCCATGTGTAGTGCCAAGAGCAGTTCCTGTTGTAGAAAGCCTTGCCGCATTTGTATTAGCAGATCTGTTTTTGATTAATAAAACAAGAAACATCAATAATTTTTAATATAAACATTTTTCGTAATGAAAAATTACTGGGATAAAGGAATTTCTTTTGAAGAATATCTTCAGATTGCAAAAGAAAGATTAGAGAACCCTGCCAACCAACAAGAGGCAGATTATAAACAATATTACGAGCTTGGGCTTCAAAGAATGGACAGAACTTTAAAAAAGTATGTCCCGGATGAAGAACAACTTAAGGAGTTGGCAACAAAAAATTTTGAAGGAAAGATTTTAATCATTTCTGAAGCGTGGTGTGGCGATGCCAGTGCAACTGTACCCGCTCTTTTCAAATTTTTTGAAGGCCATAATGAGGTCAGAGTATTTTTAAGAGATAGTGATAAAAGTCTTATTAACCAGTTTTTGACGAATGGTACAGAATCTATCCCCAAGGTTCTTATTCTGGATAAAGATTTTAATGTTAAAAACTCATGGGGCCCTCGTCCAAAATATGGGTATGAACTGCTTATGAAATATAAGGCAGATCCTGAAGCGTATCCAAAAGATAGTTTCTACAATGATCTGCAGATATATTATGCTAAAAACAGAGGTAAAGATGCTGTTCAGGAAATTTTAGATCTGCTATAAAAAACAGGATATGAAAAAAAACATCATTTATGTTGTATTAATCATCATTATTGGTATTATTGCTTTCGTACCGGGGATAAGAAATTTTTTAAAAAATCAGTTTTTCCCAATCGCAACTATTGAAAATGCGGTGCATATAAGTGAAGAAGACTACGACATTGACCTCAAAGGAATCAATGTACCAAGTACAAATCTTAAAAACTTTAAGAATAAAGCCGTTTTTCTAAACTTTTGGGGAACATGGTGCCCTCCCTGCAGAAAAGAATGGCCATCTATTCAAAAGTTATATGATTCCAGGAAAGAGAATGTTGATTTTGTACTTATTGCCATGAATGACAAGGAAGAGGATGTGAGAAAGTTTTTAAAAGAGAACAACTATAATGTTCCTGTTTATATTGCCCAGAGTCCGATTTCCGAAAAGATTCTTCCTAAGGTATTTCCAACTACTTTTCTTTTGGACAAGACCGGAAGGATTCTTATTAAGGAAGATGCATCAAAAGATTGGGACTCAGAAACTGTGCATCAGTTTATTGACAATATTATAAAATAATTATTTAACTAAATTTTATAATTTATTGGTACAGGATTTGTGAAATTTATAGCATTGAAAAATTTATTTAAATCCAAACACAAAATGAAATATTCAAAATTAAATCTTGCAAAAGAAGCGATCAATCATAAGGGCTTTATAAAAAAAATCCCTGATATTTTCAGAATGGTAAAATTATGGAGAAAAGGAATATATCCAATTAAATCCATTGACATTATTCTTCCGTTGCTGGGAATTTTATATGTCATCTCCCCTATTGACCTTCTTCCCGAATTTGCCATCCCGGTACTTGGAGTAATGGATGACCTAGCTGTATTATCGCTAACGATTCCTAAACTTATCAAAGAGGTTGATAAATTTTTACTTTGGGAAGCTGAACAAAGATATAAGGGATCCCAAGTCATTGATGCTGAAATCATAAAATAATAGTTTATTATATTTTCAAAACCATTCCGGAAAATTCGGGATGGTTTTTTATTACAAATTGATGATAAATTTTTAAGCCTTATTTCAAATCCTTAAATTTGCACTATCTAATAAAAAATAATGGAAAGTAAAAAAGAATTCTTCTTAGAGTGTTATAAACTGGGCATCATTAAATTCGGAAGGTTTACCTTGAAAAGTGGTATCGAAAGTCCTTTTTATGTTGATCTAAGACCTTTGGCTTCAGATCCAAAAATTTTAAAAAATCTTGCTAATTATTTACTGGAAATGCTTCCTTTGGATAATTTTGATTTAATCTGTGGAGTTCCTTACGCTGCGCTTCCAATGGCTACTGCAATGTCTCTGGAAAGCTATATTCCATTAATTATTAAAAGAAAAGAAGCGAAGAGCTATGGGACTAAAAAACTCATCGAAGGAATTTACCAGAAAGGACAAAATTGTCTGTTGGTAGAAGATGTGATTACTTCCGGAAAATCTTTACTGGAGACCATTCCTGAAATTGAACAGGAAGATTTGAAAGTTTCAGATATCGTTGTAGTTTTAGACAGAGAGCAAGGAGGAAAGCAGTTATTGGAAGGTAAAGGCTACAGAGTCCATACTCTCTTCAATATTTCAGAGGTATGCGATATTCTTCAGGAAACAGGTGAGTTATCTGATGAAGAAGTTAAAAGAATTCAGGATTTCCTTCAGGGTAATCATATCCAGTTTGAAGAGGAGATCAGACCTTCTTATGAGCAGAAACTTCAAAATGCTCAGCATTCAGTTTCAAAAAAATTACTGGAAACTGCTTTGGCAAAAAAATCTAACCTTATTGCTTCTGCAGATGTTACAACTACACAGGAGTTGTTGGAATTTGCCGAAAAAGTAGGACCTCATATTATCGCATTAAAAACTCATATCGATATTATTTCAGATTTTGAATACGAAAAAACAATTACTCCCCTAAAACAAATTGCAGCAAAGCATCAGTTTTTATTAATGGAAGACAGAAAATTTGCTGATATTGGAAATACCCAGGAGCTACAATTTACCAGTGGCGTTTTCAAGATTACAAATTGGGCAGATTTTGTAACCTCTCAAGTTATCGGAGGTTTTGAATCTTTAGACTGTTTCAGTAACGTAGGTGTTGTAGCGATTGTAGGGATGTCTTCAAAAGGTACATTAACAACAGCCAGCTATCGTGAAGAAGCGTTAAAAATTGCTTCATCTCACCCGAATGTAATTGGTGGAGTATCTCAGAACAAACTTCCTGAAGAGCTTCTATTATTCACTCCGGGTGTAAATCTTGCAGACTCAGGTGACGGTAAAGGGCAACAATACAATACACCGGAGCATGTTTTCAAAACTTTACATACTGACTTTATTATCGTAGGTAGAGGAATATATAAATCTGATGATCCGGAGGCTTCAGCCATCACTTATAAAACCGAAGGCTGGAACGCGTATATTAATTCTTTGGAAAAAAAAGCAATTCAGAATTAAAATTCTAGAAAGTATATCCAAAATAAGTTATATTTGAGCCTTTATCACCAGTATTTGAAAAAGATCAGTATTTGTCTTATTTTGTTTTTTGGAGTTGCGCAAGTTTCTGCACAGAAAGACAGCATCTATATTGAAGCTAAGTTATCTTCCGACAGAAAGTCTCTGGAGGTCCATCAGGAGATTGTATATTACAATCATTCGGATAAAGAACTTCACACGGTAAAACTTCTAAACTGGATTTCTTCATATAATAAACGGGGAACATCATTAGTTTACAGAAAGCTTGAAGACAGGAATTATGACTTGCATTTTGCGAAAAACAGCCAACTGGGGAAGCTTCTGGATTTAACTATTAAAAATTTAGAGGATCAGGTAGTTCCTGTAACTAATCTTTCAGATGAAAACCTTTTTCTTCCCCTACAAGAAGCGTTACAACCGGGCAAAAGCATTACATTGCAGCTACAGTATCGGATACAACTTCCTGATAAAAAATTTACAGGATATGGAACTTCCGATCAAAATATTGCATTAAAATATTTCTTTATTGTTCCGGATCAATTTGATCCGGACAATAACTCCAAAAGAAACTATCACGATATTGAAGAACCTGTTAGTTTTGGGACATATTGGACTGTTAATTTTGATATTCCTGTCAATAGTTTCGTTGAAGGCAACCTGCCACAAGCCCAAATGAATTCTTTCAGAGGTAATCTGGACTCGGACCCTGAATTCTTAATTTCCCCAAGTACCTTCCCTTCTATCAGAACTAATATTGAAGGAAATGATACTGAAATTAAATTTGGATACAATTTGACTCAGGAAGAGAAAGAAAATCTTGAATTTTACCTGCCACTGCATTTAAAATTCCTTAAAGAAAAAATCGGATACCTGCCGAAAAGCATCTTCATTTCGGATAAATTCAAAGCCAAGGAAGACTTCTTCGGAAATAATGATATCTCATTCTGGAAATTCAGGTTTCAGTTATTTACAAATGCTGAGAAAACCGATCTTGACTATTTCGGGATGATCACGAAGAAAATTCTTGATGAAAGTGTGATTGCTGACAAACAAAAAGATCACTGGTTTATCAATGGGTTAAAATCATATCTTGAAATCCAATACCTTGAAAAGTTTTATCATGATACTAAACTTTTGGGTATGTTACCGGAAACAAAAATATTTGGGATTAAGCCTTTAAAATTATTCCATGCTTCCAAACTCAGACTACTTGATCGTTATGGGCTGACTTACCAGTATATCATGTTACAAAACCTGGATCAAAAAATCGGTGAAGACTTTACCTCTCTGAGCAACTTTAACGAGATGGCGATCAGCAGTTTTGAAACAGGAAGTTTATTTAGCTATTCTGCTCATAAAATGGGTGAGAATAATTTTAATAACATCGTAAAAAATTATATTTCAGAAAATTCAGGAAAAAAAATTAATCCCGAAGTATTCCTGAAAGCAGTTTCTGAAAAAGAAAAATCTACCACCTATCTTTCGGATTTTTTTAAACAAAAGAATAGGGTTAATTTCAAATTAGGTCATATAAGTAAAGAAAATGATTCTTTACAAATTAAAATTATAAAGAATACGACTGCTTCCATTCCTGTAAAAATGGAAACCCAGACTAAAGAAGGGGCAAAAAAGACCTACTGGATAGAAACTGAAGAAAATAATGATATTACTAATGTCTCTCTACCCGCTTCAGACAATATCTATAAAATCACTTTAAACAGTGGGTATATCTTCCCTGAATCGAAATACAGGGATAATTTTCTATATGCAAAAGGACTGTTTTCAAATGCAAAAAGAATCAAATTTAAATTAATAAAAGATATTCCGGATCCTGAATACAATGAAATTTATATAAGTCCAAGGGTTCGCTTCAATAATACTTATGACAAATTTCTTTTAGGAATCAATCTTAAAAACCAGTCATTCTTTGATCAGAAATTTCTGTATTCTGTCACTCCAACGTACAGTACCGGAACAGGAAAGCTAACAGGATCAGGAGCTGTCTCGTACTCTTTTCTACCTGCTGAAAGTATTATACGAAGTCTAACCTTAGGCACTTCCGGCTCTTACTTTCATTATGATTATGGATTGGCTTATACAAAGGCCTCTTTATTCTCAAATATCAATTTCAGAAAAAATCCAAGAAGCACTGTCAGCAGAAGTTTAGGATTCTCCTATAGTTATTTTGAAAGAGATTTAAGCCCCAGAATGATCGCTAATGACGATTACAAAAAATATAATCTCTGGAGCCTCGGTTATGGATACAGCGATAATCAGATGATCCATGAAAAAAGCTTAAGCCTTAGTACACAAGGAATGGAAGATTTCAACAAAATTACAGCTGAAGGTTTTTACCGATGGGAATTTGCCCCTAAGCAGAAGCTGAGCCTTCGCTTATTTGCAGGATATTTTTTGAGAAACAATACAAGAAATGACTTATTCGACTATGGAATTTCAAGGGTATCAAATTATGCATTTTCATACACTCTTTTAGGTGAAAGCGCTAATAGCGGCCTTCTTTCACAACAGTTCATCCTGGCTGACGGAGGGTTTAAATCTTTTATTCCGGGCACTGTCAATCAATGGATCACTTCTTTTAATGTAGATTCCAGCATTTGGAAAATATTCCATGTTTATGCTGATGCAGGAGTATATAAAAACAAAGATCTTCCTGCAAAATTTATATGGGACAGTGGTATCAAAGTAAGAATTATTCCTGATTTTCTGGAAATTTATTTTCCTGTACAATCTTCTTTAGGATTTGAACCAGGTTTTAAAGACTATGCAAAACGTATCAGATATACATTGGTCCTCAATCTTAGTTCCATTATTAATGCTGCAAGAAGAGGCTGGTACTAATCATTGAAATAGAAAGTGAAAATTTTCATATCATTATTCCAAAACCAAACATTATATAAAGTAAAAAGAACAGTTGATCCACAAACTGTTCTTTTTATTTGAAAAACTAATCTTTTATAATTTTTTGAGAAATAGGGACATTATTGATTGTTCCGGTAACAATATAAGTTCCACTTGGCAATTCTGTAATATCCAGAGCCGTAGCCAGCTTTGTAGGTGATTTCTTAACAACTTGCCTGAATGTATCATATACCTTTACATCTTTAACCTCAGTTCCGAAGACCACTCTGCCATCTTTTATAAATGGATTTTGTACAAAACCTGATTTTGCACTTCCTTCTAATGAAAAATCCAGCATATTATCGTTGCTTTCATTCAATGTTCTTCTAATCGCCGTGGTGGTAGTTGGAGAAGGAGCTGGCCCATCGCCTTTAAACTGATCAGCATTAGAGCCATATCCTACAAAGTCTAACACATTTGAGGAATCCGGATTTGCAACTTGTACTATGCTTCCGGCTAATGCAACTTTACCGGATACATTTGAGATTTTTAATCCTAAAGATTTATTTAGAGTTCCGTCAAAATTAGTAATTGTGGTAGCGATGAAATCAGGTGTTGGTAAATCTTCAGTACCTCCCGGGATTGCGGCTTCCTGAATCAGATACGTCTGATCCGGGCCCAATGTAAAATCTGGTAATGTATGATATTGTGTAAATGCTCCTACAGCCGGCGCATATTGTATACTTGCTCCTGTTAAAGAAACCAGCGAAGTTCCGATATTTTTGAGTACAATATAGTTATTTTTTAAAACAGCCCCCGAGTTTTCATTACCGCCATAGATCTCATTAATAACGATCTGAGCATTTGAAAATGCAGGTGCTAAGGCTAACCCAACAATAGTAAAGATTTTTTTCATCATTATTTAATTTTAAGAATAAATTTATGATAAAAATAACAAAAATAATACCACCTTATTTGAAAAGTCATCACAAAAACAAACAATAAATAAACATACATTAATAAATAATTTTCATAAAAAATCCGGCCACTTCTTCGAAGTGGCCGGATTCTACTTTTATCTAAAAAATATTAGTCTTTTAAGATTTTTTGAGATACCGCTTGTTTGTTTACAGTACCTGTTACGATATAGTTTCCTTTAGCCAATTCAGCAACATTTACTGTTTCGTTTTGCTTTACAGAAGCTTCTTTAACAATCTGTCCGAACATATTGAAAACTTTTACGTCTTTAACATCTGCTCCAAAAGTAATTCCGTTGTTTGTAACGAAAGTATTCTTCACAAAACTTCCTGCTTTTGCATTTTTAGTATCTACAACACCTAACGTTCCACTAACTGTTTTTACAACAACGTTATCCAGGTATGCTCTGAAAGAAGCATTGGTAGTTTCAAAGGTAACTGTTGAGTTAGCTTGACCTCCTGTAAAAGTAACAGTTTTTGATTCAGTAGCTCCAGACATTACAGCAGCATAAGATACTGTTTGATCTGTTAAATTAGTAACTTTTACGTTGATTGTACTTGGAGTCCCTGTCCATCCCTTAACATCAAAAGTGATTACCACATTCCCTCCGTCCGTTGATAAATCCAGAGTTTTTGAAGTCATAGTTCCGATAGCACTTGAAGTACCTAACTTCACCATACCTCCTGCGCTGTATGCTTTTGCACCAGCAGGAAAGTTAGCTACGGGAGCAATAGGGTTTGTAGCAGTTCCCGGATTGTACACATCCGTTCCACTAGGAGCATTAGTACCTGTTGATGCTGTATTTCCTCCAGCTGAATAAGCAGCAAAGTCCTCAGATAAAACAATAGTTTGTTGAGCATTTGCTATAACAGCCATTGCAGTGATTCCAAAAATAGTAAAGATCTTTTTCATAAAATAATTTTTTTTAAAATTTATGGTGTAAAACTACAAAAAAACCCGAAGTAAAAAAAAGCAATAGATACATTTAACAATTAGTTAATTTACCATTATTAAAAGGATTTTAAATGAATTTTTTAAATCAAAATAACAAATACAACGAAATAAATTTTTATATAAAATTCATTTAAAAATTTACTTTGATTGGTAAAAATGGAAGATGATTTTAACATTTTCATGCTTTGCTTTGAACAAATTACTAAGAATTTCGCTACATTAGAAATTCATTTGAGCCAAACCTTATAAGTACTATGTTGATCGGCCTTTAAGCTTTCGCAGATGAGCTAAATTACTGCTTATTTTCAGGACTTCACAATATTTAAATTAAATTTCTGTTAATAATAGTTGAGCCTTCTCTATTAACATTTTTTAATTATTTTTACGAATTATTTTCAAAGCTTGCGGAATTTTATTCTTCTATTCATGTTATTCTTTTTAGGCATCTTTTCAGGGAGTGCTCAGGTATTTTCATGGAAAAACCCTAACATTCCTGAGGACAGCGTCAAAAGGGATAGTATTCTCGCTGCAAGGCTCGAACAGGACATCTTCACAAAAGATACCTTAGATTTTATCAGAACCAACAATAAAATTGTCATAGATGAAGCTGTACTAGCCAAAAATGATAAAAAGAGATTTTTAGGTGAGCTTAACTCTAAAGGTTCCATTATCCGCGGAATTACTTTTGGTAACAATCAGGGGCAGTCGGTTCAAAGTTCAATGGATCTTCAGATTTCCGGCCGCCTTTCAAAAGATGTTACTATTCTTGCCAGTATTTCTGACCACAACCTCCCTATTCAGGCGGATGGTTATACTCAAACTCTCGAAGAATTTGACAAAATCTATATGCAGCTTAATATTAAGGATAAATCTATTCTTAGAGCAGGTCATTTGGATCTTGTAGAGGCTAAAAACTATTTTGCCAAATACCAGAGAAGAAGTATGGGGATTCAGTTTCAAACGGAAATGGGCAAAGAAAATAAAACTTTTATAGACATCTCTGCTGGCGTGGCGCGAAGTGAATTTCACAGAGTCCGTTTTCAGGGGGTTGAAGGTAACCAGGGACCTTACCGTCTGACAGGTAAAAACGGAGAACAGTTTATTACCCTTATCTCGGGTTCGGAACAGGTTTTTATTGATGGAATCCTGATGAAGCGTGGAGAGAATCAGGACTATGTGATCAACTACAATACAGGAGAAGTTACTTTTACCAGTTTCCGTCCTATTTTCCAACAGAATTTTATTACCATTTCTTATAACTATGCCAATAGAAATTATTCAAGATATCTGTTTACAGGAAAACTGGAGCACCAAAGAGAAAAATTTAAAGTAGGATTCAACTGGTTTATGGAAAATGACAATAAAAATGCACCACTTTCCTTAAATTTATCTAAAGAAGACGAACAGATACTTGCTGAGGCCGGAAACGATCCCAATCTGATGTATGCTCCATCTGGTGTTCTTACTGAATATGATGTTAATAAAATTTTATATCGTAAAAACCCTGCAGGAAATTATGAGTTTTCTACCAATCAAAATGAACCACTTTATCAGGTATCTTTTACTTACTTTGGAGTCAATCAGGGAGATTATAAAACAGCACAAACAACCAATAACGGACGTGTTTTCGAGTATGTAGGGCCTAACAGTGGAGATTATAGAGCCGTTAGAAAGCTTCCCTCACCACAGAAATCTCAGGTATTCTCTCTTAACTCTGAATACTTATTGAATGATGGAAAAATAGGCGCTGATATTTCGCTTAGTAACTATGACCTCAATTTATTTTCTTCAAAAGATGCTGACCAGAACATAGGGTATGCCTATCGTGTCTTCGGAAATAAACGTTTTACAAAAAATAATTGGAAAGGAACTCCAAGTTTTGAATACCAATATATTGACAAACAGTTCCATATTCTGGACCGTATTAATGATGTTGAGTTCTCCAGAGATTTTAACTTAGCTCAGGAATTCAATAAGAAAACACAAAACAGATTTATTTTTAGCTTTTTAAATAAGTGGAATAATAAATCAACCTTAAATTACCGTATCAACTATTTGAACGAACAAAATTCTTACAAAGGAATTAAAAACGATCTGGATTTTGGATGGATCACAGGTAAATTTTTCACAAAAGGAAATCTATCTTACCTGAATACGAATGCTACTCTTCAAGACACCAAATTTATAAGAGGAGGGGTATCCACTGAATACACAGGTAAAAAAGGAAGCTGGACCATCGGTGGAAGTATGGAACATAATGAAAAAAAGTATAATGACAGCCAGCTTATGGATGTAACTAGTTTCAGCTGGAAAGAGCTTTTTGTTCAAAAGAAAATCGGAGATAGTACCCGTACAAAATTACTTGCCAAGGTATATATGAGAGACAATGACTCTGTACGTGATAACAGGCTTCAAAATATGAATAATATTTTAGGAATCATGGCAGAAAGTCAGATTATCAAAACGGAAAGAACGACTTTAAATGCATTAATCCACTATAGAAAATTCTTTTATCAAAATCTAGACCCTGGTGCAACCACCAGAAATAATGATTTCGTTGTCGGGAATATTCTTTATAATCAACAGCTTTTTAGAAATGGAATGCGTTTGCAGGCGTTTTATGAACTTGGAAACGGGCAGGAAGCGCAAAGAGAGTTCCAATATATTAAAGTAACTGATGGGCAGGGAATCTATAAATGGACAGATTACAACGGCGATGGTATTCAGCAACTTGATGAATTTGAAATTGCAGAATATTCCGACCTTGCAAAATATATCAGGGTTTACACCAACTCTGTAAGATATATCCCATCCAATAAAAATAAATTACAGCTGGCTTTATTTGTAAATCCGGCCATCGTTTTTAACTCGGAAAATAAGTTTTTAAAACGTTGGAATTTCAACGTTTCCTTAAATTCCCAAAACTCATTCTATAAAAAAGATAAAGTTCTGGTTTTAAATCCGTTCGAAAAAGGTAGTGATCAGATCCTTAAAAATCAAAATATCTTAACCTCTGTACAATTTAATCCAACAGATAAATCAGGCTGGAATGGGAATTATAGATTTATTACAAACGACAACCTTATCAATGCTAATTTTAGCAACGAAGAACGTGAGCAAACTTCTCATTTCCTGAACGTAGGATATTGGTTTAATAAGGAGTTCAGGGTCGATTGGGAGAACTCTGTTCATGATATCAAAAACTCGTCCCAACTTTTTAAAACAAGAGATTATCGCTTAAATAATTTTGAAACGAAGCCAAAAGCTACCTACAAATTTACAGATGCAATTCAGGCTGAGCTTTCATCTGCTTACCGCCAAAAACAAAGATTAGATGGGGAAGAATTTTTAAAAGCCTTTGATGTAACCGGCACCATTCAATGGGAGCGTAGAAAAACGTCAATTCGTGGAAACTTTTCATTCATCAACAATAACTTTAATGGAAACAATTTCAGTATTGTAGGAAACCAAATGCTAGATGGTTTGAAGCCGGGAAAAAACCAGGTATGGAGTGTATTCATTCAACAGGCTATCAACTCTTTCATTCAATTGAATTTAAATTACGAAGGAAGAAATTCAGGAGAAAGAACCATCCATATTGGGAGTATGCAGGTAAAGGCAAGCTTTTAAAAATTGAAAATTGAAAGTTGAAAATGAAAAGTTAAATTTTCAAATCTCAAATTTGCCTACATTCAAAAACGATATGCTTCTACTCTAGCTGCTGTCTATCCGCTGCTCTAAAACACGTCTGTTTTCCCATCCTCAAACTGTCCCATCATACTAATAGATATTATCATATTTTGGAATGTTTAGAATTTTGTAAATTTGCACCATGATAAAAATAGGCAACATAGAACTGCCGGAATTTCCACTTTTGCTGGCTCCAATGGAAGACGTAAGTGATCCTCCGTTCAGACGTTTGTGTAAAATGCACGGTGCAGATTTAATGTATTCGGAATTTATTTCTTCTGAAGGCTTAATTCGTGATGCTATCAAAAGCCGTAAGAAGCTGGATATCTTTGATTATGAAAGACCGGTTGGTATACAAATCTTTGGTGGAGACGAAGATGCAATGGCCATGTCTGCAAGGATTGTTGAAACAGTAAATCCGGATTTGGTAGACATTAATTTTGGATGTCCTGTAAAAAAAGTTGTTTGTAAGGGAGCAGGTGCAGGTGTTTTGAAAGATATTGATCTTATGGTTCGTCTTACAAAAGCTGTGGTTAGCTCTACCCATTTACCTGTAACTGTTAAGACCCGTTTAGGCTGGGACAGCACCTGTATTAATATTGATGAAGTAGCAGAACGCCTGCAGGAAACAGGAATTAAAGCACTTACTATTCATGCAAGAACCCGTGCACAAATGTACAAAGGGGAAGCAGACTGGGAACATATTTCAAGAATCAAACAAAATCCCAATATTGAGATTCCAATTTTTGGAAACGGTGATATTGACTCTCCTGAAAAAGCATTGGAGTACAAACAAAAGTATGCATGTGACGGGATAATGATTGGACGTGCAGCTATTGGCTACCCCTGGATATTTAATGAAATAAAACATTTCTTTAAAACAGGTGAACATTTGCCTGCTCCAACTATATCTGACAGATTATTAGCCGTACGTCAACACGCAGAATGGAGTGCAGAATGGAAAGGGGAAAGATTAGGATTAGTTGAAATGAGACAACATTATAGCAATTACTTCCGAGGAATTCCACATTTTAAAGATTTCAGAAGAAAGTTTCTTGAAGTTTTCACATTAGAAGAAATGAATAGCCTGATTAAAGAAACTCAACAGTTTTACGAAGAATATCAAGCACAACAGGTATAAAGCAAAAAACCATCAATTAAATTGATGGTTTTTTTATGGAGTTTCAATTTTATTAATATCCTTCTGATGGAGATTGGTTCTTAATTAACGCCAAAGCTGAAGAAGTTCCGATTCTCTTAACACCTATGTTGATCATTTTTTCTGCATCCTCGGGAGTTCTTACTCCTCCGGCTGCTTTTACAGGAAGTTTCCCTGCATTGTCCAACATAATTTTTATGCCTTCGAATGTTGCTCCGTTGGGTTTTCCACCGGTTGTTTCATAAAATCCTGTTGATGATTTTACAAAAATACGGGATAGCTCATTTTCAGAGAAATTTGCTTCTGCCCAGGTAGAAATATTTTTGGTAATATCAGCAATCTGCTCATCAGTTAATGCTGCAATTTCAATGATCCATTTAACAATCTTATGATGTTTCAGCGACAATTGGGTACACTGTACGAATTCATTTTTTACCAATTCTATATTTCCCTGAAGATAAGCATTATAATTAATCACAAAATCCAGCTCATCTGCACCATCTTCAATTGCTTTTGAAGCTTCGGCAAGTTTTGCATCAATCGAATATGTTCCTTCATGGAAACCTATTACAGTTCCCACGGCAACATTTGAATTTCTTTCTTTGAGATAAGCTTTGACTTCTGACACATAATCCGGACGGATCATTACAGCAAAGATGCCATTATCAATAGCTTCCTGAGCCAATTCTATATCTTTTTGCAGAGTTTCTTTGTTTGAAATACCTGATTGTTCCGGTGTTTTCAAGTAAGTTGAATCCAAATATTTGGCTATGTTCATATCGTTATACTTTCAATTGTCTATAAATACCTTGTTCCAAAGATATAAAAGTTTCTGTTCTTGTTACTCCTTTCAATTTTTGGAGTTTGCTAAGGATTTGCATCAAATGATCATTATCTTTACAAAGAACTTTCAGGAATATTGTATAATTCCCGGTTGTGTAATGGGCTTCCACCACTTCGTTAATATCATGCAAAGATTTTACCACTTCAGGATAATGACTTGGCTGGTCCAAAAACACACCAATATATGAGGTTACCTTATATCCGATTTTTTTAGGATTAAGGAATGAAATTGAGTTCTCAATTACCCCGGCGTGTTCCAGTTTTTTAATTCTTTGATGGACTGCTGTTGTAGAAATACCTACATTTTTTGAAATGTGTGCTAAAGAAGTTTTAGCGTTATCCATCAACATGTAGATGATTTCTTTGTCGATCGAATCTAAATGATAGCTTGTGTTGCTCGAATTTTTCATTTTTCTACTTTTTTATTACTTATGTTTTTTTACTGTAAACTTTTAAACTTTACAAAAACCGGAAAGTGATCACTATACCCACCCAGATACCGCGTACCTGCATAGGTTCGGAAGGGTCTTCCTTCAAAATTTCTAGTCCTGCTGCTAATTTTTTCAGAATTAAAAATATGTGCATCCTGAAAAATCAGTGTATTATTATCAAGAAGTGATCTTGACATAATAATCTGATCATATAGCAAGCCAGACTTATAATGAAAAGTAGAATAATTTCTTGTAGAAAACAAGTCTTGAAAAGGGTTTATTAAAACCTTCTCATGATCATTGTCATAGAGAATTTGTACTAAATTTCCATCATCCGGGTTTTCGTTAAAATCACCACACAATATAACATGTTCTTTATCATCATTTACAATTTTCATAATCCGTTCCCGGATTTCATTTAGAATAAAGGCTCTTTTAGGTTTATTGATATCTTTCTCACGCTTAGAGGGAAGATGCGCGATAAAAACATTAATAATTTCCCCTTTATACTTTATTTTTGAAAAAAGTACGTCCCTAGTTGTGTCGTAATTCCCTGTGTTTTTATTTATTATTTCAAAAAAGAAAGTAATGGTTTCAGAATCTAAAACCTCTACTTTATTTTTATTATATAGCATTGCTACATCTACCTTTCTTTCATCCATTGAATTGTAATGTACAATTCCATATTCTGAATTGAAAGGTTCCATTTTAACAAGGTCTTCTAAGACTTTCCTTCCGGAAACCTCAGATAATCCTATCATAAATGGAAGTACTCCATTATCCTCCTTCATCAATTGAAATACATGCGAGATTTTAAAAAGCTTGTTTTTATATCTCTTTTCGTCCCAGTTCCTTAGACCTGATTTTGTAGGGTCTAATTTATGAACAGGTTTTGGATCAGGTAAAAATAAATTTTCAACATTATAAAAAGAGAACAGCTCCATTAACATTAATTTCTATACTTTTATTATTTTGTTCTTTTCTTAAATATAATTTATTATTTCTTTTCAAATTTCGCTGATCTTAATGCCATCTCTTAAAATATCATTTCATAAGAGATATTTCAAATATAACAAAAAAATCAACACAAAATTAAATTTTCAACATTTTTCATATATCAAATCATAAATCGAAATCATATCAATACGCAAAATCTGAAATGATAAAAAAATAAATTTTACAGCAAAGATGTCATTACTGATATTTTTCTATTAACTTAACAAAAAAGCAAAAATTATTCCATTTAACATATTCATAAATGGTATGAGATAAAAAAAATAATGATTAAATAGATTCTACGCCCTTTTTAAAGTAGATCAGGGCGTTTTTCCTGAGTAATCCTTAAAGCTTCATCATGGCGCCATTCTTCAATTTTACCTGAATGCCCGCTTAACAAAACTTTAGGAACATCTAAACCTTTATAACTTTCAGGCCTCGTATAAATTGGTGGTGATAAAAGATCATCCTGAAAACTGTCTGTCAAAGCACTTTGTTCATCATTTAAAACACCCGGAAGTAATCTGATCACCGAATCTGCAAGAACACATGCAGCCAGTTCTCCTCCTGTAAGAACATAATCTCCTATAGAAATTTCTTTCGTAATATGAAGCTCTCTTAGTCTTTGGTCGATTCCTTTATAGTGACCACAAAGAAAAATCAGATTTTCTTTTATTGAAAGCGTGTTGGCAATTTTTTGATTCAATGTAACACCATCCGGAGTCAAATAAATAACCTCATCATATTCTCGTTGAGATTTAAGTTCTGATATACATTTATCTAATGGTTCTATCATCATCACCATTCCTGCGCCTCCTCCATAAGGCTCATCATCAATTTGTCTGTGCTTATTGGTTGCCCAGTCTCTTAACTGATGAAAATGTACTTCTACCAGCCCTTTATCCACAGCTCTTTTCAAAATAGAAGTTTGAAATGGACTTTCCATCAATTCAGGAAGTACACTTATGATATCAATTCTCATTGTAATGTTTCGTTTTTCTTAGTAGGTAAAATAATTAATCTTAAAGAAGAATCTTTGTTAATATAGCTCCACATCCAGTTAAAGAATATAGCAAGCTTATTTCGAACGCTCAAAATTAGCATTAAATGGAGAAACATCCAGAAATACCATGCTAAAAAGCCTTGAAATTTAATAAAGGGTAAGTCTACAACTGCTCTGTGCTTTCCTATTGTTGCCAGCGAGCCTTTGTCATCATACTCATATTCTTTCCATTCACTTTGATTTTTCTTTAAAAGGTTTTTACCTAAATTTTTTGCTTGATTAATAGCTACGTTTGCAACCTGAGGATGCCCCTGAGGGTATTTTGGGGTTTCCATATAGGCAATATCTCCGATTGCATATATATTTTCGTAACCTTTTATTTTATTGTATCGATCTACGATATATCTGTTTCTTGATAATTTATCTTCAGGAAAGCCTCCTACAACATTTCCGGTAACTCCTGCTGCCCAAATTACATTATTGGACGGAATTTCTTTTCCACTTTTCAGGTGTACTTTGTCTCCATCATAATCTGTAACGATTTCGCCACTCATGAAGGTTACCCCAAGATCTTTAAGGTATTTTTCAGATTTGTCCTGGGCCTCAGTACTCATTACAGCCAGTGGCTTTTCAGTAGAACTTACCAAAATGATTTTCAGGTGATCAAAGTTCATATAGGGATAGTCTCTCGGAAGAATATCTTTTTTCATTTCGGCAAAAGCTCCTGCCAGCTCTACTCCGGTAGGCCCGCTTCCCACGATCACAATATTCCAGTTTCCATCATCACTCCTACTTTTCTCCAAAATCAACTTTTCGAAGGTCATTAGAACATGATTTCTGATACTGATGGCTTCCTGAGTATTCTTCATTCCGAAAGCTTTTCCTTCAAGCTCTTTATTCCCGAAAAAATTAGTTTTACAGCCCGTTGCGATGATTAATTTATCATAGGTAAATTCTGCTTCATCGGTAATTACTCTATTATGTACAGGGTCAATTTCTTTAACATCTGTCATCCGGAACTGTGTATTTCTGGATTGCTGAAAAATCTTTCTGAAGGGGAAAGAAATGTTGGATGGTTCTATCCTTCCTGAGGCTACCTGATAAAAAAGCGGCTGAAACATGTGATGATTCATCCGATCCAGAACAATTACCTTTTTATTCTTGTTATTCAATGTTTTTGCAAGCTGCAGCCCCGCAAATCCTCCTCCAATAATGATGATTTTTTCGCGTGTTTCCATAATACACAAATTTACTTATTTTATTTAGCATTTAGTAGTGAAAAAAGTTAGTTTTGCAAAACTTTATGACACAAAAAAAGTACACCAAAAAAACTGCCAAACAGATTCACAAAAACAGACGAAACAACTATTTTTTCCGTCGCAAGGTGATATTGGCGATCTTAATTGTCGCTTTAATCGGGACCGGTTTTTACTTAAAACAATCCGTCAGCTACTATTATGCCTTGTACTTCAATAAATTTACGCATAAAAAGCTTCATAACAGTGAAAAGGAAGCGGTAAGAATTCAAAAAATTCTGAGTGATAATCTCGACAAGACTTATGGCTTTGATGTTTCGCATTATCAAAACAGGGAAGATATCAAATGGGACAGCTTAAGTATCGGGAATAAAACGATACCGTTAGAATTTGTTGTCATGCGTGCAACGATGGGAAACAAAAGTGCAGATAAGCATTTTGAAGAATTCTGGGAAAAAGCCAAAAAACACAATTTGATTCGGGGCGCCTATCATTTTTATAGAGCTGATGAGGATCCAATCATTCAGGCCAATAATTTTTTAGCTAATGTAAAGCTCGAAAGTGGAGATCTTCCCCCTATTTTGGATATTGAAAAAATTCCGAAACGAAAGACCAACAAAAAATTGGTAGAGGATTTAAAGGTTTGGTGTAAGATTATTGAAGAAACTTACGGTGAGAAGCCTATCATTTATACCTATTATCATTATTACAAAGATTTCCTGAAAGGAGAGTTTAAAGATTATCCTCTATGGCTGGCCAATTACAATGATGTCCCTACTCCGTCCCCTGATGATGAGTGGGACTTCTGGCAGTTTACAGAAAATGGAATTGTACATGGCATCAACACCAAGGTTGACCTTGATGTTTACAATGGTAATTCATGGTCGTTGAAAAGATTGACATTGGATTAAAGAAAGAAGATGGAATTGTACTTATTGAAAGTACTAATTTCCAGCTCCTTTTTTAGACTTAGTTTACAAGATACGCATGATTTCCTCCCATGAATGTACTCTTTTATAGGTATCATTTTCTATCAGCTCATTATGAGGCTGGGTAAAAATCAATCTTTCGCCTTCAAAGTGATTAAGGTTTTTTGGATAATCATCAATCATTACATCTCCGGAAACAACCCTTTTGCTTCCACAAAGTACAATTTGTTCCCAGGTAATAAATGGAAAATGTTCTGCCAGCCAATCATATTTTTCTCTTAGACTATTAGGAAACTCCATTCCGGCAGATACAATATATAATTCATATTTGTTGTTCAGATATTCTATAGCTTCACGACTTCCTTTCATGAGAGGTAAAGTTCTGAAAAAGCCTACTTCATTAACATGTTTTTTTCCATTTGGAAATGCTTCTATTTCAGGTTTTCCGGTCAAGTTACTGATCTCTATTTCTCTTCCTGAGTCTCTTTTTTCAAATTGTATCAGCTGATGATATACATCAGCCATTACCCCATCCATGTCGACAATTACTTTTTTCATTCTTTCAAATCAGATTTTGTATTATTTACTATTAATCATTAAGTTCTACCAAATTTAAAGAATACTTTTCTCAGACAATGAGCACAGTTTATTAAAAAATTATAAATATTCATTTTTATAAAGGAAGTTCCGGAAAATTTTATGGTTACATTTTCGTATTTTTGCGACTCAGTTTAAAATTAAAATCAAACTATTAATTCCCAATGAATTACGTTTCTGCCGAAAATCTTACCAAATCCTACGGTATCAAAGTTTTATTTGAAAATATCTCTTTTCACATCAATGAAGGAGACAAAATTGCTATTGTTGCCAAAAACGGAAGTGGAAAATCTACCCTTCTGAAAATTTTAATGGGTAAAGAAATTGCAGACAGCGGTACTGCAATCATTAATAAAGATATCCAAGTTGTTCTTTTCGATCAGGAAATTGATTTTGATTCTGACCTAAGTATTGAAGAGTTTATGATGGCATTAGATTCTGCTCCTATTCTTGCCCTTAAAAATTATCATAAGTCTCTTCATTCAACCGATACTGATTTTATTGAAAAAGCATTGGCTGATATGGAGGCTCATAAAGCCTGGGATCTGGAAAATGAAATGAAACAAATTCTTTCCCAACTTAAGATCACAGATCTGGAGGCAAAAATGGGGACTCTTTCAGGAGGACAAATCAAGCGTGTTGCATTGGCAAAATTATTAACTGAAACCAGAGCTGAGCACAGACATACCCTTCTTATTATGGATGAGCCTACCAACCACTTGGATGTAAGCATGGTGGAATGGCTTGAAAATTATCTGAATAAAGCCAAGATTACTCTATTATTGGTAACTCACGATCGATATTTCTTAGACAGTGTTTGTGATATTATCTGGGAAATAGAAGATGGAAATCTTTATACCCATAATGGTTCATATGCGACCTATCTGGAGAATAAAATGATCCGTGAAGATAATCTTAATGCAACTATTGATAAAGCAAACAATCTTTACAGAAAGGAGTTGGAGTGGATGCGAAGACAACCCAAAGCAAGAACAACAAAATCAAAAAGCAGAATTGATTCTTTTTATGAAACAGAAAAAGTAGCCAAAACCGACACAAGAAAAGACGGTCTGGAACTCGACTTTGAAATGAAACGTTTAGGAAATAAAATTCTCGAATTAAAACATATTGATAAAAGCTTTGGCAGCAAAGTTTTACTCAAAGATTTCAGCTATCAGTTTCAGCGGGGAGAAAAAGTAGGAATTATTGGAAAGAACGGGGCCGGTAAATCTACTCTATTAAATATTATTCAGGGATTTGAAAAAGCTGATCAAGGTGAAATTGAAACCGGGGAAACAATATCTTTCGGATACTTTTCACAAAAAGGCCTTACTTATAAAGAAGATGAACGTGTGATAGATTTCATTAAAGAAATTGCTGAATTCTATCCGTTAGCTAATGGCAAAAGCCTTTCCGCCTCCCAGTTCCTGAGATTATTTTTATTTGATGACCAAACACAGTATTCTCCTATATCAAAATTATCGGGAGGAGAAAAAAGAAGGCTGCACCTGATGTACATTCTTTATCAGAATCCTAACTTTCTGATTTTCGATGAGCCTACAAATGACCTGGATCTTCCTACTTTAACAGTTTTGGAAAACTTTCTGCAACAATTTCAAGGATCTTTGATTATCGTCTCTCACGACAGGTATTTTATGGATCGAATTGTAGATCACGTACTCGCCTTTGAAGGCAATGGCAAAATCAGAGATTTTGTAGGTAATTTCTCTGAATACAGAGAGGCTAGAAGCAGAGAGGAAGCTTTGGAAAAAAATGCAGTCACAAAGCCGGAGCCTGCAAAAGAAATTATTTCTACCCCGGAAAGCACTCTACCTCAATCTAAAAAGAGAAAGTTAACTTTCAAAGAGCAAAAGGAATTAGAAACGATTGAAAAAGAAATGCCGGAACTGGAAGAGAAGCGTACAAAAATCTTAGACCAGCTCAACAACGAATCTGACTATGAAAAAATAGCCAAGCTTTCTTCAGAACTGGAAAAAATCTCTGAAACATTGGAGAACCATGAGATGAGATGGCTTGAACTTCAGGAAATCCTATAAAAATGATGAGTTATGAATTGGTTCAAATTTAAGTTGTAAAGTTCAAGGTTACCGATCATCGGAAATATAAATCCCTTACTCGCTTCCCCGCAGCCCCTTATTCTTAAATTACCTGACCTAATTCATAACTCATTTATAATTTATAATACAATTACCTTTCCTTCTTTTGAACTTTTTAGTGATGCATCAATGATTTTCATATTCCGGATCACTTCTTTTCCCGGAGAAGGTAGATTATATCCAAAAACAATGTGTTCATAGATTTGCTGGTAATAATCCATGTAATTTCCGGCTTCACTGGAAGTCAATACTCTTTCAGTACCTGCATCTTCTTTTAAAACATTTAAAATACCATCTGCACTTTCTAATGGCTGCGTCCATTCTTTTCCATAAGTAGGAATAGCTCCCGCCACCAACTCATTTTCCTGGTTATCGGTTCTTTCCTGCAGGAACGTCCCTTTATCTCCATGAATTTTATAAGCGTAATGATCTTCTTTAATAAAAACCGATGATTTTAGCCGTACCCTCAGATCATTTTTATAGAATAATAGAATTTCAAAATAATCATTCGCAAATTCTGATCCCTTCATTGAAAATACATCTGCAAAAAGCTTTTCAGGATAACCAAAATATTGTATTGCCTGATCTACCAAATGGGCTCCCAAATCATGCAGTGAACCTGACCCCATCTGATCCGGACTTTCTTTATGCTGTTTCCCGCTTGACGTCGTACGGAATCTATCAAATCTTATTTCAGCTTCTTTATTATTTCCCAGTTTTCCTCCTTCTAAAATCTTTTGTACCTGTAAGAAATCACGATCAAACCTTCTGTTTTGATAAACACTCAAAAACAATCCTTTTTCTTCAGCAAGGGCTACCAATTCTTCAGCTTCAGAAACATTTACTGTAAAAGGCTTTTCAACAATAATATTTTTACCTGCTTCCAGCGCTTTTTTCGCATATTCATAGTGCGTTTGAACCGGTGTATTAATAACTACCAATTCTATATCCGCTTGCTGAAGCATATCTTCCACTGAGCGATAAATAGTTGCCTCAGGATACTTCTCTTTAGATTCTTCTTTACTTCTTTCTACTATGGCAGAAATAAAAAATCCGGGATGTTCTTTTAAAAAGGGAGCGTGAAAAACTTTTCCACTCATTCCAAAGGCACAAAGTCCTGCTCTTACCATTTGCATATGCTAATTTTTCAACAAATATATTCATAAAAAGCACCCGATTCTCTATCTACCGTAAGTATAGAAACAATCCATATTTTCACCCTCAAAAAGACATGACAAAAGTCATTAAATTATTTTTATCTATTCTAAACAAATACTTACATTTGCGCGTTATTTAAAACTGTTCTACATAAAAATAAAATGAAAAGACAACTACTTTCTTTAGGTCTTCTATTTACCGCTGTTTCATTAAGTGCGCAGCTAAAAAATGTTGAGGCCGACACCATCAGAACCCAAACTATTGAGGATATTAATCTTCATAAAACAGGAAATCCGAACCAGGCGAGAACATTATCTATCAAGTCTAACCTGACGGTAATGGAAAACCCTCAGCCCATTGCCATTGTTACTCATGAAATTATTGAACAACAACAGGCAAAACAATTGAGTGATGTTCTTCAAAATGTAAATGGAGTATATATTACTTCATCCAGAGGGAATTCTCAGGATAGCTTTGGTGGACGTGGTTTCAGTTTAGGAAATGATAATATTTTCAAAAACGGAACCAGAATTAATAGTGGAGTTTTCCCTGAGGTAAGCGGACTGGAAAGAGTTGAGGTTTTAAAAGGTGCCAACGCTATGCTTTTTGGTAATGCTGCCCCTGGAGGTATTATCAATATGATTACTAAGAAACCCAAATTCAATTTTGGTGGGAGTATAGGATTAAACGGAGGAAGTTGGAATTCTTATAAGCCTACCATCGACATTTATGGCCCTTTATCTAAAAACATTGCTTTTAGAATGAATGGTGCTTACGAATATGCTGAAAGTTTTAGGGACGTTGTACAATCTGAGAAATATTATTTTAACCCATCATTCTTGTTCAATATCAGTCCAAAATCACAATTAATCGTAGAAGCGGACTATCTTAGAAATAACTTCACTCCAGATTTTGGGCTTGGTACGATTACACAAAAAGATGGGCTTACATATGATATGAATACTCTTTTACCGAGAAATGCTTTTCTTGGGGCAGATTGGCAATATCAGAATGTAGAACAGGTGTCAACTAATGCTACTTTCAATCATCAGTTTAATGAAAAGTGGTCATTAAATGCTGTAGCATCTTATCAAAATTATACCAAAGATTATTTTTCTACTGAAAGAGTACAATGGGGATATGACAGTAATAACCAACTTTTCTGGAAAAGGCCATTAAACAAAACTTATAATGAGCAAAACTACACTTCCGCTCAAGTAAATATTAATGGAGAGTTCAAAACAGGAAGAATTGATCATAAGGTTTTAATCGGAGCTGATGCAGATTATGCCAGTGTTGATTCTTACACTTACTATGATCCAACCATTACAGATCCTAAAAAGGTTTCTCTTTTTGGAACATCCTATTTATATGGCACCAATGGAAATCCAAATGGCCTGGTTTATCTGGACAATCCATCGAGCTGGGCAAGCGGTAGTATGCCAAACTCTAAAACAGCAGATAAAACTCGTATTAATACTAGAAGAATTGGTATTTATGCTCAAGATTTCATTAGTATTACAAAGGAATTTAAAGTATTGGCCGGGTTACGTTGGTCGTATATTGAAAATATGCCAACGATAAGTACTCGATATAAAACCTTTAATAAAGGAATAATTGATGCGAATTCAACAACAACGAAAGGATTAGTAGATAATAGTTCCACATCAGATCAGGCGTTCTCGCCAAAGGTAGGTTTAGTGTATATGCCTAATAATAGCTTATCTGTATTTGCAACCTACACCAATTCATTTGTAGCCAATACCGGACGAGATATTTACAGCTCTATTATAAAGCCTACGACCGTGGATCAGTATGAAGTGGGGGCTAAGAAAAATTTTTGGAATAATGCTTTAGCTGTTAATTTAACCGTTTATCAAATTATTTATAATAATTATTACCAGACAGCAGCTTTTATGGCTGATGGTATTACCGCAAATAATGATCCTTTAATCAAAGAATTTGCCGGAAAAATGAGAAGCCGAGGAGTTGAATTGGATATCACAGGAAATCCAACAGAAAACTTATCAATCATTGGAGGATTCTCTTATAATAATTCTGTATATCTGGATACTCCGGATAATTTTGGGTATGTAGAAAAGCAAAGATTGGTAAGAACACCGGCTACTACAGCGAATGCTTCTATATTCTACAAATTCACCCGTTTTGCAAAAGGTTTAAAAGTAGGTGCAGGTGCTTACTTTATTGGAGATAGATTAGCAGGATGGAATGATACGAAAAATGGATCAACAAGTTTAGCTGCAAGAAATGGAATAAGTAGAGCATTTTCTTTAAAAGATTACACTACTGTAACATTATCTGTAGGGTATGATTGGAAAAAATTCTCTATTCAAGGGAAAGTGGGTAACCTGTTTGATGTTGTAAACTACAATGTTCATGAGAACTACTCAGTGAATCCTATTACCCCGAGAAATTACTATTTTACATTGACTTACAGGCTGTAAAACTAAGTATATAATTACTTCTTTATTAAAAGTGGAATCTGCATTTTTTGCAGTTTCCACTTTTGAAATTTAAAAACAAAACAAAAACGATATGGACAAGATTAAAGACACAAGAAGTTTCATGAGAATTATGCACCGGTATCTGGGATATTTTCTTGCCGGTATTATG
Organism: uncultured Chryseobacterium sp.; assembly: GCA_963518055.1. Classification (GTDB taxonomy): domain Bacteria; phylum Bacteroidota; class Bacteroidia; order Flavobacteriales; family Weeksellaceae; genus Chryseobacterium. The sequence continues at coordinate 353,341 of CAUQIC010000002.1, forward strand.
GCCGTGTATGCCGTAAGTGGAATTATTTTGGTCTACAGAGACACCGATTTTCTAAAAAGTGAAAAAAAGTATGAAAAGACTTTATCGGTAAACCTTTCTGAAAAAGAACTTAAAAAGGAACTTAAAATGAAAGGTCTTGAAGTTGAAAAGACTGAGGGTACTGTTCTTCACTTTAAAAAGGGAACTTATGATTCATCAACAGGAGTTGCTAAATACTCAAAAATGGAGTTGCCTTTTGTACTGGATAAAATGGTTTCTCTTCACAAATCACAGTCTAAAGATGCGATTGCACCCCTAAGTGTATTCTTCGGAGTTGCTCTTTTCTTCTTCGTGATCTCGAGTTTCTGGATGTTTAATCCTAAAACAAAAGCCTTCAAACGTGGAATCAAGTTTACAATTGCCGGATTAATCATTTCATTGATCCTTCTGTTTATTTAAAACAAGAAACATATTGAAAATAAAGGAGAAGTTACTTTATATTATCAGCAAACTCTTATAAATAACTTTAAAAGATCAATAAAATGATAAGTCAACAGCTTATTGAAGCTCGTTAACCTCCTTATTTTGGCTTACAGATTTTTGCATTCCATTCAACGAATTATGAAATTATCATTGATATTCATAAAAAAATAAATTATATACCATTTGAATATTAACACTTTTTTTGAAAAATTGTCTAAAATTAAGAGTCTGGCACATTTATTGTTTTTTCTATAATTCGTGAATAATAAACATTTAATTATTAAAATAATAAATTATGAAAAGACTTATTTTATCAGGAGTATTAGCTGTAGCAGGGTTAACAGCAACTGCAAACGCTCAGATTCAAAAAGGTAATTGGATGGTAGGAAGCAGTATTGTTGCGAGTAATTTTGGATTAAATACAGGTGGTGGATACAATATTTCATTACAACCAAAAGGAGCATACTTTATTGAAGACAATGTAGCGGTAGGAGGATATGTTGATTTAGGATTTAATAAAGTAGCAAAAGGATCACCAACTAACTTTACTTATAAAGTTGGAGCTCTAGGAAGATATTACATCTCTCCAGGTGAAAAAGGAGTAAACAACCTATTACATCACGGAAGATGGTTCTTAGAAGGTAATTTAGGAGTAGGAGGAACATCTACAGAAGGTGGTAACTCTACAACTGGTTTAGATTTCGGAGCAGGACCTGGTTATTCTTACTTTATTACACCAAATATTGGTATTGAAGGACTTCTTAAATATAATGGAGTTGCAGGTTTTGGAAAGAATGGTCTAACTTCAACCCTTGCATTCAATGTTGGATTCAGTATTTACCTTCCAACATCTAAAGGAAAGCAAATCATCAACGACGTTAAGTAATCAATTAGATACTTATAAAAAATGAAAGCGCCCCGAAATTTTATTTCTGGGGCGCTTTTCGTACAAATTAAAACTAAACTATAAAAAATCAAATAAAATCATATATTGGGTTGAGGCGTATATCTTAAATACGGCTTTATCTCTGTTACTCCTTTCGGAAATATTTTCTTGGCATATTCAGTAGAAATAGATGGTGGAATAATAACATCTTCACCATTCTCCCAATTAACAGGAGTTGCAACCGTATGAGTATCCACCAGCTGTAAAGAATCCAATACTCTAAGAATTTCGTTGAAATTCCTTCCTGTAGAAGCCGGATAAGTAATAATTAATCTTACTTTTTTGGCGGGATCAATAATAAGCAAAGAACGTACGGTAGCGGTAGCTGAAGCATTAGGATGAATAAAATCATACAATTCTGAAACCTTTCTGTCTTTATCCGCAATGATAGGAAATTGCACACTAGTATTTTGAGTTTCATTAATATCTTTAATCCAATTTTGATGGTCTTCTACTCCATCTACACTTAATGCGATTACTTTTGTTCCTCTTTGAGCAAATTCAGACTGCAGTTTTGCCGTATATCCTAATTCTGTCGTGCAAACAGGCGTATAATCTGCAGGATGTGAAAATAAAATCCCCCATGAATCTCCAAGATAATCATGGAAAATAATATTCCCTAAAGTAGACTCTGCCTGAAAGTTGGGTGCTATATCTCCTAGTTTAATTGACATAATATTTTGCTTTTGTTAGTCTACAAATTTAGTAGACTTTTTGATACTGGCAAAATTTTTGATGAAAATTTATATCTTTAATTAAAAAAATAATCATGGAGAAGACAGGGCTCAGCTATTTTGACGTTGTGTATAAGGTAATGGATAGCTGGTATGTGGCATTTGTAGAATTTACGCCAAAGCTAATCCTCGGAATTTTGGTATTTACTTTTTTCCTTATAAGCAGTAAATATTTAAGTGAAATTGCAGTAAAACTATTCCACAAATTTTTCCCGAAGAGCCAAAAAGAAAGTTCATTAGTAACATTGATTGCCGTATTCAGATTCCTCATCATGTTGATGGGAACATTTGTTTCTCTGGAGATCATGGGACTCAGCGGTTTCCTCTGGAAGTTTATCGGGAGCCTGGGAGTTGCCGGGGTTATTGCCGGAGTTGCTCTGAAAGATCTTGTTTCAAGTATCTTTTCAGGAATGCTGATTGGGATTGATAAAGCTTTTAAAGTGGGAGATTATATTACCATTGGTGCTCATTCCGGAACGGTACAAGAGATTGGTTTTTTGACTACAAAACTCCTTACGGATGATGGCAAAAAGGCATATATCCCCAATCAGGTCGTTTTTAATGCTCCTTTTTATAATATTACAGCATCTCCTCAGCGAAGAATTATATTAAATTTTGAAATCCCTGCTGATGAGGATATCAGCAAAGCGCAAAAGGGTATTCTGGAGGTGGTGAGAAATCTGGACAATGTGGATAAGTTGGATACGGTCGAAGTAATTTTCACTGACTTAAAGCAGGGTTCATTCAATCTTCAGGTAAAATTCTGGATAAAAGTAGGCGCTAATTTGGCTCAGATACGAAGTAAAGCTTATTTGAATATCAAAGAACGTTTTGATATTGATAAAATTCAATTGGTAACTCCTACAAGTATCAGCATTACAACCGGAGAAAACAATTTACCGGAAAGTCAGGATAAATAATATACTTATATTTTGCCACAGATGTTTGTGGCGCATTAAAATAATAAAAAGCTGTTTCAATTTTAGGAGCAGCTTTTTTTGTTGGTAAACGCGAAGGCAAAAAGATTTTATGTGCTATACAATTTTACACTGCTGATTCTTGCCACGAATTCCTTTAGATTTGCAAAAGGATTTAGTAATAAATTAGATAATAATT
>CAUQIC010000003.1:0-312134 GCA_963518055.1 uncultured Chryseobacterium sp.
AATCTCTTTCGTTTTTCAGTGGGGCAAAGATAGAAACTTATAACACACCACGCAAATCTATTTAACATAAAATTCACTTTTCCGTAATATTAAAACCTAAACCACTGGACCAGAAGGAGAAAAATTTTAAACAAAAAATATGAAAACAATTCTTTTATTGATAAAATCAAGAATAAAGACTAAAAACTAGGGTTTTTAGTTTTTATCTTCTTTATAAATTGTACTTAAAAACTCTGCATAAGACTTCTCTAATCCAATAATATCTCCTGATTTAAGATTAAGCCCCCCAACTCCTGAGTTATCCGGTCGAACTTTTAAAGATGAAACCTGAAAATATAGATTATCATCTCCTGTTTTAGGCTGAACTTTTATAGTAGAGCCTAAAAGCTTTTTTGTGGAAATGGTATAAACCTCTCCGGAAGTTATTTTTAGTTTTAAAAATGATCTGGGTGATAAGATATAATCTTTACTGTTGATATTTATTTTCTGATCTTTTTCGGAGGAAGCAAATATATACATCTCTCCTTTCTGAAAGGTTTGTTTTTCTTTAGGGGTATAATATAATGCTATCTTATAATTGGCAGGATTGAATGGTTGTGGTGATCCGTCTATATTTTCAAAAGGTTTTAACATAAATGTATTGGCACCAATGTCTTTTGCTTTCTTATATATTAATGAGAACATCGCTGCATCATCTTTTGAAAACCCCTGAACTTCAATTTCACCTAAATAAACAGCATCAATGATTGATTCATCTTTTCTATAGAAGAACTTATCCTTGCTATCTATTGTTTTCTCGACTCTGCTGAGATAAACATTTTGTGCAGTCCAGAGCTGGGCACAAGCTATAGATAAGATGATGGCTAGATTTTTCATATATATTTATTGTTGGGAAAGTACATCAATACATTCTTCAAGGCTATTCTCCCAGTGTTTGGGTTCAATTTTGTATGTCTCTTCTATTTTATCCAGAGACATCGTGCTTCTCACAGGTCTTTTTGCGGGTGTTGGATACTGCTCAGTGGTCAATGGATTCAATTTTATAGATGATTTCGAAAGTTCAGCAATTTTTTTAGCAAACTCGAACCAATTTGTTTCCGGATAGTTTGAGAAGTGAAAGATCCCATAGACCTTATTGGGAGCTTCAATGATATCCATTATTGCTTCAGCTAAGTCATTAGCGTTGGTTGGCTGTCCAAATTGATCGGCAACAATTCCTAATTCTTCCTTCTGTGTGAATAAATTCAACATGGTCTTTACAAAATTTTTATTAAACTCAGAATACAACCATGAGGTTCTAAGGATAATAGTTTTGGGATTGATTTCCATTGCCACTTCTTCTCCTTGTCTTTTTGACTCACCATATACTCCTATTGGATTGGTAAAGTCATCTTCTGAGTACGGAAGATTGGTATCACCATCAAAAACATAGTCTGTAGAGACGTGAATCAGAATACTTTTATAATCGGCACAAGCCTGAGCAAGGTAACCTACTCCATCAGCATTTACAGCAAATGCTTTTTCTTTCTCTTTCTCGGCAAGATCTACTGCAGTATAGGCAGAAGCATTGATACAATATTCAGGTTTATTATTATAAAAAAAATCGTTGACCTGCTCTTCGTCCGTGATATCCAAGGTAGCTGAATCTGTGAATAAAAACTCGTAATGATTTTCAAAATCACCAGCTATTTTTCTAATACAATTTCCTAATTGACCATTACTCCCTATTACTAGTATTTTTTTCATCTAATTTTATTAGTTTTAAATTATAAGATGTATTATTTAAGAATTTTTTGCGTTTTGAGATCTTAAAAACTTAACTCTTGACTGAAAATCTTTCTGTATCAAATCTACATAGAACTTATCAAATATTTCTTTTATATCTGCAGGGTGAATTTCAGATTTTCTTGTTTTAACATTGAAATAAATAACGGTAACCCAAAGTACGGCATGAATTGTCTTTTCATCCAAACTTTTCATTAAGATTTCAACTTTAGCAGTTCTCTCCTGTACATCGATCGTTTTACTACTTATTACGACCTGTGTATTATATCTTACTTCTTTTATGTAGGCAATTTCATTTTGAATGGCAATCCAGGTACAGCCTGTTTGTTTGGTGTATTCTTCATATGTAAATCCATAAAATGTTTCAACATGATCTTCTCTGGCGTTGAACATATAATCAAGATATTTTACATTATTGAGATGTCCGATGGGATCACAGTCACTAAACCTAACCTTTACCGTAGTTGATACTTCTTTTTCCATTTCGCAAAAATAAAAAAACCACCTCTAAAAGAGGTGGTTAGTTTTATAAATCTTTGTTAATTTGCTGAAATTATTGAATACCTAATTCTTTCTTTACAGCTGCAGTAGCATCTGCTCCTGCTTTATAAAGGAATGCAGCTGAATTTGCATCCATTACATACTCATATCCGTTAGCTTTAGCTACTTTTTCTACAGCATCATTTAGCTTTTTCTCAATTGGTCCGAAAGCTACGTCTTGTTTAGCTTGTAGGTCTTTTTGAGCTTTGTCTTGCATTTGAGCAATTTCTTCCTGAATTTTTTGTAATTCCCCTTCTCTTGCTTTGTTCTCGTCTGCAGTTTTCTTAGGAGCTTCTTCGCTATACTGCTTTAATTTAGCTTGTCCGGCATCTGCTTTTTTCTTAATCTCAGCTTGTTTTGTATCTAAGAATGTTTTAAGATCAGCATCTGCTTTTTTCTTTTCCGGCATTGCATTAAGAACTCCCATTACATCTAAAGTAGCAATTTTTTGAGCTTTTGCCATACCTACAGACACAACCATCATCACTGCTGCAAATAATACACTTAATTTTTTCATAATTGGTAAATAAATAATTTAATTTGTTTTTAGATTTTAAATTTTAGCAAAAGTTAATTGTAAATTACTTTTTGCTTTTATTATTAGTTTTTTCTTTCTTATCTGTTCCTTTAAGTAAAATAGTTAATACTTTCTCAGTATAATCATACTTTCCCTGAAGAAAAATAACACTAATGTTATTGCTTTTATCAAGAACTATGCCCAATCCATTTTTTTCAGACATTGTTTTGATAGCTCCCCAGATCTGATCCTGAAAAGGTAAAACAAGGTTTGTTCTGAGCTTTGTAATTTCACCATTGGCTCCAAAACGCAAACTCGTGGTTGTTTTAACGTTTTTATCAAGATCAAGTACTTCTTTTTCTCTCAGCTTTAACTGATCTCCTATTAATAATACTTTTTCACTTTCAAATGCAGCTTTTTTTCTCTCATATTCTGACTGCAGGTTTTGAAGTTCTGACTGCCAGGTATCGATCTGTGAATTTAATCTTGCTTCAGCTTCTTTATACTGAGGCAATTTATTTAAAATTTCATTAGTATCAACCACTCCTATTTTTTGAGCATTACTAAGTCCAAAAAATAAGAATAATATGAATGTAAAAGTTATTTTAAAGTTCTTCATAGGTATGATTATAGTGATTGGTTCATCAAGAAGTGGTTTTGCCATCCGGATGGATTTCCTGAAAGTGTTTTATCAAATCCGTATGCAAAGTCAAATCCGATCAATCCAAATGCTCCCATATAAACTCTTACACCGACTCCGACTGATCTTTTTAACTGGAATGGGTTATAACTGCCCCAAGAGTTCCAAACGTTACCTCCTTCAGCAAAAGTCAATGCATAAATTTTAGCGGTCTGGTTTAATGAGATTGGATATCTAAGTTCTAAAGTAAATCTGTTATAGATTGTTCCTCCTCCTCTTTGAGTGATATCTGTTCCTTCTCCTCCATATGTACTTGCATTGTCATATCCTCTCAAAGGTATTAATTCTCTACCATCATATCTACCTCCGAATAAACCGGTCCCTCCTACATAGAATCTTTCAAATGGTGGTGCCCCAAGGTTTTTGTTGTATCCATCCATGAATCCCATTTCTGCAGAAGATCTTAATACAAGTTTACCTACAATTTCGTTATATACATCTGCTTTAAACTTGATCTTATAAAACTCCATCCATTTGTATTTGTCAATGGGTGACATCGTAGAATAATCTTTATTACTAAACAATGAGTATGGAGGTGTTAGTTTTGCAGAAAGTTCAATATTAGAACCTGTTGTTGGGAAAATCGGGTCAATACCTGCCGAGTTTCTGCTAAGTCCTAAGTTAACACTGAAGTTATTGGCAGTACCATTATATTCTGTAGTATCCCCAAACTGGAATGGATAGTTGTTAAAGTCATACTTTTGGAATTGCAGACCTGTATACAAGGAAAAATAATCATCCGGCCAGTTTAGTAATCTGTTTAATCCTACAGATGCTGAGAATATATTAAGTTTCTGAGCACTTCCGTAAGCATCGGTATACCTTACTCTAGAGTTATTTAAACTTACAGAAAGAGCTGTTGGTCTTGTACCAAATAACCAAGGCTCAGTAAATGAAACCCCATAGTTCTGGAAATACTGACCAGCCTGTACCTGAATAGAGAAAACTTGTCCGTCTCCTTGTGGAACAGGTTTAAAGTCTTTAAACTTAAGGAAGTTTTTTAATGAGAAGTTATTAAATGTCAATCCTAAGGTTCCGATGAAACTGTTACCACCGTAACCAGCTTGTAACTGGACTTGAGAAGACCCTTTTTCTACAAGCTTCCAATTGATATCTACCGTATTATCTTGTTGATTCGGTTGGATATCCTGACCAACTTGCTGTGGATCAAAGAACTGCATACCTGCTAAATCGAAGTATGTTCTTTTAATTTCAGTCTTTTTAAATAATTCTCCCGGTTTTGTTCTTAATGCTCTTAAGATAACATGGTCATGGGTAGTTGTATTTCCCTGCCAGGTTACTTTATTCCAGGTTGCCTGTTCTCCTTCATTGATTCTGACTTCAAGGTTAACGGCATCTCCATTCACTGATTTTTCAACCGGTGTTACGTTAGAGAAAAGGTAACCGTTATTCATATATACGGATTTGATATCAGAGTCATCTTCTTTACCTCCGTCTTCACCAACTTTTTTGTTGAATCCTACAGCATCGTAAATATCTCCTTTCTTATATCCTAATAATCTTTGTAAATATTCAGTAGGGTACACTGTATTTCCCGTAAACGTAACGTCTCCGATATAATACTTTTTCCCTTCATTTAATTTTACATTGATCTCGTAATTGTTCTTTTTATTTCTCCATACAGAGTCTGAAACAATCTTAGCATCTCTATACCCTAACGAGTTATAGTAACTGATAAGGCTTTGTTTATCTTCCTGATATTTCTCTTCAATGAACTTTGAAGACTTTAAGATCCCACCAATTCCGAAACGTTTTTGTTTTGTTTCTTTAAAAGCTTTATTTCTAAGCTTACTATCTGTTACGCTTTGGTTTCCTTCAAATTCGATGTGATCGATTTTGATCCTCTTCCCTTTTTCTACATTAATCGTCCAGTCTACTAACGCAGGATCACCTGCATTTACTTTATCCTGAATGGTAATTTTAGCGTCAGCAAAGCCTTTTTTAATGTAGTCTTTTGGTACATTTGTTTTAAGGCTTGAAACTAAATTTTGGGTAATTTTGGTTCCAGGCTTGAGATTATTGTCTTTAGCAAGTTTTTCGCTTTTAGACTTACCAATCCCCTTTCCTGCAAATTTTACTTCTCCAAGTTCTTTCAAATCTTGCAGATAGAATCTCAGGATTACAGTCTGGCCATCAATACTCTGAACATAAACTTCCACTTCAGAAAAAGATTGAGTATCCCAAAGCTTTTTAACAGCATTGCTGATTTTTTGTCCCGGAATATCTACACTTTCTCCTTTAGCTAAGCCTGTAAATCGTAAGATCTGAGCTGGTGTGTACTTTTTTACCCCATCTACAACGATGTCTTTAAGTGTATAAGTGCCTACCTCATTTTCTGTGTGTACAGCATTACTTACTTTTGTGCTGTCCTGTGGAGTTACTTGTCCATAAAAATGTGCAGAAGCAGCAAACATAATGATGGGTAATAGTCTAAACTTCATTTTATCGAGTCTTTCTTTTCTTAAAAATTATTGGCCTTGTATCTGCTCTCCGGTTAACCCGTATCTTCTTTCTTTATTTTGATAATCCAAAATACACTGGAAGAAGATATCTTTGGTGAAATCCGGCCACAAGACATTTAAAAACTGTAATTCGGCATAAGCAATCTGCCAAAGCAGGAAATTACTTATTCTTATTTCGCCACTAGTTCTGATCAGCAAATCTACGGGAGGAAAATCTTTTGTATAAAGATAATTTTCGAATAATTTCTCATCGATATTCTCTACATCAATTTTTCCTTCTTTTACATCGGAACTTATATTTTTTACGGCATTCAGTATTTCGTTTTGTGAGCCATAGCTAATTGCTAATACAAGATTACCTTTTGTGTTTTCTTTTGTGAGCTCTACCACACGCTCTAATTGTTCTTTTACCAGAGTAGGGAGTTTTTCCAAATTCCCTATAACATGCATTCTCAAGCCTTTGCTAAAAATCTCTTCTGCTTCCAGCAGTAAAGTTTCTACAAGCAAATTCATAAGAGTATTCACTTCTTCAGTTGGACGGCTCCAATTTTCTGAAGAGAATGTATACAGTGTTAAGTAAGGGATATTGATCTCATTACATGCATTAATGGCATTTCTTACTGCATTAATAGCATTTTTGTGACCGAAAGTTCTTTCTTCGCCACGAGATTTCGCCCATCTTCCATTGCCATCCATAATGATAGCCACGTGCTTTGGTAAATTCTCAGAATTTATTTTATCTTTAATCAACGACATATTAATTAATCACAATAACATGGAGGTCTTCCAAACGAGAAGGTTAATCCTAAACTAAAAGTATTCATCCAATCTTTAGACTTAGTATCACCAATATTTCTCTTGTTAACAAACTCATTTTCTCTTTCTTTAGCAACCGCGTAATAATTACCTGATTGCAATAACGAGCCACCAGTAGCGGGGTCTAAAATATCTGCATTAAATGAAGATTTCACATCTTTAGACAGGATCTGACTATGATCTAATTGATCTGTCAAGGTATACCTAAAGGTCGCTTCTGCAAATATAGCCCAAGTATGGTTAAATTTATACTTTAAACCTACTCCAAACGGAATATGCATGGTTACTTTTTTACCTAATGAATATTCTGTTGTGGTTTTAAAATCCAATTCATTGATGGGAGCTTGTGCTACTCCATCGGCATCTCTTCTAAAGTCATTCACAAGATTTGCTTTCGGTGCATCAAACATTAAAGCTCCAATCCCCCCAAAAATATATGGGCTCACCATGCTTATCTGCTCATTATTTACCGGGAAAAAATTGTATTCGAACATTAAACTGGCCTCATACACATTATTTTTCCCATATGAGTTTCTATTTCTTCTATATTCTTCTTTCGCAGCTTTATCACTAAATTGAATCTGGTTATATCCTAAATCCAATCTAACGGTTTGATGCGGGTTAAAATTAAATCTATATAATAATCCTCCATAAAATGGGATCCCCCAATCTGACACTCTGCTTAAATCCAACGGCTTTTGTAAAATATAACTTGTGCTTCCTACATCTCCCACTAGGTTACTCATACCTAGACGAACTCCCAATTCGTTTCTTTGTGCTTTAACACTCACCACTCCGAGGAAAGCGAGGAAGCTAAACAATAATTTTTTATTCATAAAAGAATATGGATTTATGGTTATTTTAAAATTTAATTTTTGCAAATATAAAACATTTTTATATTAATGATAATCTTAATGTTTAGTTAAAAATAAACAAAAAAACATAATTTGTTATAAAGTAAACGGCAAAGTGGCAAAAATATTCTTTTTTTCACAGATTGAAAATACACAATGTATAAAAAAACCCCCATTACATGAGGGTTTAAAGCTCTATTTTTTATTAAATATCGTCTGTACTTTGTTCCTTATTCTGATTAATAAAGGTTCTTTATAGTTTTTATCTTCATCAAAATAGCCGTATCCATAGCCATATCCATAACCATACCCGTAGCCATATCCTTGTTTTACATTATAGTCATTATAGATAAGTCCTAAGTGATCAATTTCATTTTTATGATACTTTTCAGTGATCATTTTAAGCATATACTTTTCGGTATATTCATGACGAACCACATAGATATTAGCATCAGAATACTTCATTAATTCATAAGAATCGGCCACTAAACCAACCGGCGGAGAGTCTATAATAATGAAATCATAGATTTCTTTCAATTCTTCTATAAACTTAATATTTCTCTGGCTCATTAGAAGCTCGGAAGGATTCGGTGGAATCGGTCCTGATGTCGCTACGTCCAGATTAGGAATTTTTGTTTTATTGATAATTTGATCAATTCCTACTTCTCCGGTCAGATAGTTTGAGATACCATATTTATTATCAATTTTAAAATCACCAAAAATTTTAGGTTTTCTAAGGTCCATTCCTAAAAGGATCGTCTTCTTATCACTTAATCCTAGCACTGAGGCCAAGTTGATAGAGATATAGGTTTTTCCTTCACCACCGATTGAGGATGTAATCAATATTACTTTACCTTTTTCTTCCTGGTTATCCATAAGGAATCTCACACTCGCTCTGATTCCTCTGAACGCTTCTGAAACTGATGATTTTGGCTGTTCTAAAACAGTAAGCATATTTTCATTGCTGTTGTTTCCGATCACACCAAGAAGTGGAATTTTCGTTGCGGCAAGCAATTCTTTAATATTTCTAATTTTATTATCAAGAAGCTCTCCAATTAAAATAAATAATACAGGCAGTAGTAAAAGCCCTGATATTATACCAATTTTTGCAAGCTTTATATTCGGGCTTATAGGGCTTTGTCCTAAATTCTTAGCAGGGTCAATTACTGTAATATCCGATTGATTAGTGGCTACATTCAATTGAGTTTCATTCTGCCTGCCCAAAAGACTATTGTAGGTAGCTTCAATCATGTTGTACCCTCTCTCTGCATCCAGATACCTTCTTTCTTTTTCAGGAAAAGAAGATAAATCAAGATTGGCACCTGCTACTTCACGATCAATTTTATTGATATCATCATAATATTTCGTATAATAATTTTTCAAGCTATTGAAAGATCCTGTTTTCGCTTCATTAATAAGTCTGTTGACTTCTTTCATCGGCTCAGAATTGGATTTGTAAATGGTTGCCATTTCATTTCTCTTAGCATACAACGCTTTAAGTTCAGAAACTGAAGCTGAGAAAAAGCCATCTTCAAAACCTGCAGCATTGGTCGCAATCATCTTATCAAAATTCTGAGACTGAAGGGTATTTTTGATATTATTCAGAGAACTTATTTTACTTACGATATCTGCTTTTTTGGCTTCAAGATCTTTTATCTTATCCAGAGATTTTTCATCTCTGTCTTTAATATTATAAAGTTTTTCTGAGGTCTTCAAATAGTTTAGAACTGCAGCACTTGAATCTAACTTTTTACGGATAACATCCAAATTACCCTGCAGATAGGTTGCTGTATTTTTATTAACAATGTTTTTATCTTCAAGCCTCTTTTTCTGAAGCTCAGTTACAGATTTATTAAGAAAGTTTACAGTACTATTGAGGTTATACCCTTTTTTGGTAATAATCATTATCGTAGAAATCTCCTTATCAAAGTCAACGCTTATCGTTGATACAATATCATTTACACTTTGATTGACCGCACTTAACTTAATAATAATATTTTCCAGTTTAATTTGAGGTGTACCAGGATTTTGTACCAGTTTAAATCTCAGATTAGGAGAAGTATACCATTCATTAACTTTTAATATTTTATTTGCAGGTCTATTGTAAGATTTGACATTCTGAAATCCTTCAGATTCATAGCTATACAAATTGGTAGATTGTCCTTCTTCAGGCAGGACAACTTCATAAGATCCATTACCTTTTGGCATTAATGTAATTGGATAGTCAATCTGTTGAAGGTGCTTTTTATCAATTTCAATAAAAACCGGGGAATCGTCTTTATCCAGATAAGTGGATTTTATCATTCCTTTGGTAGAATAGTTTACAAAAAGACCTAATTCTTTCACCAAAAACTCATTATGAGATCTTGAAAGAAGCATTTTCTTTAAGTAAACCCCATCCGAATTACCTCCTTGCCCCCAGATAAAGTTAATAGACTGGTTAGGGGTAAAATAACTGGAAGTATTATTAGATATACTTAAAGATAGGTTTGAAGCGTATACATTCTGTGCGTAATATTTACTGTACACCCAAGAAATGATGTAGCCAATAAACAGCATAAATACAAACCAATACCAATTTTTAAGTATTCTTCTTAAAAAATGTTCAATATCAAACAATGCAAATGCTCCATACTTTTCTTTCTGGGTTTCGCTTTTTCCTACTTGGGTATCTTTTCCTGGAATCATACGGATTAAAGTCTTTGTAGGATTGTATATAATGTTAATGCCGTTGTAATCGCCGTTACACTGGTAAGCAAAGTCTGAATAGGATCTTTTCCGAATCCGTTCAAGCTTTTCTTTCTGGTATTAAGATAGATTTCATCTCCATTTTGCAAATAATAATAAGGAGAATTCATGAGATCTTCACGAGTAAGATCTATTTTGGCAATTTTAATTCCTTCCGGTAACTTTCTGTGAATGACCACATCTTTTCTGTCAATTGTCCTGTTTAGACCACCATTAATAGCAAGAGCTTCAGTAATGGTAAGGGTATTTTTATGTGCTACTTTTTCTCCGGAAAGCCCTGTAGATTCTACGTCACCAAGAATATAATAGGTAATCCCGTCAGTATTTAACCTTACTTCAGATTTTCCTTCCTGGAAATTCTCATTTACTTTGTTCTGAATTTCTTTTGCTACGTCATCTAACGTTCTTCCTTCGGCCTTCACATAACCTATTCCAAAAACATTAATATCACCATTGGTATCAACTTTTAATCCATTAAAATAAAAATTGATATTTCCTCCAGAACTTGCACCTCCAGTACTACCAACTCTTCCTCCTGCCGTTGCAGCATTTGCAGAAGAAGCACCTACTCCCCCTGATGTATTGTAGGAAGAATAGAACTGTGCTGCATCTCCTTTGGGAGTTGTAACAATATTAAGGTTAAGCAGATCATTTTTAGTGATCCTGTAAATAGGGATATTGTAGGGAACAAGACCTTCTTCGTTAATCACAAGACTTTCGCTTGGCTGTAAATATCTTACATCCTTCGTTGTAATACATGAGGTAAGTAAAAAAGGTAATATTAAAAATAAATACTTAAAGTTCTTCATCATATTTGAATATTGTTTACAAAAGTAATATTTAATTGTTAATTTTTGGTATTTCTTAACCGATACACAAAATCCGGCAAATAAGCCCCGAAAAAGCCTAATAAAATAATGACAAGTAAAAGAAGATTGATATTCATATGTCTTAAGTAATAAGCAATCCCCACAATCATTAAATAATAGACAATAATATAAAATGTAGATCTTCTATGGGTAAGATTAAGTTTCAAAAGTTTATGGTGGATGTGATTTTTATCTGCATCAAATGGCGACTTCTTGTTATAAAGCCTTACAAAGATTACATTTAAGGTATCTACTATAGGCAAGATCAGGATAGCTACGGCCACAGCCGGTGCAGACTGTAAATGATATCTTGGGATACCTGCTATTTGCTTGTCTATAAAAATATCAATAAAACAGATGGAGGTAAATGCCAGCAAAAAGCCTAACAACATGGAACCTGTATCTCCCATAAATATTTTATTGGTTCTATAGTGGGAGAGATTATAATACAAAAATGCCAGTACTGTCCCAATAATTATTACAGAAAGAACAACAAGAGGATAATTATATTCTCCAAGCCTATAATAACTGATTCCAAATAAAGCACTGCAGATAATAGAATACCCTCCGGCCAGACCATCAATACCATCAATCAAATTGAATGCATTAATCAAAATAATAAAGGTAATTATACTAAACAGAACACTCACAAAATAGCCTAGCTCGTATACGCCGAATATTCCAAATAAGCTTCTGATTCTAATATCTGACCCAATAACAACCAGCGAGGACACTATAATTTGAGCAACAAGTTTTTTATATGCCCTCATTACAACAATATCATCCATTACCCCAACATACAGGAGGATAATTAGTGAAGCAAATAAAAATTTATAGAGGTCAAATAACTCATATGCAAAAATAGAAGTGCATATCCCAATAGAATAAAAGATAGCAATACCACCCAGATTTGGAATTTTTCTGAGATGTGAGCTCCTTATTCCCGGCTCATCCATAAGATTCTTTCGTCTAGAGATCTTTACAATGGTAGGAATAGAGAAAAAAGTTATTAAAAAGGAGAATACAAAGCCAAACCCTATTTTCACGTAGAAAATAGAGATTCCCGATTCGCTTAAGAACAATTCAAAATTTTTCATTCTTTTTCTTATCCAGTACTCATGTATGTTTCATATAAAAACTTACAATCCAGCCCTACAGAAGCATTATAATGTTTTAGTAATCGAAACAATAGTACTTACATTTGTGTTTACATCAGTTTTCTTATCAATTTTTTCTGCCCGGCAAAAAACAAAAGATAAAAAATTTTTTTTTTCAATGGCAAATATAAAAGATAATTTTTACCAAAACGACTATAGTTCAATATATCTTGATTTTTTATTTGCCTCTTCTTCATGAAAATATTCAATTGATCAGCCATTTCAAAAAACGTTTCTTCCTTTTTTACAAATGCCAGATAGGCAAGAAAGGAATAAACTCCTTCAAAAATCTGAAAATTTTTCAGTTCTTTTCTTTTGTGGGCATATTTAGATTTTTCAAATACTTCTTCTACGTCTTCAACAGCCTTTAGAATATCAAGCCCTTTTTCAGTATGAGTTTTTGTAATGGAATCACTGCGCTCAAGATACTGATAATGGAAATTCTGAGTTTGGGCAATACTATCACACTCAAGTAAGAGTTGAGGAATGAGCTGAATATCTTCAAAATGAATTCCTTTTTTAAATCTTTTCTGATCAAAAAGATCTTTTTGAAATAATTTATTACAAGCAAAATAACTAATATCCGAAAAAACAGAAAAATAATCATTCAACACTATATTTTCTGGCATATTGGGAATTTGGGTTAGTTTTTGAGTTACTTTCCCATACTCATCTACTTTTTGAATATTACAGATAACCATTTTTACTCTGTTTTGTTCAGCAAGAAACAACATTTCTTCAAACATAGTTTCTGTAACATAGTCATCACTGTCGACAAATCCAATATACTCACCCATAGCCCGGTCAATGCCAAAATTTCGGGCATCACTCAAACCTCCGTTTTCTTTGGTAAAAGCCTTTATCTTTCCAGGATATTTTTGAGTATAGTTCTTGATGATCTCGCCTGATCGATCTGTGCTGCCATCATCAATCACAAGGATTTCGATATCCTGAAGAGTTTGATTTACCAGAGAATCGAGACATTTTGCCAAATAATTTTCGACATTATAAACGGGAACAATGATGGAAACTTTTGAGGGAACGTTTGTCATACATTAAATTTTCGTCAATCTTGCATTCAGCCAGCCTTTTTTGGCTTCATCAAAATCTTTTCTTGAACACGGAATGCAATTTTCTATATTTTCATCGTCACCAAAATACCACAAATTACTGAAAGTATCACGCTTGAAAGCATATTGATTATCATCAATCAGAACATAGAACAGTTCATAATGCCTTTCTTTAGGGTGTGATCTCTGAATATTTATCCCTTCAATCAGATACCAGAGCATTTGTGCTAATAGCTGGTGATTCAGCTGATTTTCCGAATAAATATTGTAGTTAAAAATCCCTACAGATTTAAGGTTTTCACTCAACCCTATCTCCTTCATATAAGCACAGATTTCTCGTCTGTTTAATCCGTTAACCTGCGGATTCATAGAGAAAGGCTCGCTGAAACTTTCGATTGCATCACAGTTTACAGTCACCAAATCTGCTTTCCTGAAGAATGGCTCTGTTTTTTCTGTAGAATTCATCATTTCTGCCAGGCGGATAATGTCAAATTCAACTTCTTTAATCAGTCTTACAGAATCCATTTCATTCAAATGCTTCTGATATCCCAGATGGTGATAATTTTTAATGGAAAAACTCTTGGCTCCAAAAATTTTCCCTAAAAAAGTATATTCATTAATATCTTCCCCTTGCTTAAGGGAAATAATATTACTGATCTGGGTATAATTAATATTTTTCTGATGAAAATTTAATGTGGAAAATAATGAAAATGCAAAATCATTGGATCCTCCAATAATAACGGGAAGAGCCCTTTTGTAGTGACATGCCGACAAAACCTCCTGCAGAATATAATGCGTGTCTTGTATCGTTTTTCCGGAAACAAGATCTCCAAGGTCGACGACAGGAATTTCGAAATCAATCTGTGAAAGTTTGTAAAATTCTTTTCTGATTGCCGTAAAATCCTGTACTTCTGCATCTCCTCCTGCTCCTCTGTAATCTGACACAAACAAAAGAACAATACTATCTTCTTTTATATCCTTCGTAATCCGACTTCCAATCTGCCAGCTTTCTGTCTTGAAATTCCTTGGTGAAATGATAAAGTCTTCAAAATCCATATTTTAATTAAATGTGCTTATTTATTAATATCTTGATATAACAAACATACAAAAAAACCGCAGCAACTTAACAGGCTGGGATACTTTTTGTTCATAAAAAAAGCCGTTAACAGTATTTGTTAACGGCTTCGTATTATTATTTTAATATTACTTCTTTTTGGCAGCTGGTTTTTTCGCTGCTGTTGTTTTTTTAGCAGCTGTTGTCTTTTTCGCTGCCGGCTTTTTCTTCTCTGCAAAAGCATTTTTATCCTGATCGGTGATCCATTTTTTCACATCGTCCAGAGAAATTTCTTTCAATTCTTCTGCATCGTATTTGGTGTCGTCATTTTTCTTTGGAATCTTGAACATTGCTTTTCCAAATTTAACAAATGGACCCCATCTTCCATTTTCAATTGAGATTTTTTCTTTTTCCCATTGCTGGATATATCTGTTTGCTTCTTTTTCAAGCTTAGCATCAATCAGTTCATTGATATCACTCTGAGAAAGGTTGTCAAAATTGTATCTCTTAGGAACATTAACGAAAATATCTTTGTATTTGATAAATGGCCCGAATCTTCCTGACCCTTTAGTTACAGGTTCTCCTTTATACGTTGCAATCGGAGCATCTGCTTTTTTCTTTTCATTGATAATTTCTTCTGCACGTTTCTGATCTACGGAAAGCGGATCTTCTCCTTTCGGAATGCTTATAAAAGAGTCTCCCCATTTCACATAAGGTCCGAATCTTCCAACCCCTACAGAAACATTCTGTCCTTCAAATTCATTTAAATCAAAAGGTAATCTGAATAACTCCATTGCTTCTTCGAAAGTAATGGTTGCGATATTCTGACCTGTCATTAATGAGGCGAAAATTGGTTTTTCTTCATCATCCGTTTCTCCAATCTGAATCATAGCTCCAAATCTTCCGATTCTGGCATGAACATTTTTACCGGTTTTTGGATCAATGCCTAATAACCTATCTCCTGTTGCACGGTCAGCATTTTCTTCTACATCTTCAATTCTAGGGTGGAATTTTGAGTAGAAATCAGTCATCATTTCTTTCCATTTCTGATCACCATTGGCAATCTCATCGAAACCTTCTTCTACTCTTGCGGTGAAACCATAATCTAAAATTTCTCTAAAATTATCCGTCAAGAAATCATTTACCACCTCACCAATATCTGTAGGAATGAATTTATTTTTATCTCCTCCGAATTTCTCGTCAAGGATTACTTTTTTGATTTTATCATTCACCAAAGACATTTTGACAACTTGACGGGTTTGTGGTTCAATCTCGCGTTTATCTACATACTCTCTGTTCTGAATGGTCTGAATTGTCGGTGCATAAGTAGAAGGTCTACCAATTCCCAACTCTTCCAGCTTTCTTACCAATCCTGCTTCTGTATATCTTGCGCTTGGTCTGGTGAATTTCTCGGTTGCAGTGATGGTTTTATAGTTTAATATTTCTCCAACACTTACTCTCGGCAATAATTTTTCATTATTGTCCTCATCTTCCTCTTCTGTTTTCACAATGCCGTAAGCTTTAAGGAAACCGTCAAATATGATTACTTCTCCCTGCGCTTCAAAATGATGAGGCAAAGAAGTATTTCCAATTTCGATAATAGTCTTTTCAATTTTGGCATTTGCCATCTGAGAAGCAAGTGTTCTTCTGTAGATCAATTGATATAACTTGCTCAACTGCGCATCACCAATACTTTTCACACCAAAATCTGTAGGACGGATGGCTTCGTGTGCCTCCTGTGCTGAAGCCGATTTTGTAGTATAATTTCTTGGAGAAGAATATTCGGCTCCGTATTCTGATATAATTTGCTTTTTTGCTCCTTCAATAGCTTCCTGAGAAAGGTTTACCGAGTCTGTTCTCATATAGGTAATAAACCCTTCCTCATATAGTCTTTGTGCAAGACGCATGGTATTGGTTACATTATATCCTAGTCTTGACGAAGCTTCCTGCTGTAATGTTGAAGTTGTAAAAGGGGCAGAAGCAGAGCGCGTACCCGGCTTTGTTTCAACATTAAGAACTTTAAATTCTACTGTTTTTGCTTTCTCAAGGAACTTTTCTGCGTCTTCTTCTTTTTCAAAATCTTTTTTGAGTTTTGCAGCAATTTCCTGCTCTGTTTTATTTAAGAAAATCCCATCCAGTTTAAAACTTGCTTTTGGTACAAATTCACGGATTTCTTTTTCTCTTTCAACAATTAATCTTACTGCTACAGACTGTACTCTTCCTGCTGACAATCCTGGTTTTACTTTCTTCCATAAAACCGGTGACATTTCAAAACCTACAATTCTATCCAACACTCTTCTTGCCTGCTGGGCATTGACTAAGTTTTGATCAATATCTCTTGGGTTGTCGATCGCTTTTAGAATGGCATTTTTAGTAATCTCATGGAAAACAATTCTTTTTCTGTTTTCCGGTTTTAATTTTAATTCGTCCGCCAGGTGCCATGCAATAGCTTCTCCTTCACGGTCTTCATCGGAAGCCAACCAGACCATATCGGCTTTTTTTACAGCAGCCTTTAATTCTGTTACTAATTTCTTTTTATCTGCGGAAACTTCGTAATCCGGACTAAATGTGGCAAGGTCAATACCCATTCCTTTTTTAGGTAAATCACGGATATGACCGAAGCTTGATTTCACTTCAAAATCCTTTCCTAAATATTTCTGAATAGTTTTTGCTTTTGCCGGGGACTCAACGATTACTAAATTTTTCGACATTCTAAAAATTTTTTGCAAAAGTAAAGCTTTTTTATTATATACTTTTTGTTAGTTGAGTTTTATTTAAGAATTCTACCGTTTTATATAGCGCTACAATAAGGAACCACTCACCTGCCAAGTGCCTTATAATCTATGTTTTAGCGTACAGATAATTCATATTTAAGGGATAATATAGAATTTTTCATCGGCTGCAATAGACGCAGAAAATATGTTCCGTTAAAAATAAGCAGAAAAGACAGTGCTATTCTGCTCATTTTTAAAAGGTTTACAAAAATTATTTTTTTATAATTTTCTCAACTGCCTCAGAATTATTTATTCTGATTAAATAGACTCCTGAAGTCAAAGATGAGATATCCGTTTGTTTATTTTCAAATTTTCCCGATTTCACAAGCTGCCCGGACATATTATATATCTGATAATTATATTCTTTATTTTGAGAGGTTTGGATAAATAAAATATTTCCGACAGGAATGGGATATAAAGCAATTTTATTTTCTGCAGTCCTTACATCAGTCTCTATAGTTCCTAACATGGGGCTGTCAGGTAGTATTCTTAATCTTGCAGCCGGCCCTTCTTCATTTCCATTGGAATCATATTTTATTTTTACACATCGGCAACCCATTCCGAAGTACGGATCATTATTATCATGAAAAGCAACCAATCTATTTGCAGTAGAAGCTCCGTCAAAAAGCATGCTTACAGATCTGCCTAGATAGTTTGATGCTAATGCATCCGTCCAAACTCCGAAATATTGAAAATTAATTGTATTGAAAGTCCCTTGCGCAGATTGATTTCCTATAACACTTCTGAATCCCCGTGATCCTGAATTGGGATAGTTTCCTACCGGATACGTAGAATTGGCAAACAGATAACCTATTGTAGAAGTTGTAGAAGGATTTCGAACTCTGATCCCTGAATAATCTGTGGCAACACTATAAAAAGTTGCTATATTTTTATCTTTCCTATACCAAGGAGTCTGACCAAAATCTGCTCCTGAAACTAGTGCTGTACTTGTTAAGTCGGGGATTCTCCACCCTTCAGGACAAGGATCAAAAGGTGATTTTTTCCCTCCTCTTCCCCATCTGTCAGAAGCAAGATTAGGCTCTGTTGAAAGCCAGTCTGTACCATTTGTATAGTTGGGTGTTGCGCTATTGAAAGGAGCAAACACACTCGGAATCATATAAACTAAAGGATTCTTTACTGAATAGGAAATTATTTTACCAATTTTATCCGCAGGTTTGTCGCCTGCCTGTACATTTGATATCTGAGCATACGTATTATAAGGTACAATATAACCTCCTGACAAATCATTATAAGCTGCAGATGTAAGTGTTGTATAAGAAACAGTACCGCTTGCAGAAACCGTACCTAGAAACACATTAAAAGCTCCTCTATTATCAGCATTCTGAAAGGTAGGAATAGGATCTTTTCTTCCCCATTGATAATGCATTCCTGTAGACGAGCGTATTCTTGCCAATTCAACTGCAGTAGGGGTAAGAGGATTAGCTACAGTTGGAAAAACATCAACAGCGCCCAGGTTTCTATCCATAAATGTCGTCTGCAGCACAGCATCCGCTTTATTCACATAGTTCATATAGTTGGCTGCCTGAGAAACCGGCGCCTCTGTAGTGTAAACGTTAGATCCAACAGGAGTATCCGTTACCCAAATATGCCAACTCCAGTACACCGGAGAAGAAATACTTCCGTTATGTAGAGTGACTATAGCATTTCCGCTTTGGTTAGGACTAATTTCCACAGATATTCTGGAATTCCCAAGATCCTGAACAGAAGACGGAGACGGATTTACTACAGAAATCTTATTGATGAGATTTGTATTGGTTGCCCAGAGAACATTTACCTTTAAATTATTAAAGTTTGACGAATTTAATATATCAGGATTATTCAGCAATTGACTCTGTACTGAAAATGCTTTGCTTACAGGAATATTTATAACAGAAAGCGACGTACTCTTAACTACCTGATAGGTATTCGGGTTATCAACACCTTCTTTATAATCTGTTACAGCAGGCAGGTATTCCGTGGGGAAATCATAATCATTTACGACAGATAAAGGATCCTTTATACATCGGCAACCGTTAGCATCCGAGGTATACATTCCTGCAAGCGGAAAATAGAAATAGCGTCCTTTGATATCGGGATAATTCGGATCAGGTACATCCGGTTGAGTCTTATCTGGAATCATAGACAGACCCCTCACCCCGACAGAAGGCGTTGCATCAAAATGCCTTGTCATTGTCGCTGTCCATAAGGCAATATGATGCTGATCACTGTATTGCCCTAAATGAGCACCCCTTATCAGCTGTCCGGTACCCGGAAAAATTCCCATATTATACCCACCAACATTTGAAAGATCAAAGCCAATATTAGGGTAAACCTTAAAGCCGGTCATAAATCCCGGAACTCCTGTATCAGTAGGTTTTATAATATAATATTTGTTGGCTTCAAAAGTGTTTTCACCTATATTTGTCTTTACTCCAAAAGGAGAAAAATCAAGTCTGATATCATCAACATATGTCGAAGACGCCAGATTAGCGACAAGTGCTGAGGGAATTCTCCATCCATTTGGACATGGGTCATAAGATGATTTATCCCGGTATGGCCTCGCGTTGTTATCATTACTGTAAACAGCATCTATGGTACCCTGCGAATTATCTGACCATAAATTAAGCTCTGAGAGTCTATTATCCGGTAAATTATTCGATTTACCAAACCAGTTCACCGGCAAATTCACATTATTATTATAGTACGCCTGCCCGGAATTATCATCTTTATTAACGTATAAAAGACTTAATGGATTTTTCACCGAAAGCCTTATGTTACTGGTAACGTCTGCGTTAGAAAGCAAAACAAATTTTCTAAGATCATCAATACTTACCGCATTCGTCATATTTTTTGCGCCTCTATGCCTTACCCTGCCCATCGATCCAGAAGCTTCGTAAAAATCATTTCCTCTTGTTACTAATGGCGGTATCGGATCTTTCCTCCCCCACTGATAAAGAAGGCCGCCACTTTCATTCCAATCTGATGACAGCATTGAACTGCTAAGTGCACCCAAGTTTCTATCCATCCATTTCCAGTCAGAATCAGGAATAACCTCTACCGTACCATCTGATTTCATTCTTGAAACGTTGGCAAAACTTTTATAAGAAGAACCATTGGTGGGATCATCAGTCACCCAGATATGCCAACTCCAGTAAATATCTCCATTCACTCTAAATGCCACAACAGCGTTTCCTTTTTTGAGTTTATTAATTGGAACTCTTATTTTAGCATCTTGTCCGGAACCTGTTAATTCAAGACTATAGTTAGTTCCTGATTTTATCAAGCCATGAACATCTTCCCATACTACATCTGCGGTGACGGTTCCCGAAGGGATACCATTGCCATTAATATAGCCACCACTTTCCCACATAGCATAAGCTTTTTTCACGGGAACCAGTAATCCTTCACTATTTAGACTAGGGTCAAAAATATAACTATTAGGCGCTTTTTTCCAATCCGGAATCAGCATTTTACTTGAATTCTCATTCTCCGGTTTAGCCAGAGAATCTAACTTCCTCATGATCAGAAGATCACGTACACATCCAACCGAGGGGAAACTTTCTTTTGAAACAATGTTACCTTTAGAATAGATACCAATCGACACAAGGCAAAAAATTGCCACTACTTTTTCAGCTAACCTTTTCATATCTTATGATTTGTGTGTCATTACTGCACTACAAGTATTAAGCCTACACCAATTAAAAGAGATTTATTTTATAAATAAAAATAACATATTTGAATTACGTTATAAATAATTTAAAATAAAACAGTTATAAATATTATCAAAACACCAGGCAAAAGTATGAGAATTTTCTTAACCATTATATTCTTCAAATCAATTTGAACAAATATTAATTTTAATTCATAAAAAAAGACAGCTTAAAAACTGTCTTTCTGTTATTTATAATAAGAAAATATCTTATGGTAGTACATAGTTTCTATAAAGGTCAATGGAGAATCTTCCTGCCTTGATATTATTAAAGGCCGCAAAAACAACAAAATTAAAGACAACCAGTGCAATAATAAATGCATAAATCATATTTTTCATCCTACCGGAAACGGCATACATTGCGTTAGGAATAATAATGTATGAGAAACCAATAAACGCTCCTGCCAAACGGGAAGAGAATATGGGATTATTTCTGAAAATAAAATAAAAACAAATCCCTATAACCGCATAGTTCCTGTGATATTCGTAATAAGGATAGAGCTCTTTCATCTTTGTATCAAAAGCAAAAAGGAAAAAGGTGAGAATGGCCATCATAGCTTCGGGGATACCAAAACCACCATTCAGCCTCTGTGCCGTTTCATTTACATATCCGTTAAATCCTTCCACAAGCGTACTATCTGACGCCATATTCCCTAAATAATCACCAAAGACCTTATACACTTCAAAAGGAGAAAGGAAAATGGACCCAATAATCATGATTAACATTATCGTTTTATTCAGTGGTACTCTCGCTAACCAATACATGGGCAGAAACAAATAACAGACACTATGAATTCCTGAACCTATAAATATAAAAAACAAGTAGTGCCAAAGTTTCCTCTCTTTTATATACCGTATCGCAAAATAGACAATAAAAGTCCCCAAATTCTGCCTGATCTGTCCACTTTCTCCGATAAAGAAATTGGGAATAAACATAAACAATGTGAAAGTAAAAGGATAGAAGGTATTATCCTCGGTATATTCTACCTTAAAGATGATTGCAAAAATAGCGATCACGAATGTGACCATATAAAATGGAGCATTAAACACATTAAGGAGGACCTTATTAATCAAGGTATACAACCATTCTACATCCAGGTTATCAGGGCCTTCCATATGCAACATCTTCATAAAGATACTGTAATAGCTCTTTGTGTCAGAATAGATATAAATTCCGTAGTAACTCCCATAATCAGGGCCTACATCATTCCTGAGCCCGGCAAGAATAATGAGGTAAATTCCCAGAAGCCAAAACCATTTTTTATCTACCTTCTTCCCATACACCTCCTGGATACTGAAGAAAAGCATATAGATCATCGCAATGATGTAATATGGATGTAATAAACTCATGCTAAATCTCTACTATTTTTTTAAAATGATGATATGCTATGATAATCCCTGTCAGAATTAAAGGCAGGAAAAGCCTCACTTCCCAGAAAAGACCTACTAAAGTAATCATAAGAAGGTAAGGTATTGAAAAGAAAAAATATTTCCCAAAAACAATCTTATTTTCTCGATTGACACAAAGCCTGTATATAAAATAAATGACAATCACTGCAAAAATCAACCCTGCAATATTGAATGGGCTTGAAAAATTTCTATTGATATAAAAACCTTCTACAAAAGTGGTTTCTTTTTGTACAAGCATCGCTCTCAATCCTAAGTAAGGAACAACAAACGCTACAACCAGAGGCAATACTTTCCAAACAATCCGGTAATTCCCTTTTTTCAATTCGTCTAAATTAAAAAAACCTGCTGCAAAGAAAGCAATATTAAGGCAAGCTGTTTCTCTCACCAATGTAGACACTGCAATGAGACCGATTAAAAGATAAAAGAATATATTTTTCTGAGTATGTAAATATTTTAAGGTTAAGAAAACTCCGGCCAGATAACAAAAAAGAGCAATTGTATCACAGTTGGTTGGAGCATATTGTGTAATCACAATAAAAAAGACAGATAAAAGATGAATGATTCTTCTTGAATTAGTATTTAAAAGTGCATCCAGTGATTTAAGTTTGAAAATAGCGTTCAAAGCAATGGAACACAGAATAAAAAAAACACTGTTCATCAGAAAAAGACCATGATAAAAAGGCGTTCCGTTTTTTGATAAGAAATCTTTAAAAAAAGAAAGGGGGCCATGAATAAGATGGTACATCAAATCTGTCATGTATACGCTAAGGTAATTGGGAATCACTCTATAAGCATATACTGAAGAGAATAAAAAGTCCGGCGTTTTTTCTGATGTCTTTAGTCTCGTGTAAGAAGACTCAAACCCGTAATATGACATGGCAAACAACAGAAGCGGAAGTACTACGACAAATAGAAATCCGTTTATTTTTTCATCATTTTTTATCAACATATCTAAAACAGATTCTTATTTTTTAATAATAATAGTGGTTTAAAATACATTTGTAACAAAAGGGAACATTTGCAAAAGTAGAATTTTTTTTCATTCTTCCTAGAATATTTTATTGATTTTCAGCTAAAACTTATTGCCCTTTTATTTTGCACTAATTCTTAAAAATTTAAATTTGCAGACTTGATTTAACCATGTAATGCATCGATTTTTTATATTTCTATATTATCTGATTTCCAGAAACAGGATTATTTCTGCCCTTACCGCATTAGGAATAGCTTTGTTGTGTCTTTTTTTTGCTTCCAAAATTAATTTTGAAGAAGACATCAATCAGATTATTCCTAAAAATGAAAAATCTGATCTTACCGCCAAAGTTCTCAAACAGCTTAACTTTTCAGATAAGATCATTGTGATCATTGAGAACAAATCCAAGGAGGATAATTTTCAGCTTTCTGAAACTGCCGATACATTTTTACAGCAGATTGAACCTTTACAAAAATACATTGGCTCTGTACAGGGGAAAGTTAATGATCATGAAATTTCAGAAACTTTTGATTTTGTAAGCCAAAACCTTCCGCTTTTCCTCAATGAAAATGACTATAAAGAGATTGACCGGAAACTTCAAAAAGACAGCATTTCCCAACAGGTAGAGAACAATTACAGATCGCTGGTTTCTCCAACCAGCCTTGTTACAAAAGAATTTATCAAAAAAGATCCTTTGGGACTCACCTTTTTAGGAATAAAAAAATTAAACGCTCTCAATATCAGCAAAGACTTCAAACTTGAAGACAGTTATATCGTCACCAAAGACGGAAAAAATCTTTTACTTTTCATTGATCCAAAAAACAAAAGCAATGATACAAAAGCCAATGAAGCATTTATTGATCAACTGAATACCATAAAAGATAATATCAACAGTCAGTTTAAGGATAAAACAGAAATCAGCTATTTTGGTTCTCCGGTGATTGCCGTTGCCAATGCCAAGCAGATCAAAAAAGACATCCAGAATACTGTGATGATCTCTATGACCGTTTTGTTAATCTTACTGATCTATTATTTCAGAAACTTTTTTACTCCAATTATTGTTTTTCTTCCCACAGTATTTTCTGTATTACTGGCTCTGTTAGTTTTATATTTTATTAAAGATAGAATTTCAGCTATCTCCCTAAGTGTAGGAGCTATTCTTATCGGGATCACCATTGATTATGCCCTGCATATCCTCACACATTATAAACACAACAATAATATTGAAGAGCTTTATAAAGAAATTACCAAACCTATCATACTGAGCAGTGCAACGACAGCCGTTTCATTTTTATGTCTGGTTTTTGTACGTTCTGAAGCTCTAAAGGATCTGGGATTATTTGCTGCTATTACGGTTATTTTATCTTCTGTCACTGCATTAATTATCGTACCCCAGCTATACCACCCGAAAGATAAAAAGGAAAAACTCAGCACCAATTTTATAGACAAAATTGGATCTTATCCTTATGAAAAAAACAAACCGTTAATTATTGGTTGTTCGATTATTATATTCGCCTGTCTTTTCGGATTCAGACATGTGAGTTTCAATGAAGACATCGGAGATCTTAATTATATCCCAAAGGAATTAAAGCTCAGTGAATCTAAGCTGCAGAAACTTTCTGACATTACATCAAAATCTATTTATACTATTTCTTACGGAAACTCTGAAGAAGAAGCTTTGGTAAGAAACTCCCAATTGAGTGCATTTCTGGAAAAAGAGAAAAAAGAAGGGAAAATCTTAAGCTATAATTCTATCGGAAACGTTGTTTTGTCTGAAAGTGATCAACAAAAGAAAATTAAAGAGTGGGAAACTTTCTGGGACAACAATAAGAAAAACAAAACTGTTTCCGAGTTGGTAAACAACGGAAATAAATTTGGATTCAACACTGCTGCATTTGATAATTTCCGTGAGATATTGAATAAAAATTATTCCACTTTAACACTCAAAGACTATCAAAAGGTAAAAGCATTACAGATTTCCGAATTCCTGAGTAATGAAAATGGATTCTATACCGTTTCCAATGTTGTAAAGGTTGATGAAAGTAAAAGAGACGCTTTCATCAAAGATATTGAAAAGAAACACGACGCTCTGGCTATTGACCGCCAACAGATGAATGAGAACTTTCTGGGTTTATTAAAGAGAGATTTCAATACACTGATCAATTACTCTCTCCTAGCTATTGTTCTAACCATTATTGTTTTTTTTAGAAATTTTGAATTAACGGTTCTTACCATGTTTCCGATTGTCTTGACCGGAATAGTAACAGCGGGAATTCTTTATTTCTTAGGATTAGAATTAAATATTTTCAGTACCGTTGTCTGCACATTAGTATTCGGAGTGGGAGATGATTTCAGTATTTTCCTGACTCAGGCAATGCAAAAAGAACATACTACCGGAAAGAATGAGCTTCCCACGTACAGAACCTCGATTATTCTGGCAGTATTCACCACGATTCTTTCTATTGGATCTCTGATCTTTGCCAAACATCCTGCCTTGCATTCCTTGGCACTCGTTGCTCTGATTGGAATGTTTTCAGTGATTATCATTACCTCAACTTTATATCCTTTCTGGTTCAGATTACTGATTACCAACAGAGCCAAAAAAGGGTTGTCTCCCATTACTTTCAGACTCCTTTTAAATTCTATCCTTTCATTTGTATATTATGGACTGGGAGGATTGATATTTTCAGCTTTAGGAAGTTTTTTTGTTAAAAATTCTAAGGGTAAAACATTAGACCTTATCAAGCTGATTATGGCTAAGTTCTTAACATCTGTATTATATTCTAATCCTTTTGTAAAGAAAAGAGTGATCAAAAATCCTTCTGAAGATTTCAGCAAGCCGGCAGTGATTATTGCCAACCATACTTCTTTTCTGGATACACTGGCCATTGCAATGGCCACTCACAAGATTATCTACCTGGTGAATGACTGGGTATACCAATCTCCTGTTTTTGGAAAATTGGTAAGAGCATTAGGTTTTTATCCTGTTTCACAAGGTATCGAGAATGGAATGGAAAAGCTAAAAGAGAAGATCGAGCAAGGATACTCTCTTGTAGTCTTTCCTGAAGCTGAACGTTCTTATACCAATGATGTCAAAAGATTTCACAAGGGAGCTTTTTATCTTGCCGAGCAATTTGGGCTTGACATCCTTCCTATTTATATCCATGGAAATTCTGAGGTACTCCCTAAGGGCGACTTTATCATTTATGACGGCAGCATTACCGTAAAAGTGGGCACCCGAATCAGTAAGGACGACCTTAGTTTTGGCAAAGATTATTCTGAGCGAACAAAAAAAATTAACGCTTATTTCAGAGAAAAGTTTGCAGAGCTGAGATCAGAGATTGAAGATGAAAATTATTTTAAGAAAAAGTTACTCCTCAGCTATTTGTACAAGGACAGTGAGGTGGTAGAGGAAGTAAAGAAAGACTTTAGCAGTAATAAGTCTGTCTATTTTGAACTGAACAAACATATTCCTAATAATGCCAATATCTTACACATCGCGGATGATTTTGGACAAAAAGATGCTTTATTAACATTATATCAGGCCGGCCGAAAAATTTTCTCCTATATAAAAGATGACGAAAAAAGAGAAACGGCCGCTCATAGCTATTTGGTTAAAACTAGAAAGCTACATTATATAAAGGAACTTTCCGAAGTAAACAAAAAGATAGATGTACTCCTGGTGTCAGACCAACATTTTACTATGGATGATATTCAATACCTCCCTGAAACTATCATTTTTATGAACACGGGAAATATCATGTTTGAAAATGAAAATTATACAGTAAAATCAAGTTCTGAATTTCTAAAAGTATTTAAAACCCCATAATAAATATGAAAAACATATTTTTGTAAACACTAAAAGAATTCCATGAAAAAGAATATACTTGTCATATATTATTCTCAAACCGGCCAGCTGGAGGATATTGTAAGAAATATAGCCAAACCTTTCGAACTTCAAAAGGAAGAGTATGATGTTACCTATTACAACATACAACTGAAGAAAGATTTTCCTTTTCCCTGGCCAGGTGATGTTTTTTTCAACACTTTTCCGGAGTCTTATCTACAGATTCCTAAGGAAATATTACCACCATCTGAAGAGGTATTAAATAAGAAATACGACCTCATCTTGTTTGGGTATCAGGTATGGTATCTTACACCTTCCATTCCTATTATTTCATTTTTAAAGAGTGATTATGCTGAACGTATTCTTAAAGACACCCCGGTTGTAACGATTTCCGGAACAAGAAATATGTGGATGCTTTCTCAGGAAAAACTTAAAGTATATTTAAGAGATTTAAAAGCTAGACTGGTTGGAAATATAGCTTTGGTCGACAGGCATGACAACTACACCAGTGTTCTCACCATTCTTCGCTGGCTGACCACAGGCAAAAAAGAGAAATCCGGAATGCTGCCTGCAGCAGGAATTTCAGATGAAGAGATCGCAGGTTCTGTAAAGTACGGTACGATTATTGAAAAACATTTCAAAAATAATGATCTGAATAGCCTTCAGCCGGAATTAGTAAAAAACGGAGCGATTGAGATCCGGGCATTTCTAGTCCGTGTAGAAAAGGTAGGGAATAAAATTTTTACTGTCTGGTCTAATCTGATTATAAAGAAAAAAGAGAAACGCCCATTGCTGATAAAATTCTTTAAGGTATATTTGATGGCAGCGATATGGATTATCTCACCTGTCGTTTTAGTATTACACCTTCTTACAACCCCTATATTCTGGTTTAAAAGGCAAAAGCAAAAAAGATATTTACAAGGAATTAATTTAAAATAGAATGTACGACGTATTTATAACAAAAGCATCAAAATACTTACCCAATGAGCCGGTAGCGAATGATGAAATGGAGACTTATCTTGGGCTTATCAATGATGCGCCCTCTAAAGCAAGATCGCTTATTTTAAGAAATAATAAAATTACTACAAGATATTACGCTTTAGATAAAGAAGGAAATCCTACCCACACTAATGCACAGCTTACAGCAAAAGCAATCGAAGGACTTTTTGACGAAAATTTCAAAAAGGAGGATATGAAATTATTATCCGTAGGAACGACTTCTCCCGATCAGATTCAGCCTTCACATGCTTCTATGGTACATGGTGAGTTGAACATCGGAAAATCTATCGAAATTAATACCTCAACAGGTCTTTGTAACTCAGGAATGAATGCTCTCAACTATGGATTCCTTTCTGTAAAAGCAGGCGTACAGGAAAATGCAGTTTGTGCAGGTTCCGAAAGGATGTCTGCCTGGATGACCGCAGATAAATTCAACCATGAGGCAGAAAATTTAAAATTACTGGAAGAGAGACCTATCGTCGCTTTTAAAAGAGAGTTTCTCAGATGGATGCTTTCTGATGGAGCCGGTTCTTTCCTTTTAGAAAACAAACCAAGAGAAAACAGCACCTCTTTAAAAATAGAATTTATAGATTTCTATTCTTATGCTCACGAGATTGAAGCATGTATGTATGCAGGCTGTGAAAAACAGGAAGACGGAAGCTTAAAATCATGGGCAGATTACCCTTCTGATGAGTGGTTGAGACAATCTATCTTTGCCATCAAGCAAGACACCAAAATCCTGGACAAATATATCCTTGTAAAAGGAGCCGAAAGTTTGAGATCATCTTTCGACAAACACAATCTGGATCCTGAGAAAATAGATCACGTTCTAGCGCACATTTCTTCAGGGTATTTTAAAGACGGACTGAAAGAAGAATTTGCTAAAAAGGGAATGGATTTCCCTGCAGAAAAATGGTTCTACAACCTTTCTGATGTCGGAAATATAGGAGCAGGATCTATCTTTATCGCTTTAGAAGAACTGATGAATTCAGGAAATCTTAAAAAAGGTGAAAAAGTTCTTCTTTGCGTTCCTGAAAGTGGAAGATTTGCCTATTCTTGTGCTTTATTAACAGTTTGCTAATGGAAAACAGATTGCCGACATCCGATAAAGATTTTGTGGAAAGCCTTATTCCGCAGCGTTTTCCATTTGTAATGGTTCATGAACTTTCTGAATATTCCGAAAATCACCTGATCTCCGGATTTGAAATAAAAGAAGACAATCTTTTTGTTCAGGACGGAACTTTTCAGGCTTCCGGGCTCATTGAACATCAGGCACAAAGTGTGGCTTTACATACCGGTTACAAATATTACCTTCTGGGAAAAGATGCACCCACAGGATATATCGGTGCTATTAAATCATTTGAAGCTGAAGCATTGCCTAAAGTTGGAGATCAACTGAAATCAGAGGTTACAATACTGAATGAAGTAATGGGTGTAACTCTAGTAGACATTATTACCAGACTGAATGATGAAGTGATTGCAAAATCTCAAATGAAAACCGCTGTAAAATAACAGGAAATGGAAATAAGGGAAGATAATATCATCAACATACATAACTTTTTACCGCATCGGGAACCGATGCTCATGGCAGACTATATTCTGGAGCTGACCAAAGAAAAAGTGATGACTTCCTTTGAAATAAAAGAAGACAATATATTTATTCATAACAATGAGTTTGTTGAAGCAGGCCTCATTGAAAATCTGGCACAAACCTGCTCATCAATTCTGGGACAAAGTTTCTTCGAAAATCCGGGAGCAGATACAAAAGTGATAGGTTTTATCACCAATATCAAAAAAATTGAAATTTTTGCTCTTCCAAAAGTTAATGATACCATTATTTCAAAAGCATCCCTCATTTCCCAGTTTGAAAATATCTGCCATATCTTCTGTGAAACATTCAATAATGATGAATTATTAATCAGAGCAGAAATCAACCTTTTTATTCAGGAGATAGAATCGTAAAAAAGAAAGAAAAAGACTATAAAAGCTGTACGTTTGTACGGCTTTTTTGCTTTTAGCGACCATTCGTTTTTAACACTATGATCACAGGAGAAATGCTTATTCTTATTATTTTGATTGTTGCAAAAGCATTTGCACCAGCTGTTTATAAATCAGATTCCATCACCTTCAAATCATTAGGTTTTGGCTAAAGCAAGATGGATTTCAACCTTTATTTAGGCGGGCTAAAGCCCACCTCTATTGAATTAATGACTACTAAATAAAACCTTCCCTTGCCGAGTAAAACGCTCTAGAAAGCGTAAACACCCCCATCAATAAGCCTTTCACAAGTCTTGCATTATAAAACCAGACACTAAAAATATATCAGATATTTTGAATATTTCTGTTTAAAACCCTGAATATTTCACGTGAAACATTCTACAAATCCGTGGAACACTCACTATCAGACAAATGCCTTATTAAAACAAAAAAAGTGGAACATTTCTGTTCCACTTTACCTATTATTAAAACTAAAATATTAGTATCCAAAGATCTCTTCAAGGGACACTTCCTGGAATTCTCCCATTTTATTGACAGACTCCATATTCAGATTTTCTTTCTTACCGATAATGGCTGTATTGTATTGTACAGGCTTCACCTCTGTATTGTAGAATCCTGTAAGCTGTGGCAGATTCAGCCCTTGAATTTCAGCATAGACATCTTTTCTGATATCATAATCAAACCCTAGCTTCTTCAACCCCAGCTGACTGAAGAAAATATTCGTTCTGTTGATTCTGTTAGAAGCAATCTGCTTCAACGCGGAACCTTTAGAATTTTCAAATTGCGCGGGAATCTGTGGCAATTCTACCATCAACTCATTCATCGCATTAACTGCCAAAGGAAGTTTATTAGACTGAGTACCGATGTAGTTGGTAATATAGTTGGCATGCCCTTTTTCTGAAGCATTCGCATAAGAAACGTAAGCAGTATAGGCCAATGATTTACTTTCTCTGATCTCCTGGAAAACGATTGAAGACAAACCTCTTCCGAAATATTCATTGAATACATTCACTTTTCCAAAATTGCTAAGGTTTACGGTACTTCCTTTAGCTACTTTAGCCATCTCCATTTGTACCATATCATAATTAGTGAAATATACTTTACCCGTTGTTGCAGGTTCTGTATATTCTTTAGCTTTCATTGGCTGAAGACTTGCATTCACAATAAATGGCTTAACAGCTTTCTCCAATCCTGATTGATCTTGTCCGTAAAGGAAAACCTGGTAAGGATATTGATTCAAAGTTTTCATTTTTTTCATGAGTTCTGCAGCATCAATGTTTTCAAGACGATCCTTGGAAATAACATCTGTCATTCTGGAATCTTTACCATACTTTGCATAGTTTGAAAGAGCTCCCATAATTTTCACTTTATCCTTTTTGGCAACCGCTCTTGCTTCAAGGATTGATTTTACTGTCTGGCTGTAAATCGCTTTATCTGCTTTTACATTGGTCATCCAGTGATTCATCAGTTCTACTCCTTTCTTCATATTGCTTTCAAGACCACTCAGCGTAATAATCATCTGATCATTCGATGTCTTAATATTATAACTGATCCCCAGCTTAAAGAATTCTTCTTTCATTTGTTCCGGAGTATATTTATCCGTACCAAGATATTCAAAAAGAGTTCCTGCTACGGAAAGCTCTTTATCATTATCCGTTCCAAAAGGGAAAACATAGCTTACCTGAGCAATTTCATTGTTTTTATTCTTTACAAAGCTTATCGTCTTATCTTTTATCTTTGAAGTCTGAATAGCAGTATTATAATCAATGAATTCAGGCTTTATTTCCGATACCTTTGTATTTAAAATATCTTTAAGGAAAGGAGATTGTGCCTCTCGGTTCAGTTTAACAGGAGTAATTCCAGGATTTGCAACGCGAACCAACTTATCGTTCACTCCTTTTTCCTTATAAACAACTACATAATTATCTTTAAAGAAATCATTCGCAAATTTTACAACATCCCCTTTCGTGATTTTTTCGTATTCGTTGATCTCATCAAGCTCCTGTTCCCATGTCCTTCCTTTGATATAAGAATTATAAAGCTCAGTCGCTAATCCGTCAGCTGTTTCCCAGCCTTTCATGCGCTCAATTTTTTTATCATTCACGATAGCCTTCAACATCCAATCCGGAAACTGACCTTTTTTCACAAGATCTAATTGATCCAGTAAGAGCTTTTTAGCCTCATCAAAACTTTGTCCCTCCTTAGGAGTTACAACTAAACCAAAATATCCGTACATTTTAAATGGTGATTCGTAAGCACCGGCACCAAGAGTCTTTTGCTTCTGATTAATATTAAGATCTATTAACCCTGCATCTCCTCTGTTGCTTAATATTTCAGCCACCACATCTGCCAGTCTTGCATCCTGACTTCCGTAAGAATCTGTTCTCCATGCCATAGTCATCCTTTGTGTAGAAGGACTTTTCACTGTTCTGGTAACAATCTTTGTCATAGGTTCCTCAGTAACCATTTTTTTCATGGGAAGCTCTTTATACTTGAAAGAACCAAAATACTGATCAACTAATTTTATAGTTTTATCAAAATCAATATCACCTACCAATACTACCGCCATGTTATTAGGTACATAATAGGTGTCAAAATATTTATGAATAGCTACCATTGAGGGGCTTTTCAAGTGCTCTGAAGTACCAATAGTCGTTTGTTGTCCGTTCGGATGTTTTGGGAAAAGAGCTTCCATCAATGCATAGTTCACAAGGCGCCCATCATTATCCTGAGCTCTGTTATATTCCTCATATACCGCTTCCAATTCTGTATGAAAAAGACGCAATACCAATTCTGAGAAACGTTCTTTTTCAACCTTTAACCATTTTTCAAGTTCGTTGGAAGGAATATTATTTTTATAAACGGTCTCATCCAGCCACGTATGGGCATTTGTACCTGTTGCTCCTAATGAAGAAATGGCTTTGTCATACTCATTGGCAATTGCATACTTCGAAGCTTCCTGAGAAACCTCATCGATCTTCTTATAAAGTTCTTTTTTCTTTGCAGGATCTTTTTCTGCTTTATGCTGCTCATAAAGATCAGAAATCTGTTGTAATAAAGCTTTTTCCTTAGCCCAATCCTGAGTTCCAAGATGTGAAGTTCCCTTGAAAACCATGTGTTCAAGATAATGAGCTAATCCCGTATTATCACTCGGGTCATTATTTGATCCCGTTCTTACAGGAATATACGTCTGAATTCTCGGTGCATCTTCATTTTTTGCGAGATAAACCTTTAATCCATTTTTCAAAGTGTATACCCTTACACCCGCCTGATCATTTTTTACTGTTTCATAAGTATATCCCTGAGCATCTGTCAGTTTTTGTGTATCAAATTTCTGTGCCATTGCACTTAGCATACAGAAAAGCGAAACAGAAATAAAAAACTTCTTCATAGTTGTTATTTGTTAGTTATTTTTAAACCAAATTTCTAAAATCATTAGTCTATTATATAATACAGTTGTTACAACCTATATATTACAAGTGCACACCATAAACATGGAAGGTTTTGTTATAAAGTTTAATTCCTCTTAATGATTTAAATAAACTAACAAAAACTTTTCAATCTATAGAAACAGGATAAAAAATGTATTGGGTTGATTCTTTTATATATTCCAACCTTTAAAGAAAAAAAGAAAATTAACAATAAAGACTGATTTTGCTCTTTTTCATGGCAATAGCCTCCTCCTGTTTAATATGATTTACATATAATGTATTTTCACTATTTTAGCCACCTGATTAAAAGAATCAAAACAGATGAACCTTATTTTATCTGGAATCTAAAAAAATTAAACATTATTTAGATGAAAAAACAAGACCTGCCTCAAGACGAAAGTAATCTGAAGTCCGCCAACATGACTGAAGTCTTGTATGTAACGGATGAAAACGACAATTACATGACCGCAAACAGCACAGGCTGGGATGCAAAGAGGGCTGCTTTGGATGAATCAATGGAACTTATTTATGAGCGAATTGAAGAAGCAAAGCAAGATGTTGCCAATAATATCGTAAGCCCAATCGTTTATTTTATGGAATTGAATAAAATGGACCTGGGAGTATTGTCTTCCTATGTAGGAATGTGGCAATGGAGGGTAAAAAGACATTTTAAACCCAAAATTTTTAAAACACTAAGTGAAACTGTCCTGAAAAAGTATGCTGATGCATTCGGTATTTCAGTGAACGAATTAAAAAACTTCGACGGAAAATAAATAGAACAGGAAATACCTATTGGTACTACGTTCTATTTAACCAATGAAAAAGATAAAAGCTGCAAATGAAATTAAACTTTGAACACCATCAGACGGCACATTGCGAGAACGGTGTTGCATCTAATCTACTGCTCAACAAAGGCTTAAAACTAAGCGAACCTATGATCTTCGGGATTGGTTCAGGATTGTTTTTTGTCTACCTGCCCTTTTTAAAGGTAAATTTTGCTCCGGGATTCAGCTATCGTCCGATGCCGGGGGCAATTTTCAGCAAAGCAGCTAAAAGATTAGGTATTACAATCAAAAGAGAAAAGTTCTCCAATCCTAAAGATGCCCAACTGGCTCTGGAAAGAAATTTAGAGCAAAATATACCCACGGGACTTCAGGTAGGTGTTTTCAACCTTGCTTATTTCCCTGAGGAATACAAATTTCACTTCAATGCCCACAACCTTGTTGTATATGGAAAAGAAGATGGAAAATTTCTCATCAGTGATCCGGTAATGGATTATGTAACCACTCTTTCTGAAGAAGAATTGGAAAAAGTAAGATATGCTAAGGGTGCTCTTCCTCCAAAAGGACATATGTACTATCCTGTTTATGTTCCGGAAAATATCAATCTGGAAGAAGCCATTAAAAAAGGAATCAAAGACACTTGTAAAAATATGCTGGCTCCTGTACCTCTCATTGGAGTAAAGGCTATGAGATGGGTGGCAAAGAGTATTCCGAAATGGGCAGAAAAGAAAGGAACGAAAGTTACCAATCATTATTTGGGACAATTGATCAGAATGCAGGAGGAGATTGGAACCGGAGGCGGTGGCTTTAGATTTATCTATGGAGCGTTTTTGCAGGAAGCAGCAGTCATTCTTAAAAATGATGAATTAAAGGAATTATCAAAAGAAATAACGTCCATTGGAGATCTTTGGAGAGATTTTGCAGTAGATATTGCCCGTGTTTATAAAAACAGGAATTCAAAAAGCGATATTTACAACAACCTTTCAAAAACGATGTTGCATATTGCAGATCTGGAAGAAGCCTTCTATAAAAAATTGAGAAAAGCCATCTGATATGGCAGAGAATATGATCGAGATCAAAAATCTATATAAAAAATACAAAAATTCTGATGAATTTTCTGTCAATGATATTTCCTTGAATATCGACAAAAATGAAATCTACGGAATTCTTGGGCCTAACGGAGCCGGAAAAACAACACTGATTTCCATGCTTTCAGGATTGATTAAACCTACTTCAGGACAATTTACCATTGATGGCCTGTCACCACAAAAAGATGGTTTTAAAATAAGACAGATCATTGGTATTGTTCCTCAGGAATATGCTCTTTACCCTACCCTTACAGCCAGAGAAAACCTCATGTTCTTTGGAAGTTTGTATGGTTTGAAGCATCAACAGCTTAAAAAAACAATTGAGGAATCTTTGGAAATCATGGGGCTTTCAAAATTTGCTGACAAGCAGGTAGGTCAGTTTTCTGGAGGAATGAAACGCCGTTGTAATCTCATCGCCGGAACCCTGCACAATCCGAAGGTATTGTTTCTGGATGAACCTACTGTAGGCGTTGATGTTCAGTCTAAAAAGGTGATTATTGACTTCCTTCAGGAATTGAATAAAAACGGAACATGTATCATATATACTTCCCATCACCTTTCTGAAGCAGAAGAGTTTTGTACCAAAATTGCCATTATCGACAGAGGGAAAATTCATGCTGTAGGAACTCCTGAGGAACTCGTTTCTCAAATTGCTCATGCCGAAAACTTAGAAGATGTTTTCATTTCATTAACCGGAAAAGAACTTAGAGATGTTGTTGTATAAATTATGGAGAAGTTTCGTGAAGGAAATTCTTCTGTTGAAAAGAGATATAGGAGGCATTGTCATCATATTCGTCATGCCGTTGCTTCTCATCGTGACCATTACCCTGATTCAGGATTCTACCTTTAAAAACCTTGAAGGGTCAAAAATTCCTATTATTTTTATCGATAACGACCAATCTGAAGTTTCAAAAAATATAAAAAGCGAACTGGAAAACAGCAAAACTTTTCAACTGTTGACTAACTTCAATGAAAAATCAGCTCAGGATGCTGTCTTTTCAGGAGAATATCAAATGGCTATTGTCATCCCCGAAAACTTAACAAAAGACTTAAACTCTAATATTGATTCTAAAGTTCAGGCTATTGTAAGTTCTTTCGGACTTGAAAATGATTCTGCGAAAGTTAGCAAACCTGCCTCCAAAGCAAAGGAAATTCATTTGTACTTTGATCCTGCAACGAATGCAGGATTTAAAAATTCTGTGATGAATTCTGTTAATAAAATGGTTTTCCAGATTGAAAATAAAAAGATTTACAAGGCATTTCAGGATCAACTGGGAACGACTGAAAATCTTAATGAAAATAAAAACCTGATCAGCTTTAAAGAAATTTCTCCCAAAAAAGGAAAAATGGACGTTATGCCGAATTCTGTTCAGCACAATGTTCCTGCATGGACGCTCTTTGCTATCTTTTTTATTGTGGTACCGTTGTCCATTAATTTAGTAAAAGAGAAAAGCCAGGGTACAAGTGTACGAGCCAGAATCAGCCCTACGCCTTATTTCGTTCATATCTTAGGAAAAACATGTACCTATCTTATCATTTGTATCATTCAGTTTTTGCTGATGGTAGCGGTAGGAATTTATCTTTTTCCTTATATGGATCTTCCGGCATTTGATGTTTCGGGCAAAATGTTCCAACTTGTGGTTGTCACACTATTTGCCGGGCTGGCAGCAATCGGATTCGGAGTTCTGTTGGGAACTATTGCAGACACTCAGGAGCAATCTGCCCCGTTCGGTGCAACTTCTGTCGTGGTTTTAGCTGCCATCGGGGGAATCTGGGTACCTGTATTTTTGATGCCTGAGTTTATGCAGACGGTAGCAAAATTTTCTCCAATGAACTGGGGACTGAATGCCTATTACGATATAATTTTAAGAAACAGTGGAATTGGAGGTATTGCCAAGGAATTAGCATTCCTGCTTTTATTTTACCTTGCCACCGTATCCATTTCCATTTTTTACGAAAAAAAACAAAATGCAGTCTAACGAAAATAGATTAACCTGTACCGAAGAGGTAAGAGTACGTTTCAATGAGACAGATCCCCTGGGAATTGTCTGGCACGGGCATTATATTGTCTACTTTGAAGACGGAAGAGAAGCTTTTGGACGTCAGCATGGCCTTACTTATCTTGATATTCAGAATGCGGGATTTGTAACACCCATTGTGAAAAGTACCTGTGAACATTTTCTCCCTTTGAAATATGGAGAAACATTCAAAATTGTAACCACATTTGTGAATACAGTTTCCGCGAAATTAATCTACACCTATGAACTTTTCAATCAGGAAGGAAAACTAGTATGCAGTGGAGAGACCATTCAGGTGTTTCTGGATAATGACAATAATTTATGTCTTTATAATCCGGAATTTTTTCAAGCATGGAAAGATAAAATGGGACTATCATGAAGAAGGAAATTTATATCACAGATTACAATTGCGTAACCCCCTTGGGATTTGACATAGATTCTAACTGGAAAGCCCTTTTGGAAGGAAAATCAGGAGTCCATTTACATCAGATTATAAAC
Organism: uncultured Chryseobacterium sp.; assembly: GCA_963518055.1. Classification (GTDB taxonomy): domain Bacteria; phylum Bacteroidota; class Bacteroidia; order Flavobacteriales; family Weeksellaceae; genus Chryseobacterium. The sequence continues at coordinate 38,118 of CAUQIC010000003.1, forward strand.
AATCAGGAAGCTGTTTATGCCTCTATGATTGATTCTCAATTGTTGGAAGAAGAGTTTATCAGACTTTTCGGATCCGATCAGAAAGACATCACCAACTTCACAAGGTTGGAAAAAATGCTTCTTCTAAGTCTGAAACCATTGATTGAAAAACATGCTGTCTCCGATAATACGGCTTTTATTCTCTCAACAACAAAAGGTAACATCAGCTTATTAAAAGATCAGACAGAATTACCGGAAGGCGTTTATCTTTCTGTGTTAGCACAGAGAATTGCTGATTTTTTCGGATTTAAAACAAAACCGATTGTAGTCTCCAATGCATGTGTCTCAGGCGTAATGGCTATTGCTGTTGCCAAAAATATGATTCAGGCAGGAATATATAAAGACGTCTTTGTTATTGCCGGTGATGAGCTCTCGGAATTTGTCATTTCAGGGTTTAATTCATTCCAGGCTATAGCGGCAGGACCTTGCCAGCCCTACGATAAGAACAGAAACGGAATCAATATTGGTGAAGCTGCCGCTGCCGTGTATATAACTAGCTGCCATTCTGATGAGAGAATAATCCCACAAAACGAAAAACTCAAATTCAAAGTTTCAGGAGATTCTGCCATCAACGATGCCAATCATATTTCCGGACCTTCAAGAACAGGAGACGGTCTATATCTCAGTATAAAAAATGCCATGACAGAAGCCGGAGTATCTGCTCAGCAAATCAATTTTATTTCCGCACATGGTACGGCAACGCTTTACAATGACGAAATGGAAGCCATCGCCTTCAACAGAATGGAATTACAAAATGTCCCTTTAAACAGTATGAAAGGTTTCTATGGGCATTGCCTAGGAGCATCAGGACTTTTGGAAAGTATTATTTCTATGGAAAGTGCTCGCTACAGTACCTTAATTCCATCTAAAAATTTTGAAGAAACAGGGGTTTCCCAACCTTTGAATATTATTACCCAAAATCAATCTGCAGAAATTACTTATATCCTAAAGACCGCCTCAGGTTTTGGTGGGTGTAATGCGGCTATTGTACTGGAAAAATGCTAAAATAAGGATGATGAAGAAGACTCATATCTGTACCATAGAATATTCAAAAATAACCGTTGACAACAACCTTATTTTTGAAAGTGAAAATCCTACCTTCACCGAATTTGCGAAGGAAGCCTATAAAAGCATGGAGCTTAATTATCCGAAATTTCACAAGATGGACAGCTTAAGCAAATTAGCTTTCCTTGCTGCTGAAATGCTGTTGAAAGATGAAGATCACAGTAAAACGGCTTTGGTCTTTGCCAATAAGTCATCCAGTCTGGATACCGATTTCAGATACCAGGAAAGCATTAATTCTCAGGAAAACTATTTCCCGAGTCCCGCTGTTTTTGTGTACACTTTACCTAATATCTGTGTAGGAGAAATCAGTATTAGACACAAGATGCAGACAGAAAATGCTTTTTTTGTTTTGGATGAATTTGATGAAAATTTTTTAAACAATTATTCTGAGCAAATTTTACAGTCAGGAAAAGCAGAAAAGGTACTCTGTGGCTGGGTTGAATTGTATCAGGAAAATTATAAAGCTTTTGTATATTTGCTAACCTTATAAAAATGTAGCATTTTAGCAATCTGAAAGTGTAACAATAACGAATAATAGTATTGATGCATAGAAAGGCTGTTACATGATTAAATTATAACTTTTATGGAAAACTTAAAAACTGAATTGAAGCACAAAATTATTGAAGTACTTAATCTTGAAGACGTAGCTGTAGAGGAAATCAAAGATACAGATCCATTGTTCGGAGGAGGATTAGGGCTTGATTCTATTGATGCTCTTGAATTGATCGTTCTTCTAGACAAGGATTATGGAATAAAATTAGCCGATCCTAAAAAAGGAAAGGAAATTTTCCAATCTATTGATACAATGGCTACATTCATTGAAAACAACAGAACAAAATAAATTACTATAACGATCTAACAGTATATCAATATAGCAGTTATTGATAAATTGTCAGATTAATATACTGTTAGATTATTACATAGAATGAGTCAAAAAATTGCCATAACAGGAATGGGCATCATTTCCTCCATTGGAAATAATGTGGAGGAAAATTTTATTTCCCTGCAATCCGGAAAACATGGAATTTCAGACATCCAAATGTTTGAAACCCGTCATGCCGGAACAATTAAGACCGGGGAAATAAAATTAACCAATGAAGAACTTGTACAGAGGCTTCAGCTTAGCGAAGACAACAATGTTACAAGAACCTCTTTATTGGGAATGGCAGCTGCAAAAGAAGCGATAGAAAATGCCGGAATTTCAGATATCAACGGGTACAAGACCGGTCTCATTTCTTCTACGAGTGTCGGAGGAATGGATATCACCGAAAAATACTTCTACTCTTATGAAGACTTTCCTGAAAAGCAAAAATATATTGACGCTCACGATGCCGGAAACTCATCTTTAGCAATTGCTGATTATCTGGGATTAAAGGGGATGGTTTCCACAATCAGTACTGCCTGCTCATCGGCCGCCAATGCCATTATGATGGGAGCAAAACTGATCAAAAACGGGGTCTTGGACCGCGTGATTGTGGGGGGAACAGACTCTCTTTCAAAATTTACTCTGAATGGGTTCAATACCCTGATGATTCTTACCGATTCTTACAACACTCCTTTTGACAATGACCGAAAAGGTCTGAATCTTGGAGAAGCTGCGGCTTTTTTAGTGTTGGAATCTGAAGAGATCGTTACCAAAGAGAACAAACCCGTTTTAGCCTATCTTTCCGGGTATGGGAATGCTAATGACGCTCACCATCAAACCGCTTCCTCAGAAAATGGACAGGGTGCATTTCTGGCAATGCAGCAGGCTTTGAAAATCTCAGGATTAGCGAAAGAAGATATAGATTATATCAACGTTCACGGTACTGCTACTCCCAACAATGATCTTTCAGAAGGAATTGCCATGATCAGAATTTTTGGAGAAAATAAAGTTCCTGAGTTCAGCTCAACAAAAGCGTTTACGGGCCATACATTGGCTGCAGCAGCAGGAATTGAAGCTGTATTTTCAATTTTGGCTATGCAACATCATGTAATTTTTCCAAACCTGAATTTCAAAACGAAAATGCAGGAATTTGATCTGACTCCTGTCACTGAATTAAAAGAAAAAGAAATCAATCACGTTCTTTCCAATTCATTTGGGTTTGGGGGCAATTGTTCAACATTAATTTTCTCAAAGTCATGAGCCCGGTATACATTAACAGTACATCCTGTATCTCCGTTCAGGACACATTAAGTGAAAATATTCTTCATAATCTGAAACAGCCTGATGATTCTACTCAGATTATAAAAGCGATAGAGCCTAATTACAAAGAATTTATTCCTCCTGCTATGATCAGAAGGATGTCTAAAACGGTAAAAATGAGTTCCGTTGCTTCTCATTATGCATTACACGAAGCAGGAATTTCACAACCTGATGCCATTATCGTAGGAACCGGAATGGGTTGTTCCCAGGATTCTGAAAAATTTCTAAAAAATGTGATTGATAATCATGAAGAGTTTTTAACCCCTACATTCTTTATTCAATCTACTCATAATACGGTTGCAGGCCAGATTGCTTTGGGGCTGCAATGTCACGCCTATAACTTCACTTACGTAAATACCGCTTCTGCACTGGAATTTTCATTATTGGACGCCCAACTTCAGATCAACGATGATGAAGCAGAAAATGTGCTTGTAGGTTCTACTGATGAACAGACTGACAGAACCATGGAGCTTTATTGCTTACATCATATCATCAAAAAGGAAACAGACCTTCCCGCTGATTATTTGAATTCAAAAAATAACGGAGTTATTTGGGGAGAAGGAGCCAGTTTTTTTGTTTTAGGAAAAGATAAAACAGAAAGTTCTTACGCAAAACTCACCAATATTCAGATCAGCAATAAATTAGATTTGGAAGAGGTTCATCTCTTTATTCAGGACTTTCTAACCAAAAACAGTTTTTCTGCTCAGGATATTGATGCCGTAATTTTAGGCTTCAGTGGAGATGCCCAATCTGATGTTTATTATACAAAAGCGATAGAGACCTTTCCGGATTCCGCTTTACTATATTATAAACATCTGAGTGGTGAATTTAATACTGCGAGTGGCTTTTCAACATTTATGGCGTGTCATATTCTGAAAGAACAACAAATTCCTGAAGTTATGATGATCAATTCAAAGAGAAAAGAAGAAGTGAAAAATATACTTCTTTACAATCATCTGGCAGGTTGTGATCATAGTTTGGTATTGTTGGAAAGAGTATAGTTAAAATTATCTGAAAAAATACTGTTAAGTTTTCCTACGGTCATTCTGACGAAGGAAAAGTCTCTTATTATGCTTACTATTTTAAATTAAACCATTAAGTTTGTTTAAGATATTGAGATTTTTCATTTGACTTCTGAACTCTGTTCGCAGCCCTGAAACCTTTATTCAGAATGGCAATAGATATGAAGAAATATTAAACAACGTACTTTAAACAAAAAAAGATGAAACATTATCCCTTCATCCTGTTCTACCTCTTCTGTAACGTCTTCATCTACGCGTTTCAGGGAAGTTTCTGGGTGTATCTGATCTGTTTTCTGGGCTTTTCTGCTGTAGTAATATGGGGATCATTTGATATTGAATTAGGTTATTTTGTTAACAGTATTACCCATAAACGGACAAAAATTAAAGAAGTTGCTCTGACTTTTGATGACGGGCCAACGGAATTTACACCGAAATTCCTGGATCTGCTTAAAGAACATCAGATAAAAGCAACTTTTTTCTGTATCGGAAAACAGATTGAAAAATATCCTGAAACATTCCGGCGAATCATTGCAGAAGGGCATACGGTAGGAAATCACACCTTATCTCATTCCAACTCAACAGGCTTCTTATCTGCTTCAAAGATGATTGCTGAGATTGAAAGCTGTGATGATGTGATGAAAAACGTTGGAAATATAAAAACAGATTGGTACAGACCTCCTTTTGGGGTGACTAATCCCAGTATTGCAAGAGCGATTAAGAAAACACATAAAAAAAGTATCGGTTGGAATATCCGTTCTTTAGATACAATTATTGATGATGAAAAGAAGATCTACCGTAGAATTACAAGAGGATTAAAAAAAGGAAGCATTCTCCTTCTTCATGATACCTCAGATAAAACATATCGTGTGCTGGTAGATTTATTAGTATTTTTGAAAAATAAAAAATATTCAACCTTCACGGTTGATTCAATTACAAATTCAAAGAAAAATGATTAAAAATATTGCTTTTGGAGCATTTTTATTGATTTCCGGTTTCTTTTTTGCCCAAAACACGGCTATGTCAGGAGCTGAAGCCAAAACATTTGTGTCAAAAGTTTCTTCAGACAGCAAAGAAATCAAAACTTTACAAAGTGATTTTACCCAAACCAAAAAGATGGATTTTTTGGATAAAAGTATCGTTACCTATGGAAAAATGTCATTACAAACGCCCAACATGCTGAGCTGGAAATATATCAAGCCTTATCAGTACAGCATTGTTTTTAAAAGCAATAAGATCTACATTAACGATCAGGGTAAAAAATCTTCTGTAGATGCCAAGAGCAAAACCTTTGAGAAAATCAATAAATTAATTGTAGGCAGCTCAAATGGAACGATGTTCAACGATCCTGAGTTTACGGTTACCTATTTCAAAAACGGGAATTATAATATAGCGAAATTCGTTCCTAAGACCTCTCAATTGTTGAAATACATCAAACAGATTGAACTGTATTTTCCAAAGAACCAGTCAACCGTTTCACAGGTCAATATGACCGAAGCTTCAGGAGATACTACGAATATTGTATTCAAAAACACCAAGATTAATGCATCAATTCCTGCGTCAGAATTTACTTTATAGCCTGATCTTACTTCTGGCCGTATCTTGTAAAACCTATCAGCTTACTGATGTAAAACCGGTTTCAACGAGTGACAAATTAGTAGAAAACCTATACTTTTCTTCCAAAGAAGATTATGTGTACAAATGCCAGATGGATATTTATAACCATCATGTAAGTGGTATTCTGATTATTAAAAAATTAAATGAAACGACCCATCGGGTTGCTTTAACCTCTGATTTCGGGAATAAACTCATCGATTTTGAAGTTTCAGAGAATAATTTTAAACTGAATTATGTTCTTCCTGACCTTGATAAAAAAATTGTTATTAACTTTTTAAAGAATGATTTTCAGCAGCTTTTAAAAAGACAGTATCCCGTCAGCGAAAGTTTTGAAAATGAGAATACTAAAATCTATCTTTCAAAAGTAGATCATAAAAACTATTATTTATTCTACAATAAAGAAAATGGTCTGCTGAAACAGATCATTTATACTAAAAATAATAAGGAAAAAATCGATTTCACATTTGATGCAAAAAAGCATATCTTCGCGGATAGCTTACACCTTCAACATAAGGATTTTAAGATCAATATAAAACTATTTCAAATTACTGAAACGGAATAATTTTAACATGAAACATTAATTTATGCAAACGATTCTTACAGACTTTTATACTTTACAATCATATGAAAAAGCAGAAAACGGAAGTTATACCGCTTATATCAGACTCAATAAGGATCATGATATCTTCAAAGGTCATTTTCCCGGAAATCCTGTAACACCTGGTGTTTGTATGATGCAGATTATCAAAGAACTGACAGAAGAATTTACAGGGGCAAAATTATTTCTAAAAACAGCTTCTAACGTGAAGTTTATGGCTATTATTAATCCATTTGAAACACCCGAGTTGGTTCTTCAAATGGATATTACCGAAAACGAGGAGGATGTTAAAGTAAAAAACATCACCTCTTTTGGCGAGACTATTGCATTGAAATTGTCTGTAAGCTATAAAAAAATACCATCATGAAACTTATATTATCCCTCGTAACGGCTTTCATTTTCTTCTTTCAATCTGATCTAGAATCCTTGAGAAATAGCTATGCAAAAGCTAATGAATCTAACGCTGCTACTGAAAAATTTATTGAAACAGCAGAAAAGCAATCCGGGTCTGATCCTGCAACAGCTGGATATAAAGCGGCAGCCAAGATCATGGAAGCAAAAATTGCTAAGTCCAATAGAAAAGCACTGGTAAAAACTGGAGCGACAAGTCTTGAGGGCATTATTAAGAGTAACCCCAACAATGCAGAGTTACGTCTGATCCGTTTAAGTGTTCAGGAAAATATCCCAAAAATTGTAGGATACCGCGGCAGTTTAAAGGATGACAAAACATTTCTCCTTACCAATTACAGCAAACAAAATACAGCATTAAAAAACTATATTAAAAGGTTTGCAATGCAGTCTAAAACCATTACAGAGGCTGAAAGAGCCACTTTAAAATAAAACCATGTCTCTTACTGAAGTACAAAATGCAATTTCTGAAAAGAAAATTTGTGTTTTAATACCGACCTATAATAATGAAAAAACTCTGAAAAGGGTTATAGACGGTGTTTTGAACTATACCGGAAGTATTATTGTGATTAATGACGGTTCCACCGATTCTACCTCACTTATCCTTACTCAATACCCACAGATTACGGTTATTAGCTTACCTGAGAATCGAGGAAAAGGAAATGGACTGAAAACGGGCTTCAGAAAAGCGACGGAACTCGGTTATGATTATGCCATAACCATTGATTCTGACGGACAACATTATCCGGATGATATTCCTGTATTTGTGGAAGCACTCCTAGAGGAAAAAGAAGACATTCTCCTGATTGGAAACAGAAATATGTCCCAGGATGGCATCCCTAAAAAAAGCAGTTTTGGAAACCGATTTTCTAATTTCTGGTTTTGGTTTGAAACAGGTATCAAATTAGAAGACACTCAGTCTGGCTACAGACTTTATCCTTTACATAAAATACCTAAGAAGTATTTTACTCCCAAGTTTGAATTTGAAATTGAAATCATCGTAAGAACTGCATGGAAACACGTTTTTGTAAAGAACGTTCCCATCAAAGTTCTTTATGATCCTGCAGAACGCGTTTCTCATTTCAGGCCTTTCAAGGATTTTACAAGGATCAGTATTCTGAATACAATTCTTGTAACCATTACCCTTTTCTACATTATTCCGAGGAATTTCGTGAATAGTTTCAAAAAAAAAAGCTTTAAAAAATTTATTCAGGAAGACGTCTTGGAAAGTGATGGCAGCAACCGCACAAAGGCCTTTTCTATTGCTCTTGGAGTATTTATCGGACTTTCTCCTTTTTGGGGATTTCAGACGTTGTTAGTGATCAGTCTATCGGTTCTTTTTAAGTTGAATAAAGTATTGGCATTTGTGGCATCTAATGTGAGCCTTCCTCCTTTTATCCCCTTTATCATTGCTGCTTCATTGTTTTTGGGGGCACCTTTTGTACATGGCGACAGTAATATTCTCAGCCAGGATTTAAATTTTGATTTGATCAAAAATAATTTACTTCAATATATTATCGGAAGTTTTATTTTAAGCACTACGGTCTCTTTACTTTCAGGACTTGGGGTTTTTCTATTTCTTAATAAACTGAATCCTGAGAATAATTAGACTAAAAAGAAAAGTCCCGGAAAAATTCCGAGACTTTAACAATTCATATATTGAAAACTTCTATTTTGAAATGATAATCTTCTGAGAGTAGTCAATCGAATTACCTGTAATCTTTACAATATAAGCTCCATTGATTAACTGATCAACACGAACAGTATTTTGTTTATTAAGATTAACACTTTCTTTAGAAACAATCTTCCCTGTAAAATCATAGATAGAAATTGTAGTTATTCCCGAAAGATTCATACCTGTAGGAGTTTTGATAGTAAATTCATTTTTCACGGGATTCGGATAGATCGAAATTCCTTTAGAATTCGAAATTTCTCTTACCGCTAATGTTCCACATTCTGCCGGAACAGTAAAATCTTCTACCTGATCATTTAGATCCGGAGCGGCATGATCAGCTCCCGGATATAATCCGTTAAGGCCGCCCGGGTTAGCATTTACTCCCAAACCTCTCTTTGCAAAGGTCTTCCAGATCATACATTTATCGGCACCCCCTGTTGTTGCTAAATCCGCTGCTAAGAGAGCATCTCTTCCTTGAATAAAACTAGGATTACAAGGTTGTAACTTAAGGCCGTCTACCACAAGTTGCAGTACTTTTGCACTTCCACTGTTAGGATCTGCCAGAACGTTACTGTTGTACCCATATTTCTCTACATAGTTCCAATGAAGGTCCCAAAGCATTGTTGCCCAGATAAAGCCAATACTATGGGCATCTGGTATTGTAAATGTACCATAACCAGGGAAGTTTCTGTTTATCTTCATACCATTGGTCTTCCCATACGTATAATTATTAATAGCAAAATCAGGTGAGTATTTAGCAGGTCTTATCCCTGATCCTGTAATGGGTTGATTACTAAAAAAGGTACCCATTCCTCTGGGAACAGAGGCATTATCTCCTTGCTTATTCGTAAGCATTAGTGCAAAAAAGTCTGACCATCCCTCTCCCATTTGTTCATTATCGTCTATAAAACTCAGGCAACCACTCCCGGTTCCTGTCAGACGGTTAGAAATACCATGTCCATATTCATGCGTAATCACCCCATTGTCTAAGCTTCCATCTCTATAAATACTGTCATCTTTTAAGGTAACATTTACGGCAGCCCCATTCGTCAATTCACCGGCTAAGAAACTCCCTTCAGAATTTTCAATTAATACAGAAGGAATGGTAACAGCAGGATCTGGTCCCCCACCCATTGTTCCAAATCCTGAAGATGTAGGAGCATTATAGACAATAACTGCCACGGCTCCTTTTGACTGAGCATTTTTAACCTTGTCCACAAAGCTACATGTGCCTCTCTGTATTAAAGCAATTTTCCCTGTAAGATCCTCAGAAATAGCTGTACAACCTTCCACAGGGGTTGTAAGAGATAAATCACCCGTCACAGGGCTGATATTAAACAATGCAGGTCCGAAACTTGCCGGTTGGGTAGCGGGTGTTCTTGTTGTATAATTAGAGGGAGAATTATAAAAAAGAGAGCGCACAGGATCCTGAGGCAGAACAAGATACATTTGCATCCTTCCTGAAGTTCCGTCAGCCTGAGGATTGAAATTTGCATTATTAAAACCCTCTCCATCTCTTGCTTCGGCTAAAACAGGATCATTTCCGGCTCCTCCTTTACCAAAATTATTGGTCTGGTAATTTCTTGCTGTTTCTGTAAACCCAAATTTATAGAATACATCGTGTACTTTATTATTGATATAGAACAAATTGGTTACCGATCCGGCTGTATAATTTCTATGAGGTTGTGTTATATCCAGGGGAAAGTCAAAAACTCTGTTAGCCCCTCCATCGGGAACAAATTGAGGAGTGTTTGTGGCTTTCTCATCGGTGTAAGCATAGGCATTATTACCTCTTGTTACGGTGTAATGATTGGTGCCATCAGAATGCCACCCTTCAGGGGAAGCCGCTAAATCCCATGGATTTGCAATAAGCTGTCTGTTTCCAAATGTTGGCGCTTCTATGGGAAGCGGAAAAACATTATAAGAAGCATTATCAGGAGCCAATACAAAGTGGGCAGGCTTTTTTACATCAACAGCATTTACAGTATTGGGTAAAATAGAAGATTGATTTTGTTCAAAATGTACTGATGAGTCATGCCCATAGGCATCATCATGAAAGCTACAAGATAGTGTCGTATTTTCTTGATATAAAACGGATCCATCCTCTGCACTTATGATCACTCTCCAGCCATTACTGGAATTTTTTTCCTCTACGGAAAATTCGTATCCAAGGTTTAAAACGCCATCTTTTGCAAAATAAACAGTTTCTACTTTTATAGGTTCTTCCTTGCCATCAACATTTTTTAGGGTGGGAAGGCCATTTAATTTTTTCGCAGCCTCTGCTACTAAAGTGCTTCTTTTACCATTCTCTTTTCCTTTAATTTCGGTAGGGTAATTTTTAATAAAGGTATCTGCAAAACTTAATACTTTACCTTCTCTAATCAAAACATTGGCTGATCTCCCAAATATTGGGATTCCGTTCATTGTTTGTTGTATTCCTATCACCTCTCCTTGTAAGCTTTTTGAAGGGTCAACATTGACAATTTTAAATTCTTTAAGTTCAGAGTTTAGTCTTTGAAAGGATTTTTCAGAATTCACATATTCCTTTATAACCTGTTCATACTTTTGAGCAGAAATTATTCCTGCACTCAATATGGAAGTTAAAAGCAATAGCTTAACAGTTAGTTTAATTCTTATCATATTTTGGTATTTTTTGTAGAGTCAAATTTATTTATCCACAATAAAAAACACAATAAAATGACAATAAATAACAAAAAGACGATCAAATTAGTTAAAATACCAATAAAATAGTTAAAATTATTAATTAAAAATAAAATTAACCATTGTTTTTTTTACCATTTACATTGAGAAATGCATGGTGAAAAAATCATAAACATTTTAAAATCAACAATATATTTTCAACCCTAGAGAAACGCTGAATACCATCGTCAAACATGTGATTACTTATAAACGACATCATAAAAAGACAAAGGTCCCATCATGATTGTAATAAATATAGCAAGAATGACCAAAGCTAATTGGGTGGTATGATAAACCTTCTCTCTTTCTGTTTCTTTGATCTCAAAAGTAAATTTAATCTTATCCGGTCTTCGGATAATTCTCCAGATCAATATCAGAATAATAAAGTTGAGAATGAGAGGAATAAAGAGAAAAACCTTGCTTCCATAACTGTCTTTATTATTTCCAAAACTATGAATCGGGATGATCTCAGGTATTGAATGATAAACAGTACACAGATACGCAAAATAACAGATCATGATAACAAAAGGAAGTGCAAACAGTATTTTTATATGCTTGGGAATCATTTTAATTTCTTTAAAGTTTTATTCAGATATTTCTCGACATTTTTCTGATCAGGAACTGTAGTAATCTCTTTTGTAAGTGCCCTGTCAAACTCCGCTTTTGCCTTTGAATATTCTTTATTGTAAAAATAATACTTCCCAGCCAGAAAATAGCCTTTCCAGAAATCAGGATTTAAAGACAGATAATCAGCAATAAAGTCATCGGTAAGTTTTTGATCTCCACGAATAGCATCATTGACTTTTAAGCTGACTGACCTGTACTTCTCATAATTTTTGAATTCCTGAGAATTGGCAAATGGATCTTTCCCAATATTTAAATTTGCTTTTGCAAAATTATCTCTTTGAAGGCCTTTATCCGAGAAAATTTCGTTCAAATCATAACATACAAATTCTCCCAACTGATAAGGGTTAGAAGAAACCCAAACCAGTCTTTTCTCAGGTGCAAAAATAACGGCATGGTGAGCCAAAAGCTGATTGAGTGCCTTTTCGTTTCCATACCCGATCTTTTCATTTTGTAAGCCTGACCTGTTCCTTAAAATGGCAGCGATTTTTATCGGGTTTAATTTTTTCTCTTCTTGCAATAATTCCTCAAGTTTTTCATACCGGTAGGCTGAGTGGCTTTCTTCGATATGTTTCCGGTTTTTAAGATCATCTTTATACGCATCAGACTGAAAATGATTGGTACAAAGTACCTTACTTGTATTTTTCACTTGATAAACTCCGAAATTTTTAGGTGACACCTCAATAATCACAGCATTTTTGTCAGCGGCACTTCCCACGAGGATGGATTCAGAGACAAAAACTTTTCTCTTTTTGGCTATGGTAATCGCCTCATCAATAGTTCCGGCATACTGCAAAATTTCTCTTGTGACCAAAGAAATCGGCGTTTTAGCGGTTAACGGAATTTTTGATTTCCCGGCATTGATAGTCACTGTAATTCCCTTTTTATTCATTCCTGATACAACTCCAATCATCCCCGGCCAGCTTACTGACATATAAGGAATTCCTGTCTCAGGTTCTACAAATTCCACCAATTTATTTTTCGCAAAATCGTCCCCCACATAAAAGTCAAAATTTCTCCCAATCAAAAGATCTCCATCTTCTGTATTTTCATTCCAGACTGCCAGAGAGGTGCACCCTACCATGGCCAGGTCCTGGAGTGCATGTCCGATATCGTGGGCTCCATGCAGGTAAAGATTTCGCAAATATTTTGGGGCAATAAAATCGTATTTATCCGATGAATATTGTGATAATCCATATAATTCTGCCTGATAATCTTCTCTGACATTCAGGTACATCTTTCTGTTGTACCATTTTAAAAAACCTCTTAATAACCTCTGTCTTAATTTTGAAGGGACAAATCCTTCCACTTTTGAAAAGAAGATTTCTTCTTGTTTTTGCATCAGATGCTGAGTTAGGGCTCCATTATTATATCCCAGTTGCAAAGGATTTCCTTTTATATACAGTTCCCAGAGTTGCTGTTTATTTTTGATTAAAAAATTCCGGTTATAGCTGAATGTTGTATCGTTGATATGGGTCACTTTTGGAATTTCCAATGAATAGGGACCAATATCCGGTGTATGATGAACAGATTTTGAGATCCCGCATGAACTCAGGATAAAAGCAAAAATAGAGTAAAAAAAGAGCCTTTTATAAGACAGTTTGTTGATATTAGTTTTTTTCACTGTTCTTTTTTATTAAATCCTTGTATGAGCCGTTGATCAATAATATCTTTTCCTATCATTTCGGCACAGGTATTAAATGCACCGATGGTGACACCCAAAATTCCGTGCATATTGACTGACTGACCTGTAAGAAACAGATTGTCAATTTTAGTACGGGGAGAAACCATAGTCTTAAGAGGGTTGTCTGAATTTTTCATATACCCGTACATGTTTCCTTCAAAACCTCCGATATAATCCCGATAAGATAAGGGTGTAGATGTATAAATACTTTGAATGGCACGTCTAAGATTGGGTATCTTTTTTTCCAAAGCATCAAGCATCTTTTCAGTCTTTTCCAACTTAAACTTTTCATATCTCCGCCCTCTTTCATGTTCATCGGCTACGGTATTGAACGTATTTTCCCATTCTTTAACCTCATCAAAATCCATATAAGAAATAGCTGTGAGGCTTTCTGCAAACTCCGGATGTTGACGAGAGGGGGTTGACGAAAGCATATAGGTTTCCGGCCATGCTTCTTTCCGGTAGCGGAATGCATTCCAAACCAAATCTTCTGATGAATAATGGTAAATATTATAATTAAAATGGGGAAAGCTTTGAGGTTTTAAAACCAAATATACACTAAAGCATGATGAGACAGGCTTCCAACTTAAAACCCTGTTTAAAAAGGATTTTTTTAATCTTTCTTCTCCAATCAGCTGAATAGTAGAACGAATCTCAATATTTGAAATAAACTGTTTGGCAGCATATTCTTTACCTGCTACAGTCTTCACTGAGGTCAGGGTGTTATTTTCATTAAAAACAAGCTTAGAAACCTCAGTATGTTTATGAATGTCTGCACCATATTGACGGAGTTTTCGGATCAGAAGTTTAGATATCTGACTTCCTCCTTTTACACATTTATAGGCACTTTGGATATATGAATTCACCGTTAAAGCATGTACATAGAAAGGGACATTTTCAGAATCTCCGGCATACAGGAAATTGGATCCGAGTAAAACCGACTGAAGCTTTTTGTTTTGTGTAACAGATTCTATAAATCTCCTGGTATTTAAATGCAGAATTTCTTCATTATAACTGTCTTTTCCCACTACGTTGTATCTCGGAAACTGACTGCAGACATATTGAATTTCCTCGCAATAGTTCTCAAGATTCTCTTTTTCTTCAGGAAAATATTTAGTGAGTTGTTCAACAAAGTTCTGATAGCCCTGTGCATGAGGATATTCTATTGTATCATTATCAAAAGAAATTCTGTCATAGCCGTCTTCATCCATCTTTTGAAGCTTCAGCTCATCCATAATTTCGAGATAACTAAAAAACCTGTGGAGATTTTGACCTTTTGAAAGGCCTCCCAAATAGTGAACTCCGGTATCGAAAATGAGTTTATCCCGTGAAAAAGTTTGAAGATTTCCTCCATACTGGTTATTCTTCTCCAGCACACAAACGCGAAGTCCCTCCTTCGCCAAAATAAGAGCCGAAACAAGACCTCCCAATCCGCTGCCGATTACAAGTATGTCATATTCTTTCTTCAAGAGGCATGTGCTTTTAAAATTAAGAGATATAGGAGTCAAGAAGATTCAGAGATACCCTTGTGATCATCCACAAAGAAGTTCTATTGATACAATATCACTTAATGCTCTTAAATTCTCAATAAATCTTAATGGTTTTTAGTTTTTCTGTTAGTTTTCAGGGGTAAAAATAGAAAAATTAATCAACATCATCCCAAAAATCGAAATAATTAAACCATTGAAGAGGATATTTTCTGATCATGGTTTCCAGATTTTGTACATAAGAATGTAAGAGTCCCTGTGAATCGCGGTTTTTAATGTTCTGGGCTACGCGGGCATAGAGGTGGTAATGAAGATTATTTTCTTTCATCACGTAAACATACACTACAGGAACTCCCAATCGGGAAGCTATTAAGAATGGGCCTGCAGGGAATTTGGCACTTTTCCCCAATAAATCAGCTTCAAGGTATTTGGATCCTTCGAAGTAGCGGTCTCCCGTAAAGCAAATCAACTCATTATCCGACAAAGCCTGATTAATCTCAAAAATATGCGACATATCTTCTTTGACATAAATGAATTTAATATTACTTCTTTTCACAGCAACGGTCTCAAGGTATTCTTTGATCACCGTCACTTCCTGATCTGTAGTGACCAGATTGATCTGACAGTCAAAATCAATATCCGCAAAAAAATGTTCTGCAATTTCAAAATTACCGATATGAGCACTGATCAGAACACCTCCTCTTTTTGCTGCCAATAGGTTTCTAAGATTTTCTATACCGTCAAATTCATAAGTATATTTTTCCCTCAACCCAGCAGAAATAGCCGTTTTATCGATCAGCACTTTTCCAAAAGTAAAATAGCTTTTAAAAATGGCGTGTTTAGCCTTCCAATATCCGTAGTTGAGTCTTTTTTGGAAATAATAGAGAATGTATTGGTTGCTCTTTTTCTGAAACAGAAAATAATAAGCCGCCACAAAGTACAATACAAAATATGAACTTCTGATCCCGATATTTCTAATACACCAGACGAATATTCTGTATCCTGATACTGTCCCTTTAGATTTACCTTTCCACTTGTTCATAAATGCAATTTATAATATAAGAGTATACCAATGTAACAATATGACTAGGTATGCTATACACACCTTTCTATCATTACATTGGTATATTTAAATAATAAAGATTGGCTCAATAATTAAGCGTTCTTTTCAGCAATCTTATTTTCAATCGTTGTATAGAAGTCATCGAATGTTACCATTTTCTTGAAGTCAGCTTCTCCAAGCTTCACTCCGAAATTAGATTCTATCACAACCACCATATCAATATAGTCTAAGCTGTCTAAGCCTAAGGTATTTTTAAGATTTGCCTCGTTGCTGATCTCGTCTCCGTCTACCTCGAATTCGTTTACCAAAAAATCATTAACGATAGCAACAATTTTTCCCCTTTCCATGTTTTTAATCAAATTTTTTTACTATTAGTGCAGAATTGGTTCCCCCAAACCCAAAAGAATTCGACAAAAATACATCAATTTTTTGATTTTTTGTTTTGGAGATTAAATTTATCTTTTGTGCTTCATTATCAGGATTTTCCAAGTTAATATTTGGAGCAACAAAATCGTTCTGCATCATCAGAATAGAGTAGATAACTTCACTTGCACCTGCCATCCAGCACTCATGTCCTGTCATAGATTTTGTAGAGCTTACCGGAACTTTATTTCCGAAAATTTCATAAATGGCTTTTGCTTCATTAGCATCACCAATTGGGGTAGATGTAGCATGAGCGTTGATGTAGTCAATATCTGAAGCGTTTAATCCGGATTGTTGTAAAGCTCTTCCCATTGCTAAAGCCGGGCCATCAACATTGGGTGTTGAAATATGGCCTCCATTAGAAGAGAATCCATATCCGATAATTTCAGCAATAATGGGAGCCCCTCTTCTTTGTGCAGATTCTAAGCTTTCAACAATCAGGCTTGCTGCCCCTCCACTTGGAATCAAGCCATCTCTTTCGGCATCAAAAGGTCTTGAAGCTTTTGTAGGCTCATCTTCTCTTGCCGAGAAAACCCCCAATCCATCAAAACTTGCCATAGAATATTTATTGGTTTCCTGGGCTCCTCCACAAATGATCATATCCTGAAAACAATTCTTAATCATCATATAAGCAAGTCCTAAGGAATGAGATCCGCTTGCACATGCTGCACTAATGGTAAGGTTGATGCCTTTCAGTTTAAAGATAGTAGAAAGGTTCATCGTTACGGTTGAATTCATTGATTTAAAAATTGCCCCCGAGCCCATCAATGTGGTGTCTTTCTTTTCCCTTGCAATATCGATAGATTCTACTACAGCCTGAGAAACGCTGTCATTCCCGTATAAAATTCCTACTTCATGGGAATCTAAGAAGGTTTCGTCAAGATTTGCCTGCTTTAATGCATCTACTGTAGCAAGATAGGCATATTCACTTTCTTCTCCCATGCTGACACGCTGTCGCCTGTTGAGGAGATTCTTAAGGTCCGGCTTTGGAACAACCCCTGTGAGACCTGATCTGAAACCGAATTCTTTTCTGTCCTGATCTAATACAATACCGGATTTTCCTTGGTATAGGGATTCCCTGACCTCTTCTAAAGACGTCCCGATGCAGGAATAAATTCCCATTCCGGTAATTACAACCCTATTTTCCATATGGTTCATATTGAATTTAACAATGTATCAGTCTAGCAATGTAACAATATTTTTATTGAAATTCAATCAACATTGGTACACTGGTACATTGGTATATTGTTATATTATTTATGAGTAAATTCCTCCGTTGATATTAATCACCTCCCCTGTAATGTAGGAAGCTTTTTTCGAGGCTAAAAACACTACCAGATCAGCTACTTCTTCGGCTTCTCCAAATCGGTTGGCAGGAATCATCGCTTTAAGCTCATCTTCATTAAACTCCTGGGTCATATCTGTTTTAATAAAACCCGGAGCGACCGCATTCACCGTAACATTTCTTTTGGCAACTTCCTGTGCAAGAGCTTTTGTAGCCCCCACCAAAGCACCTTTTGCAGCCGAATAGTTCGTCTGCCCGGCCGTTCCTTTCACTCCCGAAACTGAAACCATATTAATGATTCTTCCGTATTTGTTACGAAGCAGTTTCTGGATAAAGAAATTAGTGACATTGAAAAACCCATCTAAGCTTGTATTGATCACGCTGTTCCAATCTTCTTTCTGCATCCACATAAACAATCCGTCTCTGGTAATTCCTGCATTGTTTACAATTACTTCCACTATTGCAGAAGGATTTTTCTCCTGCCAGTCAGTCAGAATATGTTGTGTTTCATCTGTATTTCCAACATCAAACTTCAGAATTTCTCCTGTAGCTCCCAGTTCTTCAACTTTGGCCAGCGTTTCTTTTGCTGCTGTTTCATTGGAAGCATAGTTAATCAGTATGTGGTAGTTTTTCTCTTCAGCCAGTTTTATACAGATTGCCCTCCCAATTCCCCGGGAGCCTCCTGTTACGATTGCACATTTCATGCGTTAGTGTTTATTTCGTTTTAGTTTTTTTAAGTTAGCTTATATCCTTTAGTTTATAGACAGTTTATTAAAGCTAAAAATTACATGGTCTTTAAATATTTTTTTACTTCCTCAAGATATGGATACATCACCATATCATCTGAGAATACTGGAATGATCTTTCTGATATCATCATACAAGTCTTTTGTAGAGGATGAAATCTTATCCTGGAAACCAAGATATTCAATAGCCTGAATAATGGTAATCGCTTCGATCGCCAAAACTTCAAAAGCATTTTCGATCACCTTTCTGCAAATTACCGCTGCATTGGTTCCCATACTAACGATATCCTGATTATCATTATTGTTCGGAATACTGTGAACATACATGGAATTTGATAACATCTGGCTTTCTGCCGTAGTAGACGTTGCTGTAAATTGTACCCCCTGCATCCCGAAATTAAAACCTAATTTACCTAAATTTACAAAAGGAGGCAAGATTTCGTTGATTTTAGCATTCAAAAGATAATTCAATTGCCTTTCTGCAAGCATTGTTAATTTGGTTACCACAATTTTAAGTTTATCCATTTCCAGCGAGATGTAATCTCCATGGAAATTTCCTCCGTGATATACATGCTGATCTTCAACATTGATAATAGGGTTATCATTGGCAGAATTAATTTCGTTTTCCAACACCTTTTCTGTATATTCCAGTGTATCTAATACCGGACCCAAAATCTGTGGAACACATCTTAGAGAATAATATTCCTGAACTTTTTCCTTAAATACTTTTTCCTGTTCCTCAAAATGAGTATACAGGTGATCCGCTCTTTTTCTGATCAGCTTACTGTCTGCTAAATGAGCACGCATTCTTTCTGCAACTTTCTGTTGGCCATAATGCCTTTTTGTACCGTTTAAAGCTTCTGATAAATGATCATCATATGCCTGAACAATCTCGTTAATGGCACAAGAAAGCCTTATTGAGATATCTGTCAGCTGATTAGCTTTATAAGCATTCACGATCCCGATTCCGGACATTACGGAAGTTCCGTTCATCAAAGCAAGTCCTTCACGGATTTCTACCTGTATCGGTTCTAAGCCTTCCATTTGGAAAACCTCTTTTGTCGATTTTCTTTCTCCTTTATAGAATACTTCTCCCTCTCCGATTAATACCAAAGCCAGGTGAGCCAGCTGAACAAGATCTCCACTTGCTCCTACTCCTCCATGTTCAAAAATCAAGGGAGTAATATCTCTGTTAATTAATTCCTGAAGAAGATTCACAACAGATTGGTGTACCCCCGAATTACCTAAAGACAATGTATTCAACCTTGCCAGCATACATGCTTTAACTTCCTGTGCAGGTAAAGGATTTCCGATTCCTGAAGCATGGCTTCTTATCAGATTATATTGAAGCTGGTGGGTGTCTTCATCGCTGATCTTGAATTGGGCCATCGGACCAAAGCCGGTATTGACACCATATATTACTTTATTTTTTGAAAATTCCTTTAAAAACTGAAAGCTCGCATCTACTTTCAATAAAAGTGATTTATCCAGTTCTATTTTTTCATTTTCAATGATAATTCTTTGAAAATCTTTCAGTCCTAAAAAGCTATTTATTTTCATCAATTAAAAGTAATAGTTGATAATTTTGTAAAATATTAATTATTTGTCACTAATTTTGCGGCAAAGATAAAAGTTATTATTAAAATAAAAAATCAAAGATGGACAAAGAATTTGTTGACGTTCTTGTAATCGGAGCCGGGCCTTCCGGATGCGTGTCTTCTTCCTACTTAAAGAAGAATAACGTCAGCGTAAAAGTTGTTGAAAAGACAAAATTTCCAAGACTGGTAGTGGGTGAAAGCTTAATTCCAAGAGTAATGGACCACTTTGATGAAGCCGGACTTTTCCCAGCATTAGACAAAATGGGCTTTGAAAAAAAGCTGGGTGCACGTTTCCTTCGCGGAGATGAAGTCTGTATTTTTGATTTTAGCAATAAATTCGGTGAAGGCTGGGACTGGACGTGGCAGGTTCCAAGAGCAGATTTTGACAACACCCTTGCTCAAGAGGTTATTAATAAAGGAATTGACCTTGAATTTGAAACTGAAGTTATTGGTATTACGTTTAATGGGACAGATTCGGTAACAACAGTTAAAAATAAAGAGGGAGCGACAAAAGAAATCCATGCTAAATTTGTTATTGATTCCAGTGGATACGGAAGGGTTCTTCCCCGCTTACTGGATCTTGAAAAACCTTCAAAATTATCACCTCATTCTGCTATTTTCTCTCATGTAGAAGATATTAACAGGGAGGAAGGCGAAGAAGGAACTCTTATTTCTTTTGATATCATTGAAACAGAAGTATGGCTTTGGGTCATCCCATTTTCCAATGGTAATACGAGTGTCGGAATTGTTGGGCCTACTGACTATATTGAAAAATTATCTGAAAACGAAGATCCCACGGAAGCTTTAAGAAAAGCTATTTCTCTTTCAGATTATTATGTAAAGCGTTTTGGCAGTGTAGATTTTCTTTTTGAACCAAAGCATCTGAAAGATTATTCATGTTCTGTAAAAAGTCTTTTTGGGGATGGCTTTGCTTTAACAGGAAATGCCTCTGAATTCCTTGACCCTGTCTTTTCATCAGGAATGGCTTTCGCTACAGAATCAGGGATGCTTGCTGCTAAATTGGCCTTGAGACAATTGAATGGTGAGAAAATCGACTGGCAAACGGAGTATTCGGATTATATTTTATATGGCGTGGATGTTTTCACCACGTATGTCAAAGAATGGTATACCGGAAACCTCCAGGAGTTATTCTTCCACCAACCCGAAAATCCGGATGTTAAGAAAAAAATCTGTGCTGTACTTGCAGGGTATGTCTGGAATAAGGATAATCCTTTTGTGAAGAAGCATGATACGGTTATTAAGAATCTTGCTAACCTCATCAAATTAGAGAAACAGGAGCACAATCAATCATAAAAAAACGGTCTGAAGTTCAGACCGTTTTTGTTATTTTATATTTTTATTAATCTCTTTCGCCAGCTCTTTGCCTGTTTTCTCGTAAGCAGCTGATATTCTTCCATACTCCATTCCGTAGTCTACTCTACTCCCTACTCCTTCAATCTTATCGGTTTGAATTTTGGCAATAGCCTTATCCGGATGGTCAGTCTCTATAAATGTCACTACTGTGGATAATTTAGCAGGTTGCATCATCATTCCACCACTCCATCCCGGATATACCCATTTTGTTTCCACAATTAAGGTATATTTTGTTTTCAAGTCTTTTCCAAATTTAACTTTCTTTGACTTAGCATTTAATCCTCCAATAAATCTATCCATAAAAATAGATTCTTCGTGCTCTGTCCAATTTCTCATCCATTCTTTCCAGGCTTCTTCACCTTTTTTAGCCAAAGTTTCAGTTTTTCTTCTTTCCAGATACTGTTCTTTGGTATAATTGTCTACCTGAAATGTAACATTTTCAAACTTATATTGAACATTAACATCAGGCTGATCTTTAAGAAAATCAAAATTTCCAAACTCATAATTGATTTTATTTTGAGCGAAGGAAGGAGCTACAATTACTATAAGTAGTAGTAATAATAATTTTTTCATAGTTCGTTTAATTGTAAAAGTTTTAGAATTATTAGTTTTTTATTTTCTGGTATAATAATCAATTTTTAAAGCGAGCATCTTTGACGTTTTAGCAAAACATTCGGCAATGCGATCGTTATTATTTGGAATTCCGATAACATTGTCTCCTGTAGCTTTTATTCCTTCTACTACCATCAATACATTATCAGGATTATTAGTTTCTACAAAAGTGATTTTAGAATTCATCTGTGCCGGAATATTACCTATTCCAATAAAAGAGCCTTGAGAAATCCAGGTAGGTTCTACAATCAAAGTATATTTGGTCATCTCAAAATTGGTAGCCGCTTTGATATCTGTGTTTTTATTCCATGAAGCCAGAAATTTATCCTGAAAGGTTTTCGTTTTTGAATACTCCCAATCATTCTTCCATTTTTCTGCTTCTTCTTTACCTCTTCCTTCTTCTATCTCAGTCATTCTATAGGCAACATATTGTTCTTCGGTAATTTTTTTCCTGTTAAAGGTTAGTCCTTCAAATTTGAAAACTACTTTAATAAATTTTTGATCTTTTAAAAAGTTATAATCTCCTGAAATAACTTTGACCCTCTAAGCCGTCAGACAAGCCGAAAAAGCTATCAGGATCAGAAATAATATTTTTTTCATATTTGTTTTATCTTAAGTCAATAAAGGTAATTGGCTTTCTGCTATTTGGATTAAATACTGTTTTAGACAAAATATCAAAATCAATAATTTCAATTTTCGGACTTACCCGCAATTTTGCACGGAAGTGGTCCCTGACATCATTGACAAAATTTTCATTTTCTTTATCTGTACTTATCTTAATAACAATCTCATCAAGCCCAATTTCACTAGCTTGAATAACGATCTGATAACATAAAATATTATTGAAATCATTTAAAATGTCATTCAAAGCAGGTGGATATAGCGTTGTTCCTTTGTATTTAATCATTTGCTGCATTCTACCTATTACAGGCCCCAGCCTCATGGTGTTTCTTCCACATTGGCATGGCTCATAGTGCGCTTTTACAATATCACCTGTTTTAAACCTCAGCAAAGGAATGGCTTCTACTCCTAAAGTCGTAATGGTCAACTCACCGCTTTCCCCTTCATTTACTGGGGTCCCGAGATTATCAAGAATTTCTGTAATGATCAATTCAGGATGGTGATGCCCGCCAACTTGATACTCGCATTCTGTAAAGGCAGTACTCATTTCGGTAGAAGCATAGGTTGAAAAGAGTTTTATATTCCACTTTTCTTTAATTTTTTGAGAAAGAATATTATCGGTAAAATCCTGATTTTTGATACTTTCACCAATACATATCGCCCCATACACACTGGAGTTTTTATAATCGAGGTTATTTTTCTCAGCATAATCGATCATCTTAAGCAAGAATGAAGGAACGGTAATCAAATATTTCGGTTTATATCTGAAGATAGAATCCCATTGCAGCTCAGGAATTCCCGGACCCATTCTGACCACACTCGCACCCATTTTTCTTAATCCTAAAAAATATGCAAGTCCGGCCATAAACCTTTTGTCAATCGTTGTAATCATCTGCACCACATCCCCTTTTTGGATACCTGCGCAAGCAAAAGAAATGGCTTCATTATAAGCCAGTCTTTCGAGATCACCATCAGATAATCCAAAGGTTACAGGATCTCCTAAAGTTCCCGAAGTTGTACTGTAATCCACAATCTTATCAGGAGGAATACAGAAAAAATCGTGATTATTCTGCTGAAGATCATTCTTAGAAGTGGTAGGAATCTTCTGCAAATCTTCCAAAGTACAGATATCCTCAATATTGATGTTGTTTTCCCTGAACAGTTTTTGATAAAAAGGTGAATACGTTTTCAGATACACCAAAAGTTCTCTAAGCTTCTCTTCCTGAAACTTTTTGATTTCCTGAATGCTGGATTTTTCGATTGAAGGATAGAATTCCAATGATTTTAATTTTGAGCAAATGTATTTAATTAAATTAAAAGATTGAAGGATTAAAGCATTTAAAGATCATTCAAAGTCCCCCATTACCTCTGAAATGTAAAAGTTTGTGTATTGGTATTCCCAGCAGTGTTGGTTGTGCTTACTTTTAAGGTATGTATACCTGATCCTTTCGGGCACTTCTCATCAAACCCATAAATAAAATCATCTTTCACACGGGCAAAACGAAGCCATTTCCCATCCAGCTCTGCACGGAATGAAACAATATCCCCTACTTTTGTCATCCCTTTTAGGCGTAAAGAACTGCCGGTTACAGCACTTCCCTCTTTCCAGGCGGAAGAAACAGAAGGTAAGCCGGTATCCAATACCAGTTTTGCTGTTCCAAGCCTGTTAAATTGACCCTCCATCCTGTTCCCATTCCATTTTCCTTTTACGGCATCTTTATCACTGCCATAATCAAAAAGAATAACGACTTTATCTTTTTCATCCTGACTTAATTTTCTGTTGGGTTGTATTTTTACTGTATAATTGTCATGCACCGGCACAAAAGGATTGTGAAGATTAATAACATTAGATACCACATTAGAATCAGTATCCTGTTTTTCATCAGCATTAAAGTTCACAGCATCATAAAATGCATTTTTACTGAAATTAACTTCAGCATTCTGTGTTGTAATTGTTTTCGCTTCATTAGGCTGTGCAATGTTAGCTGTAGGATTCAGCTTACTGCTTAACACACCAAGCTGAACTTTTGTGGACAAACGACTCGTATTTCCTTTGACATCTTTTAAAACAATTTCAACTGTATGCACTTCATTATCCTGAAGATTAATGATTCCGGATAAGCCGGGAGTACTGTAATTCTGTAATTTCATACCAGACAAAACTGACAAATGCTGAATACTCATTTTATCTCTGGAAAACTTGGTATAATCTATACAACCATTTTCATAACGGGTATCATCATAGCTTATTTTATTAATAGTAAACCCATAGAGTAATTGACCATCCATCAACAGTTCAGCCTGATAAATCCCCAGATTGAACCCTTGATTTGCTTTATCCACTGCTTTAATACCAAGGCTTATTGTAGGTGAATTGACCCTGATCACATCAGCTGTGTAAGCATTTCCTGCTTTTTTCACAACAACTCCGTTTGCTCCGGGTTCATACGTACTGAAACGCCTATCATACCAATACAATCCGCTGATAATTGGCGCTATTGAATCAGGAATTGCAAAGCCAAAAAGCAACGGATTAAGACATTCTTCAGTTTTAGTATCTCGTATTTCAAAATGCAGATGGGGACCAGCCGAACCTCCGGTATTTCCACTCAAAGCAATTAATTGTCCTTTTGTCACAGGAAACTGCCCAGGTTGAAAAGTGATATCCTGCTCCCACTTTTCATCTTTATATTGTCTTTCTTTTACGTATTCATCAAGGGGAGCAAAATATTTGTTTAAATGAGCATAAACCGTTGTAAACCCATTCGGGTGAGTAATGTATATGGCATTTCCGAAACCGTATCGTTCTATTTTTATTCGGCTTACATAACCGTCTGCGGCTGCAAGTACAGACAAATTCTCCTGGCTGTTGGTTCGCAGGTCTAACCCCATATGAAAATGATTGGAACGAACAGCTCCAAAGTTAGCAGCCAGCTGCATAGGAATATTCAGAGGATTTCTGAAGTAATTCTGAGGATAATTTTGTGCCTGTGCAGTGATGATGTTGATAAAGCAAACAACAATAATCAGTTTGGAGAAGACTTTCATACAGCATTTGAGTTTAGTTCTACTTAAATATACGAGATTTCAAGCAATGATCATGCTATTATGTTACTTTAGACGGAATCATTTTATCTTTCAACACAAATGACATGGATTTTCATAGATGATTATGGGTAAATGAATTGATGAGAGGTTTACATTAGGTTTTCAGTTAATTGTTTGGTTTTAAGGGAGAGCAAGACCTACTTTTATTGAATCTTATTTTACCTAAAAATGCTTGGCAAATTTCATGTGAAAATGCATCAAAATATTCGCTCATCCACAGTCTACCATTCACTTTTCAATCCGTTTTTCATTTATATTTCTGAGATTGAACTTTTTAATAGATGATATCAAAATAAAACATATATTATAAACCGACAAAATTTAGTAAATTTGCAGACTTAATTAATCAACGAAAATTGAGATATTTACAATGAGCCAATTTAAAGAATATAAAAACCTCAACCTTATTGACATAGCCGAGAATGTAGCGGAGTTTTGGAAACAGAAAAATACGTTCAGTAAAAGTGTTGAGATTCGTCAGGGCAATCCTGAGTTTGTTTTTTATGAAGGTCCGCCTTCAGCAAACGGTATGCCCGGGATTCACCACGTAATGGCAAGAGCATTGAAAGATATTTTCTGTCGTTACCAAACGCAGAACGGAAAGCAGGTTTTCCGTAAAGCGGGTTGGGATACGCATGGTCTTCCTGTGGAACTGGGTGTAGAAAAAGAATTAGGAATTACCAAAGAAGATATTGGTAAAAAAATATCGATTGAAGATTATAACAAAGCTTGTCGTGAAGCAGTAATGCGTTATACTGATGTATGGAATAACCTTACTGAGAAAATCGGATATTGGGTAGATCTTAATGATCCTTATATCACGTATAAGTCAAAATATATGGAAACAGTTTGGTGGCTGTTGAAGCAATTATATGACAAAAGCTTGTTGTATAAAGGCTATACGATCCAACCTTATTCTCCAAAAGCAGGAACGGGGCTTTCTTCACATGAATTGAACCAGCCTGGAACGTATCGTGATGTTTCAGACACTACTGTTGTAGCTCAGTTTAAAGTTAAAAAAGACTCATCTCCTTTATTCACCGATGTTGACGGAGACGTACACATCCTTGCATGGACGACAACTCCATGGACATTGCCATCCAACACAGCTCTTACGGTAGGTAGAGATATTGAGTATGTTTTGGTTAAAACTTTCAACCAATATACCTTTGAACCGGTAACAGTAGTCTTATCAAGAGTCCTTTTACCTAAGGTTTTCGGTAAAAAATATACAGAGGGGACTGATGAAGATTTTGCCAACTATACTTCTGAAACTAAAGTAATTCCTTTTAAAATTTTAAAAGAATTTACCGGAGAAAAACTTGTTGATACAAGATACGAACAATTGGTTCCTTGGTTTATGCCAAATGATGATGCTAAAGATGCATTCAGAGTAATTTTGGGTGATTTCGTAACCACTGAAGATGGTACCGGTATCGTACACACGGCTCCTACTTTCGGTGCAGATGATGCGAGAGTCGCTAAAATGGCTCAGCCTGAGATCCCACCCATGTTGGTAAAAGATGAAAATGACAATCTTGTACCATTGGTAGATTTGCAGGGTAGATTCATCAAAGGTGAAAATGTACCTGAAGTTTTCTCAGGAAAATATATCAAAAACGAATATTACGATGAAGGAACTGCTCCTGAAAAATCATGGGATGTAGAGCTTGCTATCTTATTGAAAATAGAGAATAAAGCCTTCAAAGTAGAGAAATATGTCCACTCTTATCCACATTGCTGGAGAACTGATAAGCCGGTATTGTACTACCCACTAGACTCATGGTTTGTAAAAATGACCGCTGTAAAAGACAGACTGGTTAATCTAAACAAAGAGATCAACTGGAAACCGAAAGCTACCGGAGAGGGACGTTTTGCCAACTGGCTTGAAAATGTGAACGACTGGAATTTATCCCGTTCAAGATATTGGGGGATCCCATTGCCAATCTGGAGAACAGAAGATCTGAAAGAAGAAAAGATCATAGGTTCTGTAGAAGAGCTTTACAACGAGATTGAAAAGTCTATTGCTGCAGGATTGATGACTGAAAACCCTTTCAAAGGTTTTGTCATCGGAAATATGTCTGAATCTAACTATGAATTGGTTGATCTTCACAAGAATGTAGTAGACAAAGTAGTCTTAATTTCTGATTCAGGAAAAGCAATGAAGCGTGAGAGCGATTTGATCGACGTTTGGTTCGATTCAGGTTCTATGCCTTATGCTCAGTTGCACTATCCTTTTGAGAATAAAGAATTAATTGACAACAACAAAGCATTCCCGGCTGACTTCATCGCGGAGGGTGTTGATCAGACACGTGGATGGTTCTACACATTACACGCCATCGGTACTGCTGTTTTTGACTCTGTTGCTTATAAAAACGTAATGAGTAACGGTCTCGTTTTGGATAAAAACGGACAAAAGATGTCAAAACGTTTAGGAAATGCAGTAGATCCGTTTGAAACTCTTTCTGTATACGGTCCTGACGCTACCCGTTGGTATATGATTTCCAATGCTAACCCTTGGGAAAACCTGAAATTTGACATTGAAGGAATTGATGAAGTAAGAAGAAAGTTCTTCGGAACTCTTTACAACACCTACTCTTTCTTTGCTTTATATGCAAACGTTGACGGATTCAACTATTCGGAAAAAGAAGTGGAAAACCGTCCTGAAATCGACAGATGGATACTTTCTGAACTGAACTTATTGATCAAGGAAGTAAAAGCATTCTATGAAGATTACGAACCAACAAGAGTGGCGAGAGCTATCAGCACGTTTGTTAATGATAACTTAAGTAACTGGTATGTAAGATTGTGCAGAAGACGTTTCTGGAAAGGAGATTATTCTGATGATAAGATCTCTGCTTACCAGACGTTATATACTTGTCTTGAAGTAGTAGCGAAATTATCAGCACCTATTGCTCCGTTCTTTATGGATCAACTATATCAGGATCTGAATAAAGTAACCGGAAAAGAAAACTGTGAATCTGTACACTTAACAGACTTCCCGGTTGCTGATGAAAGCTTAATCGATCAGGATCTGGTTGAAAAAACGCACCTGGCACAGAATATCACGAGTATGGTTTTCTCTCTGAGAAAGAAAGAGAATGTCAAAGTTCGTCAGCCGTTACAAAAAGTATTGGTTCCTGTATTAGATTCTAAAGCTGAAGAACAAATTCTTGCTGTTGCAGATCTTATTAAGCAGGAAGTAAACGTAAAAGAACTACAATTAATTAATGCTGAAGAGGCCTCTCACTTAATTGTAAAACAGATAAAGCCTAACTTTAAAGCTCTTGGTCCTAAATTAGGAAAAGACATGAAGGTGGTAGGTGCTGAGATTAGCAATCTTACTACAGAACAAATTGCCGTTCTTGAAAAAGAAGGAAAAATTGATATTCAAGGATATGAGATCACGCTTGACGACGTGGAAATCTCAACAAAAGATATCCCGGGATGGACGGTAACTTCTGACGGAAAAACAACTGTGGCATTAGATTTGACATTAACCGATGAGTTAAAATCAGAAGGAATCGCAAGAGAGTTTATTAACAGAATTCAGAACCTGCGAAAAGATAAAGATTTTGAATTGACAGACCGCATTAATATCTTCATTGAAGAAAATTCACCATTTATTGAAGATGTTAAGAAAAATGAGGAATATATTTCTTCCGAGGTCTTGTCAAATAAAATAGAAATTGTATCTTCACTTTCAAATTTTAACGAAATCGAAATAGATGAAGTTAATTTTAAGATAAATGTCGAAAAAAATTAACATGTAGTTATAGTATTTCAAATTCCATTTCATAATTTTATTAAAAAAGAGAAAAGAATATGTCAGACGAAAGAGTTAGATACAGCGATGCTGATTTACAGGAATTTAAAGCGATCATTAAGGAAAAAATAGAAAAAGCAGAAAAGGATCTTCAGTTGATCAGAGAAAGTTTCATCAATGACCAGAATAATGGGACAGATGATACTTCACCTACATTCAAAGCTTTTGAGGAAGGTGCTGAAACGCTGAGCAAAGAGCAGAACTCTATTTTAGCAGGAAGACAGGAAAAATTCGTGCGTGATCTTAAAAATGCATTAATCAGAATCGAAAATAAAACGTATGGTGTCTGTAGAGTAACAGGAAAATTAATTCCTAAGGAAAGACTTTTAGCCGTTCCTCACGCTACTTTAAGCATCGAAGCGAAAAATATGCAAAAATAACCGTCAGGTTTGTAAAATAATATTGGGTTTATATCGTATTCAAAGGATACTTTATAAACCTAATTTTTAATGTATACCCATGAGCGAATTATTAATTTTAGGAATTGTCCTTGTATTAGTTCTAATGTTCTTCAATAGAGAATGGATCAAAAATAAATTCTTCCCGGAACAGCATAAAAACTATACCATTGATGATCAATTTAATTCTGATAAACGTGACCGGGAGAAAGAAATTGACAGGCTTTTAAGTAAGATGGGCAAAAACGGAGTCAATGACTTGTCAGAAAAAGACAGAAATCGGCTCGATGAATTGTCTAAAATGTAAAATTTAAATATAAGAAATGGAATCTATCATAGTACACCCAAAAAACTCTATGGAACTTAACGCATTGAAAGGCGTTTTGAAAGAAATGAATATTAAGTTTGAAAAGGCTCACGTTAAAAGTTCGTACAACGGACAGAAAGTGATCAAGAAAGCGAGCGATAATAAAAATGTAAAGCCGGCTTCAAAACCGTCAAAACCTAAAGGACAATAATGAAAAAGATATTAGCTATCACATTTTTGGTATTGTTAATTGACCAGGCTTCTAAAATTTATATTAAAACACATTTTAATCTGGATGACAGTATTTCTGTTTTCCCTGGCTTTAAACTGACTTTTGTGGAAAATCCGGGAATGGCCTACGGATTCCATTTCGGAGGGATTATAGGAAAATATTTCCTGGTGATCTTAAGAATTTTCTTAATCGGAGGAATGGTCTATATGTTCAAAAAATGGCTGAAAGATGGCGCCTCCAATTATCTTTTAATCCCAATGGCTATTATTTTCGCAGGAGCTATCGGAAATCTTATTGATGGAATGTTCTACGGAATGATCTTCGACAGTGGAACCGTTTATGACCCAAGTATTGACCGATGGATTGGTTATGGCGGAATTTCTAAAATGGTTCCTTTCGGGCATGGCTATTCTACTTTTATGAAAGGATGTGTAGTAGATATGCTTCACTTCCCGTTGGTAGACTGGTATGTTCCTGAAAGCTGGCCTTTGATTGGCGGAAAGCATCTTGAGTTCTTCAAATATATTTTCAATGTTGCTGATTCTGCCATTACTGTAGGAGCCGCTTTTTTATTAATTTTTAGAAAAAAAGCATTTCCAAACGGTCTTGAATTTTAAATGATTTATTTCCCGGATGAAAAAACTCACTAAAAATATTTTTAAATTTTTCCTGCTTCTTCTGGTCGCAGGAATTATTTTTATCGCCTGGGCAAATTACAGTATTAAAAAAGATAGTGAAGCATTCGTTTCCTATAATATTGCCGAGGTCCCGGAAACAAAAACAGCATTGCTGCTTGGAACAGGAAAGACGCTGAGCAACGGAACCCCCAATGCTTATTTCTACAATAGAATTAAAGCGGCGGCTGACTTATTTAAAACCGGAAAAACACATTATATCATTGTCAGTGGGGATAACAGTACAAAAGAGTACAATGAACCCGAAGATATGCAGCTTGCTTTAATGCAGGAAGGTATTCCGCAAGACCATATCATTCTGGATCATGCCGGCTTCAGGACATTAGATTCTGTAGTGAGAGCTAAAGATATTTTTGGTCAAAATAAACTGGTCATCATCTCACAAAAATTTCACAATGAAAGAGCCGTATTTTTGGCCAAAAAAAATGGTATAGAGGCATTCGGGTACAATGCTGCTGATGTGAATAAATATGCAGGATTAAAGACCAATATGAGAGAATATCTCGCAAAAGCTAAAGTGTATTGGGATTTGATCTTTGCCGTGCAACCTAAATTTGGTGGTGAGAAGATTGTGATTCCTTAATTTTTTCCAAACCACAAATTTTTCAGATTTACACAGATGATATTTTAGGTTTTGGCTAAAGCCGGTGGAATTGATCTTTTATTTTATGGCGGGCTAAAGCCCACCTCTATTGATATGATTAAGCATTCATTGAGATTTAGAGTACAATCTTTTAGTCTTTTTCATTCGTTATTCCCTCCAAACCTCGTAAATTTGCAATTCATTAATTTTTAAATATAAATATTAAACAAATGTCAAGAATTCTTACCGGCATTCAAGCCACCGGAACACCCCATCTTGGAAATTTGCTTGGGGCAATCATTCCTGCTATTGAACTTTCTAAGCAGGAAGGAAATGAATCATTTTTATTTATTGCAAATCTTCATACACTGACACAGATAAAAGATGCGCAAACTTTAAGACAAAATACCTACGAGATTGCTGCGGCTTGGCTTGCTTGTGGATTAGATACTGAAAAAACATTCTTCTACAGACAAAGTGATATCGCTGAAACCTGTGAATTATCTTGGCATTTATCATGTTTTTTTCCTTATCAAAGATTAACATTAGCACATTCATTTAAGGATAAAGCAGACCGTCTTCAGGATGTAAATGCAGGATTGTTTACTTATCCTATTCTGATGGCTGCAGATATTTTATTGTATGACGCAGAAATTGTTCCTGTGGGGAAAGACCAGCTTCAACATCTGGAAATCGCAAGAGATGTTGCTTCAAGGTTTAATAACCAAATGGGAGAAGTTCTTGTATTACCACAAGCAGAACTTCAGCAGGATACTAAATATGTTCCAGGAACTGATGGCCGTAAAATGTCTAAGTCTATGGGAAATATCATCAATATTTTCTTACCTGAAAAGGAGCTGAAAAAACAGGTTATGAGTATTGAGTCTGATTCTAAATCTTTAGAAGAGCCGAAGGATCCTGAAACGGATAAAACCTTCCAGATCTATGAACTCATTGCTACTCCTGAGCAAACTGAAGAATTAAGAGCAAAATATCTTGCCGGAAACTTCGGATACGGACATGCAAAAAAAGAATTGTTGGATCTTATTTTGGTTCGTTTTGCTAAAGAAAGAGAAACATTCTCTTATTACATGAATAACCTTGATGAGCTGGAAGCAAAACTGCAGCAAGGAGCAGAGAAAACCAGGCCTATTGCTCTGGAAACTCTTAAAAGAGTAAGAACAAGCTTAGGGTTCTAATCATCTTAAGTCTTACATATAAAAAGTAGGTTGTCCCAGATTTGAGACAGCCTATATTTTTTTAGTTATAAGACCATTTACGCTTAGGACGAATATCAGATTCTATTTTTTGAAAGAATAAAATAATGCATATTGTCTTCAAATTCATATGCAATATCCCAGCCTTGATATTGTTTGATAATGGTCTTAATAATCGATAATCCTAAGCCTGTTGACCCGTGATCACTCCCTTGTTTATAAAAACGATTAAAAATTCTGGACGAATCTAGAGCAGTACCTGATCCACTATTCTGAAAAATAATTCTGTTATTCTCTATAATGATGTTCAATATACCATCTTCGTTATTATATTTAATCCCATTCTTAAGTAGGTTAGACAAAAGGATATCAGCCAGATCCTGATTAAAATCTGCAACAAAAAAACCTTTTTCTGTAACACTTACATTAATTTTTTTAAAGATTATAAAGTCTTCATAGTTTTCAACTAATTTACCAATCAGCACATTAAAATCTACTCCGGATGTTGTATTAAACTGACTGTTTTCTATTTTAGAAAGCATCAGTAAAGATTTGTTAAGCCCTACCATTCTTCTCAAATCATTTTTAACTTCAGAAAAGAAACTAAGGTTTTTTTTATCCAGATCTTCATTTTGGATAAGCAGGTCTATTTTATTAATAACAATGGCAAGTGGAGTTTGAAGCTCATGAGAAGCATTCTCAATAAACTGCTTCTGTTGATAGAAAACAAGTTCATTACGGTCGATCATTTCATTAATTTCCACATTCAATTCTTCAAATTCTTTAATCGAATAACTTTGCGGTTCCGGGGAAGCGGGAACACCGAATTGATATTTTTTAAGCTTCTCTAAAATAGAATAAAATGGCTTCATTGCTTTATTAAGAAGATATCCGTTGACAGCTATAATACTTGCTACTAAAAGGACATACAGGACAATTAATGCCGTTGTAAGATCATAAATCAGCTCATCCTCTTCTACTGTAGACGTTCTTATCACTAGTCTCTGATGATTTTTGTACTGATCTATAAAATCTGCCTCCAACACCCTATATGGCTGATCTTTATCATCGTACTCCATATAATACATTTTATTATAGAGTCTGCTTCTATTCTGATATTCTCCAGCAGTGATAGGATTAATTTTAAATTCATTAAACCCATACTCGTTATTTTTTAACAGCTGAGGGTTAAGATATACCGCTTTAATAATCTGTATTTTTCTATTCCTCAATCCATCATCCACATTATCATGGACTTCATCCAGGATATAAGCATAAAATAAACCTGCCCATACTGCAATAATCAGCAACAGGATCATAATAAGGTATTTTATCGTGTAATATTTTAATGAAACTTTCATCAGATTAATTTATATCCTATACCGTATACCGCCTGAAAATCTGCTTCAGCATTAAGCATTTTCAACTTTTTGCGAAGATTTTTAATCTGGGAATAAATAAAATCCAAACTATCTGCCTGATCAATATAATCTCCCCAGATAGCTTCTGCTAAAGTAGTTTTCTGTAACGTTTTTTCAGGGTGAATCACAAAATAGTACAGAAGGTCATATTCTTTACGGTTAAGCACTAGCTCTTCATCCGAGACCAAAACCTTTCTATTTTCCGGATCTATGCTTATATTCTTATATTTAATAATATTTTCACCGTCCTGATGGTTCCTTCGGATCACCGATTTAATCCTTGCCATCAGCTCAGCCAGATGAAAAGGTTTTGCCAGATAATCGTCTGCGCCGATTTCCAATCCTGTTACTTTGTCATCCACAGAATCTTTGGCGGACAGTATGATCACCGGATCTTTTTTATGCATTCTTTTTAACTCACGTAAAAGATCAATTCCATTACCATCCGGCAGCATGATATCCAGAAGAATACAGTCATATTCATAGGAAATAATCTTTTCCAACCCGGCATGATAGGTTTCGGCATATTCTACGATAAAATGTTCTGCTTCCAGAAATTTCTGTACCGTATTTTTTAATTCCGGTTCATCTTCTACTATTAGGATCTTCATATAGGTGTTGGGAACACTTTTAAAGGATTAAACTTATATCAAATATAAAAATTATAGAGGAAAGGCGGAAACAATCAGGAAAGCATCATCATAATAAGGGTAATATGATAGACCGCCCCTAAAAGATCAACCAGCCGTAAATAATCTCCAGCTTCCCTCCTTATACTTTCTTTCATGAAGGGTTAATTTGTTTTTACAAAACGACCATTAGCATCAAAAATCATACTTATGCCACTCATCAGTTCAATTTTATAGGCATTATATTTTTTTTCAATAGATTGAACTACACTACAGGGATGATGTTTAGTCATAAAAGACACCATACTCTTTCTAATCTTATTGGAAGACGACTTTCTTCCGTTACTTCTTATTAAGCTCCAGTTGACCATAATCTTAAAATTTTATTGTTACACTTCATTTTAGTTAATCATCAATTTTTTTAAAATTCCCATTTCTGTCAAATTCCAGTTCCAATCCGTTGGAAAGCTCTGCCTTATAAGACCATCTCTTTTTTTCGATCTTAATGATATAAGTATGAGGAAAGTTTTTTGCAGAATAATTTCTAATAGATACAGGGATAAAACCATAAGGTAGTTTTTGATGTTTCCCGTCTATTTCCTTCCAGTTTCCATTACTGTCAAATTCCATTTTCATTCCGTTGTTCAGATATACCTTATATTCATCTACTCCATAGATTTCTCTGTCTTCAACAACTGAGCTTACAGCAATACCTTTAAAATGGCTATATAGAAAATTTTTGGCTGTTTTGGGCAATTGATTCGGTGATATGGCTCTATCCTGTGCCGAAATAAGGCTGCCAACTAATAGAAACATGATCACAAATACGATGGTGATTCTATTTACATTTTTCATAATATCTAGCATTTTTGTTATTATTATAAAACAAAGATCAAAATCAATTTGGGAAAGAATTAGGAAAATCGATTACACTAAAAAAAAGAAACATATTAAAATTTAATTTGACTATAGAAGTACACCGATATTCAGACTGTAGTTGAAAATAAATTAAAAAAACAGAAAAGCCACTAAGTTGAACTTAGCGGCTTATTATCTTATATATGTTTATATGTTATAAGAACTAAATGGGACCTTATAAGTAGTCTTTAATCTGCTGAAGATGGGTAATAGCCTTTACCCCTTCCTTTTTCTTGTCTTCTTTATAAACATCAAAGAAAATAGCACCCATTCCGAAATCTGTAGCTCCCATCGCATCGGCGATCCAGTCATCTCCAATGAGAATACTCTCTTCCTTCCTTGCTTCAGAAAGTCCCAAAGAGTATTCAAAAATTTTAGGATTAGGCTTCCTGACTCCCACTGCATCTGCACTGGTTATGGTTTTAAAATAAGGAGCAATTCCTGAAAGTGTACATTTTCTCTCTGTCACTTCCTGGAAACCATTAGAAATAATGTGTAAGGTGTAATTCTTAGCTTTCAGATAATCAAGAATTTCTTCTGCTCCTTCCACCAACTCGTTATAGCCTACAATATTATCCAGAAAATGTTCTTCAAAATAAAGAGACAGCTCTTTATCGTCTACACCGAAATGTTTGAATGAATCATAAAAACGGTGTTCTCTCAAATACTCTTTGCCTATAAGTCCATCTCTTATCTTCTCCCATAGATCTTCATTAATATCATGGTAAACAGTATGAAACTCTTCAAAGTCAATATTGTACTTGGAAGTGATTTCTTTTTTTTCGAAAAGATCTTTGATTGTCAGATAGGCATTTCTGCGGTGATCCCAGAGCGTATTGTCCAGGTCAAAAAAAACATGCTGCATTTTCATACAGCACAAAGTTAATAATTTTAATTTTTGGTAACAGGATAATTTTTGCTCTTGCTTTTCACAATCTCAATACTTTTAGAAAAACTGAGCAAAAAATCGATGGTTTGCTTTTTAGGTTTCAAAGTTTTCACTTTTAAGGAGTCATTTTTTTTCATAAGCTAACTATGTTTTCCTTAAAACGCGAAATATTACGAAATATTATTTATCTGGTTAAGATTATATTATTTTCGTCCATGATTTTTCTTAGATTGATTAAAGCATATCTTACTCTACCCAATGTAGTATTAATACTCATATCCGTATGATCAGCTATTTCTTTAAAACTTAACCCGTCAAAAAACCTTAATTTGATCACCTCTTGCTGATTCAGTGGAAGAAACTGAAGCATTTTTAACAGATCTTCCTGAATTTGATTGGTGACCAATTGATCTTCAATATTTTCTGAAGGCTCTCTGATTAAATCAAAAATAGAATATTCATCAGTTTCAAAAGTCGTTTCTGAAACTTTGATATTCTTAGCTTTTGATCGAAAATGGTCAATGATTAAATTGTGAGAAATTCTTTTGGCCCAAAGAATAAATTTACCCTCTTCGTTATAGCGTCCTTCTTTCAGCATTACAATAATTTTCATGAATGTATCCTGAAAAATATCGTTGGCTAAATCTTCATCATTAATTTTGTAAAAAATGAATGTAAACAGTTCTCTCTGATGGCGATGAATAAGGGTTGATAACGCTCCCTCATCACCTTTCTGGTAAAGCGAAATTAGTAAACTATCCGATTTTGATTTCATAACTCTTCTCAATATAACATTTGCAGACACGTATTCCTCCAGATATTCTATCCGGTCTTTTCTGTATATACAAAACAGTTTTAGAGTAAAGTCTCTTCAATAGGCGGTACAAATGGTATTATGGTGTAAATATAATAATTTTTTAATAACTGTTAACCTATTATTAAATTTTCACAATAAAAATTTAAAAAAAATCACTTAAACATATCATGAATGAAGACTGTTGGGATATTTAATGTAAAATTAATATTTAGCCCTTTCATTTCTTTTCCATTCAATCGGGTATCTCCAACAGGGAAAGCATAGCCCCCTGTAAGGTCCAGCATTCCAAATAAGGTAACTCCTATTTTAGGCGCAATATATTTATTGGTTCCTTCTGCTCCCACCAAAAAATAATAAGAGTGATAGAAGTCTACATTTTTTTCAAAATTAAGAAGTACATCAGCCTGTAGCTTGGGCATGATAGCAAACTTTGAGTCTGCAGATCCCATCAAAGCAGATCCTCCCAATCTGTAAATCACATCATCATTTTTCAGGAAAAGCAATTTACCTCCTACTTCTCCAAAGCTCTGATTTTGGTAGGTATACCCCACACTAATCATTTTATGCATCGTATATTGAGCTTTCACTAATGTACTTAGAAAAAACAGGGAAAGAATTGCAACTGCAGTTCGAAAATTCATCATCTTTCAATTAATTAAAGTGTAAAAATAAAAAAAACTGCCTTATCAAGAAGATAAAGCAGCTTATTTATTCTGTAAAGAAAAAATTAAATCCCAAAAGCGGCCTTAATTTCTTCTACTTTGTCTAGCTTTTCCCAAGTAAAGAACTCAAGATCTTTCAAGGTAATTTCATTTTTATGACCTTTATTGAACGTTTTATCAGCCACATAATGTTCTTTACCCATATGTCCGTAAGAAGCCGTTTCCTGATAGATAGGGTTTCTTAATTTTAAGTTTTGCTCAATAGCATAAGGTCTTAAATCAAAGATCGCAGACACTTTCTTAGCGATATCCCCATCGTGAAGATCTACTTTTGCCGTTCCGTACGTATTGATATATAAACCACAAGGTTCAGCTACCCCGATTGCATAAGAAACCTGTACAAGAACTTCGTCAGCTACTCCTGCAGCTACTAAGTTCTTAGCAATATGCCTTGTTGCGTACGCTGCACTTCTGTCTACTTTAGATGGGTCTTTTCCGGAGAAAGCTCCTCCACCGTGAGCTCCTTTTCCTCCATAAGTATCCACAATAATTTTTCTTCCTGTAAGACCTGTATCCCCGTGAGGTCCTCCGATTACGAATTTACCTGTAGGGTTGATGTGATATTTGATCTGATCATTGAATAAAGCTTTGATTTCTTCAGTCTGCTGTGCAACCACTCTAGGAACCAGAATGTTTTTGATATCTTCACGAATCTTATTCAACATTTCTTCTTCTGTACCGAAGTCATCATGTTGAGTAGAAACGACAATAGAATCAATTCTGATAGGTTTATGGTCATCAGAATATTCAATAGTTACCTGGCTTTTTGCATCAGGACGAAGGTAAGCGATTTCTTTATTTTCTCTTCTGATGGCAGAAAGTTCTTTAAGAATTGTATGGGCTAAATCTAATGCTAGAGGCATATAATTAGCCGTTTCATTTGTTGCGTAACCAAACATCATTCCCTGGTCACCGGCTCCCTGTGCATTTGCTTTTGCCTCAAAAGACTCGTCTATAACAGCTCTGTCAACTCCCTGATTGATATCCGGAGACTGCTCATGGATTGCAGATATAACTCCACATGAATCTCCGTTGAACATATATTCTCCTTTTGTATACCCGATTCCATTGATAACTTCTCTGGCAATCGTTTGTACATCA
Source organism: uncultured Chryseobacterium sp. (assembly GCA_963518055.1). Lineage (GTDB taxonomy): Bacteria > Bacteroidota > Bacteroidia > Flavobacteriales > Weeksellaceae > Chryseobacterium. Next base: position 77,803 of record CAUQIC010000003.1, read on the forward strand.
AGATAAGCATCAGATTTTACTTCTCCTGCTAATACTACCTGCCCTGTAGTTACAAGAGTTTCACATGCTACTTTTGAATCTTTATCGTATGCTAAGAAATGGTCAATTAATGCATCGGAAATCTGATCTGCAATTTTATCCGGATGTCCTTCTGAAACTGATTCAGACGTAAATAAATAAGACATATTATTCTTTGTTTTTTAGATTAAAAATACTGTCGAAGAAAAATAAGAATAAAATGGCCCGAAAAAAAGAATACTGTTTTAGCATTTTTTTATAGAGGTTGCAATCAGGTCAAATTTTTCCTCGTTAATAAACGTCAGCAAATTTAAGCACTATTTTCTTAATACTCAAAATTTTTGTTTATTAATTATAATTTTCTTTAAATTAATGATTTATATCACTTTAAAGCCTGTCTATTACTGTGGCTTTATGCTCACAAATTCTTTTGGACTTTCATGATAATTCAGCTTTAACTGCAAAGAACTTCTGATTGAATTTGACAACTCATCAATGATCTTTTGCTTAAAGGTGGGCTTATAATAGATAATGCTGATTTCTCTGTAAGGGAAAGGCTTTTTGAATCTGAAGACATTGCTTTTCTGTTCTTCCGAAAGTTGACTCAATGCAAGCTCCGGCAAAATACTGATTCCTCCTACTTTATCTACCATGTGTACCAGTGTCTGAATATTAGAAGCCAGGAAGTCAAGATTCTTAGGCTTTAATGTATTCTCTTTCAGATGACAGATATTTTCGAACTGATTTCTAAGGCAGTTTCCTTCTTCTAGCAACCATACTTTTTCTACATTCAACTCTTCCGGAATAATATAAGAATTCTTTTTATTCGCTTCAGTATTGGAGCTGTAGATCATTAATTCTTCATTGAAAAGGAAATCCTGATAAAATTCATCCGCTGTATCATATGGCGTTGAGATAATACCGGCATCAAGCTCACCGGCTTTCAATGCTTTAATAATATTATCTGTAGTCATCTCCTTTACATTCATCTGAATCTTTGGATTTTCCTCCAGGAATTTGAAAATTTCAGTAGGGAGAATAAAAGAAGAAACTGTAGGAATAATTCCCAGATTAATAGTTCCTCCTAAGATATTATTCAAAAGGTTGGCTTTGTTTTTCAACTCATTGACAGCCTCTATAATAACCTTAGCCTGATCAATAATCTGAAGACCTACATCGGTAGTACGGATCGGGTGTGTTGTTCTGTCGAAAACCTTCACATCCAGTTCGTCCTCAAATTTCTGTATCATAGCACTTAACGTAGGCTGGGTGATGAAGCATGCCTGAGCTGCTTTACCAAAATGTTTATACTTATCAACAGCGATAAGATATTCCAGTTGCTGAATGTTCATTTGATTAATATTATCTATTACAAAGATATAACGTTTTTGCCATAAGCAATTAAAAATTCAAGTAAATTTGATAATCACTACCTTTACACTAGTATTTAGAAATAATAAAAAATTATTCAAATCATCAATTATATGGATTCTAAAAAATTAACCTTAAGTAACGGCACGCCTTATTATGAGCATCAGGATTCCCAGACGGTAGGACCAAGAGGCCCGGTATTGCTGCAAGATTTTGTTCTACAGGAAAACCTAGCCCATTTCGTTAGGGAAAGAATACCTGAAAGAATTGTACACGCCAAAGGAAGCGGAGCGTACGGAACCTTTACCGTAACGCATGATATCAGCCAATATACGAAGGCAAAATTATTCTCAAAAGTAGGAAACTCATGCAGAATGTTTGCACGGTTCTCAACAGTGGGAGGTGAAAAAGGAAGCGCTGATACAGCAAGAGATCCAAGAGGCTTTGCTTTAAAATTTTATACCGAAGACGGAAATTGGGATCTTGTAGGAAACAACACTCCTGTATTCTTCATTAAGGATGCAAAAAAATTTCCGGATTTTATTCATACCCAAAAAAGAGTTCCAAAGACCAATTTAAAAAGCGCCACTATGATGTGGGATTTCTGGAGTCTGAATCCTGAATCACTGCACCAGGTTCTTATTTTAATGTCAGATAGAGGAACTCCCCATGGTTACAGACATATGCATGGTTTTGGATCTCACACCTTCTCCATGATCAATGATAAAAATGAACGGATATGGGTAAAATTCCATTTTAAAACAAAACAAGGAGTAAAAAACTTCACGGATGAAGATGCTGTGAAAATGGCAGGAGAAAATCCGGACTTTGCACAAGAAGATCTTTGCAACGCTATCGAAAATGGGGATTTCCCAAAATGGACAATGTACATTCAGGTGATGACAGAAGAACAGGCAAAAGATTTCAGATGGAATCCTTTTGATGTGACCAAGGTATGGTTTCATGATGATTTTCCATTAATTGAGGTAGGAGAAATGGAGCTTAATGAGGTTCCTGTTAATTATTTTGCACATGTTGAGCAGTCAACTTTCTCACCGAGTAATCTTATTAACGGAATCAGCTTTTCACCTGATAAAATGCTTCAGGGAAGGTTATTCTCTTACCCGGATGCACACCGATACAGAGTGGGAGTTAATTCTCATCAATTAGAAGTTAACAGATGTCCTTTTGCCGTAAACAACTACCAAAGAGACGGTTATATGGCAGACTCCGGCCAATATCAGGACAAACCTAATTACTTCCCCAATAGTTTTGATGATATAAAACCTGATTCATCTTATAAGAATTATGAATATGAGCTGGACAGCGCTCACGTAGCTAACTACAATAGAAATGAAAATGATGGTGATCATTATACTCAACCCGGATTATTATATTCAAAAGCAATGAATTCGGAAGATAGAGATCATCTTATCAAAAATATTGTAGGAAGCATGAAAGGCATCAATGGCCCTAAAAAAGACGAAATTATCAATCGTCAATTATGCCATTTTTTCCGCGCCAACATTGAGCTTGGCATGAAAGTAGCGTCTCAACTAAATGTTAATATTGATGCAAATATGATGAATCATACTAAATAATAAGATTGAACAATAAAATAAAAAAAAGGAAAAAAAAATAATATTTTTTCCTTTTTTTTGTAAAAAATTCATAATTTGCAAGGGATGATATTTTAAAGTGGAAAAATGAGTTACGAAAATATATTATTAAAAAAGGAAGATAAATTATCTATCATTACCATAAATAGACCTGAAAGCTTAAATGCATTGAATGCAAAAACAATTCAGGAGATTAGTACTGCTTTAGATGAGCTTTCTTCAGACAATTCTTGCAGGGTAATTATCCTTACAGGAAGTGGAGAAAAATCTTTTGTAGCAGGTGCTGACATAAAAGAGTTCAGTGATTTCGGACAAGAAAGAGCTGAAGAACTAGCGAGAAACGGACAAAATTCTTTGTTCAACAAAATAGAAAATCTATCTAAACCTGTTATTGCTGCCGTAAATGGTTTTGCATTAGGAGGAGGTTTAGAGCTAGCTATGGCATGCCATATCAGATATGCATCGGAAAACGCCAGATTAGGGCTTCCGGAAGTAACCCTGGGATTGATTCCCGGATACGGAGGAACTCAAAGGCTACCTAAGCTTGTCGGAAAAGGGATTGCCAACGAAATGATCTTCTCTGCCAAAATGATCCCTGCACAAAAAGCAAAAGAGATCGGACTGGTAAATGAAGTATATCCTATTGAAGAATTATTAACCAAAACGAAAGAATTAGCGAACACTATTGCCCACAATTCACCAATGGCAATATCCAAGGCTATCAACGCCGTGAATCTATCGGACACGGATAAAGGTTTTGAAACTGAAATCAAGTATTTTGGAGAACTTTTTGAAATGGACGATAAGAAAGAAGGAGTGAATGCTTTCCTAGAGAAAAGAAAGCCCAACTTCTAACTTTCAAAACTTTTAATCCAAATTATTTCGAAAAACAACTAATGCTGCGGTATGAATAAGTTTGACAAGGCTTATCTAAAAATGGCTCAGGAATGGGCAAAACTTTCCTACTGTAAGAGAAAACAAGTAGGAGCTCTTATCGTAAAAGATAGGATGATTATTTCAGATGGTTACAACGGAACTCCTTCGGGGTTCGAAAACTGTTGTGAAGATGAACAAGGAAAAACGCACTGGTATGTATTGCATGCGGAAGCCAACGCGATATTAAAGTTGGCTGCTTCTACCCAATCTGCAAAGGGAGCAACGCTATATTTAACGTTATCTCCATGCAAAGAATGTAGTAAGCTGATCCTGCAGGCAGGAATTACAAGACTGGTGTATATTAATGAGTATTCGGATGACGATGGAATATCGTTCTTAAGAAACCATAACATTGAAATAGAACAAATATCGGACTGTGAACTAAAAAAATAAGCACAAATGACTTGGGATGAAAAGATCAAAGATTTTGAAATATTTCTTCGTTTCGAAAGAAATTTTTCAGAAAACACTCTCGACGCTTACGTTCGGGATATTAAGAAATTAAAAGATTACGCAGAAGAAGATCTGGCAAACGTCGGCCCAGATTCTATCGGCTACGAAAACCTGCAGGAATACATTTTCAATCTTTCTAAACAGAAATTCAGTGAAAGATCACAAGCAAGATGGATATCTTCTATCAAGGCTTTTTTCAAATTTCTGCTTGAAGATGAATATCGTGAAGACAACCCTGCAGCGTTACTTGAAGGTCCTAAATTGGGACTATACCTACCTGATACCTTAAGTTTACCTGATATCAATAGAATTATCGCTGCCATTGAAGTTAACACTGATCTTGGTAAGAGAAATCATTGCATTATTGAGGTATTGTATGGCTGTGGACTTCGTGTTTCTGAATTGATAGATTTGAAAATATCAAACATCAATTTCAAAGAACAGTATATTAAAGTTCAAGGAAAAGGAAATAAAACCCGTTTTGTTCCTTTAGCCGATTATACTGCAGAGATGCTGGAAAACTATATCAAAGAGGTACGATCTAAAGGTAAAATCAATAAAAAATATGAAGACACTCTATTTTTAAACAGCCGTGGTACTTCCATGTCCAGAGTGATTGTATTTCTTATTATCAAAGAACTTACAGACAAAGCAGGGGTTAACAAGAAAATATCTCCACACACCTTCAGACATTCTTTTGCAACACACTTGTTACAAAATGGAGCTGATCTCCGTTATATTCAGGAAATGCTTGGGCACTCCAGCATCACGACAACGGAAATCTACACTCATTTAAAAACGGAGGAATTAAGAGATGTAATTTTAAGTTATCACCCGAGAAATATTAATGTTACTCAATAACAAATGAAATTATTGAAATATTGCCCGAGCTGTGGCAAAGAAACTCTACATTGGGATGGGGAGAAGAAATGGAGTTGTCCTGAATGTGGTTTTACATTGTATAATAATGTGGCGGGTGCCGTAGCTGTTGTCATCAGATGCGGAGATGAAATTTACCTTACCAGAAGAAACAGAGATCCTAAAAAAGGAAAACTCGATTTGGCCGGGGGATTTGTTGATCCAAAAGAAACCGCAGAAGAAACGTGTAAAAGAGAGCTCTTTGAAGAACTTCAGCTGGATATTAATATTTCAAACCTCAGATACCTTACAAGTTTACCCAACATATATCAATACAAGGAAATTGATTATAATACAATTGATCTCTTTTATGAATACAATGTTTCGGAAAAATTTGAGGTAAAACTTGAGATTTCAGAGATTTCAGAAGCGGTATGGATTCCTCTACAGAATCTTAATCTTGAGGATATAGCTTTTGATTCTCAGAAAAAGTTTTTTGAAGGTTATTTAAAGAAGTAATTCTTGTATATATTCTCTCACAGATTTTGCAGAACCGGCAGATTATTGGGTTTTACCTACTGCTTATTTTGTAAAATCTGTGAGAGTTTTTTTATCCATAAAAAGAAAGATAATTTTCCCGAAAATTATACGGATTCACATAAGCATGTCAATGCAATTTGCTTATTGTGGAAGAATTATATTTTTAATTAATATGCTTTAGATTTCAGCATTTCATCAAAATACTGAATAAGTAGGGTTCTTTCTGCCTGTGAAAGTTTAGCTTCTTTATGATAAACAATATAACCGGGCAGCGGCATTGTTTTATGCTTAAGAGCCTCAATAGACCTATCAAGCATATTCTCTTTTAATTCTTTATTATAAGTTCCCCAAATAGAAAAATTAAGATGCTGACGGCCTTCATTAACATGGCTTTTCACAGACCATGAAATAGGTGCTATAAAAGCATATTTCGGATAGATTGTTTCATTAGAATGACAGTCATAACATGCATTTTTAAGTAATGTTCTTATCTTTTCCGGGGCCGCCTTTGATTCAACAAAATTTACTTTAGAATCGATTGGTTTATTCACTCTGTCGATAGGAACAAACTGAATCAGGGCAAAAGCAACTAATGTCCAGAAGAGTATTTTCTTTGCTGTCTTCATAATTTATTTTACCGGAGTTATCATCTCCGTATTAGATTTCAGTTCTTTTTTTGCTTCCTGCTTCACTGTTGTGTCTTTCTGTTCAGTAACTGCAGGAGGAGCAGGGGTATCCGGTACTTGAGGAGGGTTCACTCCTTTTGGATTATCTAATGTTCTTGTATCTTTCAGGTCCCAATCTTCCTTGGTCTCCCACAATCCACGAACAACTGCTTTTTTGTAAAGAACATAGGCGTCTTCAGCAAAAGTCTCTGTGGCAAAATCGGCTTCATCCCAGAACTTATTCTCATTATTATCAACCAATATTCTTACAAAATACTCACCCGGTTTAAGGATATCAAACTTCACTTTATCTCCCTTGGTGTATTTCTGATAGGCAACCTTTTCCGAGGAATCTAAGAGCTGAATCCAATAACTGGAAGACGGAGCGTTCACAAGTGAGAACTCTAGACTTCCAAACTGATCTATTTTAGCAACATCAAAATCAAAACGTTTTGATTGTGTATTTTTAGCATAGAAAGATGAAACTGTTTCTTTAGGAACAGTAAGCTGGTATTTCTTTCCGTTGACAAAATCTGCTTTCACTTCTATCAGATAAGGATTTGTTTCAGAAATTTTAGCGGTAAATTCCTGAGTTGTCAAGCTATCACTCTTCAACACCCATTTTGAAGGATCAATTTTATCAACAATATAATTTGAAAGGATTCTGAAATCAGACTTTGGAGCTAATGAACCTCCTCCATTATCACTGTTGATGTCCATTACATTCTTCTTATTGTATTTATAAAACAAAGAAACAGTGTAAATACTATCCTTTTTGGGACCTAGATTATGGGTAAACATCAATTTTTCAGCAGTATCCTGGCCTATGTTATCTTTCACAGCATCAAACCAAATTCTGACAGAATCTGATTTTGGGCGATGGGTGACTTTAATATCTTTAAGCTTCTCAGTTGCTGATCCTACTTTTACCTCATCAGGATGTCCTTCAAACGTCATTAGAACTCCACCTGAGATCTCTTTCATTTCTGAATATTTCACAGGTTTCTTTGAAGGATAAACTTTTAAATTTAGTCCTGAAATAGATTTTTCAACATCTAGAACTTCTTTTTTAAACCCTATTTTCTCTTTTCCGGGATCATAAACAGAATTTCCATTTTCATCATCAAAAGCAATGATTTTATATTTGCCGGGCGACAGATAATTCAGTTCATAATATCCATCTTCATCCACTTTGGTAATATAATATGGTTTCTGTTTGTAGTTCATCGTATCCTTTACCTGATACAAACCAACTACCAATTTATTCTCGTTAGTACCCGTCTTTTTCTTTATTTCCATGGCATCTTTTACCTCGCCGCTTACATAAAGGTCATCCAGTTTATCTCCTGTTGAGAAAGCAAAATTGAAATAACGTAAGATATTGGATTCGTTATTGTCTACAATTGAATTTCCAAAATTGAAATTATAAGTAGTATTTGCCTGAAGGGTATCTGCCCACTGAATAAGTACAAATTTGTTAGCAATATTAGAAGGAAGTATCCTTTTAATATTTTTAATGGGAGGAGAAATAATCAGGTTTTTATTGATATCCTTTAATGTGATATATTCATCAAAATCCAGTCGGAGTTCATGAATATCTCTTTTTACATTGATTCTTGTCGTATCAATATTTGAACTTAAAAATTTAGGTGCTAAAGTATCTTTAGGCCCTCCTACAGGAGATCCTACCCTTGCACATGAATGTACAAGAAAACAGATAACGAATAATAAAAGAAACCTTTTCATGAAAATGTTTGAGCAAAAGTAAACATTATTCTCCAAAAACGTCCTGTCCTGCGTTTAAAGTATCTCTATTGTCATTCATAACAGAATGAAGTTTGTCTTTCTGCAAAGGAAAATCCTCAAATAGCCCGGACAATGCAAGTGCCGTATATACTTTATTTGAATATTTATTTCCAATGGCTACAATAGTCACTTTAGAATTTAAAAGGTGCGCAAATACCGAATTGGTCCCATGCCACCATCCGTTGTGATAGGTTAGCTTTTCACCATTGTCAAATATTTTCATTCTAAAACCAAGCCCATAATTATTCATTCCTGCTTTTTCATTGCTATAAGGAGTGAATACCATCTGCATTAGATCAGGTTTTAAGAAATCTTTTGAGAACATAGCCTTTGAGAAGTTGTATAGATCTCTTGGTGTTGTGTAAACATTTTTATCCCCATAAATCAGATCCAATCGATCTAAAGGATACAATTTATTTCTTCCGTAATAAAAAGATTGCGAGGCTGTAGGAATATCTTTTTCCTGAAAAATATAGGTATGGTTCATCTTCAATGGTGTAAATACCATTTCTTTCATTGCCTGCGGGAATGGAGTTTTCGTTATTTTTTCGATCAACAAAGCCAATAAAGCAAAGTTGGTATTACAATACATAAATCCTGTATCAGTATCTCTTGCCAAATCAGGTTTATATTTGATAATCATGTTCAAAACATCCTGATTGGTGATAAACGTTTTGGAAAGCTCTGCCGGGGCAGGCTGTATTTTGGTAATAAAATATTCATACTTTGGAAGGCCGCTTCTTTGATCCATTAAAGTTTGAACGGTAACATTAGGATAAGGAAATCCTGGAAAATATTGAGTAAGAGGATCAGAAAGTTTTATTTTACCTGCTTCTACCAACTTCATCATCGCCATTGCCGTTAGTGTTTTTGATACAGAAGCAACATGTAACGGCGTATCTTTATTAATAGGCATTTGATTCCCTTCTCTTCCAAAACCTCTGTAATTTTCATATAAAATCTCGTCGCCTTTGGCAACCAGTATTCCTCCGCTTAAATCCGATCCTTCCCAGACTTTTTTATAGTATTGGTCGATATATCCTACCAAAGATTGTTTGTTGGAGAGCTGGCCATCAGTTTTGGTAAATATATTTCCTAAGTCAACATTCCCATAATTCGGGAGATTCGTTGAGTTTTCAACTGTAGCTTCTTTAGCTTCAGACTTATTTTTACAGGAAAAAATAGATAAAAAAACACTTACAAGGAGTACAAAATTACGCGTCTTCATGAGATTCAAAAATGAGCGGCAATTTAATAAAACTCAAAATAAATTATAAGTATGAAAGGGATATTATGAATTATTTAACACAAATAGTTGAAAAAGGAAAATTATAGCGGAGGAAAAACATCAACGAAGCAAAAGAACTAACAGAGTCCATTGCAACTATACACCATTTATTATTTTATTATTCATCGTCTAATACACGGAATAAAAAAGCTGATACTAATAAAACATTACTACCACCAGCCCTTCTAATTTTTTTTACAGCTTATCCGGCTTTCTTTTCCTAACAATAGGAAGCCACAATTTTGTCAACAATAAACTGTGCAAGTTTCTCTTTACTTTGATGCGTCCAGCCGGCAATATGTGGAGTAACAATAGCTTTTTCAGAGTCCAGAAGATATTTTAAATCTTCATTTTCTGACTCAAGATTTTCGAAAGATGATTTTTCATATTCCAGTACATCCAAACAAGCTCCTTTTACCTTCCCTGATTTTAAGGCCTCAACTAAGCTCTTCGTTTTCACATTCTTTCCTCTTGCAGTATTAACAAAGTAAAAGTCATTCTTCATTTCGGAAATGAATGTTTCATCAACGAGATAATTTGTTTCTGAAGTAAGAGGAATATGCAAGCTTAAGACCTCTGCAGATTGTTTTAATTCTTCTATACTAACCTGTGTAGCAAATTCATCAGCAAGTCCGGGAAGGATATCATGGAAAATAACCTTGCATCCAAATCCAGAAAGTCTTTTCGCAGTAGCTTTTCCCATATTTCCATATCCTATCAGCCCAACAGTTTTTCCAAGCAACTCATCCCCTCTGTTTTCTTCACGCTTCCAGATCCCACTCTTCACTTCCTGAGAAGCAATAAAAAGTCTGTTCATAATAACCAACAACATTCCTACAACATGTTCAGCCACAGAATCCCTGTTTCCTTCAGGAGAGTTGATCAGCTGGATACCCAGTTTTTCAGCAACAGGAATATCAATATTTTCCATTCCGGCACCTACTCTTGCAATAAACCTCAGGTTTTTAGCATTTTCCAAAAAGTTCTTATCTAAAGGTATGCGGCTTCTGATGATAATGCCATCATAGTTTTTGATTTTATCACAAACCTCATCATAAGTGGAAGTAAAGTCTTCTTCCAGCACAAAGTTTTTGGCTAAAAGTTGTTCGGTAATAAGAGGATGGTTTTTATCTAAAAGAAGAATTTTCATTTTAATATACAATTTAAGAAGTAAGACATTCCGTAATCAAAAAGCTTATCATTATTATTTTAAGCACTGTTATTCTAAGATTCAAAAATAAAAAATGCTTTTAAGCTCGCAAGGGCGTTAGCACTCAGCAAAGTTTAAAAGCATTTTTTCTTATAAAACAATTGTTTTTATTTTTTGTCTTTCTGTGGCTCCTGTGGTTCCTGGAATAGTTTCTTAAGCTCCACAGATTCCAGAGGTTTCATTCTTCCGGAAAGAATCAATGAAAGTTCTTTTCTGCGGAATGCCGCAGCAAATCTTTCTTTTTCTTCCTCAGTTTCCGGAACCATCTCAGGAATTGGAATCGGACGGTTAAATTCATCTACGGCAACGAAGGTATAGATTCCTGAATTAGTATGAATTTTTTTCTGATTAATAGGGTCGTCTGACCATACATCTACATAAACCTCCATAGAAGTGGAAAATGCTCTGGAAACTTTAGATTCCAACACCACCACTCCACCTTCTGGAATAGGATGATTGAAGGAAACGTGATTTACAGAAGCTGTCACTACCCTTCTTTCACAGTGTCTTGCAGCAGAAATAGATGCACATCGATCCATTTTTGCTAAAAGCTCACCCCCAAAAAGGTTACGTAAAGAGTTAGTCTCGTTCGGAAGAACAATATTAGTCATAATGGTCAGAGATTCTGACGCTTTTTTTATTTTTGCCATTTATTCTTAGTGTTATTTCGGGCAGCCGGAACAGGTTTCGTTCCTTGTACGGCAGGTTTTACTAGTGAATCTTTTTTCAGCGAATCTGAAACGGCAGCTTCCGGGCTGTGCACCATTACTTTGATGGTATCTTTTACAATCCTGTGTGTAGAAGTCTGCACAGAGACTTTATTAAAAGATTTCTTTCCAAAAAGAAGTTCCTGTTGAGTAAATGCAAAGTAGGCAATACCCAAAACCGGAATGATTAATAAGAAAATCCAAAGGATGGACTTACTGAATTTATAATCTTTTTCACGGATTTCTGAAGTCTTAACTTTTTCTCCATTGTTGATGTCTGAAAAGCGTATTTCTTCCAATCCATAAAAATCAGGATGACCTGCTTCCACTCTATTTCCTTTGAAGTGGGTATGTCCTTCTTCTACAAAAATAATTCCAAGGTTTTGAATCTCAATAATCTGTTCGGCCTGAAGTTTCTTCTTCCAAAAATCTGTCTGGATTTTCAAATCACTTTTTGACGCTTCCAGAGACATTTGTTTTTGAGTCGCAATAAAAGCGGCAAGTTCGTCAGTCTGTACTTCGTAATCAATTGTAAATTTGATCTCGCTCGCCGGAGGAAGGATACTTCCGTTTTCAGAGTTGATAATTGCCTTAGAATTTTTCAGAGAAAACACTCCAAAGCCTGGAACCGTGGCAGTTCCATATTGTTTCAAATATTCTAAAATGTATGCTGAAATATTCATTTGGTGGCAAATTTATAACTTTTTCACGACTTTTATAGACATTTAATATGATAAAAAAAGACTGTCGAAACAGTCTTTTGATGATTATGCATTAAAACAGAAATACGAATATTTAAATTTCGCCTTTTTAACCTTAGTAATGGTATGAAAAGAGTAAAAAGATGAAAAAACAAAACCGTTTATTTACTATTTACTTTTACTTATTGGATTTTCCAGCTGATCCCAAACATAAAATTAGTTCCTGCCTGCGAAAAGTAGTAAGGCTCTCCACTATATACAGCTCCGTTGTTTACATATTTTTTGTTGAATAAATTGTTCACCAATAATTTCAATGCTACATCATTATGAGCAATTTTAAACTGATATTGTGCATTAAAATCAGTCAACAGGTAATCTTTAAGCTGTAGATTTTTATCTTCTGTATTATCCAGATACTGTTTCCCTACATACTGATTCATTACAGCTAACTGGAAATTTTTAGAAGGTCTGAATGTCACTCCTAGATTGGCAACAACATCCGGTGAAAATGAAATTTGTGTATTCCCAAGGTTTTTAACCACCTTCTTGCTTTTCATATTAAAATCCAGGTTTCTATTCTGGCTCAAGCTCAGATTTCCGGAAACCTCCCATTGTTTTGATAGTTTCGCCAATACCCCTATTTCAATTCCTCTTCTATAGCTCTTTCCTGAATTTGTTCTGATAAAGGCTCCTACATTATTAAGCTCTCCATTCAATACCAACTGGTTCACATAATACATATAATACAAGTTGGCCGTTACTGATAAGAATCCAAACTGTTTTTCCAGACCCGCTTCAAAATCATGAAGTTTTTCTGCTTTAACACTATTATCTGCAAGCAGATCGTCCCTGTTAGGCTCACGATGTGCATTTGCATAGGATAAAAAGATCTTCCCATTTCCAATTTTATAATTCACTCCTGCCTTAGGGTTAAAGAAAAGCCAGTTCTCTTTGATATTCCCTCCTTCTCCATCTCCATCCATTAGTATTTTTGTGTCATAATTGATACTTCGAAGTTGTAAATCTCCAAAAAATTCAAAATTATCAACCCTCACTAAAGCTTTCGCAAATCCTGCCGCCTCATTTTTAACAGATCGACCTCTGTAATATTCATAATTGTCTATCTGAGGAAAATAAACTCCGGTTACGGTCCCATAATGCTTTCCGTAGTATTGGTTTGCCACTACTCCAAAATTAAGATCTACATTTTCAAATTTCCCATAAAGCGTGGAAACCAATCCATAAAAATGATTATCCAGCCATTTTTTTCTGATAAAGTCCGTTGTTTCAACAGGGTTACCATTTACAATAGGAACAGCAAGGTTATAATTAGAATAATGGGTTGCCTCACTATCACCCTCATCTACTCTTTTATAATTTTCATAATAGCCTTTTCCTCTGGTATAGTGAAGGGTAGTTTCTAAATTCCAGGTATCATTGAATTTTTGCTCCCAAAGAAACTGGTAGTGATTCTGACGATAGTTATCTGTTTCTCCGTTATAAAACTTTTTTTCTCCGGTAAACAGATCGGTATATTCCCCTGCAGGATTGTATTTAGGATCTGTCTCCCAAGTTTTCCTGTCAATCCCGTTCCATGCCTGGTAAGTTCTCTCTTTCCCTCCGAAAGCCATCAAACGTAACCGCGTTTTCCCTTCTTCAAATAAAGCAGTAAAATTATAAGAATGTAGGTTCGTTGAAGCCCTGTCGATATATCCATCAGAGTGAATATGAGAATATCTTCCCATTACAGAAAGTCTGTTTTTCCAAAATTTACCTGTTCCTACTTCTGCAGAATATTTATAGGTATTAAAAGAACCGTAACTGTCATCTGTTTTAATATAAAATTTATCTTCCGGATCTTTTGAAATCACATTAATACTGGCGCCAAATGATGACACTCCATTGCTTGAAGTTCCAACCCCTCTTTGGATCACAATCTGGGAAGCTGAACTGGTTAAATCCGGTACGTTAACAAAAAAAGTCCCCTGGCTTTCTGAATCATTAAAAGGAACTCCATTCATCATCACATTAATTCCTCTTCCTGCAACCCCACGAATTCGAATTCCTGTATACCCCACGCCGTTTCCTGCGTCTGAAGTAGAAATAACCGAAGTTTGATTTTTCAAAAGAATAGGAAGATCCTGCCCTAAATTCTTGCCGTCTAAATCTTTCTGAACATTAATAATTTCCTTAGCAACAGGAAGTCTTTTGGTAAAGCTGACCGCTTCAATTTCTCTGGTTCTCAGAGAATCTTTGTTTTGAGCCTGGATAAAGGCTACAGAGCCTACACTAAGCCCTAAAAAAAATAAACCTTTCATTCTATAAATCTTTGACATTTAATGAATAAAAGGGGATCGATAAGATATTATACAATTCGACTCATAACCGTCGATGTGTCCCTAAACAGCATTATCTGTTCCAGGTTCATTGGGTATAATCTCAGCCTGTTAAAGCACCCCTTTATTTCAGCCGCAAAATTACAAAAAATATATGAGACGATAATAGATTCATTAGATACGTTTCGAGACGTAAGTTTTTCGGTTACGAGATTATAAGAAAGACAATTACAAAAGTGTTCTTTGGACGTAAAAAATTAGACTTATTAAATATTCATAAGCCATGAATGATCATCACTTATGATTTAGTATGTTTTATTATTCGCGTCAATGTAATAGTAGTTTTTTCCATCTTTGGTAACCTCAAACATCTTTCCTAGTTTCCAGCTGAAGTTTCTTTTAATATTAGAATATTCAAAAGGAATTATAATTTTGTTATTGACATCAATCACTCCAAATTTATCATTATTGGAAGCTACAATCATCGGGTCTGCCACATCATCACCTTCCATAATATACAAATACTCATATTGAGGATAAATCTGGTATTGTCTGTAATCTGCAGCATTAACAAACGTTGATTTCTCAATGACTCCGTAGAAACCATTCAGCACATAAGCCTGAAATAACTGTTGTTTATACTCTCCAAATTTACATTTTCCTAAATCTGAATCTTTAAATTGGTATACTCTCTTGCCCGACTGATCAATACGATAGGAAATCATATCTTTTTCTACCGTTGCATACTCATCCGTCCCAAACTTTCTCACTTTCTCATTAGGAGAGTTTAAAAGGTTACAATCTTCGTAAAAAAATACGGCAATATGATACTCAGGTTGAATAATAAATTTCCCGTTTTGATTGACATATCCGAACTTTTCATCTTTTTTCTTTGGAATTAAAAGAGGAAGATCTTTGTTGATTATGACCAGATCAGGATTTGGCTTACCACCTACAACCCCTTTTTTGATCGCGCTTCTGTTTATATTTTTCACACCGCTTTTTTTCACAGATTTAGTCTGTGAGAAAACGGAAATCGAAATAAAAACGCACAAAAGATTCAGGATATTTTTCATATTCACCATTTGCTTGCAAAATTACGGCCAAAAATAGAAATTATCAAATTCATATTTATAAAGAATCTAAATAATTTCATCTTCATAAAACAGTAAAAATTCGTATTTTTGGGAACATTTTGAATTGTTTAATAATTTTAAAACTTTTAAAAGAAGACTTAGATTATACTGACTTTAGTCCGGATCAACTTATATATCAAAGTACAGGAACTCAAAATGTTATTAATTGTATTTGATATAGACCGGTAAAAAAGCAGCTGCAGTATTGAAAACTGTTTTATATATCTGCCTTTAAAAGTGAAAGACTTCTATTATGAATATGTATAAGGATTACATCAAAGAGATTGAAGAAAGAAAAAGCCAGGGCCTTCATCCAAAGCCAATTGATGGTGCTGAATTACTAAGCGAAATCATCGCACAAATTAAAGATTCAGGTAATGCAGATCGATCAGATTCTCTTAAATTTTTCATCTACAATACCCTGCCGGGAACAACAAGTGCAGCAGGAGTTAAAGCTAAATTTTTAAAAGAAATCATTCTGGGTGAGTCCGTAGTAGAAGAAATATCTCCGGCTTTTGCTTTTGAATTGTTATCTCACATGAAGGGAGGTCCTTCTATTGAAGTATTGTTGGATCTTGCTTTAGGTAATGATCTTTCTATTGCTCAGGAAGCGGCAAAGGTTCTTAAAACACAGGTTTTCCTTTATGAAGCAGATACTAACCGTTTGAAGGAGGCTTTCAACAGCGGGAACGAAATTGCTAAAGAAATTATTGAAAGCTATGCTAAGGCTGAATTCTTCACAAAGCTTCCTGAAGCAGCAGAAGAAATCAAAGTGGTTACCTATATAGCAGGTGAGGGTGACATTTCAACGGATTTACTTTCTCCGGGAAATCAGGCACACTCAAGATCAGACCGTGAACTTCACGGAAAATGTATGATTACTCCTCAGGCGCAAGATGAGATTAAAGCTCTTCAAGCACAACATCCTGATGCGAGTGTAATGCTGATCGCTGAAAAAGGAACAATGGGAGTAGGTTCATCAAGAATGTCAGGAGTAAACAACGTAGCTCTTTGGACAGGAAAACAAGCCAGCCCATATGTACCATTCGTAAATTTTGCTCCAATCGTGGGAGGTACTAACGGTATTTCTCCAATCTTCCTTACTACAGTGGATGTTACCGGAGGTATTGGTATCGACCTTAAAAACTGGGTTAAAAAACTGGATACAGAAGGCAACCCTGTTCGTAACGAAAATGGTGAGCCAATTCTTGAGCAAGCTTATTCAGTAGCTACAGGAACTGTTCTTACAATCAATACAAAGACAAAAAAATTATATAATGGCGACCAGGAACTGATTGACATTTCTAAGGCATTTACTCCTCAGAAAATGGAATTCATTAAAGCTGGTGGATCATACGCTATCGTATTTGGTAAAAAGCTTCAAACATTTGCTGCTGAACTGCTAGGTGTTGAAGCTCCTCAGGTTTTTGCTCCATCAAAAGAAATTTCTAACGAGGGACAAGGGCTTACTGCAGTAGAAAAAATCTTCAACAGAAATGCTGTTGGTTCTACACCTGGGAAAGTATTACACGCTGGTTCTGATGTTCGTGTACAGGTAAATATCGTTGGTTCTCAGGACACGACAGGTCTTATGACTTCTCAGGAGCTTGAATCAATGGCGGCAACCGTAATTTCTCCGGTTGTTGACGGTGCTTACCAATCAGGATGTCACACCGCCTCAGTTTGGGATAAAAAAGCTCAGGCAAACATTCCTAAGTTAATGAAATTCATGAACGATTTCGGATTAATCACCGCTCGTGACCCGAAAGGTGAATACCACTCTATGACTGACGTTATTCACAAAGTTCTTAATGATATCACTGTAGATGAGTGGGCTATCATTATTGGTGGTGACTCTCACACAAGAATGTCTAAAGGAGTTGCTTTCGGAGCTGACTCAGGAACGGTTGCTCTTGCATTAGCTACAGGTGAAGCATCAATGCCAATCCCTGAATCTGTAAAAGTAACTTTCAAAGGTGAAATGAAACCTCACATGGATTTCCGTGATGTTGTTCATGCTACTCAGGCTCAAATGTTAAAGCAATTCGGAGGAGAGAACGTATTCCAGGGAAGAATCATTGAGGTCCACATTGGAACACTTCCTGCAGACCAGGCATTTACATTTACAGACTGGACTGCTGAGATGAAAGCAAAAGCTTCTATCAACATTTCTGAAGATAATACTCTAATTGAATCATTGGAAATTGCTAAGGGCAGAATCCAGATCATGATTGATAAAGGGATGGACAACCATAACAAAGTTCTTCAGGGATTAATTGACAAGGCTAATAAGAGAATTGAAGAGATCAGATCAGGTGAAAAACCCGCTCTTACTCCGGATTCTAATGCTAAATATTATGCTGAAGTTGTTGTAGATCTTGATGTAATCGTAGAACCTATGATTGCTGACCCGGATGTAAACAACGATGATGTTTCTAAGAGATATACTCACGATACGATCAGAGATCTTTCTTACTATGGAGGAGAGAAAAAAGTAGACCTTGGTTTCGTAGGATCTTGTATGGTCCACAAAGGAGATCTTAAGATCGTTTCTCAAATGTTGAGAAACCTTGAAAAGCAAAAAGGAAAAGTAGAATTTAACGCACCTCTTGTAGTGGCTGCTCCTACTTACAATATCATTGATGAGCTAAAAGCAGAAGGAGATTGGGAATTATTAGAAAAATATTCCGGTTTTGAGTTCAATGATAATGCTCCAAAAGGTGAGGCCCGTACAGAATATCAAAACGTAATGTATCTTGAGCGTCCGGGATGTAACCTTTGTATGGGTAACCAGGAAAAAGCAGCTAAAGGAGATACTGTACTGGCAACTTCAACACGTCTATTCCAGGGAAGAGTTGTTGAGGATTCCGAACGTAAAAAAGGAGAATCTTTACTGGCATCAACTCCTGTTGTTGTACTATCTGCAATTATTGGTAGAATTCCAAATATTGAAGAGTACAAAGCGGCTGTAGAGGGTATTGACCTTACAACTTTTGTCCCTTCCATCAAAGAATTGACAAGTACACACGCTCACTAAGAGAATTTACAGATAAGTCGTAAGACTTTTGAAAATCATATAATAGAAAGATTTTAGTCCTTTAGGATTTAAAATCTTTCTATTTTTTTGTTTAGAATCGTTCTATTTTAAGATAATTACCATTTTTTTCTGACAAAATCTAAAAAAAAGAATCTATTTTTTCTTAAATTGAAAGTGATAAAATCACTTGATTTGAGTATCAGGTTTATCTCTGTTTAAGGATTATAGGAACGTTTTTTGATGTAAATAAAATAGGTTTTCTATCTCAAAACAGAGAAAGAGACATCATGAAAAAGAATAAAAATTACAATAGATATGACTTTTGATATTGATATGATCAAAAAAGTGTATGAGCGCTACCCTGAAAGAATTGCTGCTGCAAGACAAATCGTGGGAAAACCTCTTACCCTTTCAGAAAAAATCCTTTATACCCATCTTTGGGAAGGAAATGCTACACAAGAATATGAAAGAGGAAATTCGTATGTAGACTTTGCACCAGACAGAGTAGCAATGCAGGATGCAACTGCGCAGATGGCACTTTTACAATTTATGCAGGCAGGAAAAACGAAAGTAGCTGTTCCTTCAACGGCTCACGCAGATCACCTGATTCAGGCTAAAGTAGGTGCAGATAAAGATTTACAGGAAGGTATCAACAAAAACTCTGAGGTATTCAATTTTCTAAGCTCCGTATGTGATAAATACGGAATAGGATTCTGGAAACCTGGAGCGGGTATCATTCACCAGGTTGTACTAGAAAACTATGCATTCCCGGGAGGTATGATGATTGGTACCGACTCACACACCGTAAATGCCGGCGGACTAGGAATGGTAGCTATTGGTGTAGGAGGTGCGGATGCAGTAGATGTAATGGCCGGAATGGCCTGGGAGCTTAAAATGCCTAAACTTATCGGGATTAAATTAACCGGTAAAATGAACGGATGGACTTCTGCAAAAGATGTAATCTTAAAAGTAGCAGGAATCCTTACAGTAAAAGGAGGCACAGGATGTATCGTAGAATACTTTGGTGAAGGGGCAGAATCTCTTTCTGCAACAGGTAAAGGTACTATTTGTAATATGGGTGCTGAAATTGGAGCTACCACTTCAACTTTCGGATACGATGATTCAATGAGAAGATATTTATCTGCAACAGGAAGACAGGATGTTGTAGATGCTGCTGATAAAATTGCGGAACACTTAACAGGTGATGCTGAAGTATACGCCAATCCGGAAAAGTATTTCGATCAGTTAATCGAAATTAACCTTTCTGAATTAACGCCTCATTTAAATGGGCCTTTCACTCCGGATTTAGCGACTCCGGTTGCAGAATTCAGAGCTAAAGCTGAGGCTAACGGATGGCCTTTAGAAGTTGAATGGGCACTTATTGGTTCTTGTACCAACTCTTCCTATGAAGATTTATCAAGAGCTGCTTCTATTGTAGAAGATGCCGTATCAAAAGGAGTAAAACCTAAAGCAATTTTAGGGATTAACCCAGGTTCTGAGCAAGTGAAATTTACAGCGGAAAGAGACGGCTTTTTAGATTCTTTCAGAAAATTTGAAAATGCAAGAATCTTTACCAATGCTTGTGGCCCATGTATCGGGCAATGGGACAGAGAAGGAGCTGAAAAAGGAGAGAAAAACTCTATTATTCACTCTTTCAACAGAAACTTTGCAAAAAGAGCTGATGGGAACCCAAATACCCATGCATTTGTAGCTTCTCCTGAAATGGTAGCTGCTGTTGCTATCTCAGGAAGATTAGACTTCAACCCTATTACAGATACATTAACTAACGAATCCGGAGAACAAGTGAAGCTTAACGAGCCTAAAGGATTCGAGCTTCCTGAAAAAGGATTTGCTGTAGATGACAATGGATACCAAGCTCCATCTGAGGACGGATCCAGTGTTGTTGTTAATGTAAGTCCAACTTCAGACAGACTTCAGTTGTTAGAAGAATTCCCTGCTTGGGACGGTAAAAACATTACAGGAGCTAAAGTATTGATCAAAGCTTTCGGAAAATGTACAACCGACCATATCTCCATGGCGGGACCATGGTTGAAATACAGAGGTCATTTGGATAATATTTCAAACAATATGTTGATTGGGGCAGTAAATGCTTACAACATGGAAACCAACCATGTTAAAAATCAATTAACAGGTGAATACGGTGAAGTTCCTGCTGTACAAAGAGCATACAAAGCTGCAGGTGTTCCCACTATTGTTGTAGGAGATCAAAACTATGGGGAAGGTTCTTCAAGAGAGCATGCTGCTATGGAGCCTAGACATCTTGGAGTAAAAGCGGTATTGGTAAAATCATTTGCAAGAATCCACGAAACCAACCTTAAAAAACAAGGTATGCTGGGAATCACTTTCGCTAATGAGACAGATTATGATAAAATCCTGGAAGATGACACTGTTAATTTCTTAGATCTTGATCAGTTTGCTCCGGGAAAACAATTAACTTTAGAATTCATTCATAAAGACGGAACTAAAGATATTATCATGGCAAACCATACCTACAACGATCAACAGATTGATTGGTTCAAGGCCGGTTCTGCACTGAACTTGATTAAACAACAGGAAAAATAAGATTAATTGTTAGATTGATCAATTATAAAGCAGTCCCCTTTTGGAGGCTGCTTTGTTATTTATATACTCTTCATCTTTTTCCCTTTTAAAATTCTGGCAAAAAAGCAAAAATTATTTTCAAATTTTGAAATGTAACAATTTTTATTACATTTTTATTAAAAAACACGTCTTTTCTCAAAAATGTTTTTTACTTTAGACAAAAAAATACACTTCATGAGTCTAAAAAAATTAAATGCAGCCATAGTAATGGCCGCCCTATCAGTTACGTCCAGCTCTTGTACAGAAAGCAGCGATAACACAAACGTTAAAGATCCTAAAGAAACTGTTGTGAAATTTTATGCTGATCTTTATTCTCCGAACAACCAAGGTAAAGCCGATCTTTATGTGGGAAGCAGTTATAAAGAGCATCAACCGGAATCAGGAAATTACACCTACACCGGGTTGAAAGATTATGCTTTACAAACTGCTAAAAGTGCAAATTACCATGTGACTATACACCGGGTTATACAGCAAGGTGCCTATGTATTTCTTCATGTGGAGGAAAAGAATGGAGAAGGAACCGTTGCCCGCGGAGAATTGTTTAAACTTGGAGATCATGGTAAAATTATTGAGCACTGGGGTAACCTTCAGGAACAACCTACTACTACAGCCAGTGGGAGAACTATGTTTGACGGGCCAAAGGTTAACTATGCCCTGACTTCAGGAATCAGTAATCTGGCAAAATTCAAACAGGCAGATGAAGATATGTTCAATAAGCTCGATTATTCTATCGTGGAAGCTACCCGAGTTGCCACTACAGCCACTACTGTCTATAAGCAACATAATCCTTTTATTAAAGACGGAAGAGAACAGTTAGGGATTTGGTTTGAACAAATGAAAAATTTTGGAACAACGTTGAAAGTAAGTAATAAATTCATTCTAGGAGAAGGAGATTTCATTGTAGAAATGAATTATTTCAATACCAATAATGGCGCCGAGGAAGATTTTATTTTTGATATTATCCGCATAAGGCCTGAGGATGGACTTACCGATGAGCATTGGGATATAGTTCAATCTATAAAGGGTAAAGACATTACTAAAGTATATTAAAACTATGTGGGTCAAAAAAAATTAAAGATGATGATCAATAAAAAACAGAGATTAAATCTCTGTTTTTTTATTTAAATAGCATTTTAGAATTTAAACTCTATTCTCGCAAATACAAATCTACCCCCAATTCCATACTGTGAAACCTGTCTGGAATACACAAATTGATTATCAGCAGTTAATGAGTTGATATTAGGGCTTTTTGAAGGAAGTATATTGAATATATTGTTACTCCCTATGGTTGCCGAAATATTCTTATTAAAGTCATACCCCACTGAAAGGTCGGTTATAAAACGGTTATTTAATACGAAATGTTCTCTGCTTCCTGTGACTCCATCAAAATTGGCATCTACAACATCGGCATCTGTAACTTTACCAAAGAAAGAGTTTCGGACTAAAATATTTAAACCGGATATTCTTAGATTATTAGACAAAGTAGCTTTTACACGGGGAACAGCTTCTTCAAAATAGACTCTGTTGGGTTCTGAAAAGTAATTATCAATTTGGCTAACCAGTTTTGGTGATGCATGAATTTCTCCTACTCTTTTGGTTTTATTAAGGTTTAATCCCAGATTATTCTCTAAAGAAACTCCGGATGATATCTTAGAAGTCTGAGAAATTGTAATATCCAAGCCTTTGGTTTCAGAATCAACGGCATTGGCAAAGAAGTTAGCTGCACTAGCTCTTGCCAGATCAAAAGCTCCTTGAAGAACAGCCTGATCAGAGCCCGGTGTAAAATTACCATCAGGACGATAAAAAAGATCTGTAAGTACTACTCTATCTTTAATTTTAATAAGATAAGCATCAGCCGTAAACACTAAATTGATGCTTGGAACTTTAAAGGTAAACCCCGTGCTAAAGGACTGTGATGTTTCTTGTTTTAATTTCGGGATACCAAGCGCCTGAGCCGCTTCTGAATTATTCCTAAAAGTTCCTACCTGTGTTGTTTTGCCTTGTTGAATGAGTGTAGAAGTTGAGCTATAATAAATCTGAGCTAATGACGGAGCTCTAAAACCTGTAGAAACAGCCCCTCTCCAATTCAAATTAGGGGCTAGCTTTACATTTGTAGCCAGTTTATAATTAAATGTAGATCCGAAATCGGAATAATTTTCGAAACGTAAAGCCCCTTCTAACAGCCAGCCTTTAGTTACTTCAAGTTCCACATCAGCATAAGCAGCAACGCTGTTTCTATTTCCGGAGACTGCATTATCAGGGCTAAAACCAGGAAAGACTTGTGCTCCTGCAGGTCTTACCTTTCCAAAAAAATCTGTTACTTTTTCATTTTCAGGAGTATTAGTCGTTACAATATTTCCGAAAATATCATAGGAAGCATAAGAATTTTCCTTTCCTTGACTTATTTTATAATTTTCATATCTGTATTCACCTCCGAATGCCACATTTAAACCTTGTAAAACATCATATTTTTTTGAAAAATCCAGATTGACTGTATTTTGTGAAAATTCTGAACCTCCTGCGGTAAATGTTCTTGGTGAAAGATCTGTAAGAGAAGCATTAAAAGTATTGACAACACCAAAATTGAAAGCATTTTTTCCGAATGTGTTACTTAAGTCAATATTCCAGCCATTCCACTTCCCTTTTACTCCTGCAGCAAGAGAATAGTCATTCACTGTTGCTTCAATCTGGGGTAAATAGCCATTAGGTGTTATTGCATTGATATTCCTTTCATTATTAGGAAGCCTGTAAAAACCTCCGGCATTTCCTAAACGATAACTATATCCTCCAAAAGAATATACCTTCCAATCATCATTGACCGGCACTTCAGAATTGAAAAAGACCTGTGCAGATTGTAATTTAGACTGTCCGGCTCTCAAACTAAAATCTTTTCTTTCAAGACCTCTATAAGCCAGTTCCTGATTAGTAAAATCTTTATTTAATAATCCCTGAAGTCCGGAAATACTGTTCGTATTTGAAATCTGAGACTGAAAATCCGGAGAGAAATAGTTAACCTTTGTTGCATATTGCTTAATGGTATTAATAATTTGTTGAGTATTAGAAGTATTATTAATATTTTTATATAATCCATCAATATTAACACCATCTTGTAAAGCTCTGTAATTAACAGCATTATAAGCATTAAAGATATCTCCTTCTCTAACTCCGGCTCTGGAATATGGATCACGGTATTGTGCAGAAGTTGTAATATTAAAAAATCCTGTTTTTCCTATTTTGGCACCGTAATTAAGGTCTACAGAGATTGTTTGCCCATCAATACCGCCCGAGAAATTCTTAGCTACGGAAGAAGCATACCCTCCCAAAAAAACTTGTCCGGAAAGCCCTAATCTCTTTTTAAGCTCAAGATTGACTACCCCTGCAATTGCATCAGAGCCATATTGAGCGGAAGCACCATCCCTCAAAACTTCAATCTTATCTAACGCAAAAGCAGGAATCGCATTAAGGTCTGTACCTACAGAGCCTCTTCCTGGGGTAAGCGTCACATTAATTAATGAAGACTGGTACCTTCTTTTTCCATTAAGTAAAACCAAAACCTGGTCCGGACCAAGTCCTCTTAATAATGCCGGATCTACAAAATCTGTTCCGTCATTAACCGTATGTGAAGTTGATGAAAAAGAAGGTACAATATAGTTTAAAGCCTGACTGATATTATTAACAGGACTTTGTTTTAAAATTTTTGAAATATTAATAATATCTACCGGCACCGGGGTTTCTGTTAATGATCTTCCGGATCCTCGGGATCCAAGAATAACTACATCATCGATCTTTTTGGATGCAATGGTATCCCCCTGTGATTGTGCAAAATAGAATGTCGAAATAAGTGTTGCAGAAGTGATAATACCTCTTTTTGTAAAATTATGCATGTGTTTTTTATTTTAATTGTTAGTCTTAGTGAAAGGCAAAACAATTCCTGTAACCTTAATTTTAAGGTTAGAATCTGTCAGCCTGAGAAGTTTATTGGTTATCTAAAGGGACTTGCTAGAAACAGCAACACATGCACATGTAGAAATGGCATGAAAACATATCAGCGTAATGAAGTCTGGCTTCATAATCTGAAGAATAAAAATTCGAATTTGTAATGTGATTTCCCTTGTCTTTAAACATTTATTTAAACTTTTAAACAAAAATTCAAGATGGGAGTAAGATAGATTAAACATTTTTTCCGGAGATTCCGGCTTATCTATTGTAGCACCTTGCTTGTTTTTGCAGGTTGCTATCCCATCTAGAGATTCTTGATAATTACCCGACAAAGATATAATTATTTCAGAAATAAAAAAATATTCCACATAAAATTTTGATTTTCTAAAACTTATCGTAACAAATTTCCTTTTTCAGCGTCTAACTAAAGAGTAGTAAAAAAACATTATGAAAAAAATTATACTGACTCTGTCTCTTGTAAGCTCTATCGTAGCTTATTCACAAGAGAAAAACAGTCCACAACAGACTAAAGAGAACCAAATTGAAGGGGTAGTCATTACCAAAACTAAAAAGGCCATTGAACAAAAAGCCGACCGTACTATTTTTGATTTTTCTGAGCAACCTCAGCTAAACAATGGGAATGTATTGGAAGGAATTAAAAAACTTCCGGGGCTAGTTGCTACAGACATTGCAGGGATGATGTACCAAGGAAAGATGCTGGATGTCTACCTCAACGGAAGACCTTTAAACATTACCTCCAATGAGCTAAACTCTTTCTTAGAAAGCATGCCTGCGAATTCTGTGGAAAAAATTGAAGTGGTTACACAACCGGGAGCAGAATTTCCTGCTACATCAGGAGGTGCTATCATGAATATTATTACAAATAAAAATGCCAATAAATATCTAAGCGCAACTTATTCAGGAAATTACACATTCACCAATTACGATAAATACAGAAATAGAATAAGTAATTCAATTAATTTAAATGCCCGAAATAAGTATTTTGGATGGCAGCTTAATGTGGGTCAAAATTATCGTGAAAGTATGATGAATACTCAACAGGATGTTTTACTCAACAGTGGAACTGACAGATACGCACGTGGTTATTTTGCAAAATCAGGATTATCATTTGATTTAGGGCAAGACAAATTATTATTGAATTACGATATTTATCACAATAATAACGATAACTACACTTTAAGTAATGGTATTGCAGATCTTTTATATAAACCTACTCAAACTTTCAGAGAAGCTCAATTTAGTTCTTCTGATGCTGCACGCACAAATACATTAAGGCAGGAAGCCGTAGTAACTTATCAGAAACGTTTTGCGGAGAAATCTCAAAAACTTGATTTCCAGTTTGGGTTTACTAAAGCCGACAGCAAGTTTTCTCAGGACAACTTTTATCAAAAGGGAAAGTATACCGATGATGGACAAACATTTTTAAATCCCGGTATCAATGATATCCTTAATAATAAATCGGACATGAGGGTAGCCAATTTTAAAGTAGACTATGCCCAGCCTATTAAGTTACTTGACGGAGGAAAAGTAAGTGCCGGAGGTTTGTATGAAAGACAGGATTATAATACCGAAAGCAAAGGGCTTAAGAATCTTGAGTATCACAGACAGACAGCTTCTACTTACCTTGAATTTCAGGCTAAATTGAAAAAGGTTGATTTTACATTGGGAGCAAGAGCGGAAAATTATGATATCTACGGGATTACAAGAAAAGACAGCTTGGGAACTGTTGTACAAAAGGATCTTATGCCTTTTAAAAAGTTTAAGTTATTCCCTAATGCAAGTGTACAGTATAATCTGATGAATCAGATTTATATTGCGGCCAATTATAACAGAAAAATCAACCTTCCTAGTATCTCAGCCCTTAACCCGAATAACACGACATTCTCTGGGCCAAATACGCAAATCAACGGTAATCCGAATCTTCAGCCCACTATTTTTGATAACTATGAGTTAAAAGTTTCTGCCTTTGATTACGCTTTTATCGGATATAGTGTAAGTTCAGCGAGTAACCAGGTGGCACAGCTCATTAGAAAAGACGGTAAAAATCTTTATAATGAGCAAATTAATATCTCCAACATGAAAATTCACAATTTCAACGTTGGACTTCCTGTTCCATTTTTGATTTTCACTAAGTCAATAGGTGAGATTATGAAATCTAATTTCAATCCTGATAAAATGAACTTCATGTATCTTTATGCAGGATATCAGAAGCATGAAATCGATAATCTTAACAACAGAGGGTTTTGGATTTTCAATGTGATGACACAATTGCTTCTTCCAAAAGATATTAAACTGACGGCTAATTACAGCTATCTGACTCCAAAAGCAGGATATTTTTATTTTACGGCAGAAAAGCCATTCAACAATAACTTAGATATTACGCTCACGAAAAAATTTCTGGACAACCGTCTTACAATCTCTGTTTTTGCTAATGATATTTTCAACGGACAAGTAATGCAGGTACGTTCTAATCCGCCAACAGGTGAGAGTGTAGTGCTTAGGACTAAATATGATTCAAGAAATTTTGGAATTTCAATCAATTATAAAATTCCTACCAAAAATAAACTGGCTAAAGAGGATGCCAATATCTTAAACCAGACGAAGAAAGAAGATAGCGGAGGAGTAATGCAACAGCAAGGGCAGTAATCCAACAGATCAACAACTCAAAAATCGGCGGTAAAATATTTTTACTGCCGATTTTATGTTTATAATTCGATACACACGAAAAATTGATTAGGTTCTCGCTAAAACAAATGGAATAGCTATTCAAAAGTAAACGGGCTAAAGTCAGTTCATTTTGATATGTAAATTTGTGTTTAATATCAAAAATCCAATGTCTGAAATCTCCAACTCATTGTATCGACCAGCGTAATCTGATTGATATTCACCGGAAGACCTGTTATAATTTTAAGCGCCTGAAGCGCCATCATACTTCCTATCATACCGGGTAACGCTCCCAGAACGCCAAGACTGTCACAATCCGGAAGCTCTTCATCAAAAGGAGGTTCAGGAAACAGATCTCTTAGGCTTTTACCGCCTTTATAATTGAAAACTGCTATCTGCCCTGAAAATCCCAGAATACTTCCGTATACCAAAGCTTTTTTCAACTGTACACAAGTATCATTTACAAGATATCTTGTCGAAAAATTATCAGATCCATCAATAATAATATCATATTGAGATAAAATTTCTTCAACATTCTTTTGGCTAATTTTCTGTTTGATCCCGACAAACTTTATATGGTGATTAAAGTTTTTTACAAATACCTCAGCACTTTCTACTTTTGGCACCCCTACCCCATTTTCTTTATGAATTACCTGCCGATTGAGATTATGAAGCTCAACATCATCAAAATCAACAACCCCCAAAGTTCCTACTCCGGCTGCTGAAAGATACTGAATTACAGGACTTCCCAAGCCTCCTGCCCCTACTACAAGTACTTTTGAAGCCATGATTTTCTTCTGTCCTTCTAATCCTATTTCTTCAATAAATATTTGCCGGCTGTATCTTTCAAAAATATCTTCGCTTTGCATGTTCATTTATTTTAACCTCTTAAAAACTGTTACCGGTTTAGGCTTAAATCCCACTGTAGACAGAATCCCAGTCCTTCATTACAGGATCATATCCTGCTTTTTTAATCATGTTTCTGATTTCATCCATACTTCGCTCGTCACTGGTTTCAAATTGCTCCAAAGATTCTTTATCTACAGAATATCCGCCCGGATTGGTTTTGGATCCTGCACTCATTGCCGTGGCTCCCAATGATACGATATGATTTCTGAAGGTTTCATTTTCCCTGGTGGATATTGAAATTTCCAGGTCCTCATTCCAGATTCTGTAGGCACAGATCAACTGAAGAAGATCTTTGTCTTCCATAATAAAATTAGGTTCTATAATACCTTCTGCCGGTCTCAGTCTTGGAAAAGAAACTGAAAATTTAGTCTTCCAATATTGTTTTTGAAGATAATCAATATGAAGAGCATTGAAGAAACTGTCAACACGCCAGTCTTCCAATCCCAGCAAAACACCAAGACCTATTTTGTGGATACCTGCTCTACCAATTCTGTCCGGTGTATCCAATCGAAATTGAAAATTTGATTTTTTCCCCTTAGGATGGTATTCCTTGTAAACATCCTGATGATAAGTTTCCTGATAGACCAATACTGAATGTACACCTTCTTCCCGAAGAAGTCGGTATTCATCCTCCATTAAAGGCTGTACTTCAATAGAGATATTAGAGAAATGAGGCTTCAATAATCGAACTGCATTTTGAAAATAAGGCACTCCCACAATTTTATTGGCTTCTCCACTTACCAACAGAACGTGATTTACTCCCATAGATTTTAATACGGAGGTCTCTACCATAAGCTCTATATCAGAAAGGGTCTTTCTTTTTAGGTGATTATCTAGACTAAAACCACAATATGTACATATATTCTGACATTCATTGCTGAGATAGAGCGGGGCGTATAGCTGAATGGTTTTACCAAATCGTTTCTGCGTGAGTGCACGTGTCATTACTGCCATCAGTTCCAGCTCCAGGGAAGCCGCCGGCGAAAGAAGGTTCAGAAAATCATCAATTGTTTTATACTTTTTCTGAAGGCTGTTTCTAACATCAGATAGGGTTACTTTTCCCAACTTAGCTTTCACCTCATCCCATTGATAGTGCTCAAAAACATCTTTAAAGCTATGCATTATTTTAATCTTT
Organism: uncultured Chryseobacterium sp.; assembly: GCA_963518055.1. GTDB lineage: Bacteria > Bacteroidota > Bacteroidia > Flavobacteriales > Weeksellaceae > Chryseobacterium. The sequence continues at coordinate 107,774 of CAUQIC010000003.1, forward strand.
ATTCGAATAAAAATGAAGTTAGCGGACTAGATGCTTCAGCATGCTGCGCTATGGCTCCTAATCCTGACTCAAAAGCCCTTCTTCCTGCAATAACCCCTTCTTTAAAGGCTACAGCCATATTTACCGGATTCCGTGCTACTGCAATGGCTGTATTCACAAGAACGGCATCTGCTCCCATCTCCATTGCTTTTGCAGCATCAGAAGGGGCTCCTATTCCTGCATCTACTACAACCGGAACATTGCTCTGACTAATTATAATTTCTAAAAAGTCTAATGTTCTCAAGCCTTTATTGGTTCCGATAGGCGCTCCCAATGGCATTACTACAGCAGTTCCTACATCTTCAAGGCGTTTACACAAAACCGGATCAGCATGAATATAGGGCATCACAATAAATCCTAATTTTGCAAGTTCTTCAGTAGCATACAAGGTTTCAATAGGATCTGGCAACAAATATTTAGGATCCGGATGAATCTCAAGTTTTACCCAATTCGTTTCTAATGCTTCTCTGGCCAATTGCGCAGCCAATACAGCTTCTTTTGCCGTTCTTGCTCCTGAAGTATTGGGAAGAAGATCAACATGTGTTTCTCTTAATGAATCAAGCAGATCATCTTCAGGCGATTGTGCATCAATTCTTTTCAAAGCCATAGTTACCATATCGGTTTCTGAAGCGATAACTGATGATGTCATATCTCTAAGGCTTCCGAATTTACCTGTTCCCAGGAACAGCCTCGATTCAAAAGTTCTGCCGGCAATTATTAATTTTTGATTATTGTTCATATCATTACTTTTTTAAATTCATTGATAATGGAAGGATGTTTTGTAATCAGTCCAGAAATAGAGGCTCCATAGATGCCCATCTCTTGCAACGGTAAAATATCCTCCAGCGCAACACCTCCGATAGCAAATATTTTAGGAATTTTTATCGATTCTTCTTTTAAACTTTCAATGATCTTTTGGTATCCTTCAAAACCGAGGATCGGACTTAATTTCTCTTTGGTTGAAGTGAATCTCAGAGGCCCTAAGCCTATATAATCACATGGTTCACCAATTCTTTGAATAATATCAGAGAGCGTGTTTGCTGTCCCTCCAATTATTTTATTATTTCCTAAAATGAGCCGTGCTTCTTTAACAGACCCATCATTAAGACCTAGATGAACTCCATCTGCATCTATTTCTTTCACCAATTGCACATTATCGTTAATGATATAAACTGACTGATATGTATTACAAAGCTGTTTTATCGCTTCACAAAGACGGATTAATTCATTTTCAGGAGCATTTTTCCACCTCACCTGTATCCATTTTACTCCATGATCTAAGGCTTTCCTGATATTAATCTCCTGCTCTTCAATGGTAACCCCCTGTGATATATATTGTAGTTTTTCCATGTATAACAATTTTAAAGAATAGCCTTTCTGCATTTTTTAAATGCTTCTAATGGCTGATCTACCTCCCAAACTCCTCCTAATAAGGCAACTCCATCCACTCTCGTATCAAAAGCTTTTTGAATATTTTCATGAGTAATCCCGCCCAAAGCAATCAATTTAACCTGCGGATTATTTCGTTCTTTTATTTCATCTATAATCGTAGAATCATCTCCATACCCTTTTTTAGAAATACTTGGAAAGAATGGGCTTATGAAAGCATATTCCCATTTCTTTTCCAAGCTATTATAAGTAGTGATGTGATGTACAGAAGTTGAAATGATAGTACCTTCAACAAAAGACATATCCTTCTTTTGTTGCCGATCGGCCTCTCTACAATGAAATCGTGAAATCATATACTCCTGTCCAAGATCATAGTGAGTGTGCAATACTAATTGTGGATGGAAGGTTTCATCAATTTCGTTAATAAAATCGGTCAATTCATTTCGGTTGATCCCGGGCTTTCGGATGTGTAACAAATCCAGTCCCTCCTGAAACATCTGATTAATACGATCAGTTTCATTGGGAACGACCAGCTCAGGAGTGATAACAAGGATCATATATAAATTTCTTTTCCTTTTTCGATAAATTCGTTGGACATATCGAGCATTCCTTTCTCTGCAGATTCACGGATTTCCTGAGTAATTTTCATAGAGCAGAATTTTGGACCACACATAGAACAGAAATGAGCAATTTTGGCTCCTTCAGCCGGAAGGGTTTCATCATGATAAGCTCTGGCTGTGTCCGGATCCAGCGAAAGATTAAACTGGTCTTCCCATCTGAATTCAAATCTAGCTTTACTTAATGCATTATCTCTATATTGAGCTCCCGGATGTCCTTTTGCCAAATCAGCAGCATGGGCCGCTAATTTATAGGTGATCACTCCAACTTTTACATCTTCTTTATTTGGCAATCCTAAATGTTCTTTGGGAGTCACATAACAAAGCATAGCACATCCGAACCAGCCAATCATTGCTGCTCCGATTCCTGAAGTTATATGGTCATACCCCGGCGCAATATCAGTTGTCAAAGGGCCTAAGGTATAAAACGGCGCTTCATCACAAACCTCTAGTTGTTTCTCCATATTTTCTTTAATCATATGCATCGGAACATGACCGGGACCTTCAATCATCACCTGTACATTGTGTTTCCAGGCAATTTTAGTGAGTTCTCCTAAAGTTTCAAGTTCTGCAAATTGTGCTGCATCATTGGCATCAGCAATAGAACCCGGGCGAAGGCCATCTCCTAAAGAAAAAGCAACATCATACTTCTTCATGATCTCACAAATCTCTTCAAAATGAGTGTACAAGAAGTTTTCTTTATGATGATACAAACACCATTTTGCCATAATAGAGCCTCCCCTTGAAACAATACCGGTAACTCTATTAACTGTTAAATGAATATAGCGTAACAAAACTCCGGCATGGATCGTGAAATAAGAAACTCCTTGCTCTGCCTGTTCAATCAGAGTATCTTTAAAAACCTCCCAGGTTAGATCTTCAGGAACTCCTTTTACCTTTTCCAATGCCTGATAAATAGGCACTGTACCAATGGGAACGGGACTATTTCTGATAATCCATTCTCTTGTTTCATGAATATTTTTTCCTGTGGAAAGATCCATAATGGTATCAGCTCCCCAGCGGCATGCCCAGACTGCTTTTTCTACCTCCTCATCAATACTTGAAGAAACCGCACTGTTCCCAATATTTGCATTGATTTTCACGAGAAAATTTCTTCCGATAATCATTGGCTCACTTTCAGGATGGTTGATATTATTAGGAATAATTGCTCTTCCGGCCGCGATCTCGTCTCTTACAAACTCAGGGGTAATCTTGCTTTTCGGAGTATTGGCTCCAAAACTGTTTCCTGTATGCTGAAAAGCCATTTCTTTGGGAACAGATTCAATCTGCTCAATTCGTTGATTCTCTCTAATGGCTACATATTCCATTTCCGGGGTAATGATTCCCTGTTTTGCATAGTAAAGCTGAGTAAGCTCTTTTCCCGGCTCTGCAACCTTAGGTTTATGATCATAAGAAAAACGTAATTCATCGAGACGGCTATCCGCTAATCGAGCTTTTCCATATTCTGAGGTAATGCCTTCAAGAATATTGACATCTTTTCTGTCGAGAATCCACTGCTCTCTTATTCTTGGGAGCCCTTTCTGAATATCAATTGATGCATTTTCATCCGTATAAGGGCCTGAAGTATCATAAATCGTTACCGGAGCATTGTCTTCAAAACTGCCATTGGTAAGTTTTGTCTGACTAAGTTGTATTTCACGCATTGCAACATTGATAGGATGTATTTTTCCTTCAACATAAATCTTTTTTGAGTTCGGAAATGGCGAACATGTAATAGAGTGAGCCATAAATATTGGTATTAAATATGAAAATTAACCGCCCTGAGTGGCAGTGATGATTAAAACTGAATCCTGATTTTTGAGAAGGGTCTCTGCCCAGGCGGACAGTGGTATAATTTGATTATTTACAGCTATAGCAATCCCTTTTTTCTTTCCGGGTAATTCCATAGCCAAAAGTACTTCCAGATTTTCAGGAAGTTTATCAAATGTTTTTCGGGTGTGGTTGATTATAAGTTCCATTCCTAATAATTTAATATACTTTAGGAATGGCCATTATTGTACAATAGAATGTACAGCAAAAGTCATCTACTTTTCCCTACGCTGGTATAATCCAGATCAGGTTCAAAGGGTAAAGTCTCAGTCTGTTGGTAACAGACACCCCTAAAGTCAGGACGAAGGTAGCTATTTTTTTCAGAATAGACAAAATTGATTTGATGGAAATAAAAAAGGCCACCTCTAAAGAGACAGCCTTCATTATTTAAGATCGTTTAATCCTAGAAAAAAAGTTTTATATTTCCTTCTGCATCGTATTGATAGGTCCATTCCTGCTGATTAGTAGTAGTATTAACTCCATTATATTCTTTAATAATTCGTTTTTGGAAGTTATTTTTTGATAATGAATAGTAAAAATAGTCTTCAATAATCCACAATTTTTTGAAAATGTTGGGTCTAGAGTCAAAATTACTAAACACAATCTCTTTTATCACAAGGGCATCATTATTATTATGTCTTTCAGTAGTAACTGCTTTCTGTAAATTTCCTAAAGTATCATACGTGAACTTTTCCAAATAGGTCAAAATATAATCATTTGGATCGGTTGGAAAATAAGGCATATTAGGCACTTGAGTAAAAATACTTATCAACTTACCTGATGTATCATAATTGTAAGTTAAATGTTTTTCCCAGAACGGATTTGATGGAAAATACAACACGGCCTTTACAACTCTTCCTTGATTGTCAAAATTAAAAGACCTTTCGTTAACTTGTAAATTGGGAGATCCATCTGAAAAATAGTTTCCGGTCACTGCATTATTACCATTGTAAGTAATACTAGTATAAACATTATTTGTAAAAAAAGATCCCCCCCATCCTGTACTTCCAGGCATCTTCAATATTCCTCCAATCTTTTTAGTTAGCCTTCCTTGGGAATCATACTCAAAATGGTAATTAGGATCTTTTCCATTTGTTGATTCCAATAAAGAAGGAAAAGTCCATGACATCTTGGTAATGTTTTGTATCTCTAGTTCTTGCTTATTTTCCGTTGGGATTTCATCATTACTATTCGAACAAGAGGTAATAGCCAGGAATCCTGCCAGGTAGATAAGTTTGATTTTCATTTATTAGTTTTAGTTTTTACTCTTCACAAGCTCTCCAAATGGCGTCATTCTGCGGAACAGCAGCTATAATTTCAATATTTTCTTTAGTAACGGGGTGAATAAATTCCAATTTTCTGGCATGAAGATTAATTCCTCCATCCGGATTGGAGCGTGGAGATCCATATTTTAAATCTCCTTTAATCGGAATCCCCGTCTTTGATAATTGAGCCCGGATCTGATGATGCCTTCCGGTTTCCAAATCAATCTCAAGAAGTAAGTAGTTATCCAATGTTTTGATAACATGATAGGTCAATATAGCTTCTTTAGCCCCTTCAGTAGCTTTAGGAAAAACAATGGCTTTATTATTTTTCTCGTTTTTCTTTAAATAATGAACCAGCCTCTGGCTTTGTGGAATCATTTCTTTTCCTACCACTGCCCAATAGGTCTTTTTAACCTCACGGTTCTTTACCATCTGTGTAAGACGGGAAAGTGCCTTGGATGTTTTAGCATAGATCACAAGACCTGAAGTAGGTCGGTCTATACGATGAACCAAGCCGAGAAAAACATTTCCCGGCTTAGCATCTCTTATTTTTATAAAATTCTTTATAGATTCTAATAGTGATTCATCACCCGTCTTATCACCCTGTACAAGCTGACCGACTTTTTTATTAATCACCAGAAGATGGTTGTCTTCATATACAATCTGGTCCTTCATACTATAATAATCTATCTTCTTCTGTTTGATAGTGAAAGAATAATACCGCCCAAAAGACCAATAGTTTTAACTACTGAAAGGCTGGAACTTTCCGGAATAAATGCTCCCAATACACATAGTGCAGCAGCAGCATACATTGCATAAACAAAGTTCTTATTGGTAAGCAATGGTGCCTGAATAAAAAAACTTGCTCCTATCAGTACATAAAAGACCTTTCTGGAAAGTAAATGGTTGATTTCAGGTGAAAATAAATTAAACCATCCTACAGCAAGACAAATCAGTGCTGCAATTGATAATATTCCCTGAATAGATTGTTGTTGATTCTGCATGGATTAATAACTTTCGTTTTCGTTTGGAAATTCTACACTTTTTACATCTTTCACGTATTGAGCAACAGCTCCTGTAATTTCTGTGTAAAGATCAAGGTATCTTCTTAAAAATTTAGGGCTAAATCCTTTGTTCATTCCTACCATGTCATGGTATACCAAGACCTGTCCGTCGCAATCTGCTCCCGCACCGATTCCGATAGTAGGGATAGAGATACTTTCTGTAACTCTTTTCGCCAATTCAGCAGGAATTTTTTCCAAGACTACCGAAAAACAGCCTAGTTCTTCCAAAAGCTGTGCATCTGCAATTAATTTTTCAGCTTCTGCTTCATCTTTAGCTCTTACTTTATAGGTTCCGAATTTATAAATAGATTGTGGAGTCAATCCTAAATGTCCCATTACCGGAATTCCGGCATTAACAATCTTTTTGATAGATTTAGAAATTTCCTTCCCTCCTTCAATTTTCACGGCATGAGCACCTCCTTCCTTCATCATTCTTACCGCAGACTCTAATGCTTTTTCAGGGTTACTCTGATAAGTCCCGAAAGGTAGATCTGCAATAACAAGTGCTCTGTCAGTTCCTCTTACCACACTTTGTGCATGATAAATCATTTGATCCAGCGTGATGGGTAATGTCGTTTCAAAACCAGCCATTACATTCGCTGCAGAATCTCCAATCAAAATAGCATCTACTCCCCCTGCATCTACCATCTTTGCCGTGGTAAAATCATAGGCGGTAAGCATTGTAATTTTTTCCTTGTCGAATTTCATTTTACGCAAGGTTTCAGTCGTAACTTTTTTAATTTCAGAGTGAACAGACATAATTTATCTATTTTTAAAAGTTAAAAAGTCGGCCCTGAGCCGACTTAAGTTTTTATGATTTTTATAAAACTACGTGACCGAGTTTCATGAGTTTGTCGTGATTGAGAATTTTGATATTTCTTCCGTCCACTTCAATCAGATTGTCCTGTTTGAATTCGGAAATCAAACGGATGGCACTTTCGGTAGCCGTACCAATAATGTTGGCAATTTCTTCCCTTGTCAGCGAAATCTTGATAAACCCTTCAGGATCTACCCCTAGCTTCTGTTCTAAAAGCAGTAGGATTTCAGCAAGTCTTTCCCTTACTGTTTTTTGAGCAAGGAATGTAATGGTGTTGGAAGATTCTCCTAATTCGTAAGAAATTTTTTGAAGCATTACGAAAGATAACTGTGGGTCTACTTCCAAAAGATACATGAAAATATCTGCTGGTAAGAAAACACACTCGATATCTGTCATTGCTTCTGCTTTGGCTTGGAAATTTTCCCCGCAAAGCAAAGAACGATAGCCGATAATGTCCCCTTCTTTGATAAATCTTAAAATCTGATCTTTCCCAAATGCTCCTGACTTTGATAATTTAGCGGCTCCTTTTTCAATAACAAAGACTCCTTTTGGAGCTTCACCATCTTCAAAAATAGTATCGTGTTTCTGAAAACTCAATCTTTTTTTACCGTTAATATATTTTTCAAAATCTGCGCTAGAAAGTCTTTCCTTAAATGATTTATCATTAAAAACTCTGGCGAACCTCTCTTCAATTGCTATCTGTTGTTCCTGCGGCATTTTATATGATATTTATCACAAAAATAGAACTTTTTAACTCGATAAACAAAAAAAATTGTTATAATTTTGTAGTTCAATATTTTAGGGTGGTGAGCGAGAACTGTTTTCATTGTGGTCAAGGTATAGAAAAGGAGAGAATTTTGTTTGATGAAAGAATTTTCTGTTGCAACGGATGTAAATCTGTTTACGAAATTCTGAATACAAACAATTTAAGTAATTTCTATGAGCTGAATAAAGGCGCAGGAATTCGTCCGAATGATGAAAACTCTACTCAATTTGACTATCTGGACACCCCCGAAATTTTCTCGAAAATCACTGATTTCTCAGAAGGAAACACAAGTCTTGTCACGTTTAAAATTCCGGTAATCCACTGTTCTTCATGCATCTGGCTACTGGAAAGCCTTCATACGTTAAACAAGTACATTAAATACTCTCAGGTTAACTTCACCAGAAAGACTTTACAGATCTCATTCAATCATAATGATCTAAAATTAAGCGAACTAGCTAATTTCTTAACTAATCTGGGATACAAACCTGTCATCAGTCTTGAGACTGCCGAAAAAAATGTTGATCATCTGGACAAATCGCTTCTTGTAAAATTTGCCATTGCAGGTTTTGCATTCGGGAACGGGATGTTCCTCGCGTTCCCTGAATATGTAGGAGGCGAGGATTATTGGATGGAGCATTACAAAGGGCTTTTCAGGGTACTTATGTTTCTATTGGCCTGCCCGGTTGTTTTTTATTCTGCTTCAGATTACTACAAGTCGGCATGGTATGGCTTAAAAAATAAAATCGTCAATATTGATGTTCCTATTGTATTAGGAATATTTGTACTTTTTGGAAGAAGTATTTATGAAGTAGCGACCGATTATGGTCCGGGATATTTTGATACACTTTGTGGTCTTTTATTCTTTATGCTGATGGGTAAATTATTCCAAAAAAGAACATACAGTGCTCTTTCTTATGATAGAGACTACAAATCGTTTTACCCTATTGCTGTAACAAAAGTAGACTTTGAAGGAAAACAGGAAAACATTCTACTTTCTGCAATAAAAGTTGGGGACAGAATTTTAGTTAGAAACCAGGAAATTATTCCCGTAGATGCAATCCTTATTAACGGAGAAGGGAATATTGACAACAGTTTCATCACCGGAGAAAGCGAAAGCATTAGCAAACAACCCGGAGATAAGATTTTTGCGGGCGGAAAGCAAGTAGGATCATCTCTTGAGCTTGAAGTCATAAAAGACGTAGATCAAAGCTATCTTACCCAGCTCTGGAACAAAGAAGCTTTTAAAAAGCACGAAACGGGACTTGATACGTTAACCAACAGCATCAGTAAATATTTCACATTCATCATTTTAGGTATCGCTCTTATCTCAGGAATTTACTGGGCATTCATTGATCTTGAAAAAATGTTCCAGGTTATTTCTGCTATTCTAATCATTGCATGTCCATGTGCACTCGCCTTATCGGCACCGTTTACTTTCGGACACATTATGAGAATTTTAGGCAGAAATAAATTTTATGTAAAAGATACTTTAACGATTGAAAAAATAGCCAAGCTTGATACCATTGTTTTTGATAAGACAGGGACTATTACGCACAGGAAAAAATCAAACATAAAATATGATGGTTCAGAAATTAATGAATTTGATTTACTGAATATCAAAACCTTACTTAAAAACTCCAATCATCCTCTTTCAAAATCATTGTATGAATTTATAGAGGTAAAAGATGATTATTTCCCTGTAGAAAATTTCCGGGAAATTTCCGGAAAAGGATATGAGGCAGAAGTAAGAGGAAACCAATACAAAATAGGCTCTGCACGTTATAACAATCAAGAACCTAAAAATCTGGAAACAGCAGTCTATATTAGCAAAAACAATCAGTTTGTGGGGAAATTCATTTTCAAAAATGAATACCGCCCGCAATTGAAAAATTTATTTACCAAACTTACCAACTACAAAATATTCATCCTGAGTGGTGACAATTCTTCTGAAGAAAACCAACTGAAAGAGCTTATTCCGAACTACAAAGGAATGGCTTTCAACCAAAGTCCGGAAGACAAATTGAATTATATCAAAAACCTTCAGGATCAGCACATGAAAGTCGCTATGTTAGGAGATGGGTTAAATGACGCAGGAGCACTAAAACAGAGCAATGTAGGTATTGCGATTGCCGATGATACGAACAGCTTTACCCCGTCTTCAGATGTCATTATGAATGGAGAAAAAGTGGTTACTTTAGACAATTACCTGAACGTTTGCAAGGGCTCTATAACGATTGTGAAAATGACATTTATAATCAGTTTCCTTTACAATATCGTTGGTTTAAGTTACGCAGTTACAGGACATATGCATCCGCTCTTCGCTGCAATCATTATGCCAATCAGTTCGATCACGGTGGTTACCTTCACAACAGTTTCAACCTGGATTTTAGGTAGGAAACACTTCAAAAAGCAGGCTTAAACGCCCTTATTTAGACTGATTTTAAATTAGCTGAAATCGGCATTTCGTGATGAATGTCATTATTTTTCACTAAATTTGAACCCCGAAAATAGGTTAATTTTGTTGTCCAATGGATATTCTATATTTAATGATCGTCTGCAGTGTTTCTTTAGCTGCGATCTTTCTGGTCGTATTTATAGTGTATGCCCGAAAAGGACAGTTTGAAGATGATGAATCTCCAGCTGTCAGAATCCTTTTTGATGATGAAATCAAAGAAAAAGATGAAACCGGCAACAAGGATAAAGACGAGAAAGAAATAGGAGAAAATAATAAAAATAGAGAAAAATAGTGAATAGTTGATATGGAAACACAAAAGTTTAGTTATGACAATAGTATTGTCCGTGCGTTCCTCTATGCGACCATCATCTTTGGTTTCATAGGATTTACGTTTGGGCTTACGGCGGCATTAATGCTTTTCTACCCTGAATTACCTGAATTCTTTTTTGGGACAGATGATACAACCATTAAGAGTTTAGCATCCGGTAATATTCAAGGTTTAATAAACACTCATGGTGCATTTGGTTTTGGTAGAATCAGAATGTTGCACACCAATACCGTAATCTTCGCGTTCGTATGTAACATTGTTTACGTTGGGGTATATTACTCTACGCAGAGATTATTAAAAACAAGAATGTACAGTGATACATTATCCTGGATTCATTTCTGGACTTGGCAGTTTATGATCGTTGCTACGTTCATTACGTTCTTTATGGGTATTAACACTTCAAAAGAATATGCTGAACACGAATGGCCAATTGATATCTTAATTGCATTCTCTTGGATCATCTTCGGGGTTAATATGATTCTAACTATTTCAAAGAGAAGAGTAAGGCACCTTTACGTAGCCATCTGGTTCTATCTTGGTACCTGGGTTGCAGTAGCAATGCTTCACATCTTCAACAATCTTGAAGTTCCATTATCATTCTCAGGCTGGAAATCTTATTCTGCATATGCAGGGGCAAAAGATGCTATCGTACAATGGTGGTATGGTCACAATGCAGTAGCATTCGTATTGACAACTCCGGTTTTAGGTTTAATGTATTATTTCTTACCAAAAGCTGCAGACAGACCGGTTTTCTCATATAAACTGTCTATTATTCACTTCTGGTCTCTAATATTTGTATACATCTGGGCTGGTCCTCACCACCTTCAGTATACCGCACTTCCGGCATGGGCACAAGCAGTAGGAACAGGTTTCTCTATTATGCTTATTGCACCATCTTGGGGAGGGATGTTAAATGGTCTCCTTACTTTAAGAGGAGCTTGGGATAAAGTAAGAGAAAATCCTATCCTTAAGTTCTTCGTAGTAGCTGTTACTTGTTATGGTATGGCAACATTTGAAGGACCATTATTGGCAACTAAAAACATCAACAAAATTGGTCACTTTACTGACTGGGTTATCGGTCACGTACATTTGGGAGCTCTAGGATGGAATGGTTTCATGGCATTCGGAGTTATCTATTACTTGGTACCAATTATGTGGAGAACAAAAATTTGGTCTGTAAAATTAGCTAACTGGCATTTCTGGTTAGGGACTTTAGGAATCATTTTCTATGCAGTACCAATGTATATTTCAGGATTCACACAAGGATTAATGTGGAAACAATTCAACCCGGACGGAACCTTATTATGGAAAAACTGGTTGGATACAGTAACGGCAATTATTCCTTACTTTAAAATGAGATTCGTAGGAGGTTTATTCTACATTTCAGGAGCAATCTTAATGATTGTAAACGTAATTGCTACCGTAAGAAAAGGATCATTCCAGAAAGAAGTTCCTGCTGAGGCACCTGCATTGGCAAACATCGGAAACAAACGTAAAGAAGGAGAAGGATTCCACCTTTGGTTGGAAAGAATGCCATTACTTTTAACAGTATTATCATTATGCACGATCTCAATAGGAAGTATGGTAGAGATTATCCCTACTCTAACTCTTAAGAAAAGTGTACCTACCATTTCTGCGGTAAAACCTTATTCACCACTGGAACTTGAAGGTAGAGATATCTATATCCGTGAAGGGTGTAATGCTTGTCACTCTCAGATGATCAGACCATTTAGAGATGAGATTACAAGATTTAACGGTAAAAACGGACAGTACTCTAAAGCTGGAGAGTTCGTTTATGACAGACCATTCCTTTGGGGATCTAAGAGAACAGGACCGGATTTACATAGAGAAGGAGGTAAAAACCCAAGTTCTTGGCACTATAAGCATATGTACAACCCAAGATCAACGTCTGCAGGTTCTATCATGCCTCGTTACCCTTGGTTAATTGCTACTGACTTAGACAGATCTAAAATGGTAGATAAGGTGAAGCTTATGAAGAATACATTTGATGTCCCTTATACAAAGGCTCAAGTTGATTCTGCAAACACATGGGCAGATAACCAGGCAAAGAAAATTGTAAAAGATATCTTCTCTGAAGCAAATGACTTGAAAGAGGCTTATGCTAAGAGACCTCAGGGAGAATTAGAGAAAAAAGAAATTGTAGCTCTTATTTCTTACCTACAGAGATTAGGAACAGATATTAAAACAACTGAAATCAAAACAGCAAGTAATAACTAAAACATTAAAAGGTTCATCATATGATTCCTCAAAATTTTAAAGATATATTATCCAATACAGAAAACGCTGGTTTCTACCAGACGCTGGCTCTGATTTTCTTTATGCTATTCTTCGTTGCTTTGATCATCTATGTTTTTAGCAAGCCTAAAAAATATTACAAAGAAGAAGAAGAGGCACCACTTGGGGATGATGAGGATGACGACTTTAATTTAAAAAATTAAACTATTTTTTATGAAACAAAGAACACCTGTTGTTGTAAACATCTTGATAATAATCGGACTTTTAATAGTTTTTTATTATTTGTTTGTGCAGAGCTACGCGTTCCTAGGTTCGCCTTACTTCTGGGGAACTGTTGTGATTGCAGGGATCCTTGCATATATCCACAGTGCTATTGGAGATTTGATTGAAAACAACAAATTCAAAAGATTATCTCCGGAAGAAAAAGCTGAGTATTTGGCAGAAAAGAAAATACCTTTCTATAAAAGAATGTATTCTGCAGCTTTCAAAAAGCAATCTGATACAGAAGAAAAAGATATCCTTATCGACCATGGTTTTGATGGAATCATGGAACTGGATAACCAATTACCAAAATGGTGGGTAGGTTTATTCTACTTTGGGACTGCTTTTTGTATTGTATATATTGCAGCTTATTCATTTACAGATTTCGCTCACCCGTTAAGCGAATATGAAAAAGAATATAAAGAGCAATTGGCAAGTATTGCAGCTTATGAAGCAACCCAGCCTCCTGTAACAATTGAAACAGCAAAGTATTCAGCTGATAATATTGCAGAAGGTAAAGAATTATTCAAAACAAACTGTGCATCTTGTCACAAGGAAGACGGTAGTGGAGGTATCGGACCTAACCTTACTGATAACTTCTGGATCAACCAACCGGAAAAAACGTTATTTAAAAACGTATTCCATATGGACTGGAATGGTTCTCCTACTAACCCTGCGATGAGAGCATTCGGTAAGAACGGAGAAGTTTCAGGTGCAGAGATTGAAAAGATTGCAGCGTATGTATATCACATCAATCAAGAGCAACCACCAGTGACTCCGGCTCAAGGAGGAGCAGCTCCTCAGGGAACGGAAGCACATTGGGAGAAAGAATAATTTAGAAAATTAGAAACATATGAAAAAAACATAATTTGTTATTAGATTAAAAATAGTAACGAATTATGTTTTTTCTTTTTTAAACACATTACATATGTCAGACATAGAAGAAATAGAAGTACGCGGCGGACAGGGACAGGTTCTGGACCCTGAGACTTACAGAGATTCTATCGGGACAATGGAGCAATCCGGTAAGAGAAGATGGGTGTTCCCCAGAAAACCTAAAGGAAAGTACACCAACTACAGAAACATTGTAAGCTATCTTTTACTAATTATTTATTTTTCACTGCCATTCATTAAGATCAATGGCAACCCTCTATTATTGTTTAATGTAATAGACAGGTCATTTTTTATCTTTGGACAGCCTTTTTATCCACAAGACTTTTTTATCCTTACTTTGGGTGCTATCGCATCTTTAATCTTTATCATTGTTTTTACGATTGCATTCGGAAGAATTTTCTGCGGGTGGATATGCCCTCAGACAATTTTTATGGAATCGATTTTCCGTAAAATCGAATATCTGATTGAAGGAGACCGAAACAAGCAAATGAAGCTGGACAGACAGGAATGGAATAGCGAGAAGATCTGGAAAAGAACTTTAAAATGGTCTGTTTACATTATTATTTCATTGATCATCACTCACTTTATGTTCATGTATATTGTGGGGTATGAAGAGGTATTCAGAATAGTATCTGAAGGACCCTTCGCACACCCTACGAATTTTATCGTGATGATTCTTCTTACCGCTGCATTTTACTTTGTATTTGCATGGTTCAGAGAACAGGTATGTACATTGGTTTGTCCATATGGCAGACTTCAGGGTGTCTTGATCGATAAAGATACAATTAATGTTTTCTACGATTTTAAAAGAGGAGAAAACAGATCAAAATGGAGAAAAGGAGAAGACAGACAAGCAGCAGGTAAAGGAGATTGTATCGATTGTCATCAATGTGTGGTAGTATGTCCTACCGGAATTGATATCAGAGATGGGCAACAGCTCGAATGTATCAACTGTACCGCATGTATTGATGCCTGTGATGAAGTGATGGAAAAAGTAGGTCTTCCTAAAGGGCTGGTAAGATATGCTTCCGAAAACGAAATCGAGCAGCAAACGCAATTTAAGTTTACCGGAAGAATGAAAGGGTTCTCTATATTCTTATTATTCTTGGTGGGCTTCCTTGGATATTTGCTATACAGTCGTGGAGAAATGGAAGCAAAGTTTATTAAACCTGCTGGAAGTACATTCTTTGTAAGAGACGGTAAGATCACCAATACCTATAATTATACCTTCCTGAATAAGACCAATGATAAGAAAATCGTTACGATCAAAGTAATTGAGCCTTCGCATGGTGAGATCATTTACAGTGCATCAAGCAAAATTCAGGTAGATAGAGATAAAATATCCAAAGGAACTATTAATATCAGCTTCCCGGAAGATGAAATGAAGCTCTCTAAACAAAATATTACAATCGGGGTTTATGATATGAAAGGTAAGCTGATCGATTCATACCAGACATATTTTGAAGGACCATTCAAACTACAATTTTAATTAAAAAAGATGAAGAACTTTAGTTGGGGACACGGCGTTGTACTTGCATTATTTGCATTTATAGTTTTTATATTATCAATGATGTTTCTTTTCCCAAACGGGCAGAAGAACTCTGAAATGGTAACAGACAATTATTATGAAGAAGAGTTGAAGTATCAGGATGTAATTGATGCTAAAAAAAGAGCGGATGAATTACAGGAAAAGCCAGCATACACCCAGGATACCAAGGGAATTAAAATCACTTTTCCAAAAGAATATAATAATACCAATACTACGGTAAAATTTGTTTTAAACAGAACCGACGACCAGAATTTAGACATTAAGAAATCTGTACAACTTGATGCCGGTCAGTCTTTTTTAATACCCGGACAGGTATTAAAAATGGGGAATTATACTTTGAGACTGAGCTGGACAAAAGATAAAACAGACTATAGAATGGATTATGATGTGATATGGAAATAGGACTTATTGTATCGGCTATAGCTTTAGGCTTTGCTTCCGGTTTTCACTGTATCGGAATGTGTGGCCCTATTGCTTTATCGATGGGATTAACCAAAAAACAGGCTGCCAATTTTTATCTCCAAAACCTCACTTACCAATTTGGAAGAATTTTCACGTACTCATTACTGGGAGCACTTCTGGGTATCATAGGACAAGGTTTTGAAATGGCAGGTTTTCAAAAATACCTGACAATCACTGCCGGTATTCTCCTTATTATCATGGCTGTATTTTCATTTGGAGGAAAAGATTTTGCTTCAAAGATTCCTTTTCTTTCCAAATTTCTATACTCTGTAAAATCCAATCTAGGCAGATTGCTACAAAAAGCAGATTATCGCTCAAGGTTTTCAACAGGCATTCTGAATGGCTTTCTTCCATGTGGAATGGTTTATATGGCTCTTACGGCCAGTCTGGCAAGTGGAGGAATATGGCAGGGAGCTTTATATATGGCTTTATTTGGTTTCGGAACCCTTCCCTTTATGTTTGCTATAGTTTTGGCCGGAAATCTCATGAATCAGGCTTTTAGAATAAAAGTTTTAAAAGCTGTTCCTGTCATCATGATTATCTTAGGTGGCTTGTTTATCCTAAGAGGTCTTGAGCTGGGAATTCCTTATGTATCTCCAAAAGCTGAAGCCATGACAATTTCCAGAGATCATAACGGCGACGTTAATTGCCATTAATCAGAACTTATTAATACTACCATGAAGAAAGCGATTATCTTATTCTTGATAAGTCTTTTTATGCTGCAGTCTTGCAGCATAAATTCTGAAATCACCTATCACAATGACGCAGCCTCCACTTCAGTTATTGATATCAATACAAAAGACTTTATGACAGAAATGATGGCAATGACTCCTGACTCATTAAAGCAGAAGGAATTCGGTGAAATGGATAAGCTCCCTATACTCTGGACCAGTATGTATGATATCGCTCTGAAAGATGGGAAATTAAAGACTGAAAATCCTGACTCGATCAAAATTATGAAGAAAATCTTCATGAAATCTACAAAGGAAGAGCATAAACTTACTAGCCTTGCTTTTAAAATGGAGCATTTCAATGCAGAAGATTATAAAGCCTTAAAAACCTATACAAAGAAAGAGAAGCTGCCTATAGACCAAAATAGTTTTAACGATTGGGATGGAAAAACACTGATTGTCAATACAGAGAATTTTAATCTTAAAAATATTGAAGAGGCCATACGAACCAAAAGCCCTGAGGGAGAAGCAGAAAAAATGGCAGGGATGATGATGATGTTTTTCAAAAATGTCAAAACAACTCTCAAGTTCGATCATAAAATAAAAGTCATTACCGGGAACCATGATTGGCTTAAACAGGTAGATGATTATTCTGTAAAAATAGAATATGATCTTAAAACAATGTATAATAAAGAAGCTAAGCTTCAGAATGATGATAAAAAGATCATTATTGTAACGGAATAAAGTAAAATAGGCTATCTCAATTCATTTAGCTTATTTTTGGCCAGGAATTAAAAAACAAAAAAGAGGCTGAACATATAGAACAGCCTCTCAATATTAGGTACTCAACCGGTGAGTTTAGTTAATTACTTCAAATCTTGCGTATTCTGCAATTTTCTTAGGAAGTTTAATTCCTTCTGCGGTTTGATTATTTTCAAGCAATGCTGCCATAATTCGTGGTAGAGCCATTGCAGAGCCGTTTAACGTATGAACTAACTGAGATTTTCCGTCAGCTTTATAACGACACTTCAACCTGTTTGCCTGGAATGTTTCAAAGTTGGAAACAGAACTTACTTCCAACCACATTTCCTGAGCAGCGCTCCAAACTTCGAAATCATAGGTCATTGCAGAGGCAAAACCTGTATCTCCTCCGCAAAGTCTTAATACTCTGAACGGAAGTTCAAGATCTGTAAGGATTTCCTTGATATGTTCTACCATTTCTTCCAAAACAGCGTAAGAATTTTCAGGTTTTTCAAGTCTTACAATTTCTACCTTTTCAAACTGGTGAAGACGGTTTAATCCTCTCACATGGGCACCGTAGCTTCCTGCTTCTCTTCTGTAACACTGAGAGAAGGCTGTATTTTTAATAGGAAGATCTTTTTCATCCAACAATACGTCACGGTAAAGATTGGTAACCGGAACCTCCGCTGTAGGAATTAAATATAATTTATCCTCGTTGATATAGTACATTTGCCCTTCTTTGTCAGGTAGTTGCCCTGTTCCAAAACCGGATGCTTCATTTACCACGTGAGGAGGGTTAACTTCTGTATACCCTTTTTCAACATTTTTATCTAAGAAATACTGAACCAAAGCTCTTTGCAATCTAGCACCTTTCCCTAAATAAACAGGAAAGCCCGCACCTGCAATTTTAACGCCTAATTCAAAATCGATAAGGTTGTATTTTTTTGCAAGCTCCCAATGAGGAATAGCCCCTTCGCCAAGGCCTTCTACCGTATGAGATTGAAAAATAATTTCATTATCATCCGCAGAAGCTCCACTCTTCACTAATTCATTTGGAATATTGGGAAGTTGGTACAAAACATCCAGTAAAGCCGTTTCTTTTACTTCTAGCTGGGATTTCAATTCTGAGCTCGACTCTTTGTATTGTGCTGTTTTAGATTTTGCTGATTCCGCTTCTTCTTTCTTACCTTCCTTCATCAAAAGTCCGATTTCTTTGGAAATTTTGTTGATCTCGGAAAGTTGGGAATCTAATTCAAACTGGATTCTTTTTCTTTCGTCGTCAGCAGCGATAGCCTCGTCTACCAACTCAAGATTCTTGAATTGTCTTTTCTTAAGACCTTCTAAAACGCGCTCTTTATTGTCGCGCAAAAAATTGACTTGTAACATTTTATTTAGATGTTAAATATTAGGTGTTTAGCTTAAAATAAGCTAACAATTGTACAAATTTAAAATTATTTTGTGATAGTAACCTTATTTATCGAATTTGGTTGGCTGGCATCTTTTGAAAATACCTCCTGTTTATTGTAAAGCACCTTAGAAACCTGAAATAAAGTAGGGCTCAAACGATACTGAACTTCCAAAGTATCAATAATTGTGTCATTCACATTATTAACAGTTCTTCTTAATGCCAATGTAATTCTGGAATAATAAGAAGTCCCGGTTCCGGGATTGTCCGGGCTTATAGAATCTAGTCTCCTTCTTTTAGCTCCTGCAATATATTCCATATAAAATAATGAATCTGGGGTCATTCTAAGAGGAATACTCACCGGTGAAATATTATTGGTTCCAAATAAATCATTCGTTGTGTAACCGATAAATGATCCTGCTTTTTTACTATTTAACAAGTCCTGGTTGGTATTGCTTTTCATGTAAATATTCAGGATCTGATCGATTCTCTGTAAAGACTCTTCATCACTTTTACAGCTTAAAAGTGCACCCAAAACGATCAGTATTCCAAAAACAACGTTTCTCATCGTCAGCAAAGATAAAATATTAATCTTTAGCCTCCTTCTTTATTTCTCAAAATATTTCTGAAACCATAGCTCAAAAGTAACCAGTTGCCAGATTTTAACAAAATCATACTCACTTTCAACACCGTTCCACCATTCATCAATGACATTGGAGTTAAAAAGATTTCTTTTCTTAAGGCTGTCAAGATTTTCAACAACAAAATCTATGGCCCGCTGTTCATTTCTAAGGTAATGACTGAGAGGAAAAGAAAACCCTTTTTTGGGCATATTTAAAACGTCTTCCGGCAGGTATTTTTCTGCGGTCTTTCTTAATAAGGGCTTATTTTGTTTTCCGGTATACTTCATTTTTTTGGGTAATGAGGCTACATAATCAATTAAATGATTACTTAAATACGGATAGCGAAATTCAACGCCATATTTCATTGCGCTCAGATCATCACGAAAAACATGATGAGAAGATAAAGAATATTTCATATCATACTCAAAATAGCCGGAATAGTCTTTTGATTCTGATAAATGATAGGCCGAAAGATTGGTTTGAATCGTATTATAAATTTCAGAACGGATAATATTTTTAGCTTCAACCGGCCTCATACCTGTCTGACTCTGGCGAAAGAAATCAAACATAAAATCCTGAGAAAAATAATTTTTAACTCTATCTGAAAACTTACCTTTTGTCACGATCAATGGCCTGACAAAATTAAAATTCTTCATTAAAAGCCATTTTTTAAGCTTTAGGGTATGAGAATATCCTGCGAAGAGTTCATCAGCACCATTTCCACTCAACACTACTTTAAAACCATTGTCATGGGCATATTTTGCAGCATTCATTAGAACTTCAAGACTAGAATAAGGTTCTTCAAAATGCTGAATATTTTCTTTAAGCTTCACTAAAATTTCTTCATCGCTCACCTTTTCCACGTGATGGAAAACTCCAAAATGTTTCGCCGCTAAAGAGGCATTCTTTACTTCCTCTTCAGAAAATTTATAGGAAATCGTGTATGTACTAATATTCCCATTGAAAGATTTTGATTTTGAAGCAATTAACGTAGAATCTATTCCTCCACTCATCATCACCGATACCGGAACATCTGCGTAGAGTTGCTCTGAAATACTTTCAGATAACAGTCTATCTACATTTTTTACTGCTTCTTCCTCAGTGATATTCTTATTGTTCTCTAAAGATAAAGTCCAGAACTTCTCCTTGGTAATCGAGTTGCTTTTTAAATCAACCATCATAAAAGAGGCTGGCTCCAGTGAAAATATACCCTGAAAGCATGTTTCCGGGGCTAAAGTCGTCTGAAAAAGAAAATTGGTATATACCCCATTCCAATTGATTTCAGGATGCACAAATTCATTTTTCAGAAGAGCCTTTATTTCTGAAGCCCAGACTAGTCCATGCTCACTTTGATGATAAAAAAGAGGCTTCATTCCTACTCTATCTCTTGCAAGAATAATTTTTTGACGGGAAAGATCAATGATACAGAGAGCAAACATACCGTCCAATTTCACGAATGCGTCGGTATCCCATTCTTCATATGCTTTAATAATCACTTCAGTATCCGAAGTACTTGTAAAGGAATATCCCAGGTCTTTAAGTTCCTCTCTGAGATTTCTGAAATTATATATCTCTCCATTAAAAGTAATAATGATTTGTTTATTGTCAGAAAGCATAGGCTGATGCCCTTTCTCAGAAAGATCTACAATAGATAATCTACGGAATCCTAAAGCAATATCAGATTCATCTGCATCTAAAACAGGAAACTGTTCTTTAATTTTTTGGGTAGAATCCTCTCCTGAAAAAGATATACCGCTATTTTTTTTAAACATCCAGAATCCTTCATCGTCAGGGCCGCGATGTTTGATCGCTTGATTCATCTCCAGAATATTTTTAGAGGAAATACTTTTATGAAATGAATAATAACCGCAGATTCCGCACATAGTAAAAGCTTTATAGCACTGTAAAAATAGGAAAATGTACTTATTTATAGCTGTTATGAGAAATTATTTCCTGAAAATTTTCTCTTTTAAATAGGCTATTTCACCTTTTGAAATCATATAATCACTCAATCGGAAAGAAGTGGAACTATAAAACTTTCTGAATAAAACAAACGATGAGACCAGATAAGAAGATGTGGTAGCAAAACAAGCTCCCAAAACGCCCCATCTTGGAATAGCTATAAAGGAAAATACAACCGTAACAATAAGGCCTACAATTGATTTGATATTCAAAATTTTCAACTCTCTAATTCCCGAAAAATAGTGTCCTACCATATCACTGATGGCAATAGCAAAGATTCCCGGGGATAAAAAGAAAATAATTTCTTTAGTATCTCTGAATTCTTTTCCGAAAATCATCTGATACACCTCGGAAGGGACAACGATAACCCCAACAACAAAAACAATCATCAAAACAAATGTTATTTTAAGAGAATCCTTTGTTTTAACTATAGATTCTTCACTGCTTTTACTGTTCACCACATCAGAATACAAAACCACAGCAATACTTCTTGTAATGGTCCAGATAGCTTCTGAAAAAGTTACCCCAACTGAAAATACTCCTACACTGGCAATTCCTTCAAAGTATTCTAAAAAATAAAATGATAATCTGTAATTAAGAAACTGAACAAAAGCACTGAGTTGTGTTTTCCATCCATATTCAAACATATTCCTGGCTACTTTCTTTGAAAATGACACCTCAGAAAGATTACATTTTCTGATGATCTGAAAGAAACTTGTAATGGATAAAAGAACCAGACAACTTATTTGAGCCAGAAAATACACTGATACATCTTTTTTTCCTGCTCCATAAACCAATAACCCAATGAAAACGACATGTATTAATTGCTGTAAAACGGTATAAATATTAAATCTCCTGATATTTTGTGTTCCGATAAACAGGCTGATATTTGTGGATAACAATGAAGAAAAGATGGAAATTCCAATGAGATATAAAAGATATTCGCTCTGAATTGAGGTAAAGCTAAATAAAAAAGGGACAAATAGACCTACAAAAAAAGACCATAGATAAGCGTACAGTATAATCTGTTCAATCTTAAACCTCGATGCAAAATAAGAAGTACTGCTCCCTGAAAAAATACTGCTAAAAAAACTTACTGCAGCTGCATTAGCAATTACTATAGAAATAGTGCCTTTCCCTTCGCTACCCCACATATTGGTCGTAAAAATCACCAATCCGAAACTTAGGATCAGGATCATAAAACGAGAGATAAAAGTTTTAACTATAGTAAGTTGCATGGTCGTTATTTGTCAATGGCCCTTTTTACAAAATCAACAAAAGAGTCACTGATTGTTTTCCAGTTATATTTTTCTCTAAATTCCTTTTTTGCGTTAAACGCATGTGCGTCGTAAAGTTCAGGATTTTTGAAATAATTTATGATAATATCTGAAATTATTTCATCTTTTCGCGGATTTACAAGATATCCAAAGGAAATTTTTCCTAAATGTTTCCGAATCCCTTTAAGGTTTGAATAGATTACAGGCTTTCCGGCACCCATAAAATAAAAGAGTTTTATAGGAAGAGAATGATGATTTTCAAAATTGAATTCCCGGAGATCGAAACAGAGATCAGCATTAGCAAATGCTTCTGTAAAATGTTCAAAAGAGGTAGCTTTCTTAATTTCAATATGATCAAAAGAATATTTCTCCAGTAATTCTGAAAAATAAACGGCATCATCCCCCTCTTTTGTTCCTCCAATAATTAAAATATGGATTTTTATGGTGGGAAGTTTTTCACGAACTTTATTAATGGTTCTAAAAAAGTTATCTATTCCTTTGTCTTTTGAAATAAGCCCGGTATAGCAAAGTGTAATAGTATCCCGATCCAGCTTTTTCACATTTTCTTTAACATAAAGCTGATCAGGATAATAGGGAATTATTATATATTTTTTAAACCAAAAAAAATAGGCCAGAGGAAATTTTTTAGTGCTTTCTCCAAAAATAAAATGAGTACTTAAAAGCCCTGCATAGAGCTGAATAAGAAAAAATTTTACAGCATGAAAAAGTTTGGATGGATAGGGGTAAACTTCAAGCATTGACATCCCAGGGTACCATTCTGTAACATCATAAATACAACTGATCCTGTTTTCTTTCACAAACTTTTTAGCCGAAATAACTGCCAAAGGTTCGGAACAAATAATGCTGTCAGGTTGAAAAGTATTACACACCTCATGAAAAGCTTCCTTCTTCCTTTCGATACTTTCTCCTAGAATGGAATATGATTCTATCTCAATACCATCAATGACTCCCTGATAATCTGAACATAAACTGCAAATTTTAACTTTATACCCTTTATTTCTAAGTTCTTTCGCCTGGTGATAAAAAATCCTATCATCATTATAGCTATGAGAAGTTGTCAAAAAAAGTACTTTAAGCATTAATTTTTACTGGAATCCATGCAAATATACATTAAAAAAAAAGTGGAAAACACGTTTCCACTTTATAATTGATAATCTAAATTAACTTAATGCTTTATTTTATAGAAGCTGCCCAACTCTTTTCTAAAGGCAGTAAAAAATGACTTAAGAAATCAAGATAGGTATTTTTAGAAAAATCAAAAACCTGAATATCTCCAGAAAGTTCTCCGTTTCTCAATCTATTTTTAAAATCCATAAGTTTTAATGTTTTCACCTCCCCGTTTTCAACGAAGCTGGCCTTCATTCTATCAAAAAGTCCCAACTGGAACTCTTCATCAATTTCTCTCATGATCTTTCCTAAAGCATCAATACTACATCCTGAAGCCATCTCTTTTTCCTCATCTACGCAAACCACGATAAATTGGTTCTTTTCAATTTTAAAAGAGGAAGAAAGTGGCTTTCCATGGGCTGCCCACGTAGCCAGGAAATCAAACAATTTCTCTGTAATGGCTTTCGCTTCTTTCGTTTCAAAAGGCCTTGAAGCCGGATATATAATGACTCTATAGTCGTTAGTTTCTACAATATTAGATTCTTCGATTTTCATATCTAAACATTTATTTATTGTTATATAATCACCTTTTCTCTCTACTCTATCAGTCAGAATACTCCATTAATGGTGATCCCATATCTTTTTTAAATTAAAGTATAAAATTAAGAAATATTCCTGAGTTTATAAAGCATAAAAACTCAGACCAAAGCCTGAGTTTTTATTTATATTTTTGAACTGCTATTCTTTATAAATCATCAGCTTCTGCAAGAAGCTCCACAATATCTTTTACAGCAACTTCTGTATTCTTGTTAAAATGCTTCACACCATCTGTCATCATCGTGTTACAGAAAGGACATCCGGTTGCAATAACTTTAGGCTCAAAAGATAAGGCTTCTTCTGTTCTTTCAATATTAATGTCTTTATTTCCCTTCTCCGGTTCTTTAAACATTTGTGCACCTCCTGCTCCGCAGCAAAGACCATTTGTCTTGCAACGTTTCATTTCTACAAGCTCTGCATCTAATTTTTCCAATAATAATCTTGGCGCCTCATATTCATCATTAGCACGACCTAAATAGCAAGGATCATGGAATGTGATTTTCTTCCCTTTGAACGCTCCCCCTTCAATTTTTAGTCTTCCTTCTTCCATCAGGGTTTTAAGAAATTGAGTATGGTGTACTACGTCAAAGTGGCCTCCAAGACTTGGATATTCATTTTTAAGGGTATTGAAACAATGTGGACACGCTGTAACAATTTTCTTCACTTCATATGCATTCAGGACTTCAATATTAGTCAATGCCATCATCTGGAAAACGAACTCGTTTCCTGCTCTCTTTGCAGGATCTCCTGTACAGCTTTCTTCTTGTCCAAGGACTGCAAATTCAACACCTATTTTATTTAATATCTTGCAAAATGCTTTTGTAATTTTTTTGGCACGGTCATCAAAACTTCCGGCACATCCCACCCAAAACAAAACTTCCGGGGCTTTTCCTTCGGCAGCATATTCTGCCATTGTTTTTATATTGAAATCCATTCTAAATCAAATTTATCAATATATCAATGTAACAGTTCACCAATGATTGTTACATCGTTACATTATTTACATTGTTACATTAATTTTCCGTTGCCCAGTTCAGACGGTCTGCCTGGTTGTACTGCCAAGGAGCAGCATTGTTTTCGACGTTTGTCATCATCAGATTCAATTCCTGTGGAGCAGCAGATTGTTCCATCACCAGGAATCTTCTCATTTCAAAAATAATAGAAAGGGGATCAAGCAATACAGGACAAGCGTCTGTACATGCATTACAAGTAGTACAAGCCCAAAGCTCTTCTTTTGTAATATAATCGTTCAACAATTTTTTTCCGTCATCAACAAATTTTCCGTTTTTATCGATATTTCTTCCTACTTCTTCCAGTCTATCTCTGGTTTTCATCAGAATCAATCTCGGAGAAAGTTTTTTACCGGTAATATTAGCCGGGCAAACAGAAGTACAACGTCCACATTCTGTACAAGAATAAGCATTAAGCAATTGTACCTGATTAAGATCAAAAATATCCTCTGCTCCAAATTTGGAAGGAGCGGTTTCTGCGTCCCCTTCTGCCGGAGCAGCGTAAGGATCAGCATTAGGGTCCATCATCAATTTGATCTCTTTTGTTACGGAATCAAGGTTATTGAATTTTCCTTTTTTATCAAGGTTAGCATACCATGTGCTTGGGAAAGCAAGGATAATATGTAAGTGCTTTGAATAGTAAAGATAGTTCATGAAGAAAAGAATTCCTACAAAGTGGAACCACCATGCTCCTTTTTCTGTAAAGAATAAAAATCCATCACTGAAGTTATTAAAAATAGGGCCTAAAATAGTAGAACTGATCGGGAAACTTCCCAATTCATGAAGTAGCCCTCTTTGTTGTAATACCCAATCAGCAGCATTCATTTTAAAGAAAGCCATCATTAAAGCAAACTCTATAATAAGAATCCAGTTTGCATCATGTTTTGGCCATCCGAAAAGCTCTTTCATGGTTAATCTCTTCACTCCATAAAAGTTTCTTCTGATGAAAAATACAACGACACCAATAACAACAAGAAGAGCCAGAATTTCTAACGTTGCCGTGAAGAAACTATAAAAACTTTCACCGAAAACTGAAGCCAGAAAACGGTGAGTTCCGAATACTCCGTCTACAATAATTTCTACTAGCTCAATATTAATAATGACAAATCCTACGTACACAAAAACGTGTAAAATTCCTGCTACAGGACGCTTTACCATTTTGCTTTGTCCCATAGCAACTCTTGCCATAGTACTCCAACGCTCAGCTTGTCTATCACTTCTATTGATTTCATGACCTAATCTGATATTTCTATAGATTTTCAGAAGGCTTTTGGCAAACAGTCCAAATCCGGCCACTAATAAAATCAGGAAAATAATGTTATCGATGTACTGCATAAGGGCGTATTAGTCTTTATTGTTTTTACCGAAAACAGAGAAATTGATATATCTCTTAGGATTAGCTTTCATATCTTCAATCAAGGTATTCAGATTCGAAGATGCTGAATTCAGATTGTTGTACAGTTGGTCATCTTTCATAAGTTTACCCAAACTTCCTTCTCCTTTATCTATACCCCCAATTACCTGGTTTAGCTTTCCAACTGTAGCATCTAAATTGGCAATCGTAGCATTCAATTGTTTGGTATCAATGCTCTGTGCAAGGTTTCCGTATTTATCAAGAGTTACCTTTCCGCTTTGCATAGTAAGGCTTGCATCATCCAATACTTTTTGCAGTTTAGGATCATTGTGCCCTACCAGACTATTTACATTTCCGGCAGTGGTCTGTAATGCTCCTACTGTTTTATTAAGATTGGATAATAAAGCTTTGATTTCAGCTCTGTTTTGTGCATCAACAAGCTGATTGGCATTGGCCATAAGAGAATCTACTCTATGCAAAACGCCTTGCAATTGATCTTTTACCGGACCAACCTGAGAAGATAAACTGCCCATCATGCCTAGTTTGAAAGCTCCCTGTAATGTATCTCCGTCTTTTGCAGTCTGTCCTCCATACATAAGGTTTACTCTCATTTCTTTACCGGACATTATCCCCGGCTCAAAAATTTCCAGCGTCGAATTTTTTGAAAATTCAAACTTATTGTCAACCGTGATCTTTACCACAAAACTAATCTTGCCGTCTTTCCCCGTCTGCGGAATGATCTTATCAACCTGACCTACTTTCAGCCCGTTGATAGAAACCGCTGAGGACTGCGCCAGACCTTCTACGTTATCGTATTTTGCGTAAAATATATTATCGGTAGTAAAAAGGCTTTTCCCTTTCATAAATTGAAACAACACCACAAAGCCTACAACAGCTAGAAGTGCGATCACACCAGCTTTTAATTCTTTACTGAACTTCACTTGCTAATTTTTTTCTAATAAGCAAATATAGTACATTTTAAATAAATCTTTCCCTTAAATACTCTGCGTTAAATACAAAAAAAGCGACAAATTATTTTGTCGCTTTTTATATCATTGAAATGAATTTCTTATTGTTGCTGATTTCCCAGCTTGTTCCAGATCTCAATTCTATAATCCTGGATGTCTGCATTGTCCTGAAGGCTCTTCATCCAAGCCTGTCCGAACATTCCTGCATTTCTCTGAGTAATAGACTCTGTAAACTGCTTAAGATCTCCAGGTTGTTTGTTCACTGTTTCTGATTTTTTAATCAAAACATAAACTCCTGTACCTCCTTCAACCGGGTTAGAAAGTTTTCCTTTTGCAACACCAAATGCTGCACCGGCAACTTTAGGCTCCATCGCTCCAGCTACTGAAGGATTTAGTAAATTAACCTGAGCGGCTTGTTTTGAAGTAGCAAATAATTTAGCAATCTGATCTAGATTAGAAGCTTTAGCTCCTGCAATTTTATCAGAGATTTGTTTTGCTGCCAATTTATTTTTAACAAGAACTTCAATCTGGTCTCTTACAGATTCAGGATCAGCAAGACCTGCTTCCTGTTTTCCGTTAAGGTACACTATAATTTTATCACCTGTTCCGTCTACTGTAAAGAATTCAGTATCTCCTTTGGATCTTTTCTTATCAAAAGCCCAAGATAAAATCTCGCCATCTTTTTCAGTGCCTAAACCTTGAAGCTGACCGTCAAATCTCTTTGCTGTCTTTGGATTAGAGAACTGGTAGTTATCTTTCTTAGCAATATTCACAAAATCGTTGAATGATTTCCCTTGAACCTGCTGAATGAATTTTCTTGCTTTTTTATCCGTTTCTGCTTCTGTAGCATCAGAAGGTTTAATTTCTTTGATAAGATTAGCCACCTTGTATCCCATTGATCCGGATTTTTTATCTTCAATATTGATAATATGGTAACCAAACTGAGTTTCTACCACTCCGGTAGCTCCTTTAGGATTGTTAGCAAGGTAAGTTAAGAACTCAGGAACAAATGGTGTTTCTGGAGTCGTCCAACCTAGGCTACCTCCTTGTGCTGCAGAGTTAGGATCATTAGAAAGTTTTAAGAACTCTGTAAATTTAGCCGGAGTTGCTTTTACAATAGCTCCGATAGAGTCTGCTAATTTCTTAGCCTGCTCCTTAGATCTTGTTACTCCTTCTCCTGCAGGGCTCCCTTTGAAAGCAATAAGGATGTGTCTTGACAATGTTGAGTCAGAAGTCTTTTTTCCTACAAGTTTAGAAACTACATAGAAATTTTGCTCTTTATAAGGACCAAAAACTTGTCCGATCGCTGCAGTAGCGATTTGACCTTGTATTGTTGCAGGCAATTGAGTAGGCTTTACATACTGAGGGTTGAAAGGCATATCAGAATTAGCCATTACGAACATCGAATCATTTTTCGTGTTCTGAAAATTCTCTGCACCTCCGCTAGCATCTGTACCTCCTGAGTATAATTTTGTAATTTCTTTCATAGCTGCTGCATCATCTGCTGCACTTGGCTTAGAAGGGAAAAATACAATTCCAAGGTTTCTGCTCGGCTCAGCTTTGAACATTACAGGATGTTGCTTGATGTAATTGGCAAGGTCTTCCGTACTCACATTGATTTTAGTTTTCTGAAGATAGGCTGCATAATCAATCTTTACAAAGTCGATATCAGCAAGCTGATCTCTTTCCTTCATCAATTCTTCAGCTTCTTTCTTACCTGTTGTAATCCCTGCTGAAATATTGGTAAATACCTGTCTCGCCATCAATCTATACTCAATAGTCTTTCTTGTTTTCAACCATTGATTATATCCTTGAGGGTTGGTATTTTTTAAGGTTTCAATTTCTTTTTTTAGATCTTGAGTTTTAAAATTACCTTTCTCATCAAAAAACTGTTGATTCTGAGCAAACATTTGATCATACTGGATCTGATTCCAGAAATAATCATCAGTCATTTCAAAGCCCAATTTCTCAAACTGTTGCTTGATAAGCTTAGATTGTACAAGTAACTGCCACGCTTGCTCTTCAAGACCGTTTTTTGGACGACCTTGTTGTTCAGCCTGTTGCTGCAGCACGAAAAGCTGATCATTGAACTCTTCGCGAGTGATTTTCTCACCGTTTACTTTTCCTAAAACATCAGGATTTTTACCAAAAACCTTGTCTATACTATCGGGGTTCACCAAAAACGCTAAAAGCGCTAAGGCTATTACTCCCATCAAAAGCCAAGGCTTACTCCTAATCTGTCCTAAAATTGCCATTTTATAAATTATAGTTTTTTATCAGTTTGCGAAAATACACATTTTTAAGAAATTACAGAAATAGAAGTTCCTTATTTTAATTTTTTATCTTAAAGATTATTGAAAAAAGGAAATTTTGACCATATTTTTTAGTAAAAAACAAATGGCATAAGTATTGTGCATTCTAAGACATTATAATATAGCACACGTTTTCAGGGCTTATTATAAAAAATCACTTTAACGATTAAAAACGAAAATGACAATTTGTCATTCGATTAATTATGACAGAATTCGAAGATATTAGTTTAGAGGAAATGATCAGTGACGGATTTGACATTGTCACTGAGGAAATCAATCTTTCCGACTTTGCGGAAACTGATAAAAATTCCGAACAGAAAATATTCCCAATACTTCCTGTAAGAAACATGGTAATGTTCCCTAATGTGGTGATTCCTATTACAGCAGGGAGAAAAACATCCATACAACTTCTTGAAGAAGCACAGAAAAATGGCGATTTTATAGGAATTGTAAGCCAGAAAAATTCAGATCTTGAACAACCTACCGAAAAGGATATTTATACGACCGGTACTTTAGCAAAGATTATTAAAATCATAAAACTTCCGGAAGGCAATATTACCGCTATCACTAAAGGGTTTCATAGATTTAAGATTAAAAAAATTCTTGAAAATCAGCCTTATTTCAAAGCTGAAATTTCAAAATTAAAAGATACAAGACCAAAGAACCAGGAAGAATATGAAGCTCTTTTGGAAAATATAAAAGAACTTGCTCTAAAGATTATTGAGCTGGATCCAAATATTCCAAATGCAGCCAATTTTGCCATCAAGAACATCAATAATAATGATGATCTCTTGAATTTCATCTGTACAAATGCTAATTTCTCATCTCTGGAAAAGCAAAAATTGCTTGAGGAAAAAAATCTTTTAGAAAGAGCAAACAAATGCTACGAGATGATGCATGAAGATTTCAGAAAACTGGAATTGAGAAACCAAATTCATCAGAAAACGTCAAAAGATCTTGATAAACAACAGAGAGAATATTTTCTGAATCAACAGATCCGAACCATACAGGATGAACTGGGAGGCGGTCCTGAAAGCGATGTTGAAGACCTTATCGCTAAAGCTAAGACTAAAAAATGGAGCCAGGAAGTGGAAGACCATTTCCAGAAAGAAATCAGCAGACTACAACGTCAAAATCCTAATTCACCGGATTATAATGTACAGAGAAACTATCTGGATTTCTTTACAGACCTTCCATGGGAAACCTACACCAAAGATATTTTTGATATTGCTAAGGCTGAAAAAGTTTTAGATAAGGCTCATTTTGGACTGGAAGATATCAAGAAGAGAATATTGGAGCACATGGCTGTTTTAAAATTAAAAAACAACATGAAATCCCCTATTCTATTGTTGGTAGGCCCTCCGGGAGTAGGTAAAACATCTTTAGGAAAATCTATTGCGGATGCTTTAGGCAGAAAATATGTAAGACTTTCCTTAGGAGGCCTTCATGATGAGAGTGAAATCCGTGGACATAGAAAAACATATATTGGAGCGATGGCAGGAAGAATTCTTCAATCTATTAAAAAATCCGGAACATCTAATCCCGTAATTGTTCTGGACGAGATTGATAAAATCGCACAAGGACTTCATGGGGATCCAAGTTCAGCACTTTTAGAAGTTCTTGACCCTGAACAAAATAAGTCATTCTACGACAACTTTCTTGAGATGGGATATGACTTATCAAAAGTAATGTTTATTGCTACAGCAAATTCTCTTTCCACGATACAAACACCTCTTTTAGACAGAACAGAAATTATTCAGATTGCCGGATATACTTTGGAAGAAAAGATTGAAATTGCCAAACGACACTTAATTAAAAAGCAGCAGGAAGAGAATGGTTTGGATACTAAATCATTTAAACTTGGAAATCCTGAACTTAAACATATTATTGAAGCTCATACTTCAGAAAGCGGAGTACGAACCCTGGAAAAACGAATTGCTTCCGTTGCAAGATGGGTTGCTTTACAAACAGCCTTAGCAAAGGAATATGATTCAAAAATTTCATTGGACAAAGTGGATGAAATTCTGGGAGTTCCAAGACCGAAAAGCTTATCTGAAATCACTGGAGTTCCAGGCGTTGTAACAGGTTTAGCCTGGACAAGTGTAGGGGGTGATATTCTTTACATTGAAAGCATCTTAAGCAACGGAAAAGGTGTTTTAACAATGACCGGTAACCTTGGGACAGTAATGAAAGAGTCCGCTACCATTGCTTTAGAATACATCAAGGCTAAGCATGATGAGCTGGGGATTGCGCAAGAGGATCTGGATAAGAAAAACATTCACGTACACGTTCCGGAGGGAGCGACTCCTAAAGATGGACCTTCAGCAGGGATTGCCATGTTGACTTCTATGGTTTCTTCTTTTAAGAATAAAAAGATTAAATCTCATCTTGCCATGACAGGTGAAATTACTTTAAGAGGAAAAGTACTTCCTGTAGGTGGAATTAAAGAAAAGCTTCTAGCAGCAACTAGAGCGGGAATCAAGGATGTAATTCTTTGTGAGGCGAATAGAAAAGATGTAGAGGAGATCAAAAAAGATTATTTGAAAAACCTTAAAGTACACTATGTCAACAGAATGGAAGAGGTTATTGAGATCGCCATTGAAAAATAAAACAACTTATAACATATTAACTTCTCAATAAGAAACACCTCCTGTTAATCGGGACGTGTTTCTGTTTTATGAATAATGCCCACTATCCTCCAATTGGTGGAATAAAATTTGATACATTCTAGGAAATTCAAACTGATTGGATAAAAAATTTTTCAATCCGGATGGGTTTTCTTATTTTTATTCCACACTGCAGATTTTAAATTATGAATTTTCTTAGACTCCCTTTCCTTGTCAAACTTACACTGGTAGTTATTTCTATCATTGGCATAGGTTACCTCTTAGCATTAGGACAGACTATTATAGCCCCGTTCTTCTTTGCATTCCTGATGGCCATGCTATTTTTACCGGTAGCAACTTTCATGGAAAAAAAACTAAGATTTCCGAGATCTGTATCAACAATGACCTCCGTTTTTATCATGTTGATGATTTTAAGTGGGATTATTTACTTCTTCACCACCCAGCTATCTGATTTCAGCAAGGATTTACCCCACCTTAAAGAACAGTTTACAACCGTTTTTGAAGGGGTCCAGCATTGGGTCTCCAAGACATTCAATGTAAAAGTGGATGAACAAGTAGATTATATCAATCAGGGAGTAAATAAACTTCTATCCTCGTCAGGAGCCATTTTAGGATTTACATTCGGAATATTTTCGACAGGATTTGGCTTTATTATATTTTTCACCTTGTTTTTTATCTTCATTTTAAATTACAGAAGACTTTTAAACAATTTTATTGTGACTGTTTTTAATGAAAGACATAAAGCAAGTGTACAGGAGGCGGTGAATGAAATCAGAATTATGACCAAAAAGTATATTTTTGGTCTTTGTTTACAAGTCATTATTGTGTCAATTCTTACCTCTATTTTGCTTACTGTTTTAGGGGTAAAATATGCTATCCTTTTAGCTGTTTTAACAGGCTTATTAAACGTTATCCCCTATTTGGGAATCTTCATGTCTCTTATTATTTCCTGTTTTATAGCATTTGCTACCGGCAGTCCATCCACTTGTATTTACGTGGCTATTGGATACATTGGTATTCATGCAGTTGACGGCAATATTGTTTTACCATTTGTAGTAGGTTCCAGAGTGAAAATTAATGCTTTATTTTCTTTTATAGGAATCCTTTTAGGAGAACACCTGTGGGGTATTGCCGGAATGTTCTTATGCATCCCTGCTATAGCCATGATTAAAATTATTTGTGAAAGGGTTGAAGACCTGAAGCCTTGGGGAAGACTACTGGGCGAAGAAGTCAAACCCAACAAAAAGAAGAAAAGCTACAAGATTTCAAAAAATATTACGTTGAAGGAAATGGATTAATGTGATCACTTTAACGAGAATATAAAATATTATACTTTATAAAAACGACCGCCTTTTTTAAAGCAGTCGTTTTTTGTATTGTATTATTATGGAAGTACGCAGCACGGATTCATCCCACTTAGATGACTATTCTCCAATCTATATAACACCAGCTATCAATTTACCCCCCCTTTTCATCTAAAAAAAGATCTATTTGAAGAGCTTTTATAAAAAGTCCTAAAGTATCAATATCTTATAAATACTTAAAAACAAATCACATTAAAACCACTATTAATTACAAATAAGCAACAATTTATATGTTTTTATAAAAAAAGAACAAATTCATTTCATTTTTATCCTACATTAGATATAAAATAATCAATTATGAAAATTATAAAATTTATTCTATGTCTCCTTTTTGGACTTATGTTTATTAATGCAGGATTAGACAAATTCTTTCATTATACTCCGGCCCCCAAACTGACGGATGCCCAAATGAAAATATATGCAGCTTTCGGAGAAATCGGCTGGTTGCTGCCTTTAGTGGGGACCGTTGAAATAATTGGCGGACTACTGTTTATCTTCCCTAAAACAAGAGCGTTAGGGGCTATCATTATTCTACCTGTTATGATCGGAATTTTAATCCATAATCTACTCAGAGACCCATCAACTACGGGAATTGCTATTTCATCTGTATTATTCCTGATTAATCTATGGATCATCATTGATAATAGAGAAAAATATAAAAATTTAGTGAGTTAACAGGGTACAAATAAAAAGATAGCAGATTGTTACTTTTAAAATGAGTAGCCTGCTATCTATATTATCTACCTATACGAAAGCGCTGAACCCTGTAATCGATCTTCCTACGATGAGCGAATTGATTTCCTTTGTTCCTTCATAAGAATAAATTGCTTCAGCATCAGCTACAAATCTGGCAACATCATATTCCAGGAGGATGCCGTTTCCACCCAACACCTCTCTGGCCCTTGACACTATATCTCTTGTTCTCAGCGTACAAAAAACTTTGGCAAGAGATGCATGTTCATCTTTTAAAATTCCTTCATCCTGCATTTCAGATAGCCTGAAAACCATAGTTTGCATAGCCGTAAGATTAGACAACATTTCCACCAAGTGTCCCTGAATCATTTGAAAAGAGGCAATAGGTCTTCCAAACTGTTCTCTTTTTCGGGTATAATCTAAAGCACTTTCATAAGCACCACGTGCACAACCTGTTGCCATCCATGCAACCCCTGCCCGTGTCATTTGTAAGACTTTTCCCGTATCTTTAAATGAATTGGCATTTTGCAGGCGGTTTTCTTCCGTAACCAAACAATTTTGTAGAGTAATCAACCCATTTTGAACGATCCTCAAAGCCATTTTTCCTTTGATCTTTTCAACGGAATATCCGGGATTATCTTTTTCAACAATAAAACCTTTTACTTCCCCGCTATCCAGATCTCTAGCCCAGATAATGACAAGATCTGCAAAAGTTGCATTTCCTATCCATTTTTTCTGACCATTAAGAATCCACCCATCTTCTGTTTTTTTGCAGGTTACCGTGAGACCTCCTGCCGCTCCTGAACCTACTTCAGGTTCTGTAAGCCCAAAAGCACCTATTTTTTCAAATTTTTGCATTTGTGGAAGCCATTTTTGTTTCTGTTCTTCCGAGCCGCAGATATAAATAGATCCCATTGCTAATCCTGATTGAACACCAAAAAAGGTAGCGATAGAAGCATCTATTCTTGCCATTTCCATGGCAATAACTCCTTCCATCAGAAAAGGCATTCCCGGACAGCCATAGCCTTCATAAGTAACTCCGCAGATATTTAGTTTTTGAAATTTTGGAATCAGTTCAAAAGGAAATTCATCTCTGAGCCAATAATGATTAACCAAAGGTTTGACTTCTTTTTCCATAAAGTCTCTCACTTTAAGTTGAATTTCTCTTTGCTCAGGAGACAAAGTATGGTAAATATCATAGAAATCACCATCAATAGGAGGAAGTTCTTTCTTCTTTTTATTAGGATCAAGCATTTTCACCAACCCTGAAAGTTGTTTATCATCCAGTTTTGAAAAGTTATTCATTAATTTAGGTAAATCCACTTTTTGAGAAATGGTACTCAATTGATCAAAATCTATTGACGTGAATAATCCGATTGCGTTTCTGATTTTAGAAAATGTATTTGACATAATGATGTATTGTGGTTTTGGTTTGTAAAAGATAAGCAAATTTTGCTCCGAAAAAAAGCTATAAACAACTCAATAATTTTACAAATAATTCATTTTTAATCAATTACAAAGGAATATTTTCTTTACAAAATTTTTACGCCCCATTTTCAAGCATTACAAAAGATCCTGTCAGAACTTTGACTCAAGCAAAACATAAATATCTAACGCTATGAAAACTACTTACATTAAACTGTCATTATCAGCCGTCATCCTATTAGGAATTTATTCATGTAAAAAAGGAGAAGTTTCTGCCACGGAATCTTATGCCACCTCGGATTCTGCAAGCTCTATAGTATCAGATAGCATTTCATCTGCTGCAAGCATGCAAATAAAGGACAAACAGTTTATTAAAACTGCGGATGTCAATATGGAAGTAAAAGATGTCTATAATACAACCATTGCCATTGAGAAATCAGTTCAGGACCTTGGGGGATTTGTTATCAGCAGTAATCTTCAAAGTAATGTCATCTCTCAGGACACCTATAATACCTCTGATCAGGAAGCTATGTTGATTAAGAAATACCAGGCGGAAAACAGAATGCAGGTTCGGGTACCTACTGAAAAACTGGGAGAACTATTAGCATTCATCAACAATAACAAACTATTTCTTAACTCCCGATCCATTAATGCAGAAGATGTAACTTCGAGTATCAAATATTCAGAACTGGAGGATAAAAGAAATCAAAAGACTTCTGATAATATCGCACAACTTAAAACCAATAAAGATAAGGTGACTCTGGATGATGAAAATAGATCTGAAGGAAACCTACAAAAATTGGCAACCATGAATATAGCAGACCATCTGAAATATAGCACGGTAGACATTTATATAAAAGAGCCTAAACTTCGTATTGCCGAAATCGCTGTTACCAATACCAATAGCATTGACAACAAATACAGATATAACTTCATCTATGATGCAAAAGATGGATTTGTATATGGTTTCTATCTGATTCAGAAAATCATAGTTGCCCTTATTAATATATGGCCACTCCTATTAATTGCCGCCGGACTTATTTATTTTTTAAGAAAGAGAAAGATAACGAAGGCAGCTCAATCCAACACCCAAGAATAAAACTCTCCTAACCTTCAGGTTATCATCATAATTTTAGATTTTACAACCTCCTTTTATCGGGAGGTTTTTGTTTTTTTCAAAAAAACTGTAACGAATGTCCCTCTTGTTTTACCTACTATTTAAAAGAAATGAAATCAAAAAAATTAATACAATGAAAAATTTAGTAAAACTTGGATTCGCGGCATTATTATCAATGAATTTCATGACCGCAACAGCACAAAATAAAGAGACCTCCAATACGAACAGTCTGCTCTGGGAGGTTACAGGTAATGGCCTTTCTAAGCCCTCTTATATTACAGGAACTTTTCATATCTTATGCAGTAAAGATTTCGAGATCAAATCTAAAGTACTAAAGGCTCTTGAAAAATCAGATAATTTTGTCATGGAAATCAATTACACCGATCCTAAGGAAATGACAGTGCTACAGAAAATGTATCAGACTGATAAAAAAATCACTGATCAGCTTTCTCCCAGTGAAGCAAAAGAATTGAATACCATTCTTGCCGATTACGGAACAACCCTGGAAGGCATCAATACTTCAAGTCCTCAGGCTCTTTATGCTCTTCTTGCTGCCAAAGCAACCCCATGTGCTCAGACTGAAATAAAGCTTTATGAAATGGAACTCTTAAAGAAAGCAATGAAAGATAAAAAGAACATTGAAGGACTGGAAAAGGTAGATGAGCAAATGAAATCTATCGAGGAAGCTTATGATCTGAGGAGTATTATTGCACAGCTAAAAATGGGCAAAGAATATGAAATTTTATTTAAACAGATGATAGAAGCTTTTAAAAATGAAAATGTACAATCCCTTTATACACTTTTTAAAGATGATAGATTTATGAATGTCCAACAGGAAAAAGCTATGCTTACCGACAGAAATAAAAACTGGGTAAAAAAAATGCCCGAAATAATGAAAAATGCAAGTTCTTTCTTTGCAGTAGGCGGATCACATCTAATGGGTGAAAATGGTATTATCCCTCTTTTACAATCCAAAGGCTACACGATAAAACCTGTGTCGAGTCTATAATAGCAATCAAACCATGAAACTATTGTGAGTAATTCAACTGAAACTGCTTTTTTAAGGCTTGTCAACGAGCATAAGGGCATTTTATACAAGGCTTCCCGTATCTATGCTGATTCCCTCGAGGACCAGGAAGATCTGCAGCAGGAAATTCTCATCCAATTATGGAAATCTTACCAGACTTTCAAAGGAAACAGTGAATTTTCAACCTGGATGTATCGTGTAGCAATCAACACTGCCATTACTTATTTAAAAAAAGAGAAACAAAGAACCCATCATCATACAGATATGGTTCATCATTTTGAAGTACAGCAGGAGGATTATAACCCGGTAAAAGATAAACAACTGGAAATTTTTTACAGTGCAGTCCAGGCGTTGAATTCTTTGGAGAAAGCCGTCATATTTTATTTTATGGAAGGAATGTCTCATAAAGAAATTGGAAACAACCTTGGGCTCAGTGAGGGTAACGCCCGTGTAAAGCTTAACAGAACAAAAGAAAAAATACAACAAATTATAAAAAAATCAGGCCATGAACTTTGATCAATTAAAAGAACAATGGAATAATGAGGACAGTAACGTCAATATTCCTGACAGCATAGAGCAATTAAAGGAAAGCAAACATCCTATAGAAAAAATTCAAAAAAGCATGAAGAAAGAGTTTCCAATGCAGATTCTTGCCATCATTCTCATTGCATTTTTCCCACTACAACTTCAATTCCCAACTTACCTGTATACAGCTTATTACATCTCTTATACAATGCTGGTAGTAATATCTTCTTATTACTTGTTCGGATTCTATCAGTTTTATAAACAAACTGAATTATATACAGGAAACACCAAAAACAGCCTTTGGAAAATATATCATGAACTCCGCCTGAATATGGAAAGGTATCAGTCTTTTGGGTTCTTATTGCTTCCTCATCTTTTAATAACAATTGGAATGCTGATATATAGTCTTCTTGATAAAAAAGGAAAGACATTAAACACTCTTATTATTGACTATCAGGAATATTTAATATTATCTGTATTAATTATAACTATAATATATGTAACCTCTATTATTTTGTGGACAAAATACATATATGGACAGCACGCCAAACAACTGGAAAGCATCATGAATGAAATAGATGAATAATATTATATCCGTTTTTTCCTACTTTTAAAAATAGAACCTCAGATCTTTTCTGGGGTTCTATTTTTAAAAAATTGTTATTTATCCGTTCCAAATTTAATTGAGGTTTTATTTTTCCTTAAATTTGCAGATCAGAAATAAAACATTATAAATTTAAAAGATTTTTAATCCGCTAATTTATCCCTGAACCATTTAATTCTCTACATATGCTATCAAAAATAAACCCTATACAAACCCATAGTTGGAAAGCACTTGATGAACATTTCGGAGGAAATGACTTTGATTTAAGAACCCTTTTCCATTATAATCCCAACCGTTTTGCAGAATTTTCTTTACAAAAGGACAACTATCTTTTTGATTATTCCAAAAACTTAATTGATTCCAGAACCAAAGAACTTCTCCTTAACCTGGCTGAAGAATGTCAGTTAAAGGATGCTATTTCAAAAATGTTTTCCGGAGACAAAATCAATGAAACAGAAGGAAGAGCTGTGCTTCATACCGCTTTAAGAGATTTTTCTGATAAGGAAATTCTTGTTGATGGCGAAAATATTAAGCCACAAATCAAAAGCGTTCTGGAGCATATGAAAGCTTTCTCCGAAAAAATTATTTCCGGAGAACACAAAGGGTTCAGTGGAAAAGAAATCACGGATATCGTTAATATTGGA
Source organism: uncultured Chryseobacterium sp. (assembly GCA_963518055.1). Classification (GTDB taxonomy): domain Bacteria; phylum Bacteroidota; class Bacteroidia; order Flavobacteriales; family Weeksellaceae; genus Chryseobacterium. The sequence continues at coordinate 147,840 of CAUQIC010000003.1, forward strand.
ATCGGAGGTTCTGATTTGGGTCCTGTAATGGTTTGTTCGGCTTTAAAACATTTCAAAACAAGATTGGATGTTCATTTCGTTTCTAATGTAGACGGAAATCATATTGCCGAAGTTGTTAAAAAATTAAATCCTGAAACTACATTATTCATCATCGCCTCCAAAACGTTTACTACTCAGGAAACGATGACCAACGCCAATTCGGCAAAAGACTGGTTCCTGAAAGCAGGAAAACAGGAGGATGTCGCCAAACACTTTGTCGCTCTATCCACTAATATTGAGGAAGTTAAGAAATTCGGAATCGCAGAAGAAAATATTTTCGAGTTCTGGGATTGGGTAGGCGGAAGATATTCTCTATGGAGTGCAATCGGGTTAAGTATTGTCCTTGCAGTTGGATATGAAAACTTTGAACAACTTTTAAAAGGAGCTTTTGATACCGACCAACATTTCCAGACAGCAGATTTTTCTGAAAACGTTCCTGTTTTAATGGGGCTTTTAGGAATCTGGTATCGTAATTTCTATGCTGCAACTACTTATGCTATTCTACCCTATTCTCAGTATTTAGATAGATTTTCAGCCTATCTTCAACAGGGAGATATGGAAAGTAACGGTAAATGTGTAGACAGGAATGGCGAATTTGTGGAATATGAAACCGGGCCAATTATTTGGGGAGAACCGGGAACCAATGGTCAGCATGCATTTTACCAGTTGATTCACCAGGGAACAGAATTGATTCCTGCAGATTTTATTGCCTATATACAAAGTGCAAATAATGTTTCTGATCATCAGGAAAAATTATTGGCTAATTTTTTTGCTCAAACTGAGGCCCTTGCTTTTGGTAAAACTGAAGAGGAAGCAGAAGAAGAACTTAGAAATTCCGGAAAATCCGACGAAGAAATCGACCGACTACTCAACTATAAAGTTTTCCACGGAAACACCCCAACTAACTCTATATTATTCAAGGAATTAACTCCCTTTTCATTAGGCCAGTTAATCGCCATGTATGAGCATAAAATTTTTGTACAGGGAGTGATCTGGAACATTTTCAGTTTTGATCAGTTTGGAGTAGAATTAGGGAAAGTTTTAGCTAATAAAATTCTTCCTGAGCTTGAGAATAACGAGACCGTAACCTCTCATGACAGTTCTACCAATGGTTTGATCAAGTATTATAAAGAATTCAAGAAGTAAAAAGTAAATAAATCTAATAAAGTAATAAAAGTAAAAATGGCAGAAATTCTTGACGGACTTAAAGTATCCAAGGAAATAAAAGCGGAGATCAAGGTTGAAGTGGAAAAAATTCTCGAAAGCAAAAGAAGAGCCCCTCATTTGGTCGCTATTCTTGTTGGGAATAACGGGGCAAGCAAGGCTTATGTAAATGCTAAGGTAAAAGATTGTGAAGAAGTAGGATTTCAATCCAGCTTAATTAAATTTCCAAGTACAGTTGCCGAATCCGAATTATTGGAAAAAATTGAAGAGCTTAATAAGTCTAAAGCAGTAGATGGCTTTATTGTTCAGCTTCCTTTACCGGATCAGATTGATCAGGAAAAAATCATCAATGCTATTGACCCAAGAAAAGACGTGGATGGTTTCCACCCGGAAAACTTTGGAAAAATGGCTTTGGAAATGGATACATTCTTACCGGCTACTCCTTTCGGTATTTTAACATTGCTGGAAAGATATAATATTGAAACTAAAGGAAAAGATTGTGTAATTATCGGAAGAAGTAAAATCGTGGGAAGACCCATGAGTATCCTGATGGGAAGAAAAGATTTCCCGGGAAACTCTACGGTGACCCTTACCCATTCATATACCAAAGATATTGAAGAATACACTAAAAAAGCAGATATCGTTATCACAGCTTTAGGTGATCCTCATTTCTTAAAAGGGAATATGATAAAAGATGGAGCTGTAATCGTTGATGTGGGTATTACAAGAGTAGATGACGGCTCTCCAAAAGGGTATCACCTTGCGGGTGATGTAGATTTTGACAGCTGTGCGGCTAAAGCAAGCTGGATTACTCCTGTACCCGGAGGAGTAGGCCCAATGACAAGAGCAATGTTGATGAAAAATACCATCATTGCATACAAAACTTCGGTCTATAACGACTAATTTTAAAATGAATAAAGAACAAGATATTTTATTAAAAGAAGGTAAAATGCTCCCTGTAATGGAGCATTTTTACACTTTACAAGGAGAGGGAGCACACACCGGAAAAGCCGCATATTTTATTCGGTTAGGAGGTTGTGATGTTGGGTGTCATTGGTGTGATGTTAAAGAAAGTTGGGATCCGGATCTTCATCCGTTGATGAGCACAACAGAAATCGCAGAAACAGCGGCTAAACATTGTAAAACAATTGTTCTGACCGGAGGAGAACCTTTGATGTGGAACTTAGATATTCTGACTTCAAAATTAAAGGAACTGGGATGTACTGTTCATATTGAAACCTCCGGAGCATATCCTATGAGTGGACAGTTGGATTGGATCACTTTATCTCCAAAGAAAACAGGATTACCGAAGGAAGAGATTTATCAGAAAGCTCATGAGCTTAAAGTTATTATTTTCAACAATCATGATTTTTCATTTGCTGAAGAGCAGGCTGCAAAGGTATCTGAGAATTGCAAACTTTATCTTCAAAGTGAATGGAGTAAGAGAGATGATATGTACCCTAAGATCACAGATTTCATCCTGGAACATCCGGAATGGCAAGCATCAGTGCAGACCCATAAATATCTGAATATCCCATAAAAATACGTACATTAGCTAGCCGTATCCGTAAACCCCGATAGATGCAGAGAATTCGATACTCTAGATACCTAAAATCGATCATTATTTTGCTTGACCTGATGGTTATTGCATCTATTTTTATATTCTTTTTCATAAGCAGAAACGAAAGCTTAAAATATAGTGAAGAAACCTGGTATCAGAATGCTTTTTCTCTTGTGTTGTTATTTTTGTTCTGGGTTCTTTTAAGCGGTAGAACAAAAATATACAATATTGTGAGGAATCTCACCTATACTTTGTTTCTGGAACGTCTTTTCACCCACTTCCTGTTTTTTATACTGGGTGTTCTGCTCATCGGAAAGGTAAGTAAGAATGTCTTTTTTAATACAGATATATACTGGCTTTCATTTTATCTTTTGATTTGCATATTTCTAACGAAATCTCTGATCTATTTTACGATAAAATACTTCCGTTCCTTGGGAATCAACCACAGGAATGTGATGTTTTTGGGTGATAACAGCTCTACTGAAATTCTAAAAAATATTTTTAAGAACCGTAAAGATTATGGATACCGGATATTTAAATACGAAGGTTCAGAATTCAATATTGATGAATTAGTCAGCTTTTGGAAAAGAAATGGAATCCATACTTTATTCTTTTCCACTGAAAATTCCTATACAGAGGAAATGGAAACCCGAATATTTAAGCTGGCAGAAGAAAATAAGATTCATATCTCATTAATTCCAAGTATTACTCAAAGTGACTTTTTCCTGTATGACCTTGGATATATTCAAACCCAGCCTGTTCTTAACCAGGCAAGGTACCCGCTAGACTATTACTCTAATTTCCTGATGAAGAGAACATTTGATATGTTTTTTTCCATTCTTGTATTAGTTTTAATATGCTCCTGGGTATTTCCCATTATTGCCATTTTAATTAAGACAAGCTCTAAAGGTCCTGTTTTCTTTCTTCAAAAAAGATATGGATTCCATGAAGAAGTTTTTAATTGTATTAAATTCAGGACAATGGTTATCAATGATGAATCAACCACTACAACTACAAAAGCAAATGATTCAAGAATTACCAAAGTAGGAAAGTTTTTAAGAAAAACCAGTCTTGATGAATTGCCACAGTTTATCAATGTATTAACAGGGCAAATGTCTGTGGTAGGACCTCGTCCGCACATGCTTTCTGTTGACAATTATTATAAGCCAAAAATAGGAAGATACAGTTTAAGAAGCATGGTAAGCCCCGGAATTACAGGTCTGGCACAGGTAAGTGGATTGCGTGGTGACTATGGTGATGTAGAACTAGATATGAAAAAAAGGATTCTGGCTGATTCCTTTTATGTAAGAAACTGGAGCTTTGCTTTAGACCTGGTGATTATTCTAAAAACTATACTATTAGTTATCGGTGGAGATAAAAACGCAAAATAAAGTTCAGGGGCATGATAAGATTGGTACAATTTTAACATTAAATCACCATCAGTCTTTCAAATTGGCTCTGGCCTAATTAAATAAAAAAGTCTAATTTAGCGGTATGTTAAAAAAGTTTTTCACAGCAGTAGGGGAATATATTATGCTTCTAGGCAAATCCCTGCAAAAACCCCAGAAAATGAGAGTTTTTTGGAAGCTGTTCATGAGAGAAATTAATGATTTGGGAGTAAATTCTTTCGGACTTGTGGTCTTCACTTCGATCTTCGTGGGGGCTGTAGTTGCTATTCAGATGTTCAACAACTTTGATGCTTCTTCATTTCCTATTCCTCCTTCATTTGTAGGGTATGCAACAAAAGCAGTACTTGTTTTAGAATTTGCCCCTACCATCATCAGTTTGATTTTAGCAGGTAAGGTAGGTTCATATATTGCATCCAGTATTGGTACCATGCGCGTTTCCGAGCAAATTGATGCATTGGATATTATGGGAGTAAATTCCCCCAACTTTCTGATTTTCCCTAAAATAATTGCCTGCATGCTTTTTAATCCACTCCTTATTGCCATCAGTATTGTATTTGGTATTGGAGGAGGATATATTGCAGGGATTTTAACAGGAAACTGGACAGAAAACGATTATATTGTTGGGATTCAAATGTATATGCCTAATTTGTTTATCTATTATGCATTTACCAAAACCATAGTGTTTGCATTTATTATTGCAACCGTACCTTCTTATTTTGGATATTTTGTAAAAGGAGGATCTCTTGAAGTAGGTAGAGCGAGTACTCAGGCTGTGGTATGGACAATGGTGTTCATTATCATTTCTGAATTAATTTTAACCCAATTAATATTAAGCTAATGATTGAGGTAAAAGATCTTAAGAAAAGTTTTGGCGATGTTGAAGTACTTAAGGGAATTTCGACTTCATTTGATAAAGGAAAGGTAAATTTGATCATTGGGCAAAGTGGTTCCGGGAAAACAGTATTTCTTAAAAGCCTGCTGAATGTCTATATGCCATCATCCGGAGAAATTCTTTTTGACGGCAGAAATGTCAATACAATGACAAGGGATGAAAAACAGCATCTCCGCTCAGAAATAGGAACGGTATTCCAAGGGAGTGCTTTATTTGACTCCTTAACGGTGGAAGAGAACATTATGTTTCCTCTTGACATGTTTACTAATCTAACATATAGAGAGAAAAAGAAAAGAGTATTTGAGGTAATTGGCAGAGTTCACCTTGATAAAGCCGATAGGAAATATCCGTCTGAAATATCCGGAGGAATGCAAAAAAGGGTTGCTATTGCGAGAGCTATCGTTAACAATCCCAAATATTTATTCTGTGATGAACCCAATTCCGGGCTCGATCCATATACTTCTAAAATCATTGATGATCTTCTTTATGAGATCACTAAAGAATATAATACAACAACGATCATCAATACCCACGATATGAACTCCGTTATGACTATTGGGGAGAAAATTGTCTATCTAAGATTAGGAATCAAAGAATGGGAGGGGAATAAAGACATTCTCATTACAGCGGGCAATAAAAATCTGATTGATTTCGTTTATTCTTCAGAACTGTTTAAAGAGCTGAGAGAATATTTACTTGAGAATAATAAAACGATTGAAAATACAATTACAAAAATAGACGATAATGAAAAAGGTACTTAGTGTAGCGTTAATAGGGTTTTCAATGTGGGCTTCAGCACAGATTTCACTGGCAGGTAAGGCCAATTTAATATTTCCTACCGGTTCGCCTTCATGGTCAAACATTAAAGGAACGGTTAATGATGCTATTGAAGGAACAGGTAAAAACAATGTTGGTTTCAATGTTGGGCTTTCATTAAAAGTAGCTCTTCCAACTTCATTGTTCGTAATGCCGGAAATTTATTATACCCATTTCAAAAATGAATTCACAACAGAAAATACTACTTTTGATGTTAAAAGTAATCGTATTGATGTTCCTGTTCTTTTAGGGTATAACCTTTTAGGAAATATGTTGGGAGTATTTGTAGGACCTGTTGGAAGCTTTAATTTAAGCAAAGACAATACTTACAATGATTTTAAAGAAAATGCCAAAAACAATTTTACTGTGGGATACCAGTTTGGTGCTCAGCTTGAAATAAAAAAGCTGATTGTAAATGCCAGATATGAAGGTGCTTTCAGTAAGGATGAAAGAAACTTTATCAACAGAGTTTCAGGTTCTGAGATCAGATATGATAACAGACCTAATCTATTTATGGTAGGTTTAGGATATAAATTTTAATCAACTATCGAAAATAACAACTGAAAACCCTCAAATTAAATTTGAGGGTTTCTATTTTGATTGTCAAGCTCAGCCTGACGCTTTGCAATATCAGCAGCCTGTTTTTCAAGCTCTTCTTTTTCTTTTTGCAATTGTTTAAACTCTTTTTTCTTCTGCTCTTCCTTCATGGCACTTCCTTTACTGACATAGCCAACCAGGCCGCCAATAATAAGGCCTATCCCAACTCCTGCCATCATTCCCATGACATGGGACATTGTAATTTTTTCTACAGTAAAATCTGTAGTAAGATAAAAAAGTAAAGCCGAAACAGCTAAAAGGATAAGTCCGGTAATTGATAAACTCTTCATAATATTGTGTTTAGGTGGTTAAATTAAAAAAGCCTTACCAAATTTACTAAAAATTTAATAAGGCTTCACTCAAGATTAAAATTCTAATTATATTTTTCCTCCTGCAGCCTTATAATATTCCAAAGCTTTAGGTAAATCACTATTAATATCTGAGATTCTTGTTTCAGGATTCGGGTGAGTAGATAAAAACTCAGGTTGTCTTGATCCTGACGAAGCCCCTTCCATTCTGTTCCAGAAAGGTACAGCTGCTCTTGGATCATATCCTGCCATAGACATTAGATATAGTCCCATTTTATCCGCTTCAGACTCTTGATTTCTTCCATATTTCAGCAATGCTACCTGAGAACCGATAGGATATACTTTCTGGAATACACTTGCCCATTGTGCATTAGAAATTGCCCCTCCGAGAATTGCTCCTCCATATTGTGCCATCATGGCCTGGGATATTCTTTCATTTCCGTGTCCTGCCAATGCATGGGAAACTTCGTGTCCCATCACAACTGCGAGCCCGTTGTCATCTTTGGTAACCGGCAAAATCCCAGTATAAACAGCTACTTTACCTCCCGGCATACACCAGGCATTCAGTTCGTTGCTTTGCAAAAGATTAAATTCCCAACTATAATTAGCCAGATCTGCAGATCTCCCAATACTTTGATAATATCTTTCTGCAGCATTTTTTATTCTGTTTCCTACATTCACCACTCTCTTTGCATCTGTTGTTCCGGTAATTACTTTACCTTTAGACAATGTCGTTTTGTATTCCTGTGCAGACATTGTTAAAATTTCTGAATTATTGGCTATCTGTAGCGACGATCTTCCTGTGATCGGGTTGGTAGTACAGGCAACAGCCGACAGAGCAAATGCTCCAATTCCAAATAGATGTGTAAATTTCATATTTTGAGTGTTAATAAGTCATCATTAACAATTTTTATTCCAAAATATTTTAGAAACAATATATTTGCACACATTTTGCTGTTTAAATACAATAATTATCTTAATCATGAAAAAGTATATTTCTTTTCTGATGATCTTTGGATTTCTGTTTCTTTTTCAGAGTTGCGCATCTCAGGGTTCATTAGATTCAAAAATGGTGGATGCTTTGGTAAATTCTCAAGAGTTTACTTTCAATGCACAGAGAGCTAATCCTATGAATTATGATGTTATAAATGTCATGAATTCAATCCCTAATTCCACGGCTTCAAGAATGCTGGATCTAAACGGAGAGTACACCATTGATGTAAGCAAAGATAAATTGGATGTAGTACTTCCTTATTTTGGAAGAGTATTTAATCCTACTTATGGGGATACCGGAAGCAACAGTTATAGATTCTCTTCTAAAGACTTTACCGTTAATAAATCTCAAAATAAAAAAGGAACCTGGACATTAAAAATTAAACCTAACGATGTAAAAAATGTGGATGAGATTAATCTCGAGATTTTCACCAATGGTAAAGCCTCTGTATCTATGAGAAGCAATGACAGACAGCCTATCACTTATAGCGGATATGTTACTAAAAATATAGTAAAACAGGAAAAAGCACAACCTTAATCTCTGTTTTCGTTAGATAAAAATCTTTCAACAAATAATTTTGCTTCAGTACTGGGATTAGAAACTCCTTCTGAGGCATTTTTTTTGTGCAGAAGGTAAGCCTCCTCCACAGCACTGGTCTTTTTCATTAAAGATAAAATATATTCCTGAACCCAGTATTCAAAGCGCTTTTCTGCCTGTTGGGTACGTACTTCATCAAAACGCCCTGCTTTCTTTTTAAGATCAGTAAACTCTAAAATCTTATCATAAATTTCCGTCAAACCTTCGTTATGCAGAGCTGACCCCAATAAAACGGGAATTTTCCATCCTTTTTCTTTCGGTGGAATAAAATCAAGGGCTCGTTTTAATTCAAGTCTTGTATTTTTTGCCTTCTGAAAATTATCCTGATCGACTTTGTTAATAAAAATAAGGTCTACCATTTCCATAATACCCCGTTTTATCCCCTGAAGTTCATCTCCGCCCCCTATGATTTTAAGAAATAAGAAAACATCGGTAATATCTGCGACAAGAACCTCTGACTGCCCTACCCCCACTGTTTCAATTAAAATATAATCGTAGCCTGCGGCTTCGCAGATCATCATGGTTTCAAAGGTTGTATTGGCAACTCCCCCCAAAAAACCTGAACTTGGAGAAGGACGTATAAAAGCATTTTCTTCTTTTGCCAATTCTTCCATTCTGGTTTTATCTCCTAAAATACTTCCTTTATTAATGGAAGAACTTGGATCAATAGCCAGAACAGCTACTTTTTTGCCTTGTGCAATAGCCAATCTCCCAAAACTTTCAATAAAAGTAGATTTGCCTGCTCCGGGAACTCCGGTTATTCCTATCCTTATCGAGTTTCCTGTATAAGGCATAATATTTTTTAAAAGATCTTCTGCCTGTATTCTGTGTTCTGCTTTTTTACTTTCAACTAATGTAATAGCTTTTGCAATCAGACGTTTGTTGCCTGATTGTATACCTTCTATTAAGTCTTTTGTAGAAAATTTCATTGATTCAAAAATAATAATTAAAAAGGGAATGATCAATAGCTGGTTTTGAATGATATCATGAAAGGAAATCAAAACCAATTATTTTCATTATTAATTTGACATTATTTTAATTTTTATTTCTTCTAAATTAAAACTACAACCCTCTGTATCAAGGGGCTAAGGAATTTATTACATTTGTTAAGTATCAAAATAATAAACATGAAAAAACTTATCGCTGCTGCATCATTTACTACCATATTGCTTGTTTCTTGTACTCCAAAAGCTGCATCGACAGCAGCCACTACAGGATCTTCAACATCTACTGCGGAGCAGATGGCGCAAGGCAAAACTATTTTTGAAAATTCTTGTGGAAAATGTCACAAACTACCGGATCCTACTTCTCATAATGCTGTACAATGGGTGGGAATTATGAATTCAATGGCACCAAAGGCAAAATTAACAGATGAGCAGCATCAGTGGGTTTACGACTACATTGTCTCTGTAAAAAAATAACCAAAAACAAAATAAAGCTATGAAAAAGTTAATATTATATGGCATTGCCATGTCAGCTTTTTTAGTTTCTTGCGGTCCAAAGAGCGTAGCCGTAACAGGTCCCAAGTATACCTCATCTGAACAACTTGCACAGGGAAAAACTATTTTTGAAAATTCTTGCGCCAAATGTCACAAGTTGCCGGAACCGACAAAACATGATAATGAGGGATGGATAAAAACCTTAAGCAGAATGGCACCAAAAGCCAAGCTGAATGATGAACAACATCAAATGGTTTACGATTACCTTATTTCTGTGAACAAAAAATAAGCTTTCAGTTGAAAGCTTATTTTTTTTATTTATTTATCGTTTATTTATCTAACAATCAATTTTTCAACCTGTGTTTTATCTCCCTGTTGAATATGCACCATATAAACTCCTTTTTGGAATCCATTAGTAGAAATGGCTTTCTTAGAGGTAGATTCTCTTGAATCAGAAAGTACTAATTTCCCTGACATGTCAAACATTCTGATTTTAACTTCTTTGGATGATTTATCAATATTTCCAACAAAGAATTCATCATATGTAGGGTTAGGGAATATAATAAACTTATTGTCTGTAGCTTTGACATCTTGGGTAGCCAGAGTCGTATTACATTCCTGTGGCACTGTAAAATCTTCTACCTGATCAGTAGCCACGGTTTTGCTTCCAGCAGAGGCATTAACCCCTAATCCTCTTTTTGCAAATACATTCCAGATCATACATTTATCTTCTCCTGCATTCCCAACAGCATCAGCCTGAATAATGGCATCTCTTCCATCAATAAAAGTAGGGCTGCAAGCTTGTAATTTAAGTCCATCAACAACGATCTGTAAAGCTCTGGCATTCCCCGATACAGGGCTTGCTAAAACATCACTGTTATATCCATATTTTTCAACATATTTCCAGGTGAGATCCCATAACATTGTTGCCCAGATAAATCCTACTCCATGAGGAATTGCGGCTGTATTTGTTTTGGCATACGTGTAATCATTTACACTAAAATCCGGAGAGTACTTGGCAGGTCTGATTCCGACTCCAGTAATAGGTTGTCCTTTTGGATAAGTACCCACCCCTCTGGCAAGAGCAGAGGTATCACCCGGTCTTGTTGTGAGCATGAGTGCAAAATAATCTGACCATCCTTCTCCCATTTGTTCGGTGGTGTTGGCGGTAGAAAGGCAACTATATCCTTGCCCTGTCAGCCTGTTTGAAATCCCGTGTCCGTATTCATGGGCAATAATTCCGTTATCAAAACTTGAATGTTTAAACCCGCTGTAGTCAAAGTTTAAAGTGGCATTTACTGTAGTTCCTCCATTAAGCTGTGCTACCATAAACTCACCTTCTGTTTTACCGATGTTGATGGATGGTATAGTTACCTGTCCCCCTGAATTTCCAGCTCCCATACTTACCGGGGTATCAGTTGAAGGCCTGTACACGATCGCTCCAATAGCTCCGGCATTTTGTGCGTTCAAAACTTTAAGTCCATATTCGCAACCGGTACTGGTTATAATAGCGATCTTATTGGTAAGGCTTCCCGCGGCAGGTGCAGTACATGCGTCGGCCGGAGCAGAAATAGCAAGATCTCCTGTTACTGCAGGTCCAAAGATAGGTCCAAATGAAGCTCCTCCTGTCAACGCTTTAGCTCTGTTTACAATAGTTGCCGGGGAGTTATACTGATAACGAACGATAGGATCATCCGGCGTTTGTGTTCTGTCATACAAATACATCTGCATTCTAGGTGCGAGAACCTGAGTCTGCCCGGAAACCACTCTTTCATATCCTGAGCTAAAGTTAGCATTATTAAGACCGCTTCCATCAAAAGCCTCTGCTCGTACGGCATCTCCTCCTATACCCCCATTGGCAAAATTGTTCGTTTGAAAGTTTCTTGCAGCTTCTGTAAATCCGAACTTATAGAATACGTCATGCATTTTATTGTTCATATAAAACAGATTGGTAACTGCTGCATCTCTGTAGGCAAAAGGATCAGCATATCTGTCATCAGCAAACGGAAAATCGAAATTTCTGGTGCTGCCTCCATCAGGTGAATACCCCGGTAAGTTGGTATTGTCCTGATCAGAATAGGCATATACATTATTTCCACGGGTATTGGTATAGCTATTTGTTCCATCAGAATGCCATCCTTCAGGAGATGCAGTTAAATCCCATGGATTATTAACTACAGTACGGCTGCCAAAAGTAGGAGCTTCTACCGGAAGCGGAAAAATATTGTAAGAAGCATTGCTGGGCAATAGTAAATTATTTGCAGCATATTGGGTAGCTCCTGTAGAGCGCGTCAGCTGATCTACAATGTTATTAGATTCTTGTATCTCATCTGTTTTTCCCCCTGCATCAGAGCTGTGCTCAAATTGACAACTTACAGTCATATTGTCTTTACTCAAGATCTCTCCACTGCCGGCATCCATAATAATATGCCAGACATCTGAAGAGTTCCCATCAGAAACAAATATTTCTTTTGAAAGAGCATATACTCCATTTTTTTCAAAATAAACATCTGTGGAATAGTCAATATCCGTTATTTTGGTTAATCCTAATTTTTGTTTAATAAAATCCTCAGAAAACCTTTGTTGCCCTTTCTTTTGAGAAGCAATCACCATATTTCTGCTGAAGTCATTTTTCTCAGAGATAATCTTATCTCCTTTAATAATTACTTTTCCCAATGCATTGTATACCTTCAGCCCATCATAGGTCTGTTGCACATTGACAATGTTAGCATCTAAGCTTTTTGATGGGTCCTCATTCAGAATAACAATTCCAATTTTATCATTGTTGCCATTCTTTTGAGTTAGCTGTCCGCTTTTTTGATAATAATCCTGAATGAATCTCGTAGAGTTTTGCGCATTCATTTGACCAAAGGCAAAAAATACCGCAACAGAGATCGGTAGTAAAAATAATTTTTTATTCATATAATCGCTTTTTATTTCATAAATCTATGAATTATTTACATAAAAACAAGCAATTAAGTTTATTTTAAAGAAAAGAGACTTACACAGTCTCTTTTCTTTTTATTCTTCTAGGCATTTTCTCTCTGATAAATTTTTCTCTGTCACTGAGTGCATCGGTCATACTTCTGCAATAGCTGAGCTTTTTTGCAGTTTTCAGATGTTCGAGTGCTTGATTGTATTCTTCTTTTCTCTCAGATAGAAGAGCATTACAATAGAAAATATCTGCTTTATCTATTCCTTTCATTTTCAATGCAAAAACAATTAATTTCTCCGCATCCAGATAATCTTCATTATTCAGAAGGCATTCAATGTAATATCTTGGAGTATTGATATTGTTAATATTGGCCTGCATAGCTTCTTCAAAATATTGTTTTGCCGTCTCATAATCTCTTAGAATTTCTGAGTACAGTCTCCCCATGAGACAAAGGCTGTCTGCATCTTCAGGCTCATAGGATAAAGCATAATGTAAAGCATCCAGGCAGTCCGAGAGGTTATGAGGAAAATAGTCCAGAGCTTCAAAGTAGTATTTATTTTTAGTTAAGGTCATTTTTATAGTTTTTTAGGTCGTTTTTCAGGGTATTCCTTTGCTTTTTGAAGGACTTATCTTTGTAATTTGTTTTAAAATCTGTTCCATTGAATGTTCTTACAGGGTTTCCGCGCTGTACCTGCAAATGATGGGTCCACGTTTCTTGCATTCTTTTTTCCAGCTGCTGGACATGAAGCGCTATAACTTTCTCTTTTAATCTAAGAATAGAAAGCTTTTTGTTCTCCAGCTGTGAGCGTGAGTCCTGGACAAATACAGCCAGTCCGCTAGGGGTATGAGTAGCACGAACAGCGGTATTTACTTTATTCACATTTTGCCCTCCGCTACCCTGGCTTCTGGCGGTTTGGAACTTAATATCTCTTTCATTGAATTCTATCTTTTCTAAATTTTCAAGTTCAAAAACGCCGATAAACCAATTGCTTCTTTTGTGCAAGTTTCTGAATGTACTTTTCCCTACCCAAGAAATACTTCCCAGCCAGTTTTCTAAAAATACCGGTAATACTTCTCCTTTTAAAAGAAGAGTTACAGATTTTAATGTCAGATTTTCATCACCGTTTTCACGATGAATGATTTCATACTTAATATTATTTTGTGTTGCTTCTTCAAGAAAGGTTTTCAATACCTTAGCGACCACCCACTGGCATTCTAAAGGTCCTCTCCCGGAAGTTATCTGTATTAATTTTTCCATTTTTATTTTGGCATTTCGCTTAATTTGGGATGTCCTAAAGGATCAATTCCCTTTTGTAATAAATCTTTTGCAGCCATGACTGCCCAGCATTTGTCACTGGAATGAATATTTCTGTAAAACGACAGTAATTGCTCCGGTTTTACAACCATAAATCCATTGGATTCGACGATTTCAAGATCATCTTTTTCAAAAAAATCGATGGTAATTCTGTAAAATTTTTCGTTTTCCAATTCTATTGTTTTTTCATATCTGCGAAAGTTTTCTTCACTCGGCAAATGATCATAGCGAGTCCATACTTTTTGAAATCCTTCTTGTTGAAGGATTATCACTGCTTCAGCTACATTTTCTTTTTTCACAAAGACATCGATATCCTTATGATCGTGGGCATGTTTGTATTCTGTATGTCCCGGTTCTGACATAAAATGCCATGCCCATCCTCCTGAGAGAATGACTTTATTTTTTAGTTTCTCTAAAATGCCGAGCCCAAGTCGGATTTTGAATTCCGGCCAGACTTCTCCGTATCTTTTTATGTTATGTGGTGCTCCCATTGTTTTGTTCTTTAATTTTCCAATTATTATTCATCAACCTGATAGGCTTTTGAAGCCTATCAAGTTGTTGCTAGCCCCGATTGCAGCAATTGTCTGAGCTCATTTTTTGCAAAAAAATAGCGAGTGCGGAAAGCGGGATCAAGCTCCTGAATATTTATCTGATCACCGATCCATTCTTACAATTCTCGGTTGAAATGTTCCAAGGATATCGACTAAATCACTTTGTGCATTCATCACCTCATGGATATTTTTATAGGCCATTGGGGCTTCTTCTGCATTGCCACCCAACAGGGTAACATTCTTGAGTTTCAATTCTTTTTTGATATCGTTTTGTGTGAATAGGTTTCTGCATGCTCCTCTTGAATGGGCTCTTCCCGCGCCATGTGAAGCCGAATTTAAAGCATCCGGATTTCCTTTTCCACGGACAATAAATCCTTTTTCAGTCATAGAACCCGGAATCATTCCCAGTTCATTTTCATTGGCGGGAGTGGCCCCCTTCCTGTGAACGATCACTTCTTTTCCGTTGTGAACTTCTTTCCACGCAAAATTGTGATGGTTTTCAATTCTAGCTTTTACTCTTCCACCAACGGCTTTCATCAATCTTCTGTGAATATCATCATGACAGGCTGAAGCATAATCACCGGCAAGATTCATTGCTGTCCAGTACTCTAATCCGAGGTGTGTACTGAGGTCAAGCCATGCAAACTGCTGTGCTTCTTTAGGCAGTGGACATTGCTCTACGGCAACTCTTGAGTAATACTGGGCAATTTCTGCTCCGAGACCTCTTGAGCCGCTATGAGAAAGAATTCCAAGGTATTTTCCTTTGGGAAGCCCAATCTGTTCTTCTTCCTCTGTTATCTCCACTTCTCCAAATTCTACAAAATGGTTTCCCCCTCCTGAAGACCCCATTTGCTTGATCGCTTTCCCTTTTAGTCTTCTTAAAATAGGAATGAGATCAAATGTATCTCTATCGAAGATTTCATGGTCAATATGTGACTTATGGGTCTCATACATTCCAAATTTTGTATGTTCGGCAAGGGCTTTTTCGTATTTATCCCTAGCCCCGTTCAGATATGAAACCGGTGTATCCAAAATACTAAGGCTCATTCTGCAACCGATGTCCATCCCTACTCCGTAAGGAATCACTGCATTTTCTACTGCCAGAACACCCCCTATTGGAAGCCCATAGCCGCTGTGAGCATCCGGCATTAAAGCGCCTTGTGTAGAAATCGGCAGTTTTAAAGCGGTGTATAGCTGATTTTTTGCTTCTTCTGAAATATTATTTCCGAAGATTTGAAAAGAGGCACGCTGCGAATTCAGCATTCTTTTTTCTGTTTTTTTGGAAGAAAGCAATGTTTCCGCAATTTGTCCGAAGGTTAAATCTTTCTCAAAGTTCTCCGGATTGACCAAGATTTCTTTTAAAATAGATTTTACGTGATGGATATTTTTGGTTGCAAAATTCCTTTTCATAACTTCCAAAGCAACATTTACACTTTGATTGTTTGGATAGCCTAGTTTTAATATATCTTTTCCTTTTAATTTTAAATTTCCCATTGTTTTGGTTTTAAATAATAGCAGGACTTATACGTCCTTAAAGCTTTCTGCAATCTCTGTTGCAGACATTGGGCAGGTAAAATATTTCCCGCTTTTGATAAGATGCACATCTTCTTTCTTGGTTCTCCCTCTGTATGATCTACCATAAATTTTTTTGCTGATCACCCCAACTGTTTTATGTTGTTCTAAACAAGATTTTAACTCTGCATATTCTTTTTCCAATTGAAAGTCTACAGGTTTGTAATGAGTAATCATATGGGGTCTTATTCGTAAGGTAAACCTCCATGGTTCAGTAAATTCGTAGTATATTTTATCGTATTTCCGATAGGGGCAATATTCTTCATATTTCATAAAACATTGTCTTTCTCTGGCTGTAAGACCGAGTTTCGGATCATTCCAGGACCAGAGAGAAATATGCATGAGCTTTTGCTCTTTTTTAACATATATCCTCCTCCCAAATTTCTTTTTCTTTTTGAGAAACCGTCGACTTTCGGAATACACATAGGTGTTGATTTTCTTTAGAATTCCTTCAAAAAATTCTCCATCTTTGGATCTCATGACGTCATCCCTGACGACAAAAAACCTTACAAATCCCCTCTGATAAGGATTATCTAAAGGAATCAGCGGAGTATTTCTTTTTATTTTCCAAAGTTCTTTACTACGTTTATACTTTTTTCTGATCTGCTTTTCTACATCTTTTTTTATAGTTCTTTTTCTGCTTCTCACGCTTCTTATGCGATATAGCAGGAGATTATCATTTTCCATGTTAAAACACAGGATATCAGATACAAGATCTCAACGATGATTTGCTTGTATTGATTCCTTTATTCAACTAAAATACTAGTTGATGCATTGACAATGATGGACATTTATAGTTGTAAGCTTAAAAGCCTATCCTATTTTTGTCCTTAACGACACTAAAAAATTTCGGGGAAACTTGAGTTTGAAATATTGCGCAATAAAAAACCCGAAATCTCTACGACTTCGGGTTGTGATATTTCTTTGTACTATTATTCTAAGAGTGTACCAAACCACGAAGCCTTACCACCAAAAGTGGCAATCCAACTGTAGAATTCTGATTTGTTCTGAACATTGCTTCGTTGTTTTTAAATGGTTAAACTTGATTTTCAGGTGCAAATATAGAATTATTTTTCAAATTCTCAATTTTTTAAATCTTATTTTTGTGAAAAAATAATTTCATGTATAAACTCTTGTTAAGCTTAGTCCTTCTGTTTTTTATAGGATGTAAGAAAGAATCGATTGAAAAAAAAGAAGAAATTAAGGTCTTAGAAAAAGGCTGTTTTTCACCGCATTTTATCAAAGAAATTCTTGATTTGCCGGAAATGAAAGCTCAGGCTAAATTTTTGGATTCGCTGACCCAAGGGAAGGGAAGGATTGGTTTTCTGATAGACAGCTCGAAAGTGAATAATATCTGGGATTATTCTATTTCTGCAGGATATAACGGAGATGAACGTTTTGAAACCTATCATATTTTTCATGCTTCCGGTAATCAATGTGATCATCTGGAAATTTTGGATCCTGTCTCAGGAGATTATCTATCGATCGAAAAATGGAGAAAAGGAACGGAAGAACCTGCTCAAGGAGAATCCCGTTTAAAAAAGGGAAAATACAGCTTACCTGTTGAAAGTCTTCCTAGGGTAGATGTAAAGTTTTTGGAAACAGATTTTTTCCCGGAAGGATCTCAAGAGTATACATGTGGCGAGCCCAAGTTCAGATATTTCCCATTAACCGGCTATAAAGATATGGATCTTATTCTTGTTCCAATGGATTGCGGTGATTTTGATTATCGTTATTATCTTCTTACAGTTGTGGAAAACAAAATTGTAGGAGAGCTTTATGTGGAGGGAGAATGGTATGATCCGGGAAAGGATGACAAAAAGGAAGAATTCAGCAGCTATGAAATCAGTAAAGAAGGAAAGGTAACGGTAACTACGGACCATACATTAGATGGAAAAAGCCAAAGCATTACCAAAGCGTATTACCAGATCCTGGATGATGGAAAAATTGTAGAGATCAAGAAATAAAATAAAGGCTGCTTCAAAATTGAAACAGCCTTTTTTATGACATAGCCAGTCTACTAATCGGAAGACTGTGCTAATAATTTTTCTAAAATCTCAACTGCACATTTCGGAAGGTTGGTTCCCGGGCCGAAAATAAAGTCGGCACCGTTTGCGTATAGGAATTCATAATCCTGTTGTGGAATAACTCCACCTACTACGATGGCAACATCATCTGCTCCCAATTTCTTAAGCTCCCCTACTACCTGAGGAACTAATGTTTTGTGGCCTGCGGCTAATGAAGATACTCCCAGAATATGAATATCATTTTCCACTGCTTGTTTGGCTACTTCTTCAGGAGTCTGAAATAACGGAGCCACATCAACATCAAACCCCATATCAGCAAATGCGGTAGCGACCACCTTAGCCCCTCTGTCGTGGCCATCCTGCCCCATTTTGGCCACCATAATCCTTGGACGGCGTCCTTCTTCTTCTTCAAATTTTTGAGTAAGAGTAAGGGCTTTTTCAAAGTATTCATTTTTACCGGCATTCATAGCATATACTCCTGAAATTGTTTTAATGTTTGCTTTGTATCTTCCGAATGTTTCTTCCATGGCGTCACTCATCTCACCCAGGGTTACTCTTCTTCTTGCTGCTTCGATACAAAGTGCAAGAAGGTTTCCTTTTCCTGTTTTTGCACTTTCCCGAATATCATTTAAGATTCCCGTAACCGCCTCAGGGTTTCTCTCTTTTTTAATAGAATCCAGCCTTTCGATTTGTTTTCTGCGAACTTCAGTGTTGTCGATATCCAGAATCTCAATTTCATCTTGTTTTAATGATGATCTGAATGAGTTTACACCAATGATAAATTCTTCGCCACTGTCAATTTTAGCTTGTTTTTTTGCTGCGGCTTCTTCAATTCTCATTTTAGGAATCCCTGCCTCGATGGCTTTGGTCATGCCCCCTTCCTGCTCAACCTCATCGATGTATCTCATAGCTTCTTCAATCATCTGCTGAGTAAGACTTTCTACCAAATTGCTTCCTCCCATAGGATCTACAACATCACATATTCCGCTTTCCTGTTGAAGAATAATCTGGGTATTTCTGGCAATTTTCGCTGAATAATCTGTTGGAAGAGCAATCGCTTCATCCAATGCATTTGTGTGCAGTGACTGTGTTCCGCCTAATGCTGAAGACAATGCTTCAATCGCCGTTCTTGTAATATTATTGAAAGGTTCCTGTTCTGTCAGTGACCACCCGGAGGTCTGTGAGTGTGTTCTTAGCGCTAAAGATTTTGGATTCTGAGGGTTAAACTGTTTTAAAAGAGTAGCCCAAATGTATCTTGCAGCACGCATTTTAGCAATTTCCATGAAATGATTCATTCCGATCGCCCAGAAGAATGAAAGTCTTGGGGCAAAATCATCTACATTCATTCCGGCTTTAATTCCTGTTCTTACGTATTCGAGACCATCTGCTAAAGTATACGCCATTTCCAGTACCGGTGTAGCTCCCGCTTCCTGCATGTGGTATCCTGAAATGGAAATAGAGTTGAATTTCGGGATGTTCTTCGAAGTGTATTCAAAAATATCGGCAATAATCTTCATGGAAGGTGCAGGTGGATAGATATAGGTATTTCTTACCATGAACTCTTTCAGAATATCATTTTGGATGGTTCCTGAAAGCTGTTCCTGTTTTACTCCCTGTTCTTCGGCAGCCACAATATAGAATGACAAAATTGGAAGTACCGCACCATTCATAGTCATAGAAACGGAAATCTGATCTAATGGTATTTCGTTGAACAGGATCTTCATATCTTCAATGGAATCAATGGCTACCCCTGCTTTTCCTACGTCCCCCACTACTCTTGTGTGATCAGAGTCATATCCTCTGTGAGTGGCAAGGTCAAAAGCTACGGAAAGTCCCTTCTGCCCCGCGGCAAGATTTCTTCTGTAAAAAGCATTGGATTCTTCAGCCGTGGAAAACCCGGCATACTGACGGATGGTCCATGGTTTTTGAACATACATAGTAGAATACGGCCCTCTCAGGTAGGGCTCAATTCCTGGAGAAGTCTGTGTTAATGATTCATTTTTCACATCTTTTTTCTCATAGGATGATTTAAGCTCCAGTCCGTCTTTCTCAAAATTGTAAATCTCTTTTTCCTGAGGTAATACATTAAAATCCGGTGTTTTCACAGAAATTGTCTTTCGCATTCCAATAATTTTTGTACCCGTAAAGTTAATTTTTTTGAGCGAAACACGAAACTTCTGTTAACATTCAGTTTTTCTGTATTTTATCCACAGAAAAGACCGGACGTTTGTCCGGTCTTCCTGTTGTCATTTATTTGATCTGTTTATCTTTTACAAACCTGGTTTTATGCCTTAAAATTAAAGCTTAACGCCCATTTCATACAATGCAAAAGAAAGCAAGTCTGCATTTTCACCAATTACCTGATCTGTTGATCTTCCGGCACCATGCCCTGCGTTCTTTTCAATTCTTAATAAGATAGGGTTTTTACATGCCTGTTTTTGCTGAAGCTCTGCCCCAAACTTAAAGGAGTGAGCAGGAACCACCCTATCATCATGATCACTGGTAATAATCATTGTGGATGGGTAACAAGTTCCCGACTTTACATTATGTACCGGAGAATAAGACTTTAGGTATTCAAACATTTCCTTACTGTCTTCTGCTGTCCCATAATCATAAGACCAACCTGCCCCGGCAGTGAACTTATTGTATCTCAGCATATCCAAAACTCCCACTCCCGGAAATGCTACTTTAGCAAGATCCGGACGCATGGTCATTGTTGCCCCTACCAATAATCCTCCGTTTGATCTTCCTGAAAGAGCCATATATTCTTTTGATGTATAGCCTTTGCTTTGTAAGTATTCACCAGCTGCGATAAAGTCTTCAAAAACATTTTTCTTCTGTTGTTTTGTCCCTGCATCATGCCATTTCTTACCATATTCACCACCACCACGGATGTTGGGAACAGCATAGATTCCTCCATTTTCCATCCAAATCGCATTCACAACAGAGAAGGAAGGTTGTAAGCTTATGTTGAAACCACCGTAAGAATATAAGATAGTAGGGTTTTTACCATTAAGCTTAGTTCCTTTTTTGTAGTTGATCATCATCGGAACTTTTGTACCGTCTTTTGATGTATAGAACACCTGTTCTGAAACATAATCATCCGGATTAAACTTCACTTTTGGCTTTTGGTATACTTCAGACTTACCGGAATCTACGTTAAACTTATAGGTCGTTCCCGGAGTAATATAATTGCTAAAAGAGTAATAAACATCTTTCTCCTTTTCTTTTCCTCCAAATCCGGAAATATTTCCTTTCCCTGGAAGGGTAATTTCTCTGATTAGCTTTCCTGTTTTATCAAATTGTTTCACCTGGTCAATAGCATCCACCATATACGTTGCAAAGAAATAGCCTCCGCCGGAAGAAATTCCTAATACATTTTCGGTTTGTGGAATCACATCTTTCCAGGTATCCGGAGCCGGATTAGTGATCGTTGTTTTTACAAGACGCATATTAGGAGCATCTTTATCTGTAGATATAAAAAGAGTATCTCCTTCTGTATCCACAATACCGGCATTGATATCAAATCCTTTTACAATCTGGACAAAATCTCCTCCTTTCTTTAAATCTTTTATGTACAATTCATTTCCGTTGGTCGCATTAGCAGCGGAAATAATCAGGTATCTCTGATCTTCAGAAACACTAGCTCCCAAATATCTTCTAGGCGTTTTTTCACCGCCAAAGATCAGTTTATCTTCAGATTGTTTGGTTCCCAGTTTATGAAAGTACACTTTATGCTTATCGGTCATTCCGGACAGTACTGTTCCTTCTTTTGGTTTGTCATAACTTGAGTAATAAAAACCTTCATCTCCCTGCCATGAAATTCCACTGAATTTTACATCCAGCAATGTATCGTCAATCTGCTTTTTAGTAATAGCATCAATGATGATAATTTTATTCCAGTCGCTTCCTCCTTCTGAAATAGAGTATGCTGCAAGGTTTCCTTTTTTATTGAATGAAAGATTAGAAAGGGAAGTAGTTCCTTTTTCTGAAAATTTATTAGGATCTAAAAATACTTCGGTTACTTTTGTTTTATTATTCGTTCTATATAAAACAGATTGTGCCTGTAAACCATCATTTTTAGAATAGTAAGTATAATCTCCTTCTTTGAAAGGGGCTGAAATTTTTTCATAATTCCATATTTCTTTCAATTGATTCTTAATTTTATCTCTGAATGGAATTTTTGAAAGATAATTCTGGCTGTAGGCTACTTCTTCATCTACCCATTTTTTTGTGGCTTCAGAGTCATTTTCCAAATCTCTGAAAGGATCAACTACCGCAGTACCAAAATAGGTATCCGTCTGATTTCCTTTTAATGCTTTAGGATAATTCATTGTTTGAGAATAAAAAGACGCTGAAAACAGAACTCCAGCTGTTAATAATATAGGTTTAAAATTCATAGTAAACGGTTTTCTCAAAAATACGCAAAGTCTGCGAAATAAAAAAAGTCCCGAAAATCGGGACTTAAATTTTTTTAATAGGATTTATTTTTGATTAAAAACTCTCAAAATAGAAATCGGTTAAGTTGCCAACGATTTGATCAGGGCTCCCATTCCAATAATATATTTTACCGCCTTCTTTAAGCTCATACAGGCTAAATTCCTGATCTGTAGTTACTGTTTTATCTGCATTTTTAAAATCCTGAGCCGCCTGGATTAAATATTTTTTCAGATCTTCAGCTTTTACGTTTTGGATATCTCCTGTAGGTTGAGGAGTTGGTTTTGAAGGCACTTTAAAACTTACAGAATAACTTATCTCTGCAATTTTCTGATCTTCAACATACTCGTTAGGAACAACTTTTACATTCTTAACCGTAAGTTTACCTTCCTTAAAATTTCCCAACATTGCTTTGAAATAGTCTTCGGCTTCTTTTTTACATGCTGTAGCCGTAGTTTTAGAGAATGCGGAAAGTAAGTTCTCTACACTGGTATTCAACATCTCTTCTGAACTTTCTTTAAAGTTTACCTGATAGGCATTCTGACCTTCCACTGTAGGTTTCAAATAATCGTTAAGCTTATTAAGCGCAACTTCATCATTACTGACAAAAGTCCCAAAGAACAGTTCAAATGCTTCCTTAGGCTTCTTTACTTCCGTCTGTGCGGAAACATATTGCCCCACCATAGTAAGCAATAGAAACACAATAAATTTGTAGTTTTTCATAGTTTATTATTTTGATTAAGTTATTTAAAAAAATAAGACCTCTAAAAAAATCAGAGGTCTTATTTTATATTTTTTAAAACTTTTAGTAGTTTTCTTCTTCTCCCTTCATTTTCTCTGCATTTTCTGCCATAATTACGGCATCAATCATTTCAGAAATATCTCCATTCATGTAGGCATCCAGATTATACATTGATTTGTTGATTCTGTGATCCGTTACTCTACCCTGAGGATAATTATACGTTTTGATCTTTGCAGAACGGTCTCCTGTGGAAACCATAGACTTACGTTGTGCAGCAATATCTCCCTGTACTTTTTGCAACTCGATGTCATATAATTTCGTTCTTAACATCTCCATTGCCAATTCACGGTTTGCCAGCTGGGAACGAGCCTGCTGACAAACAACCACAAGCCCTGAAGGTTTGTGTGTCAGCTGAACTTTAGTTTCAACCTTGTTTACGTTCTGACCTCCTGCTCCTCCTGAACGTGAAGTCTGCATTTCAATATCTGCAGGATTCAATTCGAAGTCTACTTCTTCGGCTTCCGGTAAAACAGCAATTGTAATGGCAGAAGTGTGAACTCTTCCCTGAGATTCTGTTTCAGGCACACGCTGTACACGGTGAACCCCTGATTCAAATTTCATCACACCATAAACACCTTCTCCTTCCACCTTCATAATCAATTCTTTGTAGCCTTTTGCAGCTTCATTAGAATCGGTCACTTCATGTCTCCACCCTTTTGTTTTAAAATACATGGTATACATTCTGTAAATATCCTCTACAAAGATAGCCGCTTCATCACCTCCGGTTCCGGCACGTAATTCTACGATAACGTTTTTATCATCAGCAGGATCTTTCGGAATCAACAATACTTTAAGCTCTTCTTCCAATCCTGGAATTTTTGCCTGAGCTTCCAGTTTTTCTTCTTTAGCTAAGTCTACCAAATCTCTGTCTGAGCCATCAGCAATGATTTCTTCAGATTCTTCAATAGAATCTAAAGCTCCTTTATACTGATCGTAAACTCTTACAATTTTCCCCAAATCACTATATTCTTTGTTTAAAGAAGAATATCTTTTTTGGTCTGAAATGACATCAGGCTGTATAATAAGGTCTGCAACCTCATTATATCTTTGTTTTATAGCTTCTAATTTTGGAATTAATGATTTAGACATTATGGAAATTTTGTGGGTGCAAAGATAAGAATTATTAATTCAAAATTAAAGTATAAATTTTTGAACACGAGGACAAAACTATAAAAGGGAGATTTTCAAATTGGCTTAAGAATTCTTTTGAGCATCCGAACTCTGTTTAAACTCCTTTAGACAATCGTCTGTCGATTAAATATAAAATTATTCCTACCGCAATTACTCCTACTCCAATGATACTTTCTTTAGGATTATGAATGAATGTAAAATAGAGAATATAGAAACTGAATAATAAGAAAACCGTTGGAAAAATATAAAAAGCATTAGATTTAAATATTTTTCGGTCTTCTTTTTTTAGAAAATAAACGGTAGAAATCGCCAAGCTTGCAAACAACTGAAGAATAAAAGCTGTATAGACAAATATTTCTTTAAAGCTTCCTGTTAAAATAATAATTGTAGCAATCACTGCATGTGCAAAAATGGCTCTTACCGGAATTCCTTTTTTGTTACCGGTCGAAAGAGGCTTCCACAAATAGGTAGTTTTTGCAAAAGCCTGAGTAAGTCTTGATCCTACCCACAAATATCCGCTGATGGTTGCAATCAACTGCAAGGCAATAAAAACATTCACAATTTTCCCAAAACCTGCTCCTAACATATTGACAGCTGCTTCTCCCATGACATCTTCTTTCCCTGCTAACTGACTTACCGGAGCGTGTTTCAACATAATATAATTGACCAAAAGATAGCTGACAGTTACAAAAACTGTCCCTATAATCAATGCTTTAGGAAGGCTCTTCTGAACATCTTTTATTTCCCCGGCAATATAAGATGCTGAGTTCCAGCCCGTATAGGAATAGGTAACAAAGACCAGTGAAGTTGCAAAAGCAGGCAACATCATCTCATTTTTCCAGCTATCACTGAAGTTTAAGCTGTTTCCGATTTGTGGTGAATCCGAAAGACCTACCCCTAAAACGACCAATACAATGATGAAAGCTATTTTGATAAAAGTAAAAAAGTTGTGGAATCTGCTGGAAGTTTTTAAACTAAACGATAAGGTGGCAGCCACCAAAAAAATGGCAGCAATCGCAAAACCGTTTCCGAAAGAGTAATCAAATACGGAAAGATATTTAGACATTGCCAATGCGGCCAATGCAACAGGTGAAGAAAAGCCTATTATTAAAGAAACCCAGCTTATCAAATATCCAAACATAGGATGATAAGTTTCGTTAAGATAAATAAAATCTCCACCATTTCCTTTAAAATGAGAGCCTAATTCGGCATAGCAGAATGCCCCAAAGAGAGCGAGAATTCCCCCGATTATCCACAATAGAAAAATACTGTAGGTATTTGTAATATCCGACAATTGAAACCCAAGAGTGGTGAAAATTCCGGTTCCGATCATATTCGAAACTACAATTGCGGCTGCCGTTTTCCAGCCAATCTGATGTGAAGCAGTATTCATTTACTGATTAAAAATTAAAATTAAGTCTTCCAAAGAAATAGCTTCCCAAAGTTCCCATCTGAACCGGCGCATATTTAAATACTCCATAATACGAATTCTCATAGATCTGAAGATCAGGAAAGACATCAAATACATTATTGGCTCCTACTGTAAAATTGATATTTTTAGTAATATCATAACCCACACTAAGATCAGTTACTATTTTGGGCGTGAATTCCTGAACACCTCCGAAAGGATAACCATCTCTTATGACTTTGCCAAAGTAGGTATTTCTCACGAGAAAATTGAATTTTCCAATTCCATAGTTTAATCCTAATGAAGCTTTTGTTTTTGGAGACAGGGATTCAATGATATTAATCTGGTCGGGTCCGAAGAATTCATTTTGAGGAGTTCCAAGGTTTTCCGGAAAATGAAAGCCTGTAATTTTTGTTTCTGTATAATTTCCTGCAAGGTTGATATTTAAGTTCCCACCTCCCAGCTTCCAGTCGTAAGAAACAACCAGGTCTATCCCTTTCGTTTCAGTATCAACAGCATTGGCAAAAAATCTTCCGCTTTCAACCTCATTTCCGGCTCCTACAATATCAGGGTCAGACAATCTGGGATCAGTAATATTACTTGTAATGACAATTCTATCTTTTACTTTAATGAGGTAGCCATCCAACGTAATGAAAAGTCCTTTTGCTGGCTTCAAGGTAAAGCCTACACTGCCATTAACAGATGTTTCCTGTTTTAATTTATTAAACCCCAGTACTTGTGCCGCCTTACTGTCATTATTAAAAATTCCTTTGGTTATAATCCCCGAACCGGAGGTAGAAATATCTGCATAGGAATTATTAAAATACTGCTGCTGAAGGGAGGGAGCTCTAAATCCTGTTCCTGCAGCTGCTCTTATGGCAAAGTTTTTAATGAATTCATAGCGCACAGCCAACTTACCATTCAGGGTATTTCCAAAATCAGAATAGTTTTCAAATCTGACGGCTGCATCAATATTAAATTTCTTATCAAAATCATATGAAACATCAGCATACACCGCTGTTGAGTGCCTGTCTTTTTTCAATGCGTTTTGTGGAGAGAAACCAATGAAAGACTGAGAACCTCCTGCTCCAATTACTGTTGATCCTTTAACAGCCACATTTCCATTGATATCATATTGAGTATAGGAAGCTTCATCCCCGGGTTTAATCTGATATTGCTCGAATCTGAATTCACCTCCAAATGCGAGGTTAAATTTGTTTATACTTTTAGAAACATCAAGATTAATAGTATTTTGTAAGAAGTCATGGGCTCCCGCATAGAAACGCGTTGGAGATTTTGCCCCCAATGAAGCATTATTGGTATTGCTGATAGTATAGTTGAAGGTATTACTCCCGAAAGTATTACTCAGATCAATCAGCCAATTGTTGATATCATATTTCGCTCCCACTGCATAAGAAAGATCATAAATCTGAGAACCTATGACAGCCTGAAAACCATTTGGATAGATCGATGGAACAACATTAAAAGTTTCGCTGGGAAGCCTTCTGAAACCATAGCCTTTCCCTTCTTTAATACTAAATCCACCAAAAGAATACAATTTAAAATGATCATTAAAGGGATATTCAGCATTAAAAAACAATTGACCTTGTCTGATCTGGGCATCTCCAATCTGAAAGTTGAAGTCACGGCGAGATAACCCATTTTTTGCAATCAAAGCATCGTCATAAGCTCGCGAAATCTGACTTCCGGTTTCTGCAAAATCATAAGCAAAAGAGTTATTATAGATCTGGCTTGCAATAGGAGAAACATTTGGCAATGCAATTCCATTGGCTGTGATAGCGCCATTATTATTGACAACATTAAGGTTTGACTGATCATAAATAATCAAGTCATGATTTTGTGTTCTTGTTGTTTTGCCCCGGTGGCTTAGTTGTAATGAAAGATTGATATAGCTATCTTTCTTCCCCAGAGAGGTTCCATAGTTTGCTCCGGCCTGGTAGGTATCTCCATCATTTCTTCCACTCAATCCATACGTAAGACTCGCGGAGGCTCCTGCATTTTTTTTAAGGATAATATTGATTACCCCTGCAATGGCGTCTGAACCATATTGTGCTGCTGCACCGTCTCGTAATACTTCAATTCTATCAATAGCAATAACAGGAATTGTACTTAAATCTGTGCCCACAGAACCATTCCCCACTGTATTTTGATAATTTACCAGTGACGTAGTATGTCTTCTTTTTCCGTTAACCAGCACTAATACCTGATCCGGACCCATCCCTCTGAGAGTTACAGGATCAATATGTTCGGTTCCATCAGATGCAGACTGCCTTACAGAATTGAAAGACGGAATCACGTAATTCAGTAAATCCTGAACCGTTACCTGTGGGGATGCCTTCTGTATTTTGTCAATATTAATAACATCTACAGGAACTGGTGTTTCCAGTTTGGTTCTTTTAACATTACGGTTTCCAACGATGATAATATCTTCGATTTGTTTTCCTTTTTCCTCCTGCTCCTGGGCAGCGACTGCGATAGTCCCAAGCAGTAATACGGCGATGCTTAATCTTTTCATCTTTTGTTCTTGCCAATTAAATAAATATTCTTCTGACGGAGCTTTCCGCAGAAATACAAGACTTCAAGAAATGGAATTCATATAAGAGTATTGACTTCAATTATCTCCCCCATCGGGTTGGAATTAGCACCTTTACATTTCTGGAGTTATGCAGGTTGCTAAGGTTTCTTTGGGCCAAATCCCTCCACCTTTCTTGATAAATCTACTGCAAAAGTAGACTATTTTTTTAAATATGCAAAAAGGGGGTTTATAGATAGTAAAAAGGCAAATCTGCTCAGTTGCAGATTTGCCTTTTTTATTTTACTATTGTCTATCGGATAATCATTTTCTGAATCGCTACTCCTGTTTCTGATTTTAAATGAACCAGATAGGTTCCCGCAGGATAATTTATCTTCAGTTCATAACTCCCGTCTTCATGATTCAATTTGAATGAATTCAATCTTTTACCACTCATATCAGAAATCATAATTTCTCCGTTTTTAGCTTTGTTAAAAACAAATTTCACAGACCCATTTTTTACCGGATTATCTACGATCTGGAGAGATAATTTATGAGCAGCATTCACATCAACTGTTGAAAGAGATCCTGTGTAATTTCCTAAAATTCTGAATTCCCCGGGTTGTAAAGTAATCGGGGTTGTAGTAGAGGTAAAATTCACAATAGAATTATCCATCAGGTTTTGCCACTCCCCCGGATAAGGTAAATATGGAACGACATTTTGTATTGAAGTGGTATAATTAGTAAGAACAACCACATTCTTTATTCCATTAATAGTACTATCATATACATAAATTCTCGTAATCAACCCATTAGGATCATTTGCAAGATTATTAGATTCAATACTATACGTTTTTGATTTGAAAACCGGATTTGCATTTCTGATCCCGATAATTTTTGTCCATGTATCATAAATGGCTTTTCTATTGGCATTTGTATCATATCCTAAAGCAAAAGCTACAGGCTTTTCATCCGTTCTGCACCCGCTGTCTATCGCTCCGTTTACACACCTGTTGATACTGAAATCATATCCTAATTCTCCAAATTGCCAGATCATTTT
This sequence comes from uncultured Chryseobacterium sp., assembly GCA_963518055.1. GTDB lineage: Bacteria > Bacteroidota > Bacteroidia > Flavobacteriales > Weeksellaceae > Chryseobacterium. The sequence goes on from CAUQIC010000003.1 coordinate 177,427, forward strand.
TGGACCGGGAATCGTAAAAAATGTAGCTCCAAAAGTTTTCATTCTCTCGAGCGCAGTATTCAGATCTTTTACATTATAACTTCCGTTAACTGCCCCGTAGGCAAGGTTTTTAAACATCAATCTTTCTTCATCATGGCTTTCTCCATACCCTACTGTACGCATATGGGTGAATCCGTGAAGAGAGTGATTCATCCTGTCAAAATTACTATTCTCGTTGTATCCCATTGTATTTTGATTGTAAGGGTCTGTCTGTTTATTCCAAAGCATTACTCCTTTTCCTTCTGCCGCTCGGTAGTTGGCCCATTGCTGCTCTTCTGCATCAGTTCCCAAATGTTCAAAAATCATGTAAGAATTAGGGTCAATTGCCCATTGTTTGTCTGCATAATGTTTCATAATATCCACTCTGTCCTGTTGGTAAGCATTGGTACAGGCTTCATCATTTTCAGAACAGTTTTGAGTAAATCCCTTCGTTAAATCCCAACGAAATCCGTCAATATGATATTCTGTAAGCCATTGTTGAAGGCTCCTTTCAACGTAATATTGAGTTGAAGGGCTGGTGTGGTTAAAATCATTAAACACATTATAGGAATGTTTGGGAACCTGATTAAAATAAGGATTATTGGGAGCAACATCTCCATACCCGTCTCCGTCAGGATCTACATTCCAAAGTCTTACCAGAGGGGATCGCCCTGTAGCATGATTAAATGCTACATCAAGGATAACAGCAATACCGTTTTGATGACAGAGATCAACAAATTCTTTGAATTTTTCAGGAGTACCGTAGGCTTTATCCAGAGCATAATGAAAAGAAGTATTATACCCCCAGGAAAGATTTCCATCAAATTCCATAATTGGTAATAGCTCGATAGCATTGATGTTCAATGCCTTTAAATAGGGAATCTTATTTATCAATGATTGCCAGTTTTTCTCCTGAGTAAAATCTCTCAACAGTAATTCATAGATTATCAAATCTTCTTTTGCCGGTCTCTGGAAGTTTGCTACTTGCCAACTATATGGAGATTGTCCGGTTTTAAATGTGGAAACTTCGAAATCCTGTCCTGTAGGAAATATCGGTAGATTGGGATAAGTATTGGGAGAGATCCATTGATCATCGTAAGAAGATAAAATCTCCGAAGAATAAGGATCTGCCACTTTCTTTAAATCATTGGTTCTATATTGGAAAGTATATAATTGCTGGGGAGTTAACCCGTATAATTCAATCCAATAAAGATCAGGATTCGTAACATCTCTTTTCATTAAATAAGTATCATCCACCAACCAATTGTTGAAACTTCCGATTACATGAACAAAATTTTTATGGGGTGCATATAAAGCAAGTCCTACTTTGGTCTGATCTGTAGGATGGTAATTAATTCCCTGCCTGATCCAGTTTGGAACAGCTTCGGAAATTACATTTCGGGGAAGTTGCAAAGTAAAAGTTGCCGTTTTAGAATTTGTTCCCTCTGTAGCTGTCAATTCCATATTGGCGTCCTGAGACATCTGATAATTATAAGAATAAGAGAGTGAAGGAGTAGAAGTTGAATTTACCACTACACCGTTAGCCTTTAGCTGAAAAGTAGCATTTACATTTGTATGGGCTGCAATATTGATTGAACTGCCAGCTGGAATTGATGTCAGGCTGTTGGCTACAGGGTTGGTCAAATTTAAATTTAAAGCTCCTACATTCACAAAGACATCGGGAGAAGTTTGATGAGATCCGGTTTTATCTTTTAATAAAAATCCAAACCTCCCAATTCCGGTTCTACCAAAAAATGTCGTTGGGGTCAATGCGAAAGAATAGGTATCGGTTCCTGCATTATAGGTTAGTTTATTTAAGTCATTAGAATTATTCCAACTTCCATTGGTAGGACAATCCTGGCTATTCTGATAATTGGTATCAAAAGACCATGACCAGATATAAATAGCATGATCGGAAACACCCCACGCCGGTTCATCAATCTGATCACCGGGAATTGTGAGTAGGATTGCCTCATTTTCATTGAACGGATTGGGTGTAATTGTATAGTTAATCTGCCCAAAAACAAATAGAGTAATAAACAGACAAACAACAGCATATAATTTCTTCATATCTTTATTTTTACCTAATATAATATTATTTTCCTTTCATTACATCTATTTATATCCATCCTGTCTATATCATTATATAAAAAAGACCCATGAAAATTTCATGAGCCTTCCAATAAAAGTAATTGTAATGAACTATTTTTTTAGCCGAAAATCCGGCAAGTATGTTGGTTGTGAAAAAGTATTAATCTTTTATAATTTTTTTGGAAACGGACTTCCCATTTTTTAATTTTAACTCAATAATATACAATCCTTTAGGAAACTCTCCCATATCAATACGATTATCAAATACTTGTACATTCATTTTTTGTCCTGCCGTATTGATAACGTTTACACTTTCAATAGTGTTATCGGACTGTATTGTAAGGATACCTTTGGTAGGGTTTGGATAAATTTCAGAAATATGGTTTGCTTTTCTGATATCTAAAGTACCTAGCGCTGCGTCAGTCTTGATACATCTTACTGAAGCTCCCTGTCCTCTTGGTGCACCCGCTGATGGATTAGCCGAGATGGTACCTACATAAAGATACTTTCCGCCAAGTGAAGAAGTATCAGAACTCCAAAAATAACCTCTCTGTCCTACAAATGTAAAATCTCCTGTACTGGATCCTCTATATCCTCCAGCCGGCAATTTCAGATGGCTATTGTATGCACTGGTAGGATTTGAAATACTTTCTGTTCCAACAGCTAATGTCCAATCTGCCACAGAGGGCATTTTCCAGCCAGAACCAATTGCCTTACAAGGATCTACACCAATATAATCTTTTGCTTCCTCCGGGAGTTTACCTGTCCATACATCCGTAGATGCAAAACCAGCCCACCAAGCCGGCGAACCTGTAATATAAGTACCTGCTGTAATTCCTGCCGGTGTATTTGGGTTGGGTGCGGAACTCACTGCCGAGTTTCTTAGCTGATGTCCATCATCCCATCTGCCCCATTGAAAAAGATCTCCATATGAATCCTGATCTGCTATCGATACTGCAACATGAGAACTTCCAAGATTCTGCTGAAGCCATACTTTTCCGTCCGCACCTCTTACTGTAGTATAGGAAACCTGCTGCCCTTGATAGGTAAAACTAACACATCCTACATCTCCGGCATTATTTCCCGGATCTGTATTATTACAATTTTGTGTACCCTGAGCATATACGCTACTCCCTGCCAACACCATTGATACTCCGATACTTATTCTTCGTAGCATAAAACATAAATTTCCCAGCATATAATATTATTTTTATTTATTCTAAATTTAATTTAATTTTGCGCAAAAGTACCGTACATAATTAAAGCTGGGTTATCATTTCCCAACTTTTAGTTATCCTGTCCGGCACTTTATTGATTATAAGTTAGTTGTACCATAGCTATAAAAATGTGTTGTATGAGGGATGAATCACGAAACGGATTAATCTTCAGATCTGAAGATATAGAGATCATCATGAAGGAGGGTTTAGCGTCTGAAAGGATTTCAAAATCTTATATACTTGAAAATGAATCAAGTTTTAATCTTATTTTTTTATTAAGCTCCAACATTACTCTGGAAACTGATGACTTTGAAACAAAACTTTTATTCAGAAAAAATCAGTATATCCTGCATTATGCTTCGGAAGAAAATAGAGCCAAACTATGGTCGGAAAACCAGGAAATTCTTAAATATCTGCATTTAAAGCTCAACTATAAGTATATTTTCAACCTTATTAATCCGGAAAACAATCCTGAAAGTGCTCAGATTTTGGACAATATGATTCAGAATAATTTCATATTTCTCCATGAGGAAACCCCGCCCAGTATGACTGTTGAAATGCATATGATCATAAACGAGATCCTGAGTTATTCAAAGAAAGGGGTTATGCAAAAGTTATTTGTAGAAGCAGAAATCATTAAACTGCTCATCCTTATTTTTGAACAATTTGATGAAAAGGATACCTTAAAATCAATTTCTAAAACATCAGAAATTGTCAAGAAATTTATTGATGAGAATTACCATAGAAATATTAAGGCTGAAGAAATTGGAAAAATGATGGGGCTCAACCAAAACATCATCAGAAAAGAGTTTAAAGCACAATATCATACAACCATCGCTCATTATATTTCTGAATTAAGGATGTTAAAGGCGAAAAAAATGATTACCCATAAAGAAATTATGATTAAAGAAATCGCCATAGAATGTGGCTATGAATACCTTCAGAATTTCACCAGGGCATTTAAAAAGAAATTTGGGATTTCACCCGAAAACCTTAGAAATAATACATAGAAAAACCGCCTAAAAAATTAAGCGGTTTATATATGTTGTTTTGCTTTGATATTACTTTTTCAGAATTCAGGTGAAAAAGCAATGACAATCAATTAATGATGATGTCCGTGATCGTGAAGGAAAGGTCCGTTTCCTTTAGGTTGGTTATAAATAACCTCTACTCCTTCTTGCTCAGTAATAAGCTTTCTTCTGATATCTTCAGGATCGAAAGGCTTCACTTTTCCGAAGTACTCCTTCAGACCTTCAGTTAACCACATTGGGATAACTAATCCGAAGAACATAAAAATACACCAGAATCCTACTAAGAACATAGTAATGAAAAATACAGTCCAAAGGAACTGGTAGAAAGGCCAAAATGCTGATAAAATCGTCATCATTTTCTTAAAGATTTTAGGCAAAAATAGGACATTTTTCTTTTTTACACAAAAGATAAGCGTTCTATTTTTATATTTATTTTAATTCTAGATAGTTTTTAGGTCTTATTAGTGAGCAAGATCTGCGAAGAAATCGTTTCCTTTATCATCAGTAATGATGAATGCAGGGAAGTCTTTTACTTCTATTTTTCTTACCGCTTCCATTCCAAGTTCAGGGAAATCGACTACTTCAACGGAGACAATATTATCTTTTGCAAGAATCGCCGCAGGTCCACCGATTGATCCAAGATAAAAGCCTCCATATTTGTTACATGCATCAGCAACGTCTTTGCTTCTGTTTCCTTTTGCCAGCATGATCATACTTCCACCATGGCTTTGGAACTCATCCACGTAAACGTCCATTCTTCCTGCCGTTGTAGGCCCGAAACTTCCTGAAGCCATTCCTTCCGGAGTCTTTGCAGGACCTGCATAGTAGATAGGATGATTTTTGAAATATTCCGGCATTGGTTTTCCACTGTCAATGATTTCTTTAATCTTAGCGTGGGCAATATCTCTGGCTACGATTAATGTCCCGTTTAATTTTAATCTTGTTTTGATCGGATATTTTGAAAGTTCAGCCAAAATTTCAGGCATTGGCTTATTTAAATTTACTTCAATAGCTTCTTCCAAATGGGGTGGAGTAGCTGGCAGAAATCTTTTGGGATCTTGTTCCAATTGCTCAAGGAAAATACCGTCTTTTGTAATTTTTCCTTTAATGTTTCTATCTGCAGAACAAGAAACACCCATTCCTACCGGACAAGAGGCCGCGTGGCGAGGAAGCCTGATCACTCTTACATCATGAGTTAAATATTTACCTCCAAACTGCGCTCCAATTGCACTTTCCTGGCAAATTTTCTGAACTTTAGCTTCCCATTCAAGGTCTCTGAAAGCCTGTCCGGCTTCATTCCCTTCTGTAGGAAGATTGTCATAATATTTAGCGGAAGCTTTCTTTACGGTGGCAAGATTAGCTTCTGCTGAAGTACCTCCAATTACCAAAGCTAAGTGATAGGGCGGGCAAGCAGCAGTCCCAAGATCTGAAATCTTTTCTTTGATAAACTCTTCAAGAGATTTTTCGTTCAATAAGGATTTTGTCTTTTGGTATAAGAAGGTTTTATTAGCAGAACCTCCTCCTTTTGTCAGGAACAGAAATTCATAATAATCTCCTTTTTTAGCATAGATATCAATCTGTGCAGGAAGGTTTGATCCTGAATTCTTCTCATCAAACATGTTTAAAGGAACAACCTGAGAATATCTTAAGTTTCTTTTCTGATAGGTATTGTAGATTCCACGGCTAAGGAATTCTCCGTCATCCACTCCTGTGTATACATTTTCCCCTTTTTTTCCCATCACAATGGCAGTTCCTGTATCCTGACATGAAGGAAGAGCTCCTTCAGCTGCTACAGCTGCATTTTGTAATAAGTTGTACGCAACGAATCTGTCATTATCTGTAGCTTCAGGATCATCAATGATTCTTCTAAGGCTTTCTAAGTGAGAAGATCGCAACATAAAAGAAACATCTGCCATAGCTTCTTCAGCTAATAACTCCAATCCTATCGGATCAACCGTTAAGATTTCTCTATCTCCTAGTTTTTCAACCTTTACATAATCTGATGTAAGCTTTTTATACACCGTATCATCTTTCTGAATTGGATACGGATCCTGATATCTAAAGTCCATTCAATTTTTTGTTTGTACAAAAATACGGCTTCCATTAAAAAAATATGAGCAAAATCAGTCATTAAAATTGATATTTATAATGATTATAAATTGCGAAATTCTTCGGTTATCACTAACTTTATAAAAATTTCAATCACAATGAATTACAGAATAGAAAAAGACACCATGGGTGATGTGCAGGTACCTGCAGACAAACTTTGGGGAGCACAAACAGAGCGTTCAAGAAACAATTTTAAAATCGGTCCTGAGGGTTCAATGCCTCATGAAATCATAGAAGCCTTTGCTTATCTAAAAAAAGCGGCGGCTCACACCAATACTGAGCTTGGAGTACTTCCTGCAGAAAAAAGAGATATGATTTCTAAAGTTTGTGATGAGATTCTGGAAGGGAAGCTTAACGACCAGTTCCCTTTAGTGATCTGGCAAACAGGTTCCGGAACTCAGTCGAACATGAATGTGAATGAAGTCATTTCAAACAAAGCCCATATCAATAATGGTGGAACATTGGGTGATAAATCGGAAATTCACCCTAATGATGATGTCAATAAATCTCAGTCATCTAATGATACTTATCCCACCGCAATGCATATTGCCGCGTATAAAAAAGTGGTTGAAGCAACGATTCCTGCTGTTGAAAAGTTAAAAAGTACTCTGGCAGAAAAATCAAAAGCGTTCAAAGATATCGTAAAAATAGGAAGAACCCACCTGATGGATGCTACTCCACTTACTCTTGGACAAGAGTTTTCAGGTTATGTGGCTCAGTTGGAATTTGGTTTACGAGCTTTAAAAAATACACTTCCTCATCTTTCTGAACTTGCATTGGGAGGGACTGCTGTAGGAACCGGCCTTAATACGCCCCATGGTTATGATGTAAAAGTCGCTGAATATATTGCCAAGTTTACCAATCTCCCGCTTATTACTGCTGAGAACAAATTTGAAGCTCTTGCTGCTCATGATGCGATTGTTGAAAGTCACGGAGCGTTGAAGCAACTCGCTGTGTCATTGTTCAAAATTGCTCAGGATATCAGATTACTGGCTTCAGGGCCACGTTCCGGAATCGGAGAAATTCATATCCCCGAAAATGAACCTGGATCTTCTATTATGCCGGGAAAGGTAAATCCTACTCAGAATGAGGCGATGACAATGGTTTGCGCTCAGGTATTAGGAAATGATACTACGATTTCATTTGCAGGAACACAAGGGAATTACGAACTGAATGTTTTTAAGCCTGTAATGGCTTACAATTTCCTGCAATCTGCTCAGTTAATTGCCGATGCGTGTATTTCATTCAATGATCATTGTGCAGTGGGTATTGAGCCAAATTATGAAAGAATTAAAGAGCTTGTGGATAAATCTTTAATGCTTGTCACTGCTTTAAATACTCATATCGGATATGAAAATGCTGCAAAAATTGCAAAAACAGCACATAAAAACGGAACTACTTTAAAAGAAGAAGCCATCAACCTTGGTCTTTTAACTGCTGAGCAGTTTGATGAATGGGTAAAACCTGAAGATATGGTGGGAAGTCTGAAATAATTTTAGAATATAGATTAAATTTGATCCCAAAAGCTATCTCATTTTGAGATAGCTTTTTGTTTTTTGTTGTTAGCAAATAATACTTAAAACCGTTTATAGAAAGAACAGTTCTAATGTTACCATCCAAAAGCCAGTCCGAAAATCAAAGCTTTATCACTTTCAAAATGGCCATCTTTAAAGAAATTTCCAAAGTCTTTTTTAACAAAGACACTAAATTCACCGTAAGATACTGTAAATTGCCCACCATAGATAAATGGGTTTACCTGATAATTTTCTCTTTCACGCTGGCTGATTCCCTCTCCTTTTATGATATTATTGGTTGACATTCTTATTCCTCCATACATGTTTGCTCCTATTTTAAGACCTTTGTCATATTCTCTGTACTGAATATCCATTCCGGCATTTTTTAACTTAGAAAAATTGTACTGCACTCCAATCGGAACCATAATATACCCTGTTCGCAATTTACTTTTGCTAAGATTTTTATCAAACTTTTCCAGATAAACATCAGCATTTGCATCTTTTGTAAAAAACGTATTATTCTCTACATTCAATGTCCTCCAGGAAAATCCGATTCCCGAGATTAATCCCCAGCGGCTTGTCATGCTAAACTGACAATTGAGTTTGAGTCCAAACTCCAGATTTCCTGCATACCCCAAATTCTTATCCAGGCTATTATCAGTCTTTGAGTTAGTAAGATTCATAATTCCATATGAAATATAACCGCTTAAGTTTTTTGTAGGACGAAACTTTCTTAGCAATTTTTCTCTTAATTCCTCATTGGAGGTAACATCTGTATTTAAAAGTGAATATTTTACCTGCTTTTGAATCACTTCATCCATATCAAACCCAAGCTCTCCAATTCTCTGATCTATTTTCTGCGAATAACGTGATGCCACTTCGGCCTTTTGTCTATTAAACTCTGTTTTATCAAGATTCCTCCCTTGAAGAACAAGCAATTCGGCTTCCATCAATTTTTTTTCTTCCTTGATAATAGCATCAATTTTTCTGGCATATTCGTCTACCTTTTCCTTTACTATAGGACTTACCTCTGTATTTTCCTTCGAAGGAAGGTTAAATTTAAGGGGCCTTTTCTGTGAATAAAGGGATCCTGATATAAGGCATAGGAATCCCATCATGATAATTTTCTTGATCATTATTATTATTTTTTTGTTTTTAAAAAGATTATTTTCCGTTCAGATCGATAGTAGCTACATTACTTTTTCCTTTGGTTTTTTCGATAATGTCTTTATGTTCAACAGAAAAAAGAAGGGTTTCGGGATCAACATAGCTTTTTTTCTTTACCGGAGTTTTTAAACTATCCACTTGTGCGATAATTTTTGCATCAGCATATGGAGCGGCAATAGGCTTCTTTTGCTGAACAAACTCTTTAAGGATCACTTTATTAACATTTATTTTCGGTTGTGACAGAGCACTGATGCTCTCTTGTGCTTCCTGAGATGATTTATGTTTTACTGTTTGCTCCTGATTTTCCTGTGCTGTCATAGAAAGCTTGGTATGCTCAGACGTTATTTCCTGTGTCTGAGTAGCCTGACTCTTAGTTTCCTTTACCATTTTATGATTGTTCTTAATAGGCTCTCCCGAGAAAAATAAAATACTCCCCAACCCTACGACCACAAGTAAACATGCTGCTACTATGAACCAATTTACCCGAGGCTTTACATCATGGTTATTTCCGCTTTGAAGTTCTATTTCAGACCACAGATCTCTTGAAGGCTCAATCTCACGCTCTTCTATCTGCTTTTTAATCTGAAATTCGAGATTATTTTTGGACGTGTTCATGTTTCATTTTTTTTTGTTGTTGAAAGTAGATCTTTCTTAATTTCTCTTTCGCTCTGAACAATTGAGTTTTGCTCATTGCCACAGAAATCTGCAATGCCTCTGCAATTTCCTGGTGAGAATATTCTTCCAAAACATAAAGATTAAAAACCATCTTATATGCATCCGGAAGCTGATTCAGAAGTTCCTGTGCATTAAAATCAAAATAAATTTCTGTTTCTTCTATTTCTTTGTGAAAAGACTGATTGATCTCATCCAGATAAAAGACAGTTTTATGACTTTTAATGAAATTCAGACATTCATTGACCACAATTCTTCTTGCCCAACTCTCAAGATTGGCATCTCCTCTGAAGCTCTCAATATGCCTGAAAATTTTACAAAATGCTTTGATAAGACAATCCTCAGCCTGATACAAATCGCTTATATAGCTTTTGCTTACACTTAAAAACCTTTTTACATTCTGTTCATAAAAAAACTTTTGTGCAGCCGGATCCTGTTTTTTCAGGCGGCTCAACAAATCATCTTTTTTATTTTTGAATAAAAGCTTCATTCTAATGTTTGGTTCTATTATAAAGACAACAAATAGGTGAAAAGGTTACAGGGAAAATTATTTTTTTTTTATTTATTCATCTTTTTAGAGTAGAAAGTTTAAAAAATATATTCCACAACCATCCAAAGCAATTGTAAAATTTTGAATTCCAGATTTTTAACCACACTAACTTGTTTTTTTTCCTTACATTAGGGTTGTAAATCTTTTAAACTAAACCCATGAAAAATTTGAAAAAAGTAAACAGAAAAAATTTAAAACAAGTCCTTGGAGGAAATTCTGCATCTATATGTTCCGGAAGATTACAATATCTTGTAGCTTTTAACGGATATTATGCATGTTGTAAAGAAGAGGTAATGAATCCTTGCTCAACAAGCGTCATGTGTATGCTTCCGATAGGAATGTGTGATTAAAAAACAGAAAGGTCAGAACAATATATTCTGACCTTTTTCTTATTCTGAAATTTCTTCTGATATGCCGGCTGGAGCAGATGAAACCTGCTCTGCAAAATAATTCTCAAGATCTTTCAAGGTCTCGGGATTAGTTTTGATATCTTTTACCAATTTTCCTTTATTAACAACGACAATTCTGTTACAAACCTCTGTTGTATGGGATAAGTCATGGCTGGAAATAAGAAAAGTAACCCCATCCTGCTTTGACAGTTCTTTAATTAAATTTTTAAGCTTGATTTGGGTAGAGGGATCCAGGTTGGCAAAAGGCTCATCAAGGATAATAATTTCCGGGCTTCCAATAATAGCTCCCACAATCCCAACTTTTTTCTGATTTCCTTTGGAGAGATCACGGATATATTTCCCTGATGTAAGGATTTCTCCATTGAAAAAATCATAAAAAGGTTTTAAAAACTCATCGACAGAGGCCTTATTCTGCCCTCTCAATTCACCAATAAAATAAAAGTATTCTTCAGGGGTAAGGTAACCTATTAAAAAAGAATCATCTACGAATGCAGCTACTTTATTTTTCCATCCTTCAGATTCGTTTACTTTAATTCCGTCTATACTTACAAAACCTGTCGTCGGTTGAATCAAATCCAGCATTAAACTGAAAAGTGTCGTTTTACCGGCTCCATTATTTCCCACAAGGCCAAATGTTTCGCCGTTTGGAATGTCAAGATATTCAATATTGAGAACAGTTGCCGCTCCGTATGTTTTAGATAAATTATTAATATTGATCATGATTTAAGCTTTATTTTTGAACGCATCCAATGTGCTGTACTTTTCCTTTTTATAATGTTTTACGATAATATCGAAAATTTTCTCTCTCAATAAGAAGCCTGCCAACCCTACAACGGCAATACTGATCACCCCTGCAGTCATTCCTCCAAAATATTTTGCGACCGCAAATACAGCCATAGGCAGCAACATTTTAGGGATTAGCAAAAGCATAGAAATCATATTAAAGCTATTCTTCTGCCCCAGCCTCTTTTCTTTTGAGTTAAGATCAATCTGGCTTTTATTAAAAGCTCCCGACCACAGTGTGAACTGAGAGTTTACTCCTATATTATATAATCCTGCAGCAAAAAATGTAATATAAACTTCCCATCCAAAATACACATAGAACAAAGCGACAATAATGGATACTGCGGTCACAATATTCATTAACCACCATTTAGCCTTCAAATATTCTTTGTATGGTACATTTAAGGTCATCATCAAAGGGTAGTAAGAACTGTCGAAAGCAGGAACCCTTTGCCCAAATAAAAACTGAAAACCACCTGTCACAAAGAGCCCCATAAACATCATCATTGCCGGAGTTTTATACAATGAAGAAGAGAACATCAGTAATCCATAGAAAAGAAACATAAAGCTACCCAGCAGAATTCCCTTGGTTACTTTATTACGTCTTAGCATTTTAACATCATTATTAATAAATGTACCGATTGCTCCATATTTATTTAAAAAAGCAATATTCTCTGTCTTACCTATTGTTTTCTTTGCTTCAAGCCCCTGATCAAGATAGAATTCTCTCCGTATATATTTAAAGCAATACATCCATAATCCGGCAAACAAGATTATTGGAATCACTGCAGTATAATATTCATTGTAAAAACCGTAGAAAAATTTTTCTGAATAAGATAATATCGGAATGATATGATAATACCCCAAAACACCTAATATAACACAAGCTATACCTGCAATTATGGCTACTATCTCCCGATCATTAAAAAATATATTGAGAAAACTGTTCAGATAAAACACTGATGAAACACCTATAAACCAGACAAAAACACCAGGAAAGCTGTATCCTTTAAATAGAAGAATCCCGGCAAAAGTGATAAAGAAAAGGGAATTTAACCAACTGAAAGCTGAAAGAAAAGTTTTTGTCAACATATAATTGACCAGGGTATTCTTTTTAATGTTAAGCGTTAGAAAAGGCTTTATATTTTGTGTAGGAATCTCCTGCCAAAGATATTTCAGAGCCAGATCTGCGATCCAGGCCACAATCAGAAATTTTGAGGCTACTTTTAAAGGATCTTGATGCAGATCCTCCTGTACATAGAAAAAAACGAGAAAAGCACCTCCTGCAAGACATCCCATAAAATAGAGTATCCCGATAAAACGCAGGATTTTCATGGTAAGATTAATCCCTAAAGAAGTACCGCGGAAGAAGCTTTTGATCTCAAGCCTAAGGAACTTTAGAAACATATTTTAGTTTTTTTATATTAGTCCATATAATCTAAAATATGTTACAGTATTTTAGCCAATTAACTCTTTTGCCTGTGCTAAAGCTGCTTCGGTAATCTTGCTTCCGGAAAGTAATTGAGCAATTTCGTTCAGTTTTTGTTCATCGCTTAATGGAATAATCGTTGATTGAGTTTTACCGGCAATATCCTGCTTAACGACTTTGTAGTTATCATTCCCTTTTGCGGCTACTTGTGCTAAATGGGAAATAACAATTAACTGCATGTCCCGGGACATTTCACGCATAAGATTTCCAATCTCTTCAGCCACTTTCCCTGAAACTCCGGTGTCGATCTCGTCAAGAATTAATGTGGGAAGCTCGTCACTTTCAGCAATAATTTTCTTTACAGCAAGCATGACTCTTGATCTTTCTCCTCCGGAAATCGCCGTTTGGATTGGCTTTAGTGGAAAACCAGAGTTGGCCTGGAATAAAAGCTGAATATTTTCTTTTCCAAGCGCATTAAATTCTGCTGCATCCTGTATTTCTATATCTACTTTAGCTTTTTCAAGGCCTAATTTTTGAAGCAGGCCTTCTGCTTTTTTAATAAAAACAGGAATACTCTTTTTTCTGTTTTTAGACAATTTATCCGCAAATAACTGAAGGGTCTTTTCTTTTGCAGATATATTCTCTTCTGTTTCTGAAATTTGAGTTTCCAGTTCTGTTGCTCCCTTTTGATCTCCTGCTAATTCGTCTCTTACTGCAATCAATTCATTGAGGTCTGAAACATTATGTTTCAGGAACAATGCATTAATTTTGTTATTCAGTTCAGTAAGATAGATAAGATTTTCGGGATTAATTTCTACTCTCTCGGCTTCATTTTCCAACTCGGAAATAATATCTTTCAGGTCAACAAAAGACGTTTCAAGCCTTTCATTAAGTTCGGCAAAGCTGGTAGAAACTTCTGAAATCTTTGACAACTTGGTTTTAGCATCATTAAAAAAAGAAAGAATTCCTATTTCTTCCTGATGGAATCTGGATAAGATCTGCCCAACATTTTCAGAAATCATTCCTGCATTCTCCTGAATCGAAAGCTGGTTCTGAACGTCTTCAAAATCTACATCATCCAGTTTTAATTCTTCCAGTTCATTAAGCAGAAATTCTTTGTAATCACTTTCTTTCGTTGTCTCTGAAAGCTGCGTTTTTAATTTCTTAAGCAAGATTTTCAACGTTTGAAAATCTGAAAATTCTTGTTGATAATCTTCAATAATTTTTTTGTTCTCAGAAAGCCCATCAATAATCTTAAACTGATATTCTGAGGTAAAAAGATTGGACGTTTCAAATTGAGAATGAATATCAATCAGTTGAGAAGAAAGTTCTCTAAGGACATCCAATGTTACAGGAACATCATTAATAAATGCACGGGATTTTCCTGAAGGAAGGATTTCTCTTCTGATAATGGTCTGCAATTCATAATCCAGATCATTTTCGATGAAGAATTTTTTAAACTGATTATTAAGAGCAAATTCAGTTTCCACTACACTCTTTTCTTCAGTTTTAGATATTGACTTCACATCTGCTCTTTCTCCCAGGATAAGTCTGAGAGCACCTAAAATAATAGATTTCCCTGCACCTGTTTCCCCGGTAATTACCTGTAAACCGTTATTCAATGACACTTCAAGAGTATCAATTAAGGCAAAGTTTTTAATGTAAATTCTCGAAAGCATTGATAAATGGCTGGTTACTTTAGATGCAAATATAAAACTTTTAGAGGTCAGAATTCAATAGTAAAAACCGGAGTTTCTACACTTTCCATTTATTCCACTTATTGTCAATATTTTTTGGAGAAAGAATGATCATGGTTTGTTTCAAATCATTAAGAATAATTCCTCCGTTATTCCCTGAATTGAAAATATTAAAAATCTCATCACTTTTACCGTCCATAAACAGATTAAAGAAATAACTCTGTTGAAATGAATTTTCATACATTTTCAACTGCATCAGTGCATCAAAAATGACTTTCTTTGCCGCAGTCTGATCCTGATTGAAAAGATTGTCCATTCCTGCTCTATGGTAAGTATATATTGTTGAACGCAACTGGCTCCAGTTTGGGTTCATAATTTCATTTACCAATATGGTGCGGCTTCTTGGTTCATTGATCGTATTCCATCCGTCATAGTTTCTGTTCTGAGAGTTTTGAGCAATCTGCTGAGCTTTTGAAAACCATTGGGTACCCCCCATAGATTGAAAACTGTCTGCATCATATCCTAAAATAAGATATACATAGAAACTGATAATATCCGTCAGGTTTTTACCTGAAAACTGTCTCTCATTAAATATAAGATTTTCGTTTTCTACGTATTCAAAAGACAATCTCTGATCTTGAAGGTTAAGTAATGGAGATTCATAAGAGGTATTAAAAACAGGGCGCACAGCCTGAACCACAATTGACCCCTGATATCTGTTCCCCTCTTTTCCGGAAATAACGAGTGCAAAACCACATTTGATTTTTTCAAAATTTTGGAATTTTTTCCCCGTCCAACTGGTATTGTTGATAAAGTCTCTAAGACTCTTTTCCAATGCTTTATAGGCCTGCTGGTTACTTCCTCCCAATTGTTGGGAATTTACCTGAACCGTTGCTAAAAGCTCCTGAGAAAAACCTGAGGTATATATAAAAAACAGAAAAAATAAACTTATAATTTTTTTCATTGTCTTATTAATAATTGAGAACGGAAATTTATTAAAATTATTTTAAAAGTTGAGATTCAACAAAATTGAGAATATCTTTAGCCACCTCTTCTTTTGATTTCAGATCAAATTCTTTTTTATCCGTTTTGGTAAATATCTTAATTTTGTTGGTATCGTTTTTAAAGCCTGCGCCTTCATCACGCAAAGAGTTCAACACAATCATATCCAGGTTTTTCTTTTCCAGTTTTCCTTTGGCATTTTCTTCTTCATTTTGAGTTTCTAAAGCAAACCCTACCAGAAACTGATGCGTTTTCTTTTCTCCCATTGTCTTAAGAATATCAGGATTCTTAGTCAGTTCAATGGTGAGATTTTCATCATTTTTTTTAATCTTTTCCTTTGCCACTTCTTTTGGAGCATAGTCTGCCACCGCAGCACTGGAAATACCAATATCTATCCCTTCGTAAAATTCGAATACTTTCGCCAACATCTCTTTGGCGGAAGTCACTTTATGAAGTTCTATATTTTTATCGTGAAGGGTTTGAGAGCTTGGTCCCGAAATAAGAATAACTCTTGCTCCTCTTTTTGAGGCTTCCTCGGCTAATGAGAACCCCATTTTTCCTGAGGAATGGTTCCCGATAAATCTTACCGGATCAATCGCTTCATAAGTTGGGCCGGCAGTGATTAAAACAGTTTTGCCTTCAAGACTTTTGGTATCGTTATTTCCAACAAAATAATCTTCAATAGCATTAAAAATGGTTGCAGGTTCTGCCATTCTTCCCTGCCCGACAAGGCCACTCGCCAGCTCACCATTTTCAGCAGGAATTATGATATGGCCGAAACTTTCTGCAAGTTCCAGATTCTTCTTTGTAGAAGGATGTACATACATATCCAAATCCATTGCCGGAGCAATGAATACCGGGCATTTTGCGGACATATAGGTTGCAATCACAAGATTATCACACATTCCATGAGTCATTTTGGACAAGGTATTGGCTGTACAGGGCGCTACAATCATTACATCAGCCCAGAGAGCCAACTCAACATGGCTGTTCCATGTTCCGTTATCACCATAAAAATCTGAATAAACGGGTTTTCTGGATAAGGTTGACAAACTCAGTTTTGTCACAAATTGTTCAGCATCAGGCGTCATAATGACCTGTACTTCGGCTCCTTTTTTCACAAAGTCCCTTATCAGGAAATGAATTTTGTAAGCTGCAATTCCTCCAGAAACAGCGATCAGTATCTTTTTACCGGAAAGACTCATTTAGTTTTAATTTTTGAAATACTAAAGTACTTATTTTTTCCCACAATCAGGCTTTAAAGCAACAAAGGTCATAAAAGAAACTGATTCCTTTATGACCTTAATTTATAAAAAACAAAAAAAATTATTTTCTGTCTTCTGTTTTTCTGAAATAGATATCTTCATTCAACCATTCTTCAATAGCGATTGAAGTTGGCTTTGGAAGTTTTTCGTAATGTTTAGAGATCTCAATTTGTTCTCTGTTTTCGAAAACTTCTTCTAATGTAGAATTGTGAACGGCAAATTCATCCAATTTGTTGTGAAGTTCCGTACGGATCTCCGCATTGATCTGCTCTGCTCTCTTTCCCATGATAACAATAGCTTCATAGATTGAACCTACTTTATCTTCAATCTTGTCTTTATCGTAAGTAATTGTATTTACTTCTGCTTTTGTATCTTTTACACTCATTTTGAGAAAATTATTTTTATTTTAAGATGGCAAATTTACGAATTATCTTTTAATTTTGAAAGTCGCTGCCGGTGGAGGGGTCTGAAGTGCTGCACTATCCCTCTGCATCTGCTTTGCCTGCTTTTCGTTACTGATCTGATCTTTGATCTGCTGCTCAGTTTTAGTCTTGTCTGCCATTCTAGCAGCTTCTTTTTTTTGTTTTTCGCTTAAAACAGCAAGTCTTGCTTCAGTTTGTTTCTTAACAACAACAAAATTTTGTTTTTCTCTCTCCAGTTTGCCTCTCAAATCTGCTGCTGTTTTAGAATACTCTGTATTTGGAAGCTCTTTTTCAACCATTTTCACATAGGTTAATGCGCTTTCAATACGTTCGTCTTTAAGGCTATAAATAGATTTTGCTGCCAACTCATAACGAGACTTCATGATATAATCATAAATTTTCGGACGAAGTTTTGTACTTGGAAAATCTTCTAATACATTTTCTAAAGCCACACTGGTGGCCTTATATTCTCCCATCTTGAAATACTGTCTTCCATTTTCATAGGCTTTAAATTCTAATTTGTAAGACAATTCATCGATAAGCTGGGTAATATTTTTAGATCTTTCAGAATTAGGATAATTGGTCAGGAAATCCTGAAGTTCATTGATGGCTAATTCTGTACTAGACTGATCCAGATTATAATCCATAGACCCCTCGTAATAACAAAGTGCCGACATATAAGCCGCCTCTTCAGCTCTTGGATCTTTTGGAAAGTTAACAGCAAAGTTCTTAAACTGATGTCCCGCCAATTTATAACTCTTATCGTAATAGTTGGCATAAGCAGTGTTGAAACCTACATTAGGAAAATCATCCGTCCCTGCCACAAGATTGGCAAGTCTATCATAAAGAGCTAAGGCATTTTTCCAGTTTTTCTTAGCAAAGTTGTCATTTGCTGTCTTCAAGATAAAATCTTTATCAGCACTCTTCATTGCTTTTTCCTGGCGACTTACACATGAAGCAACCACTGCTACAGCAAAAAGACCTAAAATATATTTTTTCATATAAAAAATTCAACAGTTTTCGGATAATTCAGCCGATTTACTAATTTGCAAAAATATAACTTTTTTGTCAATAGATTTTTTTTTATGAATATTTAACGTAATTTTAGTCTGCAGCGTATCCCAAAATTGCAAAAACACTTAATAAAAGATTCATTCTCACTTTTTTCTCCGCCTCTTTTGTGTAAGTATCTTCGTTTTTACTGGGAACGTAAAGTTCATAAAAATTTTTGTTCCGGATCACAAATAAAGTAGACCCTATAATCATGGTAAGAATATCTTCAGGTTTTGGGGTAAAGGTAAAAACTCCGGACGCAACTCCTTTTTTAATAACTTCGTCCAGCTTTTTTACAAATAGCTGATAGAAGTCCAGAAGTTCATCTTTTAAATTTTCTGTATGACGGAGTTCCTGGGTTACAAACCCATGGAAATAATTATATTTAAATAGTTGAGAAACGATATATTTTATCATTTCACGCATTTGCATTTCCGGCTTACCCTCTTTAATAGTATCTGCAAACTCAGAAAAGTTTTCTCTGGTTTTTAATACCCGATACTGATAAAGATAAGACATCATTTTTTCCTTTGAGCCAAAGTAATAGGAAATCATTGCGACGTTGATATTTGCCTTAGAACAGATATCTCTTACAGAAGTTCCTTCATAGCCTTTTTTTGCGATCAGCTCTTCCGCAATATCCAGTATGTGAATCTGTTTTTCTGTAAATTTTTTTTTCATAAAGTGCAGTTTGAGTAAAGTTAAGAAATTTTTAACACATTTATAAACATATGTTTAATAATTTTCAATTAATTCTAATTAATACTATTTTTGATAATGGAATTTTTTGATTTTCACCATCATAAAAAAAACCTCACGGATGGAATTTATAATTTGGACATTGAAGAAATTGCTCCAGACTTTCCTTATTCAGTGGGTATTCATCCCAAAGACATTGATATTCAGAACCTAGAAAAACAATTTGACTGGATGAAAAGTACGATACTCCAAAACTGCTTTGCTATCGGCGAATGCGGATTAGATTCACTGGTCCCTATCGATTCGAAAGTTCAGGAGAAAGTTTTTTTACAACAGATCATCATTTCTAATGAGGTAAAAAAGCCACTCATCATTCATTGTGTCAGAAAATTTTATGAAGTAATTTCTTTTAAAAAGAGAGCTGAACAGCCCATGATTATTCATGGTTTTAATAAGAAAATACAGATTGCAGAGGATCTCCTTGTTCATAATTTTTATCTGAGTTTTGGAAAAGCTGTTTTGTATAATCTATCTTTGCAGGAAATTGTAAAAAGCACTCCAACGGATAAAATCTTTTTAGAAACTGACAATGAGGATTTTAACATCGAAGAATTGTATTTAAAAGTCTCGGAAATAAAAGGAATTTCATTGGATGATCTCAACGAACAAATTTTAGAAAATTTACACACGATTAGAAATGGATAAATACTGGCTGGAAAGAACGGAGCTCCTCATTAAAGAAGATGGTTTGGAAAAATTGAACAACGCAACTGTTCTTGTCGTAGGATTAGGAGGTGTTGGTTCCTTTGCTGCTGAGTTTTTAGCTAGAGCCGGCGTAGGAAGTATGACGATTGTAGATGGTGACACTGTAGATATTACCAATGTAAACAGACAACTCCCCGCTTTACGCTCTACTGTTGGAAAACATAAAGTAGAAGTTGTTGCCGAAAGACTTCTCGACATTAACCCTGATCTTACATTAACGAAAATCAATGAGTTTCTGAATCCTGAAAGAATGGATGAAGTACTAGATTCGGCACCGTTTGATTATGTACTGGATTGCATCGACAGCGTAACCCCCAAATTAAGCTTAATTATTTCTGCTAAAAGGAAAAAAATAAAGGTGATAAGCTCAATGGGCGCAGGTGGAAAGACTGACCCAAGCAAAGTATTGGTGAGAGACATTAGCAAAACCGAGCATTGCCATCTAGCAAGACAAATAAGAAAAAGATTGAAAAAAGTAAAAATAGACAAAGGTGTACGTTGTGTTTTTGCCAATGATATTCAGGATGAGGAAAGCCTGAAAATGACAGACGGAACGAATTACAAAAGATCTTTTTACGGAACAATCAGCTATATGCCTGCGATTTTTGGGCTTTATGCCGCTGCTGAAGTGATCAATCATTTAGTGAAAAAAGACTGATGCAGAATTTCAAATATCCCAGAACAGAAAAGCTCAAAAAGAATATTGAGATCAGTTTACTTTTCGAAAAAGGTAAATGGAGAACTTCCGGAAATTTAAGAATCATTGTCCTGAAGGATAAGCCCTCTCTTCCCATAGAAAGTGGCAAATTCGGGGTTTCTGTTTCCAAAAGATATTTTAAGAAAGCCGTTCACAGGAACCGTATCAAAAGGCTGCTAAGAGAATGCTATCGACTCAATAAAGATGTATTTAAAGAAGCTTTTGGAGAAAAGACTGTAGCCATGCTGTTTTGGGTTTCTTCTGAAATGCCGTCAAAATTTCAGGATGTAGAAACACAGTTTATCAAGCTTTGTGAGTCTCAGAAAAAATAAATTCTGATAAAGCAGGTTGTTGATAACTGATTATACTTGATTCTCCTGATTGCTTCCCCCTTAGATGGCACGGATCAAGCTATAAAAGCATCTTTTAAGCAAGTGTGAAAATCGTGGTCGATAATTCATCACAGAGTTCATTTTTCATGCATTATATATTTTTCCAAGCAGATCCGGATCACGCAAATAAGCAAAGATAATTGGGTATATAGGCTTCTATAAAGTCTATGTTTTACCGGTTTCGTTGAACCCTAAATCACATATGTTGTAACCCGAATTCCAAATCTCACATACTTTTTGTAATTTTAAAGGAAACAATAAATCTGAAAATTAATATGTTAGATAATGTTCCTTACTTTTCATATATGCTCAGTGCATTTATAGGCATTGGGTTGGCGGCAGCCACAGGCTTTAGGGTGTTTCTCCCCATGTTTATGGTAAGCATGGCCTCATACTTTCACTGGATTCCCATGAATGAGCAATTTGAATGGCTTGCAGGGTTACCTACTCTTATTACAACAGGAATTGCCACGATAGCTGAAATTTTGGCATATTATATTCCTTTTATAGATCATTTATTAGATACGATCTCGATCCCTTTAGCAACAATAGCCGGTTCTTTATTATTTGCCAGTCAATTTGCGGAATTAGGTACTTTTCCACAGTGGGCATTAGCATTAATTGCAGGCGGTGGGACAGCTGCTACCATCAGCTCGGGGTTTGCAGGAATACGCGCTGCATCTACAGCAACAACGGGAGGATTAGGAAACTCCGTAGTGGGAACTACTGAGACTGCAGGAGCGGGAATAATGTCTATTTTAGCAATGGTAATGCCCGTTATTGCAGCTATTTTTGCTATTGTTTTATTAGTCCTTGTTATTGTCTACGGGCGGAAAGCCTGGAGGAAATTAAGAGGGAATAAAGATATAGCAAACAACTGATATCATAAAAAAAGGTACAATATCTTATATAATTGTACCTTTTTCTTTTAATTTTTACTTCTAAAATCTTTTATTTCCTGAATTTTGGATTCAAAATATTTCTTTTTCTCAGGATTTTTTTTGATTAATATTTCAAATGCTTTGATTGCCTTAGTGTATAGCTTCTGTTCAAAATAAAGATTAGCCAACGTTTCTGTCATTAAATGGGAGATATCATCATTCTTTTCTTTAACGATATAGGAGCTCTCTTCTTTTAATTGACTGATTCTAGGGTTATTTTCAATAAAGGTTTCAATAGCCTTTTCTTTAATTACTTCTTTCTCTACTTTGACTTCTTCTGTTCTGCCGATTTTCAACCAGCTTTGCCATGTATTAATAAAACCGGGAACATTACTATCCACAGGGGCTTGAGTATTCTTCATGATAGCCTCCTTCACCTTTTCATCTTCCACGGGTTTTTCTTTATTTTCCTTCTGTTGTTCCTGAACTTTCAGTGTAGAAATATCTGTACCGAAGAATGACACATTCATCACTGGAACTTCATCTTTTGAAGTTTCAACAATGGAATTGTCCCCAGCTTCTTCGCTATTTTCTGATTGATTTTCTTCTGCTTCTGTTGTTTCTTCTTTTATTGCAATAGTATCTTCCTGAGATTTCTTTACAACATCACCAGTTTCTTCAGATGGCAACACATCCTCCTGAATAATTTCTTGTGCTACAGGAACTTTTTCTTCAGAAGCTATTGGAGTAGAAACTGAAATTTCGGAAGCTTTTTTATTGATTAAAGAATCTGGAAGATTTGATTCAACGCTCATAGGCTTCCAGGCAGACTGTACTTCAACTTCAGACAGTACTTCCTCTACGACTACAGCCTTTTCAGGTTCATCCTTTTCAACAATTTTCTGAGATTCAATTACAGGCTCTTTTACCGGTTCTTCTTTTACTTCTTCAGCCTTTGGAGATTCATCTTTCTCTGTTGACCAGAAATGAAAATTCTGTGTTTCAGCAAAACTGATTTCATGATCTTCAACGATTTCCTGCACTTCTATTTTCTCTTCAGGAGCCGCCTTAGTTTCTTTCATTTTTTTCTCAACCTCTTCAATAAGACGTCTCATTTCCTCTTCATGTCTATTGACATTAGGTAGAGAAACTTCAGCAGACTCCGTAACTTCTTCGTTATTTATCTGCATCTTGACATCCGGCATGAATTCGTCTGTTCTATGAAAGCTCAATTCTGCATCCGGTTCATTTGGAGTTGGTTCCTGGTGAGAAGCAGAGATTTCTTCATCCCCTGTAATCGTTTCAATCTTTACAGGTTCTTCTGATACATTTTCTTCTATATGTATTTCCGGTAATAACGATTCTGTTTCATGGAAACTCACATCTTCTTCATTATCTACCTTTTCCTCCTCTATCCCTGATGAAATTTCATCTTCATTAATGATGGTCTCCGGTGTAAATTCTTCTTCAGTACTTTCTCCGTTTTCTTCTTGAACATGTTGGATCTTATCTTCAACAAATTCTTCCGGAGCTTCTGATTTTTGAGTTACCAAAGTTCCCGATTCAAGAGTTGATTCAAGGTCTATGATATCAGAATTTTTCTCATCAAGGAAATTTTCTTCCCCTTCAAACAAAATTCTGTTTCGTTCTCCATTTACATAAATATGTTTAATATCTTCTGGAGTTGGTAGTAGGCATGAAACTTTTTCTTCTTCCTTCATTTTAGGAGAAGAAGTTTCCTCTCTCTTAATAGGAAATCCTTTGTAATATGGATATTTGGTAGTTTTATCAGCAGTTTTAGAAGGTTTTTTTTCTTCTACAGGCTCAGGTTTCGGCTCCTGCCTGATCTTACCATTTATCAGCTGATAAAGAATTTTTTTATCCGTGGTATAAGCCGCTGTTGTAGAAAGTTCTTTCTGATAGTTTTCTTTTTCATACAGATGTACTCCATACAGATGAAGAGCCCTGATATTTTGAATATAAGGAAAAGCATGAATCTCTTCCTTCAAAAGATTAAGATCTTCTAACTGAATATTTTTCGGATTTTTTATTAATTCTAAAACTCTGGGATTCATCTTACCAATTCGCTACAATATCGTTAAATATCTTATTAATAATTCTTTCTGTCACAATCTTCACCTGTGAGGCTTCAATGTCACTCTGTGATAAATTACTGTTGAAAGCTGCTTCATCACTATACGTTCTGTCGAAACTGGAATCAGGATGTATTTTATTTTCATAGTGTACTTTCACCGTGATAGTCAGTTTATTCTGAGCCTGTTGTATTACCCCGCCGGAAGCGGTTGGTTGTGTATTAGAACTAATTGTCGTTGGCGTGATTGAATAATCTGTGATTTCTCCTTCGATCAGAATATCAGGATTTTCTTTTGTTCCTTTCAATGTTGTTCTCTGCAGAAATCTATTCTGAATATCCGTTGAAAACTGTTGTGACAATGCAGGATTTACCAACGAAGCATTATTAGGAAACTCACTGATTTTAACGGTTTTCTCATCTGTAAGAGATGATCCGGTAAAGCTGTAGCATGAATTTAAAACTCCAAGCAAAGCAAAGAGCATGACCATCAATAATGGCTGTTTCAGGCTAGTATTTTTATTTTTAAAATTCATTTTTAGATCCAATTTCAATAATTTCATCATATTCAATTTGCTGAATAGCATCTTCATAAGCAAAATAATTAGCAGTATACATAAATGGAATGGTTAGAAAAACTCCTATCCCACAAGCAAGAACACCTATCTGGGAGAGAATACTCACTACCAGTAAAAAAAGAAAAATCGATAATAGATTTCCTTTTGTCATTACTTTTGAAATATTCCATGCTGTTTTGATTTCTGTGATTCCATTAAAGCTGATTAATGGAATTATATAAAAGGCTTTCAAAACAAAATAATAGATAGCAGCAATCATTAAGAACATGTAAGGAAATACAAACACTACGGTCAACGGATTAGCTTCATCACTATTTGATATTGCCCCTGTTAAAGCCAGCACTATAATTAGCGGAATATAAAGTAGGATAACACCTCCTAAAATAATTAACTGTAAAATAAAATAAGGCATGAAATCTTTAAAATCAAAGATATCTCCAGGGCTGGCTCCCTGATTCCTATTGAGTTTTCGAAGGTATTTATACAAATTTCCCATGGCTAATAATCCACAAAAGGGGATAATCGACATGACAAGACATACTAGAAATCCTACAAAAACATTTCCGAAGTCCTTCTTTAAAAGTTCGAAACCTTTGTTAATATATTCTCCGAGTTTAAAATTAATCGGTTTAGGTGTTAAATTTACTTTCATTATTTAATGTGTTGGCTAGTCTTCCAGGTTATACTGTTTTATTTTTCTATATAAAGTTCTTTGTGAAATTCCCAGTTCATCTGCAGCTCTGTTCCTGCGCCCTTTATGCTTCTCTAACGCTTTAATAATCAAATCTTTTTCATTATTTTGAAGAGAAAGAGATTCGGGTCTGTTTTCCTCGACTTCAATATCTTCAATATCTTCATAACTATCATCCGAATTTGAGATAATTGTTGGTGTCTGAACAGCCGGCTCCTCATTGTTTTCAAAATAAAGCAAAGACCCTGAGCTCGCTTGCGGCTGACTTTCAGGGGTATATATTCTATTGATCAGATTTTTCTCATGGTTACTCAGATCAGCAGTTCCTCTATTTTTTATTAATTCCGAAGTTAAGGATTTTAAATCATTAATATCATTCCTCATATCGAAGAGAATTTTATACATAATTTCTCTTTCGCTTCCGAAATCATTTTGCTTGGGAGTGTTCGGAGTATTCACCACCATTGGAAGATGAGTTTCCATCGGGATGTATTCCGCAAGTTTTTCTGCCGTAATATTTCTGTTTCTTTCCACAACGGTCATCTGCTCCACTAAATTTCTTAGTTGGCGGACGTTTCCCGGAAAAGAATAGTTCTCAACATAATGAACGGCACTAGGCTCCAGTTCCAATTCCGGCATTCTATATTTTTCAGCAAAATCTATCGCAAACTTCCTGAATAACAAATGAATATCCCCTTTTCTTTCTCTTAAAGGCGGCATATCAATCTGAACCGTATTCAGACGATAATATAAATCTTCACGGAACCTTCCATCATGAATAGCCTTCATCATATTAACATTGGTAGCAGCAACAATTCTTACGTTTGTTTTCTGTACCTGTGATGAACCTACCTTCATAAACTCGCCGCTTTCTAATACTCTTAAAAGACGAACCTGTGTTTGTAAAGGAAGCTCTCCTACCTCATCCAAAAAAATAGTTCCTCCGTCTGCCACTTCAAAATATCCTTTTCTAGTTGCTGTAGCTCCTGTAAAAGCCCCTTTCTCGTGCCCGAATAACTCGGAATCTATCGTTCCCTCAGGAATGGCCCCACAGTTTACGACAATATAAGGTTGGTGTTTTCTTCTGGATTCTGAATGGATAATTTTCGGAATAAATTCTTTCCCAACTCCACTTTCTCCTATAACAAGAACGGAAATATCTGTAGGCGCTACCTGAATGGCTTTTTCTAACGCCCTGTTAAGCGCCGGAAAATTTCCGATAATTCCGAAACGATTTTTTATGCTTTGTAACTCGTTGCTCATAAGTAAATTTTTGATTATTGATTTAATAGTAATCTACAGTTCTTCAATCTGTGTTCTGTAGATTTTGTTAAATGAAACGCATATCACCATTTTTCATGGCTTTTTCTGCATCATACGTTTGAAAGACCAACGTTTTTAAATCTAAATAATCTTTGTTTCTAATTTTAGAAACTTTACTTTTAAAGTATATATTCTCAGCAAAGTTGTATTCTTTACTGTGTTTTTCAAAATTTTCAAGAGTTCTGTCATATTTCCCCTGCTCAAGACAAGTTGCTTCAGGTTGATAATGATTGAACATTCCTTTTACAGAACCTCTTGCAGCTATCAATCTTTCGATAATTCCGGCTACTTTTCCTTGTGGTACCAAAACACTACAAGACACAGTTCTTACTATGTCCTGATGATCGTTTTCACTTAGAGGTCTTCTCAGGTCTTCAGCGTAATATCTTTTTAATCCTTCCGAATCCCTGATGGTACTGTAATCATGAAAGAATTTGTAATTGATCCTATAAACCAGGTTCTGTTGGAAATCAAGCTTTACCGCTTTATCAACAAGCTTTCTCCAGGTTATAAAATCATCTGATTTCAGGTAAGGTATTGATTTTTCTTTAAAAGCAAAATCATTAACTGGATACAATTTTATGGCTTCATCGAATAATTCCTGAGCATATTGCGCCCATTGAATTTCTTCAGCAAGATTAGATTTTTCACACGACTCTTTACACTGATCGGCTGTAAAAGTGTTACAGTTGACCTGTGCTAAAGAAGTACTGTATATCAGTAAACCTAAAAAACTAAGGCAAAATTTCAACGATTTCTCCATTTTTTATTTAATAGGTCAAATATTGATAATAATCTAATTTTCTTATTTTTCATTTGCTTTCTTCACCAGCTATTCAGGAAATTTGCAAATTTCAGCAAATTAATTTCACTCCTGATTTCCCTTCACAATTTACTAAATCTGACGGTAATATATCCGTTAGTATCTTTATTTCCTTTAATTTTGGTAATCTTAACCATTTTTTGACAAGTTTTTCTATTCCTTCATGCCCCAACCCTTTAGAAGGTATACATAAAGCAAAAGAACTCCCTGAAAATTATTCTTCTAATCTCCCTAAAAGTGTGCCTTGGGTATTATCATATACAAAAACGTTCACTATGTCACCTATTTCCTGCCCTTCAAACTTATCAAAAACGCACACAGCATTCTGAGAGTTTCTTCCTTTCCATTGGTTTTTGTTCTTTTTAGAAGTTCCTTCAATTAAAACCTGGTGCATTCTTCCTACATAAGATTCCATTCTCTTTCTGGAAAGATCTCCCTGCAATGCAATAACCTCAGCAAGACGTCTTTGTTTCACATCGGCCGGAATATTATCTTCCATTTTCTTGTGGGCAGGAGTTCCCGGTCTTTCTGAGTAAGCGAACATATATCCATAATCATATTCCACCTCTTTCATCAGACTCAGTGTGTCCTGGTGATCTTCTTCCGTTTCATTACAGAATCCTACAATCATGTCTTGAGAAAATGCTACTTCAGGAACAATTTCCTTAGCTTTTCTAATCAACTCAAGATATTCTTCACGGGTATGTTGTCTGTTCATGGCTTCAAGCATATTATTGCTCCCACTTTGAACAGGAAGATGTACATATTTACAGATATTATCATGCTTTGCCATCATTTTGAATACATCAAGACTCATATCCTGAGGATTCGATGTAGAGAACCTGATTCTCATTTCAGGAACCGCTTTGGCTACTACATCAAGCAGCTGAGCAAAATTAACAGCTGTTGCTTTCTGCATTTCAGAAGCTTTGGCAAAATCCTTTTTAGGACCACCTCCATACCATAAGTAGGAGTCTACATTTTGTCCTAAAAGAGTAATTTCCTTATATCCGTTATGGGCAAGGTCTTTACATTCTTCAATGATAGAATGTGGATCGCGGCTTCTTTCTCTTCCTCTGGTAAAAGGAACAACACAGAAAGTACACATATTATCACATCCTCTCGTAATCGTAACGAAAGCGGTAACTCCGTTTCCTCCTAAACGAACCGGATTGATATCTGCATACGTTTCTTCTTTAGAAAGAATTACATTAATAGCGTCTCTACCGTCATCTGTTTCTTTTAAAAGATTTGGCAAGTCTCTGTAGGCATCAGGGCCTACTACAAGATCAACAAGTTGTTCTTCTTCAAGAAATTTTGTTTTTAGCCTTTCCGCCATACATCCAAGAACCCCTACCGTCATATTTGGTTTTTCTTTCTTAAGATTTTTGAACTGTGAAAGACGCATTCTTACCGTTTGCTCTGCTTTTTCACGAATAGAACAGGTATTTAACAGGATAAGATCTGCTTCCTCAACCTTCATCGTTGTATTATATCCTTGCTCATTAAGGATAGATGCAACAATTTCGGAGTCAGAAAAATTCATCTGACAACCATAGCTTTCTAAAAACAGTTTCTTGGAATTTTCAGGTCTTTCAGCAATAGCAAAAGCTTCTCCCTGTTTTGTTTCGTCTATATATTTTTCCTGCACGATAATCAATTTAAGGTTCGGCGTTCAAAACTCAAGATTTGTCGATGAGTTTTAACGTACGAACAGATGAGTCTGCAAAGATACAAAATATTGTGACAGAATGTCAGCGGCACCATTTTGTATATAAAAAACCAAAAAAAACGTGTAAGACAACACTTTACATGTCTACAGAGACGGAAGTAAAGTTCATTTTAAGTTTCACTTCAGATTTCACAGGCTTTCCATTACAGGTTGCCGGGGCCCAGTTTTTCTTTATTCTTCTTACCACATATTGCATATCATCAAAAAAAACTTTGCTATTGGGAACTTTAGGAGCTCCTGCAATATCCATAACTTTTCCTGTTTCATCAATGGTTAATGTAAATGTAAAATCCCCGGTCAAAGTATAAAAATCCGCATTAAGGTAAGTATACATATATTTACTTAAAAGATTTTTATAAGCAGTAACTCCTCCATCAAAAGCTACCGGTTTAAAATCATTACATTTTACAGCTACCTGCAAAAAAGGCTCTTTAATATCAATTTTAAAAAGATTCTTATTGCTCTCTACGATAAAAGAATCATCTCTTTCTTCAATATCTTGTGCAAATGAAAAATTAGCAACACAAAGAACAAGAAATAAGAATATAGTTTTCATAACTTAATTTTATCCGTTAATTATTAAGCAAAGGTAGATATTTACCTCCCTTATAAAAAAGAAAAACTTCACAGGAGGTGTGAAGTTTTTAAGGGTATCATAAAAAAGTAATGTTTGCAATCCCTTTTAAATCTCATTGGATAGCATTTAATTCTTAATTACAACAATCCTTTAATGTGTTTGTAATTGCTTTTTACTGTTTCAAAGACTTCATCCATTTTACCTCCAAGCATGAGTTGCGCCATAGACTTTGTCATGCCGAGGACTTGTTCAAATTCAATTTTAGGAGGGAGCGCCAATGCGTTAGGGTTTGTAAATATATTAAGAAGATAAGGCCCGTTATATTCAAGACATTCTTTGATAGCAGCTTCTACTTCTTCCGGAAGATGTACATTTCTACCCGGATATCCCATTGCTTTTGCCACCATGGCAAAGTCCGGGTTAATCATATCCGTTTCATTATCCGGCATGCCCCCTACTTCCATTTCCAACTTCACCATTCCAAGAGTTCTGTTATTGAAAACGATCAGTTTTACCGGGAGTTTATATTGAAAAATAGTTGCCATATCACCTAAAAGCATCGATAAACCTCCATCACCACACATCGCAATAACCTGTTTATCCGGATGTGCCAAAGAAGCCCCAATAGCCATAGGCATTGCATTGGCCATTGAACCGTGATTAAAGGAGCCTAACATCTTCCTTTCCCCTGTTCCTGTAATAAACCTTGCTCCCCAGACACAACACATTCCGGTATCTACTGTAAAAATAGCATCTTTCTCAGCAAGGCGATCTAATGTATGAGCAACAAACTCCGGTTGAATCGCATTTTCTTTACCAAAATCTTTGACATATTCAAGTTGATTCTCTTTTACTTTCTCATAAAATGCTAATTGTTCGTTGAGAAAATGAATATCTTCTTTTTCATTTAATAAAGGAAGCAATGCTTTGAGTGTTTCTTTAACATCTCCAGCCAATCCCAACTCCAGCTTAGCCCTTCTTCCCAATCTTTCAGGGCTTTCATCGATCTGTACAATCTTATTTTTTACCGGCATAAACTTCTGATAAGGGAAATCAGTCCCCAGAAGAAGCACTAAATCAGCTTCGTGCATGGCATGATATGCGGAAGGAAAACCTAATAGCCCAGTAAGACCCACTTCATTAGGATTGTTAGGCTGAATAGCCATCTTTCCCCGGAACGAATATCCTACCGGTGCTTTTAAAAGATTTGATAATTCTATAACCTCAGCACTTGCCGCTGCGGCTCCAATTCCACAATAAAGTGTTACCTTTTTACTTTGATTCACCAGGTCTGCGAGGCTTCTCAGCTCATCATCCGAAGGTCTGATTATTGGGTTTGTTTTAAAGATTTGTGTTGAAGTTGTTGTTTCCTCTGCCTCCAGTTCAGAAACATCACCGGGAAGACCAATGACAGCCACACCTTTTTTAGAGATTGCATGCTGAATTGCCGTTTGAATTGTTCTTTGTACCTGCTCAGGACGTGTAATCATCTGGTTGTAATAGCTACAATCATCAAATAATTTTATCGTATTGGTCTCCTGGAAATAATCCATTCCCATTTCGTCACTGGGAATGGTAGAAGCAATCACCAACATAGGAACATGAGATCTGTGTGCCTCGTACACACCGTTGATTAAATGAACATGTCCCGGGCCACAGCTTCCGGCACACACTGCCAGACCGTCCAGCTCCGCCTCTGCTGCTGCGGCATAAGCTCCCACCTCTTCATGTCGTACATGGATCCATTGGATGCTGCTTTTTTTGACTGCAATATTCAGGTGATTAAGACTGTCTCCGGTTACTGCATAAATTCTTTTCACATTGGCACTTTCGAGCATTTCAACAATCTGCTCTGCTATATTTTTAGCCATAATTAATTGATTTGATGTTTATTTTTGAATAAAATACAGGATTAAAAACCTGCATCTCTATCAAAATTAATCAATTAATTGGAAACATCACCGTCCTTCAATATTAAAACTTTACTAATATTTAAAACAAAAACGGCCATCCGAAGGACAGCCGTTCATTTATTATTTTTGATTTAAATAACTTCAATCTGATTTCTCAATAAATCTTCAAACTCATCTCTTTTACGAATCAGAAGAGCTTTTCCGTTAAGGAATAAAACTTCAGCGGGCTTTAATCTAGAATTGAAATTTGAACTCATTTCAAAACCGTAAGCTCCTGCATTGTGGAAAGCAAGAATATCTCCTTCTCTTACTTCATGTAGTTTTCTGTCCCAAGCAAATGTATCTGTTTCACAAATGTTTCCTACCACTGTATAAATTCTTTCTGCCCCTTTAGGATTTGATAAGTTTTCAATAGTATGGTAAGAATCATAGAACATAGGACGAATCAAATGATTGAACCCTGAATTTACTCCAACAAAAACAGTAGCCGTCGTTTGTTTGATTACATTAGCTTTTACCAAAAGATATCCACTTTTACCAACCAAAAACTTCCCGGGCTCAAACCAAAGCTCGAATTTTCTTCCGGTTGATTTTGAGAACTCCCCTAAAACCTGTTCTACTTTTTTACCCAAAGTTTTAACATCTGTTTCTTCTTCGGTATCCTGGTAAGGAATTTTAAACCCACTTCCCATATCTAAATATTTCAGGTTAGGAAAATGCTCAGAAAGCTCAAGCATGATATCCAAAGCCTGCAAGAAAACATCGGGATCTTTGATTTCACTTCCTGTATGCATGTGAAGACCTTCAACATTCAGGTTTGTACTTTTCATCACTCTTTCGATGTGACGCACCTGGTGAATGGAGATACCGAATTTACTATCAATATGCCCTGTTGAAATTTTATAATTTCCTCCTGCAAAAATATGTGGATTGATCCTTACTAAGATCGGATATGTATTTCCATATTTATTCCCGAATTGCTCAAGAATAGAAATGTTATCAATGTTAATATGAACTCCAAAAGTCATTGCTTCCTCTATTTCTGCCAAGTCAACACAATTGGGGGTAAACAGTATTTTCTCTTTTGTAAATCCTGCTTTTAGCCCAAGTTTAACTTCATTAATAGATACACAATCCAAAGAAGCACCCAGGTTCTTGACATACTTAAGAATATTGATGTTGGTCAATGCCTTCGCTGCGTAGAAGAACTTAGTATGTTTTAAGAAAGAAGATGTAAGTTTTTCGTATTGAACTTTGATGGACTCAGCATCGTAAACGTACACCGGTGTGCCAAACTCATTGGCAATCTTTAATAATTCTTTTGAATTCATAATTTCATTTTAACATAAAAAAAGGCAGATTCTTCGAAAAGAGTCTGCCACATTAATTATTTTTTATGCAAGACAACTCTTTTAAATATTCCAAACCTTAGAAAACTTTACAGTTCCCTTTTTTCCAGTTTTAATTTGTTTAAAATTTTGCATTGCTTCGTTTTATTTTTTACAAAAATACTATTTATTTTTTATTTCTAGAAAATTGATTTGAAAAACACCTTCTTGTTGAGAAAACCTGTAAGGTATAAATTTCTTTATTACTTCGGCAACGGTAGTGTCTCAAAATCACCACGAAGCAGAGCTAATTGTAATTCGTTATTCAAATCAGTTGAGGATAAAGGGAGGTCAATTTTTAGCTTAGCCAGCTTGCTTAAAGTCTGGATCTGCGTAAAGAGCTCATAAAAACCAAAAGACACAACCTTTCCATTTTCAATAATCAAAAATAATTTTTCTCCTAATTTCCTTCCTGTACCCAACCATAATTCATTTCTTTTCCTAAACTCTATTTTTTGCTTGAGCACCGCAAAGTCATTAAATTCTTCCTGAGAACTAATAAACTGAACGGCTTTTGTTCCCTGGGTAAAAGATCTGAATTTTAGCACAGATTTTTCTGTTTTATTCAGATTATTCTTTTCAACAACATATTTATTGTTTCTAAAGTAAAGTCCAAACGGCAAAACTTCTTTCTTTTTAATATTTTTAGAATTGAGAATCAGTTTGGCAATAATATCTGTTCCGGTAAGTTCAAAATTAATCTGTTCTACTCCTTTCTGAATCTGTTCCCACTTCTTTGACTTTGAATTGAAAACTTTTTTGGAAAATTTATTAATATCCTGAACATAATCGGAAAAAATAATCCTTCCCGCTTCATCCTGAAAATAGACAAAACCTTTTTCATTCGGAAGATCCTGAGTCAGCACTTTGATTTTATTGATATATGTTTTTGCATTGGTCTCATCATACTGCTTCTGAATAATTTCATTTTCAGTATCTTTTGAAACTAACAGTTTAAAAAGCTCCAAAGTTGCTCTGGCATCGCCTTCCGCTCTGTGATGATTAGTCAAAGGAATCCCCAATGATTTTACCAGTTTCCCCAGTGAATAGCTTACTTCATCAGGAATAAGCTTTTTAGCGAGTGGAATTGTATCTAATGTGCTGATTTTAAAGTCATACCCCAGCCTTTTGAATGACTGGCGAAGCATCCTGTAATCAAAATCGATATTATGCCCTACCAATGTTGTATTCTGAGTTATTTCGATAACTCTTTTGGCAATTTCATGAAATTTCGGAGCTGTTTTGACCATTTTTGGGGTAATACTGGTCAATTTTTGAACAAATGGAGTGATATCACTTTCCGGATTAACCAAAGAGATAAACTGGTCAGTAATCTTCTGACCATCATACCTGTAGATGGCAATATCAATAATGCATTCATTTCTATAACCTGCACCATTACTTTCTATGTCTATAATCGAATACATTGATTTTCCGTTAACTGCTATTTTTTATTTAATTAATTTTCCACCTCTACCATTTATGCCCATATTTTGACAATATTTTCCCCATAAGTAAAGTATAACCTGCTAAAATAACAAAAAATATATCAATTGAGCAGGCTACAACAGTTTATATCTTTAGAATTATCTTTTTCTGCCTCCTAAACCGAACATTCCGAGAATAGCTTTTGCCCCTTCTCTCATTAAAGTATTGGTAAACGTTCTACCTGCCTGGCTTTGCAAGACCTGCTCAAACATTCCCGGCTCTTCTTTTACCGGTCTTGTCTTTTGATTAGGCATTGGGTTCTGTGCTGCCTGTTCCATTCTGCTGGTCAGCATTTCATAAGCAGATTCTCTATCAATAGCCTGCTCATATTTTGCTACTAGAGCTGATTTACCTGTTAAGTCAGAAATTTCGGCTTCACTTAAAACATCCATTCGGGATTCCGGAGAGATCAGATAAGTATGTACTAATGGTGTAGGAATTCCTTTTTCATCCAATGCAGTAACAAATGCTTCTCCAATTCCTAAACTTTGGATTAAGCTTGAAGCATTGTAGTATTCTGTTGTGGGGTAATTTTCAACTGCTTTAGATATTTCTTTTTTATCTTTAGCCGTGAACCCTCTCAGTGCATGTTGTATTTTCAACCCTAATTGTGACAATACATTTTCAGGGACATCTCCGGGAATTTGGGTAATAAAATAGATCCCTACTCCTTTGGAACGGATTAGTTTTACCATTGTTTCAATCTGTGAAAGCAGGGCTTTTGAAGCTTCATCAAAAATAAGGTGTGCCTCGTCAATGAATAATACCAATTTTGGTTTCCCACTGTCCCCTTCTTCAGGAAATGTCATATAGATTTCAGCGAAAAGCGAAAGCATGAAAGTTGAGAATAGCTGTGGCTTGTTTTGAATATCTGATACTCTTAAAATATTAACCACTC
Organism: uncultured Chryseobacterium sp.; assembly: GCA_963518055.1. Classification (GTDB taxonomy): domain Bacteria; phylum Bacteroidota; class Bacteroidia; order Flavobacteriales; family Weeksellaceae; genus Chryseobacterium. Next base: position 212,794 of record CAUQIC010000003.1, read on the forward strand.
CTTTTCCATCTCTTGTTGCAAGTAAATCCTGCACATCAAAGCTCAATTCTCCAAAGAAATCTGCGGCTCCCTGTTGCTCCAATGCAACAATGGATCTTAAAATAGCACCTAATGAGGCCGGAGCTATTGATCCGTAATTGGCCGCAAGTTCAGCCTTCCCTTGTGCATTATCGGTAACATATTGTAAAACTTTCTTTAGATCTTTCAGGTCGATCAATGGGAGCCCTTTATCATCACAATATTTAAAGACGATAGACATGATACTTTGCTGGGTATCATTCAATTCCAGAATTTTACTTAATAAAACCGGGCCAAATTCTGTAACCGTAGCTCTTAATTTAACCCCCTTTGCCCCGGAGATTGTCATAAGTTCTACCGGAAAACCTTGGGGTGTATAGGGAAGTTGAGTTTTTGCATATCTTTCTTCAATGATAGAATTCATCTGACCTGCCTCGGCTATTCCGGAAAAATCTCCTTTAATATCAAGAACCATAGAAGGAATTCCCTGATGAGAAAGTTGTTCTGCAAAAACCTGTAGTGTTTTTGTTTTCCCTGTTCCCGTTGCTCCTGCAATAAGGCCATGGCGGTTAATTGTTTTTAAGGGAATGGTAACATTCACTTCAGGAACTACTTCTCCATCCAACATGCCTTTTCCCAATATAATATGATCTCCTTTTGGAGTATATCTAGCGTTTAGTTCTTCAATAAATTGTGTTTTATCTGCCATCTGATCACTTTTTTAACTTATAAATATAAAAGTTTTTGTAACATATTTAATGATATTTCCTGTCAAATTTCATTAATAACCGGAAACATTTCGCGTCATATAAGCAAAACTCAAACCATCTCTCTCAAATTAACAGATTACACCCTTTAAGTAAAATATGGATTTTGATTGAACATGATAAAAAACAGCATTTGGAAATTAACATTATGTAAGGCATTCTTTTTGCTCAAAAACACACAACATTAAACGTTCGTTTAACAAAGTATTGAAAGAAACTATCAATGGGATTTAACATTTCATTTAGAATTTATCTAATACTTTGTATCTTTAACTATTAAAAAAAGACCCAATGAAAGTTGAACAAATATATACGGGCTGTCTGGCTCAGGGAGCTTATTATATTGTATCAGAAAACGAAGCGGCCATTATTGACCCGCTAAGAGAGGTAACTCCTTACCTGGATCGTTTGGAAAAAGACAATGTCACTTTAAAATATATTTTCGAAACTCACTTCCACGCAGATTTCGTTTCAGGACATCTGGATTTAAGTAAGAAAACAGGTGCCCCCATTGTTTACGGACCTACCGCAGCTCCTGAATTTGAAGCTATCATTGCGAAAGACAACCAAATTTTTGAGATCGGAAAAGTAAAAATAAAAGTATTGCACACTCCGGGACATACCATGGAGAGCAGCACTTATCTTTTAATTGATGAACATGGTAATGAAACAGCAATTTTTACAGGAGACACTTTGTTTTTAGGTGATGTGGGAAGACCGGACCTTGCCCAAAAGGCAACCAATCTTACCCAGGAAGACCTTGCCGGAATCTTGTACGACAGTCTCCAGAATAAGATCATACCTTTGAATGATAGTATCACCGTTTATCCTGCCCATGGAGCCGGCTCTGCCTGCGGAAAAAACATGCAGAAAGAAACGGTAGACATCCTGGGAAATCAAAAAAGAACAAATTATGCGCTTAACCAACCCGATAAAGAATCTTTCATCAGAGAAGTACTTGACGGGCTGACTGCTCCACCGAAATACTTTGGAATGAATGTCGCTCTGAATAAAGGAGGATATGAAAGTCTGGACGTAGTTATGAATAAAGGGCTACAACCTGTTGATTCTGAAGATTTTGAAGCATTGGCTGAAGAAACAGGTGCTTTAATTTTAGATACAAGAGCTGCTGCAGAATTCCATAAAGGCTTTGTTCCCAATTCTATCAACATAGGACTTAAAGGTGATTTTGCACCTTGGGTTGGAACATTAATCGTAGATGTGAAACATCCTTTATTATTGGTTGCCGACGAGGGGACAGAAAAAGAAGTTATTACGAGATTAAGCAGAGTAGGCTTTGATAATGTGGTAGGATATTTGAAGGGAGGCTTTGAAGGTTGGAAAAATGCGGGTAAAGAAATTGATGAAGTGAAAAGAATTACTCCTTCAGAATTTGCGGAGCAATTTACAGAAAAGTCAACGGTAATTGATGTCAGAAAATTGACTGAATATTCAGCAGAACATATTGATAATGCCTACAACAAACCATTGGATACAATAAGTGATTGGGCTCGTACTATTGATGATTCTGAGCATTTCTTTCTGCACTGTGCCGGAGGTTACAGAAGTATGATCGCAGCAAGCATCCTTAATTCACATGGTGTCAGAAATTTCACTGAAATAGAAGGAGGCTTTAACGGAATCAAGAAAACAGAAAAATTTCCAACAACGGATTTTGTTTGCCAATCTAAAACGTCATAATAATGAAGACTACATTTTTTGGATTTCTTTTGATGACGGCTTTTATATTGACTGCTTGTACAAGTGTTCAAACCGCAGAAGCTCCCAAAGCGAATATCAAAGAATTGGTAACCCGCACTGACGTAACGTTGATAGACGTGAGGATTCCCGAGCAGTATACTGCAGGGACAGCAAAAAATGCAATCAATATCCCTTTGGCAGAAATTCAGAATAATATTGAAACACTTAAAGGTAAAAAGGTTATCGTTTTCTGCAATAAAGGAGTTCAGGCAGATCAGGCAATGGAAATTTTAAAGAAAAACGGCGTAGAAGCCTACGATGGAACCAGTTGGAAAAATGTAAAGGCTATTCAGGACGAAACAAATAAAAAAGTAAACTAATAATACCTAAACTATGTCACAAAAATTTCAGGAAATAATCAATTCCGAAAGACCAGTACTTGTTGATTTTTTCGCAACATGGTGCCAGCCATGTAAAGTACAATCTTCGGTTTTAAATACAGTAAAAGAAAATATTGGTGAAGGGGCAAGAATTATCAAAGTAGATGTGGATCAATATCCTGCTTTGGCCGCAGAATACGGAGTGCGTGGAGTTCCCACGCTGGCTGTTTTCAAAAATGGGGAACTTGTATGGAAAGAAAGCGGGGTACATGATGTAAATACGTTAACCCAGCTTCTGCAACAATATGCTTAAAATTTAATAGGTAAGGTTAAGTGCGGTTATTAATACTCATCTTAGTCTTACCTATTAATCTATTTACCATTGGATTGAAAATTGATCTCTATCATTCAAAAACTGGAAATGATTTCTAAAATCATTCAATTCATCCATGCTTAATTCAGCAGATACGATATTTCCATTTTTCCGGGAAATTTCTTTACCATCAGCAAAGAAACAATGAGAGCTTTCCTGATAGAACAGATTATTTCCATCTGTCCCTATTCTATTTAAACCAAAAACAAAAGAAAGGTTTTCAATAGCTCTGGCTTTTAAAAGATGTTCCCAGGCTCCGACCCTTTTTTCCGGCCAGTTGGCAACATATAAAATAGCATCATAATCATCATTATTCCTTGCAAAAACTGGAAAACGAAGGTCATAACAAACCTGAAGCAAGAATCTTATGCCTTTATACTCAACGATAATTCTATTTTTCCCTGGTGTATATACTTTATCCTCTCCCGAAAAGGAGAATAAGTGACGTTTGTTATAAAATTCAATTTCACCTTCAGGCAGTACAAAATACATTCTGTTATAAAACTTACCATATTGCTCTACCGGAGCACTTCCACAAAAAGCAGCATTTTTTTCTTTAGCCATCTTTTTTAGAAACTCAAGGGATTCTTCATTTTTGTCCGAAACTTCGGAAGCATCCATACAAAAGCCTGTTGAAAACATTTCCGGAAGGAGAAACAAATCAGCCTGCTGATTCTGGAGTTCCCGCTCTATGGCATTAAAATTTTCGGTCTTATTTTTCCATATGATATCTAAATTGAGTCCTGCAACTTTCATCTTTTTATTTTTTAATATTATGAATACATATGTCCTGAAATATAAAAATACGTCTTTTATTATTACCAAAGAAAACGAAATCAAAGGAATTAAACTAAAACCCGATATTTTTTGTTTTTTTTGAAAAACTTAAATTCAATTTCATAATAATATATTAAAGTCTCCCGTTTTTATAGCATTGAATAGCTTTCGGTTTCATTTTTGATACAGATATTTTTTTTATTAATATCATTAAAAATTAAAAAATTTATGAAGAAATTGGTTTTTATGGTGATGATTTTCTTTTGCGGTGCAATGGCTAACGCACAAGCATATAATGGAAAAGGAGATCAAAAAATTCAACTGGGTCTGAGTGCCTGGGGGTATGGAACCGGAGTAACAGGAACTTATGATTACGGGCTCAACAAGCTAATCTCTGTGGGAGGAGGCCTTAATGCTTATTTCAGCAATTATAAAGATAATGATAAAGACAATCGTGTTTTTGTTTTCGGAAGGCTTAATTTTCATTTAAATGAAGCATTAAATCTCCCTGCAAAATGGGATATCTACCCCGGAGTGGATGTTGGAGTATTAGGAAAGGAGTTCGGAATAGGAGCTCACATTGGAGCCCGTTATTTCTTCACTGAAAAAATAGGGGTTTTTGCAGAGGTTGGCAATAACGGAAGTCTTGGAGTTTCTTTCAATTTATAATCAAAACGTCTATAAATATGACAAAGCTTCTCGTTTCGGGAAGCTTTTTTGTTTGGCATAGTTTTGATAATTGTTACCTTTGCAAATTAAAATCTAAAATTTATTAATGGAAATAGCAATAAAACTCTTTCAGTTCATTCTGAGTATCTCTATACTAGTCCTTCTTCACGAGCTTGGGCATTTTTTACCTGCGATTTGGTTTAAGACCAGAGCAGAGAAATTTTTCTTATTCTTTGATCCTTATTTTTCCATTTTCTCGATGAAGAAAATCAATGGAAAATGGCAATACAAATTTTTATCAAAGAATCTACCCGACTCTGAGGTGATAGAGGTTAACGGAAAGAAGGAAGAAGTTCCTATCGATATATCAAAACTTCCGGACTCTGATTGGAGAAAACATCCTGAACAAACCAAATACGGGATTGGATGGTTACCTTTCGGCGGCTATGTGAAAATTGCAGGAATGGTAGACGAAAGCATGGATACGGCTCAGATGAAAAAACCGGCTGAACCATGGGAATTCAGATCTAAACCGGCTTGGCAAAGACTAATTATTATGTTGGGTGGAGTTACAGTCAACTTTTTTCTTGCTTGGTTGATCTATAGTGGTCTTTCGTTCTTTAATGGAGAAACTTATACAGACATTACGAAATTTGATAACGGAATTGAGGCTAGTGCTGCCGGGAAAAAAATGGGCTTCCAAAATGGCGACAAGATCATCAGCGTTGATGGAAAGCCAGCAGAAAGATTGGAAAATACTGCAATCAATATCCTTTTGGGAAACAATGTTACTGTACAAAGAAACGGTCAGGAAGTAACTTTTCCTGTTAACGCAGACGGTGTTGCAGAGGTTCTGAAACAGAAAGAAGCAAAACTATACATTACTCCAAGAGTATCAATGGTAATTGATTCATTAGCAACCCCTGCTTCTCAAGCATCAGGATTAGCAAAAGGAGATAAAATTGTTGGAATTAATGGAAAAAAAGCAGTCTTCTTTGATGAAGTGAGTGCTCTTTTAAGTGAAAATAAAGGAAAAACTATTTCTGTAGACGTTGAAAGAAACGGAGCTGCACAAACCCTACCTGCTGTATCGGTGGATAAAAATGGAAAATTAGGTGTAGGAATTGATACAAAAGGGATTGCGAAATCTATTGTTACCAATAAACAATATTCATTTGGAGAAGCCATCCCAAGAGGGTTTACAAGATCTATTGATGCTTTGACTACACAGGTAAAGCAATTCAAAATCATGTTCAACTCTAAAATTCAGGGGTATAAAAGTGTTGGAGGTCCTATTGCCATCGTTAAGAACATGCCAATTGACAAAGATGCCAACGGAAGCTTTACCATTAACTGGGCTGCTTTCTGGAGCTTTACGGCAATGTTCTCTGTATGGTTAGCTTTCTTAAACCTTATTCCTATCCCGGGACTTGATGGTGGACACGTTTTATTTACATTATATGAAATTATTGTAGGAAAACCGGTTCCTCAGAAAGTATTGGAAAATGCCCAAATGATTGGAGTTATCTTCCTGTTAGGCTTAATGTTAGTGATTTTCGGAAGTGATATTTTCAAAATAATTACAGGTAAATTATAATTTTTTTAAAATTTATCTAAAAAATACTTGTAAGGTATAAATATTCGTCCTATATTTGCACCACTTAAAACAAAGGACATTCCTCCTTAGCTCAGTTGGTTAGAGCATCTGACTGTTAATCAGAGGGTCGCTGGTTCGAGCCCAGCAGGAGGAGCAAAAAAGACTTACAGAAATGTAGGTCTTTTTTTATGCATATCTGTCTTCTCAATATGTTGTTACTAAATATTAGTTATATTAGCAATAAAAATCAGCATGAAAAGAACAGTATTAGGAATACTCATATTTTGCTGCCTATTGATCCCCAGCCTGAAAATTCAGGCACAAAATAATAATCTCGACATTCAACGTTTACAATACCTCTTTACTTTAAAAAACCATCTCGATAAGGCATGGCCAACATTTGGATCTTCTGAATACACCGCTGACATCGCCTATTTCACCCCTACAAACACTTATATCATTGGGAGACCTATTTCAGAAACATTAAAAAAAAAGCCTGTAAAAACCTATAAAAGAGAGAATATTTCGATTGAGGAGACACAACGTCTGGATACAATAGCCTTTCATATGTTGACAGCCTACGAAAGTGTAGATAGCAGCAAACTCTGGTACCGCTACCCGGTAATTCTTTGCAGCGATTATGACACCACCAGCAGATACATTGAGGACATTCCCAATACCCAAACCTGGGCTACTATCATCTTGCATGAATATTTTCACGGCTTTCAGTTTCGTCATCAGGAATTCATCAGGTTTGCTAATGATTCAGTAACTGTCAGCATAACGAAATTACAATCTTACTATGATCATTATTCCTGGTTTAAAGAAAGTATAGATAAGGAAAATCAACTTTTATTAAAATGTTTAGCCAGCAAAAGCTCATCTGAAATAAAAACACTTTTTAGGGAATATAAAATACTTCGAGGCCAAAGATTATTAAAATTTCACCAAGCTGAAAAATTTGATTTGGCTCCCCAGGAAGAGTTTCTGGAAAAAATGGAAGGAAGTGCAAGATATATGGAATATCAATTATACCTCTCTTTTAAAAATATACCCATCAATAAGGAACTTCTTGCCGTTGATAAATATTATGATCCGTTAGCCTTGAAAACGTTTACACTGGAAGATAAACCATGGATGTACAAAAGCAACTCTATTCGTTATTTTTACTCCACAGGCTTTAACATGCTGCGATTATTGGATCGATTAAACATAAAATACAAAGAAAAATTTTTTGATGACAATACCATTACTCCTTATAGGCTACTGGACCAAAAACTATCTGATTAATTTTTTAACAGGCCTCATTTGCCAGATAAGCACACACAAATAGTTAAAAAAAATTAAAATTTGCGATTTGCCAAAAACTTTTAGCGAAGCTTTGAACCGGGTTTACAACATTTAAGGGTAGGTATTGAGAATTAAATTAAAAAGATTCAAAATATTTCTTATTGAAATTCAACACATTTAGTCAAAATCCACCTTGAATACAGCAAAAAACTTGACTGATATTAATATTCATCCTATATTTGCACCACTTAAAACAAAGGAACATTCCTCCTTAGCTCAGTTGGTTAGAGCATCTGACTGTTAATCAGAGGGTCGCTGGTTCGAGCCCAGCAGGAGGAGCAAAAAGACTTACATTTCTGTAAGTCTTTTTTTATATCTATAGTTTATTAAAAAAACTCTCTATAAATCATATTTTTTTGTTTAATTAATCTCCTGATTTATTACTCTTTAAGCCTAAAAAAATCTTATTTATTTTAATAAAATGTAGTATTATTTTCGCTACATTTGCTGTTTTATGTGAACATTAAAAAATATTTCCTTTTTTTGTACGTTTTTAAAATAAACTGCATACTTTTTGTTTGTGCTAATTGCCTGAAGAAACGAATGATGTTAAATAATAACTCCCCAAAACACTATTTTTTATTTTTTTTCCTGGTATTTACCGGTTTTACATCTGCGCAGAATAAAGCTGCCGGCAAAATTGTTGATGCAAAAAACAATAAGGAGCTTAATAAGGTTGATATTTTCATCAACAATAATACAACTCCTTCCCTCACAACAACATCGGGTAATTTTATAATTCAGTCGGACAGTATTATCCATAAATTAAAATTTTCCAGAAAAAATTATGCGGCGGAAACGCTGGAGGTTACTCCCGAGAATGCAGAAAATATCTTTGTCCAACTTTCACAGGCTAAAGTAAGTGACATTCAGGAAATCGTAATTACGAGCGGAAAATCTAAATACAAAAACAAAAAAGAAAACCCTGCTTATGCAATCATGCAAAAGGTATGGGGACACAAAAGAAATAATGGTCTTGAGAAGTTTGATACGTATTCGTACAAAGAATATGAAAAGACCCAATTTGATCTCAACAATATCGACAGTACCTTCATGAAGAAAAAAATCTTCAAGAAACTAGACTTTATTTTTGATTATGCCGACTCTACGGCCAGCGGACGACTTGGTCTTCCCATATTCCTCAATGAAGCCGTTTATGAGAACTATGGAAAAAACAGACCTGATAAAGACAGTAAAAGGACATTGGTCGCTCAAAAAACTTCAGGTTTTCAGGATAATCAGGTCATTACAGTTTCTGCTAAAAACCTTTACAGAGATATCAATATTTATGATAATACCTTAAATTATTTCGACATTGGATTTCAAAGCCCAGTAGGAACAGACGGATTCAGTACTTATGATTACACCCTTATGGATACCATTGCCATTCGTGGAGAAAAAGCTTTTCAAATAAGATATCAGCCTAAAAGAAAGGATATCCTGGCATTTCAAGGAAATCTGTATATTGACACAGATACCTATGCTGTTTTGGGGGCAACTTTAAAATCCACCCAGAAAATCAATGTCAACTTCGTAAATAGTGTATACACTCAACTGGAATACGACAATCCTGACGACGCGACGTTTCTTCCCAAAAAACTTGTTACAGAATTTGAAATGAGCCCTTTCTCAAAAAAGAAGGGATCTAAAAGTATTATAGCCAAGAGATCGGTAGATTACTCAGAATATGAATTCAACAAACCTCTGGACCCGAAAGTATTCAAACGCACAGAGGCGGAATATGAGGATAAATTTACAGATAAAGACGACGCTTACTGGACAAAAGCCAGACCCGACACTTTATCAAAAGCTGAACAGGGCGTGTATAACATGCTTGATCAGCTTCAACAGACCCCAAAATTCAATCGAATGGTAAAATTGGTTGAAACTCTAGGTTCTCGTTATTACAATGCCTTTAAAGGTATAGATATTGGCCCCATATTCTCAATATACGGAAGAAATGAAGTGGAAGGCGACAGGATAAGATTAGGAGCCAGAACCTATTTCGGATTAAATGACCCATGGAGAGTTCAGTTTTACACCGCCTACGGGTTTAAAGATCATCAGGTAAAATATGGTGCAGAAGCACGGTATATGTTCAACAGACTTAACCGATTTATGATTGGAGCCGGAACCAGCAGAGACATTATTCAGCTCGGAGGACAGCTTACTTCCGGGGATGGTGTTGCCTCAAGGTCTTTATCTTCCAGCACCTTTTTCGCAAGAGGAGAAAACATTTCTTTAAGCTCCGTGAATCAAACTAACGTTTTTGCAGCTATTGAGCCGTGGAAAAATATACAGTTCAGAGTTGATGGAGTTATGCAAAGCATCCAGTCTGCCATTCCGGAAAAGTTCAACCTTATGTATTATAAAGATGGGCAGCTTAGAAAAACAGTTAATGACTCCCATGTTACGGTAAGTATTATTGCAAAACCGGGAGCAAAATTTTCACAAACGGGTATAGACAGATACCAGGCAAGAAATCTGGCACCAACAATTGTGTTAAGATATACCCGAGGAATAGAAGGTCTTTTCAACGCTGATTTTAATTATGACAAGCTACAGTTCATGCTTTACAAACCATTTTTGCTGGGAACACTGGGAAAAACGATTGTCAATTTTGAAGCCGGTAAAAACTTCAGTACAGTTCCTTTAGCATTGCAAAACATCATCCCGGCTAACCTCTCCTATGGCTTAGCCCCTAATACATTCTCTCAGCTTAACTATTATGAATTTGTTGCAGATGCTTATACCACCCTTCATTTAGAACATCATTTTAACGGAAAAATACTTTCTTACATTCCTTTGATCAAGAAGCTAAAACTTAGAGAAGTTGCCTTCATAAGAGGGGCTTATGGAACTTTAAGCGAGGCATCTAAGGCTATTAACGTGGAAGGCTTTAGATACTCGGCACCGAGTGACCATATCTATTTTGAGTACGGATTTGGAATAGAAAATATCGGAATTGGTAACCTTAGAATCTTCAGAGTGGATTTTAACTGGAGAGGAAATTACCTTGACAGGCCTGACATCTCAAAATTTGGTGTTAAAGCAGGGTTCCAGGTAGGATTCTAAATACAAAATAAAGGATAATATAAAACATTTCGGGCGGCTTCTTTGAAGCCGCCCGAACTTTATTTTTGATATAGTATGATTAAAAACATTCGCAAGGCTCTTCTACATCAAGTAAGCAACGCATTTTTTGTTCCGGAGTCATTCCGCACCATATATCACATGATCTGATGGGTTTTGAAGGACATAATCCTAACCCACCGTTAATTCCTTTCAAATTATTCTTTGTTAATTTTTTAAAGTTTTTCATAATATTAGTTTTTGAATTCGGTCTTTTTATAGCTCAATAGGCCGCATAGGCTAGCAAGGCTCACATGGTTCCGACAGCAAACAATGTGATTTTTGCCAAGGTGTCCACCCACACCAAACGTCACATGTATCCATAGGCGAAGGACATATTCCCGCACCTCCTTTAATCGTCTTTAAGCTGTTTTTTGTAATTTTTTTTAAGTGTCTCATATTAATTTATTTAAATAATTAAAAGATATCTTCATTGATTAGCACGCACACGGATCTTCATAAGTACCGGTTAGACAATGTATTTTCTGCCATGCACTCCATTTACACCACACAGTACAAGAACTGGTTATAGGCGGGCAAGTTTCTGCACCTCCGTTAATCATCTTAAGATTTTTCTTTGTTAATTTTTTTAAATTTTTCATAGATATTAGTTTTAATTTTTTGCCTACTCTTTACACTTTTCGGCTTCCGCGGTCTGTATATGATTTGACATTGAACAAATATATAAATATTTCATAATCCTCATGCAAATAAAAAAGCCTCAACAAAAATGTTGAGGCTTTAATCTTTATAAAACGCTTGTAATTATGCGTTTGGTTCTACAGATACGAAAGATCTGTTGTTTGCTTTCTTTCTGAAAACTACTTTACCATCTACTAATGCAAACAAAGTGTGATCTTTACCGATTCCCACGTTATCACCTGGGTGGTGTTGAGTACCTCTTTGTCTAACAATAATATTTCCGGCAATAGCTGCTTGTCCTCCGAAAATCTTCACACCTAATCTTTTAGAGTGAGACTCTCTACCGTTCTTGGAACTACCGACTCCTTTCTTGTGTGCCATTTTATTACTGGATTATTTATTAAGTGCTTTAAATTGATCAATATTCTTAATGATAGCAGCATCTACTTCTTCATGAGTAAGAATATTTTTCTCTAATTCAACTTTAACTGCTTTACCTAAAGTAATTAAAGTTTCTCTGTTCTCTTTAGACTGAGACAAGTTGTTTTTCTTTAAGTGATAGTTCAATTCATGATCTTCACCAAAGTTAACAGTTGCATGGTCAGAAAGAACCTCAGACTTTACAGTTTCTTTTTTAGCAGCTTTCTTAGCTCCTCCTTCAAAACCTGTAATACCTGTGATTACGATTTGAGTTAAAGATTGTCTGTGACCGTTTTTCACTTTGTAACCTTTTCTTCTTTTCTTTTTGAAAACGATTACTTTATCAGCTTTTACGTGGTCAAGAATCTCTGCTTCTACAGTGATTCCGCTTACAGCTGGGGCGCCTACAGTGATTGCTCCGTTTACAGTTAGAAGAACTTTATCGAAAGAAACTTTTCCTCCTTTATCTCCTTTTAAACGGTTTACAAACAACTTCTGGTCTTGCTCAACTTTGTATTGAAGCCCTGCTATTTCTACAATTGCAAACATTGTTTATAAAATTTTTAGTTATTTCGAGGTGCAAATATATGAATTATTTTATAAATAGCTTACAATCAAAGCAATGTTTTTTTGAATAAATTCTATTCACTATGCTTTGAATAAATTTTAACATTAAAATATTCACAATTAAGAGATTATTTATTAATTTCGTTTCACCAAAATTGAATTTAATATGAAAAGAATTAATTTCTGCTTCCTAGCAGGCGCTCTTGCAGCAACTTTCCTTACGTCATGTAGTGATGACAAAATGGACGACACTGTCGCTCCACAACAAGAAAATCTAAGTGCAAAAATTGATCAACCCGGAGATCGTGAAAAAGTTTGTTATTATGTAGACAACAACTGGAGTTCTTCATCTGTTTTGATGACCGGCCTTCAAGCCTCTGCCGATACAAACTTCATGAATGGTCAGATGACAAAAATTGCAAGTATGTGGGGAAGAAGTAACCCTACGCTTAGATTTGTAAATGATCCGTCCAATTTCAATTCCACGTACAATGCCATTTCTTATTCTACTGGAAAAATTTATTATGGGTACGCCATTTATTATGATGCAAAATCTAAAGGCGGTGATATTGTAAACGCGATGATCCTTGCTCATGAATACGGACATCAGCTACAATATATCTTTGGTCTTCCTTCTGTAAATGAAAATACAGCTAGACCCAATGAGCTTGAAGCAGACGGATTTGCAGGATATTACCTAAGAAGACCAAATGGTTATAACAAAACCGACTTCTCTGAAATTGCAGCAGCGTATGAATTTGCACAAAGCATTGGGGACTATCAGACGACCAGCCCGGGACACCATGGAACACCTGCACAAAGAAGATCTGCAGTTCGTTTAGGGTTCCTTCTTGGACAATATGATCTCAATGCATCCAATTTCGACTATAACTTCTTCTATTATTACCAGGGTGTTTTAAACGGAACCTATAAAATGGCTAAAAACACTGTCAATCCAGAGATTGATGCTTACATGAGCAAGTATATAGATGAATTAAGAAAAATTCAGTCAGGAGAAATCTCTGCTGAAGAATTCAAACATCTTAAATAAACGACACATTCATTTTTAGCATATTTAAGAAAGGGGCAGAATTTCATTTTGCCTCTTTTTTTATTGATTTGAAAAATAGGAGAAGTTTATTTAATTTTGACCGATATCTTCAATCATGAACAGAGACCTCTACATCGATTTTGCCAAAGGGCTGGCAACATTATCCATCATATTCATTCACACTGCTTTCTGGTCAGGACAATTCTATATTCCTGCAGAAGTAAGAGTACTCTCCCTTGTTTTTGATGTAGCTCTTTTTTATGCTTTGAGCGGTATTACTTCAGGAGCTAATATTGAAAAAACTTTTTACAGATTATTGAAGCTACAAATCACTTACATGATCTTTGTTACCCTTCTGTTCTTCTTAGATTATTTTTTTAAAGTCTTTGGCTTAAGCTTTTTTTCGATGGAATGGCTTCAAAGCTTTTATTCAACCTTTGGTTCAAAATATGCAACAACCAGTATTTCGACAGCTCCTCAATGGCAGAATCTTGGTAACTGGTATCTGCATCAATATACCAATGCCGACACTTTCCCTGTTGTTATGGGAAGCTTTTGGTATTTGAAAGTCTATTTTATTCTCACGGTCTTTGGTGTATTAATTTTAAGATTCTTTCCCAAACATATCAATTGGTTTATCGGGATTTGCATCACCTTAACCCTTCTGTTCAATATCTTTCCAGAATATTACCCAACGGGACAGGTAGGATATGTAGCATTTTATCTTGCTGTATTTTTAATAGGAAACAGAATGCGGGGAAAAAGAATTCCTTCAAAACTAATTCCTATTCTGTATATAATCGTTGCAGGTGCTTTAATATGGATGTTTTCTTATTATGGAAATGAGATTTTCTATAAGATTAATAAAAATAAATTTCCCCCTCAGATTCCTTATATCATTTGGACTTTATTTTCTCTGGTCACTTTATTTGTACTCTATAACAGATTAAAAATCACTAAAGAAAACATTATTACCTACATTGGGAAAAATGCAATTTTCTTCTACTTTGCTCAGGGAATTAGCTCCTCATTGATTTATTTCCTCGTCGTTTCCTTCAAAGAAAACATGCCCTGGTGGACTTTGATGGTTATCATTTATGTCATTAATATCATCCTGGCATTTATCATTTCGGCAGGCATTAGAAAGATAGATTCTCTTGGGTGGAGTATTTTGGAATTCCTCAGAAGAAAAACAGCTTCTTAATCCTTTCATTATCAAATTGAAATAAAGTCAATTTTCTTGATTCAATTTGTTTAAATTTACAAAAAATTTTATATCATGTTTAAGTTGAAACTACCTACCGATCCGAGGTGGGCTAATATTGCGGAAGGAAACATTGGAGAAATTTTAACAGATCATGCATGGTGTGAACAAAAAGCTGCTACCAATGCCATTACACTGATCACAATGCTCCCGGAGTATCCTGAAATTGTTACAGAACTTCTTGCTATTGCACAGGAAGAACTTGACCACTTCAACCAGGTTCATGAAATCATTAAGAAAAGAGGTTATACTTTTGGTAGAGCAAGAAAAGATGATTATGTCAATGAATTGGCAAAGTTCATTATCCAAGGGAGTAGAGAGGAGCTCATCGTTGATAAAATGCTTTTTGCTGCTATGATTGAAGCCAGAAGTTGTGAAAGATTCAAAGTGCTTACTGAAAACATCCAGGATGAAGAGCTTAAAGTATTCTACAGGGAACTTATGATCTCTGAAGCTAATCATTACACCACTTTTATCGGATTTGCCAGACAACTTGGAGAAGATCCTGAAAAAGTGAACAATCGTTGGGAAGAGTGGCTGGAATACGAGGCTAATATCATCAAATCCTACGGAAATAAGGAAACCATTCATGGTTAAAATATAAACGGTAAATACAAAAACATTGAAAAAAACAAGCTTTGAATATATTGCTAATTTATTTCTGAAAAACTTTTTTCAGGGATTGCTTATTATTGGGCCTATTGGGCTTACAATCTTTGTAATCTGGTATATTGTCAGTGCTATTGACAATCTTATTCCGGCTCTTGCTCATCAAATTCCGGGGCTTGTTTTTGTTTCCATTATAGCATTCACAGCTATTCTGGGATATTTGGGAAATAAATTTGTGGTAGGAAGATTCTTTTTCGACACCATGGACAGTTTATTGGAAAAAACTCCGGGGGTAAAGCACATTTATACTCCCACCAAAGATGTTATGTCTTCGTTTGTAGGAGATAAGAAGAAATTTAACGATCCGGTATGGGTAAAGACCAATGAAAATCCTGAAATCTGGAGAATCGGTTTTTTAACCCAAAAAGAAATGTCAGATGTTGACAAACATAATTATGTAGCGGTATACCTACCACACTCTTATGCAATTTCAGGATGGGTAATTGTTACTGAAGAAAAAAATATTAAACCTGTAGTAGGAATGACTGCTGCTTCGGCGATGAAATTTGCAGTCAGCGGCGGTGTGGCCGGATTCCATTCTGAGGAAAATGTTTTTAAAGCCGGGGATTAGCAGATTGTTTTATCCTACCCTACGGCTTGTCTTTCCTTTTTTAAATCAGCCAAAAAGCCGTCTATCAAATCTTTTTTTACATGTTGCATGACAACAATCTTCTTCCATTGAGGATGCAGATAATTATCTGCAACCAGATAATATTTTTCAGCGAGACCTTCAGATATTTCATGAGAATTGATTGTCACAATATTCATATCAGGATTTCTAAAATATTTAACCCCCAGCTCATCTAACGCAGTACATAAATAATCTGTTCGTTGGATCAACTGCTGTATTGATTCACTCCAGCCTTCGGACCCATAGGTCATCAATATCATCCACATAGAGATGGCATTGGCTCCTGATCGGCTTCCGCAAAGGGTAAAATCCGAGCCATATACATAAGATGCCTCCGGGGTCTGAACAAACTCTATGAGGGACTTTCTACATAGGAAAATTCCTGTTCCATAAGGTGATTGCAGCATTTTATGCCCATCAATAGTAATAGAACTAATATCAGGATTCTCAAAATTTAACTCATTCTTTTGGGCAGTAAAAGGATAGATAAATCCACCAAATGCAGCATCAACATGTACAAAATAATGTTTAAAATACTTTTTTACGAGCTTTAGGAAAGGTTCCGGGGAATCCACACTCCCAAATATAGTTGTCCCCATCGAAAGGTGTACTATCAGGTATCGAATACCCTTATCATAAGCTTCTTTGAGTTTATTTTCAAGATCATCAACCAGAACCTCTCTGTTACTATGATCTACTTTCACCGTAATAGGGTGAATTCCTAATAAATTAGACGCTTTATAAACAGAATAATGAGCATCTTCTGAAAATATCACACCGATCTCATCAACTTTTGCATTCTCTTTTTGCATAAAGTAGTTTCGATACATCCATTGTGCCTGAATATTGGCTTCCGTACCTCCGGGAGCTACATATCCGTCATAACTTGATTCCTCGGCACCCAAAATCTCGACAGCACAAAGTCTAAGAAGATCTACTTCCAGTCGTTGGGTTCCGGAAAAATACTTTTCACCATCATTATACGTATGGCAACCGATATGATTGGGGTTATTCATCAAAACTGAAAGAAATGCTGCTTCTTTCAAGAAAGGAAAATCATAAAATTGAGACTGATCCAAATAGGTACCCGGAAGTCCCAGAATAGACTCGGTACTATAATTTAAATTTTTGTTTAACGCCTCAAAAACTCTTTCCTTAATTGTTGTTGCCGGAAGCTTTGCCCAATACATATTTTTCTGCTTTTAAAGTTTAGCCCATCATTCTCTCTACGAGAATAGAATAATTTTTCCCAAAACTACAATTTTTTTAGATGAATAAAAATTGTTTCTCCATCCGCTATCATATATTTTTTCCTAACAATGAGAATATTTTATTGAAAGATTAATAGAGTTTATGGTTTAAAATTTAGATCATGCATAATCTCACTTCCACCCAACTACACCTAATGCTTTTCATTGAATTTATATAATATATGCAATTAAATTACTTTATTTTTTCAAAATAGTGAATGTTTTTAAATTACTTTTGTACCAATCTAATAAATAGATTAAAAAACATTTCAAACACTAACCTGAAAAAACTACTATTCCGAAAATGAACAAAATTACTGTCGTGGGTGCTGGTATTTCCGGCTTAAGCATGGCGAAATACTTGGAAAAACACAAAATTGATTACCATATCTATGAAAGAAGACAGAAAGAAGATTTAGCAGGCCACGGCTTTCTCATCCCGCAAGAAGGAATCCAATACCTTTCTCAAATCATTGACCCATCTCTTCTTTTAGAGCACGGAAGTTTTTTGAAAAAATACACACAATATTCTCATAAAGGAAAAATACTGGCAGAAAAGGAGCTCCATAATGTTTTTGCCATTTCCAGACAGGCACTCATTACCCTTTTAGCCCAAAACATATCCCCTGAAAAGATAACTTATGGAAAAACGATAATGTTTTCTTCCTCACAACAAAAACACTTGACAATTTCAGACGAAACTAACCTTGATACAGACATCATTATTGTTTCTGACGGCTCCAGAAGCCGTATCAGAAAGGAAATATTTAAAGAGGAAAAAATGCGAACGGTAAGAGAAAATGAAGTTGTCAATATTATCAAAAATAGAGAAATCGCAGCCTCCATTGAAAATGACTTTATGAAGTTCCATCATGAAGATGGCGGTTTAACCTTTGGAATACTCAAACTTTCTGAAGATACTATCTTGTGGTATTCTCAGTTTGATAATGAAAAATACAGGATTAATGAATGCTCACCCGATAATTTAAAAAAATACATGCTTGAAATATTTGAGAAATGGCACCCTCTAGTCTCGTCAATTATCAAAAAATCAAGTTATGAGAATGTACATCTCTGGTGTGTGTATGAATTGGAAGAGCTAAATCCTTTTTACAAAGACAATATTGTCTTCATTGGAGATGCAGCCCATCCTTTAATTCCTTTTACAAGCCAAGGAGTTACCTCAGCACTCAAGGATGCTTACACACTAACTAAATTCATCGTTGAAGAAGAAAATATACAAGAAGCATTTAGGAAATATGAGCTAGAAAGAAAACCTGAAATTGAAACCCACATCAAAAACGGCAGAAGTTTGCTGAATCAATTTCTGTTACCATTGAATCAACAATCAGAAAATATTTTACCCATATCTTATAAATAAAAAACATGTTCACCAATAACGACATTAATTTCGAAGCATTAAAAAGAAAAGCCTACAACGGAAGATGGGCCACATTGGAAGACGGCATTATCCCTTTAACGGCCGCTGATCCCGATTTTAGAACAGCTCCTGAAATTGAGCAGGGAATTATTGAATACATTAAGGACGGCTATTTAAGCTACGGACCTTTTTCCGGACTTCCGGAGTTCAAGAAAAGTGTTTCTGAACATTTTAATAAAGAAAAATCCGGAACATTTACTTCCGAAAATGTACTTGCCGTGAACAGTGCTGCCCAGGGAATGTTCCTGATTGCTTCTTATGTGCTGAACCCGGGAGACGAGGCTATTATACTTGATCCTGTAGATTTTTTATTTAAAAAGTCGGTAGAATCTGTCGGCGGAAAAGTAATGCTATGCCCCGTAGATACAGTGACCGGAGATATTGATTTTGAAAAATTGGTTTCATTAATCAACACAAAAACTAAACTCATCAGCATATGTAATCCACATAATCCACTTGGTAAGGTATACTCCAAAGATATTCTGAAAAAAATCTCTGAAATCGCTTCAGCCCATGATGTATGGGTAATGAGTGATGAAATATGGAGTGATATTATTTATGACAACAAAGATTTTCAAACCTATTCATCTGTTTCTGAAGAGGCAAAGAAAAAGAGCTTTACCGTATATGGTTTTTCAAAATCATTTGGAATTGCCGGGTTGAGAATTGGTGCAGTTTTATGTAATGATCAGGATATTTTAGACGATTTTACGGAGAAATCAAATTTCAATTCTACTATTGAGGGGGTCTCTACCTTATCACAAATCGCGGGTAGTGTAGCCCTGGAAAAGGCTATGCCGTGGTATAGAGAGTTTTTAAATCATTTACAACACAACAGAGATCTTGCTTTTAATATACTAAGTCGTTCAGAAGTTCTTACCCCCAATCTTCCTGAAGCAACTTTTGTCTTATTTCCGAAGATCGAAAATGGAATGTCTAGTGAAGAATTTGCACAACATGCCCTACAACAAGGAAAAGTCGCGATTGTTCCGGGCTCGGAAAGATGGTTCGGAAAAGGGGCTGAAGGGCACGTTAGAATCTGTTTTTCAACATCTCAGGAAATTTTAGAAGAAGGCCTTAATAGAATTATTTCAAGTTTTTGACGTTAAAAATTTTCATTAGTTTTAATAATTACATTATTTTTTTTCTAAAATTCCTCAAGAGGAATAAAAATTGAGACTTTCATAACAAATAAATAATTTCAATACCGATTTTTAAAATAAATATTGATATTTTTGAACATATCACTGCTCAAAAATATCAATATGAAAATAAAATACATCAGCATTATTTTTCTTAGTGTATCTTCCCTATCCTATGCTCAACAGGTAAAAGACACCCTTGCAAAAGAATCAAAGATAGATGAAGTAGCCATTACCGGTAGCCGCAATAAAAAGAGAACCATTACCAATACTCCTGTTCCTATTGATGTCATCGATATCAAGCAGGTAAGCCAGGCAACAGGTCAGGTGGAAATTAACCAACTGTTACAATTTGCTGCTCCTTCTTTTAACTCCAATAAACAGTCGGGATCAGATGGTGCTGATGCAGTAGACCCAGCAACCTTAAGAGGTTTGGGACCAGACCAGACTTTGCTCTTATTAAATGGAAAAAGATATCATCAATCTTCTTTAATCAATCTTTTTGGAACGAAAGGAAGAGGGAACACCGGATATGATATGAACACTATCCCGATTGGTGCTATAAAAAGAGTGGAAGTTCTTCGGGACGGAGCCTCAGCACAATATGGTTCTGATGCTATTGCAGGGGTAATTAATGTCATTCTGAATGATCGAGACAAAGGATTTGAAGGAAATGCATTTTACGGGATGAATCTTTTTAAAAGTCCCGGAAACAAGGATGTCGTCTCTGATCATAAAGTTGATGGAATAACATTTGATTTTAGTGGAAACCTGGGAACCAAAATAGGATCCAAAGGAGGTTTTGGAAATTTTACAGCAGAGTTTATCAATAAGGATTATGCGATAAGAAATGCAAACCCTGACATCTACAACAAGCCTCAACCTGCTCCGAGACAACGTTTCGGAGATGCCAAGGCTCAGAATGTATATTTTTTCGGAAATATTGAACTGCCATTATCTGATGGATTAAAATTTTATTCCCGCCAAGGCTTTTCGCACAGAAATACCAAAGCTTATGCATGGACAAGGACAGCAGATGACGACAAAAATATTCCTGAAATTTACCCTAATGGATTTAACCCCATTGAAAATACCAGCATTACAGACTTCACTTTTGACAATGGCCTTAAATTCAAGGTTGCAGATTGGGATGTAGATTTCTATAATGCGTTTGGAAGCAACAGATTCACTTACCAAATTGACCACACCCTCAATGCAACTCTGGGGGCAAAATCTCCAACCAGCTTTAATGCAGGAGGCCATTCATTATTGCAAAATACCACAGGCTTTAATGCTGTTAAGCAGTTCAAGGTTTTGAAAGGTCTCAATGTTGCTTTCGGGTCTGAATTCAGATATGAAAAATTTGAAATTATTAAAGGCGAGGAGGCCTCGTATGTTATGTATGATATTAATGGAAATGTCGTAACGTCAAGTACTCCTCAAAATTTATTAGTAACCAATCCTTTAACCGGAAATATCAGACCGGGAGGCTCACAAGGCTTTCCGGGTTATTCTACTGATGCCAATAAAAGCAGAAATAACTTCGCAGCATATATCGATACAGAACTTGACATCACTGATAAATGGATGATCAGTGCAGCCGGAAGATTTGAAAATTACAATGATTTCGGAAGTACTCTGAACGGTAAATTTGCAACACGCTATGCAATCACCCCACAATTTGCATTTCGCGGATCTGTTTCTACAGGTTTCAGGGCTCCTTCTTTAGCTCAGAAATATTATAGCCAGCAATTCACCAATTTTCAAGGTGGACAGCTGGTTACTATTCAATTGGCATCAAACGATAGTGATCTGGCCAATAAACTAGGGATTGATCAGCTTAAACAAGAAACCTCTGTCAATGGGAGCGCAGGATTCACTTTCAATACCGGAAAATTCACTGCAACAGTTGATGGCTATTATATCAGTGTAAAAAACAGAATCGTTTTGACAGGATATTTTCCCAGAACAGATTTACCTGCAGACCTTCAGGCTCAATATCCTTTTATAGATCAGGTTCAGTTCTTCTCTAATGCTATAGATACCCGAACTAAAGGGATTGATGTCATATTAAGCTACAGTGAAAATCTCGGCTCAGGAAGACTTACGGCTACTTTAGCCGGAAATTATAATAATATGGAGATTACAAAAGTGAATACATCTGATCAACTCAAAGGAAAAGAAGATACTTATTTGAGTGCCAGAGAAAGAGCTTTTATCCTAGCTTCTGCTCCTAAAACAAAAATAAACCTCAACCTCAACTATAAAATCAATAAATTCAATGCCAACCTACAGCTTGTGAGGTTCGACAAGGTTACTCTTATTGGATATGATAATGCAGAGCAGGTATATAATCCGAAAGTAACCACTGATTTGTCTTTCGGGTATGAATTTTCTAAAAATCTGAATTTGACTTTGGGAAGTAAAAACTTGTTTAACCGATACCCTACTCTTCAAACTACTCAAGTCACTGATGGGAACACCGAGTCAGGGGGTATTTTTGATCCCGTGCAGATGGGATTTGCCGGAAGACAGGTTTTTGCGAGACTTAATTTTAAGTTTTAAAAGGACTGAAAACAAACGTATAAAATCCTTCTAAGAAAAGTCTTGGAAGGATTTTTTATTATTTTTTCGAAATCTTATACAGCTTGCCACTATCTGTGACTGCATAAAGATTACCATCTATTCCATTCAATACATCCCTGAACCTTTCCTTTTGGTCTACCAGAAGGCGTTCTTCCCCTACAACTTTATTATCTTTCATAACGATTCTGTCTATATGCTGTCCACTTAAGCAGCCTATTATGAGATTCCCTTTCCATTCATCTATATTTCCGGTATAGAAAGTAATGCCACTGGGAGAAATTACCGGATCCCAGTAGTAAACAGGTTGTACGGTGCCTTCTTTTTGGGTAATCCCCTTCCCTACTTTGTCTCCGGAATATTCAATACCATAGGTTACATCTCCCCAACCGTAGTTCTTTCCTGCTTCGATAAGATTAATTTCATCCCCTCCTCTAGGTCCCATTTCTACATCCCATAGGTTCCCATTTGGATCTATAGCCAACCCTTGTGGATTTCTTACTCCATATGCATAAATCTCGGGCTTAAATCCATTCTTTCCTATAAACGGATTTCCGGGAGCAGGTAAACCCTCTTTGGTAATTTTTATAATTTTGCCTAAATAATTATCTGTTTTTTGAGCATAAGCTCTTGTAACTTTATCAGAGCGCTCTCCTGTACTTACAAACAAGTTTCCATCCTTATCAAAAGCCAACCTGCTTCCATAATGTTTGTCTCCATCATACGAAGGTTCTGCACGAAAAATGACCTTAACATCAGATATATTCTTAAGATCTGCAGATAGCCTTCCTTTTGCAACAGAAGTTAGATTTCCTTTGCCAAAAGGCTCTGAAAAACTGAAATAAACAATATTATTGGCTTTAAAATCAGGATCAAGAGCTACATCTAACATCCCTCCCTGCCCTTTTGAATCAACTTTAGGAAACCCTTCTATTTTGATTATCTGCTTCCCATCTGTTGAAACTACATTCATATGACCTCCTTTATCTGTGATGAGAAACCTTCCGTCAGGTAAATTAATAATTCCCCAAGGTCTTCCGAGATCTTTATTGAGAACTTCCACAGTATAAGGCGTAGTGGTCTTTACAGCTTTAATTCTCGTTTGACCTTTAAATGCCGGTTGGTATTCAGAGTTTGGCCTCTCTGTTTCTACACTTCCGTCATTTCCGATCTGCTGCGCATTAACATGATTCTCTTTACATGAAGAAAACAGTAAAAAAATACCTAGAAATGGAATATAAAATTTATTGATTTTCATAACATTATGATTAAGCAGTAAAAAATGAATGGAAAAATAATGCCATAAAATTTGCACAGTAAATTTTTTATTCTACATTTGTAGAACAAATTACAATTCTGTAGAATGAAAGAAATAAAATTAACAGATTCTGAAAAAGTTCTCATGGAAATCCTCTGGGAGAAAAAAAATAGTTTCATGAAGGACATTCTGGATGCTTACTCCGAACCCAAACCTGCTGCTACTACAATTGCAACACTGCTGAAAAGAATGCAAAATAAAGAACTGGTAGGTTATAAATTGTATGGAAATTCCCGTGAATACTATCCAAAAGTAGAAAAAGGAGAATATTTCAAGGAAGAAATGACTTCCATGATTGACCGTTTTTTTAATAGTTCTGTGACTCAGTTTGCCTCATTCTTTACATCTAATGCAAAACTTAGCCAGAAACAATTGAAGGAACTTCGTGATATTATAGATGGACAAATAAAGGAATAAGCATGTTATCTATTATTTTAAAAATAATTCTGTGTTCTTCACTTTTCATTGCTGTTTACTATTTGTTTTTGGAAAAAGAAAAGATGTATCGGTTTAATCGGTTTTATTTATTAATTATGCTGATTCTATCTTACATAATCCCTTTTACTACGATTACATTATCCTCTCAGAAAACAAAGGTTAAACCGCTGCTAGTGTTCGAAGAAACCACACAGCAGATTGTATCAATCCGTAATGGACACACAGATTTTAACTGGATCAATATATTGTGGATTGTCTATGGTATTATCACGCTCTTTCTATTGATAAGAAGCATATTGGCATTTCTTGCCATAAGAAAAATAAAGGGAGAGAAATTTACCTACCAACACCATAAGGTTATAGTAACAAAAGAGAATATCCCTCCATTCAGTTTTTGGAATACCATTTATATAGGGAAAAATTATGTAAAAGACGATCATATTGATCCCAGAATTTTCTTACATGAGAAAAGCCATATAGATCAAAAACATAGTATTGATGTAATACTGATTGATCTATTAAAAATTTTCACCTGGTTTAATCCGATTGTGTACTTATATAAAAAAGCAGTGATTACAAATCATGAGTTTTTAGCAGACGAGGCCGTCTTAAAAAACAAATTCAATAGTAAAGAATACCAGAGTTTAATACTCGATGAAATTATAAGCAGACAGAATCTGCATCTTACCCATTCTTTTAATTTTATTAACACCAAAAAACGATTTATCATGATGAACGCTAAAAAAACAAAATTCAGCCTGTTACGAAAAACCGCCGGTATCACCACTCTTATTGCTTCCATCGCATTATTTTCTGAAAAGACCTACGCAAGTGAAGTAATAAATACAAAAAACGCTATTGCAAGTAGTCACGAGATGACGACCGTTCAAGAAATTCCTAATGTAAAGCAGGAGGTACAAGCCAAAAGCTTTACCAACGAAAAAGAACTCAACGAAACCTCCGATGTCCAATCGGAATTAAAAAAAGAAAAACTAAGAATTATTTCGGATACAATCACTCCAAAAGTAACAACACACAGTACCGAAGATAATAACACAAATACTTCTTTAAATTCTAACCAAAATCTTACTCAACCAGAATATCCCGGCGGATTAAGAGCTCTGAGAGAAAAAGTTGGCAAAAACATGGATACCAGTAAATTTACGTTTCAAAAAGGAGTCATTAAGTCAGTAGCTTACATTCATATTGATGCAACGGGAAAAACCACCGATATAAAAGTCTCAGGAGACAATGAAACCCTAAACACAGAGCTTCTCAAGACAGTTACTGAAATAAGTAATGAGACTACATGGAAGCCTGCGACAGAAAATGGTAAAGCTATCGCTGCCGTATTAAAAGTTCCTGCAACAATGTCCTTTGGTCAATAATAGAATAAAAAAGCGCTGATTAGCGCTTTTTTTATTTGTAAGATTTTCAAAAAAAATTGAACATCTGTATTTCCAAATCATGGGAAAAAGGGCTAAATCTCTCAAGGAATCAGTTAAAATTTTATTATCAAAATATTCAGCTTCAAAACATTATCAAGTCTAATAATATCTTTCGTATTTTTGCTGTATACATTCTTTTTTCTATGAATTTTAAACTTCAATCTGAATATAAACCTACCGGTGATCAACCACAAGCCATCGAAAAATTAACCGACGGTATTGAAATTGGTGAAAAGTACCAGACTCTCCTTGGAGTAACAGGTTCCGGAAAAACATTTACTGTGGCGAATGTTGTACAAAATGTTCAACGCCCTACTCTAGTTTTAGCTCATAACAAGACATTAGCAGCCCAGCTTTTTATGGAATTCAAAGAATTTTTTCCAGAAAATGCGGTGGAGTATTTTGTAAGTTACTATGATTATTACCAACCGGAAGCCTATATTGCGACAACCGGAACGTATATTGAGAAAGACCTGAGCATCAATGAAGAAGTTGAAAAACTGCGTCTCTCTGCAACAGCAAGCCTTCTTTCCGGAAGAAGAGATGTCTTAATTGTAGCTTCTGTTTCATGTATCTATGGTATTGGGAACCCTGTAGAATTTCATAAGTCTTTAATTTCTATTGAGATTGGTGAAAAAGTAACAAGAACAGCTCTACTTCACTCATTAGTTAATGCACTTTACGCCAGAACTTTAAATGAGTTCCAGAGAGGGACATTCCGTGTGAAAGGAGATGTGATTGACGTATTTCCTGCTTATGCGGATAATGCCATAAGAATTCAGTTTTTTGGAGATGAAATTGAAAAGATTCAAAGTTTTGATCCTGTAACAGGAAATGTTGATTCCAATTTTGACCAGATTCAAATCTATCCTGCTAATCTTTTTGTTACTTCAAAAGAAACATTAAATGGTGCTATCAAGGATATCCAGGACGATATGGTAAAGCAAGTAGATTTTTTCAGTGAAATTGGAAAACCTTTAGAAGCTAAAAGACTTCAGGAAAGAACAGAACTTGATCTTGAAATGATCAAAGAACTTGGCTATTGCTCAGGTATTGAAAATTACTCAAGATACCTTGATGGCAGGCTTCCGGGAACAAGACCTTTCTGTCTGATTGATTATTTTCCAAAAGATTTCTTAATGGTTATTGATGAAAGTCACGTAACAGTACCTCAGGTTCATGCCATGTATGGGGGTGACCGAAGTAGAAAAGAAGCATTGGTAGAATATGGCTTCAGACTTCCTGCTGCTATGGATAACAGGCCTTTGAAATTTGAAGAATTCGAGGCTATTCAAAACCAGGTTATATATGTCTCTGCTACTCCGGCAGATTATGAACTGGAAAAAACCGGAGGAGCTTATATTGAGCAGATTATCCGTCCAACCGGACTTCTGGACCCAATTATTGAAGTAAGGCCAAGTTTGAATCAGATTGATGACTTAATGGAAGAAATTCAGAAAAGAGCGGATGCTGATGAAAGGGTTTTAGTAACCACTTTAACTAAAAAAATGGCTGAGGAACTGACTAAATATTTTACAAAATTCGGAATCAGAACAAGATATATCCACTCTGATGTTGAAACGCTGGAGCGTATTCAGATTATGCAGGATTTACGTTTAGGTCTTTTTGATGTTTTGATTGGGGTTAACTTATTAAGAGAAGGGTTGGATTTACCTGAGGTTTCCTTGGTCGCTATTCTGGATGCTGACAAAGAAGGAATGTTGAGAAGCAGAAGATCTATGATTCAGACTGTGGGACGTGCGGCAAGAAATATTAACGGGAAAGCAATTATGTACGCCGATAAGATCACAAAATCTATGCAGGCCACATTAGATGAAACCGAATACCGCCGAGCAAAACAGATGAAGCACAATGAAGATCATGGCATAGTACCAAAAGCGTTGAATAAAAAGATCTCCGAAAACTTGGTTGGAAGAAGTAAAGATTTTCCTGATGAAAAATATACTCAGAAAGAAATTCTTCAAAAAGTTGCTGAAGTTAAAGCCACATACGCCAGCGAAGATGTTGAGAAAATGATCGAACAGAAGCAGAAAGAAATGGAAGCTGCAGCTAAAAATCTTGACTTTATCAAAGCTGCAAAATTAAGAGACGAAATAGCAGCATTGAAAGCTTAAATAATGATATTCAATTAATTCGGCGGCATCTTCGATGCCGCCGAAATTATTTTAAGAAAGCCTAGTCAATGGATAGGTATTTTTCCATACTTCGTAATGGATATTAAAAACCTTAAGAAATAAACAAGCCATCATTAATACAATACTTATCATGCAAAGCATCATAAAAATCTCATCAACTCCCCGAAGCATTGAGTCAGCAAGCAACTTTTTCTGTAAAGAAGCCAGCGCCATATTCTGTGCAAACATCATATCCAATCCTTTGTTTACAAATCCTGATTTAATGGTATTTACATACTCCATTACTTTAGGGTCAGTAGGGGTGATATATTGAGCGAAATCAGTGCTGAATTTCATTTTTAGATAAGAAAGCCTGTGGCTGAAAAATGCCGAAGTAATAGGCATAGCCAACACATATCTTGAAAATACACTAAAGAAAACTCGTGAACTGTTATCTTTCAGTTCAACATTGGAAGATACATAATAGGATAAGCTCGTCATCGTGACCCCATAAGCAGCGCCTCTCAGAAGTTGAGGAATGATAAATGCCTCTTCAGGAACATCAAAAGCTACCAGGTTTTTAATGACAAAATAAAACAAAGTATACAACAGAAAACCCAATACCAGCGCTCCTCTTGCTTTATGTCTCTTATGAAGCCATATTCCTGTAAGTGGCACCGATATAAAAAATGCAGGAATCATATAGAGATTGGATACATTGGCATATTTTACATCTCCTTTAAAATTCAACAATAAAAATGTAGACACTACAGATGAAGAATTATAAACAATATATAAAAGTATCATAAACACTACTCCCCAGCCTATTTGTTTATATCTGATAAATGCTGAAAGATCAATCATAGGATTTTTATGAAATATACTGCCACCTATAAAACCTAGAGTACTGAAAAACAAAATAAAGGAACTTAAAATAATATTTTCGCCATACCACCAATCTGACCTTTCACCCATTACACAGATATAAGATAGAGAGAGCCCCATCATTACCAATGATAGATAACTCACCCAATCAATATCTTTTAACTTAATGGACGATCCTTCTTGATTGCGATGTAAAGAAGTCTGAACTATAAATATACTTGCCACAATTCCAGGGATCCATAAATAATAGATATAATACCATTCATAATCAACAATAAGCCAGGATGCAGCAAATGCAACAACTTGTGCTGTTACAAACGAAATAGTATAATAAATCCCATAAAAAAGTCCCCTGCTTCCGGAGGGATTAAGGCGTTGCATCAAAAGTCGGATGGCATCAAGCAAACATATAATTTTTACCGTTCCACAAGAGAAGCTAAGAAATATAACTTCATACACATTATTGGGGGCAGACATTAGTAAAGCAATAATAAACTCAAGAGCAAGGCAGACTAACCAAACATTTTTTCTTTGGTAAATCTTTGTCATATGTCCGGCAAGCGCAATCATAGCAACAAATCCAACCGAATTGGTATAAGAAGCGAATTGTAACAGGTCTTTTTCTTCTCCTAATTGAGAAGCAATTGAATTAATATCTACTCCCTGCAATCCATTGACTATCGATTGTGAAACCAAAAGTATAAATAGAAAGGGAGTTTTCATCCATTCAGGAATCAGTTGATGAAACGGATCTGCATTCATATTAGTTTGATATCTAACTTTTAATATAAAATTATTTCAGCTTTTTAAACAAAGTATCCAAAACACCAATAGTTGTTGCAAGATCATTTTCTGAAACGGAGTTTTCTATTTCTGAAAGAAGATTTGAAATTACTGGAATTACCCTGTCTTTGATTGCATGGCCTTCTTCAGTAAGAAAAATATTCTTATTTCTTCTATCATTTTGATTTTGTACCCTCACAACAAGATTTCTCTTTTCAAGATTATCAATAAGATTGGTAAGACTTGCTTTATCCCTGTAAAGAATATCAGAAATTTCCTGTTGATTTCTACCATCTTTTTCCCAGAGACATCTGAGAACAAGATACATTTCCAACGTAATATGAATCCCATCGCGAGCAAAGTCAGATAAAATTCTATTCCTGATGGCAGATTGTAAATTGGAAACTTTTCTTGGTAAGGCTTCCTGAAGTTTTGCAATATCCACTGATAATTTCATATTACAAAGGTAACTATTAGTTTGATATCTAACTAATTATTTTTATAGAACTTTTCTATTGAGAAATATTAGAAGAATTTATCTGAGAGAAGCCCTGATTGGAATCAGAAGTTCCATCAGACCGTTTATTTTTATTTCGTAAACGGTAGCGAGCTGCATTCCTAATTTTCCTTTAGGCATACCATTTCGATTGAACCATTCAAGATAACTTACAGGTAAGTCTGCCAGAATAGTCCCTTCATATTTGCCAAATGGCATCTTAGCAATACAAATTTCTTTGAGTATTTCGGGATTGAGTCCTTCCACGTTTTTATGTAATTAAGTCAGTTTTATTTTCCAGATCGTTTTGATTGGGTAATTCCAGATCAGGAGTGGTATTTTCATCCGAGAATTCATTTCGGTACACCTGCACTAAAAGCAGGGTTAGTGAGATCAGTATAGGACCAAAAATAAGTCCCATAAAGCCAAATAAATTCATCCCCATAATAATTCCAAATACGGTATTTAACGGATGAATATTTTCGAGTTTCTTCAAAAGGGTAAAACGAAGCAAATTATCGGTAAGTCCTACTACCACAACACAGTAAGCCGCCAAGCCTAATCCTTGTGCTGTATTTCCTTCCGCAATCATAAAAATACATACAGGAACATATACAATTGCTGTTCCAACAACCGGAATTACGGATGAAGCTGCCGTAAGGGCAAAGAGCAACACCGGTCCCGGAGCTCCAAAAATAAGATATCCAATAAGAGATACAATACCCTGCCCTATTGCCACGACAGGAATTCCTATAGCATTGGCCATAATCAGCTTTCTCATCTTCTCCCCGATTAAAGAAACATTGGACCTTTTTAAAGGAGCGGAAGAAGTAAGAATTTTCTCAAATAGCCTCGGCTTCTCAAGCATAAAATACAAAATAAAATACATTGACATCACCACTGTAAGGGTGTTGAATGTTCCGCTGAGTGCTGAAGTAGAGACTTTCCCTGCAGAATTCTTCAGCTTATTCATATTTTCCTGGCTTAGAATGTCAAAACTTGTTTTTGAGTAAATATAAGAGTGTATCTTATCCAGAAAAACATTGAACTTAGCCATATAGGCCTGTGCATTACCTAATTTATCAATGAGCAGATCTGTAATAAAGTAAATAGGCAGTATTAAGACTATAAGACTGGCAAACATTAAAGCAAATGCGGCCAGAGAGGGCTTCCATTTTCGTTCTTCCTGCAGATAAAAATTGTATTTTCTGCAGACAACATAAATGGTAATTGCCCCTAAAACTGATGGAATAAATAATGCAAGGTTGAAACAGATCAATCCGGCCAAAACCAAAATAATGGCTAGCAATGAAATCTGCTTGATGGCAACGCTACTGATCTGTTTATCCTTGTTCATTATTTTATTGTTTATTATACGTAATTTGTCTCGGTTTTCCAAGGAAAGCACAATAGGTAGAATACATAACAACCATCATAAATGGAGCTGTCAGAATAATACCGATTCCACAAAGAATTACCCCTGCTAAAGAAATCAACGCTCCAAGAAATCCTGTAAGTAAGAAAACCCCATAATTTTCTTTTGCGATATTAAAAGACTTGCTTAAAGCTTCTGTAGCTGAAGCATTTTCAAATAATAAAATCGGATATCCTATTAACAGGAACGGATACACAAAAATAACCGGGAAGAAGCACAATGCAGCAGCAACAGTAGAAATAACCCCTGAAAGGAAACTATAAATCAAGATGTTGACAAAATTTTGTCGGTATCCGATAAACAAATCAGAAAACTCGATATTATTTTTAGTATTGTACTTGTTGACGATGTAGATTAACCCAACATACAGTGGAGCCAATACAAGTCCAAACAAACCGGAAAATGTCATGTACATGGAAAATCCGGGTGCATTCCAATAGTTAAAATTTCCTCCGGAAGATTTCATTTCTTCATAGATAGAAGCAGAATTAAATCCTGTAAGACTCTGGATAACAACACCTCCGATCAAATAAATGATCATTGCGACAATTCCATAACCAAAAACCCCTTTGTACATTTCAAAGGCATGCGAAATAATAGATCCCGTATCTTTATTGGGAACAGAACCTTGCTGGTCAAATTCGTTAAATTCAGACATAGTTTAATATTTAATGATTTTACCAAAAATAGGCTTTTTTCGCAAAAAAACATATTAAACATAGGTAAAGTTTAGCCTTTTTCTGAAAAAACAGTTTTGTATAATGAATAAATCATCGCGTTCCAAAAAGGGAATGTAAAAAGACCACCAACTAAAAATAAGGTAAATCCAAGATATTTAAACAAAACAGCAACAATGACACATACAATGATTTCTACAAAATACATTCTAAGTGCCTTCAGGTTTAAAGAAATTGCCTCAAAAATTCTTTTATTGGTAAAAAACATTAATGGAGCCACAAAAATGGTCATTGAAACCCAAATTACAGCTAGAAAGATGGTGGGAATAGTGAATCTATAAATTAAAAACCAAAAGACATAATATCCAAGATATTTAAAAAAGTTAAGACCATTGTAACCTACAAAC
This sequence comes from uncultured Chryseobacterium sp., assembly GCA_963518055.1. Taxonomy (GTDB): domain Bacteria; phylum Bacteroidota; class Bacteroidia; order Flavobacteriales; family Weeksellaceae; genus Chryseobacterium. Next base: position 245,240 of record CAUQIC010000003.1, read on the forward strand.
AAGTCTCCCATCTCTATTTTTTCGTTAAGATCAAGTTTCCGGAAAATTTGGAACATTCCCAGATTCAATGGATATAGAAATGCCATCGTTCCCCAGATTGCAAAGGTGAACATCTGATAATTTTCGGTAGCGCTCAATTCAGCTATTTTCTCCATATAGACTTTCGTCCCCTGCTTAAGAGCATCTGTTAATACCTGATTCTGCTCTAATATTCCATATCTTTCACCAAAGAAAAATAATGAAGTAAGAAATATTCCAAAAAAGATCATTGAAAACATCAACTGAAAAACCAGTGTCTTATTCCAGTAAAAAAATGCCTGCTTCAATATAAAATCAAGTCCCGGTTTCTGAGGATATTTGCTCTGCATCATAAAAATTTTATGCAAAAGTAAACATCAATAAGTATTTTTGTCAAATGTTTTCAGTGAATCATCAAAAATTTTTGGAGATGGACGAACTTTCTCTGCAGAAAGTTCCCTACTTTTTCGTTATCGACTTCCTTTCAGAGAATGTTGAAATCTATCTGGAATCTGAAATTAAAAAATCAGGTTTAATGATTGATTTTCAACAATTTTCAACCCAGAACAAAGAACCAAAACTAGAAAAAAAAATAGAATGGAAATCATTTCCTGAAACCCTGGAAAGCTTCAAAACCGGATTTGACAAAGTTCAGAAAAATATTCGTCTGGGAAATTCTTATTTGGCAAATTACACAAGAAAAACTGAAATTGAGACCAATTTAAGCCTGGAAGAAATTTTTTATCACTCAAATGCGAAATACAAAGTGTTTTATAAAGATTTTTTTGTATTTTTTTCTCCTGAAACTTTTGTGAAGATTATTAATGGTAAAATTTTCACTTATCCTATGAAGGGCACTATTGATGCTTCTCTGGAAAATGCGGCAGAAATTTTGAAGAATGATAAAAAAGAAAAAGCCGAGCATTATACAGTCGTTGATTTGCTTAGAAATGATCTAAGTATGGTCGCGGATAATGTAAAAGTTGATCAGTTTCAGCATATTGATTTAATTAAAACACAACAAAAGAATCTCTACGCAATGAGTTCTGAAATATCAGGAATAGTAAGGCCCGAATTTGACGGAAAAGTGGGAAGTATTATGCAAAAATTGCTTCCTGCCGGTTCAATTTTAGGAGCACCGAAGCCTAAAACATTAGAAATAGTTCTGGATGCTGAAGGTTACGAAAGAGGATATTATACAGGTATATGTGGCTGGTTCGACGGTAAAAATGTTGACAGTTGTGTGATGATACGCTTTATTGAAAAAGAAGGTGATAAACTTTATTTCAAAAGCGGAGGTGGTATTACCCACATGAGTAAGTTAGAAGACGAATATCAGGAAATGAAAAACAAAATCTATGTCCCAATTCATTGAAAGCATTAAGGTAGAAGATCAGGAGATTTTTCTATTGGAACTCCATCAGAAACGTGTTAATCAAACATTTTCCCACTTTGGAAAGGAAGATTCTATCGACCTTGCCAAGATCTATAAAAATCTTCAACACGATGAAGACGGGCTTTTCAAACTAAGGATATCTTATGATCTGGAAAAAAGAATTCGAACCCAGATGATCCCTTATGCTATTCCCGAAATACAAGATTTTCAATTGGTAGAAAACAACAGCTATGACTATTCATTCAAGTTTGAAGATAGAAAAGAACTTGACAAAATGAAAATGAAGTCTAAAGCTGAAGAAATCATTATTGTCAGAAATAACCACATCACTGATACTTCCTTTTCAAATCTCTTATTTTTAAAAGGTAAAGAATGGTTCACTCCCACAACCTACTTATTAAACGGAGTACAAAGGCAACACCTTTTAAAACAGAAAAAAATAAAAGAGGCTGAAATTACTTTACAGAATATAAAGCAATTCAGCCACTTTCAAATCATTAACGCTTTAAACGATTTTGATGATATGTTTATTTATCCTATTGACAGAATTATTAATCTGCCGGGAAATGAAGAATATTTAGATTTATAAAACTTAATTTTTAATAAACTTTCTGGAATCATTTCCTTTTGAATATACAAGATTTATAAGATAAGTTCCTTTGCTCAGAAAATCGATAACTACATTAAAATTCTTTGAATTTGGAGATCCTTCATTCAGTAATCTTCCTTGCATATCAAAAATCGTGTACTTTAAAACAGCAGTGTCAGACGATATATAAATCTGATTATCAGCCGGTACTGGATGTATTTTAACTTCAACAACAGGCTTCACAGCTACCTCATTTGCAGATAAAGTACCTGAGTTTGGATTTAAGTAAGGATAACCGTCATTGATGAGAGGGTTTATACTCCATACATTGACAAAATCCCAATTAACAAATGTGCTTTGAGTTTTCATAGCCTGGGTTGTCCTAGCGCCATCTGTAGACGTCCAATTTGACGCGTCTGCAACCTGTGATCCTGTCGTTTCATAATCCCAATATGCTTTTGAATATGTTGTTCCCCTACCTAGCCCTATTAGCCCTCCATTAGCCGTATTTCCGCCCAATTGTCCTGTTGCATAACTATTTGTAATAGATGATCCACTCTGTGCAAAGAAGCCAACCAATCCGTCTCCTCCATCTGGCATATTACTTCTTGAATAAGAGTTAGAAATACTAATGATTTGTCTGGTATTTGATTGCCCCAATAGCCCTCCTTTAACACCAGCCCCACCAACAGTTCCAGTCGCATAAGACAGACTAATACCTGAAAAAGAGCCTGAAGCAAATCCGTGACCTGCATATCCAACCAATCCTCCAGCAGTGCCTCCACCAAATGAATATGACGTAACATTTCCTGTAGCATAAGATCTTGTTACACTATCAAACATCCACCCTATAAGCCCTCCTGCTTGAGTTCCATTTACGTTTCCTGTAGCGTAGCAATCCGAAACCAAATAGGAAGAGTTTCCAATAAGCCCTCCCGCAGAATCTCCAGATACATTCCCGGTTGCGTAACAATTGATTACCTTGTCTGCGGATCCTCCGAGTAACCCTCCTGAGGCTCCGCCTCCTGAAACTTTACCCGTTGCATAGCAGTTTGATATAACACCCCCGCCTGCTGAAGAAGCTAGCCCCCCGGCAGTAGACCCTGCTTCAACATTTCCTGTCGCATGGCAATTGGTAATGCCGCCTTTTACAATAGCAATAAGCCCCCCTCCATATTTGCTGGCCTTAACTGTGGCTGATGAGCTACAATTGATAACAGTACCATTTGTTTCCCCTGCTAAACTTCCAACATACATATCTGCATAAAAGCTACCCCCAACCAAATGTATATTCTTAAGAGTTCCTGATGTAGATAAGGCAGCAAACATTCCTCCATACATATTGGAAGACCTGTTAACAACCATGCCGATAATTTTATACCCTCCTCCGTCATAAGTTCCATAAAATGAATAAGAGCCTCCAATAGTATAGAACCCTTTGCCAAAATCCCATGTGGAAGTAGCTGAGGCATCTATATCTGCGATTTGTAAAAAATTTTTACCTAATTCCGATGAATGCTCACTTAAATATTTTAAGTCATCAAGGGTAGAGATTTTGTAAGGATTATTAATTGTACCAGCCCCTCCGGAGTAATTTTGCCCAAAACATAGTACACCTACTACGCTCAATAAAAGAAAATAAAACTTATTCATGGTTAGATTTTAAAATGAAACTCCAAAGTTAGCTTTTAATTTTCTTTCATAAAGTTAAAATATGCTTTCTGCACATCAGCACTGTTTTTCCCGTAAGTATTTACTTCCAGGATCTTTGGCTGTGCATCAGGTTTGAAGAAATTCTCCAATACTCGGTCTAATGTAAGCTCATCTTCTACTTTGATATAAGAGAAACCAAAATGTTTGGCCAGATGCTCAGCATTCTTACGGTGTTTAGTAGCAATAAACTCATCTAGCGTATTCGGGTTGGCATTTCCGGGGCCAGGAATAATCTTAAAAATATTACCTTCTCCATTATTGAAGATCATAATCCTTACAAATGGAGGAATATATTGGTTCCAAAGACCATTGATATCATAAAAGAAACTTAGGTCACCTGTAATCAACAAAGTTGGATTAGCATTTTTAATGGCAAACCCCATTGCTGTAGAAGTCGAGCCGTCTATCCCACTCGTTCCTCTGTTACAATAAATCTTTCTCTTTCCAAAGTCAAACAACTGTGCATACCTGATGGCTGAAGAATTACCAAAATGGATATTATAGTTCTCAGGAATCGTTTGTGAGGCCTTATTGAAAAAATAAAAATCTGAGAATTCAACCGTATTCAAAAAACGTTCATGCTTCGCATCTTTCTTATCTCTTAAAACATCCCAAAGATTGTAATAAGGCCTTGGTTCCAAATTAATATATTTCAGCAATTTGGAGAAGAAAACTTCGGGTTTAACCTCAATTTTCTCTGTCAGAGAATAATAGGTATCCGGCTGCCACACTTCATCCAAATGCCAGTGTTGTTTAGGGCGGGCCTTTCTAAGGAACTGTTTTACTTTTTTGGAAACTACATTTTGCCCTACTGTAATTAACAAATCCGGTGCATACGTTTTATAATCTTCTTCCGTAAAATTGAAAATATAGCGGTCAATATGTTTGAAAAACTTCTCGTGATATAGATTAGAATTGGCTTCGCTCAAAACAATCACAGAGTGATTTTTAACCAACTGTGTCAATTGATTTTCCAATTCCGGACTGTAATCTCTCGTTCCTACCAATATCATAATTCTCTGTGAAGTATGCCAATCTGCAATCAAATTGGATGGAATTTCGTATTCTTTATGTCTGATTGTTTTTTCAACAGTCGGGAAAGTCGGAAGTTCAGAAACCAAATCATATAAAGGTTCTTCCAGAGGTATATTAATATGTACCGGTCCTTGTTTTTCAAAACAAAGTTCGATAGCCTTCTTTATAGTATCGAAATTAATCTCTTCTGCATTTTCTTTAGTGTCCTCCAAAAGCTGAAAATCACCGTAAGAATGTTGATGAAAAACATCCTTCTGCCTGATGGTCTGTCCATCAAAAATATCAACAAAATCTGTTGGCCTGTCTGCCGTTAATACCAAAAGGGGAACATTCTGATAAAATGCTTCCGTAATGGCAGGGTAGTAATTAACCACTGCAGAACCACTGGTACAAGTAATCGCAACAGGTTTTTTCTCACTTATTGCCATTCCCATTGCCACAAAGGCTGCACTTCTTTCATCTACAATGCTGAAACAGTTAAAGCTATCCACTTCTGAAAAGTGAATCGCCAAAGGAGCATTCCTTGATCCCGGTGAAATTACAATGTCTGCAATTCCGTACTGTTGAAGAAGATGTGCGAGTATTTGGATACTTCTCTTAGAAGAATATTTTTTCATACAGCAAATTTAACTTATAAATAATGATTTTAAAATCATTTAATTTAAAAAAAATGTAATTTTGCGGTTCGTAAATTTCTAAAAATGGATAAAATACCTAGTGTAGACCTGCGTGATTTCCTTTCGGACAACCCGGAACGCAAACAGAAATTTGTAAATGAAATCGGAAAAGCTTATGAAGAAATTGGTTTTGTAGCTTTAAAAGGCCATTTTCTTGATGATCAATTAGTTGATGAATTGTATGGAGAGGTAAAAAACTTTTTTGAGCAACCCGTGGAAACGAAACAGAAGTATGAAATTCCCGGAATTGGTGGCCAAAGAGGATATGTAGGATTTGGTAAAGAAACTGCAAAAGGTTTCAAAAGAGGAGACTTAAAAGAATTTTGGCACTTTGGACAATATCTGTCTGATGATTCAAAATACAAAGCAGAGTATCCTGACAATGTAATCGTTGATGAACTTCCGAAATTCAACGAAGTAGGTAAAGAGACTTTCCAAATGCTTGAAAAAACAGGACAGTATGTTTTAAGAGCTTTAGCCCTTCACCTTGGTTTAAATGAGTTTTATTTTGATGACAAAATCGCAGAAGGAAACTCTATTTTAAGACCCATTCATTATCCGCCAATCAAAGAAGAACCGGACGACGCGGTAAGAGCGGCAGCACATGGAGATATTAACTTAATTACCCTTCTTATGGGAGCACAAGGGAAAGGTCTTCAGGTTCAGAACCATAATGGTGAATGGATCGACGCTATTGCACAACCGGATGAATTGATGATCAACGTTGGAGATATGTTATCCAGACATACCAACAACAAGTTGAAGTCTACTATCCATAGAGTGGTAAACCCGCCAAGAGAACTGTGGAGTACGTCAAGATATTCAATTCCCTTCTTTATGCACCCCATTAGCGGGATGTCTTTAAATGCTCTTGACAACTGTGTTGATGAAAACAATCCAAAATTGTATGAAGACACAACAGCAGGAGAATTCTTACATGAACGACTTATTGAGCTAGGCTTGATCAAGAAATAATCATAATAATAGTCAGTAATTAAATTACTGACTATTTTTTTTTCAATTACCCTGTTATACAATAAAACTCAGGGCACGGGGTAGATTGTGTAACAGTTCCCCACGGACATATACAGGTGTATGTGTCTCCACCTCCGGGATTTCCACCACCTGTTCCGGGACCTCCCACATAGGGTACGCATTTTCCACCCGAGCAGATATATCCGGCTCCACAACCACCTGTTCCGGGGCCATCCCCTTCAAAGCAGTAAGCAGGACCTATATCTCCCGCAATCATTTTCTTTTGCTCTTCTCTGGAAAGTCTTTTGAAATTTTTCATAGTTTTTGATGTTTTAGTTTTTCCTACTCTAATAAGCTTTTCGGATATCGCTTTTTAAAATTAACATTTATTTAGTAATCAAATATTTATACTTTAAATCCCGAAATAAGAATCATTGTTTTAAAATTTCAGATAAATTTTATTTTTTAACACATAACATTTGTTTTAATTAAAAACATTTTATTTAATTTTGTTTTACTATCAAATTTTTAATTAAAACAATATGAAAAATTCAAAAAAACTAAGAAAAGAGCAACTTAAAGACATTTCAGGGGGAGCAACTCTTCCAGGCAATGATTTTTGTATGTATTATTGTAACGGTACAGTAATTTGTGCTGGTTGCAGTGATGATTTTAAATGTCCGGATACTACCAATGACATGTAAGATTGAATATCAAAATGTAAAAACCGTTTCTTGTGAAACGGTTTTTTTATGTTATCACAATAAAGTACTTATAAACAACTACTTAAAATCTTTTCATTATCTTTATTAAATCTCAAATTAAATAAAATATGAAAAATCTAAAAAAACTAAGCAAAGTAAAATTGAAAGCTATTTCAGGAGGGATAAGTTATCCATATCCGGGATATTGCTTTTATGTATGCAGCGATGGCATACAATACAAGGAATTATGCCGCCTAGAGTTTATTTGTCCTGATGGTGAACAACCTGTTATTTATTGACAATTTACTCCGAATCTTAACATAAAACCGTTCTATTTAAGAGCGGTTTTTGGGTATTAGGCCCATTCAAATCTATACTATAATAAAAGCTTATTTACTTGAAATCAATAAATTACTTCATATTAAATGAATACATAAATTAACTTAAAAACCAATCCAACTTGCACGTAATCTTCATAATTACTCCTATATTTGTGAAATAGATAACAAAAAAACAATTTAGTATGAAAACGAAATTCCGTTTTACGGCGGCTATTATTTTAGCATGTCCTTTATTTTCAAGTGCACAAGTAGGGATTAATACAACAGCTCCCAGAGCAACAGTAGAGATGATCGCACGAATACCTACCGGTACGACGACACCCCAAATTAAAGACGGGCTCATTATTCCCAATATTGATAGAGCAAGGGCTCAGGCAATAGGAGATAATACAACAACATTAACTCCATTTTCCACGTTAGTATTTGTCAGCAATGTAGCCACTGGGAGCGCAGCCGGATCTGCAGCTAATATAACAACTCCAGGTTATTATTATTTTGATACAGCAGCTCTTCCTGCTCCAGGCTTATGGCAACCCATAAGACCTACCAATGTGGATTTATATGGAGCGCAGCTTAGAATTCCACCACATAGTCAGTATACCGCAGATTTTACAAATCATTCCAACACGGGATATGACAGTGATAACTGGTGGGTTATTTCTAAATCTTCTGTTAATTTTACGACCAATCAAACGGCAAGAATGACTATTGTTTATGAGTTTCAGGGAACTCCATTCAATATTAACAACTTATATCCTCAATTAACTGCAGGAAACAACTCCGGTTTTCCGGATATTTATACGGCAAATGTGGTGGCGTTAGCAAATAATGGTACTGGTGGTAAAACAAGACTTACTGTATCAGTGGGACGTGTAGACAGCTCTGCCAGTAACTGGCAAGGCACCTTTTTACTGAATGTTTTGCTGGCAAGAAAATTAAATTAAAATAGAATATCATTCCAGGTAATTATAATCGATCCTGAGCATTTATGTACATAAATGCTCATTTTTTTATTACATTTCAAAAAGAGACTCAATCAAACAGCCTTAATTGCTGGTCTCTGGTTCCTGTAAATCCTGAGGTAGAAAGTTTAGGAAACTCTTTTCCTTCAAAAAATTTTCTGCGTCCTACTTTAAAGGTCGTATGGATCATTTCAGCAATATTTCCTTCCCCTCTCTGCCTTTCAAAATATCTTTTATCGCCGAGTTTTCCACCTCGCATTGAGCGTATTAAATTCAATACTTTTTGAGCTCTATCCGGAAAGTGTGTTTCAATCCAGTTGACAAAAACAGGTTCTACCGTATCATTTAACCTTACCAGAGTATATCCGAATCCTAATGCTCCGGCATCAGAAATAGCTTTTAATATTGTAAGGGGTTCATCACTGTTCAATCCGGGAATAATAGGAGCTACCATAATATGCACAGGAATTTTATTTTCGGAAAGCACCTCAATTGCTTTTAATTTATTTTTGGAGGAACTCGTTCTCGGTTCCATTTTCCTTCTCAATTCTTCATTGATAGTAGGAATGCTTAACGAAACAGAAACCAGGTTCTGCTCTGCCATTGGTTTTAGAATATCAAGATCTCTTAATACCAAAGCATTTTTTGTCAGAACGTTGACAGGATGTCTGTAATCAAGACAGACTTTCAGCAATTTTCTTGTAATTTCAAATTGTCTTTCAGCCGGCTGGTAGCAGTCTGTATTTCCGGAAAGCAAAATAGGAGCAGCCTGATAGCCTCTTTTCTGAAAAAATTTCTCTAGAAGTTCAGGGGCATTTTTTTTAACCATGATTTTTCTTTCAAAATCAATCCCCGCACTGTATCCCCAATATTCATGAGTAGGCCTTGCAAAACAATAAGAACAGCCATGCTCACATCCCTGATAAGGATTCATGGAATACTCCATCGGAAGATCTTCACTTTTCACCTGATTGACAATTGTTTTAGGAAAAACCTCAGTAAAAGTAGTTTTTATCATTTCGAAATCTTCATCTTCAGGCTCATAGGTATACCTGTCGAAACGATTGATAACGTTTCGCTGAGCACCCTGACCTTTAATGAAATTTTCGTTTTGCATTTCGATGTAAAATTATAATGCTTTTTTCATAAAGTCATGATTTTTAACACTAAAGTTTTCCACAAAAAAAATCCAGCCTTTCAAAAGCGCTGGATTCAAACATAATTAAATATATTTTTTTACTACTTCACTGCGTATAGCTCCACTCCGTGATATTCTTCGTCGTGGCCTTTTTCATCAAAGTGTCTGTGATAATCTGAATAGACATCACTATATTTTTTATCTTTTTTAGTCAATATTTTTTTTATACTTATTAAACTTAATACTGCCAAAAGACCAACTCCCCCTGCCAGTAAAACTCCAACTTCTTTTTTCATATTTTCTTTGATTTATTGCTGATACCATTGCAAAAAGTATACCTATTTGAATTTTTCAAATTATAAATTTTGTTAACATTAAACTTTATTTTTAAGGAAATTACAATCCTTTATTTTTCTTATATTTAGAAAAGCAATGGTTTAATTATTGTACTTATAAAAAAAATATTATTATGGAAAATCAACAGAATTACGACAGTATGACTACTTTAAGCCAAGTCATGAAAATACTTTCTGAAAGAGGAATACAAAGGGAATTCAGAATGAATGAAAAGTGTGAGATGAAGTTTGAGAACTCTGAAAAAATCTATCAGCCTAATGAGTTGATCATTTTAAAAACATATCGATTTGAAGGAGATAGTAATCCCGATGACAGTGCTGTATTATATGTTGTAAAGGATGATGCCGGAAATCGTGGAATGATCATAGATGCTTACGGTGCAGACAGTAATTATCCCGGTCATGAATTTGATGAATTTTTAAGAAAAATACCTATTTTAGAAAGCGACGAATTCAATTTTTAAAGCCTAAGTCTAAATATTAATTTTTTAAACCATTAAATCTGTTTTAGTGAAAATTAAATTTTATTTGATACAAACTGAAATGACCTTGTTATAAGTATTTTTAATGGTTTAAAAATTATTTTGCTTCTGAATTTTCTTTCTTTTTAAATATACCGTTTAGAAAACCCTTTTTTTCTTTTTCCTCTTCCTGCGCCTTAGGAGCCGTTTTATTTTTGATTTCCTGTTTTACTTCCTTTACAGATTGTTTCATTTCTTTCACAGAAGAGACTGCATTCTTCACTTTTTTCTCTGTTTTTTCAGCATTTTTACCAATCAATGTTTTTTTCAATCCTTGCTCAATCCCCTTCCAAAAAAGATTAAAGAACGACTTGGTAGGATCACGCTCGACATTCTCTACAGCAACAGATTCCGGAAAACTTCCTGAATCTGATTTTATAAAAATATTAGCAACAGCCGTTAAAAAGCCTTTTTTCTCATGATTATGCTTATTTAAAACAGCAATTTTTAAATCTTTATGCTTCATATTAAAAGATCCATGTAACCCTGATGGATTGCCTTTAAAGTTAAAGAGCATTTGCTGAATGGTTCCGGCGGTAGCAGTGACATGCAGATAAGGTCTGATAAATGGATTGATCCCGCTCGCAGGAAGATTTGTAGTACTTCCTGAAATAGCAAAAGCATCATGTTGATCTGCCACATCAAAATTCCAGTTCACTGCAAGTGGCGCAAGATTCATAAAAGAACAATTGATTTTAATATCAACTTTTGTAGGCTTTCCTTTTGCTTTAGCAGAGTTCAGGTTTTTGACATTCATATTAAAATTACCGAATATCAATTTTCCCGGCCCCATACTTTCCGGAGTATCTTCTTCATATACCAAAACAGAGTTTTTTAGATCAAGATTGGCAATATTCATCGGAATTTTAATAGATCGAAGCATTCTTGAATACAGAGCTTTTATTTTGGGATCATCTTTAGGAATTTTGCTCCTGAAAATATTGGCATCCGCAGACTGAATTGTTACCTGTGAAGCACTAACCGATTTATTCTGAGAAAACAGGTCCCAATTTCCTTCCGCGACTACTTTCTCAGCCTTTATATCATACAAATCTCTTTCAACAGGTATCATTTTGATAAATTGAGCTCTCGAAACAAGAGGCTTCATCACAAAATTATCGAGTTGAATTTTATTTTTATTCAACTTTAAAAGCCCAAGACTTAGATTATAAAATTGAGTTTTATAAGCAAAATTTCTTGCTGTTAAAAAATAGTCTTTTACATCAAAAGAAAGGCCTTGATTATTAGACTTAGGAGCTATTTTGATATCATTAAATGTAGCATTCAGGTCATGGAAAGATAGCGGCTGGTTTCCTTTATCATAAGTAATATTTGAATTTTTAAAGGAGGTTTTCCGCACGATAACAGAATGAATAATCCCTGGTTGAGAAGTCTTATTTTGCTTATTTTCGCCGGCTTTAATCGTTCCATTTACGTTTTCTACAAGAATATCTTTAATATCCAAAACCAATTTTTTATCAACAAAATCAATCTTGTTCATATGAAAGGCTATATGATTGGATTTTAAACCCATAGTATTTACACCTTTGGCAGCAACTCCCGGTGTCAGCACAATATTATTGAGTTCTCCATTTGTAGGCTTCAGAGCAATACTTCCGATATTTATATTTTGCTGATCAGAATATAGGATGTCTTTTCCCGAAAAGGTAAAATCTTTGTATCCGACAGGAATTACCTGTCCTGAGGTTTCCTCATTGAACAAAAATTTATTGATATTTAAATTAAGATTTCCGGTAGATAAAAGTTGGCTGCCATCAGGTTTATTAATCTGAACAATGGCATTATCAAGCTTAATATTTTCTAAATTAACCTCAAAATCAGTTTTTTTCTCAGTTTTCTTTGCCTTTACTCCGGTATTGTAAACCTTAAGAACCGGGTTTTGAAAATCAGCATTGGCAAGGGAAACTTTATTTTTATTTAAAACGACCTCTTTGAAATCCATTCTAGGAATATCAAATTCAAACAATTGGGCCTTGTTTGGGAAGAACTTCTTAAACTGAGCAAAAGAAAGCAGCGGAGTCAATCTAAAATTTTCAACAGACATCTGTCTATTTGCAGTATAAATCGAGTGTATAGTAATCACATAAGCATTATCCGGTCGGAAAAAGAAGTTATTCCCTGTAATACTATATTTATCGAAAATAATAGGCAGCTTATCTTCTACAGACTCCTCGGTCATCTGTAAATTTTCAACAAATAAATCCAGATGCTGTACAGACAAAAATTTTTGTTTGGTATGTCTGAAAATTGCAATCGAACCATCATTGATCCTTATATTTTTAAATAAAACAGGGTTTCTTTTTTTGCCGGTTTTACGATCAACAGGTCGTGCAAGAATTACGTTCAGGTTAGGTTTCGCCAGCAACAGATCAGAGGAGCTTATCTTTTTATTGAAAATAGCGTCATAAATACCAAATCGGCTTATATTTAGGGTATCAATTGTTCCTTGAAGCCCGATAACATTGGTGTTTTGTGGATCTTTGCTGTTTACAGAAATACCTGTAGCCATAATATTTCCGGTACCTAGATCTACATCCAGGGTTTTATAGGAAACTTTATAATCTGTTTTATTTTTTATAAAATCAGGAAGTTGGGTCTTTAGCCATAGATTAAGTCCGAAATTGGCAGCAAGAACAAGCCCTGCCAGGATCCCGAAACCTATTAATAGCTTTTTTACCCATTTTTTCATATTGGTGATTTGGTTTTATTACTTGTTTGATAAGGTTAATTCTTTATCTCCAGCTCTATTACATATCCTTCGTGTCCTCTTACATTCATAAAGTTCCCCCCCTCAAATCCAAGGTATTGTCCTTTAATTCCTGTAAGTTTCCCTGTGAATTCCGGCTTTTTATCTAATGTGAATGACGAAACCTTTTCCGGCTTTTCAAAAGGGTAATCAAAAGCCCAAAGTTCTTCTTCTTCTCTGTAGAATTTCTGAAAATCTTCAGGAAAATATTCTTTGATCTTCTGTCTGAAATCGGCAAGGTCTATTTCTCCTTCGAAATCATCCTGAAGCATCTTTCTCCAATTGGTCTTATCTGCCAGATGTTCTTTTAATGCAACTTCTATCATTCCGGCTTCATAACGGTTTTCTGTTCTTGCAATCGGCAAAGCAAAAGTAGCTCCCTGATCGATCCATCTTGTCGGAATCTGGGTATTTCTTGTTACTCCTACCTTTACATCTCCGGTATAGGCCAAGTAGACAGTGTGAGGTTGAAGCTGAATTTGTTTCTCGACCTCCAAATCACGCTCTGCAACACCTAGATGTGCCGTAGAAAGCTCCGGACGAATAATTGTATCACTGGCATAAGGGCTTTCAAAAAAACAACTTTTACAGAAACCCATCCTGTAAATAGGCTTATTTTCACCACAGTTTACACATTGAAACCCTACATGCTTTATGTTTAACTCCCTCCCAAACAATTCATTCATATGGATCAGATCCCCTGAAAGACTAAGGTAGTATTGGATTGGCTTTGCATCGTAGCTCGTCATTTTTAAAATTTGCCCTTGAAACTGCATATTATATTTATATTACTTTTTTAAGTAAATTTAATGATTATATTTTTCAAATAGTAAAATTTATATTTTTGTATTCATAAAAAACCACAGATGATTTATCTTGTAACAGGGGGTAGCGGTTTCATTGGTTCACATTTAGTTGAACAATTATTAAGAAATGGACATTCTGTCATAAACATTGACAATTTTGATAATTTCTATCCGTATCCAATAAAAATTAAAAATACTTTAGAGTCTATTGGCAAAATTTCGGATTTTGAATTTTCCGATAAAGAAACTGATATCCAACATGTAATTTCCCTCAGCAAATCTGAAAAATACACCCTTTATGACCAAGACATTCGGGATAAGAAAGGATTAGAGAGCATTTTTACGAACCATAAAATAGACATGGTCATTCATCTGGCAGCTCTGGCAGGTGTTCGCCCTTCCATTGAAAGACCTTTAGAGTATGAAGAAGTTAACGTTCGCGGAACGATGAATCTTTGGGAACTTTGTAGAGAATTCAATATTAAGAAGTTCATTTGTGCTTCTTCATCCAGTGTGTATGGAAATAATGAAAAAATTCCTTTTTCCGAGACAGACAATGTAGACAATCCTATTTCGCCTTACGCTGCAACGAAAAAATGTGGTGAAATTTTAGGACACGTCTATCATAATTTGTATAATATTGATATGATACAGCTAAGGTTTTTCACGGTATATGGACCAAGGCAGCGTCCTGATCTTGCCATACACAAGTTCACAAAGCTGATTTCCGAAGGACAGGAAATACCATTCTACGGTGACGGAAATACAGCCAGGGATTACACCTATATTGATGATATTATTGACGGAATCATAAAATCAATTATTTATTTGGAAAGTCATACTGGAGTCTATGAAATTCTTAATTTAGGAGAAAACGAAGTAATCACTTTATCCGAAATGGTTACTACCATAGAAAAGGCCTTACAAATGACTGCCACCAAAAAAAATCTGCCAATGCAACCGGGAGATGTCACAAAAACCAATGCAGATATCACAAAAGCACAGGCATTAATCGGTTACAAACCAGACACAGACTTCCAAAATGGCATAAAAAAATTTGTGGAATGGTTTTTGAGAAAACGACATTGAATAAATGTCTGACATCGCTCAGATTCAGTTGTGACAGACATTTATAAGAAAAAATTATAAAAAGAATTGAAAATCAAGTATAAAAAAGCTTATAATATAACCTATTTTTATACTTTTGCAAAAATTAGAAAATTATGTACTGGACATTAGAATTAGCTTCATATCTAAGTGACGCACCTTGGCCAATGACAAAAGCAGAGCTTATTGACTACGCAATCAGAACTGGTGCACCTATGGAAGTAGTTGAAAACCTTCAGGCAATCGAAGATGAAGGAGAAATTTACGAATCTATCGAGGAGGTATGGAGTGACTATCCTACGGACGAAGACTTCCTTTGGAACGAAGACGAATATTAATAAAGCGATAAGCTTTAGGCCTTATGCTTAGAGCTTTTTTGCCCTTTTTTATATATTAACTTACACGATAAGCGTGTCATTTACATCGCTTAAAGCATCTTGCATTAAGCATAAAGCAAAAAATTTATGAGTTTTTTAAACAAAGTTCTTAAAGGGTTTTTGGGAGACAAAAAAGCGCAGGACCTAAAAGAAGTAAAAAAAGTTGTAACAAAAATCAAAGCTGTAGAACCTAACATCCAACAATTGTCGGATGATGGTTTGAGACAAAAAACGGCTGAGTTTAAAGAGAATATAAAATCTGCAACCAGCAAAATCACAGCTCAAATAGAACAGACTAAAGAGCAGATAAAAAATTCAACCAACGTTGACGAAAAAGAAGCTCTTTTTTCAAAAATTGAGTCTCTAAAGAAAGAATCATACGAAATTGAAGAAAAAGTTCTTATCCAGGTTCTTCCGGAAGCCTTTGCATTGATCAAAGAAACGGCAAGAAGATGGGCTCAGAACGGAGAAATTCGTGTAACAGCTAATGACTGGGATAGAGAATTAGCCGCTGCAGGGAAAGATTTCGTTGAAATTCAGGGAGACCAAGCTGTTTGGAAAAACTCATGGGATGCTGCCGGAACTCCTGTAGTTTGGGATATGGTTCACTATGACGTTCAGTTTATCGGAGGTATTATTCTTCACAGCGGTAAAATTGCCGAAATGGCAACCGGTGAAGGTAAAACTTTAGTGGGTACATTACCTATTTATTTAAATTCACTTCCTGAGAGAGGGGTTCACGTTGTAACTGTGAATGACTACCTGGCTAAAAGGGACTCCGCTTGGATGGGACCACTTTATCAATTCCACGGTATGTCTATCGACTGTATTGATAACCACCAGCCCAACTCAGACGGAAGAAGAAAAGCATACAACTCAGATATTACCTATGGAACCAACAATGAATTTGGTTTCGATTATCTGAGAGATAATATGGTTACTTCACCTACAGAATTGGTACAAAGAGAATTAAACTTTGCGATCGTAGATGAGGTGGATTCCGTATTGGTAGATGATGCAAGAACGCCGTTGATTATTTCCGGACCTGTTCCACAAGGAGACAGACAGGAATTTGACGTTTTGAAACCTTCTATCGACAGAATCGTTGAAGTTCAAAAGAAAACGGTTTCTGCCATTTTTAATGAAGCTAAAAAATTAATCGCTGCCGGAAACACCAAAGAAGGTGGTTTCAAATTACTTCAGGCGTACAGAGGTCTGCCAAAAAACAGACAATTAATCAAATTCTTATCGGAGAGCGGAAACAGAGCATTGCTTCAAAAAGTTGAAGCACAATATATGCAGGACAACAACCGCGATATGCCGATTGTAGATAAAGATCTTTACTTTGTTATCGAAGAAAAGAACAATCAGGTTGACCTTACAGACAAGGGTGTTGAATACATGTCTCAGGGTAACTCTGATGCCAACTTCTTCGTTCTTCCTGATATCGGAACTGAAATTGCAGAAGTAGAAGCTAAAAACTTATCTAAAGAAGAAGAATTCGAAGCTAAAGAAAAGCTTTTCTCTGATTTTGCTGAAAAATCCGAGCGTGTTCACACAATGAGCCAGCTATTGAAAGCTTACACCTTATTTGAAAAAGATGATGAGTATGTAGTGATTGATGGTGAAGTAAAAATTGTTGACGAGCAGACAGGTCGTATCATGGAAGGACGTCGTTATTCTGACGGTCTTCACCAGGCGATCGAAGCAAAAGAAAATGTGAAAATTGAGGCTGCTACTCAAACTTTTGCAACCATTACGCTTCAGAACTATTTCCGTATGTACAACAAGCTTGCGGGAATGACAGGTACGGCAGAAACAGAGGCTGGAGAGCTTTGGGAAATCTACAAATTAGACGTTGTGGTGATTCCTACCAACCGTGTCATTTTAAGAGATGATAAACAAGATTTAGTTTTCAAAACTAATAGAGAAAAATATAATGCCGTAATTGAAGAGATTGAAAAATTAACAGCAGCAAGAAGACCTGTTCTAGTAGGTACAACATCTGTTGAAATTTCTCAATTATTATCAAAAGCACTTCAGTTAAGAAAGATCCCGCACCAGGTATTGAACGCCAAACTTCACAAGAAGGAAGCTGAAATTGTTGCCGGAGCAGGACAGCCTGGAGTTGTAACCATTGCAACCAACATGGCAGGTCGTGGTACGGATATCAAGCTTTCTAAAGAAGTAAAAGAAGCAGGAGGTCTGGCAATTATAGGTACTGAAAGACATGACTCCAGACGTGTTGACAGACAGTTAAGAGGTAGAGCAGGACGTCAGGGAGACCCGGGAAGTTCTCAGTTCTATGTTTCTCTTGAAGATAACCTGATGCGTTTATTCGGTTCGGAAAGAATCGCCAAAATGATGGACAGAATGGGCCATAAAGAAGGTGAAGTTATTCAACACTCTATGATCAGCAAATCTATTGAAAGAGCTCAGAAGAAAGTAGAAGAAAATAACTTTGGAACAAGAAAGAGACTCCTTGAATATGATGACGTGATGAACAAGCAGCGTGACGTAATCTATAAGAGAAGAAAGAATGCTCTATTCGGAGATCACTTGAAATATGACATCACGAATATGATTTTCGATGTTTCTCACTCTATTGTTGCAAAAGGCAAGGCAAACGGAAGTTATAAGGATTTTGAATTTGAAGTAATTAAACATTTCACCATGGCTTCTCCTGTTTCTGAAAGTGATTTTGGTAATAAACAAGTTCCGGAATTAACTGATATTTTATTCAAAGCAGCTCAGGAGGATTATAAGATGAAGTTGAACCTATTGAAAGAAAAGTCATTCCCAATTATTGAGAATGTATATCAGAATCAAGGTTCAATGTTTAAAATGATTCAGGTTCCTTTCACAGACGGACACAAAACAATGACTATTGTAGCTGACCTTAAAGAAGCTTACGATACTCAATGTGAAAGTTTAGTAAACGATTTCGAAAAGAACATCACTTTATCGATTATTGACGAAAACTGGAAGCTTCACCTTCGTGAAATGGATGACTTAAGAAGATCATCACAAGGGGCTGTTTATGAGCAGAAAGATCCGCTTGTAATTTACAAACAGGAATCTTTCCACTTATTCAGTGAAATGATGGATAAATTAAACAAAGAAATTATTTCTTTCTTATATAAAGGAGAAATTCCGGCTTAAGAAAATTTTAATAATATCAATAAAAACCGCTCAGGCATTGCCCTGAGCGGTTTTTTGTTATTGATTGTATAATATCTTTATGACAAATATCAATATTATTATTTATTTAGAACAGTTAAAAATAATATATTTGCAGAAAATTTGACTTTCATGAAAAATGTACTGATCTGTGCCTCAATGTTGGGTTCTATGCTAACTTTTGCCCAAAAAAAGGATTCGGCTAATACCAAAAGTATTGATGAAGTAATTATTAATAATTATGTAAAGAAAGATAGTGACTATTCAAACAAAATGCCTTTAAAAGCCATTGAAGATCCACAAGTCTTTTCTTCAATTGCCAGATCAGTCTTAGAAAATCAAACAATTTTCACAGTGGATGATGCGTACAGAAACGTTACGGGGATCCAAAAAATGTGGACAGCAACAAGCAGAGCCGGCGATGGAGGCTCTTTTATTGTTTTAAGAGGATTCCCCTCCAACAATTCCATGAGAAACGGACTGGTATCGCCTGTTACTACAACTATTGATGCAATCAATATTGAAAGACTGGAAGTTTTAAAAGGTCCTTCCGGAACTTTATACGGGAGTAATGTTGCCTCTTACGGGGGACTTATCAACAGAATTACCAAAAAACCTTACGAAAAATTCGAAGGACAGGTAAGTCTTTTTGGAGGAAGTTATAATACATATAGAGCACAAGCTGACGTTAATACTCCCCTTACAAAAGATAACAAACTTCTTTTCAGAATTAATACGGCATATACTAACGAAGGAAACTTTCAAAAAACAGATGCAAAAAATACTTATTTTGCATTTGCTCCTTCCTTAACTTATAATGTGAATGATAAGCTTCAGTTTAATGTTGAATATGAAATGTTTAACACTAGAGCTGTTGGCGAGCCCTTCTTTTTTTATCTGACACCCGGCAACTTGGGAGGAATTGATAACATGAAAGATCTGGAAAAGAAAGGCTTAAATTATAAAGAATCTTATCTAGGGAATGATCTTTATACTACAGCAAGGGTTAATAATATTTTTGGCCAGGTAAATTACAAAATCAATGATCACATCAAATCATCAACTAACATCAACTCTTCCAGTAGTTATTCTGATGGTTTCGGACCTTATTTTGCGGCAAGAGTAGACGCTAATAACAACCTTCTTGTTGACAGAAATGATCAGGCTACCAGAGACAGCAGAAAATCATATTTTCAGGTACAACAGAACTTCAATTTCGATTTTACTTTTAGAAATGGCATGAGAAACAGAACTGTAGCCGGTTTTGATTACCTTAAAACCAAAGACAGATCAAGATATATATATTTAGCAAGCGGAAATTTTGATAGTGTACCCGCTACCGGTGGCGATTATTCAGGTTTCAACGGAACCACGTTAGGTAATTTGTATAACGACCCGAATAAGGTTGGTCATTTTGATAGTGATGGTGACCTTAATACCTATAGCGGATATATTTCCAATGTTTTCACTCCAATTGAAGGCCTTAATATTGTTTTAGGTCTTAGATATGAAAATAATAATGCGAAAGAAGGAAAATACTTCATGTCTAGTGTTGACCCATACAATCAATCAGCATGGTCACCAAAAGCAGGCTTAGTTTATCAAATTATAAAAGATAAACTTTCAATCTTCGGAAATTATCAGAACAGTTTTAAGAGCAATGGATATTTTACAACTGATCTTGTTGGAAGTATTGCTCTTTCTGATCCTGAAAGAGCCAATCAGTTTGAAGGAGGTTTCAAGGCTAATCTTATCAATGGAAAAATCAATGCTTCTGTAAGTTATTATGATATCAGAGTTAAGAACATGTTGGTAGCTACAGGACAATTTACCGGAGCAGGTAAATCCGTACAAACTCAAGCTGGAGAAATTCAAAGTAAAGGGGTAGAACTCGAGATAAATGCATACTTAATAAAAGGATTCTCATTAATTGGAGGTCTTTCCTATAATGACACAAAAGATGTAGCAACAGGTTTAAGACCTGCGACGGCAGGTTCTCCATGGCTAGCCAACTTCAACGCAAGCTATCAGTTTGTAGATGGAAATCTAAAAGGACTTGGTTTTGGACTGGGAGGAAATTTTGCTAACGCCAATAAAATTTTTAATCAATTAGATCCGGCAACCAGTAGAGTATCAACATTTACTCTTCCAAAATATTTTGTAATGAATGCTAATGCATTTTACGATGCCAGAAAATTCAGAATTGGAGTGAAAGTTGACAATTTCACCAGCCAACATTACTGGATCGGATATACTACAGCCAATCCACAGAAGTTAATTAATATTCTGGGATCTGTTACTTATAAATTCTAAAGCTGTTACAATACATTACTTTCCCCTTATAAAAACAATGAAAAAAATAACAATAGGAGCTGCATTATTAACTTCAATGTTAACTTTTGCTCAAAAGAAAGATACTATTAAATCAAATGATATTGAGGAAGTAGTTGTGAATGGAAGATATTATCAAAAATACAAACTGAATGAGGTTTCCGGATCACTAAGAATCCAGACTCCCATTCTTGAACTTCCACAGAATGTACAGTCTATAAGTTCTCAGGTTCTTGCTGACCAGCTTACATTGAACATGTCAGAAGGAATTGTTCGTAACGTAAGTGGAGCCAGAAAAGTAGAACACTGGGATAATGTATATTCGAATGTATTCATGAGAGGAGCAAGCATTGCCACTTTTATGAATGGAATGAATGTATCTTCTACCTGGGGACCGATCAACCCTGATGCCTCTATCATTGACAGAATAGAATTCGTAAAGGGACCAGCCGGTTTTATGGGCTCCATGGGGGATCCTGCAGGATTTTATAATGTCGTTACTAAAAAGCCAACAGGTAAATTTGCCAACAGTGTACGTTTTACCACTGGAAGCTATAATCTTTTCAGGGGAGAAGCTGATCTTGACGGCGTTCTTGTAAAAGACGGTGTTTTAGATTATAGGATCAACCTTATGGGAAGTTCCAACAAATCATGGGTTGAAAATGATAAAACCAGCAAGATCATTGTTGCTCCGTCCATTACTTTCAGACCTACCAAGACCACTACTTTTACGGCACAATACAACTACCAGTATTTAAAATTTAATCAGCCGGGAGCTTATCTGATGTCTAATGATGGATATGCTTCACTGAATGTACATACCAATTTTAATGACCCTAACTTCAAGCAGACTGAAGTAAAAGATCAGAGTTTATTTTTAAGCTTAGACCAGAAGTTATTCAAAGATTGGGTTTGGAGCACACAATATGCTTATATGGATCTTAATTATGACGGTGGATCATGGTGGGGAACTTTCGATCCGAACAATAAGAACGTTTTAAACAGAACATTAAGCAATTGGCAGGCTAAAGGAAAAAATCATATTTTTCAAACCTACGTGAGAGGAACCCTTAATACAGGAAATATTGTTCATAAAATTATTGCGGGATTTGATTATGGAGATAGAAAATACAATGCAGACTTCTCATCTTTTGCCGGTGGCCCATTCCCTATTAATATTTATAATGTTCAATATGGAGTAGATCCCTCAAAACTTCCTTCTTCTGACTTTTATACGTTGAACCCATCTGCTCCGTTTTATGATGATGAAGGTGTAAAATATACTTCATATTATGCTCAGGATCAGATCGAAATGTTTAACAATAAACTAAGATTAACATTAGCAGGAAGATATACAAGTGGCACCACCTATGCCGGCTACCCATATTATTCCCCCGGAAATATTGTTCCTAAAAGCGAAGCTGGAGAATTCACGCCAAGAGTTGGAATTAGCTATTCAATTATGAATGATTTCTCTGTATACGGAATTTATGATAAAACTTTTGTACCACAATCTGCGTTAGGAATCAATAATACTCAAATCACAGATCCTTTTAGAGGACAGAATATCGAATTTGGATTGAAGAAAGATTGGTTTGGAGGAAAATGGAACTCTACTTTTTCAGTTTACGAAATCAGAAGACAAAATATCCTTGTAGCAGGACCTAAAGAACAAAACGGAGGAGTACCTTTCCAGATTGCTTCAGGAGAACAAAGAGCAAGAGGTTTTGAAACCGACATTAAGGGGGAAATCATCAAAGGTCTAAACATTATTATCAACTATGCTTATACAGATGCTAAAACCATTAAAGACACAAATCCTTTAGCAATTGGAATTCAATCGCCCGGAAATGCTAAAAATGTACAAAACACATGGATAAGCTATAGGTTTGAAAATGGCCTTATGAAAGGGTTCGGAATCTCTGGAGGTTATCAGTACCAAGGGGGAAGACAGTCCTGGTTTGGGGTAAACGCAACAAAAGATCAAAGCCTTCCTGATTACTTTGATACCAACTTTGGAATTTCTTATGTTGCTAAAAAATTTGATGTCAACCTAATACTTAATAATGTCCTAAATAAAAAGCTTTATAGCGGATATAGAGGAGATGGAGGAGAATATGCATGGATCTACAATGCCCCTCGTAACTGGAGGTTATCAATCGGATATAAATTTTAAAAAATTAAAGGTTAACCCCAAACGGGGTTAACTTTTTGCTATGAGAAAAAAGCATCATAAAAAGAAAACTTCTTCTACAAAGAAATGGTCTGCCAAACTGCATCTGTGGTTTGGTTTATCTGTTGGTATCATTATTTTCATTATCTCATTAAGTGGGACTTTATATATTTTTAAGGATGAAATACAGAACATTCTTCGCAAAGAAGCCATCTATGTAAAACAAGAGAACTCAGACAAAAAACCTTTATCACTTCATATTCTTCGCGAAAAAGTGACACTTGAACTTAATGAAAAATATCCTTTAAGTTCAGTGGAAATCCCTCTGGATAAAAGTAAATCTTATCGTTTTCTATACTATGAAAAGAGTAAAAAAGGATGGAATTATTTCCAACAGGTTCTCATCAATAAACAAGCTTATGTCAATCAGTATACAGGGGAAATTCTTGCTGTGTATGATGAAAAATATGATGTATTCAATATTTTGAAATATATCCACTGGGGACTTTTATTGAATTCTGAATGGGGTCCTTACGTGACAGGAATTCCAACGGTATTGTTTATCATCATGTTGATTACCGGAATCATCTTATGGTGGCCCAAAAACAAAAATGCCCGAAAAGGAAGATTCTGGTTCAATTGGGAAAACGTAAAAAATTGGAAGCGTAAAAATTATGATCTTCATAACGTATTGGGTTTCTACGCCTCATTTATTGCCTTAATCATGAGTGTGACAGGGATTTACTTTGCGTATCCTTATGTAAAAAACACATTTAACCTTGCCCTATCCGGTTATTGGGAACAACCCAAAGAAAAAGAAATTAAATCTCCGGATTCACTGTCCGTAAAAAATAATGCTGTTTTTGACATAGCTGTCATGCAGGCAGAAAAATTATACTCCCGATCATCCAGTTTCAGAATCACTTTAAACGGGAAAAATAAAAAGGGAAAAGAGCTTAAAAACCTTCCGGTTACAGTCTACGGACAAGATGGAAGATTCAGTGAAAGAAACGTACTTAGTTTCGATAAATATTCAGGAAAATTATTAGCCAACAAACCTCATCACAAACTCAATACCGCAGAAAAATATGCGAACGCCAATTATGATATCCATACCGGATCCTATTTCGGATTGTTTGGAAAGATCATTTGGTTTGTCGCAGGTCTTACCTGCACTTCACTTCCTGTTACCGGATTTTTAGTCTGGTGGGGAAAAAGAAAGAAACAAGGAAAAAAAATATAATGAAAAAAGCTATTTTATCAGCTGCCTGCTTAGGAACGACAATGGTTGTTGCTCAGGTTAAAGATTCTTTAACAACCCAAAATGTGGATGAGGTTGTAATGACCGCTTCAAGAAAGAAAGAGAGCATTAAAGAGGTTCCCAGCTCCATTACGGTGGTTGGAGAAAAGCAAATTCAGTCTCAGTTGACCGTCAATTCGGATATTACCAGCATTCTGCAATATACAGTTCCCAGTTTAGGAACCAACTCCGGACAAACCTCTAATACAGGGCAAACCTTAAGAGGTCGCCAGGTTTTGGTACTGATTGATGGAATTCCACAATCTACCCCACTTCGAAACGGAGCAAGAGACCTCAGATCCATAGATCCTTCAGCCATTGAGAGAGTTGAAGTGATTAAAGGAGCATCTTCGATTTATGGAAATGGTGCCGACGGAGGTATTATCAATTATATCACGAAAAGAAATAAAACAGACAAAAAGATCTCAGGGATATCCCAGATTGGATTTACAGGACAGCCGTATGGCGGTACATTAGGAGTGAGAGCCAGCCAGCTTCTATCGGGAAAGATCAACAAATTTGATTATACCCTTTCATTAGCTTATGAAAAGACAGGATATATGAAAGATGCTGACGGTGTTTATTTAAGTCCTACCTACAGTACTGCTAAAATGAACAACTACAACGGATTGTTGAAATTAGGCTACAACATCAATGATAACCAAAGAATCGAAGCATCATATATTGGTTACTCTTCAAGATCGGATCTGAATTTAGGATTAAATACAGGTAAATATGGGAGTAAACCTACCATTGGGGAAGGATTAGGAAAAGGATTAGAAACGACTCCCCAAGGAACACCCAAAAACCATAACATCAGACTAAGCTACGACAACAAGAATTTGTTTGCCGGAACGTCTTTGAATATCAATATGTATTATCAGGATTTTAAGACCGTTTACGGATATAGTGATACCTTTTTCAATGGAGGTCAGTCCAATGTTATTTCAAAAAAATCAGGCGCTCGATTTAATTTTGATACTCAACTTTGGAATTCAGCCAACTCACAAGGAGAAATTATCTATGGAGCCGATATCCTGAATGATAAAACCGTACAAAAACTGGAAGACGGAAGATTCTGGACTCCCAATATGAGCATGACCAATATTGCTCCTTTCCTATTGGTAAAAATTGACTTACTTAAGAAATTAACCATCAAAGGAGGACTTCGTTATGAGAATATAAAGGTTAACGTAGATGATTTCAATACCTTATCCGTAGTGAAAAGTGACGGAACATTTACAAAGAGCATCCCTGTGGCCGGCGGTAAGTTAAATTACAATGCATTGGTAGGAAATATTGGAGTTCGTTATAATGTTCAGCCTTATATCAACCTTTTCGCAAGTTTCTCTCAGGCCTACTCTATTAATGAGCTGGGAAGAATCCTCAGAACCTCAACTTCCGAAACCATTAAAAATCTTGAAACAAAACCGATTATTGTCAACAATTATGAATTGGGGGCAACAGGACAACTTTCAAGCTGGCTTAATTATGAATTGACATCCTATGTAAGTACTTCAAAGCTGGGAGCATCATTTGTACAAAGTCCGGACAGAGCTTTAATGATCCAGAGATCTCCGGAAATAGTATACGGTGTGGAAGGATTTTTACACTTTACCCCGGCAAAATGGATTCAGTTTGGTGGAAGCTACAGCTGGATGGAAGGAATTACCTCTATTAAAGATGATGGTGATTATTCTTCAAAGATCAACAACAGCAGAATTTCAGCACCTAAAGTACTTGCTTATATTCAGGCCAGACCAATCCCTCAATTATCAGTTGGACTGGATATGCTTCATTCATTTACCCAAAACAGATTTGAGCCTAATGCCAAGACAGGATTATATGCATATGGTGAAGGATATGTTCCTGATTATACCATTTTCAATTTCAAGTCAAGTTATGAGGTTAACCACAACTGGAGAGTGTCCTTAGGAGTCGAAAATGTTTTCAATAAAAAATATCAACCTGCCATCGCGTGGTGGACAGCAAGAGACAGTGAGTTTGTGAATGCTCTGGGAATGAGAGGCACTTTCATGGTTGAGTACAAATTTTAATTTAAACTAAATAAAAAGTAAAGCCTATCTTTGCGCTACTTTACTTGCAATATGAAGAAACAACATCATCATAAAAAGAAACCGGGATTCTTTAAAAAATGGTCTGCCAAACTGCACTTATGGTTTGGATTGGGAATTGGATTTCTGATTTTTATTATTTCCATTACCGGAGCTTTGTATGTCTTTAAAGATGAGGTGGAGAATTTCACGCGAAAAGATGTCATCTACCATAATGAGCAAAATATTGAACAAAAGCAGATTCTTCCTATCAGAGTCATGGAAAAAGCTGTTGCAGAACAGGTAAAGGAAAAATATCCTATCCATTGGGTCAATATTCCTATTGATAAAAAAATGTCTTATATGTTCTTTTGGTATGAACATAATACAGACGCATGGAATTATTTTGATGAATATCCTATCTATAAACAAGCCTATGTGAACCCTTATACAGGAAAGGTATTAAGGGTTTATGATGAGAAAAACGGATTCTTCAATATCGTAAAAATGATCCACTGGAGTTTTCTTCTCAAGCAAGATTGGGGAACTTATGTAGTCGGAATACCTGTTATCATTTTTGTGATCATGTTAATTACAGGGATTGTTTTATGGTGGCCTAAAAATAAAGCCGCAAGGAAACAGCGTTTAACATTCAAATGGAAAAATATCAAAAGTTGGAAAAGGAAGAACTATGACCTCCACAATGTACTTGGTTTTTATGCGTCTATATTCGCTTTAATTTTCTCCATTACAGGGCTGTTTTATGCATTCTTTGTTGTACAGGCAATGATCTATGTAATCTTTTCCGGGGGAGAAACAAAATATCCTGACTTTTCACATATCAAGACTAAAGCTCCTATTGAATTGAGAACTGAAGGAACTCTGGATAAGATCAGTAATACCGTAAAAGAAAAATATCCTGATTCATATGGTTTTGCCATAGACCTGGGACATGAGCATATGGATGATCATGAGCATCCCAACTTTGAGGTGTATGTAAAGCACTTATCATACTCTTATCATAAAAGCAGCAGCTTAATTTTTGACGAAAATTCCGGAGAACTCCTACACACCCATGATCCGAAAGATAAAAATTTTGGTGAAAAGGTAGTCAGTGCTAATTATGATATTCATGTAGGAGCAATTTTAGGCCTTCCAACAAAGATTATTGCTTTTATCGTAAGTCTTATAT
Organism: uncultured Chryseobacterium sp.; assembly: GCA_963518055.1. Taxonomy (GTDB): domain Bacteria; phylum Bacteroidota; class Bacteroidia; order Flavobacteriales; family Weeksellaceae; genus Chryseobacterium. The sequence continues at coordinate 272,952 of CAUQIC010000003.1, forward strand.
GTGCTTCTCTTCCGGTAACCGGATTTATGATCTGGTGGGGCAGAAAAAAGAAAAAAACGGCAAAAATCGTTTAACATATTAAATAAAACAGAGTTAATAATCCATTAATACAATCTTTTTTATAATTTTAGCCTTTAGAATTTAATAATAGAAATGTCATTAATAGATTTATCAAAACAAGTTGCCCTTGGAGTTGACATCGGCGGAACCAATACCAAATTCGGAATCGTAAACCACCGCGGAGAAGTTCTGGATAAAGGAAACCTTAGAACTGACGCCTATGATAAAGTGGAAGATTTCATCGATGCTTTATATGAAAATGTTCGTCCTATGATGGAAAAACATGGCATAGAGAAGCACTTTGACGGAATCGGTGTAGGAGCACCGAATGCCAACTATTACAAAGGAACGATAGAACTGGCTCCCAACTTACCCTGGAAAGGCGTAATTCCATTCGCAGAGCTGATGACGGCAAAATTCAATTTGCCTTGTACTGTTACTAATGATGCCAATGCTGCAGCCCTTGGGGAAATGCTTTTCGGAGCAGCAAGAGGGATGAAAGACTTTATCATGATCACCCTTGGAACAGGTGTTGGAAGTGGTATTATTGCCAATGGAAACTTAATTTATGGACATGATGGTTTCGCTGGAGAACTAGGACATACTATTGTAAAACCCGGTGGGAGAAAGCACTGGAGTACAGGTTCCGAAGGAAGCCTGGAAGCCTATGCTTCGGCAACAGGAATTACCATCACGGCAAAAAAGATGAGAGCAGAATTCCCTGAGTCTATGCTGAATCAATACCCTGAAGACGAAATTAATTCTAAAACAGTGTATGAATGTGCCCTGAAAGAAGATCCTATCGCTATTGAGGTTTTCAGGTATACAGGTCAGAAGCTAGGTGAGGCATTAGCCAATTTCGTGATGTTCTCTTCCCCTGAAGCAATTCTTTTATTTGGTGGAGTGATCAAAGCAGGAGAATTTATCTTAAAGCCGGCTAAACTTCATATGGAAAGAAACCTTCTTCCTATTTTTAGAAATAAAGTAAAGTTGGTATTCAGTGAGCTTAACGAAGCAGATGCAGCCATCCTTGGTGCAAGTGCTTTGGTTTGGGAAAAGTAACTGAAAGCTATTTTAAATAATATGAAGCATCCTTTTTTAGGGTGCTTTTTCTTTTCTAAGCCAATGATACCAGAGCTTTTCGCAAATGAATGTTTTTATTTTGTGTTTTAAAAAATCATTTGTCACATCTATCATTGTCATTTGAGTTTAACAGGCCAAAATCATGCTGTGATGAAAAACTTTTTCATACTTTTGATACGCTTTTTAGCAACCTTTCACAGATAGAGAAAAAGCAATTAAATAAAATAATTACTCAAAAATGGATAACAATAATTTAGAACAAATCACTTTCGGAGGTGGATGTTTCTGGTGTGTAGAAAGCTGTTTCAATATGCTGAAAGGAGTACAATCTGCTATTTCAGGATATTCAGGAGGGCATAAAGACCATCCTACTTATCAGGAAGTCTGCACCGGAGAAACAGGTCACGCTGAAGTCGTACAGATTACGTATGACCCTTCCATCATTTCATACGAACAGCTAATGGATGTATTTTTCTTCCTTCACGATCCTACCCAATTAAACAGACAAGGCAATGACATTGGAACCCAGTACCGTTCTGTTATTTATTATAAAGATGACCCTGAAAAAGTAAAAGCTGAAAAAGCGATTGAAGTTTCTCAGCAATCAGGAAGATGGCCTGGTACCTATGTGACAGAATTAACTCAATTCGATAAATTCTGGCCGGCAGAACAATACCATCAGGGATATTATAACGAAAACCCTACACAACCTTATTGTAGTGCAGTAGTAGGTCCTAAAATCCAGAAGTTTAAAAAACATTATGCTGAATTAGGAATGCTGAATGCAGAATAAATAATACAAAGCGGAGAGAAATCTTCGCTTTTTTTTATTCCTCAGCCTGCACTGGCGGGCCGGCATATTTTTCAATAATATAAGGAGTCGAAGACCTAAGCTCTCTGCCATTGTCCGGGTCTATCCCGTCCATTGTGAAAAACTCCACATTTCCATTGTATTTGGAATACCAGGTTCTTCCTAATGCATTCTCTACCGTAAGGGTATCTTTTCTAGTAATTCTTTTAAAATATCTAAGCTGAACAGTATCCTTAGGCATAAGACTGCGTGTAGGATCTTTGTCTTCACAATCTACCGGCTTATATTCATTTTGATCCCAATACATACAACTCTTATTATTAATCCCTCCGAAAAAGCCCAGCGGGGTCTTATTCCTGGAAGAATAATAGTAATTACCAATAAATAAACTTCCTACCAGCAACATTCCGGCGATTCCTAGTCCATTCTGCTTTACAAATTCAGGTAGTTTAAACTGTTGATTAATCGTAATCTTAATATTATTACCAATTTTTTCAGATAATAATTCATCATCATCCAAATCTATCTTCAATGTCGTTGACTTCCCTTGTTCCTCTTTCTTAACAAAACTTCTCGAAAAGTCTACAAAACCTTTATACTCTAGATACTGACTAAGCTTATCCAGAATTTCAATATCCTTAATATCCATTTCTTTACCATTTCCTATATAAGCATCATAGTAGCGGGTAAATGTTTTTTCATGAATAAAGAAATTCATATTCCTCTCAAAAAAATCAGAAAGTTCCGAAGACAGCCCGCTCTTCGAATTCTTGTTTGGAAAATCTTCACGTGCTTTATTAAACACTTCATGAATTAGTAGTTTTTTCTTGGACATACTTAGTTTTTAAAGGCAATTACAAAATAGCTGATTTTATTCCGTGTCGCATTACGGTTTTCCGTAGTGAATTCCTGTCCATTCTTTGTCTATCGATGTCTATTCTTTGTCTAACACATGCGTCACTTCTTGTCGCATCTTTGCCATAACAAAATCAGTGATAAACAAAACATTACAAAAACAAATTTACAAAACTGATTTTAAAATCACCTGATAAAACGGAGGAAAACTCCGGGTTGGGAAGCAGATGTTTCTCCTCCGTTTTTGAAGGTTCACTTCCCAAAATTTAGAAGCGCTTCAAATTTTTTAATCGTGTAGCTCTACCTGTGATCAGTTTCACTGGCAACTACAGAAATGCCCAAATTTTAAATTTTAAGGAAATGATCCAATTTATATTAATGCTATTAGGTTTAGCATTCCCAAATAATAACGCGAATACAACAGGAAATGACAATAATAATCCGGCACCGGTAACAGTACATGCCAGTATAGAGCTCGGAGAAGACACCGGAGGGGATACAACACCTATTCTTCCTCCAAAAAAATAAAAATTAAACCGCTTTAGTAAAGCGGTTTTTTTTATTTTAGTAACATGATACGATATCTACTCTTTTTTTTATTAATCATTGTCTCTTGTGAAAAAAAAACAACTATCAGTTATGATAAAACAGATGGAGACAGACTATACAATGAGGGAGAACATTTGCTTCAAAAAAATAGCATTGAAGCATATGCTAAATTCCAACAAGCTCTACGTATTTTTTACAAAGAAAAAGACTCTTCCAACATTTCTAAGAGCTTAATATGTCAAGCAATAGCCCAAAAACAGACTGGTGATGTATTTGGTGCCGAGACCACGTTAGTAGAAGCCTTAAATTACATGAAAGACAATGATGAAAGTCTTTACTCTGTATATGGTAACATGGGAGATCTTAAATATGATCAAAAAGAATATGCAGCAGCAGAAGAATGGTACAAAAAAGCTCTTAAAGAAAAAATATCTTTCACCCAGATGGAGTATAGTATTCTGAATAACAAAGCCGCATCTGAATATAGGCAAGGTAAATACTCTTTAGCATTACACACGTTGTTGCAGATTGATCTATCCAAGGTTGAAAATGTACAAGTACAGGGCAAAATCAAAGAGAACATTTTATATACAAAATGGCTTCAGAATAAAAACTACCCTGCCTATAAAGAATTTGAGAACCTTCTAAACTTCAAATTAAAAAATAATGATAAATGGGGTGTTAATTCAAGTTACTCCCACCTAGCCGAAATACATCAGGATATCAATCCGGAGACTTCATTATTTTACGCAAAGCAAATGTTAAAAACTGCTGAAAACCTCAATAGTCCGGAAGATCGACTGGAAGCCTTAGAAAAAATTTCCTACGTTGATAATCCTCAAAATGCCAGTAAAAACTTTTTACAGTATAAAACCCTTTCTGATAGTATTCAAAACTATAAAAATTTTAATAGAAACCGCTTTGCTTACATTAAGTACGACAGTGAAAAGAAAGAGATTGAAAATCAGAGATTAAAAACAAAAAATGCTGAAAGCGATATTGAAATATTAAAGAGAAATATAGGTATAGTTGCCCTTGGTTTATCCTTAATCGCTGGTTTATTCTGGTATAGAAGAAGAAAAAAAAGACTTCAACAGGAAAAGGAGCTTGAAGTAAAAAATACACAGCTTAAACTCTCCAAAAAAGTTCACGATGTTGTAGCCAATGGAATTTACCAGGTGATGACAAAAATTGAAAACCAGGAAGAATTTGATAAAGAAGAAGCTCTGGATGAACTGGAATTTGTATATGAAAAGTCCAGAGACATCTCTTATGAAAAAGACGATTCTAAGTATGAAGAAAAAGATTTTAGTGAAAAAATATCAGAACTTATCGCTCCTTTTAATAATGAAAATATCAAAACCTATCTTGCCGGAAACGATAAAAATATTTGGAAAGGAATAAGCAAAACTACTCAGGGAGAGATCTATCAGATTATCCGCGAGCTGCTGGTGAATATGAAAAAGCATAGTGAGGCAAGTATCGTTTCTTTCAGATTTGAAAGAAGGAATGATCTGATCAAAATCTATTATACAGACAATGGGAAAGGAATTAAAGGAGGTATGATTTATAAAAATGGATTAACAAATACGGGATCCCGTATTGAAGCTATCCATGGAGAAATTATTTTTGACACTGAAACCGAAAAAGGGCTGAAGATCAATATTTCATTTCCCGTTTCTTAAAAAATGAATAGAATGTTTAAAAAAATTTTAATAGCCGAAGACCACGAAAGTATCAATTTTTCAGTACAGAAGACTCTGGAAGAACTTAATATCCCCAATGTTGACTATGTTTATTATTGCGATGATGCCTTAGCTAAAGTTCAGAAGGCCATTCGTGAAGAAAATCCATATGATCTTCTTATTACTGATCTTTATTATGAAGAAGACCACCATCAACAAAAGATTCAGGATGGAAGACAATTAATTCAGGAAGTACGAGAAATACAACCGTCTTTAAAAGTAATCGTTTTCTCTGCTGAGCATAAATCGGGGGTAATTGACTCACTTTTTGAGGAATACCAGATTAATGGCTATGTTCGAAAAGCCAGAAATGATTCTAAAGAGTTAAAAAAATCTATTTCTTCCGTTTACATCAATCAAAAGTATTTATCCCTTGATCTGAAACAGGAAATGAAAAAACTGAATAGTTATGAGTTTTCAGGGTATGATATCACTTTGGTTTCACTTCTCTCTCAAGGAACTCTACAGAAAGACATCCCTGCTTATCTCCAGAAAAATGATATAAAACCTTATAGCTTAAGCAGTGTAGAGAAGAAGCTAAACAGCTTAAAAGAAGACCTGGACGTAACCAGCAATGAGCAGCTTATCGCTTTTTGCAAAGACATTGGCATTATTTAAAATACATAATATACCCTACTTACAATACCTTTCAAAAATTTGAAAGGTATTTTTATTTTACGGGATCCCGTAAGGAATGCTTTCTAAAGGGTGATACTTTTGGATCATAAATAAAATACCAATGGAATACAAAGTAGTACCATTTTTTGCAACTGCTAATCAACAAAATGTGAGTGCAAAAAATATCGCAGAACAATTAGATAATTTAATAAAAATCCAGACTAATGAGGGCTGGGAATATATTAGACTTGAAAGTGTATCAACATATGTACAGCCCGTTAATGGATGTTTTGGTCTCGGTCATAAACCGGGTTATATGACTTCTTATCAAATGGCCGTATTTGCAAAGAAAGAAAATGAAAAAACTGCTTATCTTAATCATTAAATTGTATTGGGCGACAATACCAGCCCACAAAAGAAGGCAATGTTTATTTAAAACAAGCTGCTCACAACACGTTTATGCCCAAGCGATGGCAGGAGGCCTTTTTAAAGGATTAAAAGCACTAAAATACAGATATGAGAATTGCAGATCAAGTGCAGCACTTATTCAAAATCCTTTAACAGGAAAACTACAAATTATTTTACCTAACAATCAAATTTTAAATGAGACGGAAATCTCAGAAAGATTTATCAACCCATAAAATAAATTATCATGAAAAAACTACTTCTTACCAGCCTTTTAAGTATTGGATTATTAATCCCCGCAAATTTTGCCGCTACAACAACCAACATTTCTTCAGCTAAAGAATTGGTCACCAAAAAACCAAAGAAAAGTAAAACAAAAAGCAACAGAAAAAGTAAACCTACAAACTATAGCTCTTCAAGAACTTACTCAAAAAGCAGCGGTGGATGCACCTACAATGGAAATCAATTATATGTAGGGTCTAGAGGGGGGTGCTATTATTATTCTGGAAGTTCTAAAAAGTATGTAGACAGATCCTATTGCTCTGCCTGTAATTAAAAATAACACCCCTGAAAACTTAAATTTTATCTTGACATCTTCAAAAAACACTCACTATATAACCATGAAAAAGGTATCCCGTTTGGGATACCTTTTCTATTTATTTTCTAATCATATCCGTATGCGGAATGTCATCTTCAATATATTTATTTCCTGTATCTTCAAAACCAAAATCCCCATAAAACTTCAACAGATAATCCTGTGCTGAAATTTTGATTTCAGTAGTATGAAAACGGTTTTCAATAGTTTCTATAGCGTATTTAATTAACAATTTCCCCAGGCTCTTTCCTCTCGCCTGCTCTGTTGTTAAAACTCTCCCGAAGGAAGTCTCATCATATTTTATTCCCTTGTCAAAAACACGGCAATAAGCCAGAACCTGTCCATCTTCCTCTGCCCAGATATGAACCGCTTTTTGATCATAATTATCCAGATCAGGGTAAGGGCAATTCTGTTCGATCACAAAAACATCTATACGAGCTTTCAGAATAGAATACAACTCAGGAACAGTAAACTCATCAAAAGTCTTAATCTTCCAAACAATATTACTCATCGAAACTTACATTATTATTTTTTAAAAAATCGTTTGTCTTTGCTATAAAGTTAAGAATCTCATCTCCACCCTCTTTCTTTTCCGCAGAAGTAACATAGAGCTCAGGCAAATCTTCCCAAGTCTTATGAAGTTCTGTTTTATAGTCTTCAACATTTTTAATAACTACATTCGGTTTTAGCTTATCTGCTTTTGTAAACACGATCGAAAATGGCACTCCACTTTCCCCACACCATTGGATAAATTCCAGATCGATTTTTTGTGGGTTATGTCTTGAATCTACCAAAACAAAAAGATTCACCAAATTTCTTCTGTTTAGAATATAATTAGTAATCAGTTTTTCAAAATCTTTTCGCTGAACTTTTGAAACCTTTGCGTATCCGTATCCCGGCAAATCGGTAAGGTACCAATCTTCATTTACCAAAAAATGATTGATCAGCTGCGTCTTTCCCGGAGTCTGTGAAGTTTTAGCCAAATCTTTATGATTCATCATTGCATTAATCAATGATGACTTGCCTACATTAGATCGTCCGATAAAAGCGTACTCAGGAATATTCGGTTCAGGACATTCCTGCCATTTTCCACTACTTTTTACAAACTCTGCTGTCTTAATAACCATTTTTGAATATATTTTAGAAAAACAAACCACTAAGAAAAGCTCTTAATGGTTATTTATTATTTATTTTAAACTTTATCTTTTATCCAGTTGAACAGGATTTCATTGAACTCATCAGGCTTTTCCATCATGGCAGCATGTCCACAGTGGTCAATCCAGAACAGATCAGAATTCGGGATAAATTTATGCATATCTTCCGCTACTTCCGGAGGTGTCACATTATCCTGCTTTCCCCAGATCAAACAAGTGGGAGTCAAAATCTTAGGAAGATCATTCAACATATTATGTTTGATGGCACTTCTTGCCAACATTACCGTTTTTATTCCTTTCATTCTGTCATTTACCACTCCGAAAACTTCATCTACAAGATCTTCAGTTGCCACCTTAGGATCATAAAAAACCTCTTCTGTTTTCTTTCTTATATAAGATCTGTCATTCTTTCTTGGAAAGCTATCCCCAAAAGTTCTTTCGTATAACCCTGAACTTCCAGTCAATACAAGATTTTTTACAAGATCCGGTCTCGCCAAGGTTAATATAAGTCCTACATGACCTCCCATCGAGTTTCCTACAATAGATACAGGCCCTGAAATGTGGCTTTCTATAAACTTGATAATATATTTTGCTATCGTGGTAAGATTAGTATTGAGTACCGGTAAATCGTAAATAGGCAGCACGGGAACATATACTTTATATCCTCTTTCTGAAAAAAAATCTACCATTTTATCGAAATTACTCAAACCACCCATTAACCCGTGCAACAGCACTAATGGATGTCCTTCCCCAGCTTCTACATAGGAATATTTCTTTTCTTTTTTTGTACTAAATATCATAAATCGCCTTAATAAAGCCCTGCAAAAATACAAATTAAACCTCAAAAATATTTTGATTATCCTAATTTAAGATAAAAATAATATAATATTCCTCTTTTTAACTTTTTTTTTAAAAACCTCTTTGTTATGGCCTAAATAACACTTTTTACAAGGTTCACTATATCAGCATTTTACATTCTTGAAATTAAATCTTTGATAAAACTTATTAACATTGAGTCAAAAAGTGGGAAAAAGTGGGAAATTTTGGAAATTATTATATAAATTTGTCCCAAATGAAAAATTTCATTGGGACATATGAGTGTAAAATTGACGACAAAGGCCGCTTAAAAGTTCCTTCATCTTTAACCAAACAGATGGAAAACTTCGAAGACAAGGCGTTTGTAGTCAAAAGATCTGTGTTCCAACCTTGTCTGGAAGTTTATCCTATGAATGCATGGGACAAACTGATGGCCAAAATTAATAAACTGAACAGGTTCATAAAAAAGAATGCTGATTTCATACGAATGTTTACGGCAGGAGTAAAAACAGTAGAATTGGATAATGCAGGAAGATTACAAATTTCCAAAGACCTGACGCTATTTGCAAATCTACAGAAAGATATTGTAATAACGAGCGCAGGAGAGCTTTTCGAAATTTGGGATAAAGATGCTTATGAAAAGGTAATTGCCACCAATGAAACCGATTTTGCTAGCCTAGCCGAAGATGTGATGGGCTCTTTCGATGAAGAATAACTGTTTACGGTTATTAATAATATATTGTTAATAAAAAACACAACTAAGCATGTACCATAACCCCGTTTTGTTGAAGCAGAGTGTTGATGATTTGGTGACGAATCCTGACGGAATATACGTTGATTGCACTTTTGGTGGCGGTGGTCACTCAAGGGAAATACTAAGCAGACTTTCCGAAAAAGGGAAACTGTTCAGTTTTGATCAGGATCTGGATGCACTTAAAAATACAATTGATGATCCTAGATTTACATTAATCAATCAAAATTTCAGATTCCTTGAAAATTCATTGTTAATGTATGGAATACCTCAGGTTGATGGAGTTTTAGCAGACTTAGGAGTGTCTTCTCATCAGTTTGACGAAGCAGACAGAGGATTCTCAACAAGAAGCAACGCTCCTTTAGATATGAGAATGAATGTAATGCAGGGACTTGATGCTAAAAGAGTAATCAATGATTATGAAGAAGCGCAGCTTGCGGACATTTTTTATTATTACGGTGAATTGAGAGAAGCGAGAAAGCTGGCAAGAGAAATCGTTCATCAAAGAAAGACAAAAAGTATAGATACTACAGAGGATTTGAAAAAGCTATTTAGTTATATTCCGCCTCACAAGGTTAATAAATTCTATGCTCAGCTTTTTCAGGCGATAAGAATAGAGGTCAACCAGGAACTTGAAGTCTTGAAAGAAATGCTTGTTCAGGCTTTCAATATTTTAAAACCGGAAGGAAGGCTTGTAGTAATCTCTTATCATTCGCTAGAAGACCGTTTGGTAAAAAGATTCCTGAAAAACGGAATGTTTGAAGGAGAGCCGGAAAGAGATATCTACGGAAATTATAAAAAGGCATTTGAATTGCTTAAAAGTAAAGCGATCATCCCTGATAATGAGGAAATCGAAGAAAACTCCAGAGCAAGAAGCGCCAAAATGAGAACAGGAATTAAAGTATAAATAATAAAAATATAAGGGATAAACGATTAAATACGTCATTTATAACTTATCAATTATAAAAATACATTGGCAAAGAGAACAACAAATCGCCCACAGAAGAAACTTACTTTTATAGATATTATAAAAGGAAATTTCCTCAACCGTGATGAGATCAAAATACATTATAAGTATTTTCTCCTGTTGTTTGTGTTGATGATGGCCATGATTTACACCAACCATCTCGTCAACAAGAAAATTAAAATTGTTAATGCTTTAAAAGAAGAAACAGAAGAATATAAATCGAGAAATGCTTACGCCCAAAGTAAGCTGATCAAAGTAAAAATGGAATCAGAGTTGGGGAAAGAAGTGGCAAGGGATTCATTAATGACCCTGGAAAACCATCCTCATAAATTGCTAATAAAACTGGACAGTACAGATGCAAAAGCAAAATGAATACGACAATAAACGTAAAAAAACGTTACGATGGGGCTACCTCTTTGCAGTGGTAGCTTTGTGCGTGTTTGTAATGTTCTTGGCAAGGATTGTGATTCTTCAGAATACCAACGTTCAGGAAATTAAAGACGATTACATTAATAAGAATTATCGTGAAGCGACTTTAAAAGCGGCCCGTGGTAATCTCTTCGCTTCTGATGGATCTATTTTAGCAACAACGGTAATGCGTTACGACATCTATCTTGACTTCAAAACGATGAAAGATACTATTTACAGTAACCATATCGGCGCTCTGACTGACTCTTTAAGTAAAATGTTTGGAAAATCCAGAGGAGAGTTCAGACAGAAGTTTGATGAGCAAAAGAAAAAGAAAAATCAATACTACACTTTAGTAAAAGGACTTGATTTTGACCAATACGACAGAATCAGACAGTTTCCCATCTTCAAAAGAGGAAAAAATAAGGGAGGGTTCATCGTTGACAGAAACTATAAAAGAGAACTAGCTACGTCAGAAATTGGTGGTGGAACCATTGGTATTGATAACGGAGAACTTAAATCCGGTCTTGAAGGCGCATTTTCAAAATATTTGACAGGAACCGACGGAAAGAGATTAGAACAAAGAATCAACTCTTCACAATGGAAACCCATTGACTTCTGGAAAGTTCAGGAACCTATTGACGGAGAGGACGTTTATACAACCCTAGATCTTAGAATTCAGGATATTGCCCACTCTGCATTAGAGAAGCAACTGATTCATTACGAAGCAAAACATGGCACCGTTATCGTCATGGAGGTAGAAACTGGAAAGGTTCGTGCTCTTGTTAACTTAAGAAGAACGGAATCAGGAGATTACGAAGACTCTTATAACTATGCACTAAAAGACAATATCGAACCGGGATCCACCTTTAAAACCATTTCACTTTTAGCGGCAATGGATGATGGATTTATTGATGAAAATACTACAGTAAATGTAGGTAACGGCGTTTGGACCTATGCAAAACAAAGAATATCAGACGGTCATGGCGGGGGAACTTATGATATCAGTGATGTATTAGCAAAATCAAGCAACGTAGGAACCGCGAAGCTGATCACAAAATATTATGCAGAAAAGCCTCAGATTTTCCTTGATCATTTGAAGCGCTGGAAGCTTTTTGATAAAATGGATATTGAACTTCCGGGAATTACAAAACCGAAGATCTTAACCCCACAAAATAAAAGATGGAATGCAGCTACCTTAGCTTCTATTTCATTCGGATACTCATCCAATGTTAACCTTCTCCAGCTGACAACCTTCTACAACGGAGTTGCCAATGGCGGAAAAATGCTTAAACCTCTGTTCATCGATAAAATAATGAAAGACGGTAAGGTAATGTACAATGCAAAACCGGAAGTAATGGTTAACAAAATGGCTTCGGAAAAAGCCATTAAAATGATGACAAGTGCTTTAACGAAGGCTGTTGAGAAAGGAACAGGACGAAGTATCTTCACCCCTAACCTGAAAATGGCAGGAAAAACCGGAACTGCGAGATTTGAATATTGGCTTCCGGGCCCCATGAAGTACCGTGCATCATTTGCAGGATTTTATCCAGCGGATGCCCCTAAATATACCTGCTATGTAATGGTCAGTGAGCCCAATACAGCAATCGGGTTTTATGGAGGACCTGTAGCCGCACCGGTGTTTAAAGAAATCGCAGGAAAAACATTCCTGAAAACGCCTCAGAATATTGAAAAAGAGATGCTTGTAGACAAAAAGGTAAACCTCAGCAAAATGGTTGAGCCTAATGTTAAAGTAGCAGTAAATGATAAGCAAATGCCTAATGTAGTAGGATTAATTGGCAAAAATGTAATCCCACAATTGGAAAACCTGGGATATCGTGTCGATTATAAAGGAGTGGGAAGAATCAAAGAACAATTCCCGCTGGAAGGCACAACGATCAGTAAGAACCAGAGAATTTATTTATCTCTGCAAAATTAGAAAAACCCTGCCTCAATGAGGCAACTTAAAACAAAATAGAACTGAGTTCTATTGATAAAAATGATAATAACAGAATTAGTAAACAGAATTCCAGTATTAGAAATCCACGGTGATAGCAACCGTGAGGTGACCGAATTGGTATTCGACAGCAGAAAGGTTACAGAAAACTCTCTTTACATTGCAATGAGAGGTACAGTAGTGGACGGACATTCGTTCATTACATCTGCTATTGAAAAAGGAGCAAAAACAATCGTATGTGAAGAATTTCCTGATACGTTGGATGAAAATGCAACGTATATAAAAGTAAAAGACTCTTCAAAAGCATTAGGACATCTTGCTTCCAATTTCTTTGGAAATCCTTCTCACAATCTGAAATTGATTGGAGTAACCGGAACCAACGGAAAAACATCTGTTTCAACGCTTCTTTTTGATGTGTTCAAAAACCTGGGGTATGACTCTGCTTTATTATCCACTGTTGAAATCAGAATTGGGGAGGAAATTATTCCTGCTACTCATACAACTCCTGACGTTATTACCATTAACAAAATTTTAGCTGAAGCGGTTGAAAAAGGATGTGAATATGCCTTCATGGAAGTGAGCTCTCATGGAATCGCACAAAATAGAATTGAAGGATTGCACTTCAAAGTGGCTGGTTTTACGAATCTTACCCACGATCATTTAGATTATCACAAAACATTTGATGAGTATCTGAAAACGAAAAAAAGGTTCTTTGATCAACTGGAAGACTCTGCTATTGCGATCACCAACGTTGATGACAAAAACGGAAACGTTATGCTTCAGAACACGAAGGCTAAAAAGAAGTCTTACGCTTTGAAAACAATGGCTGATTACCATGGAAAACTTTTAGAGGTTGATTTCAACGGAATGCTGTTAAACTTTAACGGAAAAGAATTCTGGACGACATTAACCGGAAAATTCAATGTCTATAACCTGTTACTTGTTTTTGGAATTGCCATAGAACTTGGTTTTGAACAGGATGAAATACTACAGGCAGTCAGCAAATTAAAAAGAGTTTCCGGAAGATTTGAAACCTTCAAATCCGATGGAGGAATATTTTTTATCGTAGACTATGCACACACTCCGGATGCCCTGGAAAATATCCTGGATAGCATCAACGATATCAGAACAAAAAATGAACGCTTAATTACCGTTTTTGGTTGTGGAGGCGATAGAGATCACTCTAAGAGACCGGAAATGGGAAATATTGCCACTAAAAAATCAACTTTGGCAATCATTACCTCAGATAACCCGAGAACAGAAGATCCAGCGCAGATCATCAAAGAAATTGAAGCAGGCGTAGAACCTCAGAACTTCAGCAAATACACTTCAATTCCGGACAGAAAAGAAGCCATAAAAATGGCCATAAAGTTTGCAGAACCTAAAGATATTGTTCTAGTAGCCGGAAAAGGCCACGAAAACTATCAGGAGATAAATGGTGTAAAACATCATTTTGATGACAAAGAAGTAATCAATGAGCTTTGGAAATTAATGAGTAAATAATATTGAAAGATTAATTTAAATTAAAAAAGAAACATGCTATACTATCTATACGAATATCTAACCAACCATGGAATACACGTTCCGGGATTAGGAATGTTGAAATACATTTCTTTCCGTGCCGGGATCGCTGTATTGCTTTCTCTTATCATTGCTCTTGTTTATGGAAAAAGAGTGATTAATTATCTGAGAGCAAAACAGATGGGAGAATTGGTACGTGATCTTGGATTGGACGGACAAAAACAAAAAGAAGGAACCCCTACCATGGGTGGGCTGATCATTATTTTGGCAACCCTTATTCCTGTATTGCTTTTCACCAGAATCACCAATGTCTACATTGTATTGTTGCTGGTTTCAATGTTATGGATGGGAGCTATTGGTTTTGTGGATGATTACTTAAAGAAAATCAAAAAAAATAAAGATGGTCTGAGCGGTAAATTTAAAGTTGTAGGCCAGGTAGGATTAGGGTTAATTGTCGGAGTTACAATGTATTTCCACCCTGACATTACGGTTAAAAGAAAATATGCTGATGCAAAAGTAGTGAACAGAAACAATGTAGAGCAAAACTTTATGCCTACAGAAAAAATTACAGTTTCAACCGTTCCTTTTGCCAAAAACAATGAGTTTGATTATAGCGGAATTTTATTTTGGATGAACGATAAAGATGCCCACGAATGGGCATGGGTTGTCTTTATTCCTATTGTGATATTTATTGTAACAGCAGTCTCAAATGGGGCAAATATCACCGACGGAATCGATGGTCTCGCTGCGGGAACAAGTGCTATTATATTGCTCACGCTGGCTCTTTTCGCCTACCTTTCAGGGAACATCATCTTTGCAGATTACCTCAATATCATGTTCCTTCCAAATATGGGAGAAACCACCATTTTTGCAGTGGCTATGGTGGGTGCCGTGATTGGCTTCTTCTGGTACAATACCTACCCTGCCCAGGTTTTTATGGGAGATACAGGAAGTTTAATGTTGGGAGGGGTAATTGCTGTTCTAGCCATTATCCTAAGAAAAGAATTATTGATTCCTGTATTATGTGGAATCTTCTTAATTGAAAATGTATCTGTAATGCTTCAGGTAATTGTTTTCAAATACAGAAAAAGAAAATATGGGTTGGAATATGCCCAAAACAATAGATTGTTTAAAATGTCACCAGTACACCACCACTATCAGAAGGTAGGATTCCACGAAAGTAAAATCGTGAACAGAATGATTATTATCGGTGTTGTATTGGCTATTATTTGTTTAATCACATTAAAAATGAGATAAATGTAATATCACGTAAAAAGTATTGATTCAAAAACCAAATTACACAAGTACTTTTTACCGGTTACATTTAAAAAAAAAGAATATGAAAATAGTTGTTTTAGGAGGTGGAGAAAGTGGATGCGGCGCTGCATATCTGGCTAAAAAGAAGGGTCTGGAAGTATTTCTTTCAGATAAAGGAGCCATTAAAGATAACTACAAGCAGTTTTTGACCGAAAATGAAATTGAATTTGAAGAAGGAAACCACAACGAAGAAAGAATTTTAAATGCAGACTGGATTGTAAAAAGCCCGGGAATTCCAAAAAAGGCAGAGATCATCAACAAAATTCACGAGAAAGGAATAAGGCTTTCTTCTGAAATTGAATTCGCTTCTGAATTTACCGATGCTAAAATCATTGCCATTACCGGAAGTAATGGAAAAACAACAACAACATCTCTGATCTACTACATTCTGAAAAATGACGGATTAAATGTAGGACTTGGAGGAAACATAGGATATAGCTTCGCAAAACAGGTCGCTGATGAAAACCATGAGTATTATGTACTGGAAGTAAGTTCTTTCCAATTAGATGACATTCAAAATTTCAGACCGTATATCTCTTTATTGTTAAACTTATCTAAGGATCACCTGGATCAGTATAACTACAATTATGAAGAATATGCGATGGCAAAATTCAGGATAACTGAAAATCAGGAAAATGATAATTTCTTCATCTACAATAAAGATGACGAAATGAGCAAAAATCTTCTTGAAAAGCTAGAGATAAAAGCCAAGATGATCCCTTTCTCAACAAAAGAAAAGTTGTCTGAAGGGGGGTTCATTAACGATGATGAAATTGTAGTGAAGATGAAAGATGAATTCTCAATGAAAGTTGAAGACTTATCTCTCCTTGGAAACCATAATGTAGCCAACAGTTTAGCCGCTTCAATAGCAGGTAAAATATTGGCCATCAATAATGAAAGCATCAGGCATTCATTAATGACATTTCAGGCGGTAGAGCATAGATTGGAGCTGGTAACTGAAATGGAAGGAGTTAAGTATATCAACGACAGCAAAGCGACCAATGTAAATGCTACCTATTATGCCCTGGAAAGCATGAAAAATCCAACGGTATGGATTGTAGGTGGTTTGGATAAAGGAAATGACTATACTGAAATCGAAGAGTTGGTCAAAAGAAAAGTAAAGGCAATTGTTTGCCTGGGAATCGATAATAAGAAGATCATAGATTTCTTTAAAGACAAAAAAGAGTTTATTTATGATACTTCAAGCATGGAAGAGGCTGTGAAAATATCAAAGTCATTGGCTAAAAACGGAGATACTGTTTTATTATCTCCATGCTGTGCAAGCTTTGATTTATTCAAAAGCTATGAAGACAGAGGAAGACAGTTTAAAGAACAAGTATTAAAATAAATGTAAAGGTATTAATGAACCTCAAAATCATCAATACATTTTACATCAGTACATGAATACAATACGATGGACGAACAGAACACAGAAAGCAGATTTGAATTTCTAAAGGGCGATAAAGTACTTTGGATGGTCATTCTTGTGATCTCCATTTTCTCTATTTTCCCTGTTTACTCCGCAAGTTCAAATTTGGAATATATCGTTAATAACGGGACCACAACCGGTCACGTTATCAAACATATGTTCTTTGTAGTCTTAGGATTAGCCATTATGAGACTGGTAGGAACCATAAAATATGAATACATCGGAAAGCTCAGCAGCATCCTGCTAGGTCTGATGATTGTCTTATTGGTTGTTACGATGTTTACCGGGCAAACTATTGACGGGGCCAGTGCCTCCAGATGGTTAAAAATCCCGGGAACCCCAATCTCCTTCCAGCCTTCATCTTTTGCATTCTTGATGTTGATTATCTATTTGTGCAGATATTTAACCAAAAAGATCACAAGAGAAAGACTTCCGATAGAAAACATCATGTATATCTTCGGCCCTATTCTTCTTGTATTTGTTTTGGTGGCTAAAGATAACGGATCTACCGCCTTAATGATTCTGATGGTTTCCGTAGTTGTTCTGGTCATAGGACAGCTTCACTGGAAATATATTGCAGGATTTATTTCTGCCTCATTTGTGGCGATTGTTTTCTTCCTGTTGATTGCTCTGAATACCAATATGATTGGTGGAAACCGTGTTCACACATGGATGAGCCGTGTAGAAACATTTACTTCAAGCAAGGCAAAATCATCTGATGTAGATGATGAAAGTGTGAAAGCTAAAAATTACCAGGTCATGCAGGCGAAAGCCGCCATTGTACACGGTGGAATTACCGGAATGGGACCTGGAAAAAGTGCCTTAAAGCAAATGCTTCCACAGTCAGCTTCCGATTTTATTTTCGCAGTTATTGTGGAAGAATATGGAGTAATTGGCGCCGCTTTCTTAATCAGCCTTTATTTGATTATGATGATACGGATTGTCATGATCGCCAGTAAAATGCCCGCCTTCTTTGGGTCCTTACTTGTGCTCAGTCTCGGGGTGATGATTTTTATCCAGCTTTCGGTAAATATCGCCGTTGCCATCAACCTCATCCCTGTAACAGGACAACCGTTACCATTAATCAGTTACGGAGGAACCTCCATGCTGGTCACCTATTTACAGTTAGGAATTATCTTAAATATAAGCTCAAGAATCCAGATTTATGATGAAGAGGGAATGGGCAAAAAACAAAGTATAGCAGAAATAAACGATATCGCATAAACAAAGTCTCAAAAGGACAATTTAACTCAAAATCGGGCATAGCCCCATTAAAAATGGACAAAAAACTAAAAATACTATTATCAGGCGGAGGAACAGGAGGTCACATCTTCCCTGCCATCGCTATTGCTGATGAGATCAAGAAAAGATTTCCTGACGCAGAGTTTTTGTTCATTGGAGCTAACGGAAAAATGGAAATGGAAAAAGTTCCTCAGGCCGGTTATAAAATTGAGGGAATTGATATCGCGGGAATCGACAGAGGGAACCTTTTATCAAATCTGGGACTGCCTTTCAAAATTCTGAAAAGTTTATCCAGATCAAAGAAAATTATCAAAAGTTTTACTCCTGATTTTGCGGTAGGAACAGGAGGATTTGCAAGTGGTCCGGCTCTTTATGAGGCAAGTAAATTAGGCATTCCGATTTTTATTCAGGAACAGAATGCTCATGCAGGGGTAACCAATAAAATTCTAAGCAAGAAAGCCAAAGCCGTTTTTACAGCCTATCCAAAAGTAGAGGGTTTTCCCGCCGAAAAAATAAAATTCCTGGGAAATCCCATTCGCTCCACTATTGTTTCAGGAATGCAGGAAACAACAGCCGCGAAGGAAAAAATGGGATTAAGCAAAGACAAACTTACTATTTTATCAGTAGGAGGTTCTTTAGGCTCCAGAACATTGAATAATGCCTGGAAGTCTCATTTAAATGAAATTATAAATAAAGATTATCAGCTCATCTGGCAAACAGGAAAGCTCGATTATAAAGATATTATAGCAGAAACAAAAGATACTGACACCAGAAATATTCAGATCCTTGAATTTATAAAAGATATGGAACTGGCTTATTCTGCAGCAGACATTATCGTTTCAAGAGCCGGAGCTATTGCCATTTCAGAGTTGGCTGTAGCACAAAAGCCGGTATTATTGGTGCCCTTCCCTTTTGCAGCGGAAGATCATCAAACCAAAAATGCCATGAATCTGGTTGAAAAAAATGCAGCCAGAATGGTAAAAGACTCTGAAATGCAGGAAAAATTCTGGAATACATTATCAGAAATCTGCGAAAATGAAAATATAAGAAAAGAGATGTCTGACAATCTGAAATATTTTGCCAAGCCTGATGCTGCCAAAGAGATTGTAGATGAGATATTTAAAGTGATAACAAGATAAAGCAATAATGAACAATTTAGAAACATATCAAACTTTTTACTTCGTTGGTATCGGAGGTATCGGAATGAGTGCTCTTGCACGCTATTTCAATGCATCCGGGAAAAAAGTATTGGGATATGACAAAACCAATACAAAACTTACCCAAAATCTGATGAATGAAGGTATTGATATCGTTTTTGAAGATATTATTGATGAAAGGATAATATCTCTTCAGAAAGAAAATACATTGGTAATCTACACCCCTGCTATCAAAACGCTGGGAATTTTAGATTACTTTAATCAAAATCAGTTTGAAGTTTTAAAACGCGCAAAAGTCTTAGGACTTATTACAGAAAATACAGATTGTATCGCCGTTGCAGGAACTCATGGAAAAACGACTACTTCTACTCTGGTTTCTCATCTGTGTAAAGAAGCTGATTTACCTTTCTCATGCTTTTTAGGGGGTATTTCTGAAAACTTTAAATCTAACTTCCTGTATAACGGGTCAACTTACTCTGTGGTAGAGGCTGATGAATATGACAGAAGCTTTTTAAACCTTTCTCCGGATTGGGCGGTAGTAACTTCAACAGATGCTGATCACCTGGACATTTATGGAGATAAAAGCCATATTGAAGAAGGCTTCAGACAATTTGCCGCACTGGTTCATGAAGACCAAAAATTATTTGTAAGAAAAGGAGTCGAAATAGGCAGAGGACATCAAACCTATGCGGTCAATGAAAAAGCAGACTACTATTCGGATAACCTTCGTATGGATCATGATAAAATCTATTTTGACTTCCATACCCCAACAGAAACTATTAAAGATTTTGTTTGGGAAATTCCGGGAATCCATAATGTGGAAAATGCTACTGTAGCATTGGCAATTCTTCACAATTTAGGCGCAGATTTTGATACGCTGAAAAAAGCAATCGCTAATTTTAAAGGAATTAAAAGAAGATATACCAAGCATATTTATCAAAACGGTAAAATTTATATCGATGATTATGCCCACCACCCTACAGAGATCAATGCTGTAATGGGTTCTATCAGAACATTTTATCCCGATAAAAAATTATTGGTGGTTTTCCAGCCCCATCTTTTCAGCAGAACAAGAGATTTTGCAGAAGGATTTGCTGAAAGCTTAAGCAGTGCTGATGAATTGATATTGCTTGATATCTATCCTGCAAGAGAGCTACAGGAAAATTTTGAAGGGATTACATCAAGCTGGTTATTGGATAAAGTAAGCTTAGACAAAAAAGAAGTATCGCCCTTAGCTGATGCTTTTGAAAAAATAAAAGAAAAAGATTTTGACATTCTTCTCACCGTGGGTGCAGGAAATATAGATACCCTGTATGACCCTCTTTGTGAATGGGTAGAAAACATTTGAATAAAGTAAAACGCAACGTTCAGAAGGAGAATTTAAAGTGAAAATATTCTCCGATCGCGAAGGCTTTTCACTTAGCAAAGAAAACAGAATAACAGACAATCTGTAAGTAAAGAATAGAAATATTAAGAATAAATTATCAATAAAACCCTTTTGCGCCAGTGGCGTTTAAAGAAAAAATATGAAAAATAAATACAGAATATTAAAAATTGTTATTACAGTAATCATTCTAGGGTTTCTGCTGAGCTTTTCATTGAAGCGATTCGGTGGCCAGAAGATTACGGATAATAAAATTTCTGTAAAAATGAATGAAAAGACCCCGGTTTACTTTGTGGATGAAAAGGATATCAGGGAAATTGTAAAAAAAGAAAACCCATCAGGAAAAGTAGGAGATCTTAATATCCCGGCTTTAGAGAAAAAGATCAATGGTCTTCCAGCTGTCGACAGTGCCAATGTCTATCTGAACCTAAATGGAAAACTGAATCTGGACATTAAACAAAGGGTACCCGTTTTTAGGCTTAATAAAGACGGAAAAGACTTTTATGTGGATGAAAAAGGTATTGAATTTCCGATTTCAAGAACGTATTCCCATCCATGTATGCTGGTAACAGGAAATGTACAGCCTGATGAATATGAAAAACTGGCGGAATTAGTTGAAAAAATTGATAAAGATGATTTCAGCAAGAAGTATTTCATCGGAATATCAAAAAACAAAGACAGCTATAATCTTCTCACAAGCGAAGGAAACTACAGAGTGGAAATAGGAGATTTAGATAATATTGATTTTAAAGTAAAAGGATTCAAAACCTTTGTGGAAAAATACCTGGTATATCAGGATCCACAAAAATACAGCATGGTTTCTGTAAAGTATCAGAATCAGATTGTCACCACCCTGAACCCCTACTTCAAGGAAAATGACAGTCTTCTGAAAGCCGGAAAGATGGAATTGGCAAAGGTTCCTGCTACTATTGCTAAAAAAGCAGATATAAAGCCTAAAGCCACAGAAACAAAAAAAACAAGCTCAGCATCAGTAAAATCGAAGGAGCACACAAAGCCAAAAACACAATCAAAAGAGGCAAAGAAAACAGAAAAAAAATCCCCGGCGCCGGCACAATCCAAACCGAAGCCGAAACCAAAAGTAAAAATAGAATAAGTAAAAAGAGTCTTAAGACACAATTTAACACAAACCAGGACCCGGTCCTGATTATGGAAAAAGTAGAAAAAATCAAATCGATATAAAAATGGAAAATCAAGAGTATTCAGTAGGTCTGGACATCGGGACAACAAAGATAGTCGCGATTGTCGGAAGAAGGAATGCACACGGGAAGATAGAAGTTCTCGGTGTAGGAAAAGCTAAAAGTCTTGGTGTTCATAAAGGTATTGTGAATAATATTTCACAAACTATTAATTCAATCAAGGCTGCAGTATCCGAAGCACAATCCAGTGCTGGAGTTCCTATCCGCAAAGTTACGGTAGGTATTGCAGGAAAACACATTCGTTCTCTGCAGCACTCCGATTATATTATGCGTGAACATCCGGATAAATTTATTACAGATGATGACATTGAAGCATTAAAAGATCAGGTTAAAAAACTGGTTATGCTTCCTGGAGAAGAAATTATCCATGTACTTCCACAAGAATATAAAGTGGATTCCGAAGGTGAAATTCAAGAGCCTGTAGGAATGCACGGAAAACGTTTAGAAGCCAACTTTCACGTTGTAGTTGGGCAGATGGGAAGCATCAGAAATATAGCAAGATGCGTTCGTGAAGCCGGATTAGAAATGGAAGCTCTTACTTTAGAACCTTTGGCATCTTCAGAAGCTGTTCTTACCAAAGAAGAGAAAGAAGCAGGTGTAGCGATTGTAGATATTGGTGGTGGTACTACCGATATTGCCATTTTCAAAGACAATATCATCCGTCATACCTGTGTAATCCCTTATGGAGGTGGAATTATTACGGAAGATATCAAAGAGGGCTGTTCCATTATTGAGAAACATGCAGAGCAACTGAAAGTAAAATTCGGTTCAGCTGTTCCGGAGTTAGAAAAAGACAGTACTTTTGTAACTATTCCGGGGCTTCATGGAAGGCCGGACAAAGAAATTTCTTTAAAAACTTTAGCACAAATTATCAATGCAAGAGTAGAAGAAGTTTTGGAAATGGTTAATACAGAGCTGAAAGCCTACGGAGCCTTTGAACAAAAGAAAAAGCTGATTGCAGGAATCGTTCTTACAGGTGGTGGTTCAAACTTAAAACACCTTCGTCAATTGGCCAATTATACAACTGGTTTTGACAGTAGAATTGGTTTTGCGAATGAATACATCGCCAACGATAAAAATCAGTATCTGAAAGGTCCTGAATTTGCTACATCTATCGGGTTACTGATGGAAAGTTTAAAAATCAGGGATAAAAAGCAGACTGCCGAAGAAGAAATTGTAGTCAATGAACAGCCTAAGGCTGAAACATCTGCTGTACAGGCAGAAGCAGCTCAGACCGTTCAACAGACCGTACCTGTTCAGGAAATCCCTGTTACCAACGTACAGCAAGAGAATCGAAAAGCAAAATTGACCTTTGGTCAGTCGCTTATGGAAAAAGTAAAAAAATTCTTTGAAGAAGTAGAATAAGTTATAAATGATAGATGATAACTGATAATTGATTTATCAACCATCACTCATCATTCATCAATTGTAAAAAAAATAATTATGGAAAATATAGGTACACAAGGATTTTCATTTGATTTGCCAAAAGGAAATTCATCCATCATAAAAGTAATCGGTGTAGGAGGCGGAGGAAACAATGCTCTAAAGCACATGTACGAAAAAGGAATTCATGGAGTAGATTTTGTGATTTGTAATACGGATGCTCAAACCTTAGATAATAACCCTGTTGCTAATAAAGTACAGCTAGGAACTACCATTACGGAAGGTCTTGGAGCCGGTGCTGACCCTGAAGTTGGAGAGAAATCTGCGATCGAAAGTATCGAAGATATCAAAGCCGCAATGGGACAAAACACGAAAATGGTGTTCATCACTGCCGGAATGGGTGGTGGTACCGGTACCGGAGCAGCTCCAGTTATTGCCAAAGTAGCAAAGGACATGGGAATTTTAACGGTAGGTATTGTTACTGTTCCTTTCAGCTTTGAAGGTAAAAGAAGATTAGATCAGGCTGAAAACGGTCTTGACAAACTAAAAAATAATGTTGACTCATTAATTGTTATCAACAACGATAAATTAAGACAACAATTCGGAAACCTTGGATTCAAACAGGGGTTCTCTAAAGCTGATGAAGTTTTAGCCAATGCAGCCAAAGGAATGGCAGAGGTGATTACAGGATATTTTGATGTAAACATTGACTTTAGAGATGCTAAATCTGTGCTTCAAAATTCCGGAACAGCTCTTATGTCCACAGGGACAGCTTCTGGCGAAAATAAAGCAGAAGAGGCCGTAAGAAAAGCTCTTGATTCTCCTCTATTAAATGATAACAAGATTACAGGTGCTAAGAATGTACTCTTGCTGATCAGAAGTGGTGCAGAAGAAGTAACCATGGACGAAATCGGTATCATTATGGATCATATCCAGAAAGAGGCAGGAAATACAGCTGATATCATTTTTGGAGTAGGTGCTGATGAAGAATTAGGAGATGCTGTAAGTGTTCTTGTTATTGCGACGGGTTTTTCTAATGATAACAAAAAGTTTTCAGGTCCTACAGAAAAGATCAGAATAAGTCTTAATGATAGTTTTGAAGCGCCAAAGTCTTCTCCTTTTAAAACAAGAGAAGAAAGAGAAACGCCTACCGAAGCAACTTATGATAACAATAGAATTAATCATTTCAGATTAGATGATGAAGACCATGATACACCACAATTCAAGGTGACTTCTATTGAAAAAAAAATGATCATTGAAGAAGAGGAGATCAAAACGGAGATCAACTTTTTTGATAAAGAGGAAGATAGAACAAACTCTCCGGAACAAGCATGGAAAAATGAAGAAGAAGAGGGACAAGAATATAGCTTATTCTCTATTGATGAAGAAGGGGAAGACCCAAACGATCTTGAGATCCAATCCTTTTCATTTGATTTTGAAAATAAAAAAGAAGACCCTCAATCTGGTCCTGCTGGTTCATTCAACAATTCTTTTTCAGAAGAAAAACCTGTTGAATTCAGTTTCTTTGTCAATGAGCCTGTAAGAAATGAACCTAAAACAGATTTTGGCCAACCGAAGGCAGAGTTTAATGCTCCTACAAGCGCAGTAGCAGAGCCTGCTCAAAAGATTGAAACGTTCTATCAGAAACAAGAGGAAACAAAAGCAGAAACAAAACCTGCTTTTGAAAATAAAATTGAAACTCCCAAAACTGAAGAATCAGAATTCACTTTCGTGAATAAAGCGGTTGATCAGGACAGAGTAGTAGAAAGAAGAAATAAATTAAAAGAATTCAATTCACGATATCAAAGCTTCGACAGCACAAGTGAGTTTGAATCTATTCCTGCTTTCAAAAGAAAAAATATCTCAATCGACGGAACCAATGCTTCAGACCAGAATATTAATACCTATTTGTCTGACAACAACGGATCCATGCAGATCAGAGAAAACCGTTTTTTAAATAAAGACGTAGACTAAAATAATGTAACAATGTAACAGTGTACCAATCTAATAATGTAACAATTCTGTGCATTTTATAATTGGTACATTGATACACTGTTACACTGTTACATTGGTATATTGGTAAATTAATTAAAATGAGTTTAGAAAATATAATTAGCGAAGCTATAAAAACAGCGATGAGAGAAAAAGACAGAGTTGCTCTGGATTCTCTTCGTGCTGTAAAATCACAAATTCTTCTTTTAAAAACAGAAGCCAGAGGAGCTGAAGTTTCTGCAGAGCAGGAAATTGCTATCCTGCAGAGAATGATCAAACAGCGTAAAGATTCTTTTGAACAGTTTACTGCCCAGGGAAGGCAAGATTTGGCAGAAGTGGAAGAAGCACAAATGAAAGTCATTGAAAAGTTTCTTCCAAAACAACTTTCTGCTGAAGAATTAGAAACAGAAATTAAAAATATTATTTCTGAAACCGGAGCTGAATCTATTAAAGATTTAGGAAAGGTAATGGGAGCCGCTTCAAAAGTGTTAGCCGGAAAATCAGACGGAAAAAGCATTTCCGAGATGGCTAAAAAGCTCCTTTCATAAAGGGAAAGAGTTTTGGTTTTTGGGGTTATCTCAAATTTCTCAAACACTTATCCCAATACTTAAGGATATTCAACCTTTGCATATCGATTTGATTAAAGAAGCCCAGGACTTTCGAGTCTTGGGCTTCATTTTTGGATATTCAAGTTTTGTTATTCAGTTTTATATAAAAACTGTAAAAAGAGTTGATTTGCTGTCATATTTCACGCAGAATTAAATAGAATGATTGCTCGAGGGAAAGCAATAAATGTTTTTTTCATGGTCTTTTGTTTTTCAGAATCATTTCAAATTTAATAAAAATATTTGATTATTCATATTTTTAATTCACGTTTTTTTGAGTATTTTTATATTATTAACATTTAATTAATTTTATATGACTAATCCATCGATAGTTATTATATATTGACCAAACGTAAAGAATTGCTTAACTTTGTACTGATAAAAAACAAAATTTATGTATCCAACAGATTTAGTAATGCCTATGAAGGCTGAACTTACAGATAAAGGTTTCCAGGATTTAACAACTCCTGCTCAGGTAGAAGATGCTCTAAAGCAATCGGGAACTACATTATTAGTTATTAATTCAGTATGCGGATGTGCTGCCGGAGCAGCAAGACCAGGAGTAGTATATTCTTTGACCGGTGACAAAAAGCCAGATCATTTAACAACTGTTTTTGCAGGATTTGATACTGAGGCTGTAGTAGAAGCTAGAAAGCACCTTGCTCCATTCCCTCCAAGTTCTCCATGTGTTGCCCTTTTCAAAGATGGAGAGTTGGTTCACATGCTGGAAAGACACCACATTGAAGGAAACCCTGCAGGAGCTATTGCTGCAAACCTTCAGGCTGCTTATGACGAATATTGCTAGAAACAATACACTAAATACTAAACCGTTACATATTTTGTAACGGTTTTTTTATTTAACTCCATAAAAAATTCTCAGAAAATTCAAATATCATTATATTTGTTGAAATGGCAACCAAAGCACTTTTCAATACCGTCGTCAATTGGTTTATCCGTCAAAGGATAGATCAGATACAGAATTTCATGGATCATCCTATTGAAACACAGAAGGGGATATTATTTTCT
This sequence comes from uncultured Chryseobacterium sp., assembly GCA_963518055.1. Classification (GTDB taxonomy): domain Bacteria; phylum Bacteroidota; class Bacteroidia; order Flavobacteriales; family Weeksellaceae; genus Chryseobacterium. Next base: position 299,999 of record CAUQIC010000003.1, read on the forward strand.
CAACTGTTTCATGCTGAAGATACAGAGTATGGTAAATTGTACGGATTCAACTCTATTTCAAGTTATCAGGACTTTAAAAATAAGGTCCCGATAGTTACTTATGAGGATTTTGAACCCTTTATTGAGAAGGCTAGACAAGGATACAAAGATGTAAGCTGGCCAGGGCTCATTAAACATTTTGCCAAGTCATCGGGAACAACCAATGCAAAAAGCAAATTTATCCCCATTTCAGCAGAGAGTCTGGAATATTGCCATATGAAAGCCGGAAAAGATATGGTTTCTATTTACGCCAATAATCATCCGGAAAACCAGCTTTTTAATTATAAAAATTTACGTTTAGGCGGAAGTTCTGAACTATATGCCGATTTTAACACAAAATTTGGAGACTTATCTGCCATTTTAATTGATAACCTTCCGTTTTGGGTAGAAATAACGACGACTCCCAGTAAAAAGGTTTCCCTGATGGGAGAATGGGAAAGCAAGCTGAAAGCCATTACCTCGGAAGTTAAAAATGAAGATGTGGGAAGCATCCTTGGAGTGCCAAGCTGGATGATGGTTCTTTTACAAAGAGTTTTAAAAGAAACCAATGTTGGCAGCGTTTCTGAGCTGTGGCCTAATTTAGAGGTCTTTTTTCACGGTGGAATCAGTTTTAAACCCTACAGAGAGCAATACAGACAGATCATCGGAAAAAACATCAATTACTACGAAATTTATAATGCTTCTGAAGGCTTCTTCGGAATACAGGACAGATCCAACAGTGATGAGATGCTTCTTATGCTTGATTATGGTATATTCTACGAATTTATTCCAATGGATCAGTTTCACTTTTCAAATCCTAAAGTGGTAAGTCTTGAGGATGTGGAAATTGGCAAGAACTACGCAATGGTTATTACCACCAACGGCGGATTATGGAGATACTTAATTGGTGATACTGTTGTCTTCACTTCTATCAACCCATTCAGGATCAAAATAACAGGAAGAACCAAACATTATATCAATGCTTTTGGTGAAGAGCTGATGATTACCAATGTAGAATCTGCTTTATCTAAAGCTTGTGAAATTACAGGAGCGCAAATATCAGACTTTACCGGAGCTCCCGTTTTTATGAAAGAAAATGAGGGAGGCGCCCATGAATGGATTTTTGAATTCACTCAGCACCCCGATAATCTGGACAGTTTTGTAGATATTTTTGATCAGCACTTAAAAACCATCAATTCAGATTATGAAGCAAAAAGATACAATAATATAACACTCAAAAGGCCGATTGTGCATATTGCAAAAAATAACCTGTTCTATCATTGGCTTGAATCCAAAGGAAAACTGGGGGGCCAGAATAAGGTGCCAAGATTAAGTAATGACAGAGAGTATATAGACCCACTATTGGAACTAAATAGATAAAAATAAAGGTATATTTTATATAGAAACAAAAACCGCAGTTTGAAATTCAACTGCGGTTTATCTTTTATTTGCTTAAATCTTCTTTTAATTTTTTCGCTGCATCTTCTACTTTTGCAGCTCCTTTTCTGGCAGCATCTTTAGCATCTTTCCCTGCTTCCTGTGCTCCACTTTTAATATCCTTTCCTACTTTGTTAGCCTCTGTTTTGATATCCTGCCCCGCTTTGTTAAGATCTTGCTTTGTCTTATCCGCTGTGGCATCAATTTTATCCTTTGCTTTCTGAGCAGCATTATCAATCTTATCTCCGGCCTGATCTAATTTTTTATTAACATCTTCTTTAGCCTGATTAACTTTGGCTGAATCAGCAATATGGGGTGAAGTTTCCGTCACCGTCGTGGTGGTAGTCGTAACTTCTCCGTTGGCATTTTCTACCTGCTCTGTCTTTGTCGTTGATTTAGTACATGCTACAGCGAATACTGAGATCGCTAAAGCTGCTAAGATTTGCTTTTTCATATTTTATATTTTTTAAATGATTTTTAACTATTCTGTTTTGGTTTCGTTGGTTGTTGGTGTTTCCGAAGCTTTCTGTTTCTTTTCAGACTCTGTTTTTTTCTTTTCTTCGTCAAGCTTCTTTTTATTTTCTTTTTCCAGCTCTGCCTTCAATTTTTTTTCTTCTTCCTGAGCTTTTTTAGCTTGTTTTACAGAGTCGAGGTATTGAGGAGAAGACATTTTTATCTTACGCGCAATATCTACCGAAACAGCTCCTGTTGAGAAGGAATCAATAGCAGTAGTGTCATAATGGATTTTTACTTCCTGTTCTGTGCTAAATCCGGGAGACTCTTTCTTGGAACAGCCACTTAATAAAATGGAAAAAATAAAAACCGCGAACAGTAAATTTTTCATGGAACTAATTTAACAGAAATTCTGCAATTACAGGGTAATGATCCGATAATTTTACAGATTGATCTACTTTATAGCTCAAAGGAATAATTGATTTTGAAGTGAAGATATAATCGATTCTTAAGGGCACTTTATAATCGTGAAAGCTACTTGCACTTCCCTTTCCTGCTACCAGAAAAGCATCCTGAAGGTCTTTTCCCAAATTATAATATTCATACGAATTGGGAACGGAATTAAAATCACCGGCCAAAATTACCGGGTAGGGTGATAAATCGATGATTTTTCTGATTTTTTTAATCTGATCTTCATGAGCCTGAAAGGTAGGAATCATATGAGAAAGCAGAGTAGAGACATTACCAATCCCCAGAGCATCGAGTTTTGTAAACATCGTTTTATGAAGTCTGAAAGGCTCCAGATACACATTTACAATTCTTATCATCTTTCCATTGATATCTACATCTGCAAAGAAAGAATTACCTCTTGAATTGTCTTCAATAATCTCTGCCTGTCTTACAATCTTATGTTTTGTTTTAAGAATAACTGAAGGATATTTTACTAAATCGTGTTTTATAGCACGGTTTGTATCTTTTTCCTGAACCAGAATAATATCAGGATCCTGCTCTTTAATATAATTTGTTACTTTATCCCATCCATACTCACCATACTTCACATTAAAGGTTAAAACTTTAATATCACGGATTGTTTTCAGATTTTCTGTTTTAGGTGAAAAGTTAACCCATCTTCTTATTGGGTTATAGAAAATAAGTGTTCCCAATGCAAAAGCAATTGCTACTTTCTTTTTCTTAAAAATCCAGACCAGCGTAAGAATGATGTGAGCCAATATCAGATACGGGAAACCAAGAGAAAGAAGATTAAGATTCCCCAAAAGGTTAGGTGGAATCCATGCATTCCCTAATGTGCACAGCAATAAAACAGCAATAACAATATGTATAAATAGTAATATCTGATTCGACTTCATGAAAAACGGTCTTGGTACGGATTTTTCTAAGCAAAAACCCTACCATTAAGTCAAATTTTAACTATTTTTATGATTATTTCGGGTTTACCGAAAACTCTGCAATAACAGGATAATGATCTGAAATACTGACAGAACGGTCAACCACATAGGAAACCGGATGTACAGACTTTGAAGAAAAAATATAATCTATCCTGATGGGAAATTTGTAATCATGAAAGCTTGTTCCACTTCCTTTCCCTGCGCTCAAAAAAGCATCTTCAAGCCCTTCTGATAAATGGTAATATTCATAGGAATTGGGAACGGAATTAAAATCGCCGGCCAGAATAACCGGATAAGGTGAATTTTCAACTGATTCGTGTAAAATACCGACTTGTTCCTGGTGTTTTTTAAAAGTAGGAATAAGTTTTTTTACCACATCTATTGCTTTCTGCTTATTGACTTCAGAATCTCTGTCCAGTTTTACCATTTCTTTCTCAAAACGAAAAGGATTTAGGTATACATCAATAAATCTATAGACCCGTCCTTTAATTTCTATATCGACCTCTGCTCCCGGAATTCTTTCATCTTGAGGAGCTATTACTTTATGACTCAAAATTTTATGTTTGGTCAAAATAGAAAAGCCTCCTTTTGAATTTACTTTTTGATATCCTTCAAACTTATATCCTTCCCCAAAATTTTCCTGTAAAAGAATCACGTCAGCATTTTGAGATTTCAGATAGGTTCCAATTTCTTCTTTACCCATGCTTCCGCCTCTGATATTAAAGGAAACTACCTTTATATCAGAATTTCCTTTTTTATCGGCAGAATAATTAACCCATCGTTTTATCGGGCTTAAAAAAGCCAGTCCTGCAAACATAAATACAAAGGCTCTTTTTTTCCAACTGAATACCCAGAAAATCGTCAATATAATATAAGAGACAATAAGCACGGGGAATCCAAGAGAAAGTAAATTGAACCACGGAAATATCTTAGGAGGGATATAGGCATTCAATAAAATAGCCAGCAATAAACATAAAATTCCAAGATGTAGAATAAATAATATAAGTCGGAAAATCTTCACAAAATTGTTTTAGTTAAATCTATACAAGTGCTTTTTCCAATTTCGTGCCAACAACCAACCCACTAATGCTCCACCTACGTGAGCAAGATGAGCAATTCCTCCTCCATTCCCAGAAACCCCAAGGTATACAGAAATAACAACAATAATCGGTAACAAATATTTTACTTTTATAGGGACAGGAATAAACATGATTCCTATTTTTGAATCCGGATATAGCGTTGCAAAAGCGGCCACAACTCCAAAAATGGCTCCGGAAGCTCCCACCATAGGCGTTGCTACTATATCTTTCAAGCTTCCTAACAATTCTTTTTGTCTAAGAATAACGTCTGCATTTCCTGAAAACTCTACACTTGCTCCGGATAAATACGCTCCTACATTGAACCCAAGCTGTTGCAATTCATTGGAGAGCTGTTGAACTTCTACAAAATTCCACAAATTGAACAGAAAAAAGGCTCCTAACCCACTTGCAAAATAAAGGATCAAATATTTTTTATCTCCCAATGTTTGTTCCAGAATAGGACCAAAACTAAATAGCGTCAGCATATTAAACAAAATATGCATAATGCTTCCATGCATAAACATGTGAGTAATGATCTGCCATGAGTGGAAAAAAGGAGAAAAAGGATAGAAACCGGCAAGATAACCAATAATTTGATTTCCCATTAAGGATGTAACAATAAAAACGATTACATTAATAATGATAATATTTCTTGTAATTGGTGGTATATTATTAAACATTTTTTTAAAATTTGTTTTTAAAATCATTAAACGGAACTTCGTAAAAACACCTTTTTCCATCCGGTAAAAACTCAGGAAATCCTAGTGCTGTAAAGTCTTTAATTACTTGTTCCGCATCTTTTTTATATATAAAATCAAATCTGGATTTCGATTGCATCTTATTCCATTGATTATGATAGTACTGTAGAAATTCTCCTTCCGTTTTATACTCCAGGATCTCAAAAAGGTTTTCCAGGAATTTCATTGCCTGTGTTTCTTTCAGCCCTTCAGGAAGAGAATCTATCCTCAGTACACTTTCATGAGCAATTTTCATGTCAAACCCAAGTTCCGGCAAATATTTTTTGATTGAATTGTACTTATTTTTTTCAATCTCATTCATATGATACTCCAGAGAAAACAAAAGAGCATGACTGTTGGTATTTGATTTTCGGGTAGATTTATTAGTCTCCGAAACCAATAATCTGTGCATTCTGCCAAGATCCAGCATTAAAGTCACATCTCCTTTATTGAAAAGCCAATATCCATTGGGAAGTCTCATCAGGTCTTCATCAAAATCTTCATCTTCAAATAAATTGATTTTTGAAGGCTCTGCAGTAATATTCTGATGATACATTTCTGTTAGGTTCTGTATTTCTTCCGGATGTACATTCCTCTCTTCCAAAAACGGGTTATAATCTTTATCTACAATGATTTCAGGCATTTTTATAACTCCACTTCCACCTCCATTTCCTTTGCTGGGAATAGGCTTATTCATCATACTATCCAATTCCGGATCTCTGTCAAAATCAAGACTCGGAGAGACATTATAAATTCCCAGAGATCTCTTAATTGTGGAACGAAGCAAAGCAAAAATAAGATGCTCATCTTCAAACTTCACTTCTGTTTTTTGTGGATGAATATTGACGTCTATTTTTTCAGGATCCAACTCCAGGAAAAGAAAAAAAGACGGCACATACCCCGGTTGAAGCAGACCTTCAAAAGCCTCCTGAACAGCCTTATTGAAATATGGACTTTTGAAATATCTTCCGTTCACAAAAAGAAACTGTTCTCCTCTCGCTTTTTTAGCCCCTTCAGGTTTGGCAACAAACCCGTGAAGTTTACACCAGATAATATCTTCTTTAATAGGAATCAAAAGCGGTTGAAGCTTTCTTCCAAAAACATCCACAATACGCTGCATCTGACTGCCTTTTCTTAATCTGAATACCGCTTCATCATCATGAAATAAAGAAAACTCTAACCCTTCATGAGCCAATGCTACACGCTGGAATTCATCAATGACATGCCTGAATTCAACATTATTGTTCTTAAGAAACTTTCTTCTTGCAGGAACATTATAGAAGAGATTTTTGACTAAGAAGTTGGAGCCTTCCACCGTTTGAATAGGGTCCTGAAATTGAAAAACTCCTCCTTCAATATAGATATTCGTTCCAATAGAAGCGTCCTTTTGTTTTGTTCTCAGCTCAACCTGCGAAACAGCGGCAATAGAAGCCAGAGCTTCTCCTCTGAATCCTTTAGTAGCAATCTTAAAGATATCTTCTGTTCCTTTGATTTTGGATGTAGCATGTCTTTCAAATGCCATTCTAGCATCTGTTTCAGACATCCCCTTTCCGTCGTCTACTACCTGTATAAGATTTTTTCCGGCATCTCTGATGATCAATTCAATTTTTGTTGCATCTGCATCAATAGCATTCTCCAATAGTTCCTTCACAATGGATGCAGGTCTCTGCACCACTTCTCCTGCCGCAATTTGGTTCGCTACATGATCCGGTAAAAGCTGAATAATATCTGACATAAAAACGTAAATCAACTTACAAAAATAGTTAATGAAAACGGGAATTAAAATACTAAAATCGTGATTTAATATTTAATTATCAACATTTATACCCTATTTATCCCCATCTGATTTTTTAAATCTTTTCAAAAAAGGGATCAGACAGACTCTTTATCTCATCAATACCTTTCAAATCTCTCATAGTAGGATCATCTGCAAACAATAAACCATACTCCTTTATCCAAATCATTTTTAACAAAAAACACCCTTTTCCAAGATAGAAAAAGGGTGTTAACAGCTAGTTTATACAAAAAATTAAAGTGATATCTTTATCTTAGTCTTCAAAGACAAGCTTTCTCTTTTTCTCTTTTCCGGGAATACCATGGATCTTTTCGTATAAGTAAGCCAAAAGATTAGGTTTCCTGTAAATTCTGTTGTATCTGTATTTGGTATTAAAGTGTCGCACATGAATTTTATACGCATCATAGCCGATTACAATCAATAGACATAAGCTGATTACATAAAACACTCTGAATTCCAGATAATAATAGGTTAATCCCGAGAACACTGCGCCTAAAACATACGCTAACATGATACTCGACAGTAGCTTTGCTCTTCCAATCAACTCCCCATTTTTTCTGTATTTTTTCTGAGTAAACATCGATACCAAAATCCCCAGATCCGTGGTTGTCCCCGTAAGGTGGGTCGTTTTTACAGAAAAATTGGAAATACTCGCTGTCAAACCATTCTGGAGACCGGTAGCAAAGAGCATCAGTGCCACTAAATATTCAGTCTCTTCCAATGTTTTCTGATAATATAACTGTCCATATACCCCTACAAAGAGAAGACATAGTATTTCCAGCACAATAGGCATGGCATGAGCGAAATATTTACTTTTCTTGTTAAAATTGATCACAATAAAGTTGGATAGAAAACTTCCGAAGAAGAATAAAAAGATCCAACCTCCTACAACTGCGACCTGCGACCAGTTTGCTTTACTGATTTCTGCCGCCAAAATAGCATAGTGCCCTGTTACGTTTGAGGTAAAAGAGAGAAATATTAATAGGGAAGCAATATTTATAGTACCTGCCGTAAATGCAGTCAGCGTCCCCAATCTGATATTGTCCCCCAGTGTCCTGCTGTTACTATAATTCCTTAACATTTTTTTACTTTTTTATATTGTTATAATATATTTTTAGACTTCTACGAAGATCTCTGCCAACCTTCCTCTTTCCGGAAGTTTTTCTCTGACTTCAATTGTGATTTCTTTAGACTGCAGTTCTTTACACTTTTTGATGTAAGGGACAATATCGAACTTTCCTTTCCCTTTACTTTTGATCGATGAAGAATAGTAAGCTTCTTCAACATTTCCTGCCTTTACATATTGGTTGAATGTTCTCTGAAAACTTCCTGTAAAGACATCGCAGATTATTTTATTAATCAAATGAGGATATTTATTTTTAATGATTCCATAGGCATCACAGAACTCAGCAGGTCTGATTTTATTAAAAATAGAAGTCTTGGTATTGAATAAAAGATCTCTGATTGAATCTCCTGAATCATATCCCGAAGTAAGAAGGATGTTATATTGATTCTGATCTTCGGATGCATCTTTCTCTTTCAATATTTTCTTTAATATGTTTAATGACTCAAGAGAGTAATCTGTTGCAATTAAAATTGTTTTAGTCATGTTCTTATTATTTTGTATTGTGTTGATCTTTTTTGATAATACAAAACTAAAACGACCAAATTAGAAGACCTTTGGAACGGAATTAAAATGTCATTAAAGAGATTAAAATGAGATTAGAAAATTGTTAATATGAATTAATATAGAGAAAGGAGAACCCCCTGCAAGAGAAAGTTGCAGGATCTTATATTGGCAGATGGCAAATATTGATTGTTATGCCTCTTGTTGCATACTATAGAAATTGGGAAAACGCATCTGTACAGTGGTCCCTTGGTTTTCAAACGAACTCACGACCAATTCACCATGATGCATTCTTACAATATTTCTGGCCAATGGAAGCCCTATTCCATAGCCTTCGTAGTTGTTGGTATTTGATGCCCTGAAAAACGGATCGTAGATTTTATTCATTTCCACTTGAGGAATTCCGATCCCCGTATCTTTTACAATAATATAAACATCTGTATCTGTGGCTCCTAAAGAGACTTTCACCTGCTGAAAGTTCGAATATTTGCATCCGTTACTGATGATATTGGCAACTGCTAAATGCAATAATTGTTCATTCCCCTGTACTTTCAATTTTTTGGGGTTATCCGGAAGCATACTAATGTCCAGATAAATATTATTTCGAGAATCAATTCTTCTCAATGTTTCGATCACATCCCATAATAATTGATCAATTCTCACTTTAGCCATTTTCTGGATTTTTCCATCGAATCCGGTTTGAGCAATCATCAATAAGGCCTTTATCTTTTTATCAAGCTTCTCAGCTTCATTCAGAATAATTTCCAACGTTTCTTTATATTCTTCTGAGGTCCGGCTGATTGAAAGGGCAACATCAGCTTCCCCCATGATAGAGGTTAAAGGAGTTCGCAATTCATGAGAAACATTCCCAATCAGGTGATTTTGGGTTTCAAAAGAAGTCTCAATGCGATTGAGCATATCATTAAATGTATCCACAAGCTCATTCAACTCTTTATTATCCGGTTGAGATTCAAGTCTCAGATGCAAATTTTCAGAACTGATCTCTTTTACTTTCCCGGTAATTTTTAGAATGGGTCTAAAAAGTGTCTTAGACAAATAAAAGGAGAATATCATGCTGAAAAACAACGATAGGACAATACAGGTAAGAAGCGTTCTTTTTAAAAATCCAAGGTAATAAACAACATAATGATTCTTAGCAGAAGCGATCGCAATATAATCTTTGTCCTCATATCTAAAACTCTGCCCGATATAATAGAACTCTTGATCATTATAATTAGATTCACCTTCTCTAATAATATTTTTAAAGAAATAATCCGGGATATGAACTTTTTGAGATATCTTTTTAAAGTTTGAATCAGCAGGAACAGCAAAAACATAATCTTTTTCCATAGGAAGCTCTTCATCATTCAGGCTGCTGAGAACATAATTTTCCGGAAGATCAAGATGATCCTTACTCTTCTCTATCTGAATAATAGTAGCCGTGCGGATTTTGAGTAATTCGTAAAATCTCTGGTGAGAAAAATTAACAATAGAAAAGTAAACCAAACCACTGAAAAGCAATATAATGGCAGTAAAAACCAACATTAAAAGCACCATCGTCTTGGTCTGATTTGTCATTACTCTGTTAAACATCCATTATGCTTTTTTCAATACATATCCCATTCCTATCACGGTATGAATCAACTTCTGATCATCCTGACTATCCAATTTCTTTCGTAAATAGTTCACATAAACATCTACTACATTGGTTCCCAACTCATAGTTTACTCCCCATACTGCATCCAGAATTTCAGCTCTCGAAATTACTTTCTCAGGATTATTGAGGAAGTACAGCAGTAACTTATATTCTGTAGAAGTAAGAGTAATATCCTCTCCGGCACGAGTAACCTTTTTGGTGTAATCATTCACTATCAAATCAGAAAACTGGAAAACATCTTCATTATCCGGCTCCGGCTCAATAGCTTCCTGTGGGCTAAGCGTATTACTTCTTCTCAGCAGAGATTTCACACGCGCAACCAATTCAATAAATTTGAAAGGTTTTACCAAATAATCATCTCCTCCACTTTCTAACCCCAGAACAATATTTTCAGATGTTCCCAGAGCCGTCAGAAACAAAATCGGCACATTTTGATTGGTTTTCCTTATTTCCTTACATACATCCAATCCATTCATTTCCGGAAGCATAATGTCTAAAACGACCAGATCAAAATCATTCGCTTGTACCAGCTGTACCCCAGTACGCCCGTCAAAAGCTACGGAAACTTCATATCCATTTTCCTGCAGTCCTTTCTTAATAAAAGATACTACACTCGTTTCGTCTTCAATAAGGATAATTTTTTTCATAAATGAAATAAGGAGTTATTACAAAAATAGGGATTTTTTGGGGAAGGAAAAATGGAGAAGGGAAAGAAAAATAAGATTCTATTAGAATATTCTCTCACCCATTTTAATTCAATATACAAATAGTGATACAAAAAAATCATCATCTCCATTCTTAGATTTCTTAACCCTTTAATTTTTACCTACATTACACTTTTCTATTCCAACAATAATTTTCAATGAATTGATTCCCTTCCCTATATAAACTCTACAGAATAATATTACCTTTGCATTTCATCTAATGACGAAAAATAAGCATGAATGACTTTTTAATAGGTATTGGTAAGAGATTAAAAGATATACGGAAAAAAAATAATTTAACGATTAACGAACTGGCATTCAGAGCTAATGTAAGCAATGGCCTGGTATCCCGTATCGAGAATGGAAGAACTATTCCTTCTCTTCCTGTTCTACTGGATCTGATTCAATCTTTGGAAATTGATGCAAGCTATTTCTTTGAAGGAGTAGAAAAAAAGTCTAATGCAAAATTCATTTATCTTCCCAAAGAAAGTCAGCAGGTCATTGAAAAAGAAGTAGAAGCTGAAGGTTTTAAGTATATGCATATTTTCAGTAAAAGCTTGCATTCTTTAGGATTTGAAGCTGCTCTTTTAACCCTTGAACCCAATTCCAAAAGGGAAAAAGTAATCACAGATGCCTGGGAATTTAAATATATTCTCAAAGGTGAAGTCAAATATATTATTGACAACGAAGAAATTATTCTGAAAGAAGGAGATTCATTATATTTTAATGGTAAATTTCCCCATGTTCCCGTTAGTATCAGCAACGAAAGCTGTGTAATGCTTGTCCTTTATTTTTATACAGCATAATCATTTATTTCTTTATTCTATTTAGATAACCAGTGAATACATATGCTAAAAATAATTGGTATTCCTAATTATCAATATATGAATTCCCCTGCCTAATATGTTAATACAGCAATAACTCTTGCCCATTTAAATCATATTTGATCTTCTTCAAAAGAGGGGAATAGCTATAAACGCTATTGAGACATTTATTGGCACTCTTTTGCTTCTCAGGAGCTTTATCCTGCTATCCACTCATACTCCTCGCTCCAATGCTTTCTCCAACCCATGCTGCGGGGTAACCGTTACTATCAGGGCTAGGGAATGGAAAGTGGAAAATGGAAAGTGGAAAGTGGAAAGTGGAAAGTGGAAAGTTGAAAGTGGGGTAATAGACATCAGACGTCAGATTTCAGATACCAGACATTCTACAACGCGTAGGAT